>NZ_CP034464.1:1227581-2455162 GCF_003955735.1 Undibacterium parvum | reverse complement strand
TTATTTGCAAATAATTCGTTAGCAGACTTAGAGGCAGACCAATCAGCCAGTTTGCGTGCAGCCTCGAGATTTTTTGTCCCTTTCATGATGCCGGTCGCTTCCACATCCCAACCCAAGCCTTCCTTAGGGAAGATCAAATCAATTGGCGCACCGCTGTCTTTTAACTTGGCAGCGCGATATTCAAAGGCGATACCAATTGGGAATTCGCCACTAGCGGCTTGTTTGCAAGGCTTAGAACCGGAATGCGTGTACTGCGCAATATTGACATGCAACTGATCCATATAGGTCCAGCCGTCTTTCTCACCGAATTGTGTCAGCCAGCCACTCACATCAAAATAACCGGTGCCGCTGGAGGCCGGATTTGGCATGACGATCTTGCCTTTATATTCTGGCTTGAGTAAGTCTTTCCAGCTCTCTGGTTTCTTCAAACCTAACTTGCCAGCTTCGACCGTGTTGAAACAAATGGTCGCGCCCCAGACATCCATACCGACCCAACTTGGCGGTGTGCTGTCGTCGACAAAACGCTTGTTCAGCTTTTCCAGGCCTTTCGGTGCGTAGGCATGTAACATGCCCTCTTTCTCCAGCACCAGCAATGAGGTAGCGGCAACGCCCAACACCACATCGGCTTGCGGTGAAGCTTTTTCAGCTAATAATTTTGCGGTGATAATGCCGGTGGAGTCGCGCACCCAACGGATTTTTATATCCGGATATTCTGTTTCAA
Source organism: Undibacterium parvum (assembly GCF_003955735.1). NCBI lineage: Bacteria > Pseudomonadati > Pseudomonadota > Betaproteobacteria > Burkholderiales > Oxalobacteraceae > Neoundibacterium > Neoundibacterium parvum. The sequence goes on along the minus strand of NZ_CP034464.1, from coordinate 2,454,441 downwards.
ATTGACGCTGATACGATTTCAACTGATCGGCTTCCAGCGCGGTGTAGACCGTCAAATTAGTTTCGGCAGAGGCCGCAAGACTGACCAGGCAAAACAGTGAGGATATGGATTTCAACAATGTAGGGAATTGCATCGAATACTCCTTTGGGTAAAATGGTATCGCTGCGATACCGGAGCTTCGAATTGTAAAGAGGCATTGTGACATCATCGTGACGTCTAGATGACTTATTGCACTTGATGTCAACGAACTGTGATTACGGGATCTGGCGGCAACGCCAGCATCTTAAGTTCAACTGGCTAAAGCAAAAGACAAAAACCAAAACGCCGCTACCTCTGCGCAGAACAGACTTACGTGTTTTTGAAGCTATCCTAGTCTGCGCAAACCTTATGCTGGCGTAATTGTTTAGCTCGCTATACTAAGCCCTTCTCCCGCTAGCGGGAGAAGGGTTGGGATGAGGGTAGTTCAAATTTGCACAATGTTTGATTTTTCATCGCGTTAAGTGCATCCTTTATTTGGAAGCAAGCGTTGCTCAACCACCCTCACCCCTGCCCTCTCCCGCCAGCGGGCGAGGGAGTTTTCATTGCGGGCTGAACAGTTACATGCTGGCACTCAAAAATTCCAAGAGCAGCGCTATCACGCATATTCCATGCGGGTTCGCAGCCATGCCGGCCTGCAGAGCGCATGGAATATGCGCTCTGGCCGGGGCTGTGTTGAGATTGTTTATTTAGGCTAGATCAGCACCCATGCAGCGATGTGCAAGGGGCAATCGTCCCCCAGCTGAGCCGTTCAGGGTTTTCGGCCCTGGAACACGAAGAAGCTTTTTCCGCTGGTCTCGCGCAGTAGGAGATTGAGCCCGAGCACCCCTCCATCGCTGCCGACGTCAGCATAAGCGACACCAGTTGCTGCGCCTTGGAAAGCACAAGCGCTACCACTAAAGATGGCGGCCACCGAGTAAATGTTTTTGGCACTATCAGTCATAGGCTTCACACGGCTATAGCTAAAAACACAGGCTGGATTGGCGCTGATGAGCATGCTATTCGGATCAAGATTCGACAATGTCAGACTCATCAAGGCGTTATCCGGGGATTTGCTATTGTATTTACCCAGCAAATTCTCGACCGTAAGCGCTTTATCGTATTGACTGTCATAGTTGAGCGTGACGGTGCGCGGGTCGCTGCCATTAATGCCCACCGTCACCTGGAACTGCAGAGACTTCTGCGTGCTACCGGATTGCGGCGACATTGCGGCCGAGCCCACGCTTTCAAAGAAGCCACCCGTCTGGTGTCGATAATAGCCAGCTCCGCTGCTATTGAGATTGCCGACGACAAAATTATCACTACTAAAGCCGCTCATGAAGAGCGCTTCAGCCGGTGCGCCATTGGCAGCATTGGCGATGGCATAAGCCGAACCAAAACCATCGGCAAGCATGTCGATGGCGAGCTCGTTGCTGCTTGACTTAGCAGCCCCATGCCACAAGCCTTCCGGGTTAATTTTTACTGGGGGTGGGGGCGGAGGTGGTGGTGGCGTAACCGAACTGTCTGAAGCTCCGCCACCGCAAGCGCTCAAGAGGCAAAACGACAATGGGACTAAGAATGAAATGCGAGACATATTTGTCCTTTCAATAAAACAGGAAGCAACTTTTAGGCCTACCAGAAAAACAAAAATGCTAAAAATCCGCTAGCGGAGGTTCGCGTCTAATGGCATCAAAATCGACCACGGCTTCCTGCGCTCCGTTCATGTACAAACGTTTTTTCTGGCGTGGATAGTCGCATACATCTTGTTCTAAATTGACGCGAGCCGCTAATAAAACCAAAGGCGCGCTGCCATTATTGAAGATCGTATGCGCCACCCCATTTTTGGGAAAACCAAGAAAATCTCCAGCATCGATTGCATAGCGCAGTTCTTCAATGATCGCCTCACCATGGCCAGAGAGTACGTAGAAACATTGCTCCTCGTATATATGGCGATGATATTCCGCATACTCTCGTCCCGGCATCACCGTCATCAGGTGAAAGCCAAGATCGTTAAGACCAGTTGCGCCGCTAAGTGACTTCGAGAGTCGCATGGCTTCAGGGTTAAGTAGGTGCGCCTTGGAATGCGCGGGCATTTCCAAAATATCTACAGCTTTTAAAAGTTCTCTAGGAGTCGTCATGGCAGTTTTATATAAAATAGTGAACTAAAATTTTTATCATATTTGGCAAAAAACGCGGTATTACAGTTTTCATTTTAGTTACTATAGTTTAGCAGCCGCGCAATGCCTGCGCAGAATGCATTACGGCATGCTGCATTAAAAATGTCGCATGCCGCAGATCGAACTCATTTCAATTTAAAAGTGCGACTTATTTTGTCTTTTAATTTATTCGCCGCGCAGCAGCTTCCAGATCGACACCAGATGAAACCATAACCACAAAGGTGCAGGCAGAAAAACAGCGTACATCATGGGGTGGTGAGGGCCGATTTGCGGCAGCAGTATCAAGGCCAGCGTACTGGCGACGATTAAGATATCGGTCAGGCCAAAAATATTGGCAAACCAGGCGCGTCGATTACCCTGCACCGCACTGGCCACCGAGAATGCCGCGATCAGACCAAAGAAGCCGGCACCAATATGGGTAAAGCCATCGATGATGCCAAAAGCTTGCGGCAAGACACCGAGGCTGGCAAACATCAGGAAAGTGCCACCGAAGAAAGCCCGTATGCCCTGCAATAGCATGAGTTGGCGCTGATCCAAACTTAGTAGCAAATTGCGTATCGATGGGATCAGGAATAACAGAGCGCCAACTAAGCCTACGCCAGCAAAAATAATCGCCAAAAATGCGATCCCCGAGATGTCTTTAGGGAACAGGCTTTCGCTCGATAGCGCCAGATGCAGCACGCCTAGCCAGACCAGCATCCCGACCGCGATGCCCAGGCCTAATTTGCCGAGGGGTTTGAAAATGGACAGCGCCCACAGGGTGTAGACGATCATCAGGACGTCTAGTCCTAGCATGATGGAGGTAGCAGAGATGTTTAACATGATTATTGGCCTTAAGTGATATGATGACGGATTCAGTTTAACCACATACAACAGTCGTTTCTATGCTCAATAACACCGATAAGTTTGCAGAAACCACTAATATAGATAAATCAGGCGATGTTTTAGATGATGCCTTACGATCCCTTCGGATAGGCGGAAGTGTGCTGTTACGTGAGGCCTACGCCCCGCCCTGTGCGATTGCCATCCCTAGCTCGGATAAACTTGCTGCCTTCTTAGGCCTCAAGCAAGACACGCTGGCGGTGGCCTTTCATCTGGTTGAATTTGGCCATTGCGAGATCAAGTCAGCGTCGGGCAATCACATCACGCTCACCGCGGGCGAGATGGCCATTATGTTTGGTGGTGAGGCGCACACGCTATCGCAGGGCAAGAGCGATCAGATTGCGGACTTAGAAACGATGTTGGCTGGCGGCCCAAATATACAAAAAACCAGCGCTGCACAGGCGGGCTTGGGCGTTTCACTGTTATGCGGTGTATTTATGCTGCATCAAACCCAACTCAATCCTCTGTTTGCCGCGCTACCAGCTATCTTGCGGGTGAACTTGTCGCGCCAAACTAGTTTGCATAATTTATCCGGGATTGCCCACATCATGGCCAATGAGATAGAACGATCTGCTTTTGGTGCCGGCTTTATTGTTGAACGGCTGCTAGAAATTCTGTGTGCCGAAGCGGTGCGCGCGCATCTCGAAGTCACGCCGCAGCAAGCGGTAGGCTGGTTTCGCGGGATCAAAGATCCGGTGGTCGGGCGTGCCATCAAGGCTATCCATCAAAATCCAGCGCAAGACTGGTCGATCCCGCGTCTAGCGGGAGAAGTCGCAATGTCACCATCACGCTTCGCAGCGCGTTTTTCAGAATCGCTAGGTGAGAGCCCTATGGCCTATGTGGCAAAGTGGCGCATGAATGTGGCCTGCAGAAAACTCTCTGCCTCGCGCATAGGGGTCGATCAGGTAGCGGCTGATGTCGGTTACGAAAGCGTGGCGGCGTTTAATCGCGCCTTCAAAAAACATCTAGGTTTGCCGCCTGCCGCATGGCGCGCGCATCAGGCGGCGTAAATTACTTAGACCACCCGCTTATTCCCAAGTCGCCCTTACCACGCTGATCTCTTGCTTGATCCAGGCGATCAAGGCTTTGCTGCGCGCCGCTAGTAATTTACTGTGCGGGTATAAGATGTGCAGTGGTCGCGCTGCCAGCTCATAGTCTTCCAGCACCAGCTGTAATTGCCCACTTTGCAGATACGGCGCAACTTGATAGATGCTGAAATGACCTATCCCCAAACCGGCCACGCAGGCCTCAACCAAGGGGGCGACTTGATTAAACACCAGCCTGCCACTGACCGCTTGCGGCATATTTTTGCCTTGCTGCTGAAACATCCAATGGCCTTGTTGTTGCGTACTGCGTAGGCAGTTGTGCTCACGCAAGGCAGCCGGTGTTGTGGGCGTACCGCTGCTGGCCAGATACGCAGGTGCGGCTGCGTAGACCCGCCGTAAGTCGGCCAGATGCTGTCCCACCAGGCTAGAGTCGTGCATCTCGCCTATCCGCAGGCCGAGATCAAAACCTTCTTCAACAAGATTCACCAGCCTATCGAGCAAATGCACTTCTACGCTGAGCTTGGGATAGTGCTCGATAAAGCGGTTAATTGCAGGACAGAGGTAGCGCTGGCCAAATAATACCGGCGCAGTAATCACCAAGCGGCCCTGAGGCTCGCTTTGATCGGCCTGCAATTGGGCATCAGCCTCAGCATCGGCCGCCAATAAGCTGCGTGCGTGCAGCAGATAAAGTCGGCCTTGTTCAGTCAAAGCCACATGGCGGGTGCTGCGATTAAACAAACGCGCCCCCAGTAAGGCTTCTAAGCCAGCGAGTTGCCGCACCACACTGGGCAACGAGGTCGCCAGCGCCGTGGCAGCAGCGGTGAAACTGCCAGCGTCGGCAATCGCGACAAAGCTGCGTATCGCTTTGAGCTTATCCATAGGTTTTTTTGGGAATTTTATTACTACGTTTTTCGGAGTAGTTAATTACATTATGCATTATTTATTTCTAAAAACTTATAAGTCAGAATGTCTGCACTGCGCAATCTAGCGACGCATCTCAATTTATAGGGTAGCAAAATGAAAGCAATCGTTACTGGCGGCAACCGCGGCATAGGCCTGGAAATATCTAAAAATCTGCTTCAAAAAGGCTATGAAGTCCATGTACTCTCACGATCCGGGCTAGCCGCTGCGCAGGACGGGATCAGCAGTTGGATTACCGATGTCTCTGATTTTCTGCAGACCAGACAAATTATCGAGCGCATAGGGACACCGGACGTTTTGATTAACAACGCCGGCATCATGAACAGCAAAGCCCTCAGCGAATACAGTAGCGAAGATATTTTGCATATTCTTAACGTAAATCTGATTAGCGCGGTACGCCTGAGTGCCGAGGTGGCCGAACAAATGGCCGAGCGTGGCGGTGGCCGCATCGTCAGCATGGGTTCAATCGCCGGAGAAATCGGCCATCCAGACATTTGGTACGGCATTTCCAAAGCCGGAATGATGAACGCAATGCGCTCGCTGGCCAGAAGCTTTGGCGCCAGAGGCGTGCTTGCTAACTCGGTGGCACCCGGCCCGGTCGACACTGACATGATGAAGAACATTCCGGAAGACAGAAAAATGCGCTTGAAAGCAGCCACCATCAGTCAGCGTTTCTGCACAGCAGAGGAGGTGGCAAGCACCGTGTGCTGGCTGGCCACCGAGGCCCCCGCATTTATCAATGGCGAAGTCATAGATATGAATAACGGTGCGAATTACCGTTGAGTCGGGGGGGCAATAACAAGCGCCGCAAGTAAATTGACTCAAGCGCTACACCTAGCTATCTAATCTTCAAAAAACAGGGAGTATGGATTTAACCAAGCCGCTTGCGCATATTCTATGTGCGCAATTCACGCATACCGCAAGATACCCCCTCCTAGTATTAAATATAGAGGGCGCATCACGATAGACCGAATTCAAGTGTCGATATTTTTTACACTTACCGCTTACTTTTCCTACCCAACTGCGCTCTATAAACACTAAGTATTTGATTTTATTTTGCTTTTATATTGTTTTTATATTTGGCATGGTATTTGCTGACAATGATTTCATCAGCAAATTATTGTTTCAATCAAGGAGATAAAATGAAAATCAAACATTTAGCACAACTCGCTCTAGGATTCATCTTCAGCGCGTTTGTCACCACTAGCGCGGTGGCCGTTCCTATGACACTTGAAGGCATGGGAAAGTTAAGCGAATGGACAGATTTCGAAAGACTGCTCGGTGAAATGCCAGCAAATCCTTGGGGCACTAGCGACACCCAGCATGCTAATCGCGTCGGTATTTATGTGAGCTACGCCAATGGTCTCACCGGCTCTGCTACTTATAGCGGCGTGGCCAATAGCTGGGGTGGTTGCTGCAACATAGGTGGCGGCTTTCCTGGTTTGTCACCGGACACTGCGACTGGTTTCTTTGTCGGAACTGGTGCTTATGCCGGTCTGCATGGACTAGATAATGCGGGCTTCATCCTGCCTATGGCATGGGTCGATTTGCGCAATGAATTTACCGGCAATTTTGATATCTCATACGAAGAACAAGGCCAGTCTACCTGGCGCGCAGACAAAGGTGGCTGGGGCAGCGTGGTGATTGCCCTGTATAGCTCAGCGGCGCCAGTAACTGATGTTCCAGAGCCCGGTTCGCTGACGCTAATGGGTATCGCTTTGGTTGGTATCGCAGCGATCCGTCGACGTCGCGTCTGATGCTTATTTAGGCGACGCATTAAGACATATTAAGGGGCCTTCGGGTCCCTTTTTCATTGGGGTCTACTCTGCTATTCTCTAAAATAAATGTAAGAATTTGATGTCTGCAACTAGCTACCAGGTCAGCTATTTGTAACCATCGCCAAGACCATTATTCTTAAAAAAACAGGGAGTATAGACTTAGGCCAGTCGCTTGCGCATATTCTATGTGCGCAATTGACGCACAACTACTGATACCCCCTACTAGTACCATAATTTTCGGCAAAATTTTTGACTCGAATTTTTAATCCTAAATCCTATACAGCAGCCGCACACGGCTGCTGACTGAATTTAGAAATTGCGATCGCTTAGTGCTGCTTATTTAGTGCTGCTTATTTAGTGCGGCTTACTTCGCGTGACTTAATCAGCGCTGAGTAAGCCAGACGCCAAGGCCAGTTCTTGATTGCTGAAGATCGCCATGGCGGTATTCATTTTGCAAAAACCCAGTTTTTTGTAAAATGCCTCTTTACCGGGATTGGCGTACAAGATCACTTTTTTATGTCCGGCGGCATCGGCCAACAATTTATTCACCATGGCCTTGCCGAGCGCCTGCCCCTGATACTCGGGCAAGATAGCGATGTCGCACAAATACGCGCAATCGACGCCATCAGCCAGAGCACGGCCGGCACCGATCAGGCGCTCGCCATCGTAAATGAAGTGTTTGAACTTACTATTGGCAAACACGATCGCCAGATTCTCTGCCGATTTTTCACCCAAGGCAATTTTATACAAGGCGGAAAGCGCCTTCCAATCGACTTTACTGGCATCGTTCACCCACACTAATTCGCGCATATTGCTCCTTTTTTGATCGACTGTTTGGATTAAGCGTCTCGATTCGGCAAGCGTAACTCCGCCAGCAAACCACCGCCATCACGATTACTTAAATGCAGAGAGCCGCCCAGAGTCAGACTCAATTGCTGTGCAATCGCCAGACCTAAACCGCTACCGCCCGTGTCACGATTGCGTGAATTCTCTACCCGATAATACGGCTGCAATACCGCGTTTAGTTCAGCTACGGGAATGCCAGGCCCCCTATCCATGACAGTGATAGAAATCTGATCTGCCGCAAGCCCTTGCAAGCCTATTTCAACCTGCGTGCCGAACTTTAAAGCATTATCCAAAAGATTGCTTAGTATGCGCTTCAGCGCCAGCGGCGCACTGCGTATAGGTCTGCCCAATTGGCCGGTCACTGCGATGCTGTGACCGGCATCCTGATAGTCCGACACCAGACTACGCAGCAAGGCATCGAGATTGATGCTGCAAATTTTTTCATCTTGCCGCTGGCTACGATTATGCGCACGGGCATAGGCGATGCCTTGCTCCACCAGGCTTTGCATAGCGAGTAAATCGCGTAGCAGTTTATCTCTATGCGCTTCGTCATCAAGCATGTCCACCCTCAGGCGCATACGCGTGATCGGCGTTTGCAAATCATGCGTAACCGCTGCCAAAATCTGTATGCGTTCGCTCAAATAGGCAGAGATGCGCTGCTGCATGGCGTTGAAGGCGATCCCGGCCTTGGCTACTTCCAGCGGACCGTCAGTAGGAAACAAGTCGCCGGGTTTATCGGGCGATAAATTATCGGCAGCGGCCGCCAGTTGTGCCAGCGGACGCGTCGCCAGCCGCACTGCCAGCCAGCTAAAAGCGATCAGTATCAGTAATTGGCTCATGAGAATGACGGGTAGCCATACAGAATAAGTCATGCCACGTGACACCATTTCTATACTAACCGGGGTGCCGTCGCTGAGCTGTAAATGCAGATCCATGTGTCTGCGGGCTTCGGCATCCAGATAAAAACTAGGCGTGACCGTATATTCTTTCCCTAAGGCGATACTGACCGAATGGATCACCTCATGTGCCAGCGCGCTGTCGGCCGATTTTTCTGGCAGATGGACAGATGCAGGGCCAGCTGCGCGTAAAAAGTAGCGGTAGTTATTTCTATCTAACTTAGTCAGCCAGGCCTCTCGCTCTATCGGCGGCAAACGCTCCAGCATTGCGATGGAGCCTGCCACATCATGGCCCAAGTAATAGATCATGCTGGCTTTGCTAGCCTGTTCGCGTTCGTAGACTATCATGCCAAAACTCAGCACGTGGGCCACACACAAACCGAATAGTAAGATCAGACTGAGACGGCCAAACAGCGAGCGTGGCCACAGATAAGGCGCAAGCTGCCTCAGGCGCGTCAACATAGGGTATCCCCAGCGTGATCCGGGTGGCTGGCGGTGACTGCACAGGCCAACACATAACCTTCGTTGCGCATGGTCTTGATGTAGCGCGGCTCGCGCGCGTCGTCTTGCAAATGTACGCGCAAACGGCTGATCAGCAAATCGATGGAGCGCTCAAACAAATCGGCATCGCGGCCTTGGGTGAGATTAAGTAGCTGATCGCGGCTCAACACTCTTTGCGGATGCTCGAGTAAGACTTGCAGCAAGCGATATTCGGCACCGCTTAAACTCACCAAGGTGCCGTCTCTGTCGAGCAGATGGCGCGCCTGGGTATCGAGCCGCCAATCGCCGAACGCCAGCAGGGGCGGCGTCTTGGTGGTGCGCAGATTCGGTGGCAACATGCGGGTGCGGCGCAATACCGCACGCACTCTTGCCAACAGCTCGCGCGAGGCAAACGGCTTGCTCAGATAATCATCCGCGCCCATTTCTAGCCCGACGATTCTATCGGTTTCTTCGGCCAACGCGGTCAGCATCAAAATCGGGATATGACTGTGCTCGCCTGCGCGCAACTCGCGACACAGGCTCAGGCCGTCTTCTTGCGGCAACATCAGATCAAGCACGATCAAATCGATACCACCGAGTGCCAATGCGGCCCGCATTTGTTTGCCATTGGCAGCACTGCTCACTTTATAGCCATTTTTTTGCAGATAAATGCTCAACAGCTCGCGTATATCGAGATCGTCATCGACGACCAGTAAGTGATCTAGAGTTTCCATAGGCTCATTTATATCCGATTTAGCGCGGTAGCGAGGGGCACATTGTATCTCCATGTATCTGAGACGGTATCAGATACATGGGCTTGCAAATCTCTGCATCCAGAACACATGCCAGATACAAGCAAGCGGTGTAATACCAGCATGCCGCAGCCAGTGTCCCAAATAAAGACTAAAGGCGGCAAACCCTCATCAATTTATGGAGTCTCACCATGTCTAGAAAAAATTTGTTAGCGAGCGCGCTGTTGTGCGCCTCACTAGTCTCACTCTTCGCAATCAGCACAGCGCAAGCCGCGACTACAGCCGAGGGCAAAACCCGCGCACAAGTATTAGAAGAATTGAAGCAGGCACAGGCCGATGGCAGCTACTACTGCAACGACAGCGATCGCCAATGGGAATGCAATGCCATCGCTGCGCGGCAACAACTGGCATTGCAGAAAGCACCGCAACTGGGGCACTGGTTGAGCCAGAGCGGCCTATTGGAAATCGAGATCGCCGCCTGCGGCCAGAGCTTATGCGGCACCGTCATCAAAGAGCTGGGGCAAAACACCAGCAGTACCTCGGCCTTGGGTTTACAAGTTTTATCCGGTATTAAGCCAGTCTCATCCCAACAGTGGCAAGGTCGCATTTACAACCGCGGCAATGGCCTCACATACGAATGTCTGATGAGCCTGGCCAGCCCCACAGAATTACACATACTTGCCTACCAGGATACCCCGGCCAACGGCAAAGAACAGATCTGGAACCGAGTCGACTAATCTACCAGCAGCAAACAACGACTAACCAGAGCAAAGCAGCTGAGCTAATCTTCCCATCGCGTATCACCAGCGCGCATATTCCATGCGGGTTTCCAGCCATGTTGGCCGCTGGCCTGCATGGCTATTGCGCACTGGGCCTGCCGTATTGCACATTTTGGCGCATTTGCAAAAACGCCAAATATGCGTATTATAAAAAACCACAAGAAAAATTATCTGCGAGCGAAGACGTTAGCGCGTGTTTTATGCGCTGGCGTTAGCGCGAAAGCCAGAGAAGTTTTACCTATTTTTATAGTAACAAAAGGCGGAGACAAGGAATGCGTATTTTATTGGTGGAAGACCATCTGGAACTATCGCGCTGGCTGGCGAAGGCCTTGGAAGACGCCCATCTGACGGTGGAATGTGCGATGAATGGCGCCGATGCCGATGCCTTATTGCACACTCAGGAATACGCGCTGGTGATACTCGATCTGACCCTGCCAAAAATGGATGGTCTGGATGTGCTCAAGCGTCTGCGGGCGCGTGGCAGCAAGACACCGGTCTTGATTTTAACCGCGCGCGGTGGCCTCAATGAAAAAGTTCAGGGCCTCAATTTAGGGGCCGACGACTATCTGGCCAAACCGTTTGAACTGGCCGAATTGGAAGCGCGCGTCAAGGCCCTGCTACGCCGTTCGCAAGGTAACGAGGCAGTTACTCTGGTCTGCGGCGAGCTTAGTTTTGATACGGTAGCGCGCCAATTTTTCTACTCTGAAAATCTGATGTCGCTGACACCGCGCGAGCATGCGGTGCTGGAAGCCCTGATCACGCGGCGCGGTCAGGCGGTCTCCAAAGAAAAACTCTTTAATGAAGTGTTTGCACTGGATGACGATGCCAATCTGGATGCCATAGAAATCTACATCCATCGCTTGCGCAAGAAGTTAGAACAAGTCAGTTCCGGCGCGGTGGCGATCACCACCTTACGCGGTATCGGTTATTTGCTGGAAGCCCGATGACGGCAAAGCGGGACGCGGTCGGCAGTCTGCGCGGCCAGTTCTTACGCTGGTTGCTGATACCGTTGGTGGCACTGGTGGCAGCCAATGCTTTTTCGGTGTACCGCAATGCGCTGGATGCCGCTGATCTGGCTTACGACCGCTCCCTATTGTCGACCGCCCGCGCCTTGGCAGAACGGGTTTCCATCCTCGATGGTAAGACCGTGGTCAACGTGCCGTATGTGGCTTTAGATAGTTTCGAGACCGATACTTTGGGGCGACTGTACTACAAGGTCAGCGGCGTGAATGGCGAATTTGTGTCCGGTTTTGAAGACTTGCCTGGCTTGCCGAAAAACGTCCCGCGCTCGGATATTTATCCGGCCCTGGTACATTTCTTTCACGCCGATTATCAGGGCCAGGCGGTGCGCATCGCGGCCCTGCATCAACCGGTGTATGACGATCAGATGCGCGGCATTGCCCTGATCGAGGTGGCCGAAACGGTGGACGCCAGGCGCGGCCTGTCGCGCACCATACTGATCGATACCTTGCTACGCCAGGCCGCATTACTGGTCGCGGTGGCGCTACTGGTGTGGGTGGCGCTACGCTTTGTCTTGCATCCTTTGATGGAATTGAAATCAGTAGTAGAAGAGCGCGAACCTACCGATTTGTCAGATTTCGACGCCAGCCTGGTACACAAAGAAATCCGCCCCCTGGTCAATGCCATGAATGGTTATATGGCCAGACTGCAGACACTCATCAGTAGCCAGAAACGCTTCATCGCGGACGCTTCGCATCAGCTACGCACCCCACTGACCGTACTCAAGACGCAGGCCGAATTAGCCTTGCGCGAAAACGATCCGCTAGCGATGCGCCAGATCGTCCAGAGTATTGCCGGCACCACCGATGCGACGGTCCATCTGGCCAACCGCTTACTGACACTGGCGCGCACTGGCCACGGCATCGCCGAGGCCGAAATGAGCCCGCTATCGCTACGTGAAGTGCTGCATCAAGTGTGCGTAGAACTGGCCTTGCCCGCGGTAAAAAAGCACATCGATCTCTCGCTCGATGCAGAGCAAGATGTGCGCATTTATGGTCACAGCCTGCTGTTGCATGAAATGCTAAGTAATCTGCTAGACAATGCGCTGCGCTACACACCAGAACATGGCCAGATCGCGATTCGTCTGAGCGTCGTCAATCTGGCGCTGGCAGACGGCGCCGCCTACGCGCAATTGGTGATGGAGGACAGCGGCCCTGGCATCCCCGTGGCTGAACGTGAAAAAGTGTTTGAGCCCTTCTACCGCGCCTTAGCCGCTGGCGACAGCAACCCAGGCGGCACCGGTCTGGGTCTCTCGATAGTGCGCGACATCCTGAATCTACATCAGGGCCAGATACGCCTAAGCGAAGGCGCCAACGGCAAGGGCTTGCGGCTAGAACTGTTGTTGCCAGTGTGATGAGTTTGAGCGCTTCAATTCTTGAGCGGGTTAATCGCTCGCGCTGAACTCTGCTTATGGAATTTCACCAGCACCCACGCCACGGCGCATATTCCATGCGGCTTTGCGGGCAACTAGGCTGGAGACCCGCATGGAATATGCGCGCTGGCAGGGTGCTATGTTGGAATTTGTTTAGACGAAGAAATTGGGCACGACTCAAACTGGCTTAGAGTTCCAGCGCATGCTTGCATGCGCTGGAAAGCTGCTTGAATATACTTAGCCCGCCATCAGAAAATCAATGACGATTTCGCCAGGTGCGCGTGACACATAGGTCATCTTGATACCCTTACCAAAACGCTGCTCAAGCTGTGCGAGTAGCGGTAAGGGATCGTGGTCATTGCAAAAACGCATGGTCTCGCCGGCCTGCAGCGCATCGAGTGCCCCAAAAATGGCGGCATGCCGAAAACGTTTGGCGACGCCGCGGGCGTCGAACGAATAGCATCCATAGGCGACTACCGGCGTAGAACAATTGTGGCTCATATTGAAACTCCTTGTTTGCGGATGAATTGGGTAGAGTGCTGCGTTGGATTTGTCCAACGCAGCATGGGTAAAACCTGGCCTTAGACGCGTTTTGCGCTGGCTGCAAAACTTGGGGCTACTTGACTGGTTTTTTTGGCGATCAGTAAACGTAGCGCAAACAAGGCGAGGAACAGCGTACCAGTGGCGAATACCACGTCTCCAGGCACCCGCATCCAGACCAGAGTTTCCATCAATGTCGAGTGCACGATTTCCGGCGAGCGCGCAAACCACATGCCCTTAGTGATACTGGCCCAGGCCTGGTAGATGCCGGCAGGTACCAGTGAGATAAACACCATCATCGCCAAACCAATATTGAGTGACCAAAACATCGGTGCCAATAGCTTATCTGACCATGCGGCGCGGTCCGACAGGCCGCGCAGACAAAACAGTAGTAAACCTATACCCAACATGCCGTACACCCCAAACAGGGCAGCGTGACCGTGGGCGGCTGTCATGTTTAAGCCTTGCATGTAATACAGAGCAATCGGCGTATTGATAGTGAAGCCAAGTAAGCCAGCACCGACCACGTTCCAGAATCCCACAGAGATAAAGCAAAGGATCGACCATTTATATGCCTGCACCCATGCTGCGGCTTTCGAGCGTTGATAGTTCTTGTATGCTTCAACCCCTATCATTGCCAACGGTACCACTTCCAACGCCGAGAACATCGCGCCTATGGCAATGACGAAAGTTGGCGTACCGGTAAAGTAAATGTGATGCAAGGTACCCAAGATGCCGCCAAACAGAAACACGATGGTTTCGAGCACGATGGCACTGTTGGCGGTACTGGCGCGTATCAGGCCAAGACGGGTGAACAAGAGCGCAATCACGGCAGTGGCAAACACTTCAAAGAAGCCTTCCACCCACAAATGCACCAACCACCAACGCCAGTATTCGATCATGGAATAGTGCGTATGTGGACCCCAGGTTAAGGAGGTGGCATAGAAGCCACCGATACATAAGGCTGCCAGGAAAACCATGGCGATCAGGCCGCGACTCTCTGAAGGCGTTTTTAAGGCGGGCATCAATCCACGTCCGAGTAAAGTTACCCAAAACAGCAAACCGATGAACAGCAAGATCTGCCAGATGCGACCCATGCTGGTAAATTCCAAACCTTGGTTACCGATCCAAAAACTGTAGTCATTACCCAAGTGTTGTAAGGTGCCGAGCCAGCCAGATGCGGTGGATCCGACCACGATAAACAACAAAGCATAAAACAACACATCGACACCGAGTTTTTGGTATTTTGGTTCATGCCCAGAAATCGCCGGGGCAATATACAGACCAGTGGCCAGCCAAGCGGTGGCGATCCATAATACGGCAAATTGCGTATGTATGGTGCGGCTGACGGTAAATGGCAATATCTGTGCCAAAGGAAAACCGAAGAAACTCTGACCTTCGACCGCATAGTGCGCAGTAATCACGCCCATAGCAACTTGCGCCAAAATCAGGCCTATCACGACGTAGAAATATTTCTTGGTGGCCCTCATCGAAGGGGTAGGCTTAAGATCGAACAGGGGATCAGTTTTAGGCGGGGTAGGATCAGACTCTTCCTTACTGACCGAGTGGAAAAAGATCATGCCAGCGATCGCTGCAATCATAAATATGATACTGGCGATAGACCAGATACCGGCGCCGGTGGTCGGGGTATTGCCGACCAGTGGCTCATGCGGCCAATTGCTGGTGTAACTAATTGCAGTCTCACCCGGTCTGTCGGTGGCAGCCGACCATGCCGACCAAAATATAAACGCAGGCAAGGCTTGCAAATCTTGCGGATCTGGCAGCGAACCAGAGTTCATTGCATATTGCTCACGCAGTTTATTGAGTGATGGATCATCGCCAAACAGGCCTACGTAATGCTTGACCACTTGCGCAACTGCTTCCGCACGCGCGGGTGACAGTGTGACGTTGCCACTTTTGGCGTCATAGGTATTGCTGCGCATTTCGATTTTTAATCTGGCATCAAGTTCGGCCTGCTGGCCTAGGCTCAGTTGCTCAAATTCCTTAGCATATTCTTGCTGTGCCCACACCGCGCGCAAGGCCAGCGCTTCACGATGCAACCAATCGGCCGACCAGTCTGGCGCGACATAACTACCATGTCCCCATACTGAACCGAGCTGCTGGCCGCCGGCGGCTAGCCAGGCTTCCTGGCCACGCTGTACCTGGCCTTCTGAAAATATGACAAGGCCCTTGGTGCTGACCACTTGTTTGGGAATAGGTGGTGCCTTCAGGTAAATTTCTGTACCGACCCAGCCTAACACTGAGAATGAGAGTACACAGATGACGGCGAGCCAGGTCCAGAGTTTGCGCGTTGCATGCATGGCGTGGTTTCCTTATTTGAAAAGTTGAAATACCAGCGAAACACTGTACGCTGATAAAGATGGATTCTATCTACATCATTTATAAGATGCAAGTGAAATACATCTTAAATCTCAAAAGCTCTGCTTTTTTTTTATAAACATATATACTATGTACTTGATAATATTGTTTGCGCGCTTTGCAAAAAGCTCAAGAACGCCATCACTAAGAGCTTGCTAACGATGAGATTAACCGCCTATACCGATTACACACTGCGCACCTTGATGCATCTGGCGAGCAATCAAGATCGATTGGTGACGATACAAGATATCGCCGATCTGCATGCAATATCAAAAAATCATTTGATGAAAGTTGCGCACCAACTTGGTTTATCCGGCATGGTCGATACAGTGCGCGGGCGCAATGGTGGCTTGAGATTAAGTAAGGACCCCAGGCAAATCAATATTGGCGAAGTGGTACGTAATACCGAAAGCGATTTTTTTATGGCGGAATGTTTCGATCATGCCGACACCTGTTGCGCCTACGCTCCAGCCTGCGCCTTAAAAGGCGTATTAAGTAAGGCCACTGCTGCTTATCTCGCGATACTCGACGAGGTAACTCTAGCCGATTTGATTACACCAAAAATAAGAAACATAGGCATGAGTGCCAAAGCGAGTCCAATACGTCTGCATACCAAAACAAAATCATAACTACCGGAAAAGCGGTTTTGCGCAGAGATAAGTCACTATTTTGCCGTGAATAACTTGACGAAACACAAGAAGTTTTCTGTTTGATTATCCAGAAAAAAAACCCTAGGTAAAATATGCTTCTTGTAAACTTGCCTTCCTTGCCGCAGATGACGCCACGGTCGCAGTCTCAATACTGAAAAACGAATTAATAGGTAAGCCCATGAATACTTTGCCCGACATAGAATTTTCCGAAGAATTGATACGCCGCTTTGACAAGCTAGGCCCGCGTTACACTTCGTATCCGACTGCGGATAGGTTCCATACTGAGTTCAGCGAAAATTCGTATATCAGCTATTTGGAACAACGCGCCAGCGATACGCGCAAGAATCCACCCTTGTCGATCTACATTCACGTGCCATTTTGTGAATCGCTGTGCTATTTTTGCGCATGCAATAAGATCATCACCAAAGACCACAGTCGCACCACCGAGTACTTGCGTTATCTGGCCAAAGAAATGGCCTTGGTGGCAGCCAAGATAGGCCCGGACCGGCGTACCGCTCAGCTGCACTTTGGCGGCGGCACGCCTACTTTTCTAAATCCAGATGAGTTGCGCGAGTTGATGGCGCTGATACGCAGCCATTTTGAGATCTTGCCCGATGCAGAACTGGGGATAGAGATAGATCCGCGTACGGTCAGTGATGATACTTTGGCCTTGCTGGCCGAGTTGGGCTTTAACCGCACCAGTTTTGGGGTGCAGGATTTTGATCCTGCCGTACAGCAAGCGGTGAACCGAATTCAGCCTTACGAGATGGTGGAGAAAGCGGTCACTGCCAGCCGTAAAGCGGGTTTTGAATCGATCAATGCCGATCTGATTTATGGTCTGCCTAAGCAATCCATGGGAAGTTTTAACCGCACACTAGATCAGGTCATAGCACTTTCACCGGATCGCATTGCACTCTACAATTACGCCCATCTGCCTAGCCGTTTCAAGGCGCAGCGCCAGATTATCGAAAGCGAACTGCCTAGCGCGGAAGAGCGTCTGCAGATATTTTTAATGTCGGTGCGCAGATTGCTCGATGCGGGCTACATTTACATAGGCTTGGATCATTTTTCAAAACCAGAAGACGAACTGAATAAAGCGCGTTTGGACAAGAGCTTGCATAGAAATTTCCAGGGCTATACCACGCGTGCCGATTGCGATCTAATCGGTTTTGGCGTGTCTGCCATCGGTAAAGTCGGGCATTCGTATAGCCAATCGGTGCGTACCATCAAAGCGTATTACGAGCATCTGGATGCAGATCAGTTACCGATAGAAAAAGGTTTTTCTCTCAGTGCTGACGATGTCTTACGACGTCAAGTTATCATGGAATTGATGTGCAGCGGCCCGGTAGATTTTGCGGCGATTAACCAGGCGCATGGTATCGATTTCCTCACTTATTTTGCGGATGAACTAACGCAATTGCAGCAGTACGAAGAGGCTGAACTGATTAAGGTCGATCAGCACAGCATCATAGTCACCGCCAAGGGACGGATGTTTGTGCGTGCCGTCGGTATGGTGTTTGATAAATACCTGGCTCAGCAAACCGGTGCGAAATATTCTAAATTAATCTAATTTCTTGCAGCTAGTTTCCAGCATGTAGTTAATAAATGCCAAGCACTGATGCTTGGCATTTATTTTTCCGCTTACTCCTTAGCCTTCCCGGCCATCTACACGCACACTCAATAAATACGGCGTGTAGGCAAACAAAAACAGTAAGAAAGCAGCGCACCAACAAAACATCGCCAACACCAAACTAGCCTGATACAGCGCTGGTGTAAGCAGCGAGGCAGCGACCCTAGCCAGCGCTGCAGTTTGTATCAGCAGATACAAGGCCAACTCTAGGCACCCAGTCTTGAGCGGGCGCCCGGTGTGACCCAGTGTAGTGCGTGTCATCATACCGAGGATCAAGCCGGCCATGGAGCCTACCGTTAATGCATGCCACGCCGCGCTCGCGGGTATCAAATCGAGTGCAGCGAGCGCCAGCAAAAAAAATCCCACGGGTATCCAGGCGTAAGAGATTTGGAGTATCCAGACTATCGGTGCTCCCAAAGTACGATGCGGTTGCCATAAGGCCAGTCGCGCCATTACGATGCAAGCTGCACCTGCGCACAGTAGCGCCAGCAACGGTGCTGGCGCGGCTGCGACCCACGCCAAACTGGCCAGCAGTAGCGCAGCCACCGCACTACGGTTAAGCCATGGATGCACGATAGCCAGCACGCCCGGCACGCCGTTTTGGGTGAACATCGGTATTACGCGCGCACCGATAACCGATTCCATGATGACGATGAGCAAGATAGCGGCATGCACCGTCGTTGCGGGTGCTAGCACAATCAAACCCAGCACGCCAGCATGAAAGACTGCGTTTGCCAGGCTTAACAAGCCCAGCAAAACGATCAAAAACATATTGCGCATATTCCCAGATTGCTGCAGCACGCGATATAGAGGCCATGCCGCCAAAGGAAGAAATGCTAAGTCCAGCACTGCCGCCCAAGTTGGCACGGCCAACAGCATCGCCAGCCGTCCTATTAACCAGCAGCCGGCCAGTAACGCCAGATGGCGCTTGCTCGGGGTCGCCAAGCCTGTCCAATTCCGCCCTGCCGTGTACAAGAATCCTATGATGACGGCAATTGCCATCCCAAACACCATTTCGTGCATATGCCAGGCGACATTGACTTGCGGCCAGCGATTTAGCCAACCTAGATAGTGTGCGATCCACAACGGCAGGCTAAGCGCGGCAAAGGCGGCGGCCAATAAATAGAAGGGGCGAAACCCCAAGGCCCAGACTGGATGCTGTGCTTGCCAAATGGCGCTATTGCTTTTCCTTACTGCGGGATTTACCGAGATAGAGTTCATGTTCGTGCTCACTTTTAAAGATACATACAATATATATCTTTAATCAAAATTGTGCTACTCTTATGTGCATGCCCAGTCGTGACGGGATTCGACATAGGCAATTACACACGAGGACGAGAACTATATGCAAACAGAAATAATCAAAGTAGCAGGAATAAAAGATCAGGCCGATGCCGAAATCATCCAGCAGAGCTTACGTGCCTTACCAGGTGTAGCGGAGGTGCGCGTGACCTCCGCTAGCGGCCGGGCAACTGTGCGCTACCAAGAAGAACTTGCTAGCAGCGTACAATTGCGCGCTAGCTTGATACAACTAGGTTTCGAGGTCGATGCGGCAGCTGGCAAAAGCCACAGTGGCTGTTGTGGCGCTTGTGGTGGCTAAGTCGCTAAGCGCGCAAGCCCAGACCAAGATCAGAGTCCGAAAACGGCTAGAACAAACCACGGGTTTATTCTACGATGGCGCTACGATTATTTTGAAAGCGCCGTAACATGAATCTCAGTCAATTTTCTACATTCCGTGATCTACACTTCACGGACTCGCCCTTGCTGTTACCGAATGCTTGGGATGCCGCCAGCGCTATTTTATTTCAGCAAGCGGGCGCACGCGCCATCGCCACCTCGAGCGCAGCGCTGGCCTGGTCCCTGGGTTATGCCGATGGCGGCGCCTTGCCATCAGACGAATTATTGGCAGCGTTAAAGCGCATGCAGCGGGTATTACAAGTCCCTTTGACTCTCGATTTGGAAGATGGTTACAGCGATAATCCAGCCGAAGTTGCGGCACTGGTGCTAGCCATCGCACGCTGTGGTGTGGCCGGTATTAATCTAGAAGATGCTGCTAAGCCCAGCACACTACTGCAGGAAAAGCTTGTCGCTATTCGTGCCGCGCTTGGTGATACACCGCTGTTTATCAATGCGCGTACCGACGTCTATTTACGCCAATTGGCGCAAGGCGATGCGGCTCTGGCTATGTGTAGAGAACGTTTGCTGGAGTACCGCGCGGCCGGCGCTGACGCCGCATTTATTCCAGGGATGAGCCGTCTTCAAGATGTCGCCAGCATCGCAGCTGATATTGAGATGCCTTTGAATCTGATGACACTGCCAGACATGCCAGCAATCTCAGATCTGTTTGCTGCTGGTGCCTGTCGTTTTAGCGTAGGACCGGCACTGTTCCAGGCTAGTTACGGACGCGCCCAATTGCTGACCCAGAAATTTCTGCAGGAACAGGCGACAGCGGATTTATTTATTGACGCACTGCCGTATGAGTTGATGAACGCCAGTTTTCTGAACTAATAACTGAAGCTGAGCCTGGCATTGATGCGCTACCAGACTCAGCAAAATTCTAAATTTCAGAAAGTTATTTTTTCCCGAGATAGGCATCCATCGCAGCACGTCCTATCGAGGGATCATCGGTGAAGAAACCATCGATCCCAGCTTCCAAAAAGATCTTTAACTCGGCGGCCAGATCGCCACGTTCGGTAAGCGAAGCGACATTACCCTTACGCAGATTAGCCGGCAAAAATGGATTTTCAGGACGGAAGGTATACGGATGCAAAACCAGATTGGCGGCATGTGCGTTCTTTACCAAACTAGTTGGCACGCCCAGATTATTTTGCGCATCACGCGGAATGATCATCTCTTTGGATGGGCCTACGCCGTTGGCATAGGTCGCCACTTCTAGCAGGCCGGCGGCACTGGCGATGTCGGCATAGCTACGGCTATCTCCGGCCAGTCGAAAATCTTCCGGCTGGCCAGATCCAGACAAAAGTTGAACGATGGGCAGATCCGTCATCTTGCGGATTTCTTTCAGATTACTGACTTCAAATGATTGAATAAATACCGGTGCGGTTTTGCCACGGTAGCCGTTCGCATGCAGGATATCGATCAGGCGTTTTTCTAAAGGCAGATTAATAGACTTGAAATAACTAGGATGTTTGGTTTCTGGATAAATACCTATGGTACGGCCAGTTTCTATGCTCTTGGCTTTGGCCAGATCGATCACTTCTTGCAAGGTCGGGATCTCGAATTGGCCGTCAAATTTGGCGTTCTCAGGACGATTCGCAGGGATGCGTTCTTTGGCACGCAAGGTTTTTAATTCGGCCAACGTAAAGTCTTCGGTAAACCATCCGGTGACGCTGACGTTATCAATTTTTTTGGTTTGTTTGCGGGCGGCAAATTCTGGCTTCTCTGCGACATTGGTGGTCCCAGAAATCTCGTTTTCGTGGCGTGCGACTAATACGCCATCCTTGGTACTCACCAAATCGGGTTCGATGACATCGGCACCGATTTCTATCGCCTTGGTGTAGGACGCGATCGTGTGTTCGGGACGCAAGGCAGAAGCGCCTCTATGGCCGATGACGACTTTTGCAGGCAATGGAGTCGGTTGAATGTCAGAGCTAGCGCCACCACAGGCACTTAACAAGAGATTCGCGGAAAGCAGTGCAGCGCCAGGGACTAAGGAGAATTTGTACATGATCGTAAAATAGGGAATTGAAGATGCACAAATAATAATAGCCGAGCATGACAGCGGCATGACCACTACATGAGTGCTAGTGAAGTCACGCTGGTTAATCCATCAGCCCTCGCCCAGCATCAGCGATAGCATGCTGATAGAACCAAGCTCGATCTGATCACAGAATATCTGTATCGGCTCCGCCTCGATACGCGCACCCAACACATACAGCAAGGGCAAAAAATGTTCTGAAGTTGGCACCGCCAAGGTGGCGTCCGCCCCGAACGCCGTGTAATCGATCACCTGTTCAAACTGCCCGGCTAGTATCGCCTCACGGATCGCATCATTAAATCTATGTGCCCAGTCATATCCTGTCGAGCGCATATCCAGCTGCCTCAGATTGTGCACCACGTTGCCGCTAGCGATAATTAGCACGCCTTCATCGCGCAATGCACTCAGCCGCTGGCCGAGTGCAAAATGCGCGGCAGCTGACAGCCGCATATCCAAGCTTAATTGCAGTACCGGGATGCTGGCATCCGGATAAATTTTTGCCAGCACCGACCAACTGCCATGATCCAAGCCCCAATCCTGATCCAGCTGTACTGGCGCATCCGTAAATGGCGTGAGTAATTCGGCGATGCGTGCCGCCAAATCAGGATCGCCGGGTGCCGGGTAACGCATATCAAACAGCGCTTGCGGAAAACCACCAAAATCATGGATCGTTTTGGGCTTGCTCATCGCCGTCACTGCCGTGCCATCGGTGAGCCAGTGCGCCGAGATCGCCAGTATCGCCTTGGGCCGGGGCAGACTTAGTCCTAAATTTTCCCAAACACGGGTGCAGGCATTATCCTCAAGTGCGTTCATAGGGCTACCGTGGCCAATAAAGAGTACCGGCATGCGTTTGCTGCTATTCATACTTTGCTCCTGCTAGATCTGCGTTTTTCAAAATTGATCAATCAAGCAGGCCGCCCCTAAAGGCGGGCTCCGCTTAATTTTGGACGTTAATTGTGGCTGATTATGCTCTGGTTTTTCCCAGGCTCAAGGCGCCACTGCCGTGGATAATTACAAACAACAGTCCACCAGCCATAGAGATGTTTTTCATAAAATGTATCATCTGGTTTTGCGCCTGATCGGCCGCTGCGCCCCAAAAGTTATGGAAAATGAAGGCCGCAGCGACGGTAAAGAACAACATGGCAACTGCCGCCCAACGTGCTTTCCAGCCGATGATCAGCATGATACCTCCGCCTAGCTCTACAATAATGGCAGCGATTGCGCCCAGACTAGCGAATGGCAAGCCCTTACTGGCAATATAGCCGACCGTGCCTTCAAAACCGGTAATTTTTGATATGCCAGATAAGACAAAGATGCTGGCGATCAGGATACGACCAAGCAAAGGGCCGAAAGAAGTAAGTGCGTTCATGGAGAAATCCTTTAGGTTGAGTGATGATGAAGAGAGTGTATATGTTCCATAATCAATACAGAAGACCATAAAATGGCAATCATTATTCCATTAACGGCAGAATTGACTCATCGCCTTACACGCATTTCTCATAGACTCTCTTGAGTAAAAGGGCAATAACAGTATGAACAAAATAACATGAACAATACGCCTGAAAATACCTATCGCAGTGTTAATTGCGAATTCCACGACGTGCTCGAAGCCTTGGCCACGCGGCGGCAGCGCTGCGTGCTGGTGTATCTGGCAGAAGATGGCAGTACCCAGACTTGTGAGGCGCTGATCACCGATGTTTACGCCAAAGCGGGTGCCGATTATCTCCGCCTGGATAATGCTAGCGAGCTGCGCCTGGATCGCTTGCTGCAGGTAGATGGCGAGCGTCCTGAGCAATTTGAACTTCGCTTTCCCAATCGGTAAGCACCTGCCCGCTCACGCATAGCCCATGCGGCCTAGCGGCTAGGGTGCCGGGAGAACCGCATGGAATATGCGCACTGGCAGGGGTGTTGGGCGGATAATTTTCTGCGCATCTGGAATGCTGCGCTTCACTGCACAAACGCGATTTAGTTTGTTCACCAGAGTTTTCATCGGATAATGTCTGCCTTAGTTTGACGCGGCCAAGAACGCCTCAAGATTGATCTGCATTTTTTGCAACAGGAATTTTTAATGAAGTTATCGAGCGTCACGTCGGGAAAAAACAATAATTACAATCTGATCCGCATACTCGCAGCGCTGGCGGTACTGGCCGGTCACAGTTTTGCTTTGCTCAAGCAGCCAGAACCCTTGGGCCAGGAGCTTGGTATCAGCTTAGGTTCGATCGCGGTCGATTTGTTTTTTATTGCCAGCGGCTTTTTAGTGACCGGCAGTTTGTTGCAAAGGCAAAGTCTGCGTGAGTATCTGCTGGCCAGGGCCTCGCGCATCTATCCTGCGTTGCTGATAGTTGTGCTACTGAGCGTTTTTGTGTTGGGCGCAGTTTTTACCAGTTTGCCTTTGGCAAGCTACTATAGCCACCCACAGATTTACTATTATCTGCATAAATGTCTAACTCTGGTGACGGGTGCCGCCTATTACCTGCCTGGGGTGTTTGAAAATAATCCCTACAAGGGCGCGGTCAATGGCTCACTGTGGACGATGGTGTACGAAGTAAAGATGTATATTTTTTTGGGGATTTTTTGGGCTGTTTGCCATGTTTGGAAGAACCAGGGTTTGCTACTGTTTCGTCGCTTGATCGTATTACTAGCCACAGGTGCTGGCATCTTTAGCCTCGTGCATTTTTTCTCTGGCGCTGAGCATTGCCCCGCTGACGGATTATTTTTCATGTTTTTCTCTGGTGCCGCCTATGCAGTTTTGAAGGACAGAGTAATGCTAAGTGCACGCGTATTCTGGCCGCTGTGTCTTGCCTTACTAGGCTCTTCAATGCTGAGTCAACAGGCGTTTTTTCTGGTGTATCAAGTCAGTCTCGCTTATATCCTGTTCTATCTGGCCTATGTGCCGGCGGGCCGCATTCGAAAATACAATGCACTAGGTGATTATTCTTACGGAGTCTATATTTACGCCTTCCCGGTGCAGCAATCTGTGATCGCCTTGTTTCCGGGAATATCGGTCGCGCTGCTCACGCTGCTGTCGGTCTCCGTGACGTTAATGCTGGCCGTATTGTCTTGGTATCTGTTGGAGCAACCTGCGCTAGCTATAAAAGGCCGGTTTATCGCAAACAACAAACCAACAAAAAGTTTAAACCTCGATCCCGCGCCACCCGTCTAGTCAACTAACTCACGATGTCAGCGCTTAATTTATGATACTATTGAGGCAACATTTTTGCCTTGATTTTTAATTCATCTGGATTTAAGCATATGACCGATACGCCAGCCGTTTCAATTTTGTTTGTCTGCATGGGCAATATTTGCCGATCTCCGACCGCCGAAGGCGTGTTCCGAGCCCAGGCGCAAGCGGCCGGGCTGAGGCTAGAGATCGATTCGGCCGGTACCCATGCGTATCACGTCGGTGCCGCACCGGATACCCGCTCGCAGCAGTTCGCCAGACAGCGCGGTTACGATTTATCCCAGCAAAAGGCGCGTCTGGTATGCGCCCATGATTTTGAGAAATTTGATTATGTGCTGGCTATGGATAGAGATAATCTGGCGCTGTTGCAAGCGGCTTGTCCCTCCGCATATCGCCACAAAATCGGCTTATTCATGCAGTACGCGAATAATTTTGAAACCGACGAAGTGCCCGATCCGTATTCCGGCGGCAGCAGCGGCTTTGACCTGGTGCTCGATTACATAGAAGACGCCAGCGCAGGTCTACTGGCGCATTTGCAAAAATAGAGCAGTTTCACTCAGACAGTTCGCCCCTCCATTTTTCCTGCAATAGGGCGATATCGAGAAAATTCGAACTAAGACCAAGGCTAGAACTCCCACGCCAATAAAAAAGGGCATTCTTAGCTAAGAATGCCCTACTCTGCTTGCGGCAATGCTCGCCAGGCTTAACGCTTAAGTCGCAGCGTTTTTCTTCAACAAGGCCTTGACTTCATCCATTTTGGCAAAAGGTTTTTTGCTGGCGGCGATGAATTCCAGTTCTTTTTGCGCCTTGGTTTTATCGCCCGATTTGAGCAGCGCCATGGCGTAGTGATAGCGTACATCGAGCACTTCAGGCATACCGGTGCTGGCTTTTTCCAGTAGCGGCAGGCCGCGTGCCAGATCGCCTTTCTCTACCAGTATCCAGCCCAGCGTATCCATCACCACTGGGGTGTTTTCAGCCAATTTATTGGCTTTTTCGGCGTATTCCAGAGCGCGCGGATCTTTCTCTTCGCCGTAGGCCCAAGCCAGATTATTCAAGACCATGACGCTCTCAGGCGCAGTTTTTAAGATCAGTTGTAGTTGCTCTATATACGCCAACTTACTTTTTTGCTTAGGCATATTGTAGTTGGCCAGATACATGCGCGTCTCATTATCAGTAGGATGATCCTTGAGCCATTTATTGATGCGCAAATCTGCATCTTTGGCTTTGCCATCGGCCACCATTGCACCGTGAAGCTTAATGACTAGGTTACCGTTCTGGTTGAGTTTATAGGCCTTCTCGTAGGCTAGTAAGGCAGCCGTTGCTTTTTTCTGCTGCATTAATACATCGCCTTCCATGATGAAACCAGCCGGTGATTTTTCATGATCTTTCTGAATCTGACGGCTTAATGTCAACACCTCATCGAGATTGCCTTTTTTAGCCAAGAGCGAGCCTAATGCCAATTGCGCCTCGAAATAATGCGGATCGATACCCAAGGTTTTTTTCAAGGCATCAATGGCGGCTGCGTTGTCATTCAAGGCCATATGCGCGCCGGCCACCTTGTATTGATTTGCTGCCGATCCGGGCAACATCGCAGCCAGTTTTTGATAGCTATCTAAGGCACCGGCTTTGTCGCCCAGGCCTAGCTTGGTCATCGCCAGTAATTCCATAAAATCTGGCTCGCTAGGGTGGCTGGCCTGGGCTTTTTTGGCCAGATCGAGCGCCTTGTCTTTTTCGCCTAATGACATCAAATATTGCGTTTGCATTTGCACTATGCCAGGATTATCTGGATGCTCGGTGGTGCCTAGCACTAGCCATTTTTTAGCTTCTGCTTCTTTCTTTTCTGTGATCGCCAGATTGGCCAGCGCCACAATGACTTGCAGATTTTTCTTGTCTTTCTCTAATACCGTCTCCAAGCGTTTTCTGGCGGCCTCAGGTTTTTTATCTTGATAATCCATGCGTGCCAGGTTTAGCACAGACGGGAAATAATTTGCTTGCAGGCTTAAGGCTTTTTCAAAACTGGCGCGCGCTTTTACCGGGTCTTTTTTCTCCAGATAAATCGCGCCTTTGAGGTTTTGTATGACTGGATTGCCAGCCTGCTCTTTCTCCGCCGCGTTGGCCGCTGCCAGTGCTTTATCGGTTTCTTTCATGCGCATATGGGTCATGATCAACAGCACCCCAGCGTTACTCGATTTAGCATCGAGCTCTTTGGCTTTTTCCAGCTCGGCGATAGCACTACCATTGTCTCCCGTACTCAGCTTACTCAGGCCCAGCGCGGTGTGATATTCAACCGATTTAGGTGCCAAGGCACTGGCTTTTTCAAAAGACTCGGTGGCCTTGTTGAAGTTTTTTTGCTGCATATAGGATTCGCCGGCCAGTGCAAATAACTGGCTATCCTGTTTTTGCGTGAGTAGTAGCGGCTCGATCAAGGCCAGTGCCGCTTTGCTGTCGCCGCCCTTCATCACACTGCTAATCAAGAGCTTTTGGGCGTACAGATTATTCGGATTTTTCTCTAGGTACTTGCGCAAAAACCTTTCGGCTTGTGGATACGCGCCCATCGCCATTTGTACCGAACCAGACAAAAGTAAGCCGGGCAGATAGTCTGGCGCCATTTTTTGGACTTGCTGCAGAGATTCCCAGGCAGCGGTGTATTTTTCCTGACTGAAATCGAGTAAAGCCTGAGTGTAAAAAACCAGTACTGCATTGCCACCAATTTTTTTCGCGGCAGAGATATCTTTCTGCGCCTCTTCAAATTTTTTCAGACCGATTTCTATTTCAGCC
This sequence comes from Undibacterium parvum, assembly GCF_003955735.1. Classification (NCBI taxonomy): domain Bacteria; kingdom Pseudomonadati; phylum Pseudomonadota; class Betaproteobacteria; order Burkholderiales; family Oxalobacteraceae; genus Neoundibacterium; species Neoundibacterium parvum. The sequence goes on along the minus strand of NZ_CP034464.1, from coordinate 2,426,601 downwards.
TTTGCCACAAAGGCGGCGCCATTTTCGGTCTCGGCTTTGGCGGCATCATCAAACGCGGTCAGAGCTTCAGGAAATTTGCTTTGCGCCCTCAATAAATTGGCCTTAAACATCAGCACGCGACTATTTTTTGGGTTTTTACTGACTGCGATATCGGCATACTTATGCGCCCCATCCATATCGCCTTCGCTGATGGCCAGCGAGGCCAGGCCGATCAAGGCATCGGGATAGTTCGGATCTATTTTCAAGACTTGTTCGAAGGCGTCTTTCATTTCTGGTTTTTTGCCCAGAGCCATGTATGCATTGCCGCGCAGACTCATGAAGGCGGGATCAGTTTTAGCGCGTGGGTCTTGCGCGGTATCATCGAGTACTTGTTGCGCCTTGCCCAGCATCAGCTTGGCTTTTGAAAGCCCCTGCAAAGCAGTGGCGGGGCTGACGCCCAGGCTGACTGCCTTTTGTAATTCTTTTTCTGCCGACAGCGCGTCGCCCGTTTCCAGATAGATAGTACCGAGTAAAAAGCGTGCGTCTTTATTGTTCGCGTCTTGTTGCAAGGCGTTCTTGAGTTGAATGATGGCAGCCTTATTGTCACCTTTTTGCTGATATTGCTTAGCATCAGCCAAAAACTTATCGGTACTCTGAGCCTTATTACAGGCGCTTAAACTCAGCGCCAATATCAGGGTGCTGGTAAGCAGGGCGATAGACGAATATTTTTTATTGCTGTTCGACATAGTTAATCCTTGTTGACTCACATAAAGACGGGCTAAACCACAGAAATTCTTATTCAAACACTACGTTTTTCAAGATTACACCACTTTTCACTGGCATCCACATTGCCAGAAAATTAAACTTTCACCGCCTGCGAAAAAGCTGTGATTTGTTGCAAAATTTCATCTTTGTTGATTTCCAAAATCAGCTCGTCCTTACTCCGCATTTTCCTTTTTCCGATTAAGCAAAGCCCAGCACGCATATTCCATGCGGGTCTCCAGCCTATCTGGCCGCAAAGCCGCATGGAATATGCGCGTTAGCGGCATCATGTTTTAAAAATGGCCGCCGCCCGCTGCAACTGACGTTTGAGTTGCTGGCGCCCTAGATGCCAGGCTGCCGCCAACACAGAAGCCGGGCTGCGCAAGTTGTAGGCGCGCAGACCCCAGCGTTCGCGCCTATCCGACATCCAATCCTGTTTATACGCATCGTCACCGGTCAGGTAGTCGACTTCGCTCACTCTATCAACGTCGATCACCTGCTGCATCATGTGGCAGGTAAGCAGAGAACCGATAGAGAGTTGTGCATGACGTTCATCGTAGGCAAGTTTATAAATCAAGGCGCTAGCTTGATGCACGATCCACAGTTGGGCCGCGACCGGCTGTCCATCCAGATAGGCCAGGCCCAGGCGCAGGCTGCCTTGCTGGGCGCACAGCAGCATCAGCGCTGCAATGAATTCAGGTTGGGCTTCAGAGGGCTTCCAGCTGGCGCGATAGACTTGTTCATATGCGGCCTGCGCCGTGACTAATTGCGCTGGCGTTTGCACCAGCTTGAACTGCAAATTGTGATTTTTACTGGCTTGCTTTTGCTTCTTTTTCAGGGTGTTCTTCAGGCGCGATGGCAGGCTCTCGAAATACTCAGGAAAACTGCGGCCGTTGAGTTTGAGATACCAATTTCCAAAACAAAAATAACGCTGCACTGCCATCCCCGCAGCACGGCAGGCGATCTCCATCGTGGGTAATTGCCTGGCCTCCAGCGCCAGCGGATGCAGATCGAGACTGCCCCAACGCGGCACTTCCTGCGCAATGTGATGAAGCAAAAAATTCAGTTCGTCTTGGGTCGCCGCTGGCTCAGAGGCGCGGATCAGGCTGAACAGTGAGCTATAGTAATTAGAGGCGGCGAGTAAAGCCGGTGCCTGGAAAACGCTGCGCTGGTGGGAGTTAAAGCACAGCGGCAGCAACAACAAGGGCTGGCCATTTTTCTCCAAGCCATACAGGCGCAAGCTGTGTTCCGCCCCCAGTGAATGTGCATGCAGAGTCTGCAACCACGCGTAGCTGGAAAAGAAATTCGATGCCGATTCCGCCTCCGACATCAAAGTTCGATATGCCTCAGGCAGACTATCTAACTGCATGAAAACGCGCACTGCACGCATCAAAAAACCTCTGACTGTCGCTGCATGAGCTTATTCAGTCTGGTTCAGTAAATTCTGCTTATACCATTGCATGGCTTCATGCAGACCCTGGTCTACCCTATGCGTGGGCTGATAACCGAGCAGCTTCCTGGCTTTACTGATATCGGCCTGAGAATGCCGGATGTCGCCATTTCTAAATTGTGCGTAAGTGGCATGATGCTGTGCCAGATGCGGAAAATCGGCGATCAATAAGGCTTTCATCATTTGATACAGCTGATTGAGGCTGGTGCTATCGTTGAGTGCCACGTTATAAACCTGGTTGCCGGCTTCAGGATTGTCACTCAGTGCAGCCAGCAGATTGGCTTGTACGACGTTGGCGATAAAACAGAAATCACGCGTGGTTTCACCATCGCCATTGACGCGTAGAGTCTGGTTTTTAATCAAGGCCGCGACCCATTGCGGTATCACTGCCGCGTACGCACCATTTGGATCTTGGCGCGGACCAAACACATTGAAATAACGCAGACCGATAGTATCGAGACCGTAGCAACGCGCAAACACGTCGGCATATAGTTCATTGACGTATTTGGTGACTGCATAAGGTGACAAAGGCTTGCCTATCACCGCTTCGACCTTGGGTAGACCAGGGTGATCGCCATAAGTGGAACTCGATGCCGCGTACACAAAGCGTTTTACCTTGGCATCGCGCGCAGCGGTGATGATGTTGAGGTAGCCAGTGACGTTATTCGCATTGGTCAGGATAGGATCTTCCAGCGAGCGCGGGACTGAGCCTAGCGCAGCATGATGCAAGACGTAATCGACACCCTGACAGGCCAGCTGGCAATCTTTAAAGTTGGTGATGTCACCGACTATCATCTGAAAATTCTTGAATAAGTCTGGCCCCACCAGAGCCTGCACCTGATCCAGATTATGCTGATAGCCAGTCGAAAAATTATCCAGCCCCCGCACTTTCTGATTGAGCTTGAGTAAAGTTTCCAGTAGATTTGAACCAATGAAACCAGCCACGCCGGTGATTAACCAGGTGGCTTGATGCGTGTGTAGCGCTTGCTGTACATCTTCAAATTTAGTCATGTTTAATACGGGTGAAAATTACAGACGCCAGACAGTAAATCCCGCCGCGCGCAGGGCGGCTTGATCATATTTGGATTTGATGTCGACGAAGCAGGCATCGGCACTTGACTTAGCCTGGTAGTCGGACAAGGGACGCGCCATCAATTCTGCATGCGAAACCGCGGCAATCGTCACCGTGGCGAGTGGTAAATCTTCCCATGATTCTAGCTTCAGACCATATTCATGCTCGGCCTCGGCGCTATCGGCCAGCGGATCGTAGATGTGCACATCGACGCCGTAAGATTGCAGCTCAAAAATCATATCTGCCACTTTAGAATTGCGTAAATCCGGGCAATTTTCTTTGAAAGTAAGTCCCATCACATTGACCACGCAACCCTTCACATGATGGCCGGCCTTGATGATTTCCTTGACGACTTTTTCAGCGATAAACTTGGCCATGCCGTCGTTAATTCTACGACCGGCTAAGATCACTTGCGGATGGTAACCCAGCATGTCGGCCTTGTGGGTCAGGTAATACGGATCGACACCGATGCAATGGCCGCCTACCAAACCAGGACGGAAGTTCAGGAAATTCCATTTGGTACCGGCCGCCTGCAATACTTCCAGCGTATCGATGCCTATCATATCGAAAATAATCGCCAATTCGTTCATCAGCGCGATATTCAAATCACGCTGGGTGTTTTCTATGACCTTGGCGGCTTCGGCCACCTTGATGCTGGTGGCTCTATGCACGCCTGCGCGGATGATGGTTTCGTACAGCTTGGCGATTTTATCTAGGGTGTCGGCATCATCGCCAGAGACGATTTTTAAGATGCTGGTTAAAGTATGTTCTTTGTCGCCGGGATTAATCCGCTCGGGTGAAAACCCGACATGAAAATCTTCTTTCCATTTCAAGCCAGAGTGTTTTTCCAATACCGGGATGCAGACTTCTTCAGTCGCGCCCGGGTACACGGTCGACTCGTAGATCACGATGGCGCCGCGCTTCATGTGCTTGCCTACGGTAACGCTGGCACCGATGAGCGGAGTGAAATCTGGATTATGTGCCAGATCGACTGGCGTCGGCACCGCGATCACCACGTAATCGGCTTGCCCCAGAGTGCTGGGATCGGTACTGACGCTGAGGTGGCGCGCCGCTTCTAACTCGGGCGTAGACAGTTCGCCGGTCGGGTCGATAAATTTTTGGTAACTGGCAATTTTTTTTGCCGATAGATCAAAGCCTATCGTCGTCATTTTTTTACCGAACTCTACTGCCAGCGGCATGCCCACATATCCCAGTCCCACCACGCCTACGATAGTCATAAAATCCTCATCTGAATAAAATTAAAATAAACCGACATCATTTTCGATATCGCGGGCCTGGCTTTACATCTTTTTAGGACTTACGCTAAATTGTCCCAGCTAGGCGTAGCGTCGAAGACAGTACTTTAGTACGGCAAGACGGATACAACAACGCTGGGGCGGTTTTGCGTAAGGCCTACTTTTTTTGCAGTAATTCTTGGACATAATTAACCGGTATCGCATAAGTGATGCCACTAGGATTGGTAATCGCGGTTTCCTTGAGTCCTTTGACAAACACCATATTGATCACGCCGATGACGCGTCCGGTTTCTGTCTCGTAGACCGGGCTGCCGCTATTGCCCGGATAGGCGGTGGCATCGAGCTGAAATACAGAATACGGTGTACGTCGCAGTTGTGCCACCACTTTAGGGTCGAGCCGACGTGAATCTTGTGCAGGCTTGACGATAGGCGTAATCGCCGCGACCGTGCCCTTATGCGTGGCGCGGTGAAAACCCAGACTGATCGCCAGCGGAAATCCGGTAAACGCGATCGCCTGGCCTTCAACCACACTGTCGGCCTCGCCTAACTCTAATGCCGGTAAAGGGCTGCCGGTGACTCTCAGTCTCGCCAGATCATGTTCTTCATCAATCGCGATGATGGTAGCGCTTCTAAATTCTGTACCCTCGCCTTTGGCGACCAGGATACCCAGACTAGGTTCGGTGCCGTTGTCAGTGCTCACTTTTAAGGAGCCGTTGACCACGTGGGCGTTGGTAATAACTGTTAAACCATCGCCCACCACAAAGCCAGTGCCGGAAAAACTAACGGCCGGTGCGCGGGTTTTCTCAAAGGTGGCGATCGCCACGATAGAAGGTTTGATATTTTTGACTAGGGATGGGAAATCTACCGCGTATCCGGCTTGCGCAAAGGATAGCATCAGGGTCGTACATAAAACATACTTCAGAAGCGATGAATTATTCATGGTGTAGGGAATAAATTTCCGTTAAAAAAGACCTGTTTTAGTAGCAGCACCCAGACTTTGCAGTGTAATGAACTTTGGTATTTTTTGCATCATATTTAGGACTTAGCCGTGGCTTCCAGCACATTGCCGCGCTAAACCAGAACCTCCAGCGCAGCTCTATGACTTAAAAATTGGCTAGGGCTGGCGCTTAATCCATAGGCACCGGACTGGAATACCACCAGCAAGTCGCCGACTTCGGCCACAGGCAGTAGCATTTGATCGGCCAAAATATCCAAAGGTGTACACAGCGGGCCGACCACGTTGACCAATTCCTTATTCTCTGCAGCCATTTTATTGCCGATCGCGACTGGATAATTCTTGCGTATGACTTGACCCAAATTACCGGAGGCAGCCAGGTGGTGATGCATGCCGCCATCGGTCACTAAAAAAATTTGTCCGCGCGAGACTTTTTTATCGATCACTTTGGCGACATAAATGCCGGCCTCGCCGACTAAATATCGACCAAGTTCTAACACCACCGCGGCCGCCGGCAGCTCGTTTGCCAAGCGTTGCATCCATAGTTGCAAATGGTCGGCAATGCTATGCAATTCAAGTGCGGTTTCACCAGGGAAATACGGGATACCAAAGCCGCCCCCGATATTGAGCAAACGCAAAGGACGCGGCGCATATTCCGCCAGTTTCAAGGCCAGTTGAAAGGTGTTCGCATGCGCCTCTATGATGGCTTGCGCCTTCAGATTTTGTGAGCCACAAAAAATTTGCAAGCCGTAAAAATCCATGTTCAGTGTGCCTATGCGTTGCAATAGTTGCGGCGCTTGCTCGGCATCGACACCGAAGGGCTTAGAACCGCCGCTCATCTTCATCCCAGACGACTTCAATTCGAAATCTGGATTGATACGCAGGACTACTTTGGGACGCATGCCCAGCGCGATCGCAATGTGGTTCAGACGTTCTAATTCTGAAGAAGATTCGAGATGGATCAGCACTTGCGCCGCCACGGCCTGACTCAACTCGGCATCGGTTTTGCCAGGCCCGGCGAAACTGATGTGTTCGGTTGGCATACCAGTATCCAACGCACACTTTAGTTCGCCGCCAGAAGCGACATCAAGGCCATCGACCAGGCCAGCCATGTGCTGCACTAGCGCCGACATAGGATTGGCCTTAATCGAATAATGCAGCTGCAGACCACCCGGGAGGATTTGACGTAGCTGCACAATACGCGCATCCAGCAATGCTCTATCGAAAGCATAGAACGGCGTACTGCCTACCCGCAGCGCCAGCCGTGTCAAAGGGATACCAGCGACTTGCAAGCAGCCGTCCTGGACTGCAAACTGCGTGAGTGGCGCATGCTGTGGTTTATTCATAGTGGGCATGCGCTATCCGTGGCGGCTGAGGTGAGATTGCTGAGGTGAGATTGCTGAACTGAGAGACTGAACTAAGAGACCGAACTAAGAAGCGATAAGGCAGCAGGCTCAAGCCGCAATCCCCATGCGGCTTTGCGGGCAGATAGGCTGGAAAGGCGCATGGATACTGCGCCAGCGGCCTGCCTGTTGTTAAATTTGCTTGGGCGTAGTTGTGCATCCTCATGCCTGCTCGCTAGCAATAAAAATATTCTGAAACTGCGCTTGCAGGGATTTTCTGTCTATTTTTCCATTCGCATTGCGCGGTAAATTTTCTGCCACGATCTGTATATGCGCCGGCTGCATATAGCCTGGTAATTTTTGCTGGCAATGCTGTCTGATCGCCTCCGCCTGCAAGCTCTGTTGGGCATTTTGCTTGAGCACCAGCACGATCGCCTGCCCCAATTGCGGGTGTGGCACACCGACCGCGGCCAGTTCATTCAAAGCAAGATAGTCAGCCACCACCTCTTCGACTTCGCTAGGGCTGATGCGGTAACCAGAAACCTTGATCATGTCATCTTCGCGACCGATAAAATACAGGTAACCTTGTTCATCCATGCGTACCGTATCGCCCGACCAAACCGCGATTTCTGGCAAAGGCAGGCCAGCCAAACGTGGCGGCAGGGGGCGGAATCGTTCCACCGTTTTCTCTACATCGTTCCAGTAACCCAAAGCCACCAGCGCGCCACGATGCACCAATTCTCCAGCTTCATTAGCAGCGCATACCTGGCCCTGTTGATTCATCACGATTAACTCTGCCCCGGGTATCGCCTTACCTATCGAGTCTGGTCGGGCATCCAGCTCTTCAGGATCGAGGTAACTAGAACGAAAGGCCTCGGTGAGGCCGTACATTAGATAGATTTTCGCAGACGGAAACAGCGCCCGCAAAGCCTCTAGGGTAGTTTTAGGCATGGCACCACCCGAATTAGTCAGGTAGCGCAAAGCACTGACAGCCGGCCATTTTTGCTGCGCCAACAGTAGCCATAGCGGCGGCACTGCGGCTAGTCCGGTAATATTTTCGCTTGCGACTGCGCGCACTATGTCTTGCGGCATCAGATAATTCATCAAAACCACGCAGGCACCGACGCTCAATGCGGTCGTTACCTGACTCAATCCGTAATCAAAACTGAGCGGTAAAACGGCGAGTATGCGGTCGCTGCTTTGATTGTGAAGGTAGCCGGCAACACTCGCCGCACCCGCCAATAAATTGCGATGCGACAGCACCACGCCTTTGGGTTTGCCGGTACTGCCCGAGGTATATAAGATGGCCGCCATATCGACATCAATACAAGGCGCGGCAGCCGGTGCCAGCTCAGCTGCGGCCAATGCCTGCGTCCAAGTCAAGCACTGGATAGTGGCAGCTAGCTTTAACTGGTCGACGGTTTCGGTATCGAGCACGATGACGCTGTGTAAGTCGGGGCAGGCCGCCAATACCTGAGTCAGGCTACGCAAACGCTGCGCCGAAGTGACTAAAATTTTTACATTGCAGTCGGCCAGGATATACGCCACTTGCTCGGCTTTCAGGAGTGGATTGACAGGAACAAAGGCGGCACTCGCAGCAGAGGCGGCGAACATGGCGATTACCGCTTCCGGCCGTTTCTCCAGATAAATTGCGATGCGCTCAGAGCGCGCTATTCCTTGATTTAGATAGCCGCTGGCCAGTTGCTTGACCTGGCGCAGCAGGCTGGCGTAATCGGTGTCCTTAGATTGATAACGCAAGGCTGGCGCCTGCGGTGTTTTTGCGCAGCTATCCGTTAACAGTGTATGAAATAAATCTGGCATTTTTGGTCTTGGCAAGCGCCTATTTTATGGCGTGCCGGTTCATCAAATCGTATAGGGTGGGACGGCTAATACCGAGCAATTCGGCTGCCTTGACCATATTCCCATCTACCCTGGCCAGCGCTTTAAGTACGGCTTTATGCTCGGCTTCATCGCGGATCTGGCGCAAATTGATCGCCTCTTCTTCTACCGGCAACGTTGACAAACCCAGATCATCAGCGGTAATTTGCGGCCCGTCTGCCATGATGACTGCGCGTTTGATACAGTTTTCCATCTCGCGTACATTGCCCGGCCAGCTATGGCTTTCGATTAAGGCCATCGCCTCTTTATTGAAGCTGAGGCCAGAACGGCCCTCTTTGGCATTGAATTTATTTTTAAAATGATGCGCCAGCAAGGCTGCATCACCGATGCGTTCAGATAAGGGCGGGATATTGATGACTATTTCGCTGAGGCGATAATACAAATCTTCCCTGAAACGTCCGGTGCTGGCCAATTCTTTCAAATTTTGATGAGTCGCGCAGACGATGCGCACATCGACAGGAATTTCCTTATGACCACCGATGCGCTCGACCACCCGCTCCTGCAAAAAACGCAGTAATTTAGCCTGCAGTGACATGGGTAAATCGCCGACCTCATCAAGGAAAAACGTACCCTCATTGGCTAATTCGATTTTGCCTAGATTCTGTTTAACTGCTCCCGTGAACGCGCCTTTCTCGTAACCGAACAGCTCACTCTCCAATAAATTTTCGGGAATGGCCGCGCAATTGATCGCCATGAAGCGCTTATTCTCACGTGGGCTAAGCTGATGCAGGGCGCGCGCCAAGACTTCTTTGCCGGTGCCGCTATTGCCCAACAACATCACTGAGGCCGAAGACGGCGCGACTTTTTCTATGTTGCGACAGACTTTCAACATGCCGGGGTCGCGACTGATGACACCAGACATGGGCGATGACGATTGAATTTGCAACATGCGACGATTCTCTAGCTGTAGTTGATGCAAGAAAAAAGCGCGCTCTATGACCAAGCCTAACAAGGTAGGATCAAACGGTTTTTGATGGAAATCGTAGGCTCCCAGAGCGATCGCCTTGACTGCATTATCGCGCTCCTGGTTGCCGGATAAAACGATGATTTTGGTATCCGGTGCCAGCGCCAAAATTTGCTGCAAGATAGCCAAACCTTCGGTCGCGCCATCCGGATCTGGCGGCAAGCCCAGATCCATGGTCACCACCGCCGGCTCATGCCTGCGCACATGGGCTAAAGCAGACTCTCGGTCACCGGCCACCAATACCTCGTAGGCATCGAAGCTCCAGCGCAATTGCTTCTGCAATCCCAGATCGTCTTCAATGATCAACAATGTCTTTTTTTCCTGGCTCACAGCGTAACCTTTTGTGGTGTATGTTTCATTAAGCGGCTTTCTGCTCCGGCTCAAATAGCGACAAGACTAACTTGAATGTGCTTCCTTTTGAGGGTTGGCTACTCACTTCCAGCGTACCACCTAATTCCTGCACATATTCCTTAGTTTCAAATACCCCGATACCCATGCCCGCTAGCTTGGTAGAAACAAAAGGACTAAACAATTTTTCCTGGATAAATTCTTCTGTCATCCCCACTCCGGTGTCGCGAATCTCGACAATTGCATTATTCGCGTCTTGCCGCAAGATCACTCTGACTTCACCATCTTTGGCTGTGGCTTCGATGGCGTTTTGTACTATGTGTCCTATGACTCTCTCTAGCCGTCCCCAGTCGGCCTTGATGCAGAGATTTTTTTCTAAAATTTCCAAAACTGGCTTCGGTGTGTAGGGTGCTTTTGATTCCACCACCTGGGCTAATAATTGATCCAAAAAGATGCCACTACGCTCTTCGGTGCTGGCGCCACGGCTGAGCTTTTGCAGCAGGACTTTCATTTTTTGTACAGAATGCTCTATGGTATCGAGCATGTCTTGCTGAAATTCAGGATTATTCTTATGCTTCTCTGCATTCGACAGCAACAAGGATAATTGCGCCACCAGATTCTTAAGATCGTGCACCATGAAGGTAGACATACGGTTAAACGATTCAAACTGTCTTGCCACCATCAGTGCATTGGCTGAATCCTGCTGAGCCAGATAACTGGCGGCCTGGCTACCCGCTATTTTCAATAAATCGAGGATTTCCCAATTCAGCTTAAGCGCACTTCTGGCCTTGGCCAACACCACAAAGCCAAATAATTTACCGTGCAAAATTAATGGCAAGACTAGCCAGGCTTTATCATAGGCCGTCAACCAAGTCGGGATAATAACCGCCTCATAGGTTTCAGAGCCAAAATCTACATCGCTAAGATCGATCACCCATTGCTTCTCTTCCAGTAAGCGACAAAAACCGCTAGTCATAGGCTCGGCACTGTCGTTTAGCTGCATATTCCATTGACTCGATGCTTCGCAAAAGCTGGATTCCCGCACCACAAACAAGGCCGCCGCCGGGCTCTCGACTAATTCCGCCAGCGCACGGATGGCCCGTTCTCCCAGATCTGGCCCAGGCATAGCGAGCGTGCGGGTAAACCGTATCCACTCTTCTCTATAGTCATAATTATAATTGTAAAAATGTTTACTTATAAAGACTTTCAACCAAGAGCGTACCGATCCAGAGAATATCAATACAACCAACAGAACCACGGCACCAAACAAAAAGGCGACCTGCATCACGAAGCCCCAGTTACCGCCAAAATAACGCAAATAATAACCAGCGGCGGCCATCGCTAATAGATAAAAAGCGGCACCGAGCAAGGTCGCAGAATGAAATAAGATCCGGCGCGATACCAGGATGCCCTGCGACCATTTAGGATTACGCGCAATCGAAATCGCCAAGAGCGGCACGGTGATAGCATCAACGATGCCGCGCGCGGCCCATATCTCTACATTCACCTTACGGAACAGCATGGCGTCGCTATACAGATAGAAATCGTAGACAAACAATCCACCTATGCCGAGACACGCAAATTTGATACCCCAACGTCCTTTTTCTGAGGTGTTTCTAAAGAACTGCTCGACCAGCAACATACCAATTACCGACATCACCACGCGCCCATTGGTCTCACCCAATAGATTAAGAATCGTCTTGAGAAAATCAGGTAGAGCAAGTTCGCGCAGCAGCGTGGCAAATAATTGTAGGATTAAAAATCCACAGATCACCAAGACATGAGGCTTGGCATTGGCTAGCGCAGAAAGCCGAATTTCTTGCGGTGGATCTAACAAAATAAGTAAAAAAATTACCCACGCCGCACTACGCGCGAACTCAAGCGTATGCGCCAAGACGCTTAGGGGGATTTCTAAATAGGCATGCGAAGCGAGACTTGCAGCCCAGACCGCGGTCAGTAAGCAAGCAGCTGTCATCGACAACCAATGCAATCTACCGCGCCATTTGGTGAGCAAAAGCAGGGAAAGAAGTGCAAATGCCACCGCTGCGATGGCATAACTTAGAACCGCAACGCTAATGAACATCCGGACTACTTTCTGATGAAGTCAGACGAGAAGTGAGCAATTTCATCGCGCACCTTTCCCCAGCAATACAACTTGTACTGTTTCCAAAAGAATTAAAACATCCAAAAACAGACTATTGTTTTTCACGTAGTAAAGATCGTATTGCAGTTTTTGCAGTGCATCCTCTACCGAAGCGCCATAGGCGTAACGCACTTGTGCCATGCCAGTAATGCCAGGTTTAATACTGTGCCGCATATTGTAAAAAGGAACTTCTTTGCAGAGTTGCTCGACAAAAAATGGGCGTTCTGGGCGCGGCCCAACGAAGCTCATCTCGCCTTTTAAGACGTTAATAATTTGTGGCAATTCATCGATACGCAATTTACGTATCACACTACCTACCCGCGTGGTGCGGGGGTCATTGCTAGTCGCCCATTGTGGGGTATTGGCTTGCTCGGCACTGATTCCCATACTGCGAAATTTCAGTACACTATATGTTTGGCCATTTTTTCCTACCCGCTCTTGTCGATAAAAAATGGGTCCGCGATCTTCCAGAACAATCAGGCTGGCAGTAAAAATCATGAGCGGCAAGGTCAATACAAATAAAAAAGCACTCACCACCAGATCGAAGATTTGCTTGCTAAATTTACGTGAAAAACTTTGATTGAAACCTTCGCCAAATACCAGCCAACCTGGCTGTAAAGATTCCACCCGAATCTGGCAGGCCTCGCGCTCAAAAAAAGCCGCCGCATCGATGACTTTGACGCCATTCAATTTGCAATCTAATAGGTCTTGTATAGGAAATTGAGCGCCGCGACGGTTTTGTACCGCCACCACAATTTCATCGGCCTGATGTTTTGCTGCCAGAGCAACGATACCTTCCGAGTGTGGCAGTATGTACTTGGCAAGCACGCAAGTCTCTTCGTTCGCCACAGGTACAAAACCTATGATGTCATAGTCATGGTGAGCAGTATTACTCAAGGCCAGTGCATGGCATTCTTGCGCGAGTTTGCCTGTACCTAAAAATATAATGCGTGATTTCAACAAGCTAGATTCGGATGTTTTAAAAAACAGTACCCGACCCAACAACACCCCGCTAGCGGAAAATACAAAGACCAGCCCCATCACCCCACGACCTAAATACAGATCGGGAAATACATAAAACAGCATCGTGATCATGGTCAAGGCCAACGCGAATGCCGGCATTAAACGCAAAAAAGTATTGCGTATTCCCTCGCGAAAATTAATTTGATACATGCCCAAGGCACTGAGGCTAAAAACCACAGTCAGCGCAAAGGTGACTGCAGTAAAGAAAAAGTGCTCTATGCCGACAAACGAAGGGTAACTATGATCTAGCATCCTGACCATGGCACCCAAATAGACAGCGCCCAGCGAAATACAAAACTCAAATATCAATAAGCTAAAGGTAATTTTAGAGACATGGTGATTTGCGATTCGCAACATTGAAACTCCGAGTTTGCTGCTAGAGCGAGGGGTTTTAGATAAAAAATGCTTAATTTACATATTTTTTAAATATTTTTTATTTTAACATCCTTGCATGACAGTATGATTAAGAAGACAATCAATAATCGATTTATAGGCCTCACTCGATGCCGATTCACAACATATTTTGCCTCGGCAAGCATCACACTGGAACTTACTATACAAGCCAAATTTGCTTGATGCAACGCCAACAATAACGAAGCGTGAAATTTCTAAAAACTGTTGCAAATACGGAGAACTCCATCATGAGAGCGCTTGCTAAAATTTTTATTATCAGTAGCATTTTTTTTGCCACTGCGTCACAGGCCAATGACAAGACTGAGGCCTTGCAATTGCTGCAGCAGATCCGCGACAACATAGCCAAAGCCGCCTGCGATGATCAGCAACAATGCAAAACCATAGGGATAGGGCTGAAAGCATGCGGTGGCCCCGAGCTCTATCTTGCATGGTCTAACCTTGCTACCAACGCAGAGTTATTAAACTCGCTTAGCCAGCGCTATCGCAGCTTGCGTGAAGCGCAAATCAAGGCATCCGGAGAAATCAGCAACTGCATGGCGATCAAAGACCCCGGTGCTTATTGTCAGTTTCCGGCAGAAAAGCCGACTATGGGTACATGTCAATTAGGTTTAGAAGGCGTAAACATTGCAAAATGAAATGCTTGGGAAGGAAAAATAGAAAAAGGCTGCAATTTTAAAATTGCAGCCTTTGTTATTGCAGTCTGAATCAAGGATCTAGACTGCCGCAGTTAATGCTGTAGAAATACTTACTTGCTAATTCTAGTATCACTACGCTCGCCAACTGCAGTTGGAGCTACTGCACCCGTTTCTATTCGCAGGATAGTAGTCGCCTGCACGTTACCACCAGCATCTTTAAACTGCCCGGCCGCCAAGTAACGTTGATTCGTTGCCAAACCAGACCAGCTCATGCCGACAGTCGCATTCGCACCGGAAACCACCTTACTTGGAGCTGCCAAGCTGAAATTGCCACCAGTATCGCCTGTCGTCACGACCCAGTTAGACATGCGGTAGCTCATATCTGGGTTACCAGTTGCCGTTCCGTAGGCAGTTACACAGACTTTATAATTACCTGCTGCCGGGCTAGCGACTTGTACCTGTTCTGCAGATCCATCATTGCCAGAATAGACGTAACTACCATCAGGTTTCAACAACATCATGTCGAAATCATCAGCGCCTGGGTTACTAGTATCCTGATTACGCAAAGAGAAGCGTGCCGCTACTGTATTGGCTGGGATAGCAAAATTATGCACCTTAGTCGATGCGGTATCGCTGCCTGCAACACATGCCGCCTTCAATTGTGCACTGGTCAAAGCGCCTGGTGCCAGAGTAACGGAGTCACCTAAAGTTGCAGCTTTCAAGCCACCTTTCGCTGTTCCCATCAAACCTGTGAAGCCAGTCTTAATGGCAAACAACTTGCTGCCAGACACTTTGTCGCTAGTGAGTTCAGCTGGAGCTGAAATCGCCTTTCCAACCAAGGCACTGAGTGGACTACGAACCACGTGACCTGCTGCATCCGACCAAGTCAAGGCACCATATGCCCAGACGTTTTCGACTGCGGTAACGGGTGTGATCTTAACCGTAAATGCAGCCTTTGCACCCGCTGCCAAATTCAAAGTTGAAGGCGTCACCAATACATTAAACCCTGGCAAACTCGCTACCGCATTGTAAGTTGCCGCAGTATCGCTGACGTTGGTCACTTCACGCGTCATGGTTGTAGGGCCGACTACGTTACCGACAGTTAATGAAGGTAAGTTGAGGTTGTAGGTCTCATTCAAAGTACCAATAGTGGTACAGTCAGAGGCTGGAACGACTGCCGCTTTATTTACCTTACATTGATATTTGATGTAATCGTTTTTACCCAAGTCATACACTAAACCTGGATTGGCCGCGCCATTTGGATTCACATGACCTGCGCCTTGTGACCATGGCAATTTACCATTTTGCATACCGATCAGGCCGTCATCCAAGGTAGGAGTAGACGTTGTCATCATGGCGGACTTAACAGCCGCAGGTGACCAAGTCGGGTGCTGTTGGCGCAACAGCGTCGCGATACCCGCAATATGCGGAGACGACATAGACGTACCTTGATAGGACGCCCAAGCTGGAGCTCCAGCGGCGCTGCCATCGGCAATCGCATTTCTCTCTGCCTCAGTCATGCCAGGAGTTACATTGGCAATGATATCGACACCAGGACCGGTGATGTCAGGCTTAAGTTGATTACCATCAAACCGATTCGGACCACGTGAGGAAAAGCCCGCCATGATAGGTGCTGGCACCTTGACTACGCCAAATTTTGATATTGCTGCATTGGCGGAAGCCGTAGTTGCGTAGGTTTTGATCAGTGCGCCATCGGCAACGCTGACGTGCACAGTCGGCACTGAATGCACTTCGGCGACCAAGCCAGCACCATTATCGACCAGCACCATACCGACACCACCAGCATTTAACACTGCCAAACTCTTGTCGACACGGGCATTGGTACCACGCGTGCAGGTCACTACTTTACCAGCGACCTTTGCGGGATCCAACAGTGGCGTGCCAGGAGACACAACACTGTTACTAAAACATAGTTTTAATTCAGTAGCATCAGCACCTGCCAGGCCTGCGTCTTCTGCCCGTATCATAGGAGACGCAGCTAAATCAACGGTATTGAAACTCGCACCAGAATACTTCGCGCCGTTACCTAAAGTGACTGAACTCTTCAAGCTGCGATCATGTGTAGATGCCGCAACAGTAGTCAGCCAAGGGCTGATATGCGCCACCTGGTTATCTGGTCCGCTATTCCCAGCCGATGCGGCAACAAAAACACCTGCATTGGCAGCACGCAAGAATGCCTGTTCCGCCAAGTCATTGACGCTTTCACCACCACTGATGGAGAAGTTAATCACGTTCACACCATCTTTAACTGCCTGATCAATCGCACTCACGATATCGATACTGGTACAACTATTTTTGCTGCCAGTGCCATCAGTGGCGGTGGCATCGACAAAGGTCCAGCATACTTTGTACGCAGCAATACGGGCGCGTGGCGCCATCCCTGTCGCGATCCCCATAGGGACGCCACTGATGACCGCAGTCGCCCCCCAGTTGCCAGCGACAGTAGAGGCTGTATGATCACCATGACCTCCGTGGCCTACAGTGCCACCGACGGAATCACGTGGAGAATCGAGAAATTCGGTCCAGTGAAAAGTCGGGTTGCTGGCCTTCATGCCGCTAGCGTAGGCATGCGCGCCGACCAATTTATTATTACAATGTTTGGCTGGATCGAAGCCCAGGCCGCTATCGCATGCACCTTTGTAGCTTGCAGGTGCAGGGCCAAAAACTTGGGTACCGCCAGCATCATGGGTAGGAACACCATTGGCATCAACGCGATCAGCAAATGCGGTATTTTCTGGCCAGATACCGCCATCGATAATACCAACCACCATGCCTTCGCCCGACATATTGCGACCACCAAGCTGCGACCACATACCATTGGCTGCATCTAAACCTAAAAAGCTCGTGGTCGTAATGGTCTGTAGCTGGCGCATTTCGTTTGCCTGCACACTAAGAACATTAGGATTATTTTGCAGACTCTGGACCTCGGCATCCGTCAACATGGCGGCAAAACCATTGAGTACCGTGTTGTAGGACGCCAGAATTTCTGCATTGGCGATAGTTGAAGTCACCAGATTTTGCTGGTCACCCAGATAGCGCACATAATTCTGTACATCGACAGATTCAAAATTAATACGGCTACCGGAAGTTGCCTGAGTTGGCGCTAAATTGGCCACGCCGCCGGCATAACTGGCGGTTGGTTGAGCTTGTAGTTGTACGATATAAGGACGACGTGCTTCTTGCGCGTAGGTGCTGGCGGAAAAACCGGAAAGCAGCAGCATCGCGGCCAAAGAAATTGGGCGAAGTTTCATATTCTTGATCCTTGAGAGTGTAGAGGACTGATCTAATTTTTATACAGTGTTGCGACGACGCAGGCCGGCAATTCCCAGCATGCCCAAGCCCATTAACAACCAGCTTGAAGGCTCAGGAACCGTTGCGGTGAGAATATTATCCAAGGCAAAATTGACTTTACTATTGCCGTTGGTGCAACCACTGTAATTGGCGTTAGTACAGGAAAAGCCAAGGAAACGCACGTAGTCGAAATAGATGCCTGCGAAACTGTCGTTCAAGGTCAAAGTCGTGAAATTGTATTCACCATTACTTAAGCCAGATAACAATATATCTGTTTCTATGGCATTAGCACCTTGATATCCTTTAACTCGAATAAAACTACTAGCAGGTAAAGTATCGCCTACCCCGATGGTGCTCGCTAACAAACTTTTTAATTGAAATCGTTGATTGTCTTCACGGCCGAGATAGACATAACCATCGTTCAAAGTCCCGTAATAATTGCTCTGGTTATTTTGCGGGCAGCGCAGTCCATCGGCACAAATGTCGCCTTGATTGCTACCGTCGATGAAAGCACCAATCAGGTCGCCGTCGGTCCTGCCAACGCCGTAACTTTCGGTCCAGAATTGACCTGCGTTTTTATGATCGCCATGAAAGACGAAGGGGCCGTCTTGCTGGGTCTCAAAATCGACAGTGGTAAACATGCTCGCGTGCGCGACACCAACGCTTAAGCAAGTCAAAGCAACGGCGGCAATGCTAGTTTTTAGTAGCTGTTTCATGCTCAGTCCTCATCTCAAATTATTTTTAAAATTTTCCTCCTGGACCGAGTTTCGTTCCAAGTTGCTGTTAAATATAACAATTCAATTACGCGATGTGGAAATTATTTTATCAACAATAATTTACCAAATATCACTCAAGCCCAAATTAAATTCGGCACTTCATAGATGAATTTTTATGCAAATTAATGTGGAAAATTTCTTCCAAAAAGCGAAAAATTTTTGCGAATTTTGTGCTCTTGTTGGTGTGCGGAAATTGCTGCAATTGCATAATTTATGTGCAGCAATATTCTGTGCAGAAATAAGTCAATCGAGAAAAATTTTTAAATAAACTCCGACGAAATTTGAAACTGCGTGTTAATCTTTCGCACATAAAATAGCGCTCATAAACAATTTTTGCTGACTTGCCAGACACGTTCAAAAAACAAAAATGAGTAAAAGCTAAGCAAAATTTCGGGAGAATAGGTCTAATGCGTGAAGTAAAAAATAGCGACAACAAGAACTTGCAATCGAAGACTAAACATGAGGGTTTTACCCTATTAGAATTACTGGTTGTTATCGTAATTATCGGTTTGTTAGCGGCTTACGTAGGCCCAAAGTATTTCTCACAATTAGGTAAATCTGAAGTGACGATTGCCAAAGCCCAAATCGAGGCTTTCGAAAAATCCTTAGACACCTATCGTTTAGATCTTGGTCATTATCCAAATAGTGAAGAAGGTTTAGGCGCCTTACTGAGCGCACCGGCAGCCAATGCCGCGAAATGGAATGGCCCTTACCTTAAAAAAGCTGTTCCACCAGATCCTTGGGGGCATCCCTATATTTACCGTTCGCCGGGAGCTAAATCTGATTTTGAAATCGTCTCCTTTGGACGCGATGGTCAGCCTGGCGGTAGCGGTGAAGACGCCGATATCAGCAACTAATTGCCACTGTTCACCCTAAGATGAGTTAAGCGCCATGCGGTACGATGTTCGAGCCTTAGCGCCCGATTTAGTGATATCCCTATTGACTATCGAAGCAGTTGACGAGGCCGATGCGCGCCGCCAACTTGAGGCCCGTGGTCTATTCGTTAGCGCGATCAATCCTGCACAGGCTAGTTGGCGCAAAGGACGCAGCGGCCAACCCAAAAGCACGCTTTCCCTAGTGCTGTTCAGTCAAGAATTATTGGCACTATTGAGCGCAGGATTAGGCGTGGTTGAAGCACTCGAAGCCTTACAAGAAAAAGAAGCCAACGCCGCCACGCACTCGGTATTGGGACGCTTGTTAGCTGGTTTGCGCGAGGGCAAACGCTTCTCCGCAGTGTTAGCTGAACAAGCTAATCTGTTCCCGCCTTTATATGTAGGTATAGTCAAAGCCGCTGAGGGCACCAGTGATCTTCCGCGTTCACTTACCCGCTTTATCGACTATCAGCAACGCATCGATATCGTGCGCGGAAAAATCATCAGTGCCGCAATTTATCCTATGATTTTGCTCGGTGTAGGGGGCGGTGTCAGTGCCTTCCTGATCACCTATGTAGTGCCACGCTTTGCCGAAGTGTATCAAGGTGCCGGACGTAATTTGCCGTGGATGTCGCAATTATTGTTGAGCTGGGGGCAATTTGCCGCGAATCACGGTGCGCTCTTATTTGCGGCGATAGTCGGCATCCTTAGCCTCGGCTTTGTATTGGTACGTCGTATGCTGGCGCAAGGTGGCATTGCCCGTATTTTAGCCAAATTGCCTGGCGTTGGTGAGCGCGTGCATGTCTATCAATTATCCCGTCTGTATCTGACCTTGGGCATGTTGATAGAAGGCGGCATCCCTATCGTGCAGGCGATTAGCACGGTGCAGGATATGGTTACGCCGACGGTCAGAGTCGGCTTAAACAACGCCCGCAGCATGATAGAGTCAGGCATGTCGCTGTCGATCGCCTTTGAGGAAAATAAACTGACTACGCCAATTTCATTACGCATGTTACGCGTGGGAGAACGTACCGGCGACATGGGACCTATGTTGACACAATCGGCAGCATTTTACGATGGCGAAATCAGTCGCTGGATAGATAGGTTTACACGCACGTTTGAACCTCTATTAATGGCCGCGATAGGCTTGATCGTTGGTGCCATCGTGGTCTTGCTGTATATGCCGATTTTTGATCTGGCCGGAGACATGTCATGATGGGCCAGGGAATGACGATTGATGCAGCATTACTGGCACGTGCCCGCACTCAAAGTCAAATATCACAACGTCCCTTGATCACAGAATTAGAGGAATTGAGTGGCAATGATCCGCGTCAAATAGTAAAGGGACTGGCACTGCCATTTGGCTTAGCAGTATTGGAAACGGCAGATATGCTGGGTTTAAAGCCGGCTTTTGATTTGCTCCCGCTATCACTAGCGATGGCGCGCCACTGTGTATTGTTACGCGATGTCGATCAAATCGTCATCGCAGTGATCGCAGATCCTTTTGATCTTGATTTGCAGACCTGGCTGAGTCATCGTGCCAATGCGAGTATCCGACAAGCACTTCCAATAAAATTAGCCTTGCAGTCTGACATTCAGGCCTATCTTTCCAAGCAGGAGGAATCGGCACGTGCGGTCGATAATTTATTGCCAGGTGCCATCGATACGAAGCGCGATCACAAAACCGCGGCTAATCTATCATTTGCCTCGGTGTCAGAGGCGGCTAGCCCAGCTGTCAAGCTAGTCAATTCAACTTTGTATGACGCCTTAAAAGCAAGTGCTTCTGACATTCACCTGGAAAGCACGTCGGCCGGTTTAGCGGTTAAATATAGGGTTGACGGTGTGCTAGATCACGCCACCTCAGTCAATGGTGTGGAGCTAGCCGAACAAGTTATCTCACGCCTGAAAGTGCTGGCGGAACTTGATATCGCCGAAAGACGGGTACCGCAGGACGGCAGCTTTAGGGTAGAAACTGGTGGACGTGAGATCGACTTGCGCGTCTCCATCATGCCGAGTATTCATGGCGAGGATGCAGTGATACGGATACTCGATAAGCGCGCCATGATAGAAGCCTATGGCGCGCTGACACTAGAATCGCTGGGCTTTGATATGGCGTCGCTGGTTAGTTTGCGAGCCTTAGCGCAAGAAGCGTATGGCATGTTGCTAGTCACCGGCCCAACTGGATCTGGTAAAACCACAACTCTGTATGCGGCATTAACTGAAATTCATAATGGCCGCGAAAAAATCATCACCATCGAAGATCCGGTTGAATATCAGTTACCTGGAATTTTACAAATCCCGGTAAATGAAAAAAAAGGCCTGACTTTTGCCAAGGGCTTGCGCTCCATCTTGCGGCATGACCCGGACAAAATTATGGTCGGTGAAATTCGCGACCGCGAAACAGCGGAAATTGCCGTACAGTCTGCGCTGACTGGTCACTTGGTCTTGACCACGGTGCATGCGAATAATGTGTTTGACGTATTTGGTCGCTTCACCCACATGGGCATCGATCCGTATGCCTTCGTTTCTGCACTTAATGGCATTTGGGCGCAACGTTTAGTACGTATGAATTGCCCGCATTGCGCCAGCCCTCATGTGCCTAGCGATGCTGAATTAGCGAGCGTTAATCTGTCGCGCATAGAAGTGCAGGATTTTCAGTTCATGCAGGGAAAAGGCTGCGGCGATTGCCGTGGCACTGGCTACAAGGGGCGACGTTCCATCGCCGAAATTCTAACTTTGAATGACGAAATTCGCGAGCTGATCGTCGACAAACGTCCGATACGCCAAATCAAAGCAGCGGCCTACGCCAATGGCACTAGAAGCCTGCGTTTAGCGGCTTTGGATTTAGTAAGACGCGGCGCCACTACGCTAACAGAAATCAAGCGGGTGACTTTGCATGCTTAAACGTTTCGGGCAATCATTAAGAATCGGCATTACAGGTGACAGCGTCACTGTGCTGCGTATCAGCCGCTGGCGCGGACCAGCTGTAACAGTGCTTTCAGAGCAAAAATATACGGCAGTCGATAGCTACACGCCAGACCAGTTAAGCCTACGGCTGCAACAAAGCCTGCAAGGAATAGGCGCAAATAAACTCCCAACGACGATAGTGCTGGCTGACGATTTAGTCCGGCTTTGGCAGGTAAGCCCGCCACTAGGAAGCACTCGCATCGCGGATATACAGGCAGCGGCGGCCATGCGTTTTCTCTCTTTGTTTGGCGAGCCAATCGGCGATTGGCAGATGAGTGCCGACTGGCAGGTGCAGCGATCATTTTTTGCCGCTGCAGTACCACATACGATACTTAAGGTACTGACACAACAAGCAGATGCACATCAATTGGCTTTGGTCGAGATAGCACCGCAATTTGTTTTGGCGTGGAACCGCTGGAGTGCCAAGCTCACGCCAGGAGCATGGTTCGCTTCGATCAGCGATCAAGTGCTAAGCGTGGCTTTAATCGAAAAATCAAACATCTGCGCTCTGCACAGTATTTTAGTGCCGGCAGAAGCAAGTTATGAATGGCTGCAAGCATATCTGGCGAAACTAGGTTTATTGCTGAATATTGCAGTTCCAAAGCATTTACAAATATGTGGGAAATTCAGTCCGAATTGGAGGCAAGAGACCGCAGCACTCAACTGTAGCCGGCTAGACCAGGCAAGACGAGGAATGCCAGCGTATAGCGCTGGTGTAGAGTTAGCCCTGACAGGAGTAGCTCTATGAAAAAAATTAAAATTGATTTTGCAAAGAATAGTCTGCGCCGGACGATCTGGCATACTGCGCCGTTGTACTGGTTTATTTTTATCCTTGGTGTGGCAGCCTGCCTAGCAATTAGTTATACGATACTCCAAGCTCGGGCGCTGCAACAAGAGCAGCAAGCGGCTAGAAATAAAATTTTGAAGGCGCGCGATAGTCAAATAGTGCCGGTCAAAAAACTTGACATCCCAGTGGCACAGGCAAGTGCCGTAAATCAAGTTGTGTTGCAGCTCAATCTGCCATGGCGCGAGTTGCAGTATGCATTAGACGAAGCAACTAACGAAAAAGTCGCGCTGCTAGCTCTGGAGCCTGAGGCAAAATCGCGCTTATTGAAAATCACAGCAGAAACTAAAAACAGTGATGATATGTTGTCCTATATTGACAGACTAAAATTACAAGATTTTTTTGTCAGCGTAGTCTTGAACAAACATGAAATAAATGAACAAGACGCGAATAGACCCTGGCGCTTTCAACTAGATCTGCAATGGTCAGAAAAAGCTAGCAAGCCATGAATTTCTCTACTTTCACTATGCTTCAATTGCAGACGCGTTTATGGCTACAGCAACGCGGGCTCATCGCCTCAACTGGGATCGTCTTGCTAGTATTAGCATGCCTAGCCTGCTTGGCTTATTTTTCATATGCTAGAACGCTAGCATCACCGGAGCCAATCGCTAATCTAGCTAAATTAGAGAAAAAAGATAACCCTATACCGACGACCAACGAGTTTCAGAATCTGGCGGTTTTTTATGATAGCTTGGGCGAGCGGCGCTATGCGGAGCAACAACTGAAAACCATATTCGCATTGGCAAATAAAAATGCTTTAAGCCTGACCAAGGGGCAGTACAAATTAAATTATGATAAAAATTCTCAGGTCTATACCTACCAGATAGTTTTGCCAGTCAAAGGCCCTTATCAGTCCATCTGGCAGTTTGTACTCCAGACTCTGGATGTGATACCGTTTTCGGCATTGAATGAAATTAGCTTTAAACGTGATAGTGTCAACGACAACCTGCCAGAAGCGCGTTTGCATCTGAGCCTGTATCTACATGACGTAGCGAAAAAGGGATCGCCATGAAGACGCGCCATTTAGTAATGGGGTTGTGTCTCTTGCTCGCAGCTGGCGTCGCTTTGTTTGGAGATAAAACTCCTGCTGGGGGCGTGGCAGAAGCAGTAGCGCGCGCCACACCTGCAAAAACAGCGGCGACCTCAACTATAAAATCGCCAGTATCTAGCGCTGCCGTCAGCGCCAGCGTGAGGATAGAAAGCATACTGCCACGCCCCAAATTAGCACCCGAAGACAGTATGGGTGATAGCACGACCGTCTCAGCAGTGGCAATGTTTGGAAATCAAAACTGGAATCCGCCACCGCCGCCAGCGGCCAAATTTATACCCGTAGCGCCCGTGCCTCCTAGCGCGCCGCCACTACCGTTTGTGTATTTGGGAAAATCCCTCGCCGATGGCACCTGGGAAGTATTTCTGGGGCGCGGTGATCGCACTATCATCGTCCAAAATAATAGCGTCATCGATGGCACCTATCGCGTTGCCGAGATAAAACCGCCGCTGCTCACCTTCACTTACCTTCCGTTGAATCAGATTCAACAGCTCACTATTGGAGTTCTCGACTGATGTTAAGTCAAACGCAAAAATACCGCTCATCGGATGCGCTGCTGTTCCGTTTGCTAAAATCCTTCGCCCTGCCTTTGTTGTTGCTGAGCTTAACAGGCTGTGCCGCTCAAATAGCGTATAGGGATGCCAAAAAATTAGTCGCTGAAGATCAAATCGAGGCGGGACTTGTCAAATACAGGGAGGCCATGCGTGCAGATCCGTATAACGCGGAATATAGGATTGCCTATCTACGTATCCGCGACAAGAATGTCCTGCAATTACTGGAGCAGGGTGAAGCACTCTTAAAAGAGGGAAATAACGAAGCGGCAAGAAATAGTTTTAACCAAGCTTTAGCATTGGACGCTGCTAGTGAGCGGGCGCGTAACGATTTGAGGTCATTAGAAATAAATATGCGCCAGGAAAAACAAATAGCGGCGGCCTCAACTGCGCTAGAGATGAAAGAAAACGAGACCGCACGTCAGATACTCAATGCCGTCTTAGCAGAAAGCCCTGGTAATCAAAAAGCACGTAGCTTGCTGGCGTCTATCGCCGAAAGCCCCAAAGCGGCAAGTGCAGAATCAGGGATAGCAAAGCAATTTAAGAAACCAATTTCTATACAATTTAAAGATACGCCTTTGCGCCAGGTATTTGACGTCATCGCCCGCACCTCTGGTTTAAATTTTGTTTTCGATAAGGATGTCAAGGCGGATCAGAAGGCCACCATCTCATTAAAAAATAGCAGTATAGAATTGGCGGTTTACTACCTGTTAATGAGTAATCAGCTAGAGCAGCAAATCGTCGATGCCAACACCATCATGATTTATCCGAATAGCGCCGCCAAACTCAAGGAATACCAAGAAATGGTGGTAAAGACCTTCTTTATTGCCAATGCAGATGCCAAGCTGGTCGCCAATACGCTTAAAACCATACTCAAATCCAAAGACATTGTGGTCGATGAAAAGCTCAATCTTGTCATCTTGCGAGACACACGTGAGTCTATACGTCTCGCAGAAAAATTAGTCGCCTTACAGGATATTCCAGAAGCTGAAGTCATGCTGGAAGTAGAGATACTCGAAGTCAAGACTAATCGCTTGACTGAACTTGGCGTTGCATGGCCCGCTAGTTTGGCATTGTCGCCCTTAACGGCTGGTAACGGCGTAGGTTTTACGATTGCGGATCTACGTAATTTAAATCAAAATAATATCGGGATTACCCCACCTAGTGTGACCATCAATGCCAACACCAAGGATGGTGACGCCAACACTCTTGCCAATCCGCGGATAAGAGTCAGAAACCGGGAGAAAGCTAAAGTACATATCGGTGAAAAATTACCGAGCGTCACCACCACCGTCTCTCCCGGCGCAGCCGGATTCGCATCGGAATCGGTCAGTTACATCGATGTCGGCTTAACGCTCAATGTAGAACCGACTATCTATCTGAATAATGAAGTAGCGATCAGGGTGGATCTGGAAGTGAGTAATTTACTTGGAACCATGACCACGAAATCCGGCACCGTCGGCTACCAAATTGGGACGCGTAAAGCCACCACGGTATTGCAATTAAAAGATGGTGAGAATCAGGTACTAGCCGGTCTCATCAGCAATGAAGATCGTAGCAATGGCAATAAAGTTCCTGGTGTTGGCGATCTGCCGCTCCTTGGCCGTCTGTTTGGCAGCACCAAAGACGATACGCAAAAAACAGAAATCGTGCTTTCTATCACACCCAGGCTGATACGTAACATTCGCCGCCCGGAAGCGAATTCCTCCGAATTTTCCGCAGGTACGGACGCTAACTTTAGAAATCGGCCGGATGCTGTGGCCCGTGCCCCAGCGATAGTAGCACCCGCCAAAGTTGAGCCAGTTGCCACTCCCGTGCTCATTCCGGTCTGGCCAGCAGCGACCGAGGTTGGCACAGAACCGGTAGTGAAGCAGGAAAAATAATGTCCACCCAGTGCTATAAATTGCGCGGCTTTACCCTCATAGAATTGTTAGTTACTCTGGCGATTCTAGGTTTGCTGGCTAGCCTGGCTATTCCAGTGAAACAGGTGGCGCAACAACGTCAGCAAGAACGGCAATTGCGTACCGCATTGAACGAGATACGACATGCCATTGATGCCTATAAAGCAGCGGCGGATGAAGGTCGTATCGTCAGATCGGGCGCTGGAAATTCTTATCCGGAGAGTTTGGAATTACTCGTGGAAGGCGTCACGGATCTGAGCAGCCCCAAACATGCGAAGCTGTTTTTTTTGCGGCGTTTACCACGCGACCCATTCAACCCCAATACCGAGCTGAGTGAGTCTCAAACTTGGGGCAAGCGCAGCTATGCCAGCGAGGCCAGTGATCCGCGTGAAGGCGCCGATGTTTATGACATTTACTCGACCTCGGAAAAACTGGGCCTGAACGGCATTCCGTATAGAAAATGGTAAACATGAAAAGTCTAACGCGACGAGGTATGGGATTTACGCTGATAGAATTATTGGTGGTCTTGGGCATTATCGCCCTGATGTTGACACTGGCGGTACCGCGCTATTTCCCCACCATAGATGCGGCGAAGGAGGCCATGCTGGCCGATAATTTACGGAATATGCGCAGCACGATAGATCAATATTATGCCGACACTGGGCGCTATCCAGAAACCCTAGTGCAACTGGTCGAGAAAAAATATCTCAAAGCCCTACCTATCGATCCGATTACAGAAAGCACGGAAACCTGGATTATCTTGGCACCAGAAGATGACACTAAAGGTAATGTCTACAACATCAAAAGTGGTGCCAGCGGCAATGATCGTAATGGTAAACCCTATCTAGACTGGTGATGGCATGAGGGTGAAAACTAGCGCTCGACAAATTCAATCTGGCTTCACCTATGTGGGTTTGATCGTCTTAGTAGCGATCATAGGATTAGTCGCGGCCAGTACCTTGAAAATGGGAGCCTTGTTACAACGCCGTGCGGCGGAGCAAGACTTGCTGGAAATCGGTGCGGCCTTCACCTCAGCCTTTAACAGTTACGCGGAAGCTTCAGGGCCAGAACAACGTCGAAGCCCCACTACACTCGATCAGTTATTGCGCGATCCGCGCTTCCCCAGCACCAAGCGGCACTTACGTACTTTATATGCAGACCCAATTAGCGGTGAGACTAAGTGGGGCTTTGTAATGGGTTTAGATAAGCTGAGTATCGTAGGCGTGTATAGCTTATCGAATGCAAAACCTATCAAACAGGGAAACTTTGCGCCTGGCTTTGAGCAGTTTGAAAACAAGACGCATCTTAGTGAATGGAAATTTGTGGGACGTGAAGCGCGACTATTAAACCAACCTGCGATTGCTCCTAAGCCGGCGCCTCTTGCTCCCTTACCGACATCAGCTACAGATGCAGTTAAGCCAGGCTCACAAGGCAGTCTATTTAATCTTACTCAGCCATGATGTTGACCAATTGGGTCAAATCATAGCCGCCGTCATGCGCTTGCGTTGGCGAACTTAGTACCATATTGCCAAACCCACACACTCTGGTGATACCCAGCAACTTGGCCATACTCAGTAAGCGTTCACTTTCATTAATGGATCCGCAGCAACCCATAGTCTGCATCCAGTATTTTTCATCTTTAAGTCCTTGCAAGATGGCCGTCACATCGTCGTACTTAAGGATGTGTAAAAAACGGCATAAAGGAGAGGGTATCAAGCCGGACTTCCACTGACTCCAAACTGCGGTTGTCCATGAATTTTCTTTGGGACAATGCAGCTTCACTCCTCCATTGAGAATACTCTCGGCCTTGATATCCTCTCTGGCATTAATGATATCGACATAGTCGTCGCTACTACGCATTGCTGGCGCATCAGCGTAAACCGATTGGAAGCTCGCATGCAAACAATCCAGGAAACGCTCAAATTGTTGATTAGAAATTTTACTTTCGACAAACAGCGCTTGCAAATTATTGCAAGCTTTTTGATCCCACATACTGACGTCCATCACTATGTTTTTACATAAGCTTTCTAGTTGAGCGTCTTTCAGACCCGCTGCGGTCAATACGCCAATCCCGTATTTCGGACCATGGCTGAGTATCCTTGCCGTGTAGCCCAGATCGGCACGCCAGCTCATCACGGCATCCATACCGCCCCAAACGATAATTCTATCAACACTGTTTTTAAATAATATTTCTATCTCTTTATCGCCACCTTTCCAACAAAAAGCAACAAGCCGAGTGACCAATACTTGATCGACGTCTGCGTCCAGCAGGCTTTCGAGAAAGATGCCGGGCACGCCGCCATCCGCGCTGGAGAATTTATAAAAATTGATATTGCCGGAGAGT
Source organism: Undibacterium parvum (assembly GCF_003955735.1). NCBI lineage: Bacteria > Pseudomonadati > Pseudomonadota > Betaproteobacteria > Burkholderiales > Oxalobacteraceae > Neoundibacterium > Neoundibacterium parvum. The sequence continues at coordinate 2,397,743 of NZ_CP034464.1, read as the reverse complement.
AGGCCATCGACCAGGCCATCTAAGCCAGACACTAGGGTATTGGTTGCGCCTATATGTAGTACCAGACCGACTGGGCAGACTAATTTATTACCTATGGCTGCTTGCCATCTTTGTTCTAGCGTTGGTCTTGAAAAAAATTGCGCGCACTCATTAAAAAACAGGATAATCGAACTGCCGACTATTCCAGAGTTTTCTAAGTGCGCCAAGATACGCTTATGGAAAATATTGCTTTCATCGCTCCAGAGTTTGCCCAGTCTGGCCAGAATATCTATAGTTTTATCTAGAGAAGGAGGTGGACTTAGTGCCAGTGTCTTACCTGTCTCAAGCAAAGATTGAAGGTCGTTTGCGTGTATCGGTGCGCTACTGTTTAGCATACGCCCAAATTGAAAGCTCTTATTTAGCATGACCGCCCCTTCTGGATATATTGCTCTGCATTGAGGGCGCAGGTCATGGCTTTTTTCGAGCCTCCTCGTCCTAAGATGGTCAAATAATCTCCTGAACGACCACATGTGCAATGCTGCTCTAGATACCCCAAATCCGAACTAAGTAAGGAAGCCGAGGGATAGCTTTGCAAGATAGGGGTAAATAGTTGAACTAAACCAGTCTCCCCATACGTGAGCGGCTCCATAGTTCTAAGATCGCGTATCACCACATGAGCCAGAGCCGAAACATGCAATTTGTTTTTCTCGCAGGCCACATAGAGCGCTGGATGCTCAACCAGAGAGTAAGAATCGCGGATAGCCGAAGCTGGCAGATTGCTAAGGCTGGCTAGATAAGTGTACAGATTAAAATCTTCACCGTACAAATGCGCGAACTCTTTCCAGCCTCCACCGCTCAAAATATAACTATCTTCTGGAAATTTCACTTCCCCATATTTTTGATGATAGGCTTTGATGATCTCGCAACTGTAGTGTAGAAAGCCCAATATTCGAATGGGCTGTTCTGCCAGCACGTAGGCTCTTAAGGTCTCAACTGCGCGCTCAAGTAAAAATACGGTGTGACCATTTTGGTCCAGATCGAGCGCATAAAAATTTGCCAAACTCGGGGTAAGCTGTGACACCACGCTATCGGTACCTGCCGTGCCAGCGCCATTCGAGGCATCTGGGCTATAGCCTGCGAACAAATAGTTGGCCGCTTGCTTACTAGCCAATCCAAACTCAGCGTAGACCTTGAGTATCCCAGCGACGATGCGTACTAAAGAAGTCTCATCGATAGTAATTTCCGCCTTTTGTCCACTCGTTCCGGAGGACAGAATACTCAGTGCGGGCGCTGCATGCGCACTACTACTTAAGCTATATTTTTTGAGTACTGCAGAAGTGATATACGGAATATTTAGGAGATCATCAAAACCCTGCAAAGACGCCAAGTTACAATCTGATAAGTACATCAGTTGGCGATAAAAATCATAGTCCTGATATTGGATATGCAGAGTTTCTCGCATTGCCTCAAAAAACGCCAGCTTCCATTTTTCGTCTTTATTGAAGCTATCGAAACCGTATAAACGATCCACCGCATTGCTGCTATTTTGGCCAAGCATTTGGGCCTTAGCGAATAGCAATTGCGGCGATGCAATCAGGTTTTTGAGCTGATTCACACTGCTCTCCTTTGAAAATGAGTTTTCTAAAAACCACTTCGAAAAACAGAACAGCGCACTTAAATTAAACTTAAACCCTTTACAATATAGTTAATAAAATAAGAAAGTGTTAGGAATTTTTATTTCCCTATGCAGAAACGCGAAAAAATCACTCCGAGCAAGTCATCAGAAGTAAATTCACCGGTAATGCTGTTGAGTCTATCCTGGGTCAATCTCAATTCTTCGGCGAATAAATCCAAAGATTGATCGTTTTGCGCAGCATAGCTGGCCGCAAATTCGAGATGTTCACGTGCCTGCTTGAGCGCGATCAGATGACGTTCGCGCGCCAGGTAGAGGGATTCACCAGTCTGTTGCCAGCCAGCGATGCGCAACAACTCTTTGCGCAATAAATCCATGCCCAGATGCTCTTGCGCCGACAAATAGATATGCGTCGCGTCTTCCATTTCATCAACGCTAGCATGATGACCAGAAACATCGATCTTATTCCAGATGCGGATCACCGGCACGCCATCGGGGAATCTGGCAACGATAGCCTCATCGGCACGGGTTGGGCCACGGCTGGCATCAAGAAGATGCAAGATGACGTCAGCTTTTTCGACTTCGGCCCAAGTGCGTTCTATTCCTATACGTTCAACCGCGTCGATCACGTCGATGTTCTCACCGAACTCTGGCTCATCGTGATCGTGTCGTATCCCGGCCGTATCGATGATATTGAGCGGGATGCCTTCTATGTGTATGGTTTCTGTGACCTTATCACGGGTGGTTCCGGCAATCGGGGTAACGATGGCGACATCATCGCCGGCCAAAGCATTGAGCAAAGATGATTTGCCTACATTTGGCTGACCTGCCAGCACTATATTCAGACCGCTACGTAACAATGCCCCTTGTGCGGCTTGCTCAAAGACTTTTTGAAGTGCGTCTTGTATCGTTAATAATTGACCACGTGCGTTCGATTTTTCCAGAAAGTCGATTTCTTCTTCAGGGAAATCCAAGGTCGCCTCGACCAACATACGCAAGTGCACCACTTTTTCTACCAAAGCATTAATGACTGTTGAGAAGGCGCCGGATAAGGATTGTGATGCCGATTTTGCCGCCGCCTCGGTAGATGCCTCAATCAGATCAGCAACTGCTTCGGCCTGCGCTAGATCAAGCTTATCGTTCAAGAATGCGCGTTGAGTAAATTCACCAGGTTGTGCCAATCGCAGACCGGCGTCTTTACCGGCCTCCAGGCAGCGCGCCAGCAACATCTGCATTACGACAGGACCGCCATGTCCTTGTAACTCAAGCACATCCTCTCCGGTATACGAATTTGGTGCCTTAAAAAAAATGGCTAAGCCCTGATCAATCACGCTGCCATCGGCCTGGGTAAACGGCAAATAAGTGGCATGCCGCGGTTTTAATTGGGCAACGCCAAACAAGGCACTGACGATGGGCGCAAGATCTTTGCCAGATATGCGGACTACGCCTATGCCGCCACGACCGGGTGCCGTAGCAATCGCGGTGATGGGAGTTGGGTCATAAGTACTGTGATGGTTCATAAGGAATTTTAACCTTGCAGGCTTAACCCGCAAAAAATTTATAGTGCGTGTGATCTAAATACTACATGACTTGTGGCTTTGCCATAAAAAAAGCCCATGCTCGCATGGGCTTTTTTCTATTTACATAGATGCGTAAATCAAGACTTATGTTCAGCTGGGATCATTTTGTTATTAATCACCCATTGCTGGGCAATCGACAACACGTTATTCACTACCCAGTACAGTACCAAGCCAGACGGAAAGAAGAAGAACATCACCGAAAAAGCCAAAGGCATGAACAGCATCATCTTCGCTTGCATAGGATCAGCAGGCGCAGGATTGAGCTTGGTCGTGATATACATAGAGATCGCGTAGATCACTGGCAATATATACCAAGGATCTGGTGCAGTCAGATCAGTGATCCAGCCCACCCAAGGCGCACCGCGCATTTCTACGCTGGCTTGCAAGACCCAATACAAAGACAAGAACACCGGCATTTGGATCAAGATAGGCAAGCAACCACCAAGCGGATTGATTTTTTCTTTCTTGTACAACTCCATCATCGCCTGATTCATTTTCTGCGGATCATTTTTGTATTGCTCGCGCACCGCAGTCATTTTTGGTGTGACCACTTTCATCTTCGCCATACTGCGGTAACCGGCAGCCGATAAGGGGAACAAAGCAAGTTTGATAGCAATGGTGAAGACCACGATAGTCCAACCCCAGTTACCCAATAATTTGTGGATCAATTCCATCAACCAAAACAGCGGCTTGGCAACTATCGTCAATACGCCATAGTCCTTCACCAGCTCTAAACCCGGTGTGACTTTTTCCAATAATGCCGATTCTTGCGGACCGGAATACAAACGAGCATCCATTGACACTGTCGCACCTGGAGCGATCGTTCCCATAGGCAAGATACTGCCCACTGCGTACAGATTGGTATCGACTTTTTTAGTGAAAATTTCGCGCTGTGTTTTATCTTGTGGAATAAATGCAGAGACGAAGAAATGTTCAATCACAGAAACCCAACCGTTATCGGCCTTAGTCGCATGGTTGCTATTACTAGAGCCAAGTTTTTCAGTTTCTTGTTTACCAATTTTTTCAAAATCAAGCTTCTGAAATTTGTCTGCATCGGTGTACACAGCAGGTGCAAAAAAGTCGCCGCTACCTGAGAACATGCCACCGCTTTCAGGTTTAGTACCGTCATGCAATAATTGCAAATACAGGGATGGCGTAATCGCAGCCGCGCTGTTATTGCTTACTTCATGCTTGACGTCGATAACGTAGTCAGCTTTTTTGAAGGTAAAAGTTTTCGTCAGCTTGACGCCAGCCTGCTCGGACTCCAATACCAATTGAACCTGGTTACCATCGCCCAAGCTACGTACACCTGGTTTAGCGATAAAGCCGGATTTATGATTAGGGAAATTACCGCCTAACAAACCTGTCTGTGCCAAGTAAGTGCGTTTCGCATCTTGCGTGAACAGCACCACGTTTTTGCTGTGGTCATGGCTATCTTTGTGTTTAAGCAGCTCTAGGCGTTTTACTTCGCCGCCTATGGTATCGATATCCGCCTTGATCAAATCCGTGGTGATGGTAATGATTTCACTCTTAATAGCTGGCGTATCTGCGGCAACAGCAGTGCCACTGGCAGCCGTGGCGTCAGCTAAAGCCTTGGGTGCATTGGCAGTTGCGCTGGCCGATGCAGCCGTATTCTTGCTCTGTTGCGCAGTTGGTGTAGGGAAAAACATAGATTGCTTGCCGCTATGGCGCATCCAGTTGTCCCAGAGGATCAACAGCGACATCGAAAAAACAACCCACAGCACGGTACGTTTGATATCCATTTGTGTATTTGACGAAGATTAGGAGAGTTTAGAAGAATGACCCGCAACAGATGTGGGGGCAGATGTTTGTTTTTCAGCCTTGGGTGGAACATTATCCACGCCGCCGGGATGCCACGGATGGCATTTACACAGGCGCTTTCCTGCCATCAAACTACCTTGGCAAGCACCATATTCGCGGATGGCTTCTGCCGCATACTCGGAACAACTAGGATAAAAACGGCAGCGCTGCCCTAACATAGGGCTGATCATTAGTTTATATCCGCGTAGTAACAGTAGCAGCAAGGATTTCATGATGCGGGTTCGACCGGAATTTTTTGTGAAGCAAACAGACGCAGGATTTCCACCCTCAACTCACGTTTAAGTTGGGCGGTAGTGGCAGGACCTGCCTTGCTATTGACCGGTTTAGACAAACGCACTATGCAATCGACATTAATTAATGTCGATTGTCGAAACACTTCGCGTGTCACACGTTTGATTGCATTGCGCGTTGCTGCGCGCGGGGCAAATCGCTTTGCCGCAACCACACCCAAGCGGGCGTGCTCCAAGGCAGTCGGACGGGCATACAAAACGAAATGTGCCGTTCTTTGTACGGGGCGCAAACGAAAAACGGATGAAAACTCATCCGTTTTAACGATACGCCTAACGCGCGCAAAATCTCCGCTGGCGTTGGTCATGTCGATTGCATTGATCATCTCAATAATCTAGCTATCGCCACATTCAGCCTAAGCTGCTATGGCCATAGCCAGAACAGATCAAGCTGCCAGGCGTTTACGGCCCTTGGCGCGACGTGCATTCAGAACAGCGCGGCCGCCGCGGGTTGCCATACGTGCGCGGAAACCGTGAGTGCGCTTACGGCGAACTACGGAAGGTTGATAAGTACGTTTCATGTTGATCTCGCTATTTTAAGCAAATAATAAATCGGAATTACGGGTAATAGCGTGAAGCGCGTCGATAAAACTTACACTTAATTTACACTTTCTCACACTCTATTCACACCATTACTGCCCCAAAACCGCTGCTCATGACTGCTTCACCGGCTGTTTCATTAAAAACAACAAATGCCACATCCAATAAAATAGGGGTAGGGAACCCATAATTATTCACCACTTTGCTAGGTCATGTCAATCCATTTGACGCAAATTTAATCAGGCTTGCGCTTTTAATAATTAAGAAATTTCCCTCCAAGCTGTGGATAACTCTGGCTGGCAAGGGTAGAATAGCGGATTAGTGTGTCAGCTTTATTTTGTTCTTTTTGCAATTGTGCCGGATTGATACTTCTACGGTATTTAGCAACATACTGGCAAGTCCAAAAAGTAAGACGAACGAAGTTTTCTGTTCATACGCAAGCATTTTATAACGAGTATTCATGGATAATTTTTGGCAAGCCTGTTCTTCTCAACTAGAGCAGGAGCTCACGCCGCAACAATACAGCGCTTGGATCAAGCCTTTAGCCCCCGTTGATTACGAAAACGGTCGCTTGCGTATTGGCGCGCCGAATCGCTTTAAGTTAGATTGGGTAAAGACGCAATTCGCCAGCCGCATCACAGAATTAGCCGTGCAGTATTGGGACGATACGATAGAAGTGCAGTTTATTATCGACCCGCGCATTAATAAAAAACCTGTGCCTAGCGTACCGGCGTCTAGCAGCATGCCTAGTGCGGCCAATATCGCGCAGCAACACAGCCAGGATGGCGACCGGCCTAGCCACGCCGAAATGCCGCAATACCCGGAGCCAACGCCGCAGCCATCACCACGGCGCGAGCAAAGCCGTATCAACTCGGATTTGACCTTCGATAGCTTCGTCACTGGTAAGGCCAATCAACTGGCGCGTGCCGCTGCGATACAAGTAGCAAATAATCCTGGTGTCTCGTACAACCCGCTGTTCTTATATGGCGGCGTTGGTCTGGGTAAAACGCATTTGATCCACGCCATCGGCAACCAAATTTTGGTGGATAACCCGAACGCTAAAATTCGCTACATCCACGCCGAGCAGTACGTGCGCGACGTCGTTACGGCTTACCAGCGCAAGGGTTTTGATGAGTTCAAACGTTATTACCATTCGCTAGATTTATTGCTGATCGATGATATTCAATTCTTTGGTGGCAAAAGTCGCACCCAAGAAGAATTCTTCTACGCGTTTGAAGCCTTAATCGCCGCCAAGAAACAAATCATCATCACCAGTGATACCTATCCAAAAGAAATCACCGGCATGGATGACCGCTTGATCTCGCGTTTTGATTCTGGCCTGACGGTCGCCATCGAACCGCCAGAGCTCGAAATGCGGGTCGCCATTTTGCTCAAAAAAGCCACCAGCGAAGGCGTGCATTTTTCTGATGACGTGGCCTTCTTCGTGGCCAAGCATTTGCGCTCCAACGTACGCGAACTGGAAGGCGCTTTGCGCAAGATTTTGGCTTACTCGCGCTTCCACGGTAAAGAGATCACGATCGACGTCACCAAAGAAGCGCTGAAGGATTTATTGTCGGTACAAAACCGCCAGATCTCAGTTGAAAATATACAAAAAACTGTGGCAGATTTTTTCCACATCAAAGTGGCGGATATGTACTCCAAACGTCGTCCGGCGAATATCGCCAGACCGCGTCAGATCGCCATGTATCTGGCAAAAGAATTGACACAAAAAAGTTTGCCAGAGATCGGCGAATTATTTGGTGGGCGCGATCACACCACCGTCTTGCATGCGGTACGCAAGATCACAGCAGATCGCGGTAAAAGCCCGGAATGCAATCATGAGCTGCACGTTTTAGAGCAGACTCTGAAGGGCTAAGTTTGAGGTAAGCGCAAGCAGAGATCAGCCTGCTTGCCGCTAGCAATAAGCTCGGCAATATAAGCTCGGCAATACAAGTAATCAAGTAATGAACCATCCTTTATCAACCACAAATTAAGCGAGGATATACAAATGCAATTGGTAAAAACCCACCGAGATACTTTACTCCGACCTTTGCAAATCGTGAGTGGTATTGTCGAGCGTCGGCACACTTTGCCGATTCTGGCCAATATCCTCATACGCAAAGATGGTGAAAAGGTCTCCTTCCTGTCGACTGACATCGAAGTTCAGATCACCACGCATGCCGAAATCGGTTCGGGCGGCGAAGTCACGGCGACCACCGTTGCAGCCCGTAAATTGCTCGATATTTTGCGCGCCTTGCCGGATGATAATGACGTCTCCATCAAGCTAGAAAACAAGAAAATGACCGTGCAATCGGGCAAATCGCGTTTTTCTTTGCAAACCCTGGCGGCTGAAGAATTCCCTACAGTAGCGCAAGCCGAGACTTACAACGCCAGCGTCAGCCTGCCGCAAAAAGCCCTCAAGCACCTGTTTAACATGGTGCATTTCTCGATGGCGCAGCAAGACATCCGTTACTACCTCAATGGCTTATTATTAGTCGTCGATGGCAAGAACGTGATTGCGGTTGCCACCGACGGTCACCGTCTGGCGTATTGCCAGGTAGAAGTCGAGCAAGAGTTTGCGCGTCAAGAAGTCATCATCCCGCGCAAGACGATTATCGAATTGCAGCGCCTGCTAGAAGACAAAGACGAGCCGGTACAACTAGACATCGCCAACAATCAGGTCAAACTGACTTTTGCCGATATCGAGTTAATCTCTAAGCTGGTCGAAGGCAAGTTCCCTGACTTCAACCGCGTCATCCCTAAAGGCTACAAGAACAACTTCACGCTAGGTCGCGAACAACTGCTGCGCTCCTTGCAACGCGTTGCCATCATGACCAGTGATAAGTTTAAAGGCGTGCGTTGCGTGATCACCCCGGGTCTGATGCAAATCTTGTCTACCAATGCCGATCAGGAAGAAGCGGTCGAAGAGATTGAAATCGATTACGGAGGAGACAGCGTCGATATCGGTTTTAACGTCACCTACTTGCTCGATGTATTGAACAATCTCAAGGTCGATCAGATCAACATCGCCCTTGGCGATTCCAACTCATCGGCTTTGCTGACCATCCCAGAAAACACCGACTTCAAATACGTCGTGATGCCAATGCGGATCTAGTAGCAAAGAACAAGAACCCTCTCCCGCGTGCGGCGCAGTTTCCGCAAGTGGGCAGGGGTGAGGGCGGTCGATAAAACCGGGCATCCGAAAATTCCGCGAGCAGATTTCCACAAGAATTCCGTTTCGGATTTTTTAAATAATGCAGTCTATCAGCCACCCTCACCCCAACCCTTTCCCGCACGCGGGAGAGGGAGTAATAAACAACCTTGAACAAGTAACACATTAATTCAGAAGGTAGCCATGTCCGAGAACACCCAAGACAATACTCCAGCATCAGAATCCGCCACATCGGCAGGTTATGGCGCATCCTCCATCCAGATTCTGGAAGGCCTGGAAGCCGTGCGTAAGCGCCCCGGCATGTATATCGGTGATACGTCGGACGGCACCGGTCTGCATCATCTGGTATTTGAAGTGCTGGATAACTCCATCGATGAATCCTTAGCTGGCCACTGTACCGAGATCAACGTCACTATCCACAGCGACAACTCGATCTCGATTACCGATAACGGCCGCGGTATTCCTACCGGCATCAAGTTTGACGACAAGCACGAGCCTAAGCGTAGCGCGGCCGAGATCGTTATGACCGAGCTGCATGCCGGTGGTAAGTTCGATCAAAACTCCTACAAAGTATCGGGCGGTTTGCACGGCGTCGGTGTTTCTTGCGTGAATGGCTTGTCTAAATTACTCAAGCTCACCATCCGCCGCGACGGTAAAAAATACGCCATGGAATTCGTCCGTGGTGTACCGCAAAACCGCGAGATAGAAACCATCAACGGCGTGGTCTGCTCACCGATCAAAGTGATAGGCGACACCGAAAAGCGCGGTACCGAAGTGCATTTCTGGGCCGATGAAGAAATCTTCACACACGTAGAATTCCATTACGAAATCCTGGCCAAGCGTATCCGCGAATTGTCTTTCCTCAACAACGGCGTACGCATCAAACTCAGCGACCATCGCACTGGCAAAGAAGAAATGTTCGCGTTCGAAGGCGGCACCCGCGGCTTCGTTGAATACATCAACAAAACCAAGAGCGTCTTGCACCCGACGATTTTCCAGGCAACTGGCGAGCGCCTGTCCGACCAGGGCACCAACATCAGCGTCGACGTCTCGATGCAATGGAACGACGCCTACAACGAACAAGTTTTATGCTTCACGAATAACATCCCGCAACGCGACGGCGGTAGCCATCTCACCGGCCTGCGCGCAGCGATGACACGCGTCATCAACAAGTACATAGAAGAACACGACTACGCCAAAAAAGCCAAGGTAGAAGTCACCGGCGACGATATGCGCGAAGGTCTGACCTGCGTCTTGTCGGTTAAAGTACCAGAGCCAAAATTTAGCTCGCAAACCAAAGACAAGCTGGTATCAAGCGAGGTACGCGGCCCGGTAGAAGAGATCGTTGCCAAGACCCTGTCCGATTATTTGCAAGAACGCCCGAACGACGCCAAAATCATCTGCGGCAAAATCGTCGAAGCCTCGCGCGCCCGTGAAGCCGCCCGCAAAGCGCGCGAACTGACACGCCGCAAAGGCATCATGGACGGTTTAGGTTTATCTGCCAAACTGGCCGATTGCCAGGAAAAAGACCCGGCCCTGTGCGAACTGTATATCGTCGAGGGTGATTCTGCGGGTGGATCGGCTAAGCAAGGGCGTGACCGTAAGTTCCAGGCGATTCTGCCACTGCGCGGTAAAGTGCTGAACGTAGAAAAAGCCCGTTTCGAAAAAATGTTATCCAGCGAACAGATCACCACCCTGATCGCCACGCTCGGCACCTCGATCGGCCCGGACGAATTTAACGTCGAAAAACTGCGCTACCACCGCATCATCATCATGACCGATGCCGACGTCGATGGTGCCCACATCCGTACCCTGCTGCTGACCCTGTTCTACCGCCAGATGCCGCAACTGGTAGAGCGCGGCCACATCTACATCGCCCAACCGCCACTGTATAAAGTCAAGGCTGGCCGCGACGAGCGCTACCTTAAAGATGATGCCGAAGAAGCCAGCTACATGATGACCGTGGCCTTAACCGGTGCCGCCCTGACCCCAAGCACAGGCGCAGAGCCTATCACCGGCGAGCCGCTGGCAGAATTGGTACGCCAATACAATCTGGCCAACGCCGTCATGATGCGCCTCACCCGCGTGATCGACCGCGCTGCCCTCACCGCCATCATGACTGGCGTGACGCTGCAACTCGATACGGCAGAGAACGCCGCCATCTCGGCCCAGGCACTGACAGACACCATCAACGACACCGCGGTAAAAGCCATCGTACGCACCGATGACGTCACCGGCACCTTCAGCCTGCGCATAGAACGCATGTTCCACGGTAACGTCAAAGTGAGCAGCATCGACTACGACTTTAGCGAGAGCGCCGACTACCGCGTACTGGCCAACGCCGCCCTGACCTTTAAAGGCCTGTTAGGCGAAGGTGCCTTCATACGCCGTGGCGAAGGTGAGCGCGCCAAAGAAAGCGCCGTAGCCGACTTCCACCACGCCATGCTATGGCTGCGCGACGAAGCCGAACGCGGCGTCAGCAAGCAACGCTACAAAGGACTGGGCGAGATGAACCCAAGCCAACTGTGGGAAACCACGATGGACCCAACCGTCCGCCGCTTATTGAAGGTACAGATCGACGACGCGATCGCCGCCGATCAGATCTTCACCACGCTGATGGGCGATGATGTAGAACCGCGTAGAGCATTCATAGAATCGAATGCTTTGCGTGCTGGGAATATTGATACCTGATCCAAATCCAAATCACAAAAAGCCCTGCCACTTGGTCGGGCTTTTTTATTGGATGTAAAATTTAAAAACAGGCAGGCCCAGCGCGCATAGCCCATGCGGGTTTCCAGCCATGCTGGCCTGAAAGGCGCATGGGTATTGCGCGACAGGCCGGTACTGTTTTTAGATTGTTGACTTAAATGAAGAACACCAGCGGAGGCACTATGGCAATTCAACTCGATCTAAGCTCACTAGAAAACGCCTTGCAACGCCTGAGCGAAGCACTGCAAGCCTATGCACTAGATACCGGCAACTCGCTGTACCGCGACGCCAGCATCCAGCGTTTTGAATTCTGCTACGAGTTAAGCCACAAAATGCTTAAGCGCTATCTGGAGTTAGCCTCACCCAACCCGGTGGAAATCGACGAACTGGCCTTTCCCGATTTAATCAGAACCGGCAGCGAACAAGGTTTATTGCGCAGCGGCTGGGATAGATGGAAAGATTACCGTCATGCGCGCAGCATTACCAGTCATACCTACGACGAAGCAAAGGCTATCGCCGTCATGCAAATGGTGCCGGATTTTTACATTGAAGGCACTGCGCTACTCAAAGAACTAGGCAAGCGCTGCCAACCCTAAATATGCACAACATCCCTGACATCGCCATCACGCCAGAGCAATGGGAGATAGTCTCAGCCATTCTGCAAAAACACGTGCCGGACAAAGCAATCTGGGCCTTCGGCTCGCGTGCGAAACATCAAGAAAAACCTTATTCGGATCTCGATCTTGCCATCATCAGCGACACCGGATTAACGCTCAGCCTGCTCGCCGCCATCGAACATGATTTCTCGGAATCGGATCTGCCGTTCAAGGTGGATGTGGTGGATAGTGCGGTGATTAGCCCGGCGTTTCGCGCGATTATTGAAAGCCATAGAATAAGAATTAAGTAAGCGTCAGCACCTACCGCAAGCAGAAGTCTGGGCCTACGGCAGCCGCATCACCAACGACTATTACGAAGCCAGCGACCTCGATCTGGTAGTGCGTAATCCAACTGATTTAAGCCAGGCCAGTGACGGCATTCTTGATCTGCAAGAAGCACTGGTGGAAAGCGATATTCCTATCCTGGTGCAGGTAGTCGACTGGGCGCGGATACCTGTTTCGTTTCTTGCTGAGATTGAGGCTGGGTATGTGGTGGTGTTGGAGTGAGTTATTTTCCGATGTTGGAATGTTAGAACTGAGCCCAGCTTTTGCGACTTTTGTTAAGAATCGAAAAGTGTTCGCAAATAACTAAAAAGTTAACTGATGCTTGTTTGTCGCCATATTGCAATGTACTATTGTCAACCACTTCTCAATTCCTGAAGTCTGTCGAAATCAAAAAAACTATCTAACAAGGACATATGGAACTACCTGTTATTAATTGGTTCGAAGAACCCATAAAAGAATCTGTCACTTCAGTGTTTCATGGTTTAAATGCATTTATTGAGTCAATAGATTTGTTCAATAAATTTAGGAAAACACATTTTGAAATGCTACAGCACCAGGTTGGCACTGTAAAAATTTTAGGCATGCAGCATCCAATGGATCTCAAGGATTTATATTACCCTGCGGCGGTTTCAACGGATATTAGACGTCGAATATATGCGCCTGAATCGAATACTCTTGACGTTAAATCGAAAAAAAAAAATAGGAAACACGATATTAATTCGACGCAAGCAGGCGATGTGTTCATATCGAAGAATAAAAGAGTTGTAGTGCTTGGTGGACCTGGCGCAGGAAAAACCACATTCTTAAAATTTCTGGCGTTGGCATATTCTGATAAGAATATTTTTTCGAAAACAAAACTCACTACTTCACAACTTCCTATATATCTTCATCTTCCGTTGCTCGCTCGAGAAGGGTCAGGGATTTTGGAAAGCATCAGTTCACTTCTCACACAAAGAGAGGGCCCATATGCTATAGATTTTTATACACGGTTATTATTAAGTGGCGATTGCACATTATTTTTAGATTCGCTTGATGAGGTTCCACAAGAATCTCGACAATCGATTATTGACAAGATAAATGCATTTTCTGCACTGTACCAAAAATGCTCAATAGTTTTGACTTGTCGAACTGCCGACTACGAACCAGTTTTTGAGAATTTTTCAGAAATTGAACTTATTCGGCTCACAAAAGATGCAATTGAATCCATCATTAAAGCTTGGTTTGGCAAGGACCACGAACGGGGAAGTAAATTACTTTCGTTGCTCTTTAATGACGAAACAGTATCTTCGCTAACTGAGACACCGTTGTTACTTAGCTTGTTATGCATTCAATTTAAGAATGATCTAGCACTTCCAAAGAAGCGAACGGAACTCTATCGTCGTTGTGTGGACGCACTGTTGCGGGACTGGGATAGTACGCGAGGTTTCAGACGCGATACGTCTTATGCTCAGTTATCAGATGACAAAAAAGAGAAAATATTTGAGGCAATCGCAGGCAAAAGTTGTAGCAACTCAATTGAATATGAATTTAGTGAAGCATTCGTTTTAAATGCGTTGTCAGAGGAAATATCAAGATTTTCAATAGACTCCAATGAAGCTAAGGGTATTCTTACTGAAATTGAGAGTCATCATGGCATTCTAGAAAAATGCTCTGCCGAAAGCTATGAGTTTAGCCATGGCACGATGCAGGAATACTTTGCAGCACGGTATTTTGTAGCAAAACGAGTTGAAATGAATGTATTAAAGAAACACTATGATGAGCAGGAGTGGCATAACATTATTATGTTCATGGTATCGATAATGGACGATCCGTCAGATCTTTTGAATTTCTTAGTTTTAAAATCTTCCATGGTAACATTTCAAAATTATCCTGCATTTGGAAAGCGACTCTTCCATCTGTTACTTTTGTATAGGTGCATGGCAACGGGTGTTTCAATTTCACAAGAATTAAGAACTGAAATTTGTACGCATTTAGTAAAAAGTCAAATTAATATGCTTTCACAACTAAACGGTGATGGAGTGCTTCCATTTGCTGCAAGAATTCCAAATGGTGTACGCCAGGCACTTTTTCATTACAAAAAAAATAGACCGAGCTTAATTAAAATCCTTCAACCCTACCGAAATTTAATGAATGAAATTGCATTGAATCCTGTAAAAGAATATGCGGAAAAAGTTACTGAGCAAGTGGAAAAAATGGATCCTTTTGCTAATCAAAAGATATATCCTGCATTGGGTATAGCCACTTGTATTCTCGCTCCAATTTCCGATGCAAAGCCAGAATTTTTCTTCAAAAAGATGATTCACTACTCAGAAGAAATGTTGCGCCGTCAACTAGGAGAGGGTATTCGGTCGGTTCTCGTAGAATCAATTTCAATTCACCAAACCATGTATCCAGAAATCTGCAAACCATAACACGTCGGTTCGCAATTGGTGTCTTGCGGCCAAGGCCGTAACCCACAATAAGTAGGGTGCAAATAGCTGCAGGCGTATTGCACCGCATGGGATCGTTCATAGACGACATGCGGCGCAATCGATGAACCCCGTTGCGCCCTAGCGATTGCGGGTTATCGGCTACGAAAAAATGGGGTCAGGTCTTTCGCTAGCGTATTTTGCAAAAAATGGGGTCAGGTCTTTCGCTAGCGTATTTTGTGGCCGAGGTCAGTTCTAGTATTTCATCATTTTCAAAACCCATCACGCATATCCCATGCGGTTTGCAGACCAATATGCCGCCACGAGCCGCATGGATATTGCGCAGACGGTTTCTGATTTTTCAAAAACTCACCCGCCACCGCTATGCAGCAGCCTCGATCACCTAGTATTCGAGGCGACTCTTGTTGATTCGTTTTTGATTCGTTTTTGATTCGCTGTTGATTCTGCCTTGGCTTCCGCAAAGGATCTTGATTTTTTTATTTCAATGAAATGATGAGGTCTTTTTGCAGCGTTTCTATATTCGGGACCGTTTTGTATCTGAGTACTTTGTGTCCTGCTTGTAGGAGTGAAGCGATCCGTTTTTCGTCTTGCAGTTCGCGCCCTTTATGGCTAGCATCATCAAGCTCAATAACTGCTTGCACTTCAAAAGCTTTATTGCAAATAACAAAGTCTGCCACTTTCCGGTCGAAGGTATTTCTTGCGGCGCGCTCTTTGGTGGTGACTAGCGCGGAAAAAGCAACTTGCGCTAAAACGATTTGATCCGGGAATGCTTCTACCAATCTAAAAAACATTGGTTGTTCATTTTTAGTTAAAGGGATTTTTGCTTTGATTAATGCGGTAGCTGTTTTTGCTTTGAGTTTTTTGGCAATGATGGCGATGGCGATTGCTGCGACAAAGATGAAAAACAATAGTGGTAGTACGCTGGTGATTAGTTTCATTCATTTCTTTAAGTTTCTTTAAAGACATATTTTAACCTGCGGCAGTTAATCAATTTATACAGATTCTCACTGAACTTGCGCGATTTTTGATTGCGACTATGTTTTCTAAATCGATAGGGCGCAGCATCGCTTTAATTTAAAAACCCATCACGCAATATCCATGCGGCTCGTAGGCCAATATCGTGCCACGAGCCGCATGGATATTGCGCGGTCGATTTCAGTAAGTTTGTAACTCAGAACCGACAAGGCTATGCATCGCATTAACAATATGAGTCTATCAGCATCGGCGCAAATAATTGATGCTCAATACCTCTTTATGCTAATTGCTCTTCAAACCGAAATACATTCTCAATCACAAACCGTTTCGCCCCATTAATCACATCCGCACGCAACGGTATGGCGAGGATTTATATTCTGATTTTGCTTTGATTGATGCGATTCAAATACACGGTCTAGCTCACTTCTAGTTGGGTTGATGGATAGCACAGAATGGCTTGTTTCTCTGCCCACGTAGCGGGCGGCTAGTGATTGAAATCATTAATCTAACAATGCAATAAATAACTGATTAAATATTCAGTTGTTTATTAATTTTTGCGGTAATATTTGCGTACTTTTTACATTCCCGATTCGCGCAAGAAAATGGGACTCAACATGAGCGACAAAAAACTGATCCGCAACAGCACTGCAGAATTTCTGATGTTTACCGGCCAGGCTGGTGAGCAGAGCATCGAGGCGCGTTACGAGAACGACACCGTCTGGCTGACGCAAAAACTGATGGCTGAGCTCTTCGCCGTGGATGTTCGTACCATCAGCGAACACCTCAAAAACATCTACGAGTCCGGCGAAATCCAGCGAGAGGCAACTATCCGGAAATTCCGGACAGTTCAGACCGAAGGTGATCGTGAAGTGGGTCGTAGTATCGATTTCTACAACCTCGACGCCATTATCTCAGTAGGTTACCGCGTCAACTCGCTGCGCGCTACCCAGTTCCGGCAATGGGCGACGCAGATCCTGCGTGAGTTCGCAATCAAAGGCTATGTGCTCGACAAGAAGCGCATGGAAAACGGTGCTTTTCTCGGCGAGGATTATTTCGAGCACCTGCTGGCAGAAATCCGCGAGATTCGCCTTAGCGAGCGCAGGTTCTACCAGAAAGTCACGGATATTTATTCGACCGCGCTTGACTACAACAAGGCTGCGCCCACGACCAAAGCTTTTTTTGCCAAGGTCCAGAACAAGCTGCATTTTGCGATTCACGGTCACACCGCTGCTGAACTGATCGTGCAGCGCGCCGACAGTGGCAAGGCGTGCATGGGCCTGAGTTCCTGGGAGCAGGCACCTGACGGCAAGATCCTTAAAACTGATGTGGTCGTCGCCAAGAATTATCTGAATCAAGACGAACTGGAATCGCTAGGCCGCATCGTCAATGCCTATCTCGACCTGGCCGAAGATCGCGCCCGACGAAATATTCCGATGACGATGGAAGATTGGGCAAAACGACTGGATACTTTTCTGGAATTTACTGACCGCGAAATTTTGCGCGATGGCGGCAAGGTCTCGGCCGAACTGGCCAAAGCTCACGCCGAAAGCGAGTTCGAAAAATACCGCATCGTGCAAGACCGATTATTTGAGAGCGACTTCGACAGGGTACTCAAGCAGATCAAGCCGGAGCGTGGATCTGGAAACGATGATGAATAAAGCCGCTGGCATAGCCGGATTAGAGGGGCGAATTGATGACTACGCCTGAACGATAGGGCTCAGCTTCGATTAATTTTTGCATGCCGAGATTGCGCGAAAGCGTGCTCGCAATAATAAATCATCTCAAATTCTCTATTCGCGAATAGAGAATAAAAAATGGTTGGGGCAGTCATTCCAAGCTTCCCAAAACCCATCACGCATATCCCATGCGGCCTGCAGGCCAATATGCTGCCACGAGCCGCATGGATATTGCGCAGACGGGTTCTGATTTTTCAAAAACTCACCCGTCACCGCTATGCGGCAAGGCCGTACCGTGTTTTGAAATCTTAAACGGCCTTCACGCTGCCCTCATTCAAATACCATTTACCAGTATCAAATCAAAATCAGCACCAGTGCGACGCAATTGTTTTAGATGCTCGTGTTCTGGATCTGTGTACCAAGCCTGCGCATGTTCAGCCGTGGGGAACTCTACCACCACCACCATCGCGCCGACTTGTAAATCACCTTCCAATTTTTGTGCGCCTGATTTGGCCAGCACCTTCCCTTGGTGGCGTGCAAACACGGCGGGCATTTTTTCGCCGTATTCCTTTTGCCAATCTGTGTTGTGGGCGGTGATAAAACCGATTGCATATGCTGCCATTTTTTTTACCTCTTTGATTGAGTGTTGAAGGACTGGCTTGATTGCTCTGCATCACCAGTGTGCTTCTTGCTGAGTTTCAGTTTGTTTGTCACGTACTGCATTATTAAGCAAAGCAATTAAGGGATAAATGGGCTCACGCTTTGTAGACCCGTAACTTATAATTTCGAATATGAGTAATAAACTACAAAGCATGCATGTCTTCGTTGTCGCCGCCACTTCAGAGAGCTTCGCGGCGGCCGCGCGCGCACTCGATATGTCGTCGGTGATGGTGGGCAAACACGTACAGGCGCTAGAGCAGCAGCTAGGCGCCAGCCTGATAGCGCGCACCACGCGCAAGCAGACATTGACTGAGATAGGCGTCAATTATCTGGAGCGTTGCCGTGATGTGTTGGCCAGCGTGGCGGCCGCCGATGCGGTTGCCGAAAATTTGCGCGCCACACCGCAAGGCAATTTGCGGATTAGCGCGCCGGTGGCTTACGGCACGCATCGCTTAATGCCCGTCATCAGTGAATATGCGGCCAACTACCCGCAGGTTAACATTGATCTTGAATTGAATAACCGCGTGGTTAACATGGCGGACGAGGCGGTCGATGTGGCGATACGCTCTGGCTCTTTGTCAGATACTGATTTGATCGCCCGCCCCTTAAGGGCTAGCCGCATGCTGGCGGCGGCCAGCCCGTCTTATCTGGCGCGGCATGCGGCACCCGTGCATCCGTCCGATTTGGCGCAGCACAATTGCCTGTCCCTGGCGGCGTGGGGTAGCAAGCCGGTTTGGCGCTTTAGCAAGGCCGGTGAGACAGTGCTGGTGCCGGTAGAAGCTGCGTTCGCGAGTAATTATGGCCAGGCATTATTGGCCGCCGCAGTGAGTGGCATGGGTGTTGTGGTGCAGACCGACGCAATGCTGGAAGCCTCTATCGCTGCCGGTCACTTGGTCTTGTTATTACCCGATTGGGAGCTGCCTTCACGTGCCTTGCATGTGGTGCGCCGGGCAGAGATACGGCCTAGTGCCAAAGTGCGCAGTTTTATTGACCTGGTCGTTGCCAAGTTGGCTTAGTTTATTGCAGCTTTGCTTGAGATTTAGTTCGGCATGGAGCGCTAAGAATTCAAATCACAGCACCGCTAGCGCGCAATCGAATCATACGGTGCAGCTTGGATTATTTTTTTACTGAATATTTCTAAATTTCAAAAGCCAACACGCATATTCCACGCGGCCTGCAGGCCCATATCGTGCCACGAGCCGCATGCAAATTGCGCAGTCAAATTCTGATATTTCAAATACTCAAGCAGCTTGCAGCTCAGCATCGCGCTGAAATTACGCCCGGCTGATGCTGCCCTTTTGCTGGTCGCTTGGCCGCAACCCACCGTCTTTACCTGTCTATGCTTCTGAAGGTGAGGTTGATTCTGGCTGCGCTGATGCGTTTGCTCGGTGGTAGCCGGTGCAGCCAATGGCTTTGCGTTGTGCCTTTCATCACCAATAGGCTGCCGTGCGCCAAGACTAAGGAAACGATTTCTTGGCTGACTTTGTGTTTGAAGGCAAATTTTCGTTCTGCGCCAAAACTTAAGGAGCCGATCGCGCCATTTTTTTTCAAATCTTTTTCGGCATCGCTATGCCAGGCCATGCCTTCTTCACCGTCATGGTACAAATTGAGCAGGCAAGAATTAAATTTTTCGCCGGTTCTCTGTTCGACAAGTGCTTTTAATTCTAATAATTCTGCGGTCCACGGCAGGGCGTGCTTGGTGGTATTTGAATAGGTGTATTCAAATTTTTTGTCGCCATACCAGGCTACTTTTCGTTTGGTCAGTATCAGTTTTCCATAGATCAGCGCCTGATCATTTTCCCATGCGATGCTCTGCATTAAACAGGCGAAATAATCATCTGCCTGTTTGGCTGGCAAGAGTTTGCCGTAATAATTGACGACACCATCTTTGGGTAATAAATTGTGTGCGGCGTCTAAGTCGTCAAATAAATCCATTTTTTGTATTCTGTTTTAGGAAGGCGAAAGTGCATACGCATATTTCATGCGCTCTGCGGAGCAATATCATGCCACGAGCCGCATGGAATATGCGCAGACAAGTTCTGATTTTGCAAAAATTCTAGGCTAGCCGCAATGCGGCGGATCGTGACTGTTTTAAGGACACGCTCCGCCTTGCATCTCAAGCCAAGTCTGCTTTGGCTTGCAAGCTTATGCCGGCGCTGCGGCAGGCTTCAATCCCGCCACTCAGGTAACGCACCTCGAAGCCACGCGCACGCAAGGACAGCGCCGCCGAGCGACCAATGTCTAAGCCCTTGACGCAATACACCAAGACTGGCCGTGTGCGGTCTAGCGTGCCACTCCACTGGGCCAACAACGCCGGATCGTACCAACTGGCACCGGCCAGCATGTCGCTGGCCGCGGCGAAGTCTTCCGCGCGCCGTACATCGATCAGGCTTGCCGCTGCATTGTCGAGTGCAGCTATACCTACGCCCAATGCTGCGGCATCACCCGCCACTGCCGCGCCATAGCGGCGGTACACCGCATCCCAACGGATATTTTGCATGAATGCGTCCACATAGGCCGCCGCTTTGGCGCCGAAATCCATGTGATAGGCATGTTCGTACATGTCCAGGGCGAGCAGCGCGCTGGCACCGGCCAGCATATGGGTGTGGTCGGCGGCCCAATGATTGACTAGCCGACCCTCGCGTGCCGACCAGGCCAGGATCGCCCACCCCGAGCCACCGCCCATCGCCTTGGCCAAGGCGCTGAACTCGGCTTGCCAGCGTGCCACCGAACCAAAATCACGTGTCAAGGCGATCGCGAGCCCATTCGATGGCAGCACACCATTGCCACCTAGCGCATCGAAATACAGCTCATGCAGCACCGCAGAATTGCTAGCGACCAGCTCTTCGCGCTTCAAGCCGTTGATCTGAAAACCCGGCGCGCTGGCCCAGTCCAGCTGCGCCAGTTGTGCGCGTATCGCCTTGAGCCGCTTGACCGCACCGGCATAATTGTTTTCATGATGACTCTGTATCAGTGCGGGCGACAAGCCTGTGAGGCTATTCAGCTCGATGCTCAGGGCTTGAAGTTGCAGGTCCATGGATTTTTCCTTCAATGTGTGAGCTTAGGGATGGGACAGCAGGGGATACAACATCAGTCCCAGCAACGCGGCCACCAACACGATCGCCGGTTCAGGGATTTTTTTGAAGCGCCACAGCACTACCAGCGTGGCAAGCGCGAGTAGCGCCGTCACCAGGTCAGTGATAGAGCGTTGCGCGATCACCAGCACGGCGCCGGTGAGCGCACCGATGGCCGCGGCAGTCACCCCGTCCACGAAGGCAACGATGCCGGGCTGTTTGCCATGTTTTTTGAAATACGGTGCCGGTAATATGGTGAGCAGGTAACACGGTATAAAGGTCGCGAGCGCGGCCACCAAGGCACCCCAGAAACCGGCTACCAGGTAGCCAATGAAAGCGGTCGTGATGACCACCGGGCCCGGCGTGATCATCGCCACCGCGACCGCATCCACAAACTGGCGGTCGTTAAGCCAATGGTGCTCGGTCACCACGCCGCTGTATAGAAACGGCACGATCGCCAGGCCGCTACCAAACACGAAGCTACCAGCGTAGGCAAAGAAGGCGCCAAGCTGCGCCAGCAAATCCCACTGGCTGCTAGCGGCAGCCAGCACAGCGGCCAGCGGCAGCACGGCAGCGACACCATGCAGGCGCCCGCCTAACCAGCGTTTTGGCGGCACCCTCAGCAACCAGACCAGCAGGCCCGCGCCCAGGAACAGCCAGACACTTTCGGACTGAGTTAACAAGGTAAGGATGGCGCTGACCAGGTAGATCGCCCATAGCAGCTTATCGCGCCCTATGTTCTTGCTGGTGAGCTTGTAGGCACTCATGGCAATGATGCCTATCACGGCGGCACCCACGCCGTAAAACACCGCCTGCATCCAGGCTATCCCGCCAAATTCTACGTAGGCGGCGCCAATGCCCAGTACCATCAAAAACGAGGGCAGCACGAAGGCGATGCCGGCCAGCGTGGCGCCCAGCACGCGGTAATGCACATAGCCCAGGTAGATGGCAAGCTGGGCCGCCAGCGGACCGGGCATTAGCTGCGCTAACGCCATGCCCTCCTTGTAATCACTCTCGGAAATCCACAGACGGCGCTCCACCAGATCACGGTACATATAGCCAACCAGGGCAACCGGGCCGCCAAAGCCGCAACTGCCCAGCGCCAGCATGTAGCACACCAGTTGCCACAGCGAGTAGCGCGCCGGGCTGGCAAGTTGTTGTGTGGTGGTGGTGTTGGTATTGGTGTCGCTCATGCTTATCTTTTCTTTTTCAAGTCTTGGCGCGCGCAGGCGCGCGGCCGAAATGTGCATACAGAGAATCGAGTACACCACCCACCTCTGCCAGCAGCGCGTCATCGTCAGGCAGGCGCTCGCGGGCACCGGCCAGCATGGCTTCAAAGCCAGCGCCTTCGGCAACCTGTCCGTCCCCGATGTCCAGCGATCGCACCATGGCACCCATGCGCAACAGCGCCGGGTCATCCTCTAGTCCAAAGCTGGCCATCAGGGTTTCAAAGCTGACCCGCTCGCCCACATGGCTAAAGGCGGCGCCATCGAAGTCGAAACCGAGCGCCTGGGGCGGGCAGTCGGCTGGCTTGGACAACCATAGAAAGCGTGCCGCAGTGTCAATAAAACGCTGGATCAACCACGCGCTGGCGACCCGATCCACCCACAGACTTCGGCGGGTCGCCCACAAACGAGCTTGATAATCGGCGATGTCTAGACGGGCGATCTGAGCCTCGCTACCCTGCGGCTCATCCGGCGACAGTACCCGCTCCACACGTTGTTTGAAATCACTCCACGCGACTTCGGCCTCCAGACTAGATTCGCCGGGAAAAAAATCTATGGCCAGCAATGCCTGGTACTCGCGTAATAGCTTTTTCTGCAGCCGAGTCAGCTCGCTCACCGTGAGTGAGGGCAGGGTCGCTGCCAGCGTCTTCCACGACGCGATCAGGCTCGCAAAGTCGGCGCTGCGCTCGAATAACAGGGCGTAAGCAGGCGCATCCGCCGAGCTTGCCGGGGCCACCTGCATGAGCCAGGCGCTACCGCCTTCGCGTGCACATTCGTCGGCGAGTTCTTGCAGGGCAGCGCTGTGCATGTCTGTGGCAGGCAGCAGATAAGCACCATCACGCAGCGCAGCGCAGCCCAGGGTTTTGAAGGCGCGCCAGATACGCATGCGCGCCGTTGCACTCTGAGTGGGCAGGGACACCACCAGCAGTAACCATGCGGAGGTGTCGCTAAGTTTTTTTGAATTATCCATGTAACGAATACTACATTACTGTATTTATCTCTACAAGAATATTTTTAGACATGAATGAACAACTTGAAAATCGAGCCAGGCTGCCAAATGCTCACATCTAAAGCCCGACACGTATATCCGATGCGGCCTGCAGGCCAATAGGGTGCCAAGAGCCGCATGGATATTGCGCAAGCGATTTTCAATCCGGCAAAAACACTTGCTTCAAAAGTAAGTGGCAGTAACGCTTAGCCACTTGTGTTGTGGCATTTGGCGTCCGAAAATGGCGCGACGCTTAGGCCTCGCCGCCTGATACTGTTGGCTTACATTCAGCTGGAGTAAGCCATGACATTTCAAATCCGCGGTCTCGCGCCTGCGCAATTTACACACTTGTTTTCGCTCAGCGATGCAGAGCTGAGCGTGCAAGGGATAGACCGGCACATTGCCGATGAAGAGCTCAGCTTCCCTTGCAGGGTTAGCCTGCAAGATGCGGCGATAGGAGAAGAACTTTTATTGCTCAATTTTGCGCATTTAGAAACCAGCTCCGCCTATCAGGCTAAGGGCCCAATCTTTGTGCGCCGTGATGCGTTGCTAGCACCACTGTTTGTCGATAGGCTACCGCCCATGTTAGATCAGGCACACCGGCTATTTTCTGTGCGCGCCTTCGATAGTAGCGATCGTATGGTCGATGCCGAGGTGGCCAGCGGCAGCGAATTGCCAGCACTGCTAAGGCATTTTTTGAGCAAGCCAGAAGTCAATTATCTGCACGTGCATTTTGCCCGACGTGGTTGTTTTGCAGCGCGCGTCGAGCGTAGGAATTAAGCTATTGAACTAAAGAGCGCAGCATCGTTCTTTTTAAGGAGAACTTCTAAAAACCCCATACTCGGGCGCATCGCGGCGTTGCATATCCTCGCAATACCGACGTATTGCTCCGGTTTGCGCCTTGCGCTGCATCCCGATTAACGGGTTTTTAGAAGTTCCCTAAGAGCTAACCCGCAATCCCCATGCGGCTTCCAGGCCGAAATGCTGCCAGGAGGCGCATGGATATTGCGCAAACGATTTCAGCCAGTTAGCTTCGGTTGTACGCAGTCAATAAACCTATTTGCGCTTGCATGTCATCAATCGCCACGCGCAAACGCCGTTAAGGTATCGCCAGCTAATCGATAGCGTATCCACTCGTCTTGTGGACTAGCACCCAAGGATAAATAGAATTGGATCGCTGGCTCGTTCCAATCCAGCACGCTCCATTCCAGACGGCCGCAACCTGTTTCGCGAGCAATGCCTGCTAAATGGCGCAGCATTGTTTTGCCGGCACCGCTACCGCGATGTTCGGGGGAGATGTATAAATCCTCCAGATACATACCCTTACGGCCTAACCAGGTCGAGTAGCTGTAGAAATAGATGGCAAAGCCGACCGCTAGTCCGTCTATCAGGCAGATCAGCCCATGTGCCGGGCTATCGGCTGCAAACAAGCTGCGCTCAATATCTGCGACACTGGCGATGACTTCATGCTGCGCTTTTTCATAGATCGCCAGTTCGGTGATGTAGTGGTGGATCAGCGCAGCATCGCTGACGGTGGCTTGGCGTATTTCAATCTTCATATGGCTTCCCTGGTTGACTATTTAATTTGCATTTGCGTGATAGTAAGCATTCTCGTACTATGCAGCAAGTGCAATGAATTCAATTGATTATGAACAGTATGCATTTAGACTTGCGCAAGCTAGACCTCAACCTATTGCTGGTCTTTAATGCCATATATCAGCAAAAGTCTGTCACCGCTGCCGCCAATGAGTTGGCCATGAGCCCATCGGCACTCAGCCATGCCCTGACACGTTTGCGACTATCACTTGGCGATGAGTTATTTGTCCGGCTAGGCAATCAAATGCAGGCTACGTTAAGAGCCGAGCAAATCGCCGAGCCTGTCAGCCAGGCATTACAGCAATTGTCCGCCAGCCTGAGCTTAAACGAGCGATTTGATCCCATCAGTAGCGAGCGTTGCTTTGTCTTTTCGGCGTCTGATTACACGGCGTTTGCGATTTTGCCGCGGGTTATGGCCGCCTTACAAAAGAGCGCACCTAAGCTCAAGATCAAGGTCGTCAATTCCAGCCAAAAACTGGCGATAGCTGATCTGGCTGCCGGCCATATCGATTTTGCTCTAGGCTATGACGAAGAGCGCTTACCGCTACCGGCCGGTATCGAAGATTTTGATTGGCTGCAGGACGAGTATGTCGTGATTGCCAGTCAACAGCATTCCTTGATCCGTGGAAAACTGACGCTAGCTCAGTATTTAAAAGCACGTCACGCCATCGTCACGCCCTGGAATGAAAACCGTGGCGTGATCGATTTTGTGTTGGATGGCCTGTGCTTGCAACGTGAGGTCGTGATGCAGCTGCCAACTGTCATGGTGGCACCTTTTATTGTTGCCGAAAGTGAGCTGCTCATGACCATACCGCGCCATGCCGCTGAAACTTTGGCGCGTGCTGCGCCTATCACTATTTATCCGGCGCCATTCAAGATCCCACCGTACACCTTGAAAATCTACAGTCATTGCAAATATGCGCGGACTGAAGCGCACCTGTGGTTACGTAAAGAGTTGATGCGATTGGTGCCAAGCGGGTAAGACGCAATGAATAAACCCATTGCCTCTTACCGGCTTGGCGATTGCAGATTGCTAGTGAAGCTCTTGCAAAATATCAAGACCCGAGCACACGGACTTCTGCGGCTGACACCACTCGTCCTCCATTCACCTCTGACAATGCGAGCAATTTGACGTAGCGTGCGTTGACGGTACTAAAAT
Source organism: Undibacterium parvum (assembly GCF_003955735.1). NCBI lineage: Bacteria > Pseudomonadati > Pseudomonadota > Betaproteobacteria > Burkholderiales > Oxalobacteraceae > Neoundibacterium > Neoundibacterium parvum. The sequence goes on along the minus strand of NZ_CP034464.1, from coordinate 2,371,277 downwards.
TCACGCTAGACATGGAGATTGTTTTCGCCCAGCTTCCCTGACCCATCAATGACCAGTTAATCGCATCCAGACTAACCAGCACTTGATAGTTTGCGATATTGCCTTCGTAAATATTGCTACGCGCTTCCTGTTTTGGCAAATAACTGAGGCCATTGACTTGTCGCACGCCACCCAGATCCACAGTGAGGTAATGCGGGAAGGCCGAGTCGGCACTAGTCCAGGCGTTCATAGGATTATCGTTCAACACGTTCGCCGCACCGTCTGAGACAGTTTGGCTGTCATAAGCGATCACTTTGGCGACGGTTCTTGGCAATACGCCTGATACCATCGTTTTACTGACGCTGCCTTCTATGTGACCGCTAAATCCTCTCAGGAAGGAAGAGTCGGTGGGAATAAAAGCGACTAAATCGTACCATCCATCTTTGGTGTACCAACTGTCAGAGACCGTGGAACCTGCTGCGATTTGGTAACTCCAGGGACCATCGCTACGGTAACCGCCGGCGCACACCCGCACCTCAATGGGGTTGCCGGAAGTGAAGGTATTTTTCATGTTGAGAATAATGCGATTGGCCGCGCTATCGTAAGCAGCAGTGATCTCGATTCCATATTTGGCCAAGTCGCCACGGTAGCGGCGGGTAAAACCATTTGGCCCGTAGGCGGTCATGTCAAATTTTCCGCTGCTGGCAGAATTCACGGAAAAATAGTCGGTGACGGGCGCATTCGTGCCAGTGCCAGCAGGCACGACGTAAGACCAGGCCGCATACGCGCGAAATTCATTGATGACGACATTCACGGCGCAACCAGCGGTGCCGGCATTACTCATATCGAGCCAGAGCCGGCCACCCGCTTTGTCGGGGCGGGCAGAGACATTGAGTTGATATGGCAGCGCTTGCAAAACTTTCGCGCCAGGTTCTTGTGACAATAAAACTTGATTGCCCGGCACGCCGACAGGATTGGTGACGGAGCATACTTTTACTTTGTCGTCAGTGCGAGGTAACACTGGCACGCTAGGGTCAACCGTATAGTTGCCGCCAAAATTGAGTGCCGAAGTGAGATCACCGCAAACCGTTTTGCGCCATGGCGTAATATTCGGTGCCAGCACGTCGCGATTAAAACGCGCCTTGATCCACTTTTCTAAAAAGCGATTGATGGAGGTATGGTCAAAGGTTTCCGAACAGACCCGGCCACCGCGACTCCAGGGCGAGATCAGCATGGTTGGCACACGCGAACCGAGACCATAAGGTGTATTCGTGCCTGGTGCCAGTTCGGCAGTGCGATAACTGGACTGGAAAGATTCTGTCGGCGGCGAAGGCGGGACCACATGGTCAAAAAATCCGCCGTTTTCATCGTAGGTCAGAATGAATACGGTTTTCTCCCAGACCGTCAAATTCGATGCCAGCGCATCCAAAATACTGTGGATATAGTTAGCACCGGCAGACAGAGAATAGTTGGGATGCTCAGTGGTATTGGCAGGCCCGACTATATACGACACCGCGGGTAATTTGTTGGCCATGATGTCGGCCTTGAAATCGACGATACTCATGCCCGCTGCAGAGCGCTTGATACCGCGTTGATAAAGAGGCGAAGTGGTGGGCGCAGTATTAAAGAGTTTGAAGCCGTCTAAGGCGTTGTCGCCATAATTATCTTGTTCTTGATAGGTCTGCCAGGAAATGCCTGCGTTCTGCATTAATTCTGCATAGGTGGTCCAGCTCCAGCTATGTCCGGGTGCATCGCCGCCATTGGTTTCACCACCGGAAGTGCCGGTCCAGACATATAAGCGATTCGGTGCAGTAGAGGAAGCGGTGGAGCAGAAATACTGATCGCATACCGTAAATTGATCCGCTAAGGCGAAGTGAAACGGGATGTCGGCACGCGTGTAGTGACACATCGTGCTAGTTCCTTTGGCCGCGATCCAGGCATCATATTTCCCTGAATTCCAGGCCTGATGTCCGGTTGCCCAATCGTGTGCCAGATCGGGCACACATTCTTCCGTCACACCGGATCGCGTAGCGCGGAAAGGCAGGACGGTAGTACTGCCATACGGTTGGGAAAAAACGCTGCTGCCATTCAGAAAGCGTTGCGGATGGGGATCGCTAAAGCCGCGCACACCACCAAGCGTGCCAAAATAATGGTCAAAACTGCGGTTTTCCTGAACCAAGATCACCACATGCTCGACATCGGCTAAGGTCCCTGCGGGAACAGGTGCGGCCAAGGCTTTTTGTAAAGAGAGCGGCAGTAAACCTAAGCTGGCACTGGCCCCTGCAGCCGTCGCGGCAAGGGATAAAAACTTACGTCTGGGAGTTGAATTGCTCATGGTTCAGTCTCTTCAATAAAAAGATGAAAAGAGAGAACTTACTGATTTGAAATGACGCCAGCATGACGGCCTGATGACAGCTTGATGACCGATTGCGTGACGATTGCATGACCCATGCGGAACGCGCTCTGCTTTACAAGTAAACGGCCAGGGTTAGCCGCCACCAGCGGCAGCGCTAGCGTCTGGCATTTTCAAAACCCATCACGCATACCCTATGCGGCCCGCAGGCCAATATGCTGCCACCAGGCGCATACGGATTGCGTATAGCATGTACGCCATCATTTAGCGCCAGCGGGCTATCCGCCCAGTGAGCCGCCCCACTTCAGCTAGCGCTTGAGGCGAACTCCTGATGTACGCAAAGCGCGCCTTGGCCAAAGCGTGTAAATTATCGTTTTTCTAACTTCATTCACACTAGGCAAACCATGCTTATCAAAGCTATCCGCGACCAGTCGCTACCGATGCGTCATATTGTCCATGTGCGCAATCATCTGATTTCTACCGATGTCTTGCCGGACGAAGGCGGCAGCGATGCCGGACCTTCGCCGCACGATTTATACGACGCGGCACTGGCCGCGTGCAAGGCACTGACCGTGGTGTGGTTCGCCAAACGCAAAGGGATACCCTTAGAACAGGTCGAGACCACCACCGAGCGCGATGCCAGCGAAGAGCGCAAGGGCATCTATCGTCTGGCAGTGACACTCCACCTCAGCGGCGAGCTGAGCGATGCACAGCGCCAGGAGTTGCTAGCTGCTGCTGAAAAGTGCCCGGTTCACAAACTGATGAGCACAACAAGCACTGAAATAAGCACAGTATTGGCTTAAACCATGACGACATTTACGATTCTCAATGGCCATCAAAAAGATCTTGGCGGTGGCATGCTGATACACCGGTTTCTGCCAGCGGCAAGTAAGCAGGCGGTCGGCCCCTTCATTTTCTTTGATCATTTTGGCCCGCTGGATGTGGAGCCAAACGCCAAGCATGACGTGCGCCCGCATCCGCATATTGGGCTGGCGACCGTTACCTATCTATTTGAGGGCGCGATGGATCACAGGGACAGCCTAGGCTGCTTCCAGCGCATAGAACCCGGCGCCATCAACTGGATGACGGCCGGACGCGGCATCGTCCATTCAGAACGAACCCCAAGCGATCTGGCCGGTGTCGCGCACCGTTCCCACGGCCTGCAATTATGGACAGCCTTGCCGCACCAAAACGAAGAGGATGAACCCAGTTTCACGCATACACCGCATTCCGAGCTGCCCGTCATCCATCTCGATGGTGCCGTGGTGAAGGTGCTGATCGGCAGCGCTTTCGGGCAAACCTCACCGGTGGCCACCTATATGCAAACCCTGTATCTGGACGTCGTACTGGAGGCGGGGCAAGAGTTGCGCCTGACTGATCTGCCGCCCGAGGCCGCCATCTACCCGATTAGCGGCGAACTTGAGATCGACTCGCAGACCCTGCAATTGCACAGCATGGCCCTGCTGGCTGCCGGCAGCGCACCGCTGGTACGTGCGCACGATGCCTGCCGTTTTGTGGTGATAGGGGGCGAACCACTAGACGGGCCGCGCTTCATTTGGTGGAATTTTGTCTCATCAAGCAAAGAGCGTATCGCGCAGGCCAGCGATGACTGGGAAGCGCAGCGCATGGGACAAGTGCCCGGCGAAACTGAGTTTATCCCACTACCGCAGCGTCGCTAAGATAGCGCGCCCCGACTGCACGCCAGCCTAACGCTGGGGTCGCAGCGGGGCAGGTTCGATTCCATCATGTTCAAAATCGAAGACGTAAATTCCATGCAATTTACAAGGCCGTAACCCGCAGTAAGTAGGGTGCCAATTGCCGCAGGCGTATTGCACCGCATGGAATAGTTCATAGACGCCATGCGGCACAATAGATGAAAGCCATTGGCCTCAATTAAGTCCTTCACTTAGCTCCTACCAGACTCAACACCAAAGACTCAACGGCGGGTCTTTCATCAGCACTCTTAGCATGTCGCTGCGTGAGATGAAGCCGACTAGTCGCTCCGACTCATCTAAAATCGGCACACCATCGATTTCATACTCCAACATCACGCGAGCGATGCGGCGGATATCGGTCAGCGGTGCACTGGCAACAACCGGGCTGCGCATCACATCACTGACACGCCTATCGAGTACTTCGGTCGGCGCATCTTGCGAAAGATTAAGGCTAGTGAGCAGGTCGCGTTCACTCACGACGCCTATCAGTTTAGCTGCACTGTTGAACACTGGCGCTTGGTGTATTCCGCTTTCACGCATCAGTTCCCATGCCGCAGCAACGGTATCATCTACGTTCACGCTAATCACTTTGGTTTGCATAATTTGCCGCGCGTGAAACAGTGGGCCTCGTTCGAATTCGCTCGGCAAGGTCGACCGATAGGCATTGATTGCACTTTGTTCTGCGGTGGTAGGCGGCAAGACCTTGGCAGGAAATTGACTAGGAATAATATCGGCACCTAGCTCAGCCCCATCCTCCTCCACTGAGCGTCCCTGCTGCGCGCGACGCATCGGATTTACACGACTAATGCCTTCGTATGAGCCTGAATACACTCTCCCAGTGACGCCATAAACCGAAAACATCATGACTCCTCAATTGTAAGCACTCAGCTACGCATTGATATTCATAGCGCAGCCTATGCACTGCTTCACATCATTCATCCGATGCCAGATTCGCGCTAACTAATACTGTGAAGCGCCAGCTTCTCGATTTTCAATTGCACCATGGTCGCTGACTTTTGAGTGGTCGTTAACTTGTAGCGCTCTTGCTCTTTCAAGTATTCCTGAACCTCGGTTTCCTGATTCGCTGAAACAGTAGTCTCTGTGTAGCCTTGCTCGATAAAAGCATCACGATAATGCTGACGAACTTGTTTGAAGTCGGCCTTGCCTTCAAACTGGGCGCTCCCCGCTTGATCCCACGCGATACGTACCATGCCACTGTAACGGGCAATAGGCGCAATATCAGTTCCACTGACTTCACGTAGCGCCGCTCGCTTCAAATCCAAGCCACTCATCACGCTCTCTAACGTGTCTGTTGCCACCGCCGCCCCTGGCACCAACCCCTCTAATGCCTCCCTTGCCCCAGGTACCGCAGCTTCGAGTGTTTTGCTGGTCCCCGGGATCACATGTTCAAGCTTACCCAGTACAACTTCAGATATTTTTGGCGCGCTATTGAGCATATCGGCGGCAACATCCCGACTTTGATACAACAGCCATTGTGCCGAAGCGATTAAAGCCCAAATCAACATCACTGCCACAAATAAAACACTGCCGACTATCCAATACAAGGTTTTACGAGAAATGCCCGAGCCTGAGCGGAAATAGGCTGATGCATACGAAAATAAGCTACGTGAATCCATGGACCTACTCCTAATAAAAGCTATCTTTACAGCGCTTGCGTCAATTATTATAGGCAAGGAATATACCTCTAACAAATCGAAAGATGTACGCATTTAGATCGAATATTTAGATGTATCACGCTAAGGCCTGCCCATTAGCAGAGCCACGACAGCCGGTGTCATCCATTCGCCTCAAGTTTTAAGAAGTCGAACAAAATACTCACAAATTATCGCGATAAAAATGTGCTTCTAACGGCATCACATTAGTTTTGCAAAATATCCTCGTGCCCTGTGCTTCATTGCTGGTTGCGTGAATCGCAGCAGGCAGCCATGTGGATCTAGCGGAACTGGCGTTGCTATTAATGCGGATGTGCGCACCCGCCTAGCAGGCTAAGCAGCTTCAATCGAGAGAATTTATACGCTCAGCGACTAGACGAAATAAAAAGCTCAGCTTCGAATATAGATCGAAGCTAAGCTTTTTGACCTGGCTTTTGACCTGGCTTTTGACCTGGCTTTTGACCTGGCTTTTGACCTTGGTTTTGACCTTGGTTTTGACCTTGGTTTTGACCTTGGTTTTGACCTTGGTTTTGACCTGGCTTTTGACTAGAATTCGCATGTGGCGCTGCCAATTGTGCGGGGCAGAAAATGGATCAGAAGTGAAGCTGTCTGAGCGCAGCGAGTTTGCTTCATTTCCCATTTTACGACCTGCATAATTGGGCATCCCGCAGGGACAGCGACTTTGCGTCGCCTTTTTTGGCATACCTTTTTTGGCGGAAGCAAAAAAGGTATGTAGTTGCCGGTCTACCACCGGCCAGCAATCACACAACAACGACAGAAGTAGAAACAAGACCAAGCCACAGCAAAGCAAAAACAGCATGCCGCCATCACGCATATTCCATGCGGCTCTCAGGCCTATGTGCTTGAAGAAGCGCATGGAATATGCGCGCTGGCAGGATGCTTATGAAATTTCATACGGCGCAATAGATAAAGCCAATTGCGCCCTACGATTGCGCCTTACCGCGTTAATAGATAAAGCCGATTACGCCTTACGGAGTTGAGTAAGAATATTGAATACGTCAACACAAGACCTGACCCTATCAAGTGCCTATCAAGTGCGCAAGACCTGACCCTATCAAGTGCGCTATCAAGTGTTCTTTAATTCAAACTATGCATAAAGCAAGTGCTTGGCGTAGGGCTTTGGCTAGTACTAGATCGCTGGCATCGTGGGAAGCGACTATTGGAGCGAGATCTTTGAGCCATGCGCCTTTTCCTGCGGATGAATTGTCAGTCGATTTAAGTTGAATATGGTCCGAATATTCATAACAACCAACTATTTTGGTTTCTTTAAAAAATTTTTTATCCGACACCTCGCCGCGATCTTCGTAATATTCCGCCATCATAGCTTGATGCGCTTCTTTCTCTTTATACATATGCGGAGAATAAAATCCTGGATTGCGGTTATTTAAGCAAGCTCGCAATGCTGCTCCAAGCACTTCTTCGCTATCATTAATGTTAAGTTTGGTGAATTTTCCATGCCCACCCAATAATCCATTCGATGCTCTTGATTGACTCGTCATCAACAACTGTCCATTAGAGCGCAAAAAAATTTTACAACCTTGCTCACATCGTTCCATTACTTCCTCACGTTGCCTTGATAATTACAATTTTTATTCCGTTCGCTGTCGCATATGCTATCGCACGATTCACCGCTGCAATCTGCGCTGCAGTACCACCAACTCGGTAAGGCGTAATCCGTAGGGCGCTAATAGCGAAGCGTATTACGCCGAATGGAATCGTTCAAAAACTGCAAAGACCGAGCGACGCCAACATCATTAACCTGCCTGTCACATCATGTACACCCGGGAGTCATAGGGGTCAGCTTCGATTATTTTTTACTGAATATTTCTAAATTTCAAAATCCAACACGCATATCCGACGCTGCCTGCAGGCCCATATCGTGCCACGAGCCGCATGAATATTGCGCGGTCAAATTCTGATATTTCAAATACTCAAGCATGTTGCGGCTCAGCATCGCTGTGCAATTAAGCTAGGCTGACGCTACCCTGTTGCTGGCCGACTTGCCACCATTCACAGTATTTATCTGTCTATGCTTCTGAAGGTGAGGTTGATTCTGGCTTGGCTGATGCGTTTTGTCGGCGGTAGCCGGTGCAGCCAATGGCTTTGCGTTGTGCCCTTCATCACCAATAGGCTGCCGTGCGCTAAGACTAAGGAAACGATTTCTTGGCTGACTTTGTGTTTGAATGCAAATTTTCGTTCTGCGCCAAAACTTAAGGAGCCAATCGCGCCATTTTTTTTCAGATCTTTTTCGGCATCGCTATGCCAGGCCATGCCTTCCTCACCGTCATGGTACAAATTGAGTAGGCAAGAGTTGAATTTTTCACCGGTTCTTTCTTCGACAAGTGCTTTTAATTCTAATAATTCTGCGGTCCACGGCAAGGCGTGCTTGGTGGTATTTGAATAGGTGTATTCAAATTTTTTGTCGCCATACCAGGCTACTTTTCGTTTGGTCAGTATCAATTTTCCATAGATCAAGGCCTGATCATTTTCCCATGCAATGCTCTTCATCAAACAGGCGAAATAATCATCTGCCTGTTTGGCTGGCAAGAGTTTGCCGTAATAATTGACGACACCATCTTTGGGTAATAAATTGTGTGCGGCGTCTAAGTCGTCAAATAAATCCATTTTTTGTATTCTGTTTTAAGAAGGCAAAAGTGCCCAGCCTGGCCTTGATTTCGAAACCGCATACGCATATTTCATGCGCTCTACAGAGCAAAAATGCTGCTAGTTTGACGCAACAACTGCTGAGACCAATAAACGATCAATACGGTTCTTGTCGAGATCGACGACTTCGATACGTAAGCCTGCCCATTCGAAATATTCCGATGACTTGGGGATGTAGCCAAAGTGGGTTAACACAAAGCCAGCCAAGGTATGGTAAGAGCCTGAGGTTTCTTCGGGAAAGCTAAGGTCTGTGCCCAAAATTTCACGAAAACGGTTAAACGAAACGCCACCGTCTATCAACCAGGAGCCATCTTCACGTTGTACAGAATCGGCTTCTTGATTATTGTCGGTCGCGGCGACATCACCGACTAAAGCGCCGAGCACGTCACTTAAGGTAACGATACCTTCAATTTCGCCATACTCATTGATCACCAGCGCCAATTCAGCGCGATTTTTTTTGAATGCTTCGAGTAACTGCATGGCGCTGAGCGATTCGGGTATGAAGAGCGCAGGCGTGACCGCTGCCGCAATATCGACATTGACGATGGACTGTTTTTCTATGGCTTGATCAAATAGGTGACCAGCATGAATGATGCCGATGACGTTAGACAGGTTTCCTTTGCAAACCGGAAAACGACTGTAAGGGCTGGCGGCAATTTTCTTTAGGTTGTATTGAAGAGATTCTTCGATATCAATGAAGTCAATATCCATGCGCGGTGTCATTAATGCCGCCACGCGTTGATCGTCAAGGCGTAGTGCGCGCGAAACAATCTCATGTTCAGTTTTTTCAAATAAGCCGGCGTCGGTTCCCTCTTTCAGCATGCCGGTAATTTCTTCTTCGGTGACCGCATTATTTTTAACTTGATGTAGTCCCATTAAACGTAACAAGGCTTCGGTCGTGATGGTCAGAATTTTGACAAATGGCCCCATCATCTGTGACAAGCGCTGCATAGGCGCCGCGATCAGTGAAGCGACCGTCTCTGGATATTGCATGGCAATTCGCTTTGGTAACAGCTCGCCCAGTATCAAAGACGAAAAAGTAATGCCCACAACCACAATGACTAATGCGACTTCTCTGGCAAATTGCCCAATGAGAGGCAGTTGCTCGATTTTTGGCATGAGTTGCGCGACTAAGGAAGCCTCACCAAACGCACCATTGAAAATGCCGATGAGCGTGATGCCAACTTGTATGGTGGATAAAAAACGACTTGGGCTGTCGGAGAGCACTAAAGCAGCTTTCGCGCCACGGCTACCATTGTCGGCCAGTTTCTGTAAGCGAATTCGCTTGGAAGAAACCACCGCAATTTCTGACATGGCAAACAAGCCATTGATCAGAATCAAACCAAGGATAATTAATATGTCCATTGCCGGAGGGTACTTCGCATGGTCCTACCCCCATTTATTGAAGAGGGCTTATTGTAACCAGAATTTTTTCCTTGGTGTAGCGGATCGCCTTATTTGATAGGCAGCAATCAAATAGCGGCTGTTTCAGGTATTTTTCCCCAGCTGGATTCGCTGTCTTAGCTTTGTTAGCTGCATTGAAAATAGATCAAATTCGCATGCGGCCTTTTATTTACGCGCTGGGCGGCACTGACGATCCAAGATCTGCGCATGGCAAGCGAGGGCCGAACTACTAGTCCGCTGCATGTTATGTAGCCGCAGCTGATACCGAGTGTGGTTCAAAAAATTTCTTCAAAGCGCCGCAATATTCAATCGCGTGGTTTTCAACTCATCTCTTAGCCAATCCAAAAAAGCCTGGCGCCGGTGATCAGCAGCGAAAGGAAGGGGCGACAGCAAATAATATTCCGAGCCATCTTCCACGAAACCAAATGGGGCGATCAAGCGGCGGTTTTTTAGCTCCTCTTCAACCATGTAGATCGATGCCATTGCCACGCCCAAGCCGGCGCTGGCAGCCTGCAGAGTCAGGTAAAAATGTTCGTACTGGGTGCTGCTGGGCGACAGCAGCGGCGTGCCGGATGCCGCTTCCCAGCGCCGCCAGGCGTCCGGGCGCGATGCGGTCTGCAACAGACTTTGCTGATCCAGATGCAAGTTTCCGGCTTTCAGCAAGGCGGGTACGCACACCGGCGCCACCAGTTCTCGCGCCACAGGCTCGGCGTGGCAGTCTAAGCCCCACTTGAAATCGTTGCGTCGCAAAGCCAGATCGACATGACTACTTTGGAAATCAATCGCACCACCAGCGGCGAACAGGTGTAGATCTATGCCAGGACAGCAGCTCTTAAAACTATTGATGCGCGGGATTAGCCAGCGCATTGCCAGCGTCGGTTCGCACGACACCACCAGCGCTTGCTGGTAGTCGGGTCGCCTGATCTGACGTATTCCTAGCGCCAGCTGCTGCATCACTTCGCTGCAGGTCAATTTGAAGGCAGCGCCTTCTCGGGTCAGAAAAACTGCCCTATTCCTGCGCTCAAACAAGGCCACACCGAGCGCTTCTTCTAGCTGCATGATCTGGCGGCTGACCGCGCCATGGGTGACGTGCAGCTCTTCCGCTGCGCGCACGAAACTCACGTGTCGGGCGGCCACTTCAAACACCCGAATCGCGTTCAGGGAAGGCATATGGAAATTCATCTGTGACTTTTTCTCAAGGATTTTGTCTAGTATAAATCGATTTTCAAGTTTCTTTGCTTCCCTGAGAATAGGACTTATACCAGCCAGTAGGATCGCCTAAGCAGGCGGCTGTGTCATTTTTAATCCCACACCAGGAACATGCTTTATGAACGAATTAATTACCGTTGCCATCATCACTATCCTGGCGGTGATCAGCCCCGGCGCCGATTTTGCGATGGTGACCAGAAACAGCTACCTGTATGGCCGCCGAGCCGGACTGCTGGCGGCCACCGGTATTGCACTAGGGGTACAGGTGCACGTGATGTACACCATGCTGGGGGTGGGTTTGCTGATCGCCCAGTCGCCCAGCTTATTTGGCCTCATCAAGATCATCGGAGCGCTGTATTTGGTCTACATCGGCTACCAGACTTTTCATGCGCGTACGGTCAGCACAGCGGCGAGCGCGACCGAGGCCGCGCCCAGTAGCGCTGCATCTTTGCTCAACGGCTTCATGACCAATGCGTTCAATCCTAAAACGACCTTGTTCGTGCTCAGCACCTACACCCAAGTGTTGCATCTCGATAGCTCGATCACGCGGCAGTTGGCTTACGGCTTGTTCATCTCGTTCGCCCATTGGGCGTGGTTTAGTCTGGTGGCACTGTTCTTTTCATCGAACAGCTTGCGCGAGCGTATGCTCAGATGGCAGAGCATCTTGAATAAAATGATAGGTGTGGTGTTAGTTGCTCTAGGCATGATGTTGGCCTACCTACCGATGACACACTAAAGCTGAAGAAAATGCTGAGGGTTGTTTTAAAATTTCAGGCTTTTCAAAACCCAACACGCCATCTCCGTGCGCCAATCAAAAGCTTCAGCATCTGGATATTGCGCAGACGGTTTTTGATGGTCGACATCTCAGCTTGCTGAAGCAAGCGATAGAACCGGCCGCTATCAAGGCTTGAGCGGAGGCTTAGTTTTTCGAGTCTGCGTGCGGCAGTGCGCTTGTGTGGCGCGCATAAAACGCCTTATCATGATCAGCTCTTATGCCAAGGAAAATAGTATGAAAATTCCCAATAGTGCGCGTTTGCAGTTTGAATTGATGGACGATAATGATGCGCCATTATTGTTTGAATTGGACCAAGATCCTGTGGTCATGCGCTTTATCAATGGTGGCAGAGCCGCGACTATGGATGAAATTAAAAACGCAACCTTGCCACGTATGCGCGCGTATACCAATCCAGCGCAAGGCTGGGGTCTATGGAAGGTGACCACGCTGGCAAGCCAATTGGATAACCCGTCCTGCTTTATCGGTTGGATCTTAGTGCGCCCCATGGGCTTTTTTAGCGATACCCCTGCTTTGCATGATATAGAAATAGGCTGGCGCTTCAAGCAAATGACTTGGGGCAAAGGCTATGCCACAGAAGCGGCCAAAGCCGTTCTGCAGATGTTGGCGCAGCAAGCCGAGGTCAGCCATGTCTCGGCCATCGTCGACCCAGCGAATCTGTCATCGATTGGCGTCATGGAAAAACTCGGTATGCAATTTTTTAAACGCGATAGCTACCCTAGCCCAGACGGTCCAGAAGAAATGCTGTGCTATCAAATAGCGGTTTGACGAGCACGCGGCCTAAGCATCTCACCCAAAAGGAATTTGTATGACATTTCTATCTCGTGTACTTGGCGCGCTCGCATTGCTGCTGGCGACACTGTTACCCTCCCTGGCGAATGCTGAGAGTAAATTTATTTATGTCACCCGGCACGCCGAGAAGGCCGATGCCAGCACCGATCCGGCGCTCTCGCCTGCAGGTCTGATCAGGGCCCAGAATATTGCCGCGACACTGAAAGATGCTGGCATCGCCTACATCTTTACCACCACCTTTGAGCGCACCCGACAAACTGCCGCTCCGCTAGCCACGCTGCGCAATCTCACTACGCAAACTTACCATGCCAACACGCCCAGCGCGATGGCCGCCTTGGCCCAGCAATTGCGTGCGCTACCGGGCAACACGCTATTAGTCGGCCATTCGAATACCGTACCCGAATTGGTGCGTCTGCTCGGAGGCCAAGCTGTGCCAGCGATGGCCGAAACAGAATTCGACCGAGTGTATCAGATTGCGATCGGCACTAACGGCGATCTAAGCACCAGCTTGCTGCATTCGCTACCCATCAGTACACAGAGCAGCGCTGCGCACTAAATATTCAGTATTTTGAAACAGCTTGCGCATATCGGATGCGGCCTGCAGGCCAATATCCTGCCAGCAGCCGCATACAGCTTGCGCATACGAATTTGTGCAAGCTAAAAATCGTCAAAATTATGGCGTTTTGGATCGAGCGCTTAGCCAATAATCCAGGCTCAATATGCCAGGCTTAGCGACCATCAAGAGCGCCAGGATGATTCCCCATTCCAGATGGTCTTGCAGTGCGACAGGCATATCGCCCAGCACATGGTAGTAGGCAATCACGGCGACAATATTGAGTAAGAATAAGCCGGCAGCAGAGAGCCGGCTCATCAGGCCGAGCAACAATAAAATCGGCAGTAACAACTCGCAGCCGGTGGCCAGATAAGCCGCTAGCTCAGGTGCTAACAGCGGCACATGATATTCCTCTTCAAATAAGCCCAGCGTGCTAGCCCAGTCGCGCCATTTGCTTAAGCCCGACCAGAAAAATATTTTGGCAATATAGCCACGCGCCGCTAGTTGCACTAGTGGCGCAAGGCGGGCTTGCAGCACTGTCGCACATTTTTCAGCGTTTAAAATTGTCTCCATTATCAACATCGTGCTGCCCTCCCAGGCGTTGTGTTGTCAAGCCTATGTCAAACCTGCGCCAGCGGCTCTCGGTCATCCGATTAAAATTTATGCTGAGTCGGTGGGTGGCGCGCTCAAATGCGCTAAACCACCGGCTAGTTCGAGTGCATTCAGGTCATCGAATCCGCCTATATGCGTCTCGCCGATAAACAGTTGCGGCACGCTGCGCCTACCCGAGCGCTGCATCATTTTGCTCAATTCGCCAGGGTCACGGTCGACTAAAATTTTGTCGTAGGCGATGCCTTTTTGTTGCATCAACTGTTCTGCGCCTGCGCAGTAAGGACAGCTTAAAGTGCTGTACATGGTGATTTTGTTCATGATGCTATCTTCTTTAAAAATAGGACTTACGCAAAACCGCCCCAGCGTCGTTGTATCCGCCTTGCCGTACTGAAGTACTGTCTTCGGCGGCACGCCTAGCTGGGACAGTTTTGCGTAAGTCCTAAAATCAGTCTAGCGTGTTGCATACCAGACTGATCTTGCTTCGATAAAAGCTCTGCACTTACAGGCTATTTGGAGTTTTGTCTTTGATCGTTGGCCAGTTTCCCTGAGCGGTTTTCAGATTGCCTGGTACGTTTTCCAACCATTTTTTCTGTATGTCTTTATTCACATTCAGATACAGTTTGTTATCCACCACACGCCATGCTTGCGGGTCACCATCTAACTTTTTTTCCAAGGCGACACCCATGGCACAAAAGCCACCGAACTGCGGTGCGAAATGCTCAGGATTGGCGATAAATTTGGCACGATTTTCTGCATTCGCAAAATGGTAAGTTGCCGCACCGTGCTTAGCACTGAAGTGGGCATTGCCTAAAGTCGGTGCACCCACGCTGAAATAGGCAACTGCATCGTAACCCTTGAGCGCTATCTGTTTGGCGTCCAGGTTGATGGCGCTGGTCGACGCCTCATCATAAGCGAATGCGGTGAGTGGCACACTGGCGACAGCAGCGATCGATGCGGCAAAAACAGATAAAACCAAACGGCGAGTTAGAGAGATCTTCAACATGATGCTTCCTTTAAATTGAGTAAGAGGTTTGCGACTCCGATCCGCAATGCGTTTCGAATGAAGACACTTTAATCAATTTCAAATTAAAGGAGAATATTCTAAAATTACAATACGTTATTCCATTAATTGGAATAACGTATGCCCATCCAATAAGCTGAAAAAGACAGTCTTGATGAAAAGTGAGTCGATGCCAGCAATGATTAGTGTGACAATTTATGCATTCTGGAATACAGTCTTTAGCTGTTTGACTGACTCATCCATACACTAAAATTTAGGAGCATTCGATTGAAATTGAAAAAGCTTATTTGGACTAGCCTTGGCGTATTCGGGCTGGCAGGGCTGGCCGGTCTGGCTGCCTGGTTTAGCCTCGATATAGAAACCCAAGGGCTGCTGGCGAGCATGCCAACCAACCGCGATGTGCTGTTTTGGAGCCAGCCGCAGCGCGATGCCGCGTTTCGCGCCTTGGATCGCTTACCGATACTGGCCAAATCGCGGGTCGTCGCGGCTGCCAGCACGCCTTCTGCCCTGCCACTAGGCGCGCCCTTAAAGTTAGAGCTCGATATCGATGCGTATATGGCCATGCAGCGCAGCGCTGCGCTGATCGTGCTACAGGATGGCAAGTTACGCATGGAGCGCTATGGCTTGGGTTTTGACGCGGCCGGGCGCTGGACCAGTTTCTCGGTCGCCAAATCGTTTACTTCTACCCTACTCGGTGCCGCAATCAAGGATGGCTACATCAAGAGCATGGATGAGATGGTCAGCGCCTATGTGCCAGAGCTGAAAGGCTCGGCCTATGAGCAGGTCAGTATTCGCCAATTGCTGACCATGACATCGGGCGTCAAGTGGAATGAAGACTACGCCGACCCGAATTCCGATGTGGCGAAATTCAATAACCACAAGCCTGCCGACGGTAGCGATGCGCTGCTCAGTTATATGCGCCAATTGCCACGCGAAGTGGCGCCCGGCACGCGCTGGCACTACAGCACCGGCGAGACCAATCTAGTCGGTATTTTAATTAATCGCGCCACCAAAAAAAGTCTCGCCAGCTATCTATCTGAAAAAGTGTGGGTACCGGCCGGCATGCAGCAACCCGCCACCTGGATACTGAGTAAAACCGGGCAGGAAATAAGTGGCTGTTGCATCCAGGCTGCGGCGCGCGACTATGCGCGTTTCGGGCAATTTATTCTGAACGGTGCCATGAGTAATGGACACAGCATACTGCCAGAAGGCTGGCTGCAAGAAGCCACCAGCACGCGTATCGGCATCGGTAAGCCTGAGCGCGGTTATGGCTATCAATGGTGGACCAATAGCGATGGCAGTTTTGCTGCGCGCGGGATTTTTGGCCAAGGTATTTTCATCGACCCCCAACGCAAGCTGGTGATCGTCTCTAACGCCAACTGGGCCGGCGGCGCGCGCGATGCCACAGCGACGGCATCGCGTGATGACTTTTATCGTGCAGTACAAAAAGCGCTGGATGCGGAGGCAGGCTTAAGCGCGCAATGAGGCGTGACACAGAGCGCTGCACAGAGCGCTGCACTGCGGGCCTCTGTGTCGCACAGTCACAATGTCGTTTCCAGTCTTAAGGCGATCTTATGCATCCGCGCTTAGCCCCAGCTTTACAGGTAAGCCAGTGGTTTAATACCGAACATGCTTTGAGTCTGGAATCTTTGCGCGGCAAAGTCATCGTGCTGAGTGCCTTCCAAATGCTGTGTCCGGCTTGCGTCCATCACAGCGTGCCGCAGTTGCAGCGTATCTTTGATCTGTTTGATCCCCAAGATGTGGCGGTACTCGGTTTGCACACCGTGTTTGAAAATCATGCGCAGATGCAGCCTACGGCACTGGCTGGCTTTATCGCGCAACATCAACTCAGCATGCCAATCGCGGTCGATACACCAGACGGCCAGGCTGGTCTGCCACTCACCATGCGAGCCTACCAAATGCAGGGCACGCCCAGTTTCATGTTGATCGATAAAAATGGCCTGCTGCGCATGCATCGTTTCGGCCAAAAAGACGATCTCAGTATAGGCGCGGCGATTGGCCAGCTGTTATCCGAAGTGGCTGAAGGGCGATAAAAAACCAGCCTAAACTCTGACAGAGTATATTTTTCGGCATGCAAGCCAGCAGGCGCATAGCGCTTACACAGACCTGGCGCGCGGCGCAGAAAAAAGAGCCGCATCAATTAAAAATCGATGCGGCTCTTTTTTTGTCTACTACAAAAATAAATCTGTTCAGAGAAGCTTACTCGGAAGTCTCTAAGTCGGGAACGCTACGATCTATCTTGTTCAATCGTCCCACGCTGGTATCGAGCATGCTGATCATTTTTTTGCTGGCGCCATTAACCGCTTGCTCTAGCGTTTCTGCGGTTTCGGTAACCGACATAGGCTGTAGTCCGGAGAGGCGTACTTCGAGTAAGCAGCGCTTATCGTGAGGCCCAGGTTTTGCCGCACCATTGACGTCGCTCAGATGCGCTTCAACGCGGGTAATTCTATCGGCGAAACGATGCAGAGCGTGCTGTATGAGCGCTTCCACTTTGTGAGAGAGTGCTTCGTGGCCAGAGATATTTCTGTCGGTGTTGATCTGAATTTGCATGAGTACTTCCTCCTAGAAATCTTGTTTGAGATGGTTCGTTTGAACTTCACTTAAAACAAGTTGCTTCACGTCGGGGTGACGTTTTGTCGGGATTTTCGTCGCGAGAAATTGCTTAGCAGGGATGCTAGACAAGACTCACTTTCAGCTTAGGCTGTGCCTAATGAGAAATTAATTTATGCTGCTAAAAAAAATTTATAACAGCCAATCAATCTGGTTCCAGTATAACAAAATTTTGCAAGGATTACGAGCCTTCGCAGTTAGCGACCTTGGTAATCATGCTGGCAAAGCACAATAAAAACACACGACTACGATGGGATTTAAATTTTTTTTAAGTATGTCTTGGTACTCAAAAAAGCACAAAAAAATTCACTTATTTCTGGTATTTTTTTGCGCTTTTTTGGTTTCATCAGTACAGCCGTATGCTGCTGTCGAAGTACCAGGTTCTGCGGATTTCTATCACATCATAATCCTTGAGTAACGCCGCCGGAAATGCCGGGTAATTGACCTGACTGTAGACGATGCGGCGTATCGCTTCGTCTATCGCCGGCACGCCGCTGGAGACCGCAAAAGTGACCGACTCCACCGAGCCGTCGCTGCGCACCGCCACCATCACCATGGGATCGAGGTGCGGCTGTTTAAGCGCCTCGCGTACCATGTCTAAACTCATGCTGCGCTCTATCTTGTTGCCCCAGGTTTGCGCGTACGCGGCCAGCTCTGGGTTGGGATCGGTGCGTGCCAAAATTCTGCCGCGCCGCGCGCCGCTGGTCGAGGGTAACTTACGCAGGGCCGCAGCATCGCGCTGTGCCGCTTCTAAGTTCAACTGCCTACCGATGGCGCGCAGTTTTTCCTGACGTTGTTCGGCCTCGGCTTGCAAGGCCGCTAAGCGCTTCGCTTCCAACTCTAGCGCGAGGCGGCGGCTGCTCTCTTGTTGTGCGGCGACCTGACGAGCGCTCTCGGCTAGCGCTGCGGCTTGCCGTGCGGCGTCTTGCAATTTCGCGTCTTGCAGCTGCGCCAGTTGTTGGGCTGCGGCTTGCTCAGCGGCGAGCTTAGTTGCAAGCTTATCTGCAAGCCTGGCGGCTTCGGCACGCGCCGCTTCCTGACGGCTCGCTTCTTGCTGCGCCGCGGCCAGTTTTGCCGCTGATTGCTGGGCTAGTTGCTGGCGTTCAGTCTCTATTTTTGCGGCTTCTAAGCTTGCTGTTGCTAGCCGTGCCGCTTCGCTGCGGGCGGCTTCTAGTTGTGCCGTCTCTTGCAGCTTCGCCTGCTGTTGCGCGGCGACTTTTTTGGCTGCCTCTTGGCGCTCCGCGGCTTGCTCAGCGGCGAGCTTATCTGCAAGCCTGGCGGCTTCGACACGCGCCGCTTCCTGACGGCTAATTTCTTGCTGCGCCGCAGCCAGTTTTGCCGCTGATTGTTGGGCTAGTTGCTGGTGTTCAGTCTCTAATTTTGCGGCTGCTAAGTTTGCCGTGGCTAGCCGTGCCGCTTCGCTGCGGGCGGCCTCTAGTTGTGCCGCCTCTTGCAGCTTCGCCAGTTGTTGTGCAGCGACTTTTTTGGCTGCTTCTTGGCGCTCGGCGGCTTGCTCAGCGGCGAGCTTATCTGCAAGCTTATCTGCAAGCTTAGTTGCAAGCTTAGTTGCAAGCTTCTCTGCAAGCTTGGCGGCATCGGCACGCGCCGCTTCCTGACGGCTAATTTCTTGCTGCACCGCAGCCAGTTTTGCCGCTGTTTGCTGGGCTAGTTGCTGGCGCTCAGTTTCTATTCTCAGCGCTTCTAGCCGCGCATTTTCCTGGCGCACAGCCTCTTGTTGTGCGTCCGCCTGCTTTGCTATTTCCTGGGACTCAGCGACGCGTTTTTCAGCCTCATTTTGCGGATCTTGCGCTGGCTCGGTCAGTGCGACCGGTTCTGTTAGTGGCGGCGTGGCGACCGCACTGACAGCCGTTGGCAACTCGGGCCTAGCAGGCACGCGCCAGTTGGGTTGTTCAGCCTTCGCCAGCGCGATCAAGTCTGCGCTAGTCGTCGGTAAGCTGGGTTTTTTCAGCGCTGGCTGCTCGGCTGCTAAAGGCGCAAGCACGGCGGCACTCGCGGATGCGGCCCGCTGCTTGGCCTTGCGCGTTTTTTTCGGCGGACTCTGCGCGGCGATCGTGGCAGGCGGCAGCGCTGCGGGTGTGGCGCTGAATTGCGTGAGCGTGATCCCTTGCGGTGGCAGCGCTATTGGCGGTGCTAGCTCGGCACTCAGCAAGGGCGCAACGGGCGCAGCCAATGCTGCGGCAGGCGCAGTGAGAGCAATATGCAGAGCGGGGATTTCGTAGCGGCGCTCTGGCCAGACTGAGGCTAATCCAGCATGCCCCAGCCCCTGCGCATTGAAGGCCAGATTCAACAACAGCGCGTGTAGGCTCAGGGAGATCAGCAGCCCTAAGCTCAGGCGCTGCTGGTCAGACAGGGGCGAGATCTGGGCTGGCATGACAAGAATTTCTCATTTCCATTTAAAATCGAAACCCCTCATTTTGTGGTCGGACTGTCAGCTACTTAAGCAGAGTATTCCACGCCTAGCTTCTTGTTACAAGTAAGACTTAGGCAAAATCGCCCATCAGGCGCTGCGCTCTGCCAGCGCCTTTAGCCGGCTCAAAGTGATAGGCAGGCCAGCGTTGAGTTGCTTGCACAACATAGGGCCTAGCAGATACGACAGCAAACCTGAGAAGCTCACGCGATGGATCACCTCGGTGGCGCCGGCCAGCGGTTTTAACTCGTGCTCGAACAGCATGCCAAACAACGGTATTTTAGACACCACCGTAAAGCAGCGGTCGGGCTCCACTTGGGTCAGCAACATAGGCACCGTCATGCCCTTAGGCGGCGTGATACGGCCACGGCTACCGACCTGAAATGGGCCATCCAAAGTCGCCTGTTTGGTATCCGGATCCCAGGTATGCCAGTTCTGCACATCCTGATAAATACGGAACACCGTGGCAGGCGTGGCAGCGATGACGATACGGTGTTCAATCTGCATTTGGAGCTTTCAAAAAAGTGAAGAATGCGTATGAAATTGATTTGCTGATGGCTATATTTTTTTACTTCTAGAATTGTCCGGCGACTTAAAGTGTATCCACCAAAATAGCGGGAGCGATAGCATCCCAAAAAAAGCAAGAATCGCAATCCATGCAAATTTTTGATGTGGCAGAAAGTCTGTTGACTGAATCAGAAAAATCGAAAAAATAAGCAAGACTCCTACCCAAGTCAGCCATGCAGCTATCGCGAAGGGGAGTATGTTCAATCCATTGGCCAAAAAAAACGCGCTGTACAACAAATAAAAAGTAGATATAAGCGGCGTAAAACTCAAAACACCCAATAGATTGACTGCGCTCTTATCCATGTTTTTTGATAGCATAATTTTTCTAGGTAATGATTTTTAAGTTAGCGCTAACCGGCGCGGCTTTATCGCGCAGTGTTCAGCAACTGAACGGAGCGAGGTTGAGTGCCGAGTTAGGCATTTATCTTTATTTGGTGGCCAGTTATTTCATTTTGTGGGCCCATTTTCCACTTTTGAAATAGAAAACCAGAGTAACTAGCAACCATCCAAGCAACAAATCCCAGAATTGTTGAATAAAAATGATCGGCACGATTGGTGCGAGCAATACGATCCTCGTCCAGCCTGTGAGCGGAGCAAAACGAGATACAAAACTACCCGAAGGGCAAACTGCCGGGGAGTCAAAGCCTGGCGGCTTGCACCCCGCCATAGCAATCACTTTGTCAGAATTAACTGTACCTATGATGGGGGTTCCGAACGCGACTGAAAAAGCGATAAGACCAATAAGTGATGCCCAAAACAGTTTCAGGTAGATCTTGTCGAAGATCGGCGCAGATGCGTTGGCTAGTCCTGTGATTGAAAGCCCCCAGAGTCTGCGGATTACATTTAGGGAGTTTTGGGTTGCTGTGCCCTTAGCTAACTGTAACGGAGATGGAATTTTTTTCTTCAACAGGCCGACCATGACAAGCAGCCCTCCAAGGGGCAACGCTATGTCAAACAGTGCCACCTCAGACACATAAATCATATCGGAGGATTCTGTCCATTGGCCAAAGGCAAGAAGAGTTGCTGGGGCAACGGCTATGGCAAGTCCGATTGAGATGAGTCGGTTCATAAACGCCTATCGCAAAATTGAACGGCACGCGCTAGCGTGTCCGGCGGAACGGAGTGGAGCGATGTCGAATATCTTGTTATTCGACATACTAAATGACACCAAAGTGCTTTAAGAGTGCGAGCGAAACGAGCAATAAGAAAGTAGCCCCGAGCAAGCTTATTGTGAATGCACTAATCGTGTACGATTGCTTAATTTCTTTGCTTGATTCGTTTAAAAACATATTAAATGAAAACGTTTTTTTGAACATGTTTTGTAAACATAAAACACAGAACTGCGAGTATGACTAACAATGTTGAAATAAGGGTGATCGGTATTTTCATCTTGATGCATAAAAATTTAAGAGCAAGCTCTCAAAACCAAAGTTCAACTTGGCTTTCCAGCGATGTACTGTGAATGCGATTAGTACCAAAAAAATCGTGAAAAGCGCCATATTAACGGCTTTCATTCTACCAAAATATTGACATATTTGAAATCAAATTTCATATTTTATTAACCAGAAGTCTAGCCATTTTTACGCGCTACCAGCGGCGTCAGCGCAGCTTTCGATGCGCGTCTGGCTATGCATACTCCCCAGTGGTATTTTTAAAGTATGCAATAAATCTGTGCGAAAATGGCCTATTTTTTGAAAAAAATAGGGGAGTATCTGATTTTGAGGGATTTTTAGAAGGGACGTACTGGCTTGCTTAGGCGGCGTACAGTGGCCGCTTTGGCTTTAGTCTTGGTCACCATCAGGCGCGTTCAGACTGGCGATGCCCCAGGCTAGTAGCCATGCGATCAGCAGCCAAAAGCTGCATAGAAAAACCCAGCCGAAAACGGTGGGTGGGCACCAGCCCCAACCGCAGGCACCGTGATGTTGCAGCAGGCCGGGGATGCCTATGCTGTGGAACAAATAAATCGACAGATAGGGCAGCGCCACGATTAAACCTATCGGCGTATCCAGATACGCTGGCCACGCCAAGCCGGGCAAGGCCAGCAAAATCAGGCCGGCAATGATGGCCGCTAAAAATTTGAGTGTGCGTGGCTGTAACATGGTTTTGCCTCACTGTTGTGCGCCTGGCGCTAGCGCGGTGCAAGCCTAATCTAGTAATTTCTCATTTCCTGCGGCGCGTTCAATACAGCCGATTAAGCCGATTGTGCCCTAGGTTTGCGCTTACCTCGCTAGCTGCGGCATTTTGTATTGCTCGACCAAACCAAGTAGGAAGCACACGCCACAAAAAAACCAGACTGGGCTAGCCACCAGCTCCCATCTATCCAGATGCTGCGCCAATACTAAGTGCGCAATCCCTATGCCGCCACGCACCAGACAAAGTAAGGCGATGTTGGCGAGTGCCGATTTTAACAGGGGTATTTTACGAATTAAACCGGCAGCAGAAAATGCAAATACAGTACAGGACAAAAATAAAAGTCCAATCATAAAGGCACCTGCCGGCGCCAGTAAAGTTGCTTGTTTCACTGATTCCAAAATGATAGGCGGAGCATGGGCAAAAGCGTACCAGCTAAGACCGCCAATGATACAGAGCCAATGCCAAACTGCCGTAGCCGCGGCAATGATACCGGCGATAACTAAGAGCTTAGCTCGAATATTCATTTCCACCTTGATTCCATTTTCGTATGATGCCTAGCCAAAGCAGATCAGCCGGCCCTGCCTATAAATTGCGCAGCAAATGCGCTTATTGGAGCTGTGCAGCGACAAACAACAACACCTCAATTCGCCCCATCAAACCAAAACGGCCATGCATCGCGGTAGGTTCATCGTCTCTGCGTGGGCACAAAAATGTTCCCACCCTAGCAGGCTTGATGTTGCTTGTCCGTGTGGACCGAAAAGTTAGGTTGCAGATGCCTCATGACTCTCTCCGTACCACAATTGTTTCAATCTCCTTTTCTCGCCCCCTAAAGCCCGAACCGTCTGGCTGCTGATGAAACACCTGTTTTTCCATGAAGTGCAAGGTTATCTTTCGCACCGCCGGAATCTCCTTCATCGCGATTTCGGCAGCCTCCTTTAGCTTTCGCATGTCTTTCAGATCTGTCACTTCGTAGTAAGTGAAATGCGGGGACCCATTCACTCCAGGGCCGACATAGACTATATTTCCCGAGTGAGTTCTATCGGCATTTCGCGTGTCTGATGGTATTACTCCAGCAGCGTCTAGATACTTACCAACTCTCCCAGCAAGCTCAGAGTCCTCAGCGGAGGAAACGCAGCCGAGCCGGAGTACGGAAACAAGCGAAATGAAGAGGCGACGGATCATTCTGAAACCTAACGCCGAAATGACCGGGGCAAAGCGTCTGAGTCGATTATTGAGTTATGTGTTTTCACGTGAACATTTCTTAACTAAGCGAAATTCGTTTGGGAACATATACAGGCCACCAATGCCTACGCCGTCTGGTTCCTCCCATTGGATGGAAACGCTGACTTTCATTCCGCTTTCCACGATTTCATCAATTCGGTATTCGTTATTGATCATTGCCTCGTGATGCGGGCGCTCAACGTCTGTAAGGCAGTTCTTCAACAGATCTTCATTGATGGACAAAACACGCACAATGTCCCCGACTTCAACTTCGTTTCCATCAATATCATTCATCGTCATCACTACACATAACGTTTGAGTTGTGGGGCGCCACAGCCGTCCCACACGAACGACCAGTACGTAGGGTGGGCACAGCATCATCGTGCCCACGCGTAAGGCTTAAGCAGCAACACACCACCTTAAACCCATCAAACCAAAACGGCCATGCATAGCGGTAGGTTCATCTCTGCGTGGGCACAAAAACGTGCCCACCCTACCAGGCTAGAGAACTGATCGCTCATGAAACCATTGCCTGCGCAAATTCAGTTGGCGCTCTGAGACGCAGTTCAAGTCTAAAACTTTCGCCAGGCGAACGATCAATATTTAACAGAACCGAACTCCCAAGTAATCCAGACTTAATCTCAACGCTTCGCACGGCAGATCGAGGAACGACTATTTCAAGTCCATAAATTTCGGGAAGAAAAAACATAGTGAATGGGAAGTGCGGACGGACAATCAGTTCGTTCCGTGTAACAGCGACAAACAAGCAATTTCTTGCTCCCCCGAGGCGACTGACGAAGTTACGTAGAGATCGGCCAGACGTCCATCGCTCCATGAACAAGGAATTTTCTGGCTTCACAATACGCATTGGTTTGGATTTGATTTTGCGATATAAGACTGATGCAATAGCAACCAGAACAATCCAGCCAAAGGCAACCGTGTACAAGGCCCAGAAATTATCTTGCATAAATTGGAAGGGAAATGGCATGTATTGGTTCTCTAACTAGATATGTCCGTCACCCTGACGGGCGAAACGGACGGGTGTCGCATAAAAATTTAAGAGCAAGCTCTCAAAACCCAAATTCAGCATGGCTTTCCATCGACTTACGGTAAATGTGATCAGTAAAAAAATCGTGAAAAGCGTCATTGCTATAGTCTTTCATTTTATCAATAATATTGACACATTTGAAATTAATTTCAATATTTTATTTTCCAGAACGCTAGCCCTGTTGGTGCGCTGTCAGCTTAGCCCGCGTTGCCTTTTCGCTTCTTTCGAAACGCTGCGACTCGCGGCTTAAGCGCATACTCCCCATGGTATTTTCTAAATGCACAATAGCTATGTGGGCAAGCAGCCTGTTTTGCTTAAAAAACGGGGAGTATCTGTTTTTGCGGATTTTTTGCAGCCTGATGCGGGTGGCGCTTGCTGCGGCTTACAGTGCCACCGTGCGTAAGCCGGCGAAGATGTCCTGGCGTTGCGGCTGGAAGAAGTTGCGGTAGTGCGGATGGTGTAAGCGTGCGTGGGTGGCGAACGCGCCGCCGCGCAATTCGCTGTGCGTGCTAAACCAGGGTTGCGAGTAGTCGGCGTAGGGGCCGGCGACAAAGCCGGGGTAGGGCAGAAAGGCGTCGCTGGTCCACTCCCAGACGCTGTGCCCCCACAAAAAATCGGGCCGGGTGCTGGCTGCGTATTCCCATTCGGCAGCGGTGGGCAGGCGGCGCTTGGCCCACAGGCAATAGGCTTGTGCTTCGTAGGCATTCAGATGGATGGCGGCGGCTTGTGGCGCTAGCGGCAGCCATTCATCAAACCAGCGGGTTTGCCATGCGCCGGTTTTAGTTTTGCGCCAGTGCTTTGGATGCGTGGCGCCGCTTTGCTTGCGCCAGACTCCGGCTTGTGCTGGCCAGTAGTCGGCTTGGGTGTAGCCGCCTTGCTCGACAAAATCGGCAAACTTGCCCGCCGTCAGTGGCGCGCTATCGATCTCAAACGCGGCCAGCGTGACGCTGTGTGGCGCTTGCTCGTTATCGAAGGCAAAGCCGGGGGCATCGTGCCCGCTGCCGAGCTGGATCTGCGCGGCCGCCAGCTGCAGCGGCTGGCTAGTGGCCACCAGCGGTGGCGTGCAGCCATCGGGAGCTGGGTAGCCGAGCGCGGCGCGCATCCAGTAAAAAGCTTCGGCGTGCATGTCTTCATGCAGCAGGGCCAGTCTATGAAAATACAGGGCGGCGTCGGCGCTGCGGGCGTCCATGTTGGCGGTATCCGGGATGGCGGCCAGACAGGCGGCTAACTGCGCGGCCAAAATGTGAGCCAGTTCGGCGCGGCTAGGCATAGGCTCTTGCCAGCGTTGCGCGTGCGCTAGCCGGGCCGAATCAAACAAGCGATCCGGGCCAGCGTAGCACGGCGCTTGTTGTGCCTGGACATAGCCATCCGCAGTGCGCTGGTGCGGGCCGCGCAAGATCCAGAACTCGGCGAACCAGGCGATATGCGCGAGCTCCCAGGCCACAGGATTGACGCCGCTTTGATAGGCTGGCCGCCACTGGGCATCGCTGAGATCATCCACCAGCGCCAGCAAGCGGCGGCGGCTATCGCACAGCGCTGCGGCTAAATGCGGGCCGCTGAGCTGGCGCGCCGAGCTGAACGCGGGCGTATTTTGCGGTGAATTTGGCGGCAACATCGACATAACAAGACTCCGGTAAGCGGCGCTGTGGGTAGGCGGCGCGCTAGCAGATTAGCACAGCTTTTAGCCGAAAATAGGCTGACGTCGCTTTGTTGTGCCAGGCACGCCAGTGCAGCGCTTTGCCGCAAGTTTGTCTGGCATGCGGGCGGCGGCACGTGCATACTGCCAGCATCCGCCTTTGAAAAATAGTCTATGAAAAATCAGCACTATCGCCCCGCCATCAGCATCTGCCTAGCGCCCGCGCGCGGCCTGAATCTGTATTGGCTGCGGCTGCTGTTAGCTGGCTTGTTGCTGTTCAGTCTGAGCGCGCCTCACTCTGTGCAGGCCGCGCAGGCGCAGCTGCAGATAGGCTCGAAGCGGTTTACTGAATCGTATATTTTAGGCGAAATTTTGCGCCTAAAACTGGCGCCTGAAACGCTCGCCGAGCATCGTCAGGGCTTGGGTAATACCGCGGTGGTGTTGGCCGCCTTGCAGGCTGGCAGTATTGATATTTATCCCGATTACACCGGCACGATTAACTTTGAAGTCTTAAAACACACTAGCCCCACGCCTTTGCCGCAGATGCAGCGCGAGTTGGCACAACTGGGCTTAGGGATGGCTTTGCCGCTGGGTTTTAATAATAGCTATGCGCTGGCGATGCGCGAGCCAGATAGCCAGCGACTCGGGATACGCCGCATCAGCGATCTGCTGCGTGCGCCGCAATTACGTCTGGCGCTCTCGCCCGAATTTTTTGGGCGTAACGATGGCTGGCCGGCGCTGGCACAGCGCTACGCCCTGCCGCAGCAGCCACGCGTCTTAGAAAACGGCATCGCTTACGAGGCGCTGGCCAAGCAGCAAGTCGATCTGATCGATGTGTATGCGACTTCTTCGCAGATAGGAAAATACGGCTTGCGGGTTTTGATCGACGATCTGGCTTACTTCCCGCGTTACGATGCGGTGCTGCTCTACCGGCTCGATTTGCCTAGCCGCTACCCACAGGCTTGGGCCAGTTTGCAAAGTCTGCAAGGCGCGATTAGCGATACCCAGATGCGCGTCATGAACGCCCAGGCTGAACTGCAGGGCCAGACTTTTAGCGCGGTGGCTGCGGCATTTTTAGCCACCGCATCTGCGCCCGGCGCCGCGCCGGTATTGGCGGCCGATGCGGCATTGCCGGTGGCGCTGACCAGCCAGCCTGCCGCGCCCGCCGCCAGTTTGCTGCAGCGTTTGTTTGATGAAAAATTCTGGACGCTGAGTTGGCAGCATCTGACCCTGGTTTTCGTCTCGGTGGCACTGGCCTGTGTGGTCGCTGTGCCTTTGGGCATCTTGGCGGCCTACCGCCCGGCCTTGCGCCAACTGGTGATGGGCAGCGTAGGTGTGTTGCAGACGGTGCCGGCGCTGGCCTTACTGACCATCTTGATTGCGCTACTCGGACAAATCGGCCTGCTGCCGGCGCTATTGGCGCTGTTTGTCTACGCCTTATTGCCGATCGTGCGCAATAGCTGTACTGGCATCTTGCAAGTGCCTGGCGGCTTACGCGCGGCTGGTCTGGCGCTAGGTTTAAATAAGTGGCAAAGGCTGCGCTACATCGAACTGCCGCTGGCCTTGCCCACCATCTTGGCCGGTATTAAAACTGCAGCGGTACTCAACGTCGGTAGCGCCACCATCGCCGCCTTTATCGGCGCTGGTGGTTATGGCGAACGCATCGTCATCGGGCTGGCCATCAATGATCAAAACATGATGCTGGCCGGTGCAATTCCGGCTGCTGCTTTAGCCTTGCTGACTCAGCTTTTGTTTGAGTTAGCCGAAAAAAAATTGCCTGGCTACCGCTAATTGAGCGCTAACAATCCAGTGCAGCTGCATTCGCTCTGACGCCCGCCTGGTTCTGCCGGGTTGGCGCGGCGCAAGCTACACTCAGCATATACTGGGTGATAGTATAGGCAGAGCTAGTCATATCGCGCATATCTGATATGCGCAAACGCCATACTGTGGCACATACCCCCCCTATTTTTGCGATGTCTACGGATAATTTGGGGGCTCGATGCGCGGGTTGCTGAGCCATCCGCGCCGCCTATCATCACAAAACCTTCACGCTTTCTCCAAGCAAGCTGGGCGCTCGCTGGCTAAAATTTTATCAGCGTATCCCTCTTAACCAGCAAGGAGCCTAGCATGAACCAAACACTGTATCAGCGCCTCAGAGAAGCCGAAGGCATACGTCTGTTGGTGGACGATGTCATGGCCGCCCATCTGGCCAACCCACTCATCAAAACACGCTTTGAAAACATCAAAGATCTGGAGCGCGCCAAACGCATGGCGCGTGAATTTTTCGGCGCGGGCGCTGGTGGCCCTGCCCCTTATACCGGCAAAGACATGGTGGCAGCGCATACCGGGATGAACATCAGCGAGCAAGAATATCTGGCCGCCACCGATGACATACTCGGCGCCATGGATAAGCATCATTACGATGAAGAAACCAAGAAAGACGTGCTGGCGATTATTTATTCGCTCAAGAATCACATCATGCGCAAATGAAAAAAACTGCAGCAAGTGAAGAAACTGCGGCTAGCAGCTGGGCGCGATCAGGCGGGCCGCCTGGCGAAATAATTGCGCGCCCTGCGCATCAAAACGGAAAGCCAGGATAAATTCCTCGACCTGGTAATGCGGCTGTTGCTGGTGTAGCGTCGCCACCAGCGCGCGCGCTTGGTCGAGGGCGCCTGCCAAGGCCAGGCTATACGCAGCCAGTGCCAAAATATGGATATGCGCGTTGGGACGGGCGGCTGCCTTCACGGCCCACACTGCCGCTTCGCTGTACTGCCCCAGACGCACATGTGCAATCGCACGCGCACCCAACATACCAAACAGCAGCGGATCGAAGGGACTGAGCAGGCGCGAATGATCCGAGGCTAAAATCGCCGCATGCGGATCGCCCGCTTGCGCGTGCACAAACGCCAGCGTGTAGTGGCCCAGGGCAAAGCTAGGGCTGAGTTGTATGCTGTGCTCCAGTTCATCGACCGCGTCGGCATGTTGGCCACGCAACCAGAGTGCGCGCCCCATCGCCAGGTGCGCAGAAGGATTGCGTTGATCGGCTTCCAAACTGAGGCTGGCGGTTTGGTAGGCCAGATCAACCTGGGCGGCACGCGCCGACCAGCCCTGAAAAGCGTTTTGGAAATGGGTGAACGATAGCCCGGTGTAGGCGCGCGAAAAACTCGGGTCGAGACGCACCGCAATATCAAAAAAATGCTGGGCTTGCTGGTTGTCGTTTTGATTGAAACGATACATATGCCATAAGCCGCGGTGGTAGGCTTGCCAGGCATCGAGCGAATCGGGTGGACGCAGGATGGCGCGGTTGCGCTCGGTCAGCTCGACTTCGCTGGCCAGCGTGGCGACGATCTTGCTGCCGATCTGGTTCAAAACCAGCAGAGCATCGTCGAGCGCCTGACAAAAATTTTCCACCCAGACGATGCGGGCAGTGCCGGTCTCGGCCAATTCAAGGCTGACGCTCAAACGCTGATCTTTGAGACTTACAGACCCGCTCACGACATAATCAACCTGCAAGAGTTGGCCAGCCTCTCGTGCATCAAGCTGGCGCAGCTTGGGCGCGAACACGCTGCCCTGTGCGATCACAAACAGACTGCGCATTTGCGCTAATTGAAAGATGACATCGTGCACCAAGGCGTCGGCGATACCGGCGCGGCCCTGGCTAGCTTGCGAGAGATCGACAAAGGGCATGATCGCGATCGAGGCACGGTGCGGCTGTGGCGGCACGCCAGCCGGGTATGCGGGCTCCAATCGCAGCCTAGGGCTAAGGACGGGCGCGCTTGGCACGCACTGGGCGGCGACAAAGCGGTAGCCGCGATTTCTGACGGTGGCAATGCAGTTCTGCGCAGCCCCGCTATCACCGAGTGCCTGACGTGCGGCCTTGATGCAGCTTCTCAGGCTGGACTCGGTCACCACCTTGCCCGCCCATAAGTGAGCTAGCAACTCTTGCGCGCTGACGATGCGCTCGGGTTGCTGCGCCAGATACACGATCAGGTCGAACACCTGCGGCTCGACGCGGCTCAGCTGATCGCCAGAGCGCAAGGTGAACAAGCTGGTATCAATCTCGAAATCTCTAAAGCTGAGCAGCACTAGGTACTCCTGGAAAACAAGCATCTGGCTAGCAGTATCTCCCATGAAAGCGGTGATCACAAGCGCAATTTTGCGCGTGGCAAAGCGGCTTTTGGAGGCTACTTAATCCGGCTTGGCACCATGCGCAAGCGGTACAAAGACGGTGCCAGCTGCTCCCAGCGTTTAAAGGCGCGGCGAAAATTGGCGATGTCGCTGTAACCGAGCATGTAGGCGATTTCCTGAATGCTGAGCTGGCCAGATTTCAAATATTCTAGCGCCAAGGTATGGCGTACATCTTCGATGATTTCTTTGTACGAAGTTTGTTCTTGCAGCAAACGGCGATGCAGGGTGCGCGGTGTTAAATGCAGTAAGCGCGCCATGACGTTCAGCGATGGGAAGCCACCTTGTTTCTCCAGCATAATCCGGCGCAACTGCGTACTCAGGCTTTCACTTTTAAGCAGTTTGTCTAGCTCTCGCTGGCAAATCTGTACAGCATCTTGAAAGCTGGCCGGGTCGGCCATTTTTAAAGGCAGATCGATGCTATTGAGCGGCAGTGCAATACCGGCCCACGCTTGCCCATAGCGCAGTTCGCATTTGAACAAGTCTTGCGCCAGCGCGGCATAGTCTGGCGCATCAAAAGGGAAGGCGACTTCACTGACATTGCATGAGCCCATGGCAATATGATCGAGCAGGTTTTTGATCGTCAGTATCACCGCTTCCAGCACTGGCCTACGGATTTCGCCCAAGGGCACAGGCTCGCTAAAGACCAGGCGAAACTGATCACCGTGAATTTCATAGCTGAGTAAAACCAGAGAGGTGCGCACGCGCAAATAATGCGCAAGCAATTGCACCGCTTGCCGCAAGCTTGCGCTATTGATCGCGGCGTAGCCAAGTATGCCGTGGGTATTGGCAACCAGACGTTCTCCCACCAGCAAACCCAGCGCTGGCTCTTTAGTGCTGCTGAGTGCCGCCCCTATCAGCAGCCTTAATTCTGCGTAGGGAATTTGCAGCGAGGAGTCGGCCAGTTGTGCCTCGTCGAGCTGACTATGCGCCAGCCAGTGTTCGACATCACCGCCGATACTGCGGATTTGCTCTGCAATCTGGCGTAGGTAGAACACTGATAGCGAAAATTCTGGTGTGCTCATGGGGCTCCGTGGGAATGCAACTAAAGGCGCAACTAAGGCTAAATTGAAGGCTAAATTTAAAGACAAAACGATTGTCAATAAATGACCCATGAATGTCAATCATGCACCCCAAGATAATTCTATGGCCGTCGTACCATAGACACAAATGAGGTGCTGATTTCAAAATCCACGGAGACGACATGTTTTTTTCTAATGCGATAAAGACGCCAAGCATGGCGCATATCAATGGCACTGCCATTACGGTGCTTCCGGACGAAACCCTGCTCAATGCGGCAATACGACAAGGGATAGATTTTCCTAATAGTTGCCGGGTCGGTGGTTGCGCCACCTGTAAATGCAAACTGACCGAAGGAAAGGTCAAAGAGCATACCGAGTCCAGCTACCTACTTTCCGACGATGAAATGGACCAGGGATTTATTCTGGCCTGCCAAAGTGTCCCTTTATCCGATATCCGGATCGAGGTCGATCTTTCCCTTCAAGCTGCGCAGCACAGCGTCTGCGGCACGGTCATAGCGCAACAGCGGCTGACGCATGACATCACGCGTTTGAATGTGCAACTAGATGCACCGCTGAACTACCGCGGCGGCCAGTTCGCCAATCTCAGCATGGCGTCTTTGCCAGAGGTGCAGCGTAGCTACTCGTTTGCCACGCCCTCACAGCAGAATGCGCAAGTAAGTTTCTTTGTCCGTAAGCTGCCCGGCGGTGTGTTTTCTTCGCACATCCATGATCAGAATTTGCTGGGGCAAAGTGTCACCATTGAAGGACCGGCGGGTGACTTCTGGCTGCGTGATGCGGATGCGCCCTTGCTGCTGGTGGCGGGCGGCAGCGGCCTCGCTCCTATCCTGGCGCTATTGCAGGAAGCGCTGCAGGCGAATGTCGCGCGCTCCGCCACCGTCTTGTTTGGCGCAAGAGAAGAAAAAGATCTGTATTGTCTGGCCGAAATCGCAGAAATCGGGCGACTCTGGCATGGGGAATTTCGCTTCGTTGCTGTGCTCTCAGAAGTCAAAGACGGCGATCTCTGGCAGGGCAAGCGCGGTCTGGTGACTGAGCAGATTCCCGCCTTGCTGGAAAACGGCGCACATGCTTACCTGTGCGGCCCGCCGGGCATGATAGACAGTGCGGTGCTAACGCTAGGCCAAAACGGCGTCGCAAAAGAACACATACATGCA
Source organism: Undibacterium parvum (assembly GCF_003955735.1). Taxonomy (NCBI): domain Bacteria; kingdom Pseudomonadati; phylum Pseudomonadota; class Betaproteobacteria; order Burkholderiales; family Oxalobacteraceae; genus Neoundibacterium; species Neoundibacterium parvum. Next base: position 2,338,445 of record NZ_CP034464.1, on the reverse strand, counting down.
GACCGGTTCGTCAGCAGGATGGATGCCGCTGCCGCTCAATCACAGACCGCTAAGTCAGCGCCGACAGCCGAGCCAATTGATACCAGCACCGCCAACGTTGCCAGCGTATTCGCGTATCTGAAGTATTTTATGTTCCATCTGGTGGGCCTGTTTTCTGCCGCCGCGATTCTGGCTGGCGGCGCGTATGTTACGCTAGGTTTGCTGGCAGTCTTGTTTTTCTATATCGTCGGCGATGCGCTTCTGGGCGACGACACCTCAGTGCCAGAATTCACTCATCCACGCATACTCACCATCCAGTTGTGGTTGGCATGGCCGCTGTTATCGCTCATCGTGTTTTCTGCAGTCTGGTCGGTCAGCCCCGCTGATCCGCTCGGTTTTGGTCACTGGTTTACTCAACTTAGTGGTTATGATGTGATTGCCGCACGCAATCTCACATCATTCGGTAATCACCTTTCTGCTCTGATACTGACTGGGCTAACGATAGGCCTGATCGGCACCATTACCGGTCACGAATTGACCCATCGCACCTGGGACCCGGTCTCCATGCTGATAGGCCGCTGGTTGCTGGCGTATAGCTTTGATACCTCGTTCGCCATCGAGCACGTGTACGGTCATCATCGCTACGTCTCGACTGAACACGATCCGGCGACCGCACCGCGTGGGCGCAACGTCTACCATCACGTGCTCGCCTCTACCATCAAAGGCAATATCAGCGCCTGGAACATAGAAGCCAGACGCTTAAAACGCAAAGCCTATGCGCTGTATTCGCCGCACAATGCGGTGTTGCGCGGTTATTTGATGAGCGCCTTGCTAGTGGGCGCCGCCTGGGCGCTGGGCGGTGCTGTCGGTGCCGCGTTCTTTACGCTGTGCGCACTGTTTGGAAAATCCTTGCTAGAAATCGTCAATTACATGGAGCATTACGGCATGGTGCGTAATCCGGAGACCCCGGTGCAGCCGCGCCACTCGTGGAACACCAATCGCCGCATCAGCTCCTGGACCATGTTCAACCTGACCCGTCACTCGCATCATCACGCTCAGGGCGAAGTGCCTTACCATGAACTCAAGCCCTATCAGGATGCGCCTATGATGATCAACGGCTATCTCACCACCATTCTGGTGGCCTTGATACCGCCACTCTGGCACGCCTTAATGACGCCCAAGGTGCTGGCATGGGATCGTAACTATGCCTCCAAAGAAGAGCAAGCGCTGGCCGCCCGCGCCAACCAGCGCAGCGGCATCGCTAGCTTGATACGGGCTAACTAACATCCGAAAATCGCAGCATGGCGTGATACCGCATGTCGTGAAAACTTTCGAGGTCTTCAATTCGACTGCGCAATCCCCATGCGCCTGCTGGCACGATATTGGCCTGCAGGCCGCATCGGATATGCGCCTTGCTGTGCATTCCAATGAAAAATTTTAAAAAGTTCTGTTTGCCCATCGCAAGGCCTCTCCGCCGCGCCCATACATCGTCGTTGCCGAATCTACACATAAAATTGATATTTTTGTATAGGCTTTTATGTAATACTTGATGTTCGATCACTACGGTGGATGAATATGAAAACTTCTCATCAGCGCTATCTATTGATAGCGACAGGCATGTTTCTGGCAGCTGTTGGTAGCGTGATTTTCCTGTTCACGCATACTCCCCTGAGTGAGGCGCATGCTTCCCCGGCAGGCAGCGAAAAAGAGGCGGCGCCAGTAGCCGCTGCCAGCAACACGCTCAGCACCACAGCCTCTTCTGCCATGACAGCGAGTTCTTTTCCGATTCAGATGCCGGACGATAGCAGCCTGCCCAAAGCGGAGATGGGTGAGGCGGTTCAACTTGGCCGTAACTTAGTCCTTAATACCCAAAAATTTGCCAAAGCCTATGTCGGCAATGGCTTAAATTGCAGCTCATGTCATTTGAATGGCGGCACGGTCGCCGGTGCTGCCCCGTTTGTCGGCTTGTGGGGCGTGTTCCCTGAATACCGCAGCCGTACTGCGGCCATGGGGTCCTTGCAGGCGCGCATCAATGATTGTTTTCAACGCTCCATGAACGGCAAGGCTTTGCCGCATGACAGCGTAGAAATGAATGCGATGTTAAGTTATATCTGGTGGCTCTCTAAGGATGTGCCTACCGGCATGAGCTTGAATGGGCGCGGCTTTAAACCGGTGAAATCAGATCAGGCACCGGATCTGGCACACGGTCTAAAAGTCTACGCAGAAAAATGCGCTTCCTGCCATGGCGATAAAGGCGAGGGCCAGCAATTGCCAGATGGTGGCTATTTATTTCCTGCGCTGTGGGGCGATCGCTCTTTTAATATCGGTGCCGGGATGGCGCGCTTAAATAATGCTGCTGCGTTCGTCAAAGCGAATATGCCACTGGGCCAGGGCGGTACACTATCAGACCAAGAGGCGGTTGATGTTGCCGCCTTCTTTACCACCCAAAAGCGGCCTGATTACGCAGAAAAATCGAAGGATTGGAGTAAAGGCGGCAAGCCGAAAGATGCGCGTTATTGAAACTAGCAGTGCGTCTAGGCGATCGCTAAGCGCAAGCGATTTCAAGATTTTTGCCGCCATGCCATGCAAACTAAGCTTAATCTTATCGCTGACAGAGAGCAGATACAGCAAGATTTGTGAAACCCGCTTGTGTTAATCTGCTCGCCAAGTTCAGCGTAAGTGCTGCATTATCCTTATCCCACCGGAGCCCAATATGACTAGAAAAATTCTCGACCTCGCCAGTTTTACCGTCAGCGGTCTGGCCGTACGCACCCGCAATAGCGATGAATTTAATCCCGCCACGGCGAAAATCGGCACTATGTGGGCGCAATTTTTCAGTCAGCAATATCCAGAAAAAATACCCGGACAAATCGCGCCAGCCAGAATGCTGGGCGTGTATTCAGGCTATGAATCGGACGCCAGCGGAGCGTTTGACGTGACTGCGGGGATGGCGGTAGAAACTGCCTCGCCAGAACTTGCCACAATCGAGATACAGGCCGGACGCTATCTGGCGTTTGAATGCGAGGGCGTCATGCCGGCGGCGGTGATACAGGGGTGGGCGCAGGTGTGGACGTATTTTCAAACGAATAGCCAGCACCAGCGCCGTTTTGCGACGGACTTTGAAGATTATCTCAGCCCGCAAAAAGTGGTGATTTACATAGGGATAGAGTAGTCCCGCTGGCTAAGCCTTAGCACCCCGAAGCAGCGCAGACCCGGCTCTGAGTGCCTCGCTTACTTCTTATTCTGGCTCAGTTGCTGGCCTAGTTTCTGACTCAAATGTTTTTGCGCCTCCGGCACGCTTGCGTAGCTGGCTGGGTCGCCCGAATCATTCGGTTTCATGAAGGCGGCCTGCAATTGCGGTGAGAGTGCGAACTGCATGTTGATACCTTTGGGAGGAATCGGCTTGAGAAACCATTTCGCATAAATTGCATTGATCTCGCCCGAGGTATACACGGCGCTAACCGCCGCATCGACCATTTTTTTAAATTCAATATCATCACGGCGCAGCATGATGCCGTAGGGTTCGAGTGACAACGCTTCCTTGCTCAGCTCATAATCGTTGGCGTTTTTAGAGCCAGCGGCCAGGCTCGCCATCAAAATATCATCGATCGCAAAGGCTGCCGCGCGCCCGGTTTCCAGCATCAGAAATGATTCCGCATGATCGGTGGCGGCAACGATAGTGATGCCTAAATTTTGCTCGGCGTTCATCAAAGTAAGCTGTTTTAAGTTCGCGGTGCCAGCGGTAGAGACCACGGTTTTTCCGCGTAAATCCGCCAGACTGCGTATCTTGCTGGATTTTTTCGACATCAGCCTACCGGCGCCAAGAAACATGGTGGGCGCGAAGGCAACCTGTTTTTGGCGCTCCAGATTATTCGTGGTGGAGCCGCATTCCAGATCTATCGTTCCATTCGCCATCAAGGGGATGCGGGTGGCCGAAGTGACTGGGTTGTAGACCGTTTTAATGATAGCCACGCCGAGTTGCCGCTGCACTGCCAGCACAACTTTTTTGCACAAATCGATAGAGTAACCCTGATACGCTTGCTTATCGTCGATATACGAAAACGGGATGGAGGAGTCGCGCACACCCAAAGTAATGACGCCGCTGTCCTTGATTTTTTTTAAGGTGCCGGTTAATTCTTGCGCCTGGACTGGCAAAATACCGAGTAAAACACTGCCCATCAAGGAGGCTGACGCTAACAATAATTTCATTCTATATCCTATTTATTTGCTTCAAAATGTCTAGAAAAAGATCGGGGGCAGTACCATCGAGGCTGGCACTGAGTTTTTTAAAAGTGCGCCATTTTAACCATAAATCCTTGAATTTGACAAATCATCAAATTCTGACATAATGTTCGATATGAAACTAAGCGAAAACCAATTACTTCTCAGAGAAGGCAAGAAAATCGTAGACGCACTGGGGAAAACTTTCTTCCCCTTGGTGGAAGTGGTGTTGCACGATTTGACTGTAGAACAGCATCACGTGGTGGCGATTTCAAATAATTTGTCCGGCCGCAAGCTCGGTGACAGCACCACAGAAATCGGCCTGGCGCGCATCAGCGATCCCTCATTTCCCGAGGTGCTGCAGAACTACCCGAATCGTTTTCCGGATGGGCGCCCTGCCAAAAGTACTTCTATCGGTATCAAAAATAGCGCTGGCGACTACGTCATGGCGATCTGCCTCAACATCGATGTCTCGGTGCTGACGGCAGCAGCCGGTAGCCTGCATCAACTGATACAAACCCAGACTGCCCCGGTGGTGATCCAGGAAAATTTAGTAGCACCAAGTTTGGATCTGATACGCAGCACTTTGGAGCAGTTTGCTGCTGGCTTAAACACTACCCCGCATATGCTGAGCCGGGCGCAAAGACGTAACGCCGTGCAGCATTTGGCAGAGGCCGGGCTGATGGATTTGAAAAACGCCCAGACTATTGTCGCCAATACCCTGGGTGTGGCGCGCTCCACCGTGTACACCTATTTACCCAGCAAAGGAGATCAGGCATGAGCCAGCTGCCGATCTGCTACCAGGACATCGTGGCCGCGCATCAGCGCATAGCCGCAGTTGCCCATCGCACTCCGGTATTGAGCTCTAGTACCGCCAACCAGCTTAGCGGTGCGCAGATTTTTTTTAAATGCGAAAATTTTCAACGCTCAGGCTCATTTAAATTTCGCGGGGCCTACAACGCCATCGCGCAATTCACGCCTGAGCAAAGAGCCTGCGGCGTGGTCAGCTTTTCATCCGGCAACCATGCTCAGGGCATCGCCTTATCGGCGCGTTTGCTCGGTGTGCCAGCGGTGATCATCATGCCTAATGATGCACCTGCCATCAAAGTGGCAGCCACCCGCGGCTACGGTGCAGAAGTGGTGCTGTATGACCGTTACAACGAAGACCGCGAAGCAATCGGACGGCGCTTATCGGAACAGCGTGGCCTCACGCTAATTCCGCCTTACGATCACCCGCACGTGATGGCTGGCCAAGGTACGCTGGTCAAAGAATTGTTAGAAGAGGTGGGCGATCTGGATGTCTTGCTGGTACCGCTGGGCGGTGGTGGTCTGTTATCCGGCTGCGCCACTGCGGCACAGGCGCTCAGCCCCGCTTGCCGTGTATTCGGAGTCGAGCCGCAGGCCGGCAATGATGGCCAGCAAAGCTTGCGTTCCGGTCAGATCATGCGTATCGACACGCCGGTGACGATTGCCGACGGGGCGCAAACCCAGCAACTCGGTCAGCTCACTTTTCAGGTCATACAAAAACGGGTAGCGGATATTTTGAGCGTGGAGGATAGCGACTTGGTCGAGGCCATGAAATTTTTCGCTAGCAGCATGAAGATCTTGGTGGAGCCGACCGGCTGTCTGGGCGCCGCCGCGGCGTTTAGCCGTCAGCTAGATTTACAGGGGAAAAAAGTTGGTGTGGTGATTTCGGGTGGCAATGTCGATTTGTCGCGCTTTGCCGCCTTGATCTAAGTGACTTGTGGGCACTCAAACGAGTACCCACAAGCAAGTGCCTCTAGCCAAATATTTTAAGTGCATTTACATCGAAATTTGCCATGGTCGGCATGATCAAAGAACGATCATTGTCTTGCGCGCCAAACCATTTCGCCAGTGACCAAGCCAATTGATCGGTAGCAAAATCAGGGATAAGGCGACCCTGACCAATGTCGAAATCACCGTCTATCTCTGGCACCATTTTTTTACCAAAAATCTGTCCACCTTTAACCGCACCACCCATCACCAGATGATGACTACCCCAGCCGTGATCCGAGCCATCGCCATTCGAGGAGAGGGTACGGCCAAATTCGGAAGCAGTGAAGGTGGTGACATTATTTTGCAAGCCCAAAGCCAGCATAGAATTTTGAAACGCCAGCATTGCGTCGTTGATGCTGGTTAATAATCCCGGATGTTTTTGCATCAGATCATCGTGCAAATCGAAGCCGCCAATTTGCACCATGAAGACTTGCCGTTTATTCCCTAAAGTATCGCGCGCAGCGATCATTTTGGCGACTGCTTTGAGTTGATCGGATAAATTATTATTCGCCGGAAAACCGACAGGGTCGGCTTTTCCTACATAGGCATTGGCAACTGTGGTTGAAGTGCTGATGCCGCGATTACTAATATCGCGATAGGCATTGGCCAGTTCATTGTCCTTGCCCTTACTCATTAAATCGATCAAATCTGCGCGCAGCGTTGTATTGCCCCAGCGACTGCTGGCGCCACCGAGCAATTGCAAAGGAGTGCCTGTACCCTGAGTAAAGGCAGCGGTTTGCTGGCCGCTTAAAAATACCCGCGAGCCACCTATCAACACGCAAGTTAAGGCGGTACTGGTATTGTTTGCCATGTACAGATCGGCAATACGACCGCCCCAGCCTTTACCGGCACCTTCGCCAGCGCCAGATAACCATACATTGGTTTGATCGTTGTGCGATAACAATTTAGGCGGCAGGGGTACCGAATTGTTTTTGTATTGGGTCTTGGTGGTCGGCACTGCTAGGGTACCGATATTGCTGATTACCCCCAAACTACCTGCATCATACAAAGTTTTCAGACCCGCCCACTGCGGTGCCAAAGCCATTTGCCGGCCACCGGCATCGACCAAGCCTAATGCCGTTGCGCTCAGACTGGCCTGCGGTATTGCCAGTGCCTGACGGATCGCCGCATATTTTGCATAGTTGGCATTGTCGTAGGGGATCAGCACATTGTGGCAATCATTGCCGCCTGCCATATACAGGCAGACCAGCGCTTTGTAATCCGTTGGACTAGTGGCCGCGACCGCTTCATTGAGTATCGATAAATTCAAAGCCATGGGAGCAGCGACACCGGCGGCTCCCAGGATGCTGGCGCGTTTAAGAAATTCGCGACGGGTAAAATGATGATCCATGTGGTGCTCCTTTACTTCAGCAATTGAGTGTCTGCCGCAACCAAGACCATCAGGGCTACGGTTTTGACCAGATTAAGTTGTTTGGTGAGTAGCTTGGCCGCATCGGTATCGGTCAGCGGCATTTTACTGATGCTGGTGAGGATGATCTGCTTGCTATTGGCAGATAATTGGCCGGCCGAGAATAAGAGATTGAAGTGTTCAATCAAGGCGTCCGGTTTGCTGACCAAGCTCAATTCCAAAGCCCAATCTAATTGCAAGCCGCTGCTATCCGGATCGGATTTATAGGCCTTGGCCGCATCCTGATAATTACGGCGCGTGTACGAAGCGGAGTTGTCTAACAGCGTGGCCCACTCATTCACCTGAGTCAACACGGATTGTTCAGAAACAATTTGCAGCTCTGGCGATTGTTTGTTTTGAGTCGCCAAGGCAGTATTCGGCGGCACATATCCGGGACGGAAAAAGTTAAAAACACTAGGCGCACCGAGCGGTTGCTGCCCAAAACTTCTGGCGCGTACCAGGCGCCATTGGCCATCCGGACTTGTGAATTTCATACCGCGGAAAAAACTGCCGACGCGTACCATAGGCTCAACGATTTTACCGGCAAACAGATTGGCGGCATCCGGGGCAGTACGCGCTTCGGCATCCATCAAAATAGCTTTGACGACGGCTTTCAAATCACCGCGCACTCCCAGCCCATTGTTGGCAAATATCGCCGCAACGCGACCTACATAAGCGGCACTAGGATTACTGCTGACAAAACGCTGTATCAACTGCCGGCTGATAAAGGGCGCAACATTGGCGTGATTAAATAAGGTATCGAGCGCGATTTTCAGCGAAGCCCTGCCATCGGTATTGGCGGGTATTGTCGCACTGAGAAATTTTTTCTCTAACAGAGAGTGGGCATTTTCATCCAGGCGCATAGGTTGGCGCATGGGCTCGGGATCGGGGTCAGTCGAGGTCCAATCAAGTGTAATACTCCAACCGGTAAACACCCGCGCTAGATTGCTGACGGTGTCTTGGTTGTAGCTGTCTATAGGCTTGCCATTGGCATCGAGCTTGGCGCTGCCATCCATATTCAATTCGACTAAACCGATGGTGAACAACTGCATCACTTCGCGCGCGTAATTTTCATCAGGTCGGCGGCCGGTCTTGCTGTCTTCCTTCATATTTCTGAAGGTGCCCAGCATGCGTCCCATAGGAACGCTGAGAGTGACATCTTCTAACAACTGGCGGAAATTTCCAAAAGCATTTTTTTCCAGCATATCCATATAGCCGCACAGTGCATGCGCTTGGGTAGGCAGATCGACACCGCTAATCGTTACCACAAAAATTTCGGATAAGGCCAGCGCCATGCGCTGACGCAACATATCTGGGGCGGCGGCGATGCGCTTCCACATCATATTGTCGCGCAGCTCACTTTGCAGCGCAAAAACGCCGGGGTCACTAAGTTTGATGGCATTCATTTCATCAAATCTGGACTGCCCTAGCGGCAAAGCTTGCTGCTCATTAATCCAAGGCTCGAAACCATTGCTGATGAGTGCCTGGCGTGCCGTGGGCGCGCCACCAAAGGCGGCTTGCGCCAGGAAACGCGCGGCTTCCGCTTCATTCGCCGGTTTCGTGACCACCACGGGCGGTGGCGTGGTGCCTGGCGTGCTATTACCACCTATGCTAGAGCCACCACCGCCACAGGCACTTAATAAAGTGCTGACGGCTAAAACGCTCGCTAGCGGCAGGCTGGTATCGTCGCTGATTTTAGTATTTTGTTCCATTTTGCAATCTTTCCTTAGGGCAGGTTTCGGGATTGTATGCGGTTTTTAAAATGCTCAGATTTAAACTATGTAAGTAATTGTAATCGCCTATTTTTTCATCGAAATCGATAGGATTTTCTGTATGTTTATGCTGCTTGTTTTGCATATTTTTTAAGCAGTGTTTTTTTGATTATGACTCTTGCAGCCGGTCTATGCACTACAATGTGGGCAATATTTTCTAATGCCTGCTCGCCTTGCCTGCTTCTGCTTACTTATCTGTTAATTCATCTGCCAATTTTTCATGCACTTTGGCCTACCAGCAACAACTCCTCGCAGCTGATTTATTGTATGAATTCATCACTGGCAGCGCGCCGCCTGGACCCGACTGGCAGTTATTTGAAGTAGGCTGTGCTAGCGAGCAGGCCTACGCGGATGGCCACATCCCCACGGCTGGCTATCTCGATACCAGTTCCTTTGAGTGCCCGCCCAAATGGAACAAAATTCCCGACCCGCAATTGTTGGCAGTCTTGCTCGGCAAAGCGATTCGTCACGATCATTGTATTGTGTTGTACAGCCGCAACTCTCTGGCCGCCGCGCGCGTGGCGCATCTACTACTGTATGCCGGAGTAAAAGACGTACGTCTGCTGGACGGTGGCCTCGCGGCCTGGCTGGCGGCTGGTTTGCCCTTATCCACGCAGCCGCCCGCAGTGCGCCTAGCGTTGAACGATTTTGGCGGCGCGTTTCCTGCCCATCCCGAGTATCTGATCGATCTGCCGCAAGTTGAAGAGCTCCTGGTCAGCCGCGCTGCCACACTGGTGAGTATCCGTAGCTGGGCCGAGTATTCTGGCAAAACCTCGGCTTACAGTTACATCAGTGCCTGCGGTGAAATACCCGGTGCACGCTGGGGCCGCGCTGGTGCGGATGGCGATATTAATAGTATGAGCGCCTTCCAGTCTGCCGATGGCAGAATGAAACCGGCTGCTGAAATCTGCCAGTTCTGGCATGAGGCCGGGATTCGCCCAGATCAGCATAATGTGTTTTATTGCGGCACTGGTTGGCGCGCCTCACTGGCTTTCTTTTACGCCTGGTGCATGGGCTGGCAGCAGATCAGCGTGTACGACGGTGGTTGGATGGAATGGAGTGCCAAGCACCACGCCCAGTTACCGGCAGTCGCCTAAATTAACCTAGGTTGGCAGTCTTGGTAAATTGTCACACGCATAAACAACATTATTTTTTAACAAAAGACTATGTACAAATAGCGATGGAATAGAACACGATAGCGAGATCAATTTTCTAAGCTCAAGATTTACCCTCTTGATTTTTTGATTCGCAAAATTATCTTCGCTTGCATATCAATTTAATATTTTTTTAAATCCGCATTGCACCTGCTCGAGCGATCTCCGCACTTCCTTTCCGCCTAAAAAAGCGCTCTACTGAAGCCTCGATCCGCGTAGTACTGCGGATGCGAACATCTCATCTGCGAGCTCATTTGCAGATGGCTTTTTGAAGCCGGCACATTTAAAAAACAGTCGGCTGAGATCCCAACCCGGAGACACCAAGCAATGAAAAAACAATTACCACTGGCTATTGCCATCACACTTGCTCTTTGCAGCTTGACCCAGACTGCGCAAGCGGTGACCGTCACCACCAGCTATATCAATAAAACTGCGACTGAAATACGCGGCGTATTTGGCTCTATGGCCAACCCGACCGTGTATATCAATCAGCGTGCATGTGGCGAATCTGGCACACCAGATGCACGCGCTTGCGGCCCTTACATCATCAGCGTCGGCACCAGTTTTCTACAAACGGTAGAGAGCAATCATGGTAACTACGCCGCCAAGGCAGTGCTAGGCCATGAATGGGGTCACTCGATACAATTCACCAGAAACATCAATCAGCGTGCCCCTTACATGGAGTTGCAGGCCGATTGCGCCGGCGGATCTTTTGTGAAATATGCGGAAAGTTCCTTGCGCTATAGCCCTTTCCTGGCGGCCGCAGTCAGCAGCGCCCGCTACTACGCAGGCGGTGACCACGGCACCCCGGCCCAGCGCGACTACTACACCCGTTGGGGCTATGCCAATGGCACCTCCAAATGCTATAGCAATCTACCACGCGTCTAGTCTCTAGATCGCCAGCTCGCGCGCCGAATGTTGCCTGCTTCGGCGCGCGCCTAGATTGTTGGTTTTTTTGTGATCGTGTATGAAAAAATTATCTTATTTAATTGGACTAGTCGTCCTAGTCGGGCTGGCCGTGACGCTGATTTTGTGGCCGGTATCGCCTAGCGTATCAACTCAGCCTGGGCTTGCTCAACAATCAGAAAATGGCCAACCAGGGAGTGAAAAATTTCGCGCCGATGGCAAGCCAGACGGCACTCAGTCCATTCGGCAAAACAGCGGCAATAATCTGCATGCATCACCGTTTGAACTTGGCCCAGCAAATACCGAGACCAGCCTCAACATGCCGAATAATCAGGCCTCAAATAGTTTGGTCGAATTGCCGGAAAAAGAAGAAATATCGCCACGCGAAGCAGCCCGTCGCAAGCAGATGGAGCAGCTAGGTTATATGGTGCCACCAGAGTACTACACCAAAGATTTAAAAACCTTGCGCAAGATGGCCAAAGCGGGCGACGCCTTTGCCATGGTGCATATTGGCGAGAAATATGCGTTTGAACTGAACGGGCAAAAAGACAATCCAGAATTTGATCCCAGCATGAATTATCCCGACGCCGCCAAACAATCGTTTAAACAGGCACTGGTCGCGGGAAATATTCGTTCGGCGGGTATCATCTCCGAACTCTATTTTAATGAAAACAATGCGCTGGAAGCCTATGCCTGGCATATCGTGTCCGAGCAAATGGGCGATAGCATCAGCGCCGACTGGTTTCGTCTCAACGACATGTCAAAAAACGCCAGCCCGCAGTTAAAAACTACGGCCGCCGCCAGAGCGCTGCAAATAGTGGCCGAGCTGGATCTCTTGCGTAAAAAATAGCCGGCCTTGTAGCAAACAGCGGCGCAATATCTATGCGCCTGCTGGCGGCATTTCGGCCTGCAAGCGGCGTCGGTATTGCGTGTCGCTCACGGGGAACTTCTAAAAACCCCATACTCGAGCGCATCGCGGCGTCGATTGTTCAATGCGATCCTCGCAATACCGACGTATTGCTCCGGTTTGCGCCTTGCGCTGCATCCCGATTAAAGGGTTTTTAGAAGTTCCCTACGGGGTTTTAGAAGTGCGCTAACGCCTCAGGATGTGGCTAGACTGGTTGGAAAAATAGTGCGCCGGAGAATCGCCAAAGCTGCGCCGGAACATCGCGATAAAATTACTCGGCGTGGCATAACCTAAAGCATCCGCTACCTGCGCCACCGAGTCACCTTGCGCCAGCCGCTCCAAAGCATGGCTGAGTTTTGCCTGCTGCCGCCACTGTGCAAAACTGAGTCCGGTCTGCTCCCGGAACAGACGGCTCAGGGTGCGTGCCGATACTCCACCCCAGCTTGCCCATGCTTGCAGACTTTTGGTATCGTCCGGTTGCTGATACAAGGCATTGCTAATGCGCAGTAAGCGCCGGTCTTGCGGCAGCGGCAAATGCAGCCCTAGTTGTGGGGCCAACCGGATTTCATCCAGCAGTACTGCGGTCAAGCGTTCTTGTTCGACTTCCAATTGCTCTTGCTCAGACCAGCTGACTGCGCGCTGCACCAGGGCACGCATCACATCGCTGATACCAATCACGCAAGGCTGGCGAGGCAAATGCAGACTCGCTTGCGGTGTAATCAAAACACTCCAGCCACTCATTGCACCATTCACACTGACCTGATGCGGTATGCCCGGCGGTATCCAGCCTGCCTTATGCGGCGGCGACAGCCAGGAGCCATGCTCGGTGCGCATATGAATCAAGCCGCTTTCCACGCAAAACACCTGGCCGCGCGCATGCGCGTGCCAGTCGTACTCGCGGGTGCCGAGTCGAAAACCATTGCCAGGCTGATCCTCACCCCAAATAGCCACCACCGCAGGGCCATCGAGGCGATCTTCGATATCGGGCAAGACAGGATTAGTCGATAAACTCAATTTGGCCGCTTCTCATTATTTTTTGTCCAAACAACGTTATCAGGCTTTTGCCTCTAAGTCCAATACTGTCAGTGGCGATGAAGGCATTTATTTCCTTCCAGCCAGAATACGCAACTTAACCAACATTTCAGGATCTCTTTATGCATGCCTCCCCTACCCCGGCTGCGCTACCGGCGCAGTCCTTAATTTATCCGCACATCCCGCTCTGGGTGGCGGTCGTGATCGCCTGCGTGGCCTCTTTCATGGTGGTCATGGATGGTGCTATCGTCAATGTCGCGCTGCCAGCCATGCAGGCTGACCTGGGCCTTTCCAAGGTCCAGCAACAATGGGTGGTGGACGCCTATCTGCTGTGTCTGGGCGGTTGTATGTTGCTGGCGGCGCGCGCCAGCGATTTGTACGGACGTAAGCGCATTTTGCAATCTGGCCTGTTGGTATTTACCGCTGCCAGCCTGGCCGGAGGTCTGGCGAGCACGCCAGCGGCCTTATTGATCGCCAGGGCGATCCAGGGCTTTGGTGCCTCGGCTCTGGCAACCTCGACGCTGGCGGTAATCGTCGCGGTGTATCCTGGCGGGCCAGCCAAAGCGCGGGCGATCTCAATGTGGGCGGCATCGAGCGCGATCGCCTCCGCTTTGGGAGTGCTGATCGGTGGTCTGCTGACCGAAAAATTCGGCTGGCGCTGGGTCATGTTCGTCAATGTCCCGATAGGCTGCGCCTTAATCGCTGGCGTGGCTTTGTGCATGCAAGCGCGGGATGCCGGCAATCCACCTGCCAGACTTGATGTCTGGGGCGCGCTTAGCATTACTTTAGGAACTGCTGCCTTGTTATTTGGTATCACGCAGGCCGTCACACTTGGCTGGGGTTCTCCCACCGTGCTTGTGGCACTGGCGAGTGCCTGGCTCTTGATTATGGGATTTATCTGGATACAGGCCAAGACTAAGCATGCGCTGATACCGCTGAGTATTTTTCAGTTACACAGCGTGCGCATAGGAAATGTTGTGGTGCTCGCTCTGGGGGCAGCCTTGACCGCCTCGACTTTTTTCCTTTCCATTGTGTTACAGCAAATTCTCGGTTACAGCCCGCTAGATACCGGCCTGGCGCTGCTGCCTATGGGGACAACGCTGGCGATCGCCGCCATCGTTTCGCGCCCGCTGATGGATGGCGGATTCCGGCGCTTGCCTTTTCTGGGAGGGCTGATCAGCGCTGCCGGGTTGGCCTGGCTAAGCCGTTTGCCGCTGCAGCCGAATTATCTGAACGATATACTCGGCCCCACTTTGCTGACTGGTCTTGGTTTGGGCTTGATGCTAATGACTTCGGCGCACACCGCACTGGCCGGTGTTCCGGCCAAACTGGCGGGGCTGGCATCTGGCCTGTTCAATACATCACGTCAACTGGGCGCGGCCTTAGGCGTCGCTAGCCTGTCAACGCTAGCGCATAGCATCACTGAGGCCAATAGTCTGACACAGGCGGCAATGCCAGCGCAGTTGCTAGGCTATCAGGGCGCCTTTCTGGGCACCGCTGCACTCTGCATATTGGCTGCCTTGAGTTCTTTAAGTCTCAAAATAAAACCCGAAAATTAATATTCCTTAGACCTAGAACCCTTCACAATCAGGGTCTGGCGCCGCTTGCAAGCGGTGCCAGACCATCACAACTAAGCCCCAAAAAACTCCGCATGCACCGCTTGCAAGGCCAGTTTTCTATCCTCTTCATGCACCAGCATATACGCAGCTACTTCACTGGCACCGGCTGCTGCCAGGCAGACTCGTACACCGCCGGCTAAGGCGGCGGACAAGGCGCGGCTGGCTATCGCACTGCCTACGTCCGAGGCATCCAACACCCCATCGCCTACCACCGCCACAATCGCCACTGCGGCATTGCGGCTCACTTCCACCACGCCAGCCAGATGATGCTCTACCAATGCCGCATAAGCCGCATCGAGCTGATCGCGCGCCACCAACAGATTGATCGCCGTTTGTGCCGTCAGCACGCTCTTGATGTTGATGCCGTGCTGATCCAGGGTATTGGTTACTTGCGCCAGAATGCCGGGCTTAAAGCCGACCCCGGGGCCATGCAACTTGAGTATCGCCACGTCTTCGGTCGAGGTCACGCTTTTCACCACATCGTGCGTGACGCGGCGCTGGTCATCGATGATGGTGTAAGGCTGTAAGCCGCGCTCAGGGCGCGTGATGTTGAGGATGCGGATAGGAATATCGCGATCAAACAGCGGCTCGACCGTACGCGGATGTAAAATTTTGGCGCCAAAATACGAGAGCTCAGCCGCCTCCAGATAATTTAATTGGGCGATAGAACGCGGCGCACTCACCGTACCCGGATCGGCGCTGAGGAAACCATCCACATCTTTCCAGACGTCCAGAGATTCGGCCCCCAGACAAGCGGCGATCGAGGCAGCCGAATAATCCGAACCGCCGCGCCCGAACAAGGTGGTCTTACCGTTCTGATCGACGCCATAAAAACCAGGCACCACGATCACGCCATCACCGGCCAAAGCCTTGGCGACCTTGGCGGCGCTCAGCTCGAAATCGCAAGCGGCATTGCCGAACACACCATCGGTGATCAAACCTATCTCTTCCGGCAAGGCTTCGCGCGCCGCGATGCCACGACTCTGCAAGACCTCGGTGAGTAGCAAGCTAGACAGCCGCTCGCCATAACTGAGGATGGCATCGTTGACAAAGCTAGGTACCGCACCGATACAATGGATGCCGGTTAAATAGCGATCCAGCTGATCGAGCCGCACCGCCAGCGCCGCCTCGGTACGGGCGCGCTGCGCAGGGTCGCTGATATTCGCGGCGACGATCTGTTTCTTGAGGGCGCGCAAGGCCAGCGTATAGCTCTGACTCTCAGCCAGCGCCGCTGCGGTGCCAGCACCTTCTTTGGCAGCCTGAACGCAAGCCACCAACTCATTAGTCACCCCAAAAAACGCCGACACCACCAGCACCAGAGGCCGCTTATAGGTTTGCACCACGTTCACGATGCGGTCGATATCCTGCGGCCGGCGCAGGTTAGAACCACCAAATTTGACGACGATTTTTTTCATTACGGTTTCCAGAGTAGAGCGAGTGAGTAGGACGCTTGGGCAAATACACCCGACAGCTAGCCAGCTAGCCAGCTAGCTTACTGCAGCGCTAGTCCAGGGTCAATCCGCACTAAGCTTGAAAATAAAAAGGGAACTTCTAAAAACCTAAAAACAAAAACTTTTCTCGCCGCAGAGGCGCAGAGTACGCAGAGAAAACCTTGGTTTTTTCCTTTGCGTACTCTGCGGCAAAGCTTTTTCTTGTGAGCTGCTAGTACTGTAGGTGCGATTAGCGCAGCGTAATCGCACGCATGTCTGTACCGCCCGATTACGCTGCGCTAATCGGACCTACGCACTCAGCTTGTGCACGGCTCGCCCAATCGCTGCCTGTCATTTGATACACCGCGACCTCCATCTCATACCAACGTTCCAGGCCCTTGTAGTGCATGCCGAGTTTTTTCATGACGTGGGCTGAGCCTAGATTTTCTGGCTGACAAACCGCGCACAGCAGATCGGTTTTCAGCGTGTCGAAGGCGAAGCTGGCCATGCACTCGGCCGCTTCGGAGGCATAGCCCTGCCCCCATTTATCCTGGCGCAAACGCCAGCCAATTTCTAGCGGATTGGCAGCATCGCGCCCCAGATGCTGGATGCAACCGGCGCCGATAATTTGCTCGCTGTCCAGCTCAAAAAAACTCCACCACGAATAACCACAATCTAACCAGCGCGCCTTGACCCGCTCTATCATCGCCTGCGTATCGGCCGGCGTATCTGGCTTGCCAGTGATATAGCGCATCACGGCGGGGTCGCTATTCATCGCGAACAGACCATCAAAATGGCTATCGTTCATCGGTACCAGACGTAGTCTTGCGCTGCTCAGTATGCTCATGCGGCTCTTTCTGTTTGAGGAATAAATAGATGCTAGCAAGCTTGCCTGCCTGCCTGCTTGCCTAAGCATTAACTAGACCGGAAGTGGCGATAAAAGTTCTGTGAGCCAGTCTGTATGCCAGCCCGCGCACGCACAAAGCGACCAGCCCAGCGCTGCAAAATTTCACCTAGCGGTGGCGTACGCTTCGGCCTGAGTTAGCGGCTTCATCGCTACGATAAAATATCCGCCCAAAACAGATACTCCCCTATTTTTATAAGCGAATGCAGCTATTCGCGCATATATCCATTGCGCATTCAAAAAACACTAGGGGAGTATGTTCATAAAGTCCAAGCCAGGCGCGAACCGGAAGGTCGGCAGTTGCTACTGCTAGTAAAGCAAACGTCAGGCAGCTAAGGCTAGTATGCGGGACAATGAAATATTGAAATTAATTTCAAATATGTTAAGTTTATTGATAGAATGCAAGACAATAGCGATGCCGCTTTTATCGATTTATTTAAACCGCGCATTCATTCAGTAGAGCAGCGAAAAAATAAGCGGTAAAAGGCTGTGCGCAGAAACCCCTCCCGGTGTCCGCATTTTTGATAGCCGGATAATTTTGTAAAATGAAAATTTATAACGCGTTAAGCGTCAGAAAACCCCCATGAACCTCGCAGATAAGATCAATCTAGCTGTCGCAATCACCGGCGGTTGTTCGGCGGCCATCTCGCTCTTCGTAGCGATCGTTACCTATCAGATGGTCAAGGCGAACCGCGAAACCGTCGCTGTCATGAAGGCACAACTCGACGCCTCCACTCGCCCGTACATTCAGGTGACACCTGTCGTCCGGGCTATGAGTACCATGCTCATGCTGTCGATAAAAAATGCAGGCGGATCGTCCGCTAAAAATCTCCGGCTGAGTCTAGACAAGGACTTCTACTTCAACGCTCATCCTGACGAAGATGACAATCTCAGAAAGTACACGACATTTGTCCACCCGATCCAGTCCCTTTCACCGCAAGCCGAGATGGTCTTTTACTTGGGCGTGGGCCACAACATCTTCAGAGACTCAGAGCGCTGCCCCCAGCAGTTCACGGTCCAAGCGGAGTACGAATACCAAGACAACCGAGTTGTCGAGTCAACGACGATCGATCTTCAGCCGTTCAGGAAGTCCGCTAAACCAGTCGATCCAATCGTCGAACAACTGGAGAATATCAGCGGACACCTTTCCGAGATTCGCAGTGCTGTTTCGAGGAGTGACGCCTAACCCTTCCATAGAGCTGACGTGCCCCGGCAAGCCAGGTAGGGTGGACACGTTTTTGTGCCCACGCAGAGGTCAACCGACAGCACGCGGGCGCAACAAGCTTCATCTATTGCGCCGGATGAAATGAAAAATGGTGTATTACGGCTACGCCTAATACACTCTACGCGCTTAAATTGTTTATGCGACATACGTCCGTTTCGCCCGTCAGGGTGGCGGACATAACTAATTATGTGACTAATATTCCATCATGAGCAATGAAGAAAATAAAAAGGAAGCATCAAGAAAAAAATCACTTGGGGAACTGGGCGAACTTTTTGCAATTAAAGCACTTGTCGATAATCACTATGAAAAAATAATAAACTTAAATGATAAAAAGATGAACTTTCCTTTCGCAGACTTATATGCAGAAAAAGACGGAAAGAGATTCATCATTAGCGTTAAAGCCAGAAACAAATACCAGAAAGACCATAAGCTAAACGCTTTTTATAATCTCGGAAATGACGCATACAAAAAAGCGGCAACGGCAACCCAGGAATACTGCGCAGAACCGCATTGGATGGCAATTCAATTCGACCAATTTACATTTTCAATATATTGGGGTTCATTGGAGGAATTGAATGGAAAAAATACAATTCCGCTAGCCCAATGTGCAGAAGGAAAAATCGGTATATGTTTAGCAAAAGATAAAAAGCATTATTTCGATTTCGGTTTTTTTGGTAATGCAAAAGATGAAAAAATTACATAACCTGGGACTATATCAGTCTGGTAGGGTGGGCAGGTTTTTGTGCCCACGCGGAGATGAACCGACCGCTATGCTTGGCTGTTTCGCCTGGATCGGCTTAAGCTGATGTGTTGTTGCTTGAGCCTTAGGCGTGGGCACGATGATGCTGTGCCCACCCTACGCACTATTGCGCCGCATGGGATGAAAATGGTGTATTTCGGCTACGCCTAATACACCCTACGCGGTCTGTAGCTTTGGGATTTTGGTGTAACATCAAATGCTGTCCGCAAGATAATTCAGCTTAACAAACCGGAGACTAGCATGGCGAAAGTAACAGGCATAGGCGGTGTTTTTTTCAAGAGTCGCGCCGATAACGCGGCGCTGGCGGCGTGGTATCAACAGCACTTGGGTATGGTGCTGGAAGACTTCGGTGGCTGCATCCTCAAATGGCCAGAAGATCGCGCCGAAGATCAGGGTCTGACCGTCTGGCATGTGGCGAGCCAGGACAGCGCATGGTTCAGCCCCAGCGACGCTAGCTTCATGATCAACTATCGGGTCGATGATCTCGATGAGATGTTGAAGCAACTGCAGGCCGCTGGCACCGAGATTTTGAAGGGGCCAGAGTCGCACGAAAACGGCAAGTTCGCATGGATCATGGACCCCGAGGGCAATAAACTAGAACTGTGGCAGCCTATGCCGTGGGACGACAAAAACAAGGCGGATTGAGATCTTTTCAGGCTGCTAGAGTGGGCAGGTTTTTGCGCCCACGCGGAGATGCACCTACCTTGATGCATGGCCGTTTTGCCTGGATGGGTTTAAGCGGATGTGTTGTTGTTTGAACCTTACGCGTGGGCACGATGATGCTGTTCCCACCCTACGCACTATTAAGAGAGATCACGATGCCACTGACTAAAATTTCCGCTCCGCGCCACCTCTCCTCAAGCCAAGTGCAAGCCTTAGCCGCAGCGGTTCAAGATGGGCTGGTAAAGACTTGCAATGTCCCGCCCAAGGATCTGTTTCAATTGATAACGCGTTTCGACACCGACGAGATTATTCTTGATCCTCATTTTGGCGGCGTTAATCGTTCAAAAGATGCTTGCGTGATTGAGGTGGTTTTTCTGCTTGGACGCACTGACGATCAAAAACGTGCCTTATTTCGTCACGTTGCCGAACAAGCGAGCCTGGCGGGCTTTCGGGCAGACGACATCATGATCACCTTGATAGAAAACTCCAAAATGGATTGGTCGCTTGGCCTCGGCCTTGCTTATGCCGATCTTCATGCAAAAGCCAAGTAGCATGCCAAGGGCGCATGGGACGAGTAAATGGTGATTACGGCTACGCCAAATACACCACGCACTTGGCGCACCTGAAGCGCCGCGACTACATGTCAAATTACTAGCAATACTCCGAACGCATCGCTTACAATCCCCAGTGTGACCGCCACACAGGCGGTTCAGTCCAACAAGCTTTATCCGCCGCAAGCAGTCCGCGGATCTTATTTTTGCGTTCCGGTGCGGCGGATAAACGCTATTCGTTGGGGCTCGACTTGTATCAGCGTACTGAAATCGTAGCGTCATCGCCAAGGATCCTATGTCCAAACTATTCTTTATATTCACATTACTCGTCTTGGCAGCAA
Organism: Undibacterium parvum; assembly: GCF_003955735.1. Classification (NCBI taxonomy): domain Bacteria; kingdom Pseudomonadati; phylum Pseudomonadota; class Betaproteobacteria; order Burkholderiales; family Oxalobacteraceae; genus Neoundibacterium; species Neoundibacterium parvum. Next base: position 2,317,776 of record NZ_CP034464.1, on the reverse strand, counting down.
CGTCTACTAATGCAGCGGACGCCATACCGCCTCACCTCGTTGGAGTATGGGCGACAGACGGCTCGGTCTTGGAAGGTCCATATCTCTTTGAAGGTCAGGCGCTCTACCTTGGTGCTGATGGCATCGGTGGTGTCCTTGTTGGCCCACCAGCAATGGGTTTTAAGATTGTCGCCACATTCGATACCAAGAAGAATATCATCGAGTCCGATATCTACGAAGGGAAGCAACGAGGCCCACACATCAGCATCGCCTACGACCCAAATGAAAAAACAATCGATTCCGGCACACCAGATAAACGTCAGCCAATGCGTCGTCGCTTTGATACTTTCACAGACGAAATGAAAAAAGTCCTCGGTCTTGAGCCATAGTTCTTGTCATGTTCTATGCTGCTCTATCGCGAGCTCAACCCTCCGGTGCAGGAGACGCTGCGCGATAAGGCACCGCGCAGCGCCCCTGTCCTTGAACGTTAAAAGGCAAAAAGATGAGTGTTGTGCCGTTCTCTCAGCTTGAAAAAAGTGCGCTTCTGCGCGTTAAGGGCGTCGGGCCAAAGCTCATCGAGCGCCTTGAACAAATGGGGTTCTCTACCCTTCGCCAGTTGGCCGACGCAGATGCGCGAGACATCCTTGCTCAAGGTGCGAAGCTAAGCGGCTCCTCTTGTTGGAAGAATAGCCCGCAGGCGAAAGCTGCGGTGGAGGCCGCCATCAGCGCAGCATTGGCGGTAACCGACGGCAACACCACAAATAGATGAGCCAGGTGAGCACGTATTGGTGCCGAGGCAAAGATGAACCGACCGCTATGCATGGCCGTTTTGCTTTGATGCGCTTAAGCTGAGGTGTGCTTGCTTGCGCCTTAGCGTGGGCACGATGCTGCTGTGCCGACCCGTCTCAAAAAGTATGGCTTCGTGTCAGATATTGTGCGCTAAGCACTCGCTACGCGACTTCGCCGCTATGGTGACCCCACAACTCAAATGCTAGTGCCATGAAATTACATTCGTCAGCAACTTATCAGCCAGAATTGGCGCAACGCTACGCGCGTGTCGCCACTAGTCTTCAGCTAATTATTCCATTTGCCAAGCTGGAACATATAGGTTCTTCTTCAGTTCCGGGGGCTATTTCCAAGGCGGACCTCGACGTTTGCATGATCGTAGACGGGGCATGCTTAGAACAAGTTGTGCAAACGCTTAAGCGACATGCTTACACCGAGAAGATGGACACTTTACGCACCGGGGAACTATGCATGTTGGAGTGCCAGCATACAGAAAATGAACATGCTGTCCAAGTGGTGGCAAGCGGATCTCAATTCGAAGAACTCTTCCTGGTTTTTCGCACGCTATTGCGGGCTAAACCTGAATTGCTGGCGCAGTACAACCAAGTCAAACTTAATTCTGTGGGCCTCGGTTCTGAGCTGTATCGCCGCGCCAAGTCAGAGTTTATTTCCGCAACACTGGCCGCTTACAGGAATACCGCGTAACTGTTCGCGAAAGCTGGTTCGCACAACCTCCGCCTTCACACATCTGGTATGCGCTGATCCCGGCAGTGAGTCGTAAAGGATATACCTGCGGCAGAGTACTTGTTTTGAGATTCCATAGGCTGAAATAGATCAAACCCCTAGCGCCCTACCGATTTGGAGTACGGTCGTCACACATAGATACCCCCATAAAATCACATACTCCCCGATTTTTAAAATCAAACCTAGCGGTTGGCGCATATAGCCATTGGGTATTTAAAAAAAACTAGGGGGAGTATGCTTAAGCATCCTAGGCCAGGCACGAAGCCAAGGATACGCTGAGGACAATTTTATCTAAGTCCTAGCTTAGAATTTATAACTGACTTCGAGCCGTACATCACGGCCCGCCTCCGGATGGCCGAGTACTTTTTTCAAGCGACCATGGTAGGCAAAGGTGGCTTGATCGTAATACTGTTGATCAAAGATATTTTTCACCGATAGTCGCAAGCTGAGTGTGTCTTTCTTGAACGGTAAGAAGTTGACATACACGTCGTTCACCCCATAACCGGCTTTGGTTAGCGTGGCATTGCTGGCTACCGGTTGATAATCGAGCGCCTCAACAAAGCGCCCTTGCCAACCCAACTGTAGGGCATAGGCAGGTATATCGTAAGTTGCATAGGTAGTCCAGCTGCGGCCATAGCTGGTGCCTAATCCCTGATCACCATCATTAAATGCGCGACCATCGCGATCTGAATTACTCTTGGCAACCGAGGCACCAAGACGCAGGCTGCCGAGTCGATATTCGGTCCGCAACTCGTAACCGGTGATGCTGGCATCGCCCACATTAGTCCGGCAATCCGCGTCGGCACTGCATTCAGCGACATCAATGAAGTTGTTGATGCGCTGTTTGAATAAATTTCCGCTGAACTTAAAGCCTTGCTGGGTAAAGACAAAGCCGATTTCTGAGATGCTGGCTTTTTCTGCTTCCAGTTTCGGGGCGTTTTTCCAATCGATCATGTCGAGTAAAAAGGCTTCATTGAGCCCCGCACCGCGTAAGGCCTGCGCATAGCCGGCTTTCAGTAATAGGCTCTCGCTCACCTGCAAGTTCAGGCCTGCGCTTGGCGAGACGCCATCGCTTTTAAAATTTTGCTGATGATTATCCGTGTAATCGTAGTGATCGTAACGCAGCCCACTCGATACATTTATTCTGCCAAAGTCGAGTAGCGCTTCCACATAAACACCGGCAATTTTGTTTTCTTCTTTGCCACTGCCGGTATTCCCATAAGGGTCGCGGATTTGATTGGTTTGTGAGTTTTCTTTACGTAAATTCACACCGTATTTAAGATAGTGATCGCCGATGGCGTTTTTTAAGCCTAGATCCAAGCCCTGGGTGGTAATCGCTTCGCCACTATAGTTACCGCGCTGATCGGTACGATCACCTTCTACCTTGGATTGATACAGGGTGCTCTCGATAGCGCTCACCGGGCCGACTCCTTTGCCCTCATATTTGAGGCTGCTGGTAGTGCGCAGCAGACTTTGTGGCATGGCCTCATTCGGCAATACCGGATGTTTAAACCCCACCATATTGGCGCGTAAATAACGCACGCCTTTATCTTCATTCGATTGATGATTAAGAGAAAGACGCTGATTTTCGGCCAAGCTCAGGCCCAATTTAAATAAGAGATTGTGCTGCTCAGAGCCTGAGTTCTGCTCTTTCACGCCATTACCGTTTTTGTAATCCGCCAGATCCAGATGGCTGGCGGAGAATAAGGCATCCACCTTGGCAAAGCGCGCCGCCACAGTTGCACCGGTTTTCAAGCCATCGTTACTCATTACGCTAGCACTCAAAATAGCCGAGATGTTCTGACCTTCTTGCAATAGATCAGCGGCATCGACGGTCAAGACCCGCATCGCGCCACCTAAAGCACCAGGGCCGGCACTCGCTGCAGCCGTGCCTTTTTCAATTTCAACACGCTTAATTAAGGCTGGATCGATCAACAGTGCGCTTTGATGGTGATACAGATGGTTATTTTGCGTGGCACCATCCACCGAGACATTGAGCAGCGCTTCTTCTAAACCCCGCACATACATTTTTTGCGTCACTGGGCTAGCGCCCCCACCGATGCTGATTTCTGCATCATTGCGAAACACATCATGTAAATCACGTGCCTGGCTGGCTTGCAGCACGCTACGCACTACCACATCATCTTGGCTGGGCGTTTGCGCTTGCACTTGCACTGTCGGTAGCTCAGCAATATGCGCTACATTCGTGCTAGCCGCGAGTGGCCGTTGGCCTAGGTTTTCGGCTGCTGCATTCTGGACAGCTGGCACCTTGGACTGGCCGTCTAAGGGCAAGTTCGATTGTGCGTGTGCCGGATGAATGAATTGTTGAATCGCCAGCGCGACCAAGAGCGCTAATGGAGTCTTTCGAATTGCCACAATACTTCCTTTTTATATCAAGAAATGGTGGCTGGCGGTCTGAAGGGTAGCGGATGAGCGCTCTGGCTTAGCTGGCTAAAGCCGCATTTTAATGCGAATGATTCGCAATTGCAACTGTGTATGTCTGCTGAAAACGCCAATTACTGTTCTGCGTGCCAATAATGCAAGAAAAACACCTGCAAAGGAGTTAGCACCGCACAGAAAAACAGATACTCCCCGATTTTTGAAGTCGAATCTAGCGGTTGGCGCATATACGTATTGGGCACTCAAAAAACACTAGGGGGAGTATGTTTAGGCAGTCCGAGCCAGACACGAGGCCCAGGAGGCGCACAGGCGCCACTAACTAAGCAGACAGCGCGCAATCGGCTGCATCTATTGCGCCGCTTGGAATGACTCTATGCTGGATTACGGGTGAGGCTAACACCACCGTACGCGGGCTAGCATTCTGGGCAATAAAAACCTGAAATTGATTTCAAATATGTCAATATTGTTGGTAAAATGAAAGACAACAGCAATGACGCTTTGACGATTTTTTAGTGCTAATCGCATTTACAGTAGATCGACGGAAAGCCAAGCTGGACTTGGTTTTGAGAGCTTGCTCTTAAATTTTTATGCGACATCCGTCCGTTTCGCCCGTAACGGTGACGGACATATCTAGTTAGAAGTCATGGCAATCCAGCTTCGACCAATGCTGGAAGAACGGTTCCTCAAAACGTTCTCTCCTCCAATGCAAGACGTCACAAAGTCCGCTGAAGAGATCGTGGACATATGGGAGTACACGGAAGCGGTTCTGTCCAGCGAATTTTCGGGGCGAGACACACAAGACTGGAATGTCGCGTACGTCTATCGGAATAGCTCGAATGCATGGCAGCACGTTCTTATCAGCACTGATGTACCAGACGCATTTGTCGTGATCGTCATTGAGGTCGCAAAGAGACAAATTCTCGGGCACCACTTTCTAAACCTGCGGCAGAAGTACGGGCTCACAAAATGACTTCAAGGAAAAAAAGCCAGGTAGGGTGAGCAAGTTTTTGTGCCCACGCGGAGATGAACCTACAGCTATGCATGGAGATTTTGGTTTGATGGGCTTAAACTGATGTGTTGTTGCTTGAGCCTTAGGCGTGGGCACGATGCTGCTGTGCCCACCCTTCGCGCTATTTATCTTTGATGCTAGCCGGGCGCCTGGCCAGGCTTAATTTACCCCTTACTGAGGTCTGCTATGCCTAGCCTGACTGGTTTGCTGACAGACGTTCGTGCTTGCACGCTGTGTGCGGCGCAGCTGCCCTTGGGGCCGCGCCCGGTGCTACAGCTGCATCCGTCCGCGCGTATCCTGATCGCTGGTCAGGCACCTGGCAGTAAGGTGCACGCCAGCGGCATACCCTTCGATGATGCCAGTGGCGAGCGCCTGCGTGCTTGGCTGGGGATCACGCGTGAGGTTTTTTATGATGCCCGGAAAATTGCCATCCTGCCTATGGGATTTTGCTTCCCCGGCACTGGTAAATCAGGCGATCTGCCGCCGCGCCCAGAATGTGCGCCGACCTGGCGTAGCCTCTTGCTGGCGCAGCTTAAAAAAGTAGAGCTGACGCTAGTAATAGGGCAATACGCGCAGGCCTATCACTTCCCCGATTCTGCACAGTCGGTCACTGAACTGGTACAGGCCTGGCGCCAGCATTGGCCGCACAGCTTGCCCCTGCCACATCCAAGTCCAAGGAATAATCTATGGCTCAAGCGCAATCCATGGTTTGAGCAAGAGCTGATACCGGTGTTGCAAAGCAGGGTCGCGCAAGTACTCGCCAAGGCCGGCTAAGCGGCCGGATACATTGCTGGCACAGCCGCCCCAATTTTTTCATCAAACTGGGCGTTGCCGCACTTACAAAAATTGCTTACAGGCGTTTTTCCAGCACCTCAAAATGCAAATCGGGGACCAGCATGACTTCTTTGCTGATCTCGCTAGGGAAGGGTTTAAATTGCCCGGTACGCTGGTAGCCGCGCCGTCCGTAATAGGCGATTAACTCATGCCTGAGCGTGATCACGGTCATCCAGATGGTCTGCACCTGCCAGCTGTGCTGCGCCAGCGTCTCGGCCTCTCGCATGAATTGCTTGCCTATGCCGCTGCCTTGTTGGGTGGGCTTGACCACGAACATGCCCAGATACGCGGCGTTTTCAGTTTTTTGCAAATGCACGCAGCCAGATAATTCTGGCTGCTGATTTTGCTGGCATAGCAAAATCAGGGATTCGTCCGCCAGTATCAGCTCACGTACCTGATCGGCGTTGATACGATCGCCTTCTAATAAATCGGCTTCGGTAGTCCAGCCCTGACGGCTAGAGTCGCCCCGATAGGCGCTGTTGACCAGACGCGCGATCGCGGCGGCATCATCGGCGACGGCTAATCGGTAACTTAAGGTGGAAGGGGTGTGCGCTGGCTCTGTCATGTTGGCATACTAAAAATGATCAAGCCCGTATTTGACCATGCCTGAGGAGTTTGCGCACGCAGCTGTAAAATTTTATGGCAAGGAGTCAAGCAGTGCGCACAGCATCTGCGCGCACTGATCTGGCGGCTGATTGTTAAGTGGCAGCGCGGGTGGTGGGCATGGTTAAGGTGAAGGTGAAGTCAGGATCTTCGACCACCTCGCCGGTGGTTTTAAGCTCGTATTTGCCGCGTCTGGCGGGTGCCAGTTCTTCGAGTATGGGCGGCATACGCCAGGTTTTGCCCTCATGCACGCCACCGAGTTCTAGTTCTATCCCTAGTGCGGTGGCATTGACGATGGTACCGTGGAGTTGCTGTTGTGTAAGTACTTTTCCCTTGTTGCCAGTGCGGGTGATCCCTATCAGCAAGTATTTGCCTATAAAACCCAGGGCAAAATCTTGGTCAAATGCAAAGTGTGGCACGTCATTCCAAGTGTTCATCGTTAGCTCCTTTAAAAAAGCTGATCCGACGCACTAGCGCGTCAGAACTATACGGAAATGTGCGGTGTAACTATGCGACTCATAAAGTTTTGACTGAGATGAAACAACAGGATAGCGGGGCATGCCAAACAGCAAGACCTACCCGCCGAGTTAAGCAGCAGCGCTGCAGCGTGGTGTGACGATTTATCATAGCCGACTATAGGAAATTTGTCCGACTATTTATTTTAGGCTGAGCGTGAGGCGATGCGCTCCTTACGTTCAAGCAAGATTAATTGCGGCGTATGCCCGAGCCTACCGGCAACTCGGCGAACCAATTGATAAAGCGCGCTACGTCTTCGCCTTGATAAATTGCGCCGTGTTGCGGGCACAGCATATCGATCTGCATAGACTGCACTCTTTGGCACCAATCGAGTTTGGCTTCGTTAGAGCCCATCCAGCGTTGGTGGAAGCCACGCGCATGGCGGATATGCTGATCAAAATTTTTGACGATCAGGGCGTCTTCACCGGGCGGCAGCAAAGCGGCACCAATGTCCCCCGAAAACAGCATCTTGGCGACAGCGTCATACAGATTGAAATTGCCTGAAGAATGCAAATAGTGCGCTGGGATCGCTTGCAAGATAAGATTGCCTAGTGGAATCTCGCCACCGCTGTCGGGCAAATTGATGAAGGTACTGGCATTGCCGCCAAAGTGGGGCACGAAAGATCCCCATAACCAGCTCAGATAACACTTTAAATCAGGATTGAAATCTAGCCATAAACCGAGTGAAGAAATGACATCAGGATCCTGATGTGAGGCAAATAAGGCGCTAATACTACGCGCATCAAATTCTGTATTGATGGCCGAGAATACTTCCGGGAAAATCTCTGAGCCACCGGGGTCGGTGAGGATCGCTTTATTCCCTTGAATAATCAGGTATTCATTGGTGTCGATTAAGTAGTCTGGTTTATCCGGATCGCGCGTCACTACCGCCCATTTATGATCGCCTTTTTCGTACAGATATTGGATTTTCTTCATGACTCGCTCTTCAGGGTGGTGTTCAGATGCTTCAAAGTCGTGATTACTTGGGTCATGATGTCTTCGATACGGCTCGCCACTTGCTGCATGTCGGCGAGCATACTGCCACCGTAAGCGGCTTCTATACGTCCATTGTGAGACAACATGGACCCGGCACTGCAGAGCGCCAGCGATCTAAAAATTTCTTTTTCTAATTGCTCCCAATCGATCTGCGCCAAGGCTTTTTTGTCTATGAATACGGTGTGTCTTTGCTGAAAACTGTGCGCCAGTCGTTCTTCAGATACGCTGTTTTTCGACATGGTGTCACTCAGCAAACTCAGGCGTTTTTCTAGTTTGCGTAGTTCGGCGACACGGTGCACCAATTGAAAAATCAGGCCACCGAGAAAACCCATCAAGTCTTCGATTTTTCGGCTGAACAGGCGCAACTCCATCGCGACGATTCTAAATCCTGCCGATTGTGGCCCGGCGCGTTTGGCAATCAAAATCGCATTCGTGGCGACGATATTGATCTGGCTGGAAATCTCTATGACTTGCTTGAGACTCTCGTTGATAGAGACCGCGCGGTTTAAACTGAGAAGTTGATCGTGCTTACTCATAAGCGCTCCGCGAGGTCAATAAGTCTGAATTAGAAGTATCACGCTGCTTGATCTGGCCTGTCTTTGATACTGATCAAGGATTTAAATAGCCTAGTCGAATTATCAATAAAATGCCAGTTAGCCCGGCGCAAATTAAACTTCAGTGGCCGCCCTTGTTGCATATTCGGCCAATTCTTCCAGCCATGTCTGCTTTTGTTCGGCACTGGCAAACGAGGCACAAAAGCTATTTTTAGCCAACTGGATTAACTCGTCACGACTCAGATCGAGGGCATCGGCGCTGGCGATGAAATTACTATTCATATAACCGCCAAAATAGGCCGGATCATCTGAGTTGATGGTGACGCAGACGCCCGCACGCAGCATTCTGGCCAAGTTATGCTGACGCATATCCTGTACGACTTTTAACTTTAAATTCGACAAAGGACAGACCGTCAGCGGCATCTGGCTGTGAATTAATTCAGCCATCAAAGCCGGGTCTTCTTCGGCCCTTACTCCGTGATCGATACGCTCGATTTTTAAATCTGCAAGCGCGCTATGGATGTAAGCCGGTGGACCTTCTTCACCGGCATGCGCCACCAGACGAAATCCTAGCTGAGAGGCTTGCGCAAAGACCCGGCTAAATTTTTCAGGAGGATTGCCAACCTCGGCAGAATCGAGGCCTATGCCATTCCACAGATCTTGATATGCTTCGCGTAAAGGCAGTGCCTCGGCGAGAGTGGCGAGGGCATCTGCTTCACTCAGATGGCGTAAAAAACACAATATCATGCTGCCAGAAAAATCATATTGCTGGCGCGCCTGGCGCAAGGCACGCGCAATCCCGCCAAATACCGTTGCCATCGCCACCCCGCGCACGGTGTGGGTCTGTGGATCGAAAAATAATTCTACATGCCGCACATTATCGGCCACTGCACGCTGTATATACGCCATCGTCAAATCATAAAAATCTTGCTCGTTCAGCAGTACTGCCGCACCGGCGTAGTACAAATCGAGGAAGGATTGCAAATCGCTAAAATCATAGGCTGCGCGTATTTGCTCTACTGAGGTATAGGGTAAGGCGATGCCGTTGCGTTGAGCCAAGGCAAACATCAGTTCCGGTTCTAGCGAACCTTCTATGTGCAAATGCAATTCGGCCTTGGGTAGGCCACGTATAAATGTGTGCAAAGGAGAGGTCATGATACTGAGCGCCTGTTAATAATTAGACACTCAGTGTACGTGGATGGCGCGGTGTCTGCAATCCCGCGCCTTTCGCTAAGAATTTAGCCGCTGATTTACTAAAAAGTGGAAAGCCTATTTAGTGTAGCAAAACCGATTGCGCCATATACAGATCAAACTGACCTAAAAATTCGTCTATCTCTTCTATACTCGGTTCGCCGGCGATCAAATCATGCACATCTTTGCGAAAATTTTCCGCTAAAGAGCCGCCGATAAACCATTCACGTCGCACCGATTTATCGGTGATCTCGTAGCCGCCAAAGCGCAGGGCTTCGTGATCGACATCGGCACCATACTCGACCACGCTGTATTGGTCGCTATTGTAAATAAGGTTCATTTTGCATCCCTTCCTGAATAATTTTTATCTTAGCCTGAACAATCTTAGTTTTCGAGATGGTGCGCTGAAGAGCTAATTTCAAGATGCTTAGTGATAATTACGGTGAGGAAACAATAAACTTTAATCCGCCTTCGCTTCAGGATCCTAGCCGTATATCCTGATCGAACTCGATTAATTCATTGTAGGGAGGCTGCTGCAAAAAATAAACTAAATTTTTTATATGCTGATTATCGGCCAGACCCAGATACAAGCGTACCGGTGGTTTTCTAAGAATACGATTGAGCGTCACGCGCATCACCAGATTGCCTATGCAACACATGCATCCGGGGGCAACTCTGTGTAAAGCAAGCAGGGGATTAGAGGTGAGCAATGGCTGACCATCCGGCAGACCTTCGAGTATCGCTGCCATGCTCAGTAGCGGTGGTTCATGCGTAAGAGCGGCGGCTATCCAGGCTTCTCGGTCTGCATAGCTGCCACCGCTTACTAGTGTTACTAAACTAGCTGCCATGCTGGCAGTTTATGATTCACCGCGTTTGGCGTACTTGACCGACTCTACACCTAACTGTTTTAGCTTGCGATACAGATGGGTGCGTTCCAGACCCGTCTTTTCTGCCACGCGGGTCATGCTGCCACCTTCACGGTTCAGATGATATTCAAAATAAATACGTTCAAACGCATCTCTGGCTTCGCGCAGTGGTAATTCAAACGACAAATTGGCAAATTGATTATTGCTCGCTGGCGCCATTACCCCTGAGCTGGCAAATTGGCGGGTTTCGAAACCTGCAGCATTGCTGCTAAAGGCATGCGTCACTGCGTTATTCGTCAACATTTCTGCCGACGCTGGCGGCAAACTAGCGACCGCAGGGCGAGCAACTTCGCTGCCCCTGCTAAGACCTTGCTGTACCGCTTTCAGTAATTTTTGCAGGGCGATAGGTTTCTCGAGAAAATTCAAGGCACCGATGCGGGTAGCTTCGACCGCAGTATCTATCGTGGCATGGCCTGACATCATAATCACAGGCATGCTCAACATACCATCACGTTGCCATTCTTTGAGTAAGGTGACGCCATCCGTATCCGGCATCCAGATGTCGAGCAAGACCAGATCCGGTCGCGACTCCAACCTCGCGGCACGGGCCTGCTGTGCATTTTCTGCCAATTGTACGACGTGTCCCTCGTCGCCCAATATCTCCGAAAGTAGCTCTCGGATTCCCATTTCGTCGTCAACAACTAATATGTTTGCCATCAATCTACCCTATTACATGCTTATTATTTTATTTAAATAAAACGTCTCTGCGGACGTCATTTTTTTCATCAGTAGAAAAATACTGAGCTACTACGAATCCGGTGCTAACTTTAACAGCAAAATCGATATTTTTGCACCGTTTGTATCACTACGATTTTGAATATCGACTCTACCGCCATGTTCATCAATGATTTTCTTCACCATCGCCAGGCCTAAACCGGTACCGCGCGGCTTGGAAGTGGCATACGGCTCAAAGGCACGCGCCAAAATTTTGCTGGAAAATCCCGGTCCATTGTCGATGATGGAAAGCCGAACCGCCGACCGGTCAGTCTTGTCGGCACTGGTATAGCGGACTATTTCGGTGACGACATCGATATGTGCGGCTTGATTGGACTTGGCATTATCGGCGACCGCGTCTTGTGCATTTTGCAGCAGATTATGGATGACCTGACGCAATTGGGTAACATCGCCCATCACATTTGGCAGCTCGGGAGCCAGATGAAGATGGATCGCATCGCGACCATCGCCTTCCATGTACAAATGTAAAACATCGTCAATTAGGGCCGATAAGTTTAAGGAGTTTAAGACCGCTGGTGGCGTTCTGGAGTAGTCACTAAAATCATCCACCATACGTTTCATCGAGGTGACTTGATTGACGATGGTGCTGGTGCTCTTATTGAGTATCAAGATATCACTCTCGCTTAACTTGCCCTGCAATTTCATTTGCAAACGTTCGGCGGATAATTGTATCGGTGTCAGAGGGTTTTTGATTTCATGCGCCAAACGGCGCGCCACTTCGCCCCAAGCGATAGAGCGCTGCGCCGAGATAATACTACTGATGTCATCAAATACCACCACATAGCCGATCGCGGCAGCCACCGGTAAATGGGAACCACGCGCCAACAAAGTGATGCGCTGATCGGATTCATTATTCACGGCGCTGATGGTTCCACTATGAGTCTCATCGTGCTTAATTGCTTGCGGCCTTGGCACTTCTATCTGCTGCTGCCAATGCTGCTGATTTTCATCTTCACCACCCGCCGCCGAATGTGCATGTTGCTCGGAAAAGGCTTGATCTATGGCCGCAGCAAAGGTCTGCATGCCATCGATCTCAGCCAAAGGTTTGCCGATTTCGGTTTCAAAACTACGCTGTAAAATCCGCTCTACCGACTCATTGCAGGTGACTAATTTGGCGCTTTGATCCAGCACCATTACCCCAGCCGACATATTTGCCAACACCGATTCTAGATAGGCCTTGGCGTTTTCCAATTCATTGCGATTTTTTTCTACCGAGGCACGGGCATCAAATAACTGGCGCGTCATGATGTTAAAAGACTGGGTCAAGCTACCCAGCTCATCAGAACTAGTGACGATAGGACGTGGCGATAAATTCCCTTCGGCGACCGCCTTGGTTCCCTCTGCCAACAACAGCAAGGGCCTGGCCAATTCGCCGGAGATCAGGAAGGCACTAGTAATCGCTGCAAAAATAGCCAGCAGCAAAGTCAGCGTCAAAGTAAAAATATACATGGTCTTGAGGCTACCACGACCTAAAGACCGGACCTGATACTCGCCCCAGGCGCTGCGCAAAGCTTCGGCATGACTGGCTAAACTTACCGGTACCGGATGTATCAGTTGCAGGTAAATAGTCTCATTTTGCAGAGACAAGCCCATGCCGGAAACTTGCAACGCCACCACCACCCTTGAACGCAGAACATTGGCCGGTTCGGCCGCCAAGACCGGCCGGCTGGCGCCGGCATTACTTGCTGGGATTTTTAGATCGGGCGCACGTAGCTCGGCATTGCCTTCGGTGGCGGCAAACACGCGTGCCACCTTGGCCTGACGTATCATGGCGGGCGTCGGTAATTCTGGCACCAGGACACTGGAGTTGGCACTGGCGGAAGTAATCAAACGCCCGCGGCCATTCACGATACTGGCTTCTTCCACTTGCATTTGCTCGCGCAGACGCGATAAGCGCAAAGCCATCGAAGTCTCGGATGGCTCGGATAATTGCGAGGCCATATCACGGGCTTTATTTTCCAGATCAGCTAGCGTGTATTCCAAGGCGCTATGGCCAAGATTTAATCCAGATTCCAAAGCGGACTCGACTTTGACATCAAACCAGGATTCAATCGAGCGTGACACAAACTGTACCGAGACCACATAGATCACCGCGCCTGGCAAGATGCCGACTAAGGCGAACAGCAGCACCAGACGCGTCATCAGACGCGAACCAAATTCGCGGGTACGGTAACGGCTGAATAATCGCCACAATAAAGCCAGCACCAAACCCAATAATGCGAGGGCCACGAAGGCATTGGCAGCAAGTAACCAGCCATAATATTGGGCAAACCGGGCTGAATTTTCTGATGCAGAGGTTAAAAAGAACAATAAGATGCTCATCAGAGCACCGCCAACAATTAAGGCATACCGCAAAAACCTGGTCACTTATCGTCAGCCTTAAAGGTAAAGCGCTTCCAGTCCGAAGACAGGCGCCAGTCACTATTGTTTAATGAAGTAATCAAAAAGGGCTTAGGCAGTTGATTGATATCGAGCTTGAGACGCACCGCCACATTGTAATTGGCGCCGGAACTGAGCGCGCTTTTGTCCGCCACCAACCACCGGCGTGGTCGTAGCACTAAGGCCATGGCGTCTTCTAAGCGTGCAAAATTTTGCTGCAGACTACCATTGATGGCTGCTGTGTATTGGCGGGTCCAGAGATTATAGGCAATCCTGACGGTCTGCTGTGAACGTATGGTTTTTTCATCCAGCCAATACCAGCGCGGTCTGGTCATTTCTACTTCGGTGGTGAAATACATAGGCACACCGCGCGTGATGGCGTCTTCGAGCCCATGACTAAGCTCGAAGGAGAAGGCGGCCACGATGCGATAACCTTCTTCTGACGATTCTATCTTCGCAGTCGTCACTTCCACTTCATTTGCCAGCGCAAGACCATGCGGCATTGCGATGAGCGTGAGCGCAGCAAATGAAGCAAACAGCAAAATCTGACGGAAAAAAGTAAAGAGGCGTCTGAGCATGTGAAAATAAAAAGCGATGCCTATATCATGTACGGGTGATCAACATGATAACTGGAAACCCGTTTCAGACTGCCGGTTTTTGAAACAAAGCGTAAAACAAGCCATCATGATCGTTGTTGCCATCCAACTGTGGTAGTAATTGCCCTGGCGCATCAAGTCGGACTGCGTCATGACGTACTCCAAACGCCGCCGCCTGAGCCTCAGACTCCATAGGCCAGATAGAACAAGTCACCAGCAGCAATTTTCCGCCGGGTTTCAGCATAGTCCAGAGATTATCCAGCAAACGCGCGGAAGAGGCCGCCAACTGCACCGCATCCATTTTGCGGCGTAACCAGCGTATATCCGGATGCCGTCTGACTATGCCGGAGGCGGTGCAAGGTACGTCGGCCAAGATACGGTCAAACGCCTGACCATCCCACCAGTTGGATTTACCGGCATCGGCGGCCCTGACATTGGCGCTCAGTTTCAACCTTGTCAGATTTTCATGGATGCGTTCGACCCGTTTAGGATCAGAATCGATGGCCAGCAAATCAAGATTGGCGATTTCCAGCAAATGGCAAGTCTTACCACCCGGTGCCGCGCAGGCATCCAAGACCCGCATGCCATCTTGCACATCGAGCAAGCTAGCGGCTAATTGCGCACCGGCATCTTGCACCGACACCAGACCTTGTTCAAATCCTGGTAGTTGAAGAACCGGAACTGGCTTCACCAGACGCACCGCGTCCGGGCCGATCTGGGTGGCGGCCATTTGTGCCGCTTCCAGCATGACTAAGTAATCCGCCACGGAAATCTGCCTTTGATTGACGCGCAGTGTCAAAGGCGGCGGCTGATTGCCGGCGCGCAAGATGGCTTGCCAATCTTGCGGATACGCCGCTTTACATTGATCTACCCACCATTGCGGGTAATTCCATAGCGCGGTCGGTTGCTTCATCACGGTAGCGAGCAGACTTGCCTGCTCGCGCAAAAAACGCCGCAAGATGGCATTGACCATGCCTTTGGCAAACACCATGTGCGGGCTAGAGGCGGCGGCATTGACGGCTTGATCGACCACGATAAAATCTTCGTAGGGAGCTTCTTCGCCATCCACTTTGACTAATAAGGTCAGCGCACAACACATCAAGCTGTACAGCAAGGGTGGCTCAGGCGGTTTAGTCGTCATTAAAGTCAGCAGGGCATCGACACAACCGACCTGCCGCATGCTGCGATAGGAAATATCCTGAATCGCGCCGCGCGCTTGCGGTGAGGCATTGGTTTGCGCAAACACTTTGGCTAGCGCCTGAGGTAGGGCCATCCCTTCCAACACATAAGCGACCGCTTGCGCAGCACCTACCAGACTAAAGGCCAAAGAATCGGCTTTAATTTCTGTCATTTTGAATTCGGCAGTGGCAGTCGGCGCTGGCGTTGCCGGATTGGCAGGCTTGAATGATTTCGCCTGACTCGACGGCTTCGCCGTCTTACTCGGGTTACTCGGCTTAGTCAGGGTTTTTCTTGAAGGTGTTTGCATATCATTCTTAAATTTTAGCGGTGCATTTACTAGTCTTGCCTAGATAGGCCGCTAGTGTAACAGCCTGACAGGCGCTCCAGCTATTTCAAACGTAGCGCCAGCTGTGCGCTGCTTAGATTCAAACAGATTCAGGCAGGCTCAAGCTGACTTCGCCAACAAGGGGGTGAAATGCTGTTGCTCTAACCAAGTTCGCAGATCATCGAAAACCTGCGTCGCTTCCAGCTCATTAAAAATTTCGTGATAAAAATCTGGGTAGAAAATCGCCTTGGCACGCGCTGGGTTTAGATTTTTGGCGAAGGCGGCACTGCCTTTCGGGTCGACCAGATGATCTTGTTGCGCGACCAGAAGTAAAACAGGAATCGTCAATTGCGCGGTGTGCTGAAGCGAGAACTCAGCCGCTTGCAACATTGCATTGAGCAGACGCGCACTGATCTTGCCGTGTACTAAGGCATCATTCTCGTAGGCCGCGACCACTGCTGCATCATGCGACAAATAGCGGGTTTTTAAACCGTTCGGTATTCCTAAACCTGGGATTAACAGGCTCGCCACTTTCAGCAAGACTTTCTCTAGCCCCGACATGTGCAACGCCAGCGCTGGAGAAGACAGGATCAGCGCCCGCACCGGCGCTAAGCCAGCCGTGGCAAAACGCGCTGCAAATACACCTCCCATGCTGTGCCCAAATAGCAAAGGCGGTGCTTGCAATTTTTTACTGAAATCGTTCAGCAGCATACGCGCATCGCGTAATAGTGCCTCGGTATCTGGCACATCACCGCGGCTGCCGCCAGACTGCCCATGACCGCGATGATCATAGGTGCGCACCGCAAACCCCAAAGTATTAAAAAACCGCGCCACATGCGCATAACGACCACAATGTTCACCTAAACCATGCATGATGAAGACCCCATCCTGCGGCGTGGCTGAGCCTTCTAAGGGCCAGTCGCGCACGAATAGTTGGGTGCCGTCGTTGCTGCTTAAAGTAAATTCCTGGGTGTTTTCTATGTGCGCGCTCATGCCCTTACTCGCTCCAGATCACATCATGTTGCTTCTTGTGCGCAGCTCTGAGCATATCTAGCAAGGGAAACATGCGGGCAGAAAAACTGACTTTGGCGACCGCCTCTTGCTCGTGTTCATGCTCATTGTCGTCATCATCTGGATGGGCTTCAATATCATGCACTACCTCTTCGCTGATAGGATGAGCGCGACTCTCAGCCACCGCATCCTCTATCACCTTGATCGCATTGGCAGTCTCGGCAAAGGTCAACACCCCACGATCGACATTTTTATGGAGTAGCTCTAAAGCCCGACGCGCATGTTCTTTATACATGGTCACTTCGGCGGCGGCCTTGGATGTAAAAGTGATTAACATTTTTTCTCCTATGTGGTGGTGAAACAGCGGCCATCTCCTTCTAGACGAAAAAAACGGTCAACGTAACTAAATGATAGTCCTAAAAAGACATTTAGGAGAGTCCCAGTGTTGGTAAATCACAAAAAATCCTAAGGCAGTGAGTGTTAAATTAGTCCGCCACCTACGCGCCTCGCACTACCCTATCCTGCTTTGAAGGAGGTCAGAAAGGTATCGACCACGTCGGCGTTCAGCGCTTTTTCCGGGCCTATGATGACGACCTGATACACCCAGTTACCACGGGCCACAAAACGCCCTAGTAGTTTGACCGTTTGGCCATTTTGGAGTTGGCCGATCGCCTCGATTTCACTGCCATCTGATTGACGTGGCTTGCTACTGGTGGCGCGTATGTTTTTCAACATGCCCGCTTGCATCGCGGCGAGCACCCCGGGTATTTTGCTGCTCTCATTGACTTTGGCATAACCGACCGCAAAACTCACGCCGCCCGCATCGGCGGCGGTCATGTGCAGATTCAGATTGACGCCATCGAGTTCCATCAGACGCGAGAACGAAGCCGCTTTGGCGGGCATTAGGATGGTAAACGGGGCATCGCTACCACGCACTTCGCGCCAGTCAAACTTAGGAGAACAGGCCATCAGCGTCACTGTCAGGAGCAGGGCTGCGAATTTAAGGAGAGAAGTCAGCACGGGGATAAATATATAAACAGGGAGGCAGCCATTGTATGTTATTCCGCCCCTACCCTGCAGCTCACCCTAAAACTACTAGCGACGGCACACCGTTTATCCACTGCCGTCACCATTCACCCGCATGCTGCTGCAATTGGTCGCAGCACGCTGGTGTCGTGCAGCACATCCGCTTACAGTGAGCCTAACGACTGGCCGCTGCGCTGATATCAGCAAGCATTTACACACTAAGGAGAGCAGTATGCAAAGCCCTACATTCGCACAAGTAATCAAAAGCTTGCGCCAGACTAGCCTGGAATTTTTTGCGCTGGCCCGCCAGGTTTTTCAGTATTTGATGACTTTAGCTATGCCTAACTTAATTCTGGCATGTCTGGGTGCCGCCTTGCTACTGAGCATACTGCCCCTGGCCTTGAGCCTGTTTATCGCTTTCTTGTTGATAAAGCTAGTAGTATTGCTGTGCGTGCTCAAGCCCAAGCAAACCAGCAATCAATAATCTAATTTAACTAAATCCATTTGCAGCGCCCTGGTGTAGAACCCGGGGACAGGGAGAACTAGCATGCATAAGTCTAACGAGAATAAAGTTTTAAATTTCACCCTGGATGTGTGCGAGACCGCGCGCGTCTTATGGTGGCGCTTCTTCGACTGGTTGGCGGTGGTCTCATGGTTGCACCTGATCCTGATTTGCTTTCTGGTGTTTCTGATTACCGGCCCTATCGGTTTTGGCCCTTTGGGCGGCTTGTTCTTCTGGGGCTCTATCGTCATCAAGAGTGTGGCTGGCGGCAAGCGTAAGGCCGAGTTGGCAGCCAGTGCCGCCATCACGCGGGCCGATGTAGAAGCCTTGGAGCGACGTTTGCTGGAAGCGCAAATGGCGGCCTTGCAGGCACAGATAGAGCCGCATTTTTTATTTAATACCCTGGCGCTGATCGGCCAGTTAATCGAAACCGATCAGGCCCAGGCGGCCAAAATTCATGCCGCCTTAATCCTGTATTTGCGCGCCGCCTTGCCGCAGATGCGTGACAAAAACAGTAGTAGTCTGGGGCAGCAAGTGGAGATGTCACGTGCCTATCTGAACATCATGCAAGCTCGCATGGGAGAGCGTCTCAGCACCAGTATTGAGGTCGCACCTGAGTTAGCACTGGCGGCTTTTCCAGCGATGATGTTGCAGACCCTGGTAGAAAATTCGATTAAACACGGGCTAGAACCAAAAGTAGCTGGCGGCCATATTACGATACAGGCGATC
Source organism: Undibacterium parvum (assembly GCF_003955735.1). NCBI lineage: Bacteria > Pseudomonadati > Pseudomonadota > Betaproteobacteria > Burkholderiales > Oxalobacteraceae > Neoundibacterium > Neoundibacterium parvum. Next base: position 2,298,756 of record NZ_CP034464.1, on the reverse strand, counting down.
CGTCTCGACAACGATCTGCAAGTGACGGTCACTGACGATGGGGTAGGCTTTAATCTGCATGCCGATGACGGCATAGGCTTGTCGAATATCCGCGAACGCCTCAAAATACTCTACGGCAGCCGTGCGCAATTGATAGTCGAAGCGCCGGCCAATGGCGGTGCACGCGTCAGCATACGTCTGCCACTCAATTAATCTGTCTCCAGGAAATCTCTATGCCGACCGCCCTGATCGTCGATGACGAAACCCCGATGCGCGAGCAACTCAAGAGCCGCCTGGCCGAGGTCTGGCCAGAGTTGCAGATCGTGGCGGAGGCGGCCAATGGCATCGCCGCACTCGAACAAGCGCAGTTGCATGCGCCCGACATCATCTTTCTCGATATCCGTATGCCGGGTAAAAACGGCATAGAGGCGGCCCGCACTTTAGCGCAACAAGCGCAGATCGTGTTCGTCACCGCTTACGATGAATACGCGATTCAGGCTTTCGAGCAAGGTGCTATGGATTACCTGTTGAAACCGGTCGATGCGGAACGCTTAGCCAGCACTTGTCGCCGCCTGCAACAAAGACTGGCTGCCGTCGCCAGCGCCGCGCCGAGTACACATCCAGGCGCTGCCCCGCAATCCGAACAAATGGAACAATTACTCCAGCAATTGCTGCAACATAGCCAGGCACATAAAACCGATTATCTGCGCTGGATACAGGCCAGTGTCGGCGCCAGTTTGCGCATGATCAGCACCAAAGAAGTCTTATTTTTTCGCTCTGACGAAAAATATACCCGGGTACAGACCGAGGCCGCCGAATATCTGATACGCAAGTCGCTCAAAGAGCTGGAAGATGAACTCAATCCAGATGAATTTTGGCGCATACACCGCTCTTGCATCGTCAACGTGCAAGCCATCAGCGAAGTGACACGCGATTTCCGCGGCCGCCAATTAGTGCAATTAAAAGGCCACCCCGAGAAATTAGAAGTGAGCCGCAATCATCTGCATCTATTTCAACAAATGTAAATAATGTGGGGAGTATCTGAAATCGATGCTGGCTTGCGCAATGATTACCTACGCAAAATAGAAATCACCATCGATACTCACCCCTAGTATCTGTATAAAATTAAGCTCAACAGGCGGCAACTTCAAATCAACGCAAGCCACCGCGATCTTGCTCAGTTCAGGATTTGATCACCAGCAATCATCATGCTGCAGTCCCACGACGCCCCTCTTATTTTCTCGTAAAAATCGTTACTGTTCAGCCCGCTATGAAGAAAGTCAAAACCACTCAACACAGAGGCACAGAGACACAGAGATTCACAGAGGAAAGCAAGGCAGTTCCCCGTTTTTCTCTGTGTCTCGGTATCTCCTTTGAGAGGTTTTCGTCTTTTTTAATAATTTTAGTAGCAGGTTGAATAGATACTAAAAATCACAAAAATAGGGGAGTATCGCTTTTTAGTGGGCAATTGTCCTTATCTGTATTGCGCAAATGAGATATCACGACAGATACCCCCACTGAGTATCTTAATGATCTAAAAGGCGAATTGAGCATCATATTGAGAGTCGCAACATCTATCCCCTTTCGCTGGCAAGTTTTGCTATAGTGATCACCTAGCAAGCCAGCATCTAGCTTGGACCTCACAATTTTTTTCGCATGTTCTCAAGAAGACTAGCTAAAAAGGGCGTCACATGCTGCAACCAGGCATACCGGATAACGAAGTCGCGCGGCTGGCAGAGCTACGCTCACTGTGCGTGCTCGATACCCCGAGCGAAGAGCGCTTTGAGCGCATCACGCGTAGCGCGCAACTCTTGTTTGGCGTGCCCATCGTGCTGATTTCTCTGATCGATCAAGATAGGCAGTGGTTCAAGTCAAAACAAGGGCTAGACGCCAGCCAAACTCCGCGCAATGTCTCTTTTTGCGGACACGCGATCCTGCAGGATCCCATCTTTGTGGTGGAAAACGCCGACCTTGATCCGCGCTTTGCCGACAATCCCCTAGTCACCGCCGCCCCTTTTGTTAAATTTTATGCGGGCGTGCCATTAAATGGACCGAACGGCTACAAACTCGGCACTTTATGTCTGATCGCGCACAGCCCACGCAGCCTCAGCGCGCGCGAGCTAGCGGCACTCAAAGACTTCGCAGCCTGGGCCGAAACTGAGCTGGCCCTGAGCTATCATCAGCAACGTGCTTTAGACTGCGAATCCAAACTCGTTAACGTCCTGGAAAACGTCGCTGATGCGATCATCACGGTGGACCTGAACGATAGAATACAGGCGCTCAACACGGCCACGCTGGCGATGTTTAACTATACGGAAGAGAGCTTGCTAGGCCGCAATATTAAGAGCTTACTGACCGAGTCTTATCACAGCACCAGCGAAGGGTTCATACAAAACTACCGCCGCGTCAATCAGGCCAAGATGGCTGATCCACGCCGTGAAATGATAGGCAAGCGCAGTGACGGCAGCCACTTCGCCATCGCCATTTCCATCAGTGAAATGCAGCTATTGGTTGAGAAAAAATTGTGTTACCTGGTGATCATACGAGAGATTTCCGAACTCAAACTGGCGGAACAAAAACTCCAGGACAGCATTCAGTTATTTAACACCCTGATGAATAGCACCACCTCCTACGTGCATGTACGCGATTTGCAGGGCCGTTATCTGTATGTGAATAAGGAATACGAACGCATTTTTCATTGCAGCAATGCCGATATTCTAGGTAAGAGCTATCTTGATGTGCTGCCCTTGGAATTGGCAGAAAAAGTAGCAGTGAGCGAGCGCCTGCTGATCGAGAAAGGGCTCACGCTACAGACCGAAAATAACGTGCAAGGCGAAGATGGCACGCATACTTATCTGGTGGTTAGATCGCCCTTATTTGATCTCGAAGGGAAGATTACCGGCACCTGCGGCGTTGGCACCGACATCACGGACAACAAGCGTTTAGAACAAAAAACCATCAAGGCACTGGCTTCTTTGCGCGCCAGTGAAGAGCGCTGGAAGTTTGCGCTGGAAGGCAGCGGCGATGGGGTCTGGGATTGGGATATTCCTAGCGGTAAAGTGCAACTCTCAAAACGCTGGAAAGAAATGCTAGGCCACAGCGAAGCAGAAATCGGTGATGCTTTGACAGAATGGTCGAGCCGGGTTCATCCGGAAGACATGCCCGCCGTGATGGCTGATGTAGAGGCAAATCTGGACGGCATAACCAATAGCTTTTCGAACGAGCATAGGGTCTTGTGCAAAGACGGCAGCTATTTGTGGATACTTGATCGCGGCATGGTGGTGCAACGCGCTGCCGATGGTGCTGCTTTACGCATGGTCGGCACCCACACCGATATCTCGCAACGCAAACAAATGGAGCGTATCAAATCCGAGTTTATCTCCACTGTCAGTCATGAGTTGCGTACACCGGTCACCTCCATCCGTGGCGCTCTGGGTTTACTGGAAGCGGGCATACTCGGCACTTTACCGGACAAGGCCTTAGAGTTGATCAAGGTCGCGAATCGCAATAGCCAGCGTTTAATTACCCTGGTCAACGATATTCTGGATATGGATAAACTACTTTCAGGGCAAATGACGATCGCCAGTGTCAGCGTCAATCTGAAGGACTTGATCGCCCAGTCTATCGAGGCCAATGCCGCTTATGCGGCCAGCTATCAGGTGCGTTATCGGATGGAACAGACTAGCCTGAACGGCATCGCCATCGGTGACCCGGATAGGCTGATGCAAGTGTTGGCGAATTTACTCTCGAATGCGGCTAAATTCTCCCCACCCGGGGCTGAGATAGAAATCCGTCTGGCAGAGGCCGAAGCCTACTGGCGGGTCGAAGTCGAAGACCACGGCAGCGGCATACCATTAGATTTTCAAAGTCGTATTTTCGAGGCTTTTGCGCAAGCCGAAAGCGACAATACCCGCCAGCAGGGCGGCACCGGCCTGGGTCTCAATATCAGTAAAAAACTGATAGGAAAAATGGGCGGTGAAATCGGCTATGTGACGCAGCCAGGTCTGGGCACCTGTTTCTGGTTCACCGTGCCCCGTCCCTAAAAATCTCTATTTTTAGGGGAGTATCCTTAATGTTGCTGTTTAAACGCACGTACTGCAAGCGCAACCCCCAGGCACAATAGGCATACCCCTAGTAGTATCTGCTTCGCCGGGAACTCGCCGCGCAAGATAAACGTGTACAGCAGAGCAGACAAAGTTTCAAACACGATTAGTTGTCCAGCCAGGCTAGTCGGCAATTTTTTACTGGCGTGATTCCAGAATAGCGTGCCCAACCAGGAGGCGGCAAAGCCCAAGATCAACATCGCCGCGATAAATTTAGCCGGCGCGCTGCCCAAGGGAAAAGCATAGCCACCCGGTGCCGCATACAGTTGGGCAAACAAGGCGTAGCCCGCTAGACCTAGCAGCGCCAGCGGCAGTGTCATCAAACCCTGAGCGGTGGCCCAGGTGCTGGCACTAATATGCGTGTAGACCTTCATGTAACGCGCATTCATGATCGGATACCAGGTCCAGGCGGCCACTGCCAACAGTGCGATCAACCCGCCCTGCAGATATTGGCTCAGGCTACGCTGGCCATCCAGATGGCGTAATTCGGCCGCATTGACCAGCATCAGACCTATAAAAATACACAATAAGGGCAGTGCCAGTTTTTTCCAGGCGATGCCCTCGCTGGCGTGCTGCGGTGACCAATTCGAGCATATCGCGATCACCACTGGCAGCGTGCCGATCAACATGGTTGGCAAGGGCGCGTCCGCCAATTGTATGGCGCTTGCCAAGGCAGCGTAATAAATCACATTGCCGACCAGTGCCAGCTTGAGTGCCGCCAGCCAATCCTGTCTACGTAAGCGCGCAATGCGCTGGCGATCGAACCAAGCCGGAAGCAGGGCGATCAGGCCAAATGCGGTATACCGGCCAAACGATAAAATCAGGCCAGGGTAATCGGGCAATAATAAAGGCGTGATGAAAACCAGACCCCAAAGCAAGCCAGCAGCGAGTGCGGCCAAGATGCCGCTTAACATAAATTGATTCCTCATAAGGGAGAGCGAGCAGAGTGCGCATGATACTAGTTTAGCGCAACAATTGCGCGCATTCCCCTATTCTGCGCGAGCATTTCTGGTCTACACTACGCACTAAGTCGCCCCATTGGCGAATGCAAGTCCTAACACTCACTGGTGCCTTCATGTTGCTACGTTCCGCTTTACTATTTCCCCTGTTTTCTCTGTGCATGCTGAGCGCTTGCGATCGCCTGGGTCTGGCTGATCCGGCTAAAGACGCGGCCGCCAAAGAAGCCGATGCGCGCGCCACCGGCAGCGCCTGCCGCCACGCCGGGCGCGGCGTAGAAGATTGCTATACACAAAATCCGGATGCATCCCGCGCCGCGGTTTTTGCCGGTTGGAAGGAAATGAACGACTACATGCGTGAAAATAAGATAGAAGAAGTCAAACCTGATACCAGTGCAGCAGCGGCCAAAGCTGCGGCAGAGGAAGCCAGTAGTGCCGCGGCTAAAGCGAGCGAAGAGGCCAGCGCCAGTGAAAAATCTAAGTCATCTAAAAAATCAGCGAAACCCTAGTCATGCATAACAATGCCGCCTTAATTGAAAAATTTTATACCGCCTTTCAACAGCTAGACGCCGAGACCATGGCGCTCTGTTACGCCGACGACGTACAATTTTCCGACCCGGTTTTTCCGAATTTGCAGGGTAATGAGGCGGCCGATATGTGGCGCATGTTGACTAGCAAAGCGCAAGATTTCTCGCTGGTGTTTGACGGCATTACGGCGGACGAAAAAAAAGGCCAGGCGCACTGGATCGCCACGTATACGTTTTCGCAAACCGGAAGCATCGTGGTCAACGATATCCAAGCAAGCTTTGTGTTCAGAAACGGCAGAATTATTCGCCACACAGATCACTTCGATTTATGGAAATGGGCCCGTCAGGCGCTAGGAATCAAGGGAGTACTCTTGGGTTGGACGCCGCTGGTAAAAAACGCTGTGCGGGCGCAGGCGGCTAAAGGATTGAAGATATTTCGTAGTAAGCGTAGCTAAAATAGGCCGCAATCGCCACTTTAATACTGCGACTTAGAAAACCGAGAAACCAGCGTTTGCCAGCCTCTCGTCGTACCCTCAGGCTGCAGCTTTTTTCGCGGCAGTCTTGTGATAAATGATGATGTTTTTTCCGCCGTCGCAATTGCCGACCACGCGCTCTTTGGTTTCTGTGCCTTTGGGTGCGACTTCCAAACTGTAATTGCTGACGCCCTTGCCTGCCAGTTTCGTCTCAATTTTCGTTTTTAAATCCTCACAGGACGTCGTTGCAGCCCAACTGGTGGCGGATAACAGCATCAGACTGCTTGCCAAAATAGCTTTTTTCATCATGCATGCTCCTCTGTTTACGGAATAAAATTAGACAATCATCGTTGATCTTGCCTGTCGCCTCACTGAGCAGCGACCCGATTACCGTTCGTCAGTAACTGGTGATAAAACCTTATCATCTCTGCGTAGTTCTTAACAGATATTCTTTCATTTGTACCATGAAAGCGTGGTAAATCGTCTGCGCTGGCGCGCACCGGAGAGAATTTGAAGATATTTTCACTCAAACCATCAAAATAGCGCGAATCGGTGGCACCTAACATTAGCCCAGGCGCCACGATGGTATTGGCAAATACTTCGCGTATCGTGGTATTGAGCCGGCGATAGGCGGCGCTATCGATAGGCGAGACGCGTGATGGTTCGGAATTCCCCGCTGCGGTCTTGAGCTTAATCGCCTCATTTGCCACCACCTGTTTCACATGCTGTAGCACCGTGGCCTGGGTATCGCCCGGCAAAGTGCGGAAATTCACGCTCGCTTCGATATGTCCGGGTAAGACATTATCTTTATTGCCTGCATGTACCACGGTCAGTGCGGTGGTGGTGCGCAGCATCGCGTTGGTGCTGCCGCCTTTAACTAACTCACGCTGCACCAGAGGCCGAAATAGCCATAGATTCGACAGCAAGATCCGGTTCACACCATTCATCTCAGGCGCGATAGTCTCAAACATATCAAGTGCAACACCCTGTATCTGGGCCGGAAATTGCTGTTCCTCTAGCCGCGCCAAAGCCAGACTCATCATGCCTATCGCGGTCTTTTGCGGCGGCATGGAAGAGTGTCCAGGCGTGGCATCCAGACTCAGCTCTAGCGTTGCATAGCCTTTTTCCGCGATACCGATCAGAGCGGCTGATTGGTCCAGGCCTTTGAGTATGCCTTCGGTAATCAGCAAACCCTCGTCCAGCACGTAGTCGAGCTGGATCGCACGCGACTGCAATAGCGCAGCGATGGCCTGTCCACCTTGCAGGCCGCCCACTTCTTCATCATGACCGAAGCCCAGATAGATGGTCTGACGCGGTTGAAAGCCGCTTGCCAGCAGCGTTTCTACTGCTTCCATGATCGCGAATAAATTACCCTTATCATCCCAGGAGCCACGACCCCAGATATAGCCGTCTTTGATGACGCCATCAAACGGCGGCTGTTGCCAGTTTGCTTCGGTCGCTACGGCGATAGGCACCACATCCTGATGCGCCATTAAGAGTAAGGGCTTGGCCTTGGAATCACTGCCTTGCCAGGTGTACAGCAAACTTGCCGCGCCCACAGTTTCGCGTTTAAGTTTGCTGTGGATTAAGGGAAAAGCCTGCTGCATATGCGCATGCATTTTTTTGAATTCTGCGATGGCCGCATCGGGCTGGCCCTGATGCGAAATCGTTTGAAAACGTAGCGCTGTAGCCAAACGCTGCGCCACTGCATCCTGATCCAAACTCAGCACCACGGGCGGCGTCACCGCAATTTGTTTCGATGTGTGGCGTAGCGTATTAAAGCCCAGCACAGCCACCAGGATCAGCAACAACATCACTACAAATAGAAAAATTCGTTTCAGCATGGCGACTCACAGAAAATTTGCGGTGCCCGATCATTCCATGATTTTGTCGAATTGCCTAGTTTTTTGTCGCAAGCGCTATGTGGCTAAATAAGAAAATTTTCAGCTGCACTTCTTCCCTACTTAAAAACTTCATCCTGGCTCTTAAATCAAGCCGAAATCACGCGCTTTCACCCCTACAAAAATTTCTTGTAATTGTTTTTCATTCAAACCGAAAATCCCGGAAAACAGACCGCCCAGCACGGCGCGATATTCGTTCAAGACCGGGTAATCGCGGTTTTGAAAGAGCTTGCCCGGCTCTAGCCTGACTTGCTCACCGACGATGCGGCCGCCCTTGATGCCGCCACCCAGCACCCAGTACACGCTACCATGCCCGTGGTCGGTGCCGCGCTTGCCATTTTCGCGAAAGGTGCGGCCAAATTCACTGATTACCACCACCGTGGTATTGCGCCAGCTCGTCCCCATTTCTTGCTGATAAGCGGCCAGACCACGGCCAAGTTCTTCAAACTTATTCGCCAGCGCCCCGCTTGCTCCGCCCTGATTGACATGGGTATCCCAACCGCCGACATCGATAAAGCCCAGCGCATACTTATCGCGCATCAATTTGGCGACCCGTCGTGCTTCCAACTCAAAGCCCTTGGTCGAGAGCGCATTCCGGTCTGCCTGCATCATTTCATTTTGCTCGGCTTGCTGCTGGCTGCGCATTACCTCATCACGCACCGCAAATCCCTCGCTCACTTGTTGTGCCAGCCCTGTTTGCCCATACATAGCGCTGATGATGGCGCTTTGCCGCGCATCCATAGAATTTTTACCTTTTACTCGCAAGCCCGCATTAGCAATCTGCTGACTGCCTTGCATAATCAAAGGTAATTGATCGGTGAATGACATCGCTGCCGCACCATTGAGTTGCGCTGCCAGCCGGTTTAAAAATCCCGAATGTAAGTTGCGGGTAGTATTGAGTGGCTGCCCCAACTCTATGCTGTCTTGAGTTTCAAAATGGCTGCGCGATACATCATCGGTGCCGGCAAACGGGATAAACGCCGCCTCGCCTTTTTGGAACATCGGGTAGATGCTGGTACGCAGGGCTGGATGCAGGCCCCAATCGGCATCCAGTAATAAGGCACTGTCTAGCGACTCACTCGGTTTGGCGATGGCGATATTTGGTCTGGCCTCATAGTAAAAATTACTTGAGGTCGGGATTAATAGATTGCTGGCATCGTAAGCGCCGCGTAAAAACACCATCAACAACTTATTCTGGGTTGCAGGCGCGGCCAACAAACGGCTGCTAAGCGTGCTGGCACTGAGTGCGGCTGCAGCCTTGAGTAGTTCACGTCGATTCATAAAATAGCCTCGAAATTAAAGAGTTAGGACTTACGTAAAACCGCCCAAACGTTGTTGTAGCCGCCTTGTCGTACTAAAGTACTGTCTTCGGCGACACGCCTAGCTGGGACAATTTTGCGTAAGTCCTAAGAGTTTTTAAATTGAATTTAACGCCGCATCATCTCTGGGCTTGCCAGAAAAAATGCGGCCCATTCTTGCGGCGAACCGGCTTGCTGTAGCGCCTGCTGAGACTGCGGGCTAAATTTTTTCACCCAATTTTTCACATACTCAGAATTTGCCAGAGCGGGACGTGGCAAATCTTTCGCAGCGACCTTTAGCTCTGAATTTTCACTACGAAATAGCCCCGGACTGCCAGCGGCGATGGTTTTGGCGATATCGAAACGGCTGGCCATTTGCGCCGGGCTAGCCCAACTGCTTTCCTCCAAAGAGTAACCATCTGGCGTCTGGTGCCCGTTGCTTTGCTGTCCTAGACTATTCAACCAATTCAGCATGGGCAAGGTATTGACGATACTAGCGCCATCGTAAGCCAGTCGTACGCTTGCAATCACATAATGCAGCGGGTCTTTAAATTTAAGGCCTAGTGAGGCGGCAAATTCTGGGGTTTCGAACATGGTTTTGAGCACCGACGGGATATCGCCGTCGCTGCGTAGAAAACTCTGTGCCATGCCTTCAATCAAAGCCGGGCTGGGGCTATCCGAGACAAAATACAGCGCCAATTTTCGGCTAATGAAACGTGCGGTCGCTGGCTGCCTGCTGAGTAAATTGATGGTCTCATCCAACTCCGCCAAACCACGTCCGCGTATGCGCTTGCCTAGCAACTGTTTGTCGCCAAAATCATGGCGTTTGGGATTAAATTCGAACAAGCCTTTTCTGACGTAGGCCTTTTGCAGCTCAGGACGCAAATGCGGTGCGCTTGAACTGAGATTAATACCCACGCCGGTCAAGACGCGAGCCAATTCCTGCACATCGTTTTGACTGTAACCACTGCCTACGCCCATGGTGTGCAATTCCATCAGTTCACGCGCATAATTTTCGTTGATACGGCCGACTGCATTATGCTCATTGTCGAGATAGCGCAACATGGCCGGATGCATCACGGTGGCGCGTAATAAATCGCGGAAATTCTCTAAGGCATAGGGGCGTATCGCCTGTTCTTCAAAGTCACCCAGCATGGCACGCAGATTTTGTTTTTGATTCGAGATATTGAAGTGATTCATCCAGAACCACACCATCTGCTCTTGCAATTGCGCGGGCGAATACACGGCACGCAGCAAGGAGCGCGAGGCCGCTTCACGCGCCAGTCGGTTCAACTCTTGTTGATAGGCTTTGCGTAGCGTGTCATCGCTGCCTTTCTTTTGCACCGCCGCTTCTTTTTGCGCTTCCAGCGCGACCATCATTTGCGCAAACGGCTGCTGGCCTATCGTCATGCCATCAATCTGCGCCTGTATCGTCGCTGGCAAGACGGCGCTAGGGCGATGTAATTGTTGATCCAGATACAGATCCATGCCTAGCGTCTGCAAGGCAGCGGAGGTGGAGGCGTTCGCGCCCCAGCTAATCCGGTTCAAGAGTTTGTCAGGGTCGACTTTAGCCGCTTGCAGGGTAGCGCCAGGCGCAGCATAAACGGGCGCGACGGTTTTGACGATGGCGGGCGCTGCCGCAACAGCCGGCAAGGGGCGTGCGGTGTGCGGTTTGCTGGCCGTACTGCAGGCCACCAACAGGCCCAAAGTGACACAACTGAGGGCACAGCGCACGCGCCGCTGAAATAGAACTGACATGGAATAGGCTCCGATATATTTTTTATCAGGATACAACGCATGCCCGGCTTTTTCGTTGTCGTCTATTGCAGTTTTTAATAAAAGTTTAGTAACGCCATGTAACAAGCTCACAGCCCGTGTTACCGCACGGGCTGTGTCTGGGGCTGATTTATTCAGGAGCGAGGTGTTGGCCTAGAAATTTTTCGACTCGGTTCCAAAAATCGAGTTTGTTTTTTAATAGCCGGAACCCATGTCCCTCTTCTTCATACTCGACCCACTCAACTTGTGGATTTCCAGTTTTCACTGCCGCATAAAATTTTTGGCCATGTGGCAGCGGCACCCTTCTATCTGCTCCGCCATACGCCAGCAACAGCGGTTGCTTAATCTGGTCTGCGTGTTCCAGCGGGGAAGTGGCTTTTAACTGCGCGGCATCCTTGATCTGAGCGCCAACTAAAACCGGCATCCCATAGTTTTTCCACTCATCCCTGAGATCACTCCAATGGATGTCGTACAGCAGGTTAATATCGGTCACACCTACCCAATTGATACCGCAACGATACAGTTGTGGATCCTTAATTAAGCCCATCAGCGTCGCATAACCACCATAACTGCCCCCGGCTATACAGATACGCTTGGGGTCGGCAACTCCTTTGGCGATCGCCCACCGTACGCCATCGGCGATATCGTCCTGCATCGCCAAACCCCATTGCTTTAAGCCAGCATTAAAATGCTTTTGGCCGTAGCCGGTACTGCCCCTAAAATCCGCTTCTAACACGGCATAACCGCGCGAGGCCAGAAACTGCACCTGTGAATCCCATTGCCAGTGGCCGCCTCTTACATACGGGCCGCCATGCACTAACATCACCATAGGTAAATTTTTTCCGCTGCTAAATTTTGGTACAGTCAGGTAGGCGGGTATAGTGAGTCCATCTCTGGCGCTATAGCTGATTTGTTCTTTTGCCGACATGAGTTCAGGATTAATACCTGGCTGACTGCGTCCCAGTCGCGTCAATTGATTGGTTTTTTCATCGTGCAAATACCATGTGCCAGGATCGACATCAGAAAAGGAATGCACCAGCACGGTTGCAGCATTCGCCTCTTCGGCAATCGAGATTTGGTTCACCGTGTGCGGCAGCAGAGTATCAATATTTTTTTGACGCGCTTTCATGGCATCGTCGAACCAGACACTGGCGGCAGTACCCATTTCATAATGCAGGCCCAGCACTTTTTTCTGCGCCGTGTTATACACAAAATTGCCATTAAAATCGTAGCCTTTGAGCGAAATCACTGGTGCAGTTTCTAACTGATTTTTTTTCAGATCGAAAATATACAATGAACTTAAATTCTGTCCTTGATAGGCGCTTACATACAAATCACCTTCCGGGCTAAAAAATTCAGGGTTTATATCTTTTCGGCCACTCCAATCACTCTCTGAAATGACCCGCCAAAGGCCGCTATCCGGATCTTTATATTGTAGTTTGATTGAGGCGCCGTCTATGGTTTTTGCAATTCGTGGCACACCTTTTTTGTCGATCAGCCATTGACTCACCTTGCCAGGGCGCTGAATCATTTCTGTATTGCCGGTCTTGGTATTGAGCCTATACAAGTCATACGCGGTATTTTGATCGGATTTGCTGGTGACAGCTTGCATCACAAAAATGTCTGAAGATGAACTGTCATGTACGGTATCGAGGAAAAAAGTATTCCAGGGCAGTAGCGCATCGGTCTTATTTAGCAACTGCAATGATCGGGTATGACTCACCAGTTGCAAGCGCCCGCTACCGTCTTTATTCACCGCATATAAGCCTGGGCCGAAGAAATTTTCTCCCTGCGCCAGTTTGCGATTGCTCAAGTCGTACACCAGACGCGAATTATTTACCCAATGAAAATGACTGATATCACGCACTTCATAGCCAGCAATCACCTTCGCTTGTGTCTGCCCAATCTCCAGTACCGCCAATACCATTCTGTCATTTTTATCGGCCATCAGCATGGCCAGAGCGGTGCCATCTGGCGACAGCCTGGCGCTACTAAATTGCGTGTTTTGAAAAAAAGCGGGAGCTGGGATCTGCTTCGATTGCGCCTGTGCCGCGCCACTAAGAGCAACACAAAACAACAGGCAACATTGCAGCACAACTTTAGAACTGAAAAATCTAATCTTAAAACTCATTATCACTTTCAAAAAATTTAAAAAATCGAAAAGCTACGCTTCACTTTTTAACGAGTCAAAGCCAAACGAAAATAGCTAGCTACTGACTCGCTGAAGCGAGTCAGGCTAACTGGTATTTATGACCTGTTGATTGCAAAAGAATCGAGGGGTAAATAATTAAGCGACTCGATCAATTATTTACCCGCGTTTTTATACTAGAAAATCTTGAGGCGTCTTAAAAAGTCAATTAAGGCGTCGCGCAACTGGTCTTATTATCCTGCATCACACAGCTACTGATAGGCTTGCCTAGTTGATCCCAGGCTTGCATTTTCCAACTGGCGCCGACGCGCTCCATGGTCATGAAACCGGCTTGATTGCTATTGCTAAAGTGCGCTACTTCGGCTTTCGCGTAAGGCGTGGCGCCCGCTGGTACTTGCGACGGCAGTGCCTGATCTAAGGAAGAACCCCCATTGCCGGCGACAAACTGGGTAGGATGATCGGAAGCAAAGCTAATCGCCTCAAACAAATGCACGTGGCCGGCTAGCGTCGCCTGTACCTTAGCTGGAAACAGACGTTGGGGATGACTTAGCTGCATGATGTCTTGTAAAGCCGGATTACCCGATTTGAAGGCGGGGCCAAAACCCAAGATAGGATGGTGATTCATGAAGATAGAAAATTGTGCCTGCTCGGCCAGGCGATCGGCCGCCTGCAATTGCGCGGCATAAATTTGATAGGCGCTGGAAGTCTTTTCTAAAATTTGCCCGGGGACTTTGGATGAATCAAAGACGATTAATTGCGCGCTCTGCCCTCCCATCGTGCCTAGAGGTATTGCATAGGGCGCGCTGTAATCGCCTTGAATATCGTCGGCTTCGCGATTGCAATCACGTCCCGCTTGCAGTGGTCTAGGGTCCATAAAACGCCACCAGCCTTGACCGGCGCGCGTGCAGGATTCATGATTGCCGCGCACCACCACCCACGGTGCTGCCGCCAGCAACGGCGCCGCCGGGGTAAAAAAATCGGCGCGCCAGGTATCCCAGCCATAACCCCAGGGGCTGGCGGCACAGCTAGGATTACCAAGGCTGCAGGCATTTTCGCGGTAGTGATAATCACCCACGTGTATCACTAAATCAGGCTGAAAACTGGCTGCGGTCTTGGCCACTTGGGCGAAAGCCCACTTGGCCGCGTCGTTACACTCTTGAAAATAATTACTACCTTTTTGTAAGCGGCAACCGGTATCGCCGATTACGATAATTTTTTGCAGCGTGGCTTTCGGCAAGGGCAGTAGCTGCCCGGCGATACTGGCGGTTTTTACACCCGCGTGCAAGTCGGCTTCGCAACTACTTACCTCAAACAAGGATGCCTTGCTATCGGCAGCGCTGCTGACGGTTTTTCTTTGCGCGATGCTGGCCGGCGCAGCGCGTAATTGCATGCGGCTAGTCACGCCGTCCTGGCTCAGCTCAGGACAGCTAGTGGCCGTGGTGATGGCGCGTGCCTGAGCCTGCCCTTGTTCACCCAATACCACCCAAGTCGCGAGGATAGTTGCGTCGCCAGCCAGCGGCGCTACCAGCACGGTGCTCGGCGTATTCTGAACCACGCTAGCACAGCCAGTTAAGCTGAGAAGCAGGGCGATGCGACTCACCGCAGCTAGCCTGGGTTTTTTTAAACTAACAGCCATAATGGTTTTCTCGATTGAAATGTAATGTTGTTTGTTCGACTATTGTGCCAGTATTTAAGACTTGTTTATGCCTATTTCTGTGATGAGCACAATGGGGAACTTCTAAAAACCAAGGAACCGTGATGATAGCGACTCACAAGGAAAAGCTTTGCCGCAGAGGCGCAGAGGACGCAGAGGGAAAAACAAAAATTTTCTTTGCGTCCTCTGCGCCTCTGCGGCGAGAAAAGTTTTTGTTTTTAGGTTTTTAGAAGTTCCCTTTTGGAATTTTTTTCGGTGTGCTGTCAGCCTTCGAGCTAACCAATCGCCGCATTACACCCCATACGGTTCGACACACCTCTGCCATGAGCCTGCTGGAATCAGGGGAGAATATCAGTGTGATAGCGCTTTGGCTGGGCCACGAGAGTCCTGCCACCTCACATCACTACGTGGAGGCAAATTTGGCAATGAAGGAAAAAGCGCTCGCCCGATTACAGGAGCCAGGGGGAAAACTCCCACGGTTCCGGGCATCGGACTCGTTGTTGGCATTCTTGAAGACGCTGTAATTATGAATAACAAGTGATCATGCCTGCGCCACATTTGTAACGGAGCAGGCATGCTCGTTGGCAAATGCTATTCATAATCAAGTCCTATGCATAAAGACTGATTGCGACAGTCGCGGTGAGCCACCCATCGTCAAGTCAATTGCTTACATAACAAGCTAGAGTGTCTATCGCAGGTCGACAAAAAGCAACAAAAAATAACTGATTGGGCATACAGTATTCATCCATCAATTGCGCTATGGATGTTGCTGCCATGTCAGCCACCGGTCATTCCGATGTGCCACAAGCCGCTGTTTGCCGCCCACATGCCCGGCATGCAACAGTGCGGCCGGTACAAGGGCAAGCCGCCCCCAAGCAAGCCCCCGCGCTGTATCAAGCCCGTCATCCCGAGCAAAGTCTGTTCTATCGCACCATCGCTGGTCACGTCGAAACCTGGCTCGCGCTTGCCTCTAGCGGCCAGTTTGATGGGCAAGGTGATCTGCACACGCCAGCGCCTTATGTCGAGACTGCGTTTCGCAAAACCTCAAATGCGGCACGCATTTGCAAATTCGGCTTATGGCTTCGCCCGCGTCCGTTGTGAGGCTTGCGGTCATGATTTTCTGGTCGCCTTTTCCTGCAAAGGGCGCGGCGTGTGCCCATCGTGCAATACACGGCGCATGGTGGAGACGGCGGCGCATCTGTCCGATCACATTTTTCCCAAGCTGCCCGTGCGGCAATGGGTGCTCTCGCTGCCCAAACGCTTACGCTATTTTCTGCAGAACGATCCCAAGGCACTCAATACCGCATTGCGGATATTTCTGCGGGTGATCCTGGCCAGCCTGCAGGCACATTGCCCCAGTGCGGTGGCGCTCGATCGCAAGCGGGTGCAATTGGCGGCCTGTGCTTTTATTCATCGCTTTGGCTCGAGCCTCAATAGGCATGTGCATTTTCATATCTGCGTTGTCGATGGCGTGTTTGAGGCTGTGGATGGTGACGATGGCGATGAGAGCGGCAAAGTAACGTTTCATGCACTGGCGCATCTCAGTGCCGAGGCCATAGCTCAAGTGCAAAATGAAGCCAAACGACGTATCGTGCGCGCCTTCGTTAAGCGTGGCTTACTTGACAGCATTGATGGCGAAGTGATGCTGCTAGCCCGCCATGGTGGCGGTTTTTCGGTTGATGCCAGTGTGTGCATCGCAGCCGATGATAGAGCTGGCCTAGAGAGACTACTTCGCTATTGCGCACGTCCACCGTTTGCCATGGAAAGGCTGCACCGCAAAGGACAAGATCATTTGCTCTACCATTGTCCCAAACCGCAATCCGGAGGCAAGCAAGGCGATTTAATCCTGACACCATGCGAATTCATCGCCAAGATCGCCGCGTTGGTGCCGCCACCACGTATGCACCGTCATCGTTACTTCGGTGTCTTGGCACCGAATTCTCCACTCAGGGCAGCAGTCACCGCCATGGCGCCCATGCCGGTGACCCCGCCCGTTGCGCCGCAAATAGCTGCAGACCAAGAAGCCCAGACCAACGCCAAACGATCGCCAGCACGCTACCTATGGGCGAAATTGATCGCACGGATCTATGAAGTATTTCCATTGTTATGCCTGCACTGCGGCGGCCAAATGCGGTTGATTGCTTTCATCAACGACGGTGCTGAAATCCGCAAAATCCTCGATCACATCGGCGTAGAATCTAGCCCGCCAAAGATCAGCCAAGCCCGCGGCCCACCATTATGGGATGCTTGTGATGATGCCGAAGAAAAGGACTACTTTGATGATGGCGCAGGCGACGATATCGGGCAGAAGGGGCCCGATGACGATGTCGATCAGAGTGTGAATTGGTAAGGCTAATTTTCTAGTTTTTCAAAATGGGTGCGCGCAGTTTGGCGCATCAGGGCTAGCTTTGTGCTGACGGTTAATCAGAGGATGTTTTGAGGCGATGGTTGCTGCGATTTTGTGTGGATATGATGTTGCGCGTAGAAATGTATTGTGCAATCCAATCTGATTGGATAGAAACTTGCCCTTGTGATCACAGGGTTGGGGTAGAATACTTCGCTTAGGTGGGTTGAATTTCCTATCCTCACCAAACATCATTTAATCGTTGCGCATGAGGTCACCAATGTGGGTAACGACAGAACGCAACTATGTAACATGGCGGTGCAGGCACGCGAGGCCATTGGTGCCGAAGACCTTACCGTTCTGGCAGACCGTGGTTACATGAAAGGCGAGGAGATTCTGGCCTGTCACGGATTGGGGATTGATGCGCTAGTGCCAAAGACACATACCTCTGGCAATAAAGCTCAAGGTCTGTTTGATAAGGCGGATTTTAAATACGTCGCGGAGAAAGATGAATATCGTTGCCCGGCCGGACAAGCGTTAATTATGCGTTTCACCTCCATCGAACAAGGAAAGACGATGACCACTTACTGGAGTTCACAATGCCAGAGCTGCCCACTGAAAGTCAAATGCACAACAGGAGAGCACCGGCGCGTCAAACGATGGGAGCATGAAGACGTGTTGGAACTGATGCAGGCTAAACTGGCGGAAATGCCTGACGCCATGCTTGTGCGTAAGAGTACAGTCGAACACCCCTTTGGCACCATCAAAGCCTGGATGGGCGCGACACACTTTCTGACCAGGACCAAAAATCATGTCAGCACCGAGATGAGCTTGCATGTGCTTGCCTACAATCTGAAGCGTGTCATGAAAATAATGGGAATCATGCCGTTGATGGCAGCAATGAGGGCCTGAGAGCTTTTTTGGGTTCAAATACAGGGCTGTGGCACGCTTCAAATCTGAATGCCTATTTCCACCTTTAAAAATAATCGCACACTTGATAGACCTTCGTATTGCCTCTGTTCGCATTTCTATCGCGTCTTGTCTGCTTATCTCTGTATTTCTGCGTTTTGACACAGCCTGGCCCCGAAAGAGACGGCCAGAGTTCCGGTTAGCTGCCATTCAACCGAGATTTACGATATGAAGTAAATTTGGATTGAAATTAGCGGCTACCTTAAGATGCCAAAGCATGGCTGGTTTGCCGTGCAAACCGGTGGCTTATTTGATGCAAATACACAAGCAAAGTTAAAAAGAAAAATTTCAGAGTAGTCGAAAAAGGTAAATGTAGCGCTGAAAGCGCGTTTAAGATGGCTGGTCTGGATTGGCAAGTGCCTGTTTCCACTTGGTGTGACGACGGCACAAGAATCTTGCATCGAGCATCGCAGACCGACAGTACCAGTATCAACATAATCTGTTTAGCAATAGCGGTACACCAAGAGGCGTGGCGAATACTATCATTGTCAACCACGCAAGGTAAACTTGGGGGGATCTATGCGACGAAACCGAAAGTCGGGGTCATCGCAGTGATGGATATAGCCAAAGGCGAGGTTCTTATACTGCGATGTTTGTTTGATCTGAAATCGAAGATGAAATGAACGGCAATGCTTACTACCTGATACTGAGGATTGTCTCAATAGCCCAATTGTGAAGAGGATTTTCCGCTACCCTCCGGTGCCATGCCGCCACTACACCGAAGGATTGTGGGTTTGCATCAAATTTGAGTGTTCTAAAATTTCCAAGGCGAGCCATCGCAGAAGGAATAAAGGCGATTACGTCATTTACAGACAGGAAGCTCTGTAAGAATGTGTAGCACGGCAATGTGGCAATGACGTTCCTCGTCACACCTTGCTGATTTAGAAAATGATCGACCGTATCGCTAAAATAAAAAGCACTATTGTTCATAGCGACATGAGGAAATTTTGACAGGTCACTGAGATTTTGTACTGCATCGGGTATTCTTGATTTTGCGTTGACGATGCACGAGTAGTAGTCCTCCTTGATCAATGTCTGGTTAAGCCTGTCATCAATAAAATCTTTGAAGCCAATTAAAATGTCGGCCTCCCCCGATGCCAGCATTTCTTCGTGGGTTCTTTGATCAAAGTCCAGGATTTTGAATTTTATATTTGGTGCAGATCTTACGGCGGCTTGCACAATGAGTGGTACATAAGAAAGCTGTGCGTATTCATTCGCTATGATGGTGAATGTCTTTTTGATGGATGCCAGGTCAAATGGAAGAGTTTCATAGACATTGTCGAACTCGTGTATGACACGCTCAAACCTTGAGCAAAGTTCGTAGGCAAAGTCGGTAGGTTTTAGGCCGTTGCTTTGACGCAAAAATAGCTCGTTTTTGAATTCTTCTCTTAATTTCTTCAAATACCCACTGACGGCTTGCTGTGTCAAACCGGTCTCGGACGCGACCTTGGAGACGTTTTTTTCTTTGACGAGTTTGACGAAAACTCTCATGTGCCTGATTTCTATCTTGTCCATCATAAATATTTGTATCTCTTACAGGTAATCTCTGTTTGTCATTGTATCACCCGCCTCCTAGAATCTCCTCTCTTTCAATCATTCGAGATAAATTTATGAAAACTGTCGTCGTAATCGGAGCACTTGGCATGATGGGACAAGCAGCACTTAGTGGGTTAACGAGGCACAAGGTAGTCACAGCGAGTCGATCGGGTAAGGGCTGTGACTTTCAAGTAGATATTACAAATAAGGATTCATTGCGCAAATTGTTTGAATCTGTTGGCGAGTTTGATGCGGTTGTTAATACCGTGGGCCATTGCGAATATGCACCGTTTCAAGAAATGACCTCTGACCAATGGGCAACAACGATTCAAAGTAAGATGCTTGGCCAAATCAATGTCGTTCATGTTGGCCTTGAATATATCAAGGATGGCGGCTCTTTTACCTTGATTTCTGGAATACTAAACATGAAACCGGTGCCGCAGGCCATCGCTGACGCTACTACAAGTGGGGCGATTGACACCTTCGTAAAATGCGTTGCACATGAATTGCCTCGTGGAATTCGCATTAATGTAGTCAATCCCACTGTATTGGAGGAGGCGATGGATGTGTATGGAGACATGTTGCGCGGATTTCAGCCGGTTCCGGGGGCTCTGGTCGGAAAGGCATTTGAACGATCTGTCGATGGTTTTGTTACTGGCCAAGTTCTATTTGTTGATGCATAAAGCTTTGTCTTAACGCGATTTTCGATGAGACACCGACCGGATAACTATTTAATTGGCGCAGGTATGAGCGATCGTAAGATCGATGCTTGCAGCCAATTACATTTTTTCTCAATTGGTTCAGACGTAGTGATCGCGACTTGATCAGATAATTTACAAGGTGATCTGCACACGCCAGCGCCTTATGTCGAGACTGCGTTTCGCAAATACCTCGAGTGTGGCATCTTTGCTTACGGCTTCGCCCGCGCTCGTTGTGACGCTTGCGGTCATGATTTTCTGGTGGCATTTTCCTGCAAAGGGCGCGGCGTGTGCCCCTCGTGCAATACACGGCGCATGGTGGAGACGGCGGCGCATCTGTCCGATCACATTTTTCCCAAGCTGCCCGTGCGGCAATGGGTGCTCTCGCTGCCCAAACGCTTACGCTATTTTCTGCAGAACGATCCCAAGGCACTCAATACCGCATTGAGGATATTTCTGCGGGTGATCCTGGCCAGCCTGCAGGCACATTGCCCCAGTGCGGTGGCGCTCGATCGCAAGCGGGTGCAATTGGCGGCCTGTGCTTTTATTCATCGCTTTGGCTCGAGCCTCAATAGGCATGTGCATTTTCATATCTGCGTTGTCGATGGCGTGTTTGAGGCGGTGGATTATCATGACAGTGGCGAGGGCAGTAAAGTGAAGTTTCATGCGCTGGCGCATCTCAGCGCCGATGCCATCGCACAAGTACAAAATGAAGCCAAACGACGCATCGTGCGCGCCTTCGTCAAACGTGGTTTGCTCGACAGTATTGATGACGAAGTGATGCTGCTAGCCCGCCATGGTGGGGGCTTTTCGGTCGATGCCAGTGTGTGCATTGCAGCCGATGACAGAGCGGGGCTAAAGCGATTACTACGCTATTGCGCCCGTCCCCCGTTTGCCATGGAAAGGCTGCACCGCAAAGGTCAAGATCATCTGCTCTACCATTGCCCCAAACCGCAATCCGGTGGCAAGCAGGGCGATTTAATCCTGACACCATGCGAATTCATCGCCAAGATCGCCGCGCTCGTACCGCCACCACGTGCCCACCGCCATCGTTACTTTGGTGTCTTGGCACCGAATTCTCCACTCAGAGCCGCCGTCACTGCCATGGCGCCCATGCCAGTGATATCTCCTGAGGTGCCGCCTACATCCTCAGACCAAGAAGAGCAGACCAATGCCAAACGTTCGCCAGCACGTTACCTGTGGGCGAAACTGATCGCACGGATCTATGAAGTATTTCCATTGCTATGCCTGCACTGCGGTGGGCAAATGCGGCTCATTTCCTTCATCAACGACGGCGCAGAAATCCGCACAATCCTCGATCACATCGGCGTAGAGTCAAGCCCACCAAAGATCAGCAAAGCACGCGGCCCACCCTTGTGGGATGCCTGTGATGAGGCTGAACCGATAGACTACTTTGATAATGGCGCAGACGACGATCTCGGGCAACATGGCCCCGCTGAAGATGTCGATCAGAGTGTGAATTGGTAAGGACTGATTTTTAATTTTTCAATATGGATGCACGCAGTTTGGCGCATCAGGACTCGCTTTGTGTCTACGCTTCATTGGGAGCTGTTTTTGGGCGATCGTTGTTGCGATTTAGTGCGATTTTGATGCTGCTCTTGGAAAAGTGTTGTTTGATCAGACCTGGTTGGGACAAAACTTGCACTTGTGATCACGGGGTTAAGGTAGAATACTTCGCTTAGGTGGCTTGAATTTCCTATTCTCTATTCTCTTCTCGGACGCAATCGAGTCAGCCGCATTGACGAAGGTCGCGCTCTGTACATGCGAATTCGAGTCGCTTCCATCCAACTGAAGAGAACATGACCCACCCACAAGACCTGCACGCTTTGGCGAACAAGGCGCTCAATCAAATTGAATCGGACCAGGAACGGCAGGCCGCCTTGCGTATAAAGCCGTCCGGGCGCCGCCTCTGGGTAAAGGTAGTCAGCACAATGATCCTGGTGGCTGTCGTCACCTCTATTGTTGACAGCCGTACCCTGATCTTCTGGCTAGGGGTGTCTGAGCAGAAACAACTAGCCGAAATGACAGCAGCCCTGACTGCGGCCAAAGTTGCCGTCGAGCAATCTCACTCCACGACCGGCGAATGGCCGGACCGGGTGCCGCTTCCCGCACTGGCTTCACTGGTGGAGTTGCAAAATCCGGGACCCACCTACCGCTTGCTGGCCACAACCCAGCAATGGCAACTCACCATGACACCGTCTGGCGATCTGCAAAAGGCCCAACCATGAAATCTACCCCCCACGCTAGTCAATACGCGCGCACGGAAATCCATGGTTTCACGCTGGTTGAAATCTTGATGGCGATAGGCATCATCGGTCTGCTCGCGGCGGTCGCGGTACCGCAATACCAGCGGTATGTGGCGCGCTCGCACGCCGCAGAACTGCTGCTCAAGTTCGACGCCGTTAAAACCAACTTGGGTTCGCTCATTAGTTCAGGCAATGTGCAGGTCAATTGCGGCACGGTGCCCGCGGTGGTTCACGCGGCCAACCTGAAGAGCGAGTACGCCGGCATGGATGTGGGCTTTGAGCCCGTGACCGGTGGCTTTACCCCGGTGCTGCGGTATTGCGCCACCATCGAGGGACGTGGCCCGCAAGCGGTTCAGGTCGTCAGAGAGGCGCATACCGTCATGTCCCGTTCTGCAAGCATCAGCCAGCCCGTAGTGCTGGGAGATGCGGCAGCGAGCTTTGCTGTTAGGCTGGCCGGCGACACGGTGCTGTGCAAGGCGCTACCCGCCGCGAAACCCGCTGACATCTGTGCCAAACCGATGGGGCTCACCATGCAAGCTGATGTCATGCGACTTGCCAGTGGTGCCATCGTCCCCGGTGGCTATCACCTGCATACGCAGGGAAATCCGTTTGCAATGACCGTGGAGATGACCATTCTGGGGGTGCCGCCGCCTGGTGGCGCGGTGCTTTTCAACTACGGCAACTATGTAGATGACCACAACGCCTTCTCGCTGTGGAACCCAGGCAGCTTGACCGTGGCAATTTTGGGCAACGACTTCAACACAGGGCTCAATCTGCGTGATGGACAGACCCATCGCGTGTCAGTCTCATGGGACGGCGCAACGCAGACGCTGGCGGTGTACGACAACGGCAACCTCGTCAAGACGTTCACTGGGGCTGGTCGTGGTTATGCCTTGAACGGAAATGCAGAAATGTCGATTGGCGTCAAGAACAAAAGCCCTGGATTTTTCGAGGAAGGAACCCGGTTCAGCGGCGAGATTCTGCGTACCTCGGTGGTACAGCGTGCAATGACGGCGGCAGAGCTGGCAACCCCTGTCTTTCAGACGATGGCAGGCAAAAGTGAGCTGCTGATGGATGTCACCGTCGAAAACGGCAAGGTGGTCGATACCACGGGGCATCACGACATGCGGGAGGCGGGTGGCGTTAGTGTGACCCAGGCAGAGGTCGCAACGGCCCTGGTGCTCAAACCATGAAGTCCTCCCCCCACGCTATTGAGCGTGCCCCTAAGACAATCGGTGGTTTTACGCTGGTTGAGATCCTGATAGTGATAGGCATCATTGGCCTGCTTGCGGCAGTCGCGTTGCCCTCCTACCAACGTTATGTGGCGCGCTCTCAGGCGGCAGAACTCGCCTTGAAGTACGACGCGGTGCGTACCGCCATTCAGGTAAGTGCCAAGTCGGGGGAGATTCATGCTGCTTGTGGCAACCTGGCCAGCACGGTGCAGCCCGCCAATTTGCAGAGTAGCTACGCACAACTAGCCTTGAATTTCGATGCGGTGCCTGGCGGTTTCTCGCCGGTGCTGACCATATGCGCAGCGGCAGCCACGCAAGGCCAGCGGGGTGTGGAAGTGGCCCGGGAGGCGCATAACCTGCTCATGCGCAACAGCACCATCGGCCAAGGAGCGGTGATTGGTGAATCAGCGGTGAGCTTTTCCGTGAAGCTGGCAGGCGATACCGCCTTGTGCAAGGTGTTACCGCCTGCGGGAACCGCAAAGGCTGCGTGTGGAAAAGCCACTGGGTCGAGCGACAACACTGTTGTTACCCCACCCAAGCCCGGGAACATCACACCAAACATTCCTGCGTCTGGCGCCTCTGCGCCGCAGGGCCCTGTCTCCACACCGCAAAAGCCTGTAACTACAACTACCAACACGGCCTCTAGTTGCAATGCAGGCCCCGTCAATCTGGGAGTGATGCGCTTCTCCGGCAACAACCGCGTCAGCAGCGCAGGCAATCTCAACACCAATGGCGATATGACTGCGTTGTCGGCAGAAGTCGTCTTTACTGGCGGCCCCGGTAACGATCCGCTGGCAACCCTGCTGAGCTACAGCACCGACGCGGCCTATCGGGGTTTCACAGTTTATGACCCTTCGAATGTCCACATCAGCCTTGCCGGAAGATCCTACGCTTCTGGCGTGAACCTTGAAGACGGTCAAAACCACCGCCTGACCGTGAGCTGGCAACAAGCAGGCGGCACTTTAGTGCTTTACGACAACGGGCGCGAAGTCTGGCGCCGCGCAGGTGTGAACAGTGGTGGAACGGTTGCGGGCAACGGGCGACTAACGATTGGCCAGGAAGACTACTCGGCTGTCATGGGTTCGACGTCTTACAGAAGTGGCTATGTCGGCTCCATCGTGTCCGCCTCGCTGGCCACTACCGCTGTTACCGCTGCACAGGCGGCCTCGGATGGGCTGCATAACGTATTGGCGTCGAGTCTGGTGACCGATGTAGTCATGGGGCCGAACGGCCAACCTATCGACACCACGGGTCGGGCTACATATACCTCGGTAGGTGGAGTAACCTCCCAAAAAGCTCCGGTGGATACATCCATCATTCGCGACAAACGATGCCCATGACACGGAGCGATTTCTTGAACCATTCCTCACGCTTCAACACCGACCCGGTGACTGCACTTTTGGCTGCCGTAAAGCAAGCTTTTCCTCATCGCCCGGAACTGGCACGCCTGGATGGAGCCGACGGGTATTTGCGTTTGTGGCAAAACTTGGTAACAGCCAGCGGGCTGGATGAAAAGTCCTTGGCCAAACAACTGGCGCCCGCTTTGGGTTTGGACTTTGCCCAGAGCTTGGATGATGCCGAATCCGCTGCGCTGAGCTTGGTGCCTGTCCAGTTCTGCCTTAGCCACAAGGTGCTCCCACTCTACATGGATCAACTCACTTTGGTAGTGGCTACCGGTAACCCGTTTGATGAAAGCGTGGCCGAACGCTTGAATTTTTTAGTCAATCGCCCGGTGAAATGGGTGTTGGCGGCGCCTGACGCCATTGAAATTGCAGCAACCATAGCCTATGGCCGAGAAGCCACCCGACAGGCTAACGCCAGTGCACAGGAATTGGGCGTCGTATTGGCCAACGGTAAGGAAAGCTCCATCGTCACCCTTGGGCGCGCCATGCTGACATCGGCCATTGAACAGCGTGCATCTGACTTGCACATTCAGCCCTTTGTGGGCTCTGCATCGGTGCGTGTTCGGGTGGACGGTATGTTGCGGCGGGTCATGATGTTGCCCGATGCCGTGGCCGTTACGCTGATTCGCCACTTCAAAGCCAAGTGTGGAATGGACTCGACCAACAGCCTGATTCCGCAGGATGGCCGCATGACGCTTGTGTTTAAGGATCGCGAATTCGACATGCGCGTTTCGGTGCTGCCCGCCACCCATGGTGAGCGGCTGGTCATCCGGTTCTTGGAGCAAGGGCGTGTTCGTCGTCTGAGTGGTGCGGGCTTTTCATTGGCTGCGCTGCAAACCTTGCGCCGTGCGATACGCCGACCCTCGGGCATGGTCATCCTGACGGGGCCTACCGGATGTGGCAAAACCTCCACCCTGTACGGCATGTTGTCTGAGCTCAATAGTCACTCTGTCAACATCATCACCGTTGAGAACCCGGTGGAATATCGCATACCTGGTATCTCGCAGGTGGAAGTGAATGAAAAAGCGGGGCGGGGTTTTGCTACGGTTTTGCGTTCCATCCTGCGGCAGGACCCCGATATTGTGCTGATTGGTGAGATACGCGATGCAGAGACTGCTGAGATTGCGGTACAGGCCTCTTTGACAGGCCATCTGGTGCTGTCTACCTTGCACACCAACGATGCGATGACGGCCATCCCTCGGTTGTTGGATTTGGGCATTGAGCCCACGGTGTTAGCCGACTCACTGGCGGCAGTTGCCGCCCAACGGTTGTGCCGCACCCTTTGCAGCGAGTGCAGGACGCCCATAGCTGAGCCCTATTCGCCTGAGGAGATGTTGTTTTTGCAGACCACACACAACCCGCCGCGTTACCGCAGCGTGGGTTGCAAGGTATGTGACTACACCGGTTTTTTCGGCAGGCTGCCGATTGTGGACATCGTGGAGATGACGCCCGCACTGCGCGATGCAATTGCTGGGGGCCAGACCCGACTGTCCGAACTGGAAGCCTTGCGCGACGGAGGCTTGAAGTCTTTGGCGGCGTCGGGAAGCCTGCGAATCATTTCGGGTGATACGACGGTGCGTGAGGTGGTGGACACGGTAGGCCCCGGTTTCTGGTCGGAGCTGGCGCGACACTACGGCACTACCTTCCAGAGCGACCCTCTGGATACGTTCCCCGAGCCTATGGCGCTGTCTCCAGCGGTGTTGTTGATTAGTTCCAACGCGGCGATGTCGCTGACACTGAATGAGCTGCTCCAACCCCACGGCTACCGTGTGCTCCATGCCGCCACGCCTGACGATGCGCACGCCCTACTGGTGCAGGATGAAGAAATTGTGTTTGTGGTGGGGGATGTGGATGAGCACATCACGGTCGCGCAAGCGCAGACCGCATTTTTGGAAAACCGAGCCCGCATTGCTTGGGCGCGCTTGCCAGCTGCCATTTTGTTGCCCGCTTCACTGGCAGCGGATCAGGTGGCCTTGCGGGACTCGGGTGTAATGGGCACCATGTTCTTGAAACCGCTGGAAGGACCAGCGTTGGTGAACCATATCCGGCGCAGCCGCTCCCTGTGACGAAGGCCGCTGCCAGCGGCTCCAGTGCCTTACTAAGTAAATCCGTTTTTAACGATCGGGCCTTGCGTCCCGGTGTCGGAATCATTCCAGATGTCTTCGCCTACCAAGCGACGGTCACCCTGAATCCTGTATGTAATCAAACCCGACTTAAAGACCAAACCGCCATCACTGCGCTTGGCCTTGGCGGGCTTGTCATTCACCCAGACACGCTCTTTTGCATCAATTCGTATGGTGGATACAGTGGCACCACCACTATTTTTGGCGATCCAGTTGCCGGCATAGGGGTTTTCGTTGGAGACCACGGCAGCGGGTGTAGAGGACGGCGGTGGGGCTTTGCTCACAAAGCCGGCTTTCGCGTTGTCCGCCCTCGACTTTTTAATATCGCAGCGTTGTAGCTCGCTCATCTGGGTGCAACCCGACCGCTCCAGTTGCTTGGCATAAGTGGCGTTGATGGCATGTGCCGAAGTAAGGCTCAAAAACGTGGCGATGATGGCCACTGCAGATTTCATGGTTTGCATAGGTGACATTTCAAAGGAGGTCGTTGAACAAATGGGCAAGTTATATGATTTTTAAAAAATCAAAATTTCTTGAAAGTATGAAGCTGGTCCTTACGAAAGTAGTGAACGCCGAAGAACAGCCCACCGGCGGTGCCTGGGCTCGCCATATCGCCGGCCATTCTGGCGATCACATGAGTATCGGTTTCCTCGAGCAGATCAGCGCCTTTGGCAATGACGATGGTCGGCGCAATGAGCCCCGCAGCCCTGCCACCGACCAGGTGCAGGCTACCGACATCGGCCTTGGCGCTAGTGGATTGCAATTCGCCCTGCCCGGCGCGCTCAATCAATTGTCGTAACGTCTTAGCACCCTCTTGTAGCTCGGCTTCCAGTACGCGCAGTAGTGCGTCTGAGGGCGATTTGAATTCCGCCACGGCGTACGCTGTTGGCAAGTGAAACATGTAGCGTCCCACCCAGCCACCGCCCTGCAGCTGAAATACCAGCGCAATCCGGTAGGTGTCATCAATACACTCGGTCATAAATACAAAGGGCTGCAGAGTGAGCGCGCCACCGGTCTTGCGGTACAGGGGGCTCATCGCCATCTCCGTCTGCGCTAACTTGTAGGGCGCGATGCGAGCATAGCGGGCTTCAAATGCATCGGCTGTCATGCGGTCTATGGCACTGCCAATGGCCTCGCTGACAAACGGAATGGGCATGAGTAGCCCCGCCGCGCTCTCAGATGGAATTAGTACAAACTGACTATGCGGTATCGGCACAGCCTTTGCAGGTAAAACAGAGGGCAAGGTGCGCGAAAGACTGATACCCCGGTCGGCCGCTGCCGCGCTAATGGGCACGCTGGCCGGTGGCGCCGCGCAGCCAGCGAGCAGCGCCAGTTCTAGCGGGACAAGGAGAAGGAGGGATCTGCATAGGTCATGACGGCTAGATGCTTTAAACGGCGCTGGACGCCCTGGGCAGGGTCAGGGTAATGGCGGTTGTATTGTTTTCGTCGGATACCGCTAGAGTAATGGTTCCGTTTTGAGCTTCTGTGAGCAGTTTGGCCGAGTAATTGCCAAACCCTGTACCGCCTGACTTTCCACTGGTTGAATACTTTTCAAAAAATCGAGAGCGGATGTCGGCGGGAACAGCCCCTTGGTTTTCAATAACGATCCGAAGGGGAGACTGATCATAGAGTTTGACGGTGATTTTGCTGGAATCCGGTGCCGCTTCACAGGCGCTTTTTAATATGTTCGGAAGTAGCGAGTAGCACAGCATGGCATCACCTAAAGACTGCGGCACCTCATCCCCAACGGGTACATCGGTATCGACAGAGATGTGGATGTCTTTGCCCGCGTATGCGGTGCGGTTGATCTCCGCAATGCGTCGCAAAATGTCTGCAATTGGCACCGGCACCGCATGCAACTCGAACCGGCCAGTTTCAATTTTGAAAAGCTCACCTGACAGATTGATCATGTTCAGCACTTGCAAGGCCGTTTCTTCCACCAATTTGAGTTGCTCCAGTTGCTTTCTCCCCACGGAGTCATCCTCAATCAGCGCGTGCAGCAGGCCTAGCACTCCGGCCAGTGGGCCTTTCATATCGTGGCGCGTGATGTGGGCGACGTCCTCTTTGAGTTGGGCCATCTCCACCATGCCGTCATACTCGGCTTGCAAGTTTTTGCGCAATTGAACATAGCGCATGAAGTTGCGAACCCGGTGCTTGAGTGCATCGGGGTCCACAGGTTTGGTAATGAAATCCACTGCACCCAGGTCCAGGCCCTTCAATCTTGCGTCACTCGAGGTCATGGCTGTGACAAAAATGACCGGAATGTTTTCCGATGTGGGATGCTCGCGCAGATGCTTAGCCACCTCAAAGCCATCCATGCCCGGCATCATGATGTCCAGCAGCACCAAGTCGGGTGGGTCATCCGAGGTGCAGATCTCCACGGTCTTTGCGCCGTTTTGGGCCAAACGTACCCGGTATTCCGTCTTAAGCAGGCCTGACAGCAACACCAAATTGTCAGTCGTGTCATCTACGATCAGGATGGTCGGTTTTTGAGGCGCAACGCTCTGGTCGTCCGGTTTCTTATCCAGCCTTTTAGGTGCGGTAGTAGCCGCTTTGGCACCAGGCGCACGCCCAGGTTTCCAAGCTAGGGCTTTTTCTACCCGCACCATGAGTTGGCTAGGTGAATAGGGCTTGAGGATCATGGACGTCACGCCACATGCAATGGCTTCTTCGATGTGCGTGCGCTCAGCCTCTGCCGTGATCATGATGAATGGTAGTGTGAAGAGTTTGCTGTCCTCGCGCATAGTTTTTAGTAGTTCCAGCCCGGACATGACTGGCATGTTCCAATCTGACAGCACCATGTCTACATGCTGACTTGTCAAAATGCGCAGGGCGGCTTTTCCATCCACGGCGGTGAGTATTTTTTCCGCACCCAACTGACGCAACTGGTTAACTATCACCCGTCGCATGGCTTCGAAATCATCCACCACCAAGAAAACGAGTTCCTTGTCCAGATTGGGACATGGGGTTGGTTATAGATGGCAATGCTCATGCAAGTCTCTCCTGCTGCAGGGCCGCCAGTGCGGCATCAAAATCACAATCGGCCACCGCGGCAGCCACTCTTTCTAGTTTCGTTGCCAGTGGTGTCCCTTGGGCCAAATCCAGTAAGGTATCCAGTGCATCCGCTGCCTCTACATCACCGTCATGTAGCAGTCGGGTCAATTGCTGAAGCGAAGTGTGCCAGCATGGTTACAACTTTTTCCACATTGACCCGGTAGGCCGCGTAATCCGCCTCGAAGCGGGCAAGATTTCTCTTGTTTTCTTCCCGGAAAACTGTGGGCCTGAGTGTTTCCAACTCTTTCTGCACGGCAGCCTCCGCTTTGGCGACCTCTTGCATCGCAGAAGCGCGCACCGCAGGGTCTTGGGCCAATACCGCCTGTCGGAGTTCACGCCCCATCACCAGGTAATTGATCTGGGCATCTTTGGCCGCGGATACGCCGAGCAGGTCGTCGGAATACAACTTGTCGAAACCATCGATAAGCTGGCGTTGAACGGCGAGGTTGTAGATTCCCGTCACCAGCAGCAAGGTCAGTAAGGTGGCGTAGCCGAAGACAAGTTTGAGCGAGAGTGTGCGCCGCTCAAGTAATTTCATTAATGAGTTCATGAACGGGTCTCCGCAACTTCCAGATCGTGCATATGTGCTCTTTTTAACAACAGGTTTCCATTGAGCGTCGTACCGAGAATTTCAAAGCGGCTGCTCTTTGATGTGAATGTCGGCTGTGATGATGTCTGCACCCACCGCAAGGCTGAACAAAACAACCAGCGCCCACCCCTGTCGCAAGTGCCGGGCCAGAAAGGGGACCAATCCATTTTTTAGAAGTTCCCTTTTGGGATTTGCCTCGGTGTGCTGTTTAGCCTAGGCCCATGCACTGATACGCCAGCTTTTTAAATTCGAAAGAAAACGGGTGCCAGAAACTCATCTGGCGCTGCGCCATCAACACGCCGGCGATATTGTGGCGCGGTGAAATCCACCAATGCGTGCCAGCGATCCCACCCCACTCAAACTCGCCGGCCGACCCCGCTGGATCTGCTAAGCCCGGTTGTAAAATCACCGCGCCCCCGAAACCAAAGCCCTTGTTCGGCAAATAGCCAACGCTAGGGAAGGAGATGCCCATGCCAGCGGGCAGCTGATTTTGCATCATCATGGCGATCGTCGCGGGTTTCAGCAGCGCTCTGCCACCGGGCATCAGGCAGCGCAGCAGCGCCAGCATATCGGGCAAGCTAGAGACTAAGCCACCGCCACCGGACAGGCGCGGCACCGGCGTCAGATAGGCTCCGGGATAGGGCGCATCGTCGCGCCGCTTCAGACCGCGCTTGAGCCGGTTAGTCGGGTCGCTGCCCGAGTAATAGGCGGTCAGACGCTGGCGCTCAGATTCGGGCACCACGAAGCCGGTGCCATGCATGGCGAGCGGCGCAAAGATATGGCGGCGGATAAACAGATCAAAACTCTCGCCACTAATCACTTCAACCAGATGCGCCAGCACGTCGCTGGCGATAGAATATTCCCAGGAACTGCCCGGCTGAAACGCTAGCGGCAAATCTTCCAGCAAATCGAGCAGATGCGATAAAGGCGTAAACGCGTTAAACACATTGTGTTCTACATAGGCTTTATAAATGGTCGAGCCATGATCTAGCCAGCCATAACTGAGCCCCGAAGTATGCGTCAGTAAGTGGCGTATCGTGATCGCGCTTTTAGCCGGCTCGGTGTCATGAATATCCGTGGTGCCGGGACGCAGTACCTGGCGCTTAGCGAGTTGCGGCAGATAGATCGCTACCGCATCGTCCAAACCCAATTTGCCCTGATCCATCAGCAATAACACGGCGATAGAGGTGATCAACTTGGTATTCGAGAACACCCGAAACAAATGCTCGGGGCCTAAGGCAATCTGGTTTTCGATATCGGCATAACCGACACTATCCTGATACAGCAGCTCTTGGCCATGCAAGATGGCCGACGAGACACCGGCCAGGATTTGTCTATCGACATAGCTTTGCATGGCAGGTCGGATCACACTAAAGTCGTGGCTACTGGGCGCTGTCATGGTGAAAAACTCAAGGCAGAAAAATCACATTCTAACTGTTCGCAGTGCTCTTGCGTAAGGCCTTTGGCCGAACCAGAAGCGAGCAGCAGCGAGGCTAAGAGCAAACTGCGATTTGCTCGCAATGCCAGTTTTTAGTGCGACTAAACAGGCACAATAGCAGGCACAATTATTGCTATTAAGAATTTAACTGCGGGCGACTTTTTGGCGGCATCAGCGCAGCTCAGCAGGGCAGCAAATAATGCCGTTGTATTAGGTAAAAATCTAAGTATTAATACTTGCAAGCAGTAAAGATTTGATGCACCATGCCAACGCAAGCTTTGCTGGTGAATTGAGTGTCATTGAAATTGTTTTTTTAACTGGGAACGATATGTGTCAGGCGCATCAAAACGATATGAGAAGATTTTCTGTACTGCTATCCACGGTCATTTGTTCTGCGACGCTGCTGAGCGCCTGCCAGAAAACACCAGAACCAGAAGTGAACACCGAAGCCCCAGCCGTCGCCATCAGCGACAAGCCCACAGGCTTAGTCAAGGCCGCAGTCCGTCAAGTCGATAAGAACAAAGATGTAGGCCAATACCTGGATCAATTCTCAACCAAAACAGCGGCAGATATCGCCAAAGAAGAAAAACTGGCGAAAGAGGCGAAAGACGCCAAACTGGCACTCGAGGCCAAACTCGCCTTGGAAGCCAAAGCCAAAGACAGTAAATCAGCTAGCAATGCTAAGCCGCTTGCGGCGGCCCCCGTGCTGGTCGCGAAGGCGCCAGAAGTTGCCGCCTCGGCGGTGGTGTCAGCGCCCCCCAAAGCTGCGCCAGTTGCCCCTGTGGTAGTGGCCGCGACACCAGCCCCAACGCCTGCAGTAGCCGAGGTGACCCCGCTCAAACTGCTCTCTAGCGTGCAACCTGGTTTTCCTAGAAACGCGATACGTGCCAATGTCACCGAGGGCATAGTCAGCGCGCGCATCCATATCAGCACCGATGGCAAGGTGACTCAAGTCGAAATTTTAAAAGCCAAACCAGCCAAACATTTCGATCAGGAAGTCATCAGCGCCGCCCTGCAATGGAAATATGCACCAATCTCCAGCCCTCAGACCAAGCTGCTAGAGTTCGCCTTCAATCGTGAGAATTAGGCCAGGCACGCGTTAGCAATATCGCGCTTTAACTAAGCACCAAATAGCCATCAAATAGCAGCGCAGTCTTGGCGCTGCTATTTTTTTTGTCTGGTCGCTGCGCGCTAGCAGGCGCCCGCAGCGACGCCAATTCTTAGTGCGTTTCTGAGCACTGCGCCTCATTTTGGCGCTGGCAGAAGCTGGTAGACGTGGGAATTAGCGGCGTTTCTCTTCCTCCATACCCAAAATGCTTGGCACGCAAATTGCGTTACTCATACTTAGTTAAACAAAATTAGGACTTACGCAAAATTGTCCCAGCTAGGCGTGCCGCCGAAGACTTACATTAGTACGGCAAGGCGGATACAAGGACGCTGGGGCGGTTTTGCGTAAGCCCTAAAGATTCCGGTTTGATGTGCATGCATGTAAGCCCCATCCGGCAAAACATTCATCTTCGATTCCTCATTTTTTTGAATAAGGCGTCACGCAGCCTATACCCAGAGCTGGCGTGCGTACGTTCACCCCTTAAGGAATTTCTTATGCTAGACAAAATCAGTAAAAGAATTTTGGCCGAATTACAAATCGACGGCCGCATGAGTAACGTGGAATTGGCGGCGCGGGTCCGCCTGTCGCCCGCCGCCTGTCTGGAGCGGGTCCGCAAATTACAAGAGGCCGGTTACATCCTCTCGTACACCGCGCAACTCAATCCGCACATGCTAGACGTGGCCTTGCTAGTGTTTATCGAGGTGGTACTAGACCGCACCACGCCCGATGTATTCGAATCCTTCAAACGCGGTGTGAAGGCGGTACCGGAAGTATTGGAATGCCATATGGTGGCCGGTGGCTTCGATTATCTGGTCAAGGCCAGAGTCAAGGACATGAATGCCTATCGCCAGTTTTTGGGTAAATCGTTACTACAACTCAATGGGGTACGCGAAACCCATACCTATGCGGTGATGGAAGAAGTTAAAAACACCACCAGCTTACCGATCCATTAGTGGTTTTTAAGGAACATTGATACTTTAATAAAAACTCTCGCCTGATCCCCCACTGGCGCTACTCATTGAACTACCAATAGCTGGCAAGGCGCATATTCCATGCGGCTTGCCAGCCTATTTCGGCCTGCAGCCCGCATAGAATATGCGCGTGCGTCCAGCCATCCGCACTAAAGCTTAGGCTTCGCTAGCGGGCTTTTACATCTCCTTACACTCTTTCGATTTTTTGCCAAATCGGCTTAGGCTAAAATCTTCAATTGCCCAAAATCAACACAATGGGCACTATTCGCTGCGCCTCTTAGTCGGAATCGAAAATCTCTTTATCCAATTGTGCCGTGCTACATTTGCCAGGATTTTTGTGCAACAAGAAAATACCGTGTTTTTCCAGTGACAAAATTTCACCTATAAATTAACTACTCCTCATGCGCCCACATCCCAAGCTCCTCAGATTTTTTTCTATCGCACTATTGAGTGCGCTTGCTGCCTGCGGTGGCGGCGGAGGCAGCACTCCTGCCACGTCTGGGACTGGAACCATCACACCGCCGGTAGTGACGACACCGGACAGTTCGCTAGACCTGGCCTTGCGCACAGGAGACGCCAGTGCTATCACGGATGCCGCACCGATATCGATAGCCGCTCGCGATTTTGTGGCGCAATTATCCGATCAGCAAGCCAAACGTATCAGCACTCTGGTCGCTGGAGTCAGTAGCGAATACGCGCCTACCCAAAACAGTCAATTTTTATTACCACTCAATACCGAGTTGTCGGCACCCTGGATTATCGGCGACAAAGGACAGACACTGGCCAGTATCAGCATTGCCAGCAATGGCCGTAGCGCAGGCTATGGTGCCAACGTGCTCGAGCAATTTCGTAACAACAATAATCTGAACCATGCGCCTGCGTTTAAACGCTTGCTGAGCTGGTTGGTGCTGGGCGACGCGACTCTGGCGCTGCCAGCCAGCTTGCCAGTTGCCTGGGCCGGTATCAACGCCAGCAATGGTCTGGCCGGATTGACCAAAATAGGAGTGACAGCCACCAGCCTCGGTTGTGACTTGTTTGCCGATATCAACTGCAATCAAGGCGCGAAACTGCTGGTTTTAGGAGGCGATATGTTGGCCAATGCCAGTGCCGAGGCGAGCGTACGCGCCTGGGTTAGCGCTGGCAAGCCGGTACTTTATCTGCATACCAAGACCTGGGGTGACAGCGAATCCGGTCGCCAGATATTGAGTGGCATGGGTTTACAAATGGGCGGCTATGCCGGCAATTATTTCAGCAATGACTTAGTGGCAGCCGGCCGCAGCGAAGCCGACAATTTGGCCAAGCTTGATCAGTTTGCCGATAGCCGTGCTTTGATTAATCGTATCGCCAACAATAGCTGGCGCACTGACTACGGCTGGAGCGCCTGTACCACCTATGTTGGCTCGATTAACTGCGACAATGTACCCGATCTACAAAAAGACCTGATGACACCGATCGAGTCGCTGCGTCAGCAAATCGATAATTTCACCCGCAGCGGTCGCAACCTGTTCGCCACTCCGAATACCACGAGCTTACGCTTGCTGGCATTGTGGGCCGATGTGCAGCGCAAACAAATCGTTTATCCGGTCGATAAAACCAGTAAGCCGGTAGAGTTTCAGAAAGCGCTGGTGGCCGATGCGCTGGTGGCCTATGTGCGTCCACTGGGTGTGGCGCAAACTGATTTGAGTTCTTTCCTGAGTAAAAGCGCCGCCACTTTGCCGGTTTCCACCAGTGATGAAACCATCAGCATCAGCCTACCTGCCGATCAGGGCTTTACCGCGATAGGCCGCTTTGCCGTGCCTGGTAAAACCTTGCAGATAGAATTAATCGATGCCGGTAGCGCCACGGTGGCCTTACGCCTCAACACGCAACGCGTGAGCTCGACCCGTTACCTGGGCGCGACGTCCTATACCCGGCCACGCTATCTGGCCAGCCCGGCAATGCGCCTGGCGAAAGCGAGCCCCTTACAAGTGAACAGCCCTTACGGCGGCACCATGCAGCTAGAATTTAGCGGCGCTACTGCCGGCCAGATCGTAACCCTAAGGATACGCGGTGTAGCGCAACATCCTTACTTTGATCTTAGCGCTGGTAGCGATAAGGCGGCCTTTATTGCCGCACTCAACAATGGTCAATTTGACTGGGCTGAAATCAAGATGCCGGGCGCCGAAATCCATACCAAGGTCGCCAAGATGAAGGACGTGCTACAGAAAGACTATGGTAACGATATGGTGCGTTATCTCGATGAGCTACGCGATCTGCTCATAGAAGGCGATTACCGCATGGCTGGTTATGCATTGAAAGGTCTCGATCTACCCGCCGCCGTGCAAACTTTTTGCAACGGTCTGGCCTGGAATTGTACCGATGCCGTGATGCACCGCGGCCCTAGCACCCAGCACATTAATTCCGACGATTTTGCCGCATGCGGTAATGGTTGCTCGGGCAATCCCTACGATCAGGATTGGGGCGTGAATCCACGCGGTTGGGGCGAGAGTCATGAGCTTGGCCACAATCAGCAACAAGGCTTACTCAATATCTATGGAGGGCGTAGCGGTGAAGTGTCGAATAATCTGTTCCCGCTAAGGATGAACTGGCGTGTGCTGCATGAAAAGAATACCTATGTCGCCAATCATGTAGGCTATCGTTCTGCCTTCGATATGATCAATGCCGGTCGCACTAATGCCGATCCGCTGGAAGCCCGCTATCAGAGCATCTGGGGCTCGGACGCCTACGCCACACAGAACGGCGAACGCATGGCTTTCTACATGCAGTGGATACATTACTGGCATGCCAGAGTCAACGACGAGGCGCGCGGCTGGGATATCGTCACGCTGCTGTACTTGCATCAGCGCCAGTTTGCACGGGCTGATTGGGCCGCCAATAAAGACAAGCTCGGCTATAGTCAATACGCCACTCGTCCTAGCGTGGATGGTAACGACAATATGTTGATCGCCTTATCCTGGATCACCCAGCGCGACCAGCGTCCAACGTTCGACCTGTGGGGCGTACGCTACTCAACGACTGCCGCAGCGCAGGTCGCCAGCTATGCTTTTGCGGTAGAGCCAGCCTTGTTTTACGCGTATAAAGTGACGCCAGATAAAGTCTCTGCGGTTAAGAAAATAGACATGAGCGTGGCGACACCAGTGTGGCCGTTTTAAATTATACAAAACCAGTAACTATTCCGCCGACTATAAAGAAAGTCAAAACACCTCACCGCAGAGATGCTGAGACGCGGAGAACGGCAATGTAGTTCCCCGTTTTTCCTCGGCGTCTCAGCGTTGAGAGGTCTTAGTTTGTTTCGTCGTGCTCCTAGTAGACTGAATAGTTACCAAAACCATCATTGCAAAAACTATTGCGCAATATCCATGGACCTCGCAAGCCGATATCGGCCTGAAAGGCGCATGGGATGTTGCGCATAGTGTTTTGAAAACTTCTAAAAACCTAAAAACAAAAACTTTTCTCGCCGCAGAGGCGCAGAGGACGCAGAGAAAATCTTTTTTTCCCTCTGCGTCCTCTGCGCCTCTGCGGCAAAGCTTTTCCTTGTGAGTCGCAATCATCACGGTTCCTTGGTTTTTAGAAGTTCCCTTTTTGGATTTCTGAAAAAATCCTGGTTAAGCTCGTCTCATCCTCCCACTGCAAATCCCCAACGGTTAAAATAAAGCACGTCGCGCACTTAGTCGCGCTGCTTGTTACGACACGGGAATCAGTATGAAAATCGGTATGCAAACCTGGGGCAGTCATGGCGACATACGCCCGTTTTTGGCGCTGGCGCAAGGCTTGCAAGCGGCGGGCCATGAGGTCACTTTAGTGATTACCTGCGTCGACCATGCGCAGTACCAGGGCATGGATAACGAGCATGGCGTGAAGATCATCATGGTCGCCTCGCCGGTGATCGCCGATCCAGCCGAAGGCGCACAAGCGGCTTTAAAAATTTTCAATACCCGCAATGCGGTCAGACAATTAAAACTCATCTTTAGCACACTGTTCGCACCCGCCGAAGCGGCGATGCTGGCGGCGGCGCAAGCGCTGTGCCAGGAATCTGATGTATTGATAGGTCATTTTTTTCTGCATCCTTTACAAATCGCTGCCGAAAAATCCAAAAAACCATATATGACGGTGATGTTTGTGCACAGCCTGATTGCGACAAAATTTTTGCCGCCACTAGGCTTCCCTGCGCTCGGACAATGGGGCAATCGATTGGGCTGGTGGCTAGTGAAAACCACGCTACAACTGCAGCTCAGTAAATACCCGAATCGCTTACGTCAACAGCTAGGTATGCCGGCTGGCCCCGACCTGCTCAGCAAGGTCTGGAGTTCAGAACAATTAACTTTAATCGGCGTCAGCCCTACCATCGCAGTACGCCAGCCTGACTGGCCAGCGCATGTGCAAGTCTGCGGCTTTCTCGACATGCCTAATGTCGCACTCGAAGGTCAATTGTCCGGGGACTTGCAGCATTTTCTGCAGACCGGTGACGCACCGGTTTACATGACGTTTGGCAGTATGATGGTGAAAGACTTAGGCAGTCAAAGCCAGAGCTTGCAAGTGCTCACGGCAGCCGCCAAACTGGCCGGCTGTCGCGCCATCATTCAAGCTAATTTGTGGCAAGAATGTGGCTACACAAACAGCGCGAATATTTTGTACCTGAGCGCGGCGCCGCATCACCTGGTGTTCCCACATTGTCAGGCGGTGCTGCATCACGGCGGCGCTGGTACCACCCACTCAGCCACGCTGGCCGCTAAGCCATCGATCGTGGTGGCGCACCTTGACGAGCAAGAATTCTGGGGCAAACAATTGCAAGACCTAGGAATAGGCGGCAAGCCGCTCAGACGCCGTAGCCTCACAGCCGCCAAATTAGCCCAGCAAATTCTAAGCGTCCTGAACAGCCCGCAGATGGCACAACAAGCTGAAAAAATGGCGCTTACCATGCAAGCAGAAAATGGGGTCGCGACTGCGGTTAAGCTGATCAATGCGCAGTGTGCTGCGATTAAAATATAGAGGCAGGCAGCAAGGCTGCCAAATTACACTAGTCAGCCATGCATGCTACGGCTATCGCTTGGTGCTTGCGCGCGCTCTGTCAACCCATAATCGCGAATGACCCCGGCGATACGCAGGCGGTAATCCTCAAACACCACGTTGCGGCCCTGACTTTGCGCTTCTCTATGGGCTTCGCGGTTACGCCAGCCGGCCACCTTGACCACCAAATCGATGATTAAGCTGTCCTTCTGCTCAGGGCTTCGCTCGTGTAAGTTGGGATTTTTTATCATCCCCTGCACTATGCCGTAAGTTGATTGTGTTGATTACTGTTAAATAGCTACAAAATAGAATTAGATACCGCACTATTTAGTTATTTCCGCATGGAAAAATTCTTACTACTAAATTATAATCGCTCTGTTTTTTTCAAACAGAAATACTTTTTTTGAAAAAACTCCTTTTCACATTAAAGATGCCTGGTTCACTGCGTCAGGTTTGGCAGCATTTTTTCCCGGTTTTTCATTTCAGCGCTCAACACCAGTCTTAGCGGCATGCCGATTGCGGCATATCGGTATTCAAACCACATAGGAGAAATAAGTGCATCACCTGCTTACCTGTTTCCGGCTCTATCAAAAAAGCCGAAGCAATGTCACATCCGCCGTTTCCCGTCCTGCTAAGCTATCAGGTTTGGGTCTTATCCTAAGCACCCTGCTATCAAATCCCGTCTTTGCACAAAGCCAAGTAGATATCGGTGCCGCGCAACGTCAGTTGGATCAGATCCAGCGTCAGGAACAACTGCGCCTGCAACACGATCAGGACGAAGCACGCCGCCGTAACGACCCATCGGAGGGCATGGATACCAAAGCACTACAGCCAAAAATCAGCGTACCAGCGCTCGGTGCAGCCTGCCGCCAGATTGATAGCATTAGCATCAACGGCGCGAACCAGCTCTCGTCATGGACGCGCAACGGCATCACCAGCGCATTTACGCACCAGTGCCTGAAGATCGATGATTTCGAACGTCTGCTGGGCGAGATCACCAAGCGCTATATCGACCGCGGCCACATCAGCACCCGTGCCTACCTGGCACCGCAAGACTTGAGCAAGGGCCATCTGGAAATTCTTGTGATCGAAGGCCATGTCGAGAAAATCATTGTCGATGACGGTGATGCGCACAGCGTCTCACTGCAAAACGTGCTACCCGGGGTAGCTGGAAACATTCTCAATTTGCGCGATCTGGAACAGGGCATAGACCAGATCAACCGGCTCTCCTCGAACAACGCCCAACTCGATATCCAGCCCGGCGAAAAAGCTGGCGCCAGCGTAGTGGTGATTCACAATCAGCCTCGTTCGCCTTGGCACGCCACGCTCTCGCTGGATAATCAAGGTTCGGAACCAACCGGCAAACAGCAGGCCGCGTTCAATGCCAGCGTCGATAACTTGCTGGGCTTCAACGAACTATTTTTTCTCACGCACAGGGAAACCGTACCGGGCAATCAAGATAAAAAATTCTCGGGCAGCGACAGCTTTGGCTTGAATATCCCGTTCGGC
Source organism: Undibacterium parvum (assembly GCF_003955735.1). NCBI lineage: Bacteria > Pseudomonadati > Pseudomonadota > Betaproteobacteria > Burkholderiales > Oxalobacteraceae > Neoundibacterium > Neoundibacterium parvum. Next base: position 2,257,695 of record NZ_CP034464.1, on the reverse strand, counting down.
TACACCACCTTTTCCATGAGCAGCAGCTATTCACGCTATGTCAGCACGCTCCGTGTGCCTAGCGGACTAGATTTGATTTCCAACGGTGACAACCGCGTTGACAACATACGTCTCGACCGTATCCTGTACCGCGATCAAGCCAGTCGCGCCTCGATGGCGGTGACACTGACGTCCAAAGACGCGAAAAATTTTCTGCACGACCAGTACCTGGGCGTCAGCAGCCGCGCCCTGACCGTGCTCGATATCGACAGCAATCTGTTCACCAGCTTCGCCGGTGGGACTATCTCTCTCGATTTCGGTTACGCCATGGGCCTGGATAAGTTAAATGCCCTGCATGATCCGGACTACCTGCCGGATTGGGCGGCACGCGCACAGTTCGCCAAATTTAAGGCAGGATTTGCCTACTCCCTTCCGCTGCGTCTGTTTGATAAAGACGCCAGCTTCACCAGTCAGCTGACCAGCCAGAAGGCCAAGCAGACCTTGTACGGCTCAGAACAAATCGCCATAGGCGGGCTGTATTCGGTACGCGGTTTCGTGCATAACACCCTGGCCGGCGACGACGGCTACTACTGGCGCAATGAACTTTCGCTACGTCAGCCACTGATACTGGGCGGAGAGAGCATGTCCAGCCGCATCTATCTGGGCTATGACCTGGGCGAAGTAAAAAATCGCACCGCTAACATTCCGCAAGGGCACATGGCCGGTATGGCCGTCGGCATCGCCGTCAATTGGCGCGGCGCTACCTGGGAATTGATCAATACCAGACCACTGGCCTTGCCAGCCACCATGACCAGAGAATCAAGCCAGACTTGGTTCCGCCTTGCTTACTCAATGTAAAAAATATCATGAATAAAATACACCGCGTTATTTGGAATGAACACACTGGTACCTGGGTTGCTGTCGCTGAAACCGCTAAAGGCCGTGGCAAGGGCAGTGGTCGCGCCGCCCGCAAAGCCATGCTGGCCGCGCTGCTCGCCTCGGGCTTGAGCGCCTTGCCGGCACTGGCCGAACTGGCATCGACCACGGCAGTACCCGCCAGCGGCAAGACCAACGCCTATATTTCCGCCAACGGCGTGCCGGTAGTAAATATCGAAACTGCCAATGCCAAAGGTTTGTCGCACAATAAATTTACCCGCTACGATGTCGAGACCAAAGGTGTGGTGCTCAACAACGGTAACAACAGCCTGGTCTCACGCCAGTCGCAATTGGCCGGGCAGGTCATCTCCAACCTGAACCTGGTCCAGGAAGCGAAGATCATTCTCAATGAAGTGGTGTCGACCAATCGCAGTACCCTGGCCGGGTTCACCGAAGTACTGGGCGGCAAAGCCGACGTCATTGTCGCCAACCCGAACGGAATTAGTTGTAACGGCTGCGGCTTCATCAATACCGACCGCGTCACTCTCACGACCGGCACCTCAAATATCGCGGCTGACGGCAGTCTGAATGGCTTTAACGTCAACCGCGGCGATGTACTGATCGAAGGCCTGGGCGCGAATGCCAGCAGCCAGCAGATCCTCGATATCGTCGCGCGTTCGGTGAAAGTCAACGGCAAGATCAATACCCTGGGCCATGGCAGTCTGGGCATCACTACCGGTAGCAATAGCTGGAATTATGCCGACCGTAGCGTAGGTCAGCCACTCGCCGGTGAAGGCGCAGCACCAGCTTATGCGCTCGATTCCACCACGCTTGGCGGCATGTATGCCGGCCGTATCCGCATCATCGCGACCGAAGCGGGCGTGGGGGTACGCATGGCAGGCGACGCCGCCGCCAGCGCTGATGATTTCAGCATCAATAGCGCCGGCAAGATAGAGCTGCAGTCAGCCATCAGCGCGGCACGCGATGCCAGCATCAACAGCAGTTCGAATAGCGGCATTCAAGATGTCTTCCTGAATGGTAGCAGCGCCAAAGTATCGGCTAAGCATGACCTGGCAATTACCACCGCTGGGCAGCTCAAGCTCAGCGAAGCCGAACTATATGCCGCAAATCAGCTCGCGCTCAGCGCTGCCAGCCTGAGCGATACCAGCAGCGCTGGCAAAATGCGTTTTGCCGGTGGCAACAGCAAGTTGGCCATCACTGGCAATGCCACGATAGACGGCGCAGTATGGGGGGCAGGGCAGGCCTTATCCGGTAATTTTGGCAGTCTGACGATAGCGGGCGGCAGTGCTACCCTGTATGCCGGTAGTAGCCTCGATTTAAGCGCGACTGGCAATCTGAACCTGGCTACCGCAGCGGTGCGTGCCAACAACGACCTGACGCTAACTTCCAGTGGCGGTAACATCAGCACCAGCGCTGGCGCCACCCAGGGAATACAAAGCAGCTCAGGAACGCTACGCCTGAATGCCGGCAATGGCATCAATAATGCCGGCACCATGACCGCCGACGCCGGCAGCCTGATATTGCGTAGCAACGCCAACGTGCTCAACTCCGGCACCATACATGCAGCAGGCACGCTCGATATCGCCGACCAGAACAATGGCAGCACCGAAAATTTCACGAATACCGGCAGCCTGCTAGCCGATACCAACATCACTGCCAAAGCGGCAAATTTTATCAATACCGGCAACCTGCAAGCCACCGCGGGCATCAGCCTGCAAGCCAACAGCCTGAACAATTCGGGAACCCTGACAGGTTCGACTACCGCCGGAAAATCCGCCAGCCTCAACCTGAATTCGCTCGACAACAGCGGTACCCTGCAGTCACAGGAAGACCTCAACATCAATATCGGCGGCAGCCTGAGCAATAGAGGCAAGCTGTTGGCAACGCATGACTTGAACATTGCAGCGGCCAACTCAGCGCTGGTCGTCAGCAATAGCGCCAGCGGCGTGATCCAGGCCGGCAACGCGCTAAGCATCAGCGCTAGCAAAGCCACGTTTGATACCCAGGCCGGCACCGTATTGGCCAATGACATCAGCCTGGCGCTCGCCAGCCTCAACAACAGCGGCACCGTACAGGCAAATAATGCGATGCAGCTGGCGATCGGCAATGCGCTGATTAACTCCGGAGTCCTGCTGGCCAAGGCTGGCTTGAACAGCAATTCGGCCAGCCTGGACAATAGCGGTACATTACAAGCCACGCGAGGCGCCAGCATCAGCACCGGCGTACTCAATAACAGCGGCAAACTGATCGCCTCTGATTCAGCCAGCCACGCCGGTCTGCTGAGTGTCAGCAGCCTCAACAACAGCGCCAGCGGCGTGATCCAATCGGCACAAAATCTCAACATCACGCTGTCCGGCGCCAGCCTCAGCAATTCGGGCAAGATCATCGCCGCGGATGACCTGAACCTGACATCGACTGGCGGCGGTTTAAGCGTAAATAACCAAACCGGCGCCTATCTACAAGCTGGCAATACCAGCGGTGACAGCCTGAATCTAGGCGGCACCCCGGTCAGCCTCAACAATGCGGCCAACGCCTATATGCTGGGCGATCAACTGAGCCTAAACCTGGCCAGCCTGAACAATGCCGGCACCATCCAGGGCGGCACGGCCAGCAGCAGTATCAGCAGCAGCGCCATGCTGAGCAATAGCGGTGTACTGACGCTCGCCACCGGAGGCAGCGGCGATAGCAATATCAGCGCCGGCACCCTGACTAACAGCGGCACCCTGCAAAGCACATCCGGCATCGCCATCAATGTCAGCAATGCCTTAAGCAATGACGGTACCTTGCTGAGCGCCGATGACCTCACTGTCCATTCGGCCAGCCTAAGCAATACCGGCACCCTGCAAGCCAATCAGGGCAGCAACATCAGCACTGGCGCGCTGAGCAATAGCGGTAAACTGCTGGTCTCAACCTCGGCCTCCTATGGTGGCACGCTCAATGTAGCCACTCTCAGCAATACGGGCAGCGGCGTCATCCAGTCAGCCCAGGATCTCAATCTCAAGCTGAGTGGCAACAGCCTCAACAACGCCGGCAAACTGATTGCGGCAGATGACCTGAACATCGCCTCCAACGGTAGCGCCCTGAGCGTCACGAATCAGTCGGGCGCTTACCTGCAGGCTGGCAACGCTAGCGGTGACCGCTTACATCTGGCCGGCACCGCGATCACCCTCAACAATAACGCCGGTGCCAGTCTGTTGGGCGATCAACTGGACCTGAGCCTGGCCAGCCTGAACAATGGCGGCAATATGCAGGCTGGCAACGCCGCCAGCAGCATCAGCGCCAGCGGCGACATCAGCAATACCGGTACGCTTAACCTGGCCAGCACGGCCGCCGGTAGCGGCAGTATCACGGCCAACAGCCTGAGCAATAACGGCACGCTGCAATCGGCTGGGGCGGCCAGCATCACCGTAGCCAATACCCTCACCAACAACGCCAATCTGCTGATAGGCGGCGCACTGACCGTGCGCGGCAGCGATACGTTTTACACCCTGAACAATAACAGCCGCCTGCAATCCGGTGGTCTGATGGATCTAAGTGGGAACGGCGGCGGCAACGGCATGGATCTAACGCTAGGCAACAACGCCATTCTGTTGGGCGACAGCGTCTACCTTAACCTCGGTACGCTCAGCATAGGCAATAACGGCATGCTCAGTTCTGACAAGGGCATGACTATCAACGCCAATTCGCTGTCTTTCGGCGGCAGCGCTGCACGCATCGTTGCGGTCAATTCCGGTAGCGGCAGCGCCAGCATCAGGCTCGCCAACAGCTTTAGCAATAACGGTGCGGTGCACTCCAGTGGTGACCTGACGTTTTCCGCCAGTTCCGTCAGCAACAGCAATACCGGCGGATACTCGGCGCTCAACAATCTCACGCTGATCGCGCGCGACGGCAATCTCTACAATGCCGGTGCCCTATATGCCGGCAATCAGCTGACGGCATCAACTCCAGCCACCTTTACCAATGCCGCAATCAGCGGCACGATAGATTCAGACCGCGATATCAGCATCACGGCAAACACCTTCGTCAATGACCATACCGTCACAGCCGGACGTGACATCCGGATCTCCGCCAACACCTTCCGCAACGAAGTGGCCGGCGGCGATACCCGTGCCTGGACCGCTATCAACTGGGGGAGCGACGTACATGATTCGACCGATAACTATAAAGATGGCGCTGACGATAAACAGACCCAGTACTGGCACCGTGACGGCGAATCACATCAATACTATCAGGGCGGCCAACCTGGTTTTAAACCGCAGATCATTGCGGCCAATAGCCTGTCTATCGTCGATTTCAGCAACGCGTATAACACCGGCGGCGTGATCTCGGGTTCCACGGTCAACCTGAGCAGTGCGATTTCTGGCGCACAATTTACCAACAATGATCTGGCACTCAACCGGAAATCGCATAAAAACACCTGGGAAATTTTCACTCACTGGATCGCCTTAGGACCGGCAACCTATGATGATCATGTCACCAGAAATAACCAAAGCTTCGTCAATGGCGAGTCGCAAATCAGCAATATAGGCGCTGGCATTTTCGCCAGCAATTTGAATGCCTCCGGTTTCGCGCTGGTCAATCAGGGTTCCGCATTGTCGGTCTCGACCAAAAAGAAAAACGAAAGCGGCGCCAGCGGCAGCGCTTTGGGCGGTGCCGTCACCGGTACCGATAGCAGTAATGGCACAGCCTTGGGCGGCACGGTAAACGGCGCAAACCTCGGTTCCGGCGTCGCCGGCGTCACCAATGCACAAGGCAAACCGGCGATTCATTTCGGCGGTCTGCTGATCACTCTGCCTTCCAACCCTAACGGTTATTTTGTGCCTAATCTGGCACCGGGCAGCAAGTATCTGGTCGAGACCAATCCCTTGTTCCATGTCAGTTCCAACTATGTCGGTTCCGATTACATGGCGCAGCGTTATGGCTACAATCCCGACAGCGTCATCAAACGTCTGGGTGACGCCAATTACGAAGCCTATCTGATACGTCAGCAACTAATCAACCAGACCGGCAGCAATATCCTCAAGGGCTACGGCAATGAAGCGGGGCAGATGCAACGCCTGATGGATCAGGCCTTGGCCGAAGGCAAGCGCGCCGGCTTCACTTTCGGCGCGGCACTAAGCGCCGATCAGATCAAGAACCTGCAAGAAGATGTGGTGTGGATGGTGGAAACCACGGTTGCCGGCCAAAAAGTGCTGGCACCGGTGGTCTACCTGTCCAGCAAGACCCGCGATGCCATCGTCAGCGGCGCGGTGATCTCCGGCGACAATGTCAAAATGAACCTGAGCTCGCTGAGCAATACCGGCGGTACGATCAGCGGTAGCGAATCACTGAGCGTGGTTTCCAAAGGTGATATTAGCAATACCAGCGGCACCATCACTGGCGGCAATGTATCGCTCACCTCCACTGAAGGCAGCATCAGGAATGAAACCCTGGCGAAGGGCGACGGCAATAGCGAAAACTACGCGACCGTGATCGGTAAAACCGCTGGCATCAGCGCCACCGGCAACCTCTCGCTTGATGCCAAGCAGGATATCATCGTCAAAGGTGCCGATGTCGACGCCAAAGGCAATGCCTCGCTGGCGGCCGGCGGCAATGTCACGTTTGACACCATCGTCGACAAAACCACCGACACCACGCATTCCTCGTCAGGCAATCTGCTGCATAACACCCGCTCCAGCACCACCACAACGACGGAAAATAATCTGGGTTCAAAACTCAACAGCGGCGGCAATCTCAGCATCAAGAGTGGCGGTGACACCACGATTGCCGGTAGCAGCGTGGACGTCAAGGGCGATCTGGCAGTCGATACCGGCGGCAGCTTCAACGTGATAGCGCGGCAGGATAAAACCACCGTGCATTCAGAAGAAACTACCTCGGGTCTCGGGGTAGGCGGCGGCTTGGCAGGTAAGGAAAAAGTCACGACCGACAGCTTTAAGGGCACAAATTTCGGCTCTACCCTGAATGTCGGCGGCAATGCCACGATCAAGGCGGAAAAAGAAATGGTGGTACAAGGCTCGAATGTCGATATCAAGGGAGATGCCGAGATTGACGCCAAGAAAGGCATCAGCATACTCGATGGCCTCAACGAAGAGCGCACCACCACCCGTACCGAAACCACGACTTACCTGAAAATGGATAATGCCGGTGAAAAGAAATCGGGCGCCAAGACCGGTGACAGCAAGAAAAACGGCGACCTCTATGCCAGCGCCGAAGCCAATGCCGATGCCGGAGCAGGTGCTAGCGGCACTTCCGATCTGAAGCTGTCGGAAGTCACCACCAGCACGACACGCTCTGGCTCCAACACCAGCGTGGCTTCGAATTTCAAGGTGAACGGCAACCTCAAGGCAAAAACCGATGGCAAGCTGACAGTACAGGGTTCGAACGTGGAAAGTGGCGGTGACATGACGCTGGAAGCCAAGGAAATCGCAGTACTGGCTGGCCGCAACGAAACATGGAGCAACACCGAAACCACCACCACCTCGGTCGGCATCTACAACGAAGGTGACGCTTCCGCCAAGGCCGGCGCCAACGGACAAGCCAAGGCTGGCACGATAGGCACGAACGCCTCCGGCGAGGCAAAGGCAAATGCGGAAGCCGGTGGCACCACCACATTCGGGGCGCGTACGGAAAATGAAAAAACCAGTGAATACAAGCTCACCAATAGCGGCTCTAGCCTGAAGTCTGGCGGCAAGATGAAAATTGCGGCAGAAAACACCGCGCTCTTCGTTGGCGCCGATGTACATGCCGACGGCAATCTCGATATCAGTGGTAAAGACATCGTGACTCTGGCCGCGCAGGATATAGAACTCAAAAGTAGTTCCAAAACCACGCATACGGCCGGGCTGTATATCGATGGCAAAGTCAGTGCCGAAGCCAGTGCGCAGGCCGATGCCGGCAAACTTAGGCTAAACGGTGATCCGGCCAGCGCCAGTGGCAATGCGGAAGCCAAAGCTGATACCAGTGCCGGTGTGCGTTACAAGAACGAGCAGGAATCGAGCTCTTCCGGTTCCGTCACGCAAAAAACCTCTAGTTTCAGCTCTGGTGGCAGCATTAGCCGCACTGCGACAAATACCATCGTCGATCAGGGAACGCAAATCGATGCCAAGAAAAATTTCACTCAGAGTGCCCGTGAAATCAAGGAAATCGATGCCAGCGACTCGTCATTTTCCAGCTCCAGCTCCTCCAGCCATGACGTGAAATTAGGCGTAGGTGCAGGTGCCAGCGCCGGTGCCAGCGGCGATGCAAAAGGCGAAGGCAGTGCTGATAACGGTGCAGGAGCAGGTTTCCGCGCCAAGTACGAAGGGGAAATCAAGGGCGAAAGCGAAAGCAGCACCACTGCCAACACCAGCCGTTATAAAGCCGGTGGCGACATCAGTTCGACTTCGACCGAAAAAACTACGCTGATAGGCGCCAAATTTGAATCCGGTGGTAACACCACCCTCAATGCCGGCTCTTTAGACTATCAGGCCGCACGTGACACCACGAGCAAGAGCGATAGCTCGCATGAAATGAGCGCTGAACTCAAGGTTGATGTGATTGGTTCCGTCGGCGGCAGTCTGAGCGCTGAATATCAAGGTAACGACAACCGCGAAAAATCGAGCACTGCCAAGACCGGCAGCATCAATGCCGGCGGTAACCTGATCATCAATACCAAAGGCGATGCCAAATTTGAAGGCACCAATCTGAACGCCGACAACCAAGCCAGCATCGTCGCCGGTGGTACGGTAGAGATGAAAGCGGCACGCGATACCCAGGAAAGCAGCAGCAAGAGCGCCAATGCCAGCCTGGAACTGTCAACCAGCAAAGAAAGTAAGGGCGGCGAAGCGAGTCTGGGCTATGCGCAGGAAAACAGCTCTAGCAGCAAGGCGCAAACCGGCAGCGTCAACGCCGGTAGCGGTGGTATCGTGATCAGTGCCGGCAAAGATGCCAACTTCGAAGGCACCAAAATCAAAGCGAGCGGCGACGTTGCCGTCAGCGCGGCCGGCAAAGTTAATTTGAGTGCCGCCAAAAACACCGAAACCAGCACCTCATTTGGCGTTGAAGCCAGTGTCAGCGCAGAATCGGGCGGCGAAGGCAGCAAAAAATCCGGTGAAATCGGTGGCAACGCAGCCTATGCTAAGTCGGTAGATTCCGATACGGCATCGATACAATCCTCGTCCGGCAAGGTCAGCGTCAAGGCCAAGGAAATCGTCAGCCAGGAAGCTACCATCAAGGGCGAGCAGGGCAGCAAAATCGACGGTCGCCTGAGCACGATCAAGGCGGAAAAATCGGATATCGCGATAGGCATAGAAATGAGCGCCTCCGGTGAAAGTGAATCGAAGAAAGCACCGCCAAAATCCGGCTCCAAGACCACCGATGATATGCCAAACAAGAGCAGCAAACCGGAACCGGATGGCAAGCCACGCGCCAAAACGACTGACGATTTGCCCGCCAAATCGGCGAATGACAAGCCTGCCGTGCCATCTGCCGCTGAACGCAAGGCGAGTACCGAGCAATTGAAGGCGGACCAGGGCAAGCTTAATCAGGCCATGAAAAGCGAGCAGGAAGCCGCCGCCAAACCTGCCGTCAAGAGCCAGGCAGAGCCTGCGGTCAAGGGGGGGCTGAGTCCGGCAAAGCTGCGCCTGGCAATGACAGCGGAAACAATCAGTTAAAGGTCGATAACGCCAAACCTGATCAGGCCAAGGAAACCAAGCCACAAGCCGCTGACAAGCCTGTGACTGCAGAACAGCGCAAGGCACAGATCAATCAGCTCAAGGCAGACAAAGCCAAACTCGATAAGGCAATGGGACAGAAAACGGCCGCTAAGCCGGCAGTCAAGAGCGAAGCTAAACCAACTGCCAAGCTAGACAACAAGCCTGCCGAAAGCCAGGCGAAGGATGTCGCGCCAGCAGCCGCAGCCGCCACGCCGCCCAATGCGGCGACTCAGCAATAACCGCCAGCGTTAAACGGCGCTCCCGGAACGTAAGGTCAGCATCACGACACTGCGTTCCAAATCCGGACTATTTTGGCAAACCATTCATCAGCGTATGAGTGGCCAGCCAGAACAGTCCGGATTTTTTTTAGCGGCTTACTCCGGCATCAAGCTGGCAGCGCAGCACCGCTTGCCAATACCAAAGAGTATCAGCCATGCACGCTGCGGCTATCGCTTGGCGCTTGCGCGCGCTCTGTCATGCCGTAATCGCGGATCACGCCGGCGATACGCAGGCGGTAATCCTCAAACACCACGTTGCGGCCCTGACTTTGCGCTTCTCTATGGGCCTCGTGCTTGCGCCAGCCGGCCACCGCCGCTTCATCGCGCCAGAACGACAGCGAAAGAATTTTTTGTGAATTACTCAGACTCTGAAAACGCTCTATCGAGATAAAGCCATCCATCTGCTTGAGGCTAGGTGCGAGCGAAGCGGCGATATCCAGATAGGCTTGCTTGGATGCCGCATGCGGCAGTACTTCAAAAATAACGGCGATCATCTTAGTGACTTTCTGTGAGGGTAGGAGAAATTTGCTGAAACAGCGGCAAACGGCCATTCAGCGAGGGGCGATACGTCCATTGCAATTGTGTTGGATCTAAACCGATAGTCAGCGCCAGCAAGCTTTGCAACGCCGCTGTGCCTATGCCCAGGGCCAGAGTTTGTCCCGGACAAAGGTGGCGGCCGTGACTAAAACCTAGCAGAGTATGCGCAGGACGATCCAGACTAAATTCATCGGCATTTGGGAAGTCACTCTCGTCTCTGCTGGCCGCCGCCAACACCAGCAGAATGGCGTCACCAGGCTGGAGTTCGACTCCGGCGATGCTGCAGGTCTGCACCACGAAGCGACGGGTGTTTTGTACCGGTGGATCATAACGGCAAACTTCTTGCAGCATTGCCGCGATTTGCTCAGGCGTGTCGCGCATCTGCTGCTGCAAGCCGTTTTGGCTCAGCAAGGCCACCAGACTATTTGCGATTAAACCGGCTGTTGCCTCATAGGTTTGCGACAACAGGCCGATCAGGTTGGCGAGTATCGCATCCTGATTTTGCCAGCCAACTTGCCGCGCTGCTTGCTGTATCCGGCTGACTAAACTATTTTCGCTAGTCGACGTGGCGGCCAACAATTCACCGAAACGCGCTAGCAGAGACTGTGCGGCAAGGCCGGCGCTAGCCAGTTGTTCGGCACGACTCAAAGGCGACAGGCAACGCACAAAATCGCCCATCCATATGGCCAATTGCGACAACTCCGTTTCGGCAAAGCCGAGCAAATCAGCCACCACATACACTGGCAACTCGAACATCCAGGCATTGATGCCCGCGGCAGTTGGCAGGCCATGCTGCTGTGCCAGCAAGTTTGAAAAATAACTGGTTCTGGCGGCGATCTGCTCCGGTGTTAGCGAGGCCAAGGCTTGCGCTAAGACCAGCTTAGGCGTGCTATGGGCACGGCCTTCATTCATTCTGACCAGACGGCCAAAGACTTGCCCAGCGCTAGTGGCAGCGATGGCGAGTGGCACAGGCTCGCCCGCTGGTCTCACCACGCATGCTGGATGCTCCAGTACTTGCCGCACTACGGCCGCACTGCTGGCGACCCAGAGCTTGAGTTCAGTATCAAATTGCAAGGCTGGGCCAACCCGCAGACTGCGGTAATAGGGATAAGGATCAGAATGGCAGACCGCGGCGACTGGGTTTGATGGAAACATTTTGTGTGCTTAAGAAGTAAAGTATGGAACGCAGTGTAGCGCTTGATCGCCTGCGACAATTCGCTTACCATCAAACTATGCATGCAGACTACGCTGACACCCAACTGTCCCAACTGGCCGCCGCCATCGCCGAACCGGCGCGCGCCCGCATCCTATGCTGCCTGATGGATGGGCACGCCAGAACCAGCACCGAATTAGCGGTGGTGGCTGAGGTCAGCCCCTCGACCACCAGCGTGCATTTAGCGAAACTCAAGCAACAAAACCTGGTCAAGCTGATGGCGCAGGGCAAGCATCGCTACTATCAGTTGGCCAGCAGCCAAGTGGCCGTCGCGCTAGAAGCCTTACTGTCTTTGGCGGGCGTCCCCAAAGCCAAGTTTGTACCGAATACACCGAGTAGATTGCGACGCGCGCGTACTTGCTACGACCATATGGCGGGTACTGTTGCGGTGCAGATTCACGACTGCATGATGGAGCGCGGCTGGTTACTGACTAGCGCATCCGACGACCCGGCCTATACCTTGAGTGCAGCTGGCGTCAGTGGCTTGCAAGAGATCGGTGTCGATGTCAGCGCCACGTTGAAATTGCGACGACGCTTCGCCTGCTCCTGCCTGGATTGGAGCGAGCGTAGACCGCATCTGGGTGGTGCTTTAGGCGCCGCCTTGCTCGCTCTGTTGCTGCAACGCGGCTGGCTAGAACGCGATCTGGACAGCCGCGCACTGGGGATTAGTCAGCCAGGCGCTAAGGCCTTGCAGCGCCTATTCGGGATTAAAATTTAAGAAAATTAAAAAGGCAGGCGCAATATCCATGCGCCTTACAAGCCATTTTGCTGCCAGAAGGCGCATCCACATTGTGCCTCGCTCTGGGGCGCTTTGGCTAATTGCGCCAGCACTTTATCTCTGAGCATCCTGAGCATGCAATATTCTACGATACCGTCGAAGACGTAAATGAGTCCCAGATTGATGAAGATGGCAGACCAGATTGATTCGTCTTGCAAATGTCGTCCGCTCCCGAATTGGAACCAAAAATATAAGGCGGCGCAGCCTAGCGCCAATGCACTGAAACGGCTCCATGGGATGGCGGAACGATCTTGTTTTGCCTGATCAAGAATTTCCTCATAGTGCCGCGGCGCTATCTCTTTCAGCTCCGGTATCGCCATTAATAAGACGGTGGTACTACTGTAATTATGCATTTCTTAATTTGAATCCGAGGCGGGTTGCGGGTTGCGGTCAGTTAAAACCGGTAGCAACCCGTGCGCTACACTTACTTCAATAAGCCTTCTGCCGTCATCGCCGCTACCACTGCCGGGCGAGCTGCCACGCGGGCGCGGAAGGCCAGCAAATTGCTCAAGCCCGATATATCCAGACCGACGAATTGCGCCCAGTTGGTCACGGTAAACAGATACGCGTCAGCCACTGTAAATGTGTCGCCCATCAGATATTGTTTACCTGCCAACTCACCATCGGTAAACTTCAAGCGCTCGGCCAATCTGCTCAGCACCATAGGCTTGTAATCAGCCGGTGTAGCGGGGTTAAACAGCGGGCTGAAACCCTTATGTATTTCGGTGCCTATGAAGTTTAACCACTCTTGTAATTTGGAGCGTTCAAAAGTGCCGTTGGCGGGGGCCAGATGTTTATCCGGTACCTGGTCGGCGATGTATTGGACGATGGCCGGGCCTTCACGCAATTGTCTGCCGTCATCCAGCACCAGTAAGGGCACATAGCCTAGTGGATTAATTTTGTAATAATCGCTGCCGTCCGGCAGTTGATGGGTCTTGGTCGGTGCCGAGATCGCCTCATACTTCAGACCCGCTTCTTCCAAGACGATATGCGGTGACAATGAACAAGCGCCAGCAGAATAATATAGTTTCATGGTTCAGCCTTATTAAGTTCTTAGCGTTAAATTGAGGGCAGGCATACGCCTGAATCACCATCTTAACTCAGCTAAATTAGTTTGGCTGAAATGGCAATTATTTGACGTCACTCTGTGTCATCACTCTCGCCACCAATATTATCTGCAGCTTTTTTACGCCCCTTATCGACTCCAGCCTTGAGTTTATCGGCCTTCAGCATAAACCCATCGACACTATGATTATTGCTGACGCGTAGCGCCGGAGAAAACAAATCATTCATGTAAAACTCGTCTGCCATGCGGCCATACCGCTGATGGTTCAGCATCAACACCAGAGCCGATCCTAGCCCCGACAAAAATACGACCGTGATCAGTAGCCGTCGGCTCGGGCGCGGCTTGATGGTGAGCAAATGAAAATACAAAGTAGCGCCCGCAATCGCGACAAACATATGGCTGCCGTAACGTGTCAAAACCTCCCATGAAAAAGCGAAGGCCAGCAGCGCACTGCTAAAACTCCAAAGTTCAGCGAGCATTAGACCGCAGGCAGCGATAAACAGATGACGACCAAAGCGTGCGTGGCCACCAAACAGGCGGTTGGCAAAAGCCCACATGCCGCTCCACACCAAGCCAGTCGCCAGTACTGGCGCTAAGGCAATCAGATAGCGTATCGGCGCAAATTTATCGGTATCGGATAACCAGGTGCCAAACAGACCTAGGATGCAGATCATCAGCAGGCCGGTCAAGGCCGGTGGCAATCCTTCCCAGGCATAATTATTCGTGTCGAAAGCTTCTTGCTCGACCTGAAAATCGGCAGAACGCAGACGCACATTGGTTTGCCCCAGACGCACCACTGCATTGCCATCGATGCTCAACAATGTGTGGCGTTTACCCTTGTAGACCAGACCATTGCGGCTACCCAAATCGATCAGGCACAGTTGCCCTTGCGGATCGAGATCGACCACCGCGTGATGCGCCGCAGTATGTACATCATCGAGAATAAAATCATTGTCGTAAGCGCGCCCCAGACGTATCGGCAAACCACTCAGACCGTGGCGCTGCTGCACCTCGCCATTGCGCGAGAGAATTTCTATGTAGTAAGCGGACTTCATGGCTTGCTCACTTTGTTGATGCTGATAGAGTTCAGGAATAGGCGCGATAGCCGCATCCCATTTTCATACGAGACCCCGCGCGCATCGATACGGCTTTGCAGGCTCATGCGACTCTGGTCAGTGCTGGCGGTGAATAGGGCAAAATCATACAGCCCAGAAAATTTTCTATAAGCGCGCACGCACAACACAGCGCGTAAGGGCAAACTTGGATTCTTTACGAAGTCTTCAGTACAACTTGCCGCTGTCAGGCGCTGATCTTTATTCCCGGCCGGAACTTGATTTTTAAAACTATTGCTGATCAGATGAGAAAAACGCAGCGCATCGAGTTTTTCGCTACGGGTAAAGGTATGCCGTATCGCAATATTCCCGGTCTGCATCAAGGCCGAAACATAGATCGCCGACTCCATCTGGCAATTCATTTGATCGACTTCAAACGGCGCCTCGGGTTTAGCATTGGAGCGCCCCCAGCAACGGACCTGCTCAGATTCCCTGACCGGCACCCGATACGGTCCCAGCGCTTTGAGCGTCAAAGGCGTTTCGAGTAATTTGTTCACCATGACGTTTTGATGCGCGATCAGTTGTTGAGCTACTTCGGCATTAAAGTCTTTCGCCGTTTTCTTTTTTTGTTCAGCTTGTGCCGCCACTTTATTGAGCAGCTCGACCACGAAACGCGCTGGCACCAAAAAACTCACCAGTTCGCCATCGAGGCGCTTAGAAACATTCACCCCGGCGATCTTGCCTTCGGCGGTGATATTCGGCCCACCACTCATACCAGAATTGATAGGGCCGGTAAACATGAACTGATCATAAAAAGCCCGGCCTATGATGCCGTTGTACGAACCTTCAGAAATGGCGAAGCCAAGATCGAGAGGATTCCCCAACGAATACAAATATTGACCCTGCGTCAGAGCAAATAATTTGGCAGGCAATTCTGGCACCTTGAAAAATCCAGTGCCTTTGCGACTCACTCGTACCACAGCCAGATCATGCAGCACATCCACCGCCAACAATTCGACATCACCGCGCTGGCCATTGGTATCGACGAACTCGCCAACATACACCTCAGGCTCTAGCGCAATTTGCGACATCACATGGTAATTGGTCACCACCAAATCGCTACTACCAATTAAAAACCCCGAACCTACCGAGGCCTGGGTACGCCCGCTTTTGAGCAAGACGCGGATTTGCAAAAGATCGTTCTTCGCTGCGGAATACAGTTTTTGCGCGGCCGAAGAAGGCGGCGCCAGCGGGATGCTCTCCAAGGCGGCATCCGCTTCGCTGGTGGCGGGTAGCTCGGGGACGGCATCGGCCGCCATCAGCAGCGATGGCAGGCACACTAACAAGATCAAGAGCTGCTTTAATTTCATGAAAACTTTCAAAAACCAGATGCCTAAATGCACTTATCAGAGTAAGCATACTCGATTTTATTGCAACTATGCATAGCAAATATAAACTCGCAAATGATTAGCAAAGGATTACCAAAGAAACATTGCAATAAATTACATTTTTACCAATAATGAGGCTCTAAATTAGCTTTTTAGACACACTGGCCGCAGGCTTCAGCGCTCATGCACGGCCATTTTCTGTTCCGATTGAAGACTCAATAAGGAATCATAATGACACCACCAAGCATGCCTGTTACAACCAAGTGCGCGCTGCTCGCCTTGGTCTGCCCGCTATTCAGTTTTGCGGCCAGCAATGTTCTAGAAAATCAGCAATTCAGCCCACCAAATTTTGACCTGCATCATCACTATCACGCCGAAATCCGCCGCACCAGTTTGGGTGTGCCACACATCAAGGCGGATAATTGGCGTAATTTGGGCTACGGTTATGGCTACGCTCAGGCCGAAGATAATCTCTGCACTATGGCCGATGCCTTTATCACCTACCGTGGTGAGCGTTCGCTGTATCTGGGTGCCGAGGCAGGGCCATTGAACGGCAGTACCCTAGAAGCGGCCGCCAATCTGGACTCTGATTTTTATCATAAACATATAATTTCAGCGAGCGTGATTGCCACTGCCAAAGCCGCACAAAATACCGACTTGCGCGAACTGATCGCAGGTTTTGCGGCAGGTTATAACCGCTATCTGCAGCATCTAAAAAATAGCAGCAATACCGCACACCGTACCTGCCGTTATGCGGCCTGGCTGCGGCCTATAGAAACCGAAGACATCTACCGACGTATGGTGGCTGCCAATCTGGCCGGTGGCTATAGCAACTGGCTCAACAGCATCGCCAGCGCGCAGCCACCGACAAATAGTCCTGTGATGCAGAAACAATCGCTTCCACAAAAACTCTTACCCGAACACATCAAACTACCTGCTATGCAGGTAGGCGGCAAGCATGGCGTAGGCAGCAATATGATCGCTTATGGCAGTGCCGCCAGCGATACTGCTAGTCCACTGCTGTTTGGTAATCCGCATTGGTATTGGCGCGGACCTGATCGCTTTTATCAGACGCAGCTCAGCATCCCCGGCAAAATCAATGTCAGCGGGGCCTCGTTTCTGGGAGTGCCGGTCATCTTGATAGGCTATAACGACAATGTCGCCTGGAGCCATACGGTCTCGACCGCCCGCCGCTTTGGCTTCTTCGAACTCAGTCTGGCCAGCGACGATACTAGCGCCTATCTGCGCGACGGTAAAAAAGTCAAGATGAAGGCCGTCAAATTAAGCGTGGATGTGTTGCAAGCCGATGGCCGCGTGGGGCAAGTGAAACGTACTCTGTATCGCTCCGAATTTGGGCCCATGGTCAATCTGGGCTTACTCAATCCGGCACTGGCCTGGAATACCAACACTGCGTTTGCAATACGCGACATCAATGCCGACAATTTTCGCAGTTTTCGTAACTGGTTACGCTGGAACCAGGCCAGTTCTCTGGATGAATTTATTCGCATCCAAAAACAAGAGTTAGCCATTCCCTGGGTTAACACCGCAGCGATAGGGCGCGGCAGCAGTAAGGTCTGGTATGCCGATATTGGTGCGGTACCCAACGTCAGCGCGGCCCAGTCCGCAGACTGCACCACCCCGATAGGCCAGATGTTGGGCGCGATTCCGCAATTGGCACGCATCCCGTTTTTTGACGGTGCGCGCAGTAGTTGCGACTGGAAAACCGATCCCGATTCGGCACAAGCCGGAGCACTGGGCGCCGCCCGTATGCCAAGTCTGCAGCGCAGCGACTATGTTGCCAATATGAACGACAGCTATTGGAGCACTAATCCCAAGCAGCTAATGAGCGGCTACCCCGACATCATGGGCGATACCGGGAATTTTTCTTTGTCTATGCGTACTCGTCTCGGCCATCTTATGGCGCAAGGACGCTTGGATGGGCAGGATGGCTATCCCGGAAATAAAGCAAGTATAGAAACGCTGAAGCTGATGGTGCTCAACAGCCGGGCGCTGACAGCCGAACTCTTCAAGTCTCAGGCGATAGCGCTGGTTTGCGCCGCGCCGCAAATAAATCTATACAGTGATCCTGAGACTGGCCAGAGTTTCCCTGGTAGCGCGATCGATGTGCGGGCCGCCTGCGCCGCCTTGCGGGCCTGGGACAATACCGGCAATCCTGGCGCGCGCGCAGCCCATGTCTGGGATGAGTTCTGGCGGCGCGCCTCGCTGTTACCCGAAGCGCAGCTGTATCAAGTGCAATTTAATGCCAGCGATGCGATCCACACGCCACGCGACCTGAAACCTGCAGCCAGCGGCTATCTGCAACAGGCTTTTGCGGCGGCGGTCGTGCGGGTGCAGGCCAGTGGTTTCGGTATGTTGGCAACGCGCGCCGAAACGCTGTTCCTCACTCGCAATCAAAGACGCATAGGTCTGTATGGCGGTTGTGAATACTCAGGTTATTTCACGGTCAGTTGCTCTGAGAATCAGCTAGATCAGGGTGGCTATAGCATGGACCTGAATCCTAACGGCAATACCTATATGCAAGTGGTGAGATTTCAGCCACATGGGGTGGAGGCCTACAGCATGCTAAGCCACTCGCTATCGGACGACCCGGCCTCGCGGCGCTACAGTAATTTCAGTGAATATTATGCGAATAAACACTGGTTAAAAGTACCGTTTTCGGAACATGAAATCCGTAACGATGCGGGCTATCAAAGCCTAGTGATCAGTCAGCACTAAAAGTGCGGCATAAAAAAAATCCGGATATTTCATCCGGATTTTTTTATTTACTACTTACTGCGGCTAAGGGTTTTTTCTAAAAATCAATACAGCCACAGCTTATCGGCATCCAGTTGCAACCAGTATTCGCCCTGCTCTAATTTGAACGGGGAATAGGCGCGTAGACTGCCCTCGCTACCGGCATGGCCGAACAGACATTCCCAGCGATCCCCCAAATACATGCAGGTGGTCAAAGGTAGTTTGATCGCATTATCGGTCTGGGTAGATGACAGGCGCACTTTTTCCAGGCGGATGATGGCAGTCGCCTCCTCGCCTACATGCTTTCCGCGCAAAGTTGCCTTGAGCTTGCTACCGTTGACATCGATGGTGGCAAACTCGCCGTCACGCTGTACGATTTTTCCGCGCAGGCGGTTATTGCTGCCCATGAATTCAGCAGTAAACAAGGTAGCCGGTGTTTCGTACATACTTTGCGGTGTGCCTTGCTGCTCAATCACGCCATTGTTAAGTAATAAAATACGATCGGAAATCGCCATCGCCTCACCCTGATCATGCGTCACCATCAGTGCCGATAAATTCAGTCGCACGATCAGTTCACGCAAGAAGGCGCGCGCCTCTTCACGCAATTTGGCGTCCAGATTCGAGAGTGGCTCATCCAGCAAAATGACGGGTGGGTTGTACACCAGCGCACGGGCTATCGCCACCCGCTGTTGCTGACCGCCCGACAATTGATGCGGAAAACGTTCACCCAAGTGTGCCAGGCCGAGTTGCGCCAAGACTTCTTTGACCTTGGCGGCAATATCGGTGCCGTTCATCTTGCGCAGCTTTAGCCCGTAGCCTACGTTGTCGTTAACGGTCTTGTGCGGCCACAGTGCGTAGGATTGAAATACCAGACCCAGATTGCGTTGCTCGGCCGGAATCTCTAAATGCGCAGCGCCATCAAACACTTTACGTTCACCGATATGGATACTACCGGTCTTAGGTGTTTCCAACCCTGCGACGGCGCGTAACAGCGTGGTTTTTCCACTACCGGATGGTCCCAACAAGGCCACCACTTCGCCGCGTTCCAGATTCATGGAAACGCCCTTGAGAATAGGATTGGCAGTAGCACCGGAACCGTATTCCAGGGTTAATTCATTGACGCGTAATTCAGACATAATGTGCTCTCTTAATTTTGTAGGTATTCGTTTGTTCTAAGACGATTTTTTAATGGCTTAACTTGACGCCGAAACGTAGTGCCAGACCCAGACCAACAGCGACCAGCGCGATATTGATGAAAGATAGTGCAGCCACCAGATCGACTGAACCGCCCGCCCACAGCGAGACGATTAAGGCACCGATCACCTCAGTACCAGGTGACAGCAAATACACACCGGTAGAGTATTCACGTTCAAAGATCAGAAACACCATCAACCAGGCACCCATCAGGCCAAACTTCACCAAGGGCAGAGTTACATCGCGCGTCACCTGGCCACGGCTGGCACCGACCGCACGTGCGGCTTCTTCCAGCTCTGGTCCTACCTGCAACAAGGCAGTGGAGATCAGCCGCAGACCATACGCCATCCAGACCACCGAATACGCCAGCCAGACTGAAAAGATGGTGGAGCGCACTTCACGCAACGGCGGGATCAAATTGTCCATTAACCACAGCGCCACAGGATTGTCGAAGTGCTTGAGCCCGCCTTCCAGCCAGCTAGGCACGAACAAAAATACCCATAAAAATGCCAGACCTGCCAATAAACCTGGAATGGCACGCGGCACCAGCACGCTGTAGTCGAGCAGACGGGTAATGCCATCCGGTTTTCTATGCATCGCCAGCGCAATCGCGGCATAACAGATGACAGCCAAGGCACCACCGATAACGCCGATCAAGACAGTATTCAAAATACCGCGCATCAGCGAAGGCTGCTCTAAAATATCGCGGAAATGTTGCAAGGTCAGCACATCAGCCAGTTGCACGCCTTCACCCCAATACGAAACAAAAGCGCGCAAGACGATCCCCGACAACGGGATCACGATAGTGAAGGCCAACCAAGCCGCCAACACCGCAAATGCCAACCATTTCCAGCGTCCCAAAGGCAGGGGTTTTTGACGTGCGCCCTTGCCCTTGATGGAGACATATTTATTCGCAGATTTGAGTAACCAGCGCTGTATCATCACCAAAGGCATGGTGACCGCCACCAGACAGACTGCCGCTGCCGCCATCAGATGGTAAGAAGGGGTACCGAGTTTATTCGTCAATTTATACAAATAGGTGGCCAACACCAGATGGCCCTCAGGATCACCTAAGACCAGCACCAGTCCGAACACTTCAAAGCCGAGGAAAAACACCAGTACCGCGGCAAATGCCAGCGCTGGCATGATCATAGGCAGGGAAACATGCAAAGCCACCTGAAACGGTGAAGCACCTGCCACACGAGCGGCCTCTTCCACATCGGAGCCTAGACTCTTCAAAGCCGAAGAAGAATACAGATACACGTGCGGCACATGGGTCAGTCCTGCGATCAGCACGATGCTAAAGAAGGAGTAAATATTCCATGGTTCCACGCCGGTCAATTGCTTGATCCACAGCGTATAAAAGCCGACTGGCCCCATCGCCACCACATAGCCGAACGCCATCACCATAGGCGAGACAAAAATCGGCACCAGTAACATCGGTTCTATCCAGCTGCGCCCTGGCAGATCGGTACGCGTCATCAAAAACGCCAACATGCCACCGAGCGGCACCGCGATCCCGGCCAGGCCACTGGCGAGTATCAGACCATTCCAGAAAGCGTCGCGAAAATCCGGATCATCAAAAATGAAACGATAGGAATCAAAGGTAAATTCTTTGATAGGCGCAAAGAAGGGCGCCGACAAAAAACTCTGAAAAAATATCAGACAAATCGGCGTAAAGATCACCAACAAGGCCAAAGTAACGACCAAACCGCGTGGCCAGTTGAGGTGCGACCATTTAGCGGGGGGCGCGAGAGCGGGGGTGTGCATAAGATGCCCTGTTCAAATTAAAAAGTATGTGCTTAGCCTACATCAGATCCAAGGACGCTAACGCATGCAAATATAAAAAGGGGAAGAGAGCGCGTAGTCACGGCTCAGGTCTGCAACAGCGACTACGCACAATTGAGGGGTTTACTTCTTACCTGCGGTTTCTTTCCATTGCTTCAGGAAAGCCAGGCGTTTAGTTTGATCCAGATATTGCAAGAGCATAGGATTAACCGGCAAAGGCTTCATGCCCGCACCGACTCTTTTTGCCAAGCCTCTAGGATTGGCTTCGCCAGTGACATCGGGTCGGATAGAAAATAAATTCGCCTCATTGGCGATAATATTTTGACCGCGCTTGGAGAGTGTGTAATCAAGCCAAAGCTTGGCCGCATTGGCGTGTTTAGCGGCTTTGCTGATAAACATCACACGCGCCAGGATCAGCGTGTAGTCGGTAGAAAATTGCACGCCTATCGAAGGATCTTTGGCGGCTCTGGCCAGAGCATAAGAACCGAGGATGTTGTAACCGAGCAGATTTTCACCGGACGAGATGCGCTCTAACATGGTGCCGGTAGAAGACTGTACCCGCACGCTAGCGGTACCAAAGGCCTTGGCCAGATTCCAAAAATCAGTATTCTCGCGGCTGTCCTGAGTGATGAACATGAAGCCGACACCCGATTTTTCGATATCGTAAGTCGTCACCTTGTTTTTGAATTTTCCGGTGTTGGTGCTAATTAGCTTGGCAAACTCGGCGTGGGTCTTAGGCACTTCATCCGCGCTCACCAGACGCTTATTGTAGACAAATACGGCCGGCTCAAAAGTGGTGCCGTAGGCGGTCGTATTCCAGATTGCCCAAGCTGGGATATTGCTGATTTCTGGTGAGGCATAACTCAGGCCATAGCCATCCGAAGCCAATTTAATTTGCAGATCCATGGCGGATGACCACAACAGATCCGCGCTATTGCCGCCGGCCGCCATTTCAGAAATATAGCGGTTATAGACTTCGGTGGAATTCATGTCGTTGTATTCGACCTGCAATTCCGGGTAGATGCTCTTGAAATCTTTGATCAAAGGCTCGACCGCCTTAGTATCGGTGGCGCTATAAATCACCACTTTGCCTTCTTTTTTCGCGGCATCGACGATCTTGCTGTAATCGGCCGGATAGCCGGCCGGCAATTGCGCCCAAGCCGACAGACTGAAACTAAGACCTGTGATAGCGCTGACTATGAGTGATTTTGAAATCATTTTGTCTACTCCGTGATGGGATCTAATTTTTTATTTATGAATGTTTATGGATGAAGCGGGTATAGCGATCAAATTTATTGCGCGCTTACTTTTACTGCAAACTGCTAGCTAACGTACCTGACCAAACTCTTGCGCCTGCGTGCGGTAATTTTGTACTGCGCGTTCTATGTAGTCAGTCAGGGCTTTGCCAGTCATGGCAAACGGATACAGACCATGCGCCTTGCGCATTTCATCAAAGGCTGGGGTCGCCATCACAGTCTGGAAGTGACTCACCCATTTTTGATATTCCGCCTCGCTGACCTGCGGCCCCATGTAGACCCCGCGAATAATCGGCCAGGTGACGTCGTAACCTTGTTCGTGCGCCGTCGGCACGTTCGCCAGCGGACCCGGCAAGCGCGCGTCCGACAATACCGCCAATACCCGTATCTTGCCTTCACGCGCATGTAGACTCGCTTCTGAGGCGTCGCCAGAGACTGCCTGTACGTGGCCAGCCAATAGCGCAGTGAAAGATTCACCACCGCCCTCAAACGCCACCAACCTCAAGCTCTTAGGATCGATCTTCGATTGTTTCGAGAGCTGCGCCATCTTGAGCCAATCCTGACTACCGATGGTGCCACCGGCGCCGATCGCCACCGCCGCAGGCTTGTCTTTGATGGCCTTCATCAAATCACGCAAATTTTGGTAAGGTGAATCGGCGCGCACCGCGATCATGCCGTAATCGGTGCCTATCGCTGCCACCCAGCGCACATGACTAGGTTCAGAGCGACCAAATTTACCCTCCGCCAGATTCAATAAGGAGCCGCCTGAATACGCCACCAGGGTATTCGGTTCATTCTTGCGCTGCGCCACGATAGAACTCCAGGCTACCGCACCGACCCCACCTGGCAAATAATTGATCTGCATATCGCTAGCTGGCATCGCTTGCCGCGCCAGCTTACAAGTCTGATCCATGCCGCCGCCAGGCTTGGCCGGAACGATGCACTGCACCTTGTGATCCTCAGCCTGCACCGGTGCCAGCGCCAGCCATAACAGGCTGATCGATAGGGTGATGCAAAGTGGGCGAACGGCAAACGACATGAACGGCTCTTTCTTGTAATGAGATCAGGAAATCAAGAGATTCCAGAATTGGACAAATCATACCGCTATCTGTCTTTCAGTAAGCTTTCAGCAAATAGCGCAGCTTGAAGTCATGCGCATATCAGAAAAAACTGTAGTTTTTATGAAAAAAAATAGTGAACACCCCGCTCGCGCATATTCCATGCGCCTCTCCAGCCAGCATGGCTGCAAACCCGCATGGAATATGCGCGTTAGCGGCATGGTTTAAATTTAATACGGCTCAAATGGTGAACGCTTTTGCCTTACCAAAGCCAACGCCTGTCGTACCTGCTTTATCCGGGTAGCGGCTGCAAATCGTAGTGAAACACTTTGGAGATAATCTGCCAGCGTCCCTCTAGTTTGATCAGGGTCAGCAGATCGGTGAAAAATTTGGGACCGATCGCACATTCCAGGCGCGCAAAAGCGGTCACCGGCCCGGCTAGCTCTATCGATAGTATACGATCCCGGCGCGCTTCATGGCGACTAGCGGGAGACTCGCGCTGGGCGACGATGGGGAAATACTCTTGCATAGTCAGGTGCAACAGGCTGCCGTCGCTGGCGCAGAAATATTGTGCGCTGGGATGGAACACGCTTGCCAGCAATTGGCTATCACTGCGATACAGACCGTCGAAATAGTCGGACAGCAAGGCGATGATCGCTGGGTAGTCGGTTTGCATAGTGAGCATTCAGGTTTGAGAGTTTAGAAAATTTTTAGTCTTAAACTTCGACTTGGTTCAGCCACAGTCTGATTTGCTGTATTACCCAGTCCGCGTCATCGAGCGGGATATCGTGACTGGCATGCGGATGTAGCCTGAGCGGACAGCGCCAGCGCTGCGCCAGGGTGATCGAGCACTGTACATTCACCAATCTATCTTGCTGCCCAGCGAGTAATAGCAGCGGCACGGTGGGGGCCTCTGGGGCGGCGCGATAACTGATGGCGGCGTACAGCTGGCGCAAAATATTGCGCCGCGTGCTAGGGCATAGTCTGGCATAGCTGATCCACTGTTGCAAAATAGCTGGCGCCGCTGCGCTAGCGCTTTGCTGGCTGGTCAGGCGCAAGATCAGGGCTTCGCGCTGGGCTAAGGAGGCTGTGCACAAAAAACGCAGCAAAGCTGGATAATTTTGCGGTCTGAGACGCTGATAAAACGGGTTAAAGGGCGCCAGGCTGGTATTGATCAAGACTAGTTTTTCTACCTCATGTGGAAACTGTCTGGCCCAGTCG
The DNA here is from genome assembly GCF_003955735.1 of Undibacterium parvum. Taxonomy (NCBI): domain Bacteria; kingdom Pseudomonadati; phylum Pseudomonadota; class Betaproteobacteria; order Burkholderiales; family Oxalobacteraceae; genus Neoundibacterium; species Neoundibacterium parvum. The sequence goes on along the minus strand of NZ_CP034464.1, from coordinate 2,232,543 downwards.
ACTGCCACCATCGCGCCTAAGGATAAAGCCAGCACCCGATAAGGTGGGCTATGTCCGAGTTGCTGCAATTGCCTGCGTAGATCTTGCCACATGGCCGCCACATTACTGGCGCTGGCTTGCGCATGCAGACTGCCATTGCCAGCAAAATCGAGGCAGATGACGGGGGCTGCGAACTCAGTTTGAAATTGCGCCGGGAAAGCGCCCCAATGTCTTTGCTCACGCATCAAGCCGCGCAATAAGACCCAAGTGCCGGGCTGTGTGGGCGCGCTGCTGCTCATGGGCGATACCAGCGCGCGACCGCGCGTTCTTGCTGACGACAGCGGCGTGGGCCAGTGGCCAACCAATTCTCATGACCGCAGGCGGCACGAATTAAAAAATCCAGCCAAACTGTATGCCCGCGCAAGACTCTTTGCAGGCGATGTTGCGCGGTAGGATTGAACATGCCATGGCGTGAGAACAATTGCCTTGGGTTTTTCTTAACCCATAACCAGGAGCCCATCTCCAGCGTCAGTGGTAAAAAAGTTTTGCCGGGATCTTGTTGCGCTTGCAGATAGAGATAATCCCAGATGTCGCCATGGGTACGATATTGCAGACTCTGAGGCTCAAACAGGTAACGGTGATTCGGGTGGCTCTGTTCGAATAATTCTTCCAGCGCCAGGATGTCTGCCAGATGCGAGATTGGATGTACGCTATGCGCATGTGGAAACCACAGGCGATCGCGTAAGCCAAAGCCAGAATGGCAATCGAGCGCAATGCTAAATGGGCGGCTGAGTAATTCGTCGCTGACGACACGACACAGAGCCAGATTTTCTAACTCCATCTCACTTCCGAGTACCCCTCGATACCAAGGCAGACGCGGGCTGTAGCGATGCCCGCCAAGTAAAAATGGTACCTTGCCCAAGGCCTCTACCGGCGCATTGCGCATCAGATCGACACCCTGAAAATTGCAACGGGTATTGTCTGCCATGCCGGCCGGATTGATTAAGGGCATGAATACTAGCCGCACTTCTTGCAAGAGATGATGCAGACTCTTATCCCAGCTCAGACGGGTAATCAGACCACGCAAAAAACATAATAAGACTTGCGTACCGATACGCTCCAGCCCGTGGATGCCGCCAAAAAATCCTATCGCAGGCAGACTTTTATCTGGATTCCCCAGGCTCAGTTGATACACGGGATAAGTCTGCGCGGCGGCAGTCACTTGGCACACTACCTGGCTTTCCAGATGGCCAGCGCCTAGCTTAATCAGACGTTCCAGTTCTCGTAACTCGGGCAGGCTGTGCATGGGCGTTGTGGGTGGAAAAGAACTCGCCCATGCTAGTGGAGTAATAAAAAGAAAGCAAGATTAATAAGTCAGCGAGAACTTAGGAAGTGTGAAACTTTTTTGCTTAGGCTCACTCTAACTCACTCCACCAATTGCATTTGCCCTGTATCGGAAGCCAAGACATGTTAAAGATAACGACGACACTCGCGACTAGCTGCTTGATTTTATGCGGACTGGCAGGCTGTGCAATCCCTTACGACATCATGCAAGAGCAGGCGATCGACGCCTGTAAAAAAATCGACGATAGAAATGAAAGAAATAACTGTCTGGCAAAAAATAAAACTAGCTATGAAAGCTACGAAAAACAGCGGCAAGAATTGCTGAATAAAAAATAGATACTTAGGGCTGCGTCGCCAGATTCAACACGGCTTGCCGCAGCGCCGCATGGATATGCGCGACCTCGCCGCCCGGGCTGCGTTTATGCAAGCGGAATAGCATTAAACCTTCGACTTGCGCGACGATTAAGATCGCTCTGAGCATGGCTTGCTCATCCGAAATTGCCGGTGAAATACCCTGAATTAATTTGAAAATTGCTTTTCTTTCACGCGCCAACATCTTATCCATCAGATTAGAGGCAAATTCATTTCGCTCTGCCAGCGCCCAAATCTCAAAAAATACTCCATGCGTGACCGGGTCGCTTAATTCATCCAGGAACATCTGTATCGTGCTGTCCAGCCGTTGTATGCGGTCGCGTCCATCCATATTGGCGGCAATCGCGTCGACCTTGGCCTGAAAATTATTCATGCTGAACTGCAGCATGGCTTCGATCAGAATATCTTTACTTTTGTAGTAATGCTGCACATTGCTCAAACTGATGCCGACATCGCTAGCGACCCGCCGCATACTTAGACCGGCATAACCTTCGCTGGCAAAAATTCGTCGCGCCGCATGCAAAATCTCCAGCGCACGGCCCAAACCTTTTTCTGTGGTGAGCGAGGTCTTGCTCTTGAGTGGGTGAGTGCTAGCTGTGGTATTCATGTCAGGATAAATGGGTAAGTAACAGGATTTAGCCTCCCGTACCAGGCTAGGGTTTTCGGCGGCGCGCCTAGCGCGCAACAATTTTGCGTAAGCCTTAAGCCGGTAAATTATCCCACAGCCATTGACAAATAGTAGGGCTGACCTATAATTTGCACGCTATAGGTCGAATGACCTAATTACTCTCTACTTGCAAAAAATCTACTGGAGTCTGTATGAGTCATCAAGTCTTTGTGTCCGGCGTAGGTATGATCCCCTTCACCAAACCCAGCGCCACTGGGCCGTATGACGAGATGGGCGCGGCCGCCGCACGCATGGCGCTAGCCGATGCGGGTATCGCCTATGCGGACATACAACAAGCTTACGTAGGTTATGTGTATGGCGACTCGACCAGCGGTCAGAAAGCCTTGTACAAAGTCGGCATGACTGGCATCCCCGTTTTCAACGTCAACAACAATTGCTCGACCGGTTCCACCGCCTTGTTTCTGGCACGTCAGGCGATCGCTAGCGGCGCGCTCGATTGTGTGCTGGTGCTGGGTTTTGAACAGATGAGTGCGGGCGCTCTGGGTTCGATTTTTCAAGACAGACCGAGTCCGTTTGATGCCTTCGATGCGGTCACCGATCAATTGGTGGGCATGCCGCAGATCCCGCTGGCCTTGCGCTATTTTGGTGGTGCTGGTCTGGCACATATGCAAAAATACGGCACCCCGCTAGACGCCTTTGCCAAAATCCGCGCCAAAGCCAGCCAGCATGCCGCGAATAATCCCCTGGCAGTGTTCAAGCAGGTCGTGAGCGCCGAAGAGGTGCTTAATTCCACCATGATATGGCCAGGTGTGATAACCAAGCTGATGGCGTGTCCACCGACCTGCGGTGCGGCGGCAGCGGTGCTGGTATCAGCCTCTTTTGCTAAAGCGCGCGGCCTAAACACCAGCGTGTATATCGCAGCGCAAGCCATGACGACCGATACCCCATCCACCTTTGAATCCGATGACATGATGCGCTTAGTCGGTTACGACATGAGCAAGGCTGCCGCCGCGCAGGTGTACCGCCAAGCCGGCATTGGCCCTGAGGATCTTGATGTGGTCGAGTTGCATGACTGTTTCGCGCATAACGAGCTGATTACCTACGAAGCGCTGGGTCTGTGCCCAGAGGGCGGTGCGGATAAATTTATTTGCGATGCCGACAATACTTATGGTGGCCAAGTGGTGACCAATCCTTCCGGTGGCTTGCTATCGAAAGGCCATCCTTTAGGCGCAACTGGGCTGGCGCAGTGTTTTGAGCTGACCCATCAGTTACGCGGCAGCGCAGGTGCGCGCCAGGTAGCCGGTGCACAAATCGCCTTGCAACACAATCTGGGTCTCGGGGGCGCTTGCGTAGTCACCATGTACCGCGCCAGTTAAAATTTTTAAGGGACAAGCATGAACTACCAATCCGCCTGGATGACACCAGAATTAGAAAGTTTTAGGGATGCCGTAAGACGTTTTATCGCGAGCGAAATTACACCACATCAGGACGCCTGGAAGCAGCAACAACATGTCGACCGCAAGCTGTGGAATAAGGCCGGCGAGATGGGCATGTTATTGGCCGATATCCCGGAACAATATGGTGGCGCTGGCGGTAATTTTGCTTATCAATGCGTGGTATTTGAAGAACTTGCCAGTGCTGGCGATAGCGCCTTCGGCATCCATGTACATGCGATAGTCGCGCATTATCTGTTAAACCAGGGTACCCAAGCCCAGAAAGAAAAATACCTGCCCAAATTAGCCAGCGGCGAAATGGTGGCGGCGATCGCCATGTCCGAGCCGGGCGCAGGATCGGATCTAAAAGGCATACGCAGCACTGCCTTGCTAGACGGTGACGCCTATCTGCTCAATGGCTCCAAGACCTTTATCTCTAACGGTTATCTGGCGGATCTGATCGTGGTGGTGTGCAAGACCGATCCTGAGGCCGGTGCCAAGGGCGTCTCTTTGCTGCTGCTGGAAACAGAGAATTGCGCGGGCTTTAAGGTCGGCCGCATACTCGAAAAAATGGGCCAAAAAGGCCAGGATACCTGCGAGCTGTTTTTCGATAATATCCGCGTGCCGGTAGAAAACATTTTGGGTGGGGTAGAAGGAAAAGGCTTTAGCCAACTGATGACCGAACTACCTTACGAGCGCACCATACTCGGTGTCGGCGGAGTGGCAAGCATAGAACGCGCCCTGCGCCTGACGGTAGAACACTGTAAGCAACGCAAGGCCTTTGGCCAGGCTCTGATAGAGATGCAGAACACCCGCTTTGTACTGGCAGAAATCAAGACCGAAGCGACCATCGCGCGTACCTTCATCGATCGCTGCATCGTCGATATGATAGAGGGTCGCATGGACGCCGAACTAGCCTCGATGGCGAAATACTGGGTCAGCGATTTGCAGTGTAAAGTGGTGGATCAGTGTCTGCAATTATTTGGCGGTTATGGATATATGCTGGAATACCCGATTGCCCAGATGTATGTGGATGCCAGAGTGCAAAAAATCTACGGCGGCGCCAATGAAGTCATGAAAGAGATTATCGCCCGTTCTCTGTAATTGCAATCCCAGACGAAAGACATACCATGGCCGGACCCTTGGCAGGATTACGCGTTATAGAAATGGTGGGGCTAGGCCCTTGCCCGTTTGCGGCCATGATGCTGGCCGACATGGGTGCCGAGGTGATACGAATCGACCGTAAAGCGCTCGTTGGCGCAGCGAATCCCTTCCCTATGCTGGGTACCAAATTTGATGTGATGGCGCGTGGTCGCCGTTCGCTAGCGCTGGATCTAAAACAGCCCGAGGCGCGCGAATTACTGCTCGATTTGGTGCAGCACGCCGACGTTCTGATCGAGGGTTTCCGCCCCGGTGTGATGGAGCGCCTAGGCTTGGGTCCTGAGCCTTGTCAGGCCCGGAATCCTAGTCTGGTGTATGGACGTGTGACCGGCTGGGGTCAGACCGGGCCGCTGGCACAGGCCGCTGGGCACGACATCAATTATCTGGCACTCAGTGGCATGTTGCAGGCCATGGGGCGCGCCGACACGCCACCGCCTCCGCCGCTCAATCTGGTGGGCGATTTTGGTGGCGGCGGTATGCTGCTGGCCTTCGGTGTGCTGTGCGCACTGCTAGAGGCGCGCGGCTCGGGTAAAGGACAAGTCATCGATGCCGCGATGCTAGAGGGCTCGGCCTTGCTCGGTTCCATGATTTACGGCTTTCGCGCCTTTGGTGCATGGCAAGATCAGCGCGCGGCGAATCTGCTCGATGGCGGGGCCCATTTTTACGATAATTATGCCTGCGCCGATGGTAAATTTGTCTCTATCGGTGCGATAGAACCGCAGTTTTATGCGCAATTATTACGCTTGTGTGAGATCAGCGATCCCAGCTTCGACGCGCAAATGGATAGGCAGCTATGGCAGCAGCTGAAACAAAAGCTGGCCGCCATCTTCAAAACCAAATCGCAACGCGAATGGTGTGACTTGATGGAAGGCAGCGAAGTATGCTTCGCCCCGGTATTAGACATGGCAGCAGCACCGCAACATCCGCATAATCTGGCGCGTGCCAGTTTTATCGAAGTGGCAGGAGTTAGCCAACCGGCCCCGGCGCCGCGCTTTAGTCGCAGCCAAACAGCGGTCAGCGCGCCACCTGCCACGCCAGGGCAACATAGTGAAGCAATACTCAAAGACTGGCATATTGCCCCCGAGCGTATCGCTATGCTTTTGGATAAAAGAGTGATTTAAAGCTGTTTTTCTGAGCGTTGATGTTTAATCGATGACCACAAGGAAGCAAAAATAAAACTCACCCCGACTAAGCCCGTAAACAATTCAGGGATATGGTATTTGATACTGGCAAACATGATCAGGGCCAAAATACCGATCGCATAATGTGCACCATGTTCCAGATACACATATTTCTCCAAGGTGCCTTGCCTTACCAGATAAACCGTCATGGCACGCACGAACATGGCACCGATGGCCAATCCCAGCATGATCAAGACCACATCGCTGGTGATCGCGAAGGCACCGATCACGCCATCGAAAGAGAAGGAGGCATCCAGCACTTCCAGATAGAGAAAACCGCCTATGCCACCACGTTTTACGACACCGCCCAGATCGACGCCGGTGAGTTCTTCTTTCTCCAGCAAGTTACTGACAAAATCGACACCGACATAGGTGATGATGCCCCACACCCCGGCTAATAACACGGCCAACTGTTGCTTTGCGCCCACCAGACTAATACTCGACAGCACCACCGCCAAAGCGAGCAAGACCGGCACCGATCCTATCCTGCCGAATAAGGCGAGCTTTTCTTCCACATGGCCTAACCAGTGCAATTCTTTTTTCTCGTCCAAAAGAAAATTCAGAAACACCAAGAGCAAAAATACCCCGCCAAATGCCGCTACCTCGGCATGGTGGGCAATCAGATGCGTAGAAAATTCTTTGGGATTGTGTAGCGCCAGTCGCCCCACCTCCAGCAAGCCCAAATCAGCCGCCTGCGCCACCACCACCAGAGGAAACAGCAAGCGCATCCCGAACACTGCCAGCACGATGCCCAAGGTTAAAAACAAGTTTTGCCAGTAGGCGTCCCAGTTTTTTAAAACAGAGACATTCACCACCGCATTATCAAAAGAAAGCGAAATCTCTAATACCGCCAAGATCAACGTAAGCCCGAGCGCGCTGGCGGCCGCTGCCATACCCCCATGGGTGTAACCCCAATAGGCGGCCAAGGCTAAGCAGATCAGTGAGATCAGGATGGAAAAACGGAAGTGAAGCATGTGCGCCTATCTAATCGGGGAAAGTTGACAGCAAAGAGTGACATACAAAGGCTTTTTGACGCAAACTTATTCGCCTGAGCCCAGGCTTGCTTGCCCTTAAAAATGAGCCCCCCCGCTGCGGCGCATATTCCATGCGGGTTTGCAGGCATGCCGGCCTGTAGATCCTATGATTTAAAAAAAAGAGTCGATCCCAAATCTCCCCGCCCTAAAATAAAAGTACGAACAATCAATTTAAGGAGATCAAAATGGAATCGACTCTTATCACAGATTTTACGCCAGAGATGACTACTTTGGCTGTGGCGTTTGAATTATCCAAAGCGAGCTGGAAGATAGGCTTGCACGATAGCAAACGAGAACACCCTGCGATGCACACCGTTGCCGATGAAGCTGCTCAGAAACGGCTAGAGCAAGCCGTAGCGGTGATTGAAGAGACCAAACAAAAATGGGGACTAGCTCAGCCGCTGCGCGTGGTCGTCATGTACGAAGCGGGGCAGGACGGTTTCTGGATCGCCAGAGCGCTCATCCAACTCGGTTATGAAGCGCTAGTCATTGATCCGGCCAGCATCCCGGTAGAGCGGCACGCACGACGTGCCAAGACCGACCGTTTAGACACGATCAAACTGCTCACCTGCTTGCGCGCCTGGCTACGCGGCGAACGCGACCGCATGCATGTCATCCGGATACCGGAGTCTGCCGCGGAAGCGCAACGCCAGCTGGTACGTGACCGCGGTGAACTGCAAAAGGAATGCGGACAACATCGCGACCGCATCCGCAAGCTATTGCGCACCGTTGGCTGCTGGGACAGCATGGATAGTCACTTTGCCAGGCGACTGGCCGATGGTGACGTCAGATGTCACGACGGCAGCGCACTAGCGCCCGAGTTACAGCAGCGGCTGCGCCGGGAAAGCGTACGCATGGAGCTGGCCGAGCAGCAACTGCTGGCGTTAGAAAAGGCCCTGGTCAAGCAACTGCCAGAAAGCACCCAAGAGCGCATCGCCACTCTGACCCGGCTCAAGGCCATCGGCAAGGTGGGTGCGATGCGCATTGTGCTCGAATTATTCTGGCGCGATTTCGACAATCGGCGCCAGGTCGGCTCCTGCGTAGGCTTGGTGCCGCAACCCTACGACAGTGGCGAAAGCCATATCGACCAAGGCATCAGCAAGCAAGGCAACCGGCGTGTGCGCGCCTTGCTGGTCGAAATGGCGTGGATGTGGCTACGCTACCAGCCGGAAAGCGCACTGACGCGCTGGTTTGATAAGCGGACACAAGGCAGCGGACCGAATAAACGCGCCCGACGTATCGCCATCATCGCGGTCGCCAGACGACTGGTGATTGCCTTATGGCGCTATTTGAAGGATGGGGTTATTCCAGACGGGGCGACGTTAAAGGCAGCGTAGAGTTAAGCAAGGGAGCAGCGACAGAGCAAACCAACGAATTGAAGTGAATAAGCCCGCCATGCGCCTTGGTTGCCAACAGCAACCGCCTATACGAGATGGGGTTTATTGGAATTGAGGTCACCTTAGCGCAACGCGCATGCAGGATTTGGTTGGCGTAGAAAAGCCAGCGGATAGAAGGTGGTGAAGCTCTATGCTTCACGAAACGATGACCGAAAGCTTCAAAGAGTTTGAATGAGCGTCACTGTAGATATGCCCAACAGGAGTCAAGGACGCGCTGAAAAGCGAGCATGGTGGTAAGGCAAAAAGCGCGCCTTACCACCCGGCGACAGCGTAATGTTGATTACTTGGGCGTCAAGGGTTCGCTACGCTGGGCTACGCCCACCCTTGACACCCAAGTAATCAACAAAGTAAAAATAGCCGTGAATGGGATAAATTTGAGAAAACCTCTTGATGTTAATCATAGAAGGCGCATGGGATATGCGCCCTGGGCTTGCCCGCTTTGAAAATTAAAATGTCGCCAAAGTACGACAAAGCTAGACGATAAAAATCGCTATTGCTACCTAGCCGCGCGCGCTTTTGGCGCGATACAACAAAAGCTCTGGCATGAACGCGCAATACACTTGCTGCTATCACTCTCTACACTGGTTTAAAAAACACGCCAAACATGGCAAACCAAACTACAAGAGAGAGACACGAGATGATGGATAGGCGACAATTTATACGTAGTGCAATGTATTTTACGGTGGCCAGTGCCACCGCAGGTCTGAGCGCCTGTGGTGGTGGCGAATCAGCGGCTGCCGAAGGCACGTTTTCCTTCCCTTCAGGCGTCGCCAGCGGTGACCCAAAAGCGAACAGTGTGGTGTTCTGGACCCGCTGCGTCGGCCCCGCAGCCCAGCTATCGATCGCGCTAAAGCTGGAAGTTTCCAGCTCAGCGAAATTTGAGACCGTGCTGGCATCCGTCGCACTCTCAGCCACCAGCCAGTATGATTTCACCGTGCGCGCCAAAGTAACCAATCTGCAAGCCAATAGCGTGTATTTCTACCGCTTTGTCAGTGGCCAGGATAGCAGCGTGGTAGGCCAGACTAAGACGGCACCAGCCGCCGGCAGCACCCCAGCGCAAGTGAAATTTGCCTGGCTTACTTGCCAGGACTGGAGTGTGAATCACTGGTCGGCCATGGATTTACTGGCGGCAGAAGAGATCGATTTTATGGTCCATCTGGGCGACTACATCTACGAAACCGTGGGGGCATCGTTCCAAACTGCACAGGCCGAAGCAGCCCACACGCGCATCAGCTTACCAAACGGTCTGGCTGTACCTGGCGGTGGAACCTACGCCAATAGTGTGGACGATTACCGCACGCTGTACCGCACCTATCGCTCCGATCCGCGTTTGCAAGAATTGCATAGAAAATTCCCTATGATCGCGATTTGGGATGATCATGAATTTTCTGATGATTGCTGGCAAGATCACCAAACCTATAATAATGAAAATAAGCAGGAGACCTCGCGCCGACGCAATGCCAATCAGGCTTGGGTAGAAAATATGCCCATCGATTTCGGCGATGTTTCGTTCGACCTGAACAATAGCAGTTACCAAAATATCCGCATTTATCGCGATTTTCAATTCGGTACGCTGATGCATCTGGTGATGACAGATCAGCGTCTGTACCGCGACGACCACGCGGTTGATGAGGCCGCGGTCGCACTAGCCTTAGGGCATAATCCGGCGAGCGGCAACGATGCCATCGGTGCGCGTTATTTTGTACCGCAAACGAGCTTGAAGCAATTTGAAGGCCTGGATACTTTTGCGCTACAACACGCACCAAGCATACTCGGTGCCACCCAGACCCAGTGGTGGAAAGACACCCTAAAATCGAGCAATGCGGCCTGGAAAGTATGGGGCAACGAGGTCACCCTGAACCGTATGTGGGTCGATATGCGCGCCGCCGCACCAGCGCCTTACAACCAGGTGTATATCGTCAATGCAGATGCCTGGGACGGCTATCCTACCCATCGCGCCGAGCTGATGACTTACCTGAAAACCGAAAACATTAAAAACGTGGTGGCGATCACGGGTGACTTGCATGCCTTCCAATGTGGCACCATCCGAGATAATCCTGATCCAGCCATCGGTACTGCAGTGGCGGTCGATTTTGTTGCGGCCGGCATCAGCAGCACCTCTTTCTACAATTATCTGAAAGCCGGTGCTGGTGGAACACCGCTGGAACCTTTGGTGGCGACGCCCGCGACATTTGATGCGATCATACGCGGGAATAATCCTGATTTTGCTTACGTTGATCATGATGCTCAGGGTTATGCCGTAGCGACGGTTACAGCCAGTGCGTTTACCGTGATGTTCAATAAAGTTAAACCACTCAACGCCGATGGCAGCAAGCCAGCCCAGCCTTTACTCAAACGCACCCGTATCAACCTGGCCTCAGGTTCGACCTCACCGCAAGTGACAGACAACGTTTAGTCGCGTTTGCGCAACACTGAGCGCTTGGTTTTTAAAAAACTGGGCGCTCTGAATAAGTCACAAGTCTTCACTTTCTTATTCGTAAAACTTATCCGGGTTTACAATACTGCACGATGCCGCATGGTGATCCCTTGCGGCTTTTTTCATAAACGGGCTAACAAGGACCTATCATGCACCTGACCCCCTTCAAATACCTGCTTGCCGCCTGCACCGTGGCGGTGAACCTGGCGCAAGCCGCTCCCGCACCGGCAACGCCCCCCGCCACCGTACGCCTGGACTATATGCATAGCGGCAATGCGCTCAATGAACAATATGCGATAGAACGCGTGGTGATAGAACCCTTGCCATGGCCGGGTAATCTGACACGCAATCTGGACGACAGTAATTTGGGGATCAACCGTGTCGAAGTGGTCGATGCCAAGACGGGTGAGCTATTGTATTCACGCGGCTTCTCGACGATTTTTGGCGAGTGGCGCAGTACCGCAGAGGCCGCGCTTACCAGTCGTGGTTTTCAGGAATCGGTACGTTTTCCTAAGCCCGAGCGGCCAGCACGGGTGCGCATACTCAAACGCGACGAACGTAATGCTTTTTCGGTAGTCTGGAGCGTAGATGTCGATGCCGATGCGCCGGACGTGGTGCGCAAACAAGTAGCAGCACCAGTTAAACCGATTGCCATCCGCGTCAATGGACCTTCATCAGAAAAAGTCGATCTATTGATACTGGGTGACGGCTATACCGCCGCCGAAATGGGCAAATTTGAAGCCGATGCGCGCCGTTTGTCTGATCATCTGTTTAAGGTCTCACCCTTCCGTGAGCGCGCCAAAGACTTTAATGTCTGGGCGCTGGCTCAGCCTACCGAGGAATCTGGCGTGTCGCGACCATCGACCGGCGTTCATCATGCCTCGCCATTGGGAACCCGCTATGACATTTTCGGTAGCGAGCGTTACATACTCACCACCGACAACCGTGCGCTGCGTGAAATCGCACAGTACGCGCCTTATGAATTCATTGAGATACTGGTAAATAACGATACCTATGGCGGTGGCGGAATTTTCGGACAATTTAGTACCGCAGCGGCCAGCAATGACTGGGCCAATTATTTATTCGTGCATGAATTTGGTCATCATTTCGCAGGTCTGGCCGATGAGTATTACACCTCGCCCGCAGTTTACCTGCCGTCCGACAGCCGTCAGGAACCGTGGGAGCCGAATGTCACAGCGATGCGCGATCCAGCCCTACTGAAGTGGAAAAATAAGATCAAAGCTGGCATTGCATTGCCGACTCCTTGGCCTAAAGAAACTTACGAGGAGCATGCGCGTATTTATCAAAAACGCCGCACAGAATTACGTGCCGCCAATCGCCCAGAAGCAGAAATGAACAGCTTATTCACTGAGGATCTGAACTACAACAATGCGTTATTTTCCAAGGCACCACATCAGCATACGGTAGGCGCATTCGAGGGCGCCAACTACGAGGCAAAAGGTTATTATCGCCCAGAGCTGCAATGCCTGATGTTTGATCGCAGTAGCACTTTCTGTGCGGTCTGCCAGGATGGCATCAGTAAAGTGATCGACTTGTATACCAAGACGGTAAACCAGAAATAAATTAGTACAAGCGAGAAGAAGAGACCTGTCCGTGCGCTGTTATTAGCGCGGACAGTGACATCGTTGCCCTCTAAAGCCATCTCGCCAAATAGAAAAAGCCCGTCGACAAATGCACGACGGGCTTTTTTACAACAATCTTGTATTAGCGTTTGTTGATTTTAGGACTTACGCAAAATTGCCCCGGCTAGGCGCACCGCCGAAGACAGTACGTTAGTACGGCAAGGCGAGTGCAACGAAGATGGGGTGGTTTTGCGTAAGTCCTATATTTATTAAAAGAAACTCTGAGGTATCACCAACACATCGCCAGGCCGTACCGGTACGTTGGCAGAAATATCGCCATCCTTAATTAAGTCACTTAAACGAACACTGAGTTTTTGTTGTTTTCCATCTACGCTACGGATGATATTTGCTTTATTTCCTGAAGCAAATTCAGTAATGCCACCGACCGCAATCAAGACATCCATCAAAGACATACCTTCCCGATATGGCAAGGCCTGCGGTCTGGCCGCCTGTCCTATCACACGTATCTGCTCTTGATAGGGGCCGATAAACCCAGTGACGATGACAGTGACCACCGGCTGCTGTATGAATTTAGCCAGGGCTTTTTCAATATCACGCGCTAGCTCAGTCGAGGTTTTCCCCATTGCAAGGACATCTTCTACCAAAGGAGTAGTGATTTTTCCATCCGGTCTGACCGTAATGATGGAAGAAACCTCAGGATTACGCCACACCACCACATTTACACTATCACCTGGACCGATCAAATAATCATGTGCCGCAGCCATAGGCGCAGCTGCCGGAGCCACCATTTCGGGTGTGCTGGCACAACCACTCATCATTAAGAAGCTAAAATATATAGCAATAAAAGCAAGCAATTTTGTAGCTTTGTTAGATAGCGTATTCACATTAATTCCTTATATACGATGAAGAATTCTCATAGTCGAACATCTGACACAAGTTGACACGAGTACATGATAGTAACATCAAGCGAAATAAAAATATTGTTTCAATACCATGTATTTTTATAAATTTAAATCAGTCTGATATTTTTATTTTCTACCAAGAAACGAAAAAGAATTTCCGACTAGCACAGCAAAAAAATCGCCCCCTCCGTATCAAAATCAAAGCTAGCCATACCACTCAACACAAGCAAATATTTTAGTAAGTATCTCGGTTAGTATTACAAATACTGCCACAAAAAAAGCCAAGCATAAAGAATTCTATGCTTGAGAAATTGAACGCCTTAATTTTCTATGCCTTGAAAAGCATTTCAAAAAATGAAATTTTTTATGCATTTCGGAATGTTTGCTATTTTTATACATTTCATAATATGATTTGTTCACAAAAGCGTGTCAACATATCGAATAAGATGGTAAATTACTACTGTTTAGTTTCACTCACACGGAGAATTCGCAAAGATGGAGGAGTTGCTTTCACAGTTACAATCCCTGGTGAGGGGCGGTTGGAAATATCGCTGGTATGCCGTAACGATCGCTTGGATAGTCTCAACGATAGGTTTCGTCGTCGTCTACAAATTGCCGGATAACTTTCAAGCGTCCGCTAGGGTCTTTGTTGATACACAAAGTATCTTGAAGCCGCTGCTATCGGGAATGACCTCCGTTCCCAACGTCGAGCAGCAAGTCTCAATTATGAGCAGAACGCTGCTTAGCCGCCCAAACGTGGAGCGAGTAATGCGTATGGTCGATCTCGACATCCGAGCCAATACCGGCAAAGATCGTGAACGCATGATTGATGACTTGATTGCCAAAATCAAGATAGGCGGCACCGCCCAAAATGACATCTACTCCTTGGCCTTCAGCGACGAAAATCCCAAACTAGCAAAAGATGTGGTTCAGGCCTTGTTGACGATTTTTGTAGAAGGCAGCTTCGGGGATAAAAAACAAGACTCAAACAAGGCGGTCGTATTTATCGATGGCCAAATAAAAATTTATGAAGAGAAATTGGTCGCTGCAGAAAATGCCTTAAAAGATTTCAAACTAAAAAACATGAATATCTTGCCTCGTCAGGGCAGCGATTCTAGTAGCAAACTAAGTGAGATGACCGACAGCCTCAGTCAGGCAAGATTAGAATTATCTGAAGCAGTCCAAGCCAGGGATGCCATCAGAAGGGAAATTTCCAATGCGGAGTCTGCGCTAAGACCAAGCAATCCTGTGCTCGCACCGAATCCTGAAATCGACGATAGGATACTGGCATTAAATAAAAATCTTGATTCTTTGCGTTTGCAATTTACCGACCAGCATCCCGATATACTTTCGACCAAACGCCTTATTGCACAGTTAGAAGCGCGAAAAGCGGAAGAAGCCAAAGTAAGAAAGCCTAGTTCAGAAATAACCACTAGCAATCCTTTGTTTCAGCAATTAAAAATCTCTCTGTCAGTCGCCGAAGCTCGGGTCGCTTCTATGCATGCGCGCACCGACGAATATGCACGACGCATAGCAAGACTGCAGGTATTAAGTAATGCCGCACCAGAAATTGAAACGCAACTGTCTCAATTGAATCGTGACTACCAAATCAATAAAGAAAATTACGAAAAACTGGTCGCTAGTCGAGAGTCTGCCAAGTTGTCTGGGGACTTGAATACCACCACAGAAATGATGACTTTTAGAGTGATTGACCCACCGTCTGTCCCACTAACGCCAGCAGGTCCGCCGCGCTTAAGATTATTCTCTTTAGTGTTTGCCGCGGCTTTAGCAATAGGACTGGCGGGCTCAGTCTTGATGAGCAAAATACGTCCAACTTTCCTCAGTCATATAGATCTACTTGAAGCTACTGGCTTACCTATTTTGGGTACCATTTCTATGAAATGGACCAGCGCAGAACAGGCAAGGCAAAGAAAGAGTTTATATGCATTTGGTCTATCCACTTTCGTGCTTTTAACGTTTTATGCGGCGCTGATGGGCTTTATTTATTTCAAGTCATAATTTGAAACCTACATAAAAAAGTAATTTTTTGTAGGCAGCAGATTGTTTTTACTTTTGCTGATCAAACAAGGATCAGAGAGCGAATATTTTTGGAGTTAGCGTGAGTATTATCGAAAAAGCAGCAGGTAGACTTGAGCCAAACAAAGCAGCAGTGGTGCCGCCTATCGATGCCACTATTGTCACGCCTGTAGTCGAGAGAAAACATGAAATTCGCGCAGAAAAAAAGGCCGCATTGGAAGAGCTTGGTAAAACCAATACCCGAAAAGTTGAAATTGACATCGAGCAACTACATCGACTAGGTATGGTCACACCAGATGGTGCCAGGACCAGTATTGCAGAAGAATTTCGTCTGATTAAACGCCCATTGATAGAGAAAGCTTTCTCTCAAAAAGGGAAGCCGATTCATCATGGCAATCTGATTATGGTGGCCAGCTCGCTTCCAGGTGAAGGCAAAACGTTTTGCGCAGTGAATTTAGCTATAAGTATGGCGATGGAGTTAGATCACACCGTCTTATTAGTCGATGCCGATGTGGCGCGCCCCTCAGTTCCGCGCTATCTGCAAATACGCGCTGAATCAGAAGCATCCGAAATAGGTTTAATGGACGTGCTACTCGATGATAATTTGGATCTGGCTGACGCCATGCTAAAGACAAATATCGATAAATTGACACTGCTTAGAGCGGGCAGAAGCCATCACAGAGCGACCGAATTACTGGCTAGCCAAAGCATGATTGCGCTACTGAGTGAAATCGCCGATCGCTATCCAGACCGCTTGATTATTTTTGACTCACCACCTTTACTGTTGACGAGTGAGGCCAGAGTATTAGCCAGCCAAATGGGTCAAATCGTCTTGGTTGTTGAGGCCGAGTCGACCACACAACATGCAGTTAAAGAAGTATTGCATCAATTAAAAGCCTGTCAGAACGTCAATCTTATTTATAACAAAGCCAAGACACTCTCTAACGGGGATTACTATGGACGCTACTACGGCTAAGAGTTTTGGCGTTTTCAGAAGCACTAGCTTTTCTGCACTCACCATTATTTCTATTTTTTCTACATCCAATGTGCTTGCTGCAGACTGGAAATTCGTCCCTACGCTCGACTTCACTGAAACTTATACCGACAATTATAAATTGACGAGAAAAGGCACAGAAGAGAATGCCTTCATTACACAAATAATTCCTGGAATCCTAATTAACGGGACTGGGCAGAGGCTGAAATTTCAAACAAAATACCATCTGCAAAACACCTACTACTCGGGATCAAATAACGACTCTAAGATTGACCATCTTTTGTATGCGAACGCCAATGCAATATTGGCGGAAGATCTTTTTTTTTTAGATGCTAGTGCCAACATTTCGCAACAAAACCTTAGCCCTTTCGGTCAAGTAAGCAACAATAACATTAACGCTACAAATAACCAGGCAGAAGTCAGAACTTACAGCGCTTCGCCTTATTTTCGAAAGAAATTTGAAAATAATTTCATAGCGGAATTACGTTATACACGTGACTCGGTTTCTAGTGACCAGCAACTTTATTCCAATAGTAAAGGAAATAGTTTTCGCGCCAATATCAATAGTGGATCAGCATTTAAATCGATCAAGTGGGGTCTAAATTATGACCGCAAAGAAATCGATTTTGAAAAACAAGCCCCACTGAATACCACCACCACCACAGGCAATCTCGATTACGCAATTTTACCTTTAGTTAAATTGACGAGCACCTTCGGCTACGAAAATAATAGTTACTTCTACCAAGGGTCACAGGCCTCAGGATATTTTGGAAGCCTAGGCTTTATCTGGACGCCCACTGAGCGTACCAATATCCTTTTTAATGCGGGTCAACGTTTCTACGGGAAAACGAAAACACTGAGCATAAATCAACGCGCCCGCATGAGCGTCTGGAGCTTAGGATATAACGAAGACGTTACCACAACTAGGGCTGAGTTCCTCATCCCTGCAGGAAACAACACCTCGGGATTTCTAAACCAACTATGGCAAACCAGCATTCCCGATCCGATACAGAGACAAAAAATTGTCGACGGTTTTATTCGTGATTCGGCGCTTCCAACCTCTTTGTCACAACCGATAAACACATTTTCCAATCAGGTTTTTTTACAAAAGACTCTGCTGGCCTCCGTTGCTATGACTGGCGTACAAAATACCGCAATCTTAAGTCTTTTCGATTCCAGCCGCGACCCGCTGTCAAAAACTGCCAATTCGACCCCGCTTCCTTTAACACAGGGCATAGTCAAGCAGACCGGAGCGAATGCCTCGTGGCAGCTGCAATTTTCTCCACGAACCAATGCAAATTTAAATCTTGGCTACACAAAATCTGAAGACTCTCTCACTTTAGTAAAGGATACGTTCAAGACCGTAAGACTGTCATTATCCCGGCAAATTCAACCCAAATTGAACGCGATGTTGGAAGCTAGACACGTACAAAAAAGCTCTAACTTTGTGCAAACAAATTACGAAGAAAATGCCATCACCTTGTATCTTTTTTTAGGTTTTTAGCGGAGGCGGGCCACCGATGTACGAGTTATATTACGGCTTTACTGCGAAGCCATTTCAATTAAAACCAGATCCGCGTTTTTTCTTTGGTAGCAAAGGACATAAACGCGCAATGGCGTATTTAGAGTATGGAATTTCTCAAGGTGAGGGGTTCATCGTCATCACTGGAGAGGTTGGAGCAGGAAAAACCACCCTAATGCGAAATCTATTTTGCGAGCTGGAAGCAGACCGTATTTTAGCGGCACAAATCGTCAATACGCATGTCGGTTCAGATGATATTTTAAGGCTAGTTGCGGCCGCCTTCGGCTTAGCATATGAAGATGCCAGCAAGGCCGCGCTCTTGACTAGATTAGAACAATTTTTAAGGCAATGTGATCAGCAAGGTAAGCGCGCCTTATTAGTAGTCGATGAGGCTCAGAATTTAACCCCACGTGCGGTCGAAGAGTTGCGCATGCTCTCCAATTTCCAAACCGAAGATCGTTCTTTATTGCAAACATTTTTACTTGGTCAGCCAGAATTTCGACGAACTTTATTAAGTGGAGAAATGCAGCAATTATTACAAAGAGTCATCGCCAGCTATCATCTTGGCCCACTCGATCTCACTGAAACCCAAGCATATATAGAACATCGCTTACATACAGTAGGCTGGAATAATGACCCTAGTTTAAGTAGTAAGGCATTTGCTGAAATCTATGAATACACGGGTGGGATTCCACGAAAAATTAACTCTTTATGTGACCGCTTATTCTTGATGGGATACCTAGAGGAATATCATGCTTTTGGTGAGGCGGAAGTAAAACAAGTCATAGCAGACATTCGACAGGAATTTGAACTCCCCTCGAAAATTGCTTTAACAAACCAGAGCATTCATAAGTTACCTGAAGAAAAAGAACTTGCGCTGGCAAGTTTAGAAAGTGTAGACGACCGATTAGGAAAAATGGAACGATCTATTGCATCCATGATAGACGCGCTAAAAAAAATGCTTCCGACTACAAAAGCTAACCACTCATCCGAGAAAGATAGTTGATGGATCAATCTAGTACTTCGCCTCACAGCATCATTTGCATCGTAGGTGCTCGTCCAAATTTTATGAAAATCGCTCCCATCATGGCAGCGCTGAAGAAATTTGAACCCAACTTAAATGTGAGCTTGCTGCATACCGGGCAACATTATGATGTGGCGATGAACGAACAATATTTCCAAGCGCTGGGAATTCCCAATCCGGATATCAATTTGGAAGTAGGCTCTGGGACTCATGCCACGCAAACGGCAGAAGTGATGTGTCGATTTGAAGCTGCGATTGAAGGAAAAACTCCTACGGCGATCTTGGTTGTTGGTGACGTCAACTCGACCATCGCCTGTGCCTTAGTAGCTACAAAAAAAGGCATCCCTGTGATCCATGTTGAAGCTGGTCTGCGTAGTTTTGATCGTGCCATGCCAGAAGAAATCAATCGCGTTTTAACCGATCAAATTTCAGATATGCTATTCACCACTGAACCTAGCGGCAAAGAAAATTTGCTGCGTGAAGGTATCGCTGATCATCGTATACATTTTGTGGGCAACGTGATGATAGATACTTTGCGTCACAATCTAACACGGGCAATTTCCCCACAAAAAATAGCAAGTGATATAGGTCGTTCTGATTTTTTCTCTGATGATGCCAGATACGCGGTAGTGACTATGCACCGACCTTCGAATGTCGACGACAAACTAGTATTAGAAAGTTTGCTCCAGACGATAGCAACGATTAGCACCCAGCTACCGGTAGTTTTCCCTTTGCATCCAAGAACAAAAGGAATGATTCATCAATTTGGTTTAGATAAATTACTCGACACCACAAAAATATTGCTATTGCCACCTATGGGCTATCTTGAAATGCTAGGTCTGATGCAAGGAGCAACGGTGGTGTTAACCGATTCAGGCGGAATACAGGAAGAGACTACCGCGCTAGGTGTACCGTGTATTACGCTCAGAAACAATACCGAAAGACCAATCACGATAGCTGAGGGGACTAATACTATCGCAGGCCAAGACCCAGAAAAAATTCTTGAGATTCTTCAAGATGTACTTCGCACCGGCGGAAAAGCTGGCCGTATACCTGAATACTGGGACGGCCATGCGTCCGACCGAATCGCCGATGTCATTGCGACGAAGTTCGGAATACACAAAACGACGACCTCTTGAATTTATGCATCGCGTCGAAAATATTAAGAAAAAAGTTGCCACTCCTATGATACGCAATGCAATGACGATTGATGTCGAAGACTATTTTCAGGTCTCAGCATTTGCGCCTCATATATCAAAAGAACTTTGGCCAACGTTGCCATGTAGGGTTGAAAAAAATGTGGATCGCATACTTTCTTTGCTCGATCAATCGGGAGTAAAGGCCACTTTTTTTACGCTAGGTTGGATCGCAGAGCGATATCCTGAAATGGTGAAACGCATAGTCAGCGAGGGGCATGAACTGGCTAGTCATGGCTACTCGCATCAGAGAGCAAGTGAACAAACAGCGTCAGAATTCTATGCGGATGTCAGCCAAAGCAAGGCCTTATTAGAGCAAATCAGCGGTCAAGTGGTACTGGGTTATCGGGCGCCCAGTTTCTCTATCGGCAGTAATAATCTTTGGGCTTTAGACGTACTCTTGAATGCAGGTTATAAATATAGTTCAAGTATTTACCCCATCAAGCACGACCATTATGGAATGCCGCATGCACCGAGATTTGCTTTTTATCCGAATGGAAAAGATGGTTTGCTTGAGTTGCCCATTACGACCTTGCGTATCATGCAAAGAAATTTTCCAGCCGGCGGCGGTGGATATTTTCGACTATTCCCCTACCAGATGTCGCGCTGGTTATTGAAACAGGTGAATCAAAACGATCAGCAATCTGCGATATTCTACTTTCATCCCTGGGAATTAGATCCGAATCAGCCTAAACAAAAAAACATAGGATTTAAAACTCGCTTTCGTCATTACGTAAATCTTGATAGAACCGAGAATAGACTTAAGGCTCTGACTAAGGATTTTCTTTGGGATCGTATGGATAAAATTTTTTTAAGTAACAAATGAATATGGAAGCACAGTCCGATCACCCAACAGCACTAGGAAAAAATGCCCCCATTGAAATTCATTTGATGCAGGCACAAGACATAGCTCGCTGGGACAGCTTTGTTAACTCCAGTCCAAAGGCAAGTTTTTTCCATAGAGCTGGTTGGCAAGCCGTCATAGAACAAGCGTTCGGACATAAAACTTGGTTTTACTACGCACAGCAAGAGGGGCAGATTGTCGGGATATTGCCCTTGGCAGAAATAAAAAGCATTTTATTTGGGCACTCATTAAGCTCCCTACCATTTTGTGTCTACGGTGGTGTCGTTGCCAACACAGAGGATGTAAAAAATGCACTCGATCAGACCGCAATTTCGCTCGCGGAACGATTGCAGGTTGGACATCTCGAATATCGCCATATCCAGGCACAAAATCCGACCTGGTTATCTAAAGAGCTGTATGTAACGTTTAGAAAAACGATAGCAAGTGATGAAGAAGCAAATATGCTTGCAATTCCTCGAAAGCAACGCGCTATGGTACGCAAAGGAATTAAATTCGGTCTGTGCAGTGAGTTAGACGAAGATATTAATCGCTTTTTTTATGCTTATTCTAGCAGCGTGCATCGCTTGGGCACTCCCGTGTTTTCCAAGAAATTTTTCCGCCTGCTTAAAGAAACCTTTGCTGAAGACTGTGAAATCATGACCATCGTTAAAGATGATAGGACGATCGCAAGTGTCATGAGTTTTTATTTCAGAGATGAAGTCTTACCCTACTATGGCGGGGGCACCATAGAAGCGCGCGATCTTGCTGCTAACGATTTTATGTATTGGGAATTGATGCGCAGGGCTGGTGCGCGAGGTATTAAGGTATTTGATTTTGGACGTAGCAAATTGGGAACAGGCGCCTTCGATTTTAAGAAAAACTGGGGCTTTGAACCAGAACCACTGCATTATGAATATAGATTGCAATCATCTAAGGCTATTCCAGAGAATAATCCACTCAATCCTAAATATCAGCTTTTTATAAAATTGTGGCAGAGAATGCCAATCAGCTTTGCAAATTTGATAGGCCCGCATATTGTTAAAAATCTGGGTTAAACGATGACGCAAGAAAAAGAACATTTATTGCTGTTGGTTCACCGTATTCCCTATCCGCCGAATAAGGGTGACAAAATTCGCTCTTATCATTTATTACAACATTTGCGCAAAACACATATCGTTCATCTCGGCACATTTGTCGACGATGAAAACGATGTCCAGCATATTGATACGGTAAAAGACTGGTGCGGGGACACCTACTTTTCTATGCTTCGGCCAAACTTTGCAAAATTGGCGAGCCTTACTGCCTTGTTGAAAAATAGGGCATTATCCTTAGATTACTATCGTAGCCGATCGATGCAAACCTGGGTCGACTATACGATTAAAAAATATGCAATCACTAAAGTGATGGTCTTCTCGTCAGCGATGGCTCAGTTCGTTGAAAATATGCCTAACATGCTACGTGTTATTGATTTCGTCGATATTGATTCCGATAAGTGGGAACAATATTCGAGCAAGAAATCTTGGCCTATGAGCTACCTTTATCGGAGGGAAGCGCGTACTTTACTCGCATACGAAAAAACACTAGCGAGTCAGTTCGATGCTTCCTATTTTGTCTCTCAGGCTGAGTCGGATCTATTTAAGCAACTCGCCTTTGAAAGCGCAAAAAAAATTGGCTATTTTAACAATGGCGTCGATACCGATTATTTTTGCCCTAAAACACTTTATGAGAATCCTTATTCGGCAAATGAAAAAGTAATCGTTTTCACAGGCGCAATGGATTATTGGCCAAATATTGATGCGGTTGAGTGGTTTGCCAATGAAATTTTCCCCGCTTTGCGAATTCAACATCCTGAGGCCGGGTTTTGTATTGTTGGAGCCAGACCATCGGAGCAAGTTTTGCTGTTAGCGCAACGCCAAGGAGTGCGTGTGACTGGCACAGTTCCTGATGTTCGTCCTTTTATTGCGTATGCGCATACTGCAGTAGCACCACTACGTATCGCACGTGGAATTCAAAATAAAGTACTTGAGGCTATGGCGATGCAAAAGACCGTAGTTGTTTCTGAACAGGCTCTGGAGGGTATAGATGCCCTTCCAGGTGAGGGACTGCTGCTTGCCAAAGACGCGGATAGTTTCAAAAAAATCTTATCAGAATTATTAAAAGAAAACCATCCAAGAGATGTACCCATCGCGCGCCATCTAGTCGAAACAAAATATAACTGGAATCACAATTTATCGGTACTCAACCCGGTATTTGAAACCGGTTCAACTGTTCGAGCTAAAAATTCCTCTTACGCGGCGTAATATTTCAGAAAAACCAGAGAGTTCAGCTTCAAATTCAATTGCAGAAATATTCTCACCATCTAAGAAGCGATTTAGCTCTAATAATGGCGTAGTACTATAGTTTAAGCCCGGCTTACATGTTGTAGCTGAAATAATTCCGAGCTCGCTTAGCCATGGAAGGTATTCTTTACTATAGATACCGCTAGGGTAACAAAAGTGTTCTAGGCGATGCGAAACAAGGTTTTGTATGCTGTCCCTATTTTCCTTCAGTTCAGTTGCCAGTCCTGCTTTTTCGTTTCCACCCAGATTGTGCCTATGAGTATGCAACTGTATATCAACACCACTTTCGTGCATGGCCTTTACTGTTTGCATATTCAACAGATAGAACAAATCAGATTTCTCAAAGGCGCTACGGTCTATACCCAAAATGGATGCCAGACATCCTACAAAATCCTGAACCTGTTCAGCGCTAGCTAGGGTTTCGGCAAAGCTTATCAATTCATCCACTAGTTTACGAGTCTCGAACTTGGTAGCCCGATGACCGGCATTCCGGGGAAAACCATTGATGAGAGAAAGATCAATCTCAGTTTTTTCTGTTTTCCACAAAAGATAGCTTACTGCGACATTCATAACCTGTGTCTGCTTTTCTGCATAGTAAGTTGTCAGATATAAAGTCCAAGCGAAGTTGTGCTCCTTAAATAATGGCCATGCAATGCTTTCTACACCTTGCCAACCATCATCAAGAGTGAATACTAAAGAGTTATGGATTTTCTCTCCAGATTTGAGCATAGCAACCGCATTATCGAGACTAAGTACAGTAAAACCCATCTTAGATATTTTATCTAGGCGTTGCTTAAACAAATCCCTAGTCATAAACAATTTTGGCCGAAAGAGATGTTCATCGGAGGTAGAAAATCCGTGGTAACAAAATATTCTCAAACCATCAGAAGTAAGTTTTCTTGATAAGCTAAATAATCCCAAATATTTAGAAATCAACAAAATAGCTATTTTTACATTTAACACAACTATCCTTTGAAATTCCTTAGGCACATTACTATCAAACGCAAAAAACACCTGAAAGACTATGATTTTGGTGGGAATATCGAATGATTAAATTCTCGGCTACGATCACTTAATGCAAAAATACAAGTCAAAGTAGCTAGCCGACGTTGTTTATTTTTTCAAAAAATTGCTCTAACATTAATCCATCCATAAAGAATTTTGTCGCCCAATTTGGATATCGATAGGTCATGTAACCGCCATTGATAGGATGAGAACCTTTGAGTGCACCCTTTATTTTCAGGTCATCAGTAGTCAAATTTTGTATGCTCATATTAAATCGATTAGCTTTTTTTGCATACGGTATCAATTCTTGATCACCAGTCAATTGTGCCAATCGCAGCCAGTTGATCGCCATTTGCGAATTTCCTGTAATACAACTCCAAGACGCTGCTGTTTTCCAGTCTGGCGTGTAATACGCATTTAAAGCCCCATCTTCTCGCTGAGATAGCGCGACATGCTTTGCCATCTTGAAGGCTTTTTCAATGAAATCGTTTCGTTCTGCTGCAACGCCAACTTCCAGTATTCCTCGAATGGAATAAGCAATCGTATGTGTCAATGCCGTTAAATCGGAATTTTCCGAAAGACAATTATCTGGTAACCAATCATTGGTTTGAGCGCGTGATAAAGTCCAATCGACATTGGCGATTGCCGCGTCCAGATATTCATCTTTACCTAATGCTTGATATGCTCTAACCAGACCAAATGCGGAGCGGGTATTGTAACTATTGAGTTTAGATGAGGTAAATGGAGATGGAAAACGTCGCCAAGCACCATCCGTGTCCTGCGCGGCAACCAGCCAATCAGCACTTCTGATCAAGGATGATTTAAATCGTTCATCACCGGTTTCTAGCCAAGCTTTAGCCCAACCGAAAAGCACTTGTCCTGTGTTGAAAATAGTTGGTGCGACAACCTCCGCGTCGATCATGCCAGCTCGAACACCACCGTCAGCTAATTGAATATCCGACTCCCAAACAGCCATTCTTGTGGCTGCTTCAGCATATTTGGGGAGATTGTAATATTTGGCATAATCATAAAGCGTAGGGATCACATATCCCGTTGTTTCAGGATAAGATGCCAGCCATTTTTTTGCTCGAATATCATAACTATGGGGAACGCCATCATCAGATGTCGCCGTTTGTGCATACAAAAGCCAATCAGCTGCAGCGCGTAGATGGTTCTCAATTGGCTGAACTGATTGCTGAGGGCTTGTCAGTTTTTCTTTTACAGCTTGTATTAAATATTGCATAAACCACGTCCCATATTATTTTCTATTGATCACATCAGCAATTTGGCTTCAATCGAAAAACAAGAAATTATTATCAAATTTATTAGTTTTCTATTTTACATTTAATGATCTAATTCCCAAGTATCTATTTATCCACATTTTTCAAAACATGGACATAGCGTGGCAATAGTTTTTGGAATGCCCAATAAAATAGTTGTCTTCTGACATCAAAAGGAAGGGCATATCTATGTAAAGGTTGAATTAGTAGTTCTATTAAATTTTTAAGCCTATATGAAAAAAACCCGAAAAAATGGGCAAGTTGATTGGAAAATTGCCACAATTTTCGCAATATGTGATCAGAAAATTTTGGACGGGAAGCGTACTTATCCGTAAACGCTAGGAATTCTTGTAGGGACTCTGGGCCGAAATACCATTCCAATTTTTCGCTAATGAAGGATCGACTCATTACTCTCTTTTTTTGACCAAAACTTGCACGCGCTAATCCAGCCTCCTCTGCAATACGGCGACAAATTGGCCTATCATAGTCGCCACCTATCGACCATGCATGCATCTCGGGCGAATTCGATATGGCCACAATATCGCGATGAGCGCGACAACCAAAAAAAGGGAGTGGCATATGAATAAACCCAACACGTAATCTGAATTCTTCCAAGTCCCCCCCGCTAGGATCGCCGCGAATAATTTGATCTGAAATATGTTCACAGTTTTTATCCCAAACTTTATCGCCATGAAACCCAGAGATAAAAACTCTAGCTTGAAGTAAATTCTCAAATGGTGCAAAAAAAGCATCCTCACCACCTGTGCCTAAAGACAGGAATTCGCTTTCTTTATTGCCATTTTTATATGCGATACGGGAAAATTCTTTTACTTTCAAACCTAGGGTTTCTGCGATTTCGGCACCATTGTCGTTATATGGCTCATCAGAGTCCGGATTAAACAATGTAATTGCTTCTTGACAACCAGCTTCTTTCGCCAATACAGAGCAAGTGACAGAATCATATCCTCTAGAGATTGAAACTAGCGGGATAAATTGTTGTAAGCGACCTGGTAGACTAGCATTTTCCAAAAGAACGCTTAAGCAACTTGCCAAAAAATTCCTATATTCGGAAAATGTAGAAAATTTGGGGCAAGGTGTTTTTTCCAGCCTGCGAACGACAAGATTTTGTTCAATTAAAATATTGCAATGAAAATACATTTCGATTCGCATAGCTTTTTCTAGCGGTACGCTTTTTATTGCTTTATTGAGACCGTTGATTATTGATGAGATGTCATCTCTATAAAAAAGATAATCTGCTTTTAGCGACTGTTTAGAAGATGCAACAACAAATGCCATCGAATTCGAGGCCCAAAGCGTATTTTGAACCTTGATGATATAAACACGTGCCACAGTATTACTAGGGCATGCGATGAATAGCTTCTCCCCTTGGATAGCCGCCCCGCTCGCAATACAAACCGAGGATTCCAACATCCCTTTTGCTGTTAAATTTCCAGCCCAGCAACCTTCGTAAAAAAAATCGTTTCGGCAATCAATTCCAGATCCATGGATAACTTCAATCTTGTCGAATCCTTGCTCAATACGCATACACCAGGCAAGCATAGGTAATTCTTGTATTTCATCAAACACAAAGTTCATTATTTAGCACTCCTTTCTATGCTTATTTACATTTAAATGACTCTGTCTATAAAATTGAAGCAAGTGCCGATTGATCTCGATAAGCTCCGTATTTTTCCAACGTCCCCAAGCAATCAAGTGAAACTTATTTAAAACATCAATGTAAAAGCATGCTATTTATTAAAAATCTATATTGATTGAACTGAGTTAAGTCGACTCTATTCAATTATTTCTTTCGCTATGGAGTTTTATTTCACTCAAAGTAAGGTGAAGAATTTTGCAAATTTCCTCGATTTCGACCGGGGTCATACTCGCGCCGCAAGGTACACCTAACATACGTAAAGACAATTGCTCGGCATTCTTAGTATTTTGTGAAAAAAAACTTTTATAGCCGAGACGACTCTCCACTCCTTTTTTTTTTAATTTTTCCTTCATCACTGTAAGATCGACCATTTCTGGCAGCTTGAGCATAATCCTAGCTAGATATCGACCTTCACTATATTGTGGAAATCCTATCACTTCGGATTTTTTTAGATTCTGATAATAAAGTTCAGCAACACGAATTTTTTGCCTATTGATGTCAAGCAGCTTAGAAAATTGGATCAAGGCAATACCAGCCTCCAAGTTGCTGATCATCGAATAATGATTACTTTTTTCACTACGCCATCCAAAGAGCCCAAGCAAGCGGCCTAGATAGTAGGACGAATTACCCGTGTAAGCGCTCCAATGATAATTCCATAGGAAATCAAGCAATGCGCTCATGCGCTTATATGATGGAGGTAAGGCTTCCATCATCAATTTTGCGGCCTCATTGTGTGCCATGTTATTAACGATCAGAGCGCCACCAGAACCTCTAATTCCAGTGACCAGGGTCTTTGATTGTGCAAAACTAAGGATACCAACATCACCAAAAGTCCCCAACAGCTGGCCATTGTTGCTCCTTACCCCCATCACCTGTGCTGCGTCATCAATCAAGAATATTTGAGCGTCTTTACAAATTTGTTCGATTTGTTCAATTTTTGCAGGGCATCCATACATATGGGGAGCGATTACTGCCAAGGTTCGGGAGCCAAACGCAGCCAGCATCGCATTTGGATTCAAATTCAAATCATCATCGACATCGACACTTACCGCTATCAATCCGCATGTTTGTATTGCCTGCACAACGCTAGGACAAATATACGCAGGGATAATGACTTGATTGCGTTCTGAACGTGACCGGTGGAAAATATTTAAAGCCACTTCAATTGCGTGATGCCCATAATTACTCAAATATATTGGCGACGAAGAGTAATACTCCATCAATTGCTTGCTTAAGGCCGTTAAATATCTTCCTTGATTTATTTCCCCCATCAAAATACAGCGCACTATCACTAAGTACTCAGCACATGACCATTCTGCATACGCTAAACGATAGTGCCTCATCCCTTGCGCCTTAAACGATTTTGCAAACGAAGCAGCATAAAATCCATCCAAGGTAGTGGGTCATTCCAACGCCAGCAGGAATCAATCGTTTTAAAGGAAAGCGATGGCTGGTCTTTGATCTTGCCGCCCTCTTCAAAAGACCAACGGTCGGGCAATTCATCTCTCCAGATGCGGCTAGGCTCGATTTTAATTTCCGACGGAGCGGCCAAACCGCATTCATATGCATAAGCTGCAAATGGCAAATTAGTCCCGTTCACGGTCGCAACCTCTTGCTGGAAATCGGTTCTGGCAACAGTTGGTTCAACCATATAGAATCGACCATCACGCTTATCGCGTTTGTACTCCATGCTCCCCATGCCGGTAAAACCTACCTTCTTGAAGAAATCGCTGGTTGTTTTTGTTAACTCTTCGTGAAATTCTCTTGCGACCGTACAACTAGCAGTTCCCCCTATCCGCGGGGGCCAAGAGCGTATCTTGCGTCCGACAAATGAGCTTACGACTTCACCCATTTCGCCAATGTATTGCAAACAAAAATATATTTCTGCATCGCTACCCTCTATCCATTCCTGCACCACCATATCCGCTAGTATGGGTTCGATTTCCCGGTACATATTAATTGTCTCAGCTACTGAATTGAGTTTATAGGCCTTCTTAAATCGCTCACCGTAGACATAACTTTTATTACTAGGTTTTAAGACACAGGGAAAAGTCAGTACATCCAATTTGCTCAGATCATTTAGCCCTTCCAATCTGACAGTTTTGGGAATTAAGGCACCAGAGTCCTCAGCAAGCGCTTGAAAGCCTTGTTTATGCATCAATTGCATCAGGCGGGTATGCTCTGGCAAACGGATAAAATGATTTGCAGGAAGAAGATTTCTTTGATCAGAAATGGTATTTATAGTTTTTTCTTCAGTTAGAAAAAGCATGCAAGGACCAGTCCGCTCGTGCGCAAGTTGGATCAGACTATGCATCAGCGCTTGCCCTTCTAAAGCGGGTACTCGCAATTTTTGACCGTATCGCGAACGCATTGCAGGTGAATGCAAATCTGTGTCTAACACCAATATTGGTACACCGACGGCGCCGAGACTGCGAACTACACCCAGAGCGTTAATGCCCCCACCGATTACGATTGCGGTAGTACTAAATTTATTGGTCTGCTTAGGCAATTGAACCTCTTTTTATAAAAATTCAGTGTTCACAAATTAAATTACTGTGCATCACGATTGAAAAAAATAATTTCCTTCGCCGCATCTAAAATATAGCTGTAATCTCGGATTTTCAGATGCGTCAAGCAATAAGCGAACCACAGTTTATTCTTTGAAAGTATTTGTTTAGGAAAACCACTCCTTGCCAACATCGTTCGCCACTCATCTAGTTTTTCTTTTTGCTTCCTGTCGTTTTCTGTTTTATCAAACCAATCTTCGTTCCATTGATATCTTAATTTCCCATACTCGTCAGAAGGAACCGGACATGGCACGTGATTAGGATAAGCTTGCCAGGGAACCGTGGATATAGCAGGCCCAAATTTTGCCAACCATTTATTATAAAAAGCATGCAGCAGAAATTCATCGATAGGAGCAGCAACGATTAGCTCCAATAAAACACTGTCAAAGAAAGGAAGCACCACTTCAAATTTATATAAATCCAAGTCCTCAAAATAATTGAATAAATGATGTCGCTGATCGTTCATTAAGAAAAACAACAAGCCTGATTTTGCTGCATCCTCGGGCGCGAAGCTTTTCAATTCACTAACCATTTTTTCTAGAGGGCTATTTTCCGCTTCGTGTTTCATATCCGAGCGTAGCATTCCCAATGGGATACCTAGCTTTCTATGTTTCATTAAATATTCGGCGGCGGCATGTATTTTTTTTTCTCGCAATAACTGAATAAATGCGTGGTCCAAATATACGTGCCCCATACCAACACTGCCACCATCTCCTGACCAGACTCGATGCGTTTTAACGCCTTGCTTGACCAATTCTTGATGAGTTTCCGCCCAGCTATCCAAAATTTTTCTTTGCCGCTTTGAAAAACTATCTCGTCCAAGACCTAGCTCGTAATGATGCGAACCAAGAGCAGTCGCGGCAAGGCGACCAAAAAGGTGGTCCTGCGATCCTTCTGGTGCGAAATTTAAGCTCCATACTGGTCGATCAATGTTGCGCAGACCGGCAACAATGCATCGAGAATCCAATCCTCCAGACAAAAAGCTTAGCTCCGCAGGAGTCGATTCGGCTCGAATTTTTACAGCATCAATAAAGGCTTCGTAAATTCGCTCTTGTAATTCATCGTCTGAATAATGACTTGATTTAAGCTCATCCCAGCTCCAATATGAATTCGTATGCATTGAAGATGCTGTGATTTCAACAAATTCGCCCGCATACATGCGGTCAATACCTGAAAAAATAGTATCGCGGGCAAGGCAATAGCCAAACGCCAGTTGAGAAAACATATGTTCAGGTACAATCTTTTTGGATATCTTTGTAATCGACCTAAGCATTCTCAGTGCATTTGAAAAATAAATTCTATCTCCAACTTTTGCGATATAGATAGGGAAAACACCCACTTTGTCAGAGCAAAGCATGAGCGCTTTTGATTGTCTATCGAAACAGAATCCGCAGAAACTCCCTCTCGCAAGTTTGAGTGTATCCAAATCCCGATTCTTTAAAGCTTGGATCAGAATATTTGCATCGACGCCAGCGCTATCCTTATTGATATACGGACGACCAACAACCACGCCAACTTTGTCCAGATCATTCTCAACAATTAAAGAACCTCCACTAGCCCCAAAATCTATAGTTAGCAGTGCGAAATTCTCTGTCAAAACCAGATCTCTTTTATCTTCCGGCTGACGAGAAATTGCGCACTTTAACTCCTCAATTTCAGAGGTCTCAAACTGAGAACAAGATGGATCAAATACACCAAGAAAAAGCATAGATTTATCTTTAGTTTAAAAAACTATTCGGGTTTAAAAGAGTATTTTCGCGAGATAAAGCGGGTACATAAAGAAAAAGTTTTTCTATCGAAAATAAACAATGCGCATACATTGCTGATTACGCCAATCAAGACAAGAGCCAGTAAACTTGGTATAGAGAGATAACTTAAATTTAGAAAAGAAGTCAGCATCATCACTGTTAAGAACATGACCGACGATGTCAAAAATGGTCCAAGTAAGGCGACAAAAATATCTCGATAATTAAAGCCCAAAACGTCTTTTGAGGAGCGCACTGTTAAGTAGGTATATATAGGCGTCCCAAAAAACCAAGAAAGGGACAAACCTAGAACGCCATAATGAACACCAACAAACAAACATATTGGAAAAATTAAAAATGCCGTCAAAGTATTTTTCAATTCGATATCTGCGCGCCCAAATGCTGAAACGGCCGTAGTAAGTAAAGTACAAATTGAACGTAATGGTAGAACTAAACAGACTACTTGCAGAGGCAGTACAGCATCTTTCCATTTTTCGCCCATCAATATTGCAACCACAAACGGAGCAACCGCTGCCAAGCCCCACATAACTGGAAATAGCAAGTATGATATTAATTTCCCTCCGTGCAATAATCGCTCACCGGTCAGGCTACCATTGTGATTCATGCGCGACATCGCAGGAAATGCGACTTGATTAATCACTCCCATCGCCTTAGACAGTGGCATGGACGCTAATTGCATTGCCACCGAATATATTCCCAAGGCATCGCGGCCCAGAAAAGCTCCGGCAATCAATATATCCATTTGAGACAAAAAATGGCCTGCTATACGCCCAGCCATGGTTAGACCACCAAATTTTACTAACTCGCGTACCGGGAACAAGGAAAGCGATGGCCATACCCAATCTCGTAACTGAAAATGCAAAAAAAGTGTACGAAAAACACTACCACATAGGGGACTCAGTATCAGTGACCAATACCCCAGCCCTTTATACGCAAAGACTAAAGTCAACACACCCGTAATAGCTCCGGTCGAAAAATCTATCGTTGCCATTTCACGAAACCGCATTTCACGACGTAAGCGTGCATCTGGTATCGTACCAAATGCGCTAATAATAAATTGACATGCTGCAACTTGAATTATGATAGTGAGTCGGCTATCTGCATAAAGCATAGCAATTAGAGGCGCACCGATTACCAGTAGTAAAGTAACTAGTCCATTTAAAGCAAGCGAGTAACCAAACAAACTGGCAAGTTGTTCCTTTTCAACGTCTTTTGCCTGAACAATAGCAGCGGCAAACCCAAACTCAGCAATCAATCCAAATAAGGCCGTGAACGCTGTACTTAATGCGACCAAACCATAATCAGATGGCGCAAGTAAACGCAAAACGAAAAACGTCATACCCCACGTGATGAGCTGCGTAAACAGGCGCCCAGTCGCGACCCATTTCATCCCGGAGAGCATTTCTTTTTTAATTTTGTCGCTCATACCTTCTACCTAATTGCTAAGACAAGATGTCAGAAATTTCAAATTATCTATTTCCGATTTAATCTAGGTTTTTGAGTCATTCCGCATACGTATCATCGAACTCAAAAGTTCACTCTCACAAATAGCGTGCATCTACTCAATCCACTATTTGGGAAAAAATTTTTGCCAGTTGCTGCGCCCTATATTTTCGTGAAGACGATGCGACTAGTTCGTCTGATGCGGTATACGCCTCTCTCAATTTCACTTGCGACAAAAACCGTGTTAATCCCGCTTGAATATCCTCTACCGAGGTCATATTGACAGTATTTTCAAAGCCTGCGGTGTGTAGAACTCTCGCCGTTTCTCCACTGGTATCCAATAAACCCA
Source organism: Undibacterium parvum (assembly GCF_003955735.1). Classification (NCBI taxonomy): domain Bacteria; kingdom Pseudomonadati; phylum Pseudomonadota; class Betaproteobacteria; order Burkholderiales; family Oxalobacteraceae; genus Neoundibacterium; species Neoundibacterium parvum. The sequence continues at coordinate 2,199,048 of NZ_CP034464.1, read as the reverse complement.
AAATAGGTTTACGAGCACGAAAATACTCATAAATTTTTGCCGGTATCTGGGTGTTGAAAGCGCTTCCCTGGAACACCAATAAGCCATCTACAGTGAGCATTTCACGTAAGGCATCTTGATATGCAATATGTGGCTCTATGAATACAATATCCTCAACGCCATACTCCAACACCAAAGCTATAAAGTGTTGATCATCACCTGTTGCGCGTAAAACGATACGCAGAGTGTCTGCACTAAGATATTGGCTTAATTTCAAGGCTGCAATTGCCTTGAGGAAGGCTGTTGGATCTCGCCCTTCAGAATACAATTCACCGCTATGCAATAAGCTTAATTTTCTTTTTTCTTCGTTTGGCGAACTGATACTTTTCAATTGGAATGGATCAAAACCATCTTCGTCATAGCCATTCTCGATCACTTCAAACTTTTCCTGCGCAACTTGAGGAAAGCGATGTCTATAGATTTCACGCGCACTCTGTGTCGTAAAAACCGCCATATCACAGCGCTCTATGGTTTTTCTCTCTATCCAAAGAAAGGTTTTTCTTTGCCACTTCCCTTGCGGATAGTTTTTCTGAGTCATAGGATCGCGAAAATCGGCGACCCAAGCTTTTTTTGTCAGAAATTTCAGCGTCAATCCTATCAAGTGCGCGGTTGCGATTGGATAGGTTGTCCAAATCACCTTCACCTGATTTTTGTAGATTATCCACAAGCCCAAAGGTATCGCACAGATCCACCACGACGCCCAGCGATCCGGCAAAGCCAATATTTCTGGGTAACGTCCAAAAACGCCCAGATGACGCTTTACATCTAAGGCCCAAGCGCGCCAGACTTTCAGATTTTCAGGCAATTGAGACAATTGAGATGCATTTTGCGACTCATAGGCAGCAGAATTCACGGATAAAACACTTGCTTGCCAATTTTGCTCACGAAGATTTTTACTAAAACTCAAAGTTCTTTGTATCCCACTGCTTCCGGCTTGCGGAGGAAAATGATAAGCAATTAACAAAGCTTGATTCAATTTCTGTACCTGACTATCTTTAACAGAACATACTTTTTCCTGATTTTTTTCCACCTGTCCATTTGTGCATAGCCAACTTAACAAACGCACACTAAACATCAACGGATTTGTATCCCATGGACGACGACGCGGCAACTCGAAAAGATCGCTTTGTCTATTCAAGGTTCCGAAGCCTGTCGTAAACGAAGCAAAATAACCTGCCTCCTGCACCATGCGACTATGCCTCTGATCAAAATCTATTCCCACTTTTCCATTCGGATAGGCAAAAAGGCGTACTGGTTTTTGAATAATTTCTTCAAGTACCCGCTTATTTTCATTGATCTCGTATCTGGCGGCATCTTCATCTAAAGTAGTTAAAATTGGATGTGTAATCGTGTGTCCGCCAATTTCGATTCCCTGCTTCGCAAGGTTGGCAACCATCTCTCGCGTTAGCATCAGATCACTAGTCGATATCGGATTACTCAATTTCTCCAATTCCAAAATAACTCTCAAACGTCCTTCGCTAGTTAAATATTTACAGCTGTCATTGATGGAATCTACAATTTTTATACGATCTTTTTGCTCGGACAGAGCCCACGTTCCCATCCCGACGGCCCTTAGATCAAGTGGGCCATTAGGAAGTGCCCGAATTGCTTCCACGATTCTGTCGTTCCACATATTGCCACCGGTCAAAAAACCTGTAGTAACAAATACTGTGGCGGGCAGGTTTAAGCGTGCGAGCACTGGCAGGGCAAGATCATGCGTAGACCGATAGCCATCATCAAAAGAAATACAAATTGCCCTAGGTGGGACTCTATTTTCTTGGATTGCAATAATTGCATCGTATAAGGATAAAACATTAAAGCCTGAAGCCAACACTTCCATGTGCCAGGTAAATGTAGCGAGGTCAGGTTCAGACTCCAGCAATGGATCTTTACAAGCCAGTATCCTGTGGTAATTGATTACGCAAACCCTATTTTCTTGACCAAGTAGACTAATGCCGCCACCGACGAGATGAATTAAGTTTGAAGTAAAATTAAAGGGCTTTTTTTGCACATTCATCGTGATGAATCCCCCTTTCTCTAGCTTGGAGAATAAGGGTGTATGGAATATAGCGGCATCACTATTTTGCTTAAATTCACTCAATTTTTTCAATAACGTGTGTAAATATACAAGTATATAAATACTAACATAAACCAATGGGGCTGTATTTATATGTCCCTAGTGACATACAAAATTCGATCAAAATTGGAAATACACAAACGGTGCTTTGCCACTAGTCATCGCGATCAACACATACACAAAGAAGACCAGGCAGATGGCAAGCTGCCAACTACTCCGACTTCGTATTAAGTCATACATTGCGAGGCTAAAACGCGTGGGGACGAAATGACAGACAACAGCCAAGAGCAAAGCAACAATACCAATCGCGCTTAAGGGTGCAGCACTACCCGCGGGAGTGAGAATGGCCGATGCAAACTTCATCGCTGCCGCTAAGTCCGGTGCTCGGAACAGTATTCTAGAAAAAGCAACGATCTGAAACACGATGATCATTCGCAATAACCACAGGTATCCTGATTCTTTTAGTGGAGCTAATCCTAGACGAACACGTCGATTTCGAGAAAAACGCTCGATACAAATCACACTGCCGTGTATCAGGCCATAGACAATAAAGTTCCAGCCGGCCCCATGCCACATTCCAATTGCCACAAATGTAATGAATAAATTTAGGTAAGCATTTCCAAATTTAGAGCCGCCTACACTAAAGTAGAGGTAATCCCGAAAAAATCCGGACATGGAAATATGCCAACGTTGCCAAAAATTAGAAACACTGTCAGCTAAATAAGGTCGATTGAAATTGATAGGTAATTCAAAACCGAGTAAATTTGCGGCGCCCCGTGCGATATCGGTGTAACCGGATAAATCCATGTAGATTTGAAAGCTATACGCATAAACAGCGAGCAACAAAAACCAGCTTGAATAAGCACTAGGATCGGAAAACGCAGGATTGACAAGATGTACGGCCAATACATCAGCGAATGCAATTTTTTTTATAAAACCGCGGAGTAACAAAAATAGCCCGGTTTCAATTTTTCCTGAGCCGCCTTGAGGAATAGCTTGTAGCTGAGGCAGTAATTGATGGGCGCGCGTAATTGGTCCAGATAACACAGTAGGAAAGAACGCCGCAAATAAGGCAAAATCACGAAAAGAATTGCAACTGGCCTGCCGTCCGCGATACACATCGAGAGTGTACGACAAACTTTGAAACGTATAGAAGGAAATCCCTATAGGTAAAATTAACTGCAGCATCGGCGCATTGATTTGCAAACCAAATCCACCCAATAATGCCGAAAAAGTTTCAATGAAAAAATTAGCATATTTAAAATATGCTAATACGCCTAAACCCGAAATAACTGCCATCCATAGCCACCACTTTCGATAACGCATATCTGTGCTGACTGCAATTCGCTCAGCAGCAAAAAAATTGATCAAAGTGTTGAATAGCAATAAACAGGCAAAACGCCAATCCCAGCACATATAAAAATAGTAACTGGCAAACAGCATGACGTTATTACGTAAATTTAGACGCGTCCCACTTTTGTGCACCAACACAAAAGTAATAGCAAGAAAAAGTAGGAAGTGAAAAGATAAGAATGACATTAATTACTCTACCAGCAACTTATTCGTAGCGATGAAGTCATATAGTGCCTCTGCGACTAAGACCTCGCCCTGAAATGAAAAATGGCTAGAGTCCGCAAAATAGCGAGGCCCGCCTGGTACCAAGGTATCCAAATCGATTAATTGTATTTGATGCGCCTTTGCCGCTTTCCTGATCGCAGCGTTATGCCTGTCATACAGTTGGTGCAGGCCCGCTATGTCAAAACAATGATTGTAGTAACGTGCCGTTTCAGAAAGTTTGGCTTGATCCGATAAAGATTGCTCTGGCCGGTAGGCACGCGCATTAGTTGCAAAAACCAAGCTCAATTTCAACTCTGCGGCTCTTTGAATAAACGCCTCAAGCTTGCTCTCATATGCCTGCAAATTAATGCTTGCAGGGTTGCGAATGCTGGCTTGCTTGATATTTGTGGTGCGTAGAAAAACTGTATTTTTCTTGATCATATCCACTGTTTGCAACCACTCTGGCAAAGAAATAATCGGCAAACCCTGGCGCTGAAATCTTTGATTTGAAGTCTCGTCGTTTCGACAATACACAGCAAAATCATTAAAGCCAGGATACACAACGACCAGATCTGGTTTTAAAGTAGCGACACGTGTTTCCAGCATACGACGTTGCTCATCAAGACCCATTCCAGCGATACCTGCGTTCACGACATCAATTTTTCTTAAGGGAAATTGCTTACGCAGACGTTGCTCCAACTGAGCGGGGAAGGTCTTATCATTGTCGGCCGCATATGCGCCCATCACCGTCGAAGCGCCGACCACCGCAAGTCGCCAACTATGATCTTCTCTTACGATAGATATTTCAGGACTGCGCAAGCCTAAGGAATTGCTACGCAAAGTCGTTTGACTGCCGATGATAGTCTTATTTGGCCTTAGTAATAACAATCCTGTTTCTGCGTCTTTTACGTAAACGCTTTCTGAAAAAATGAGATTAAAAACGCTTTCGCCAGAACGAAAATGGGCACGAATTTGAAGTGCTAACTCAATAATGAGCATCAATACAATCGCCAACAGGACGATGCCGATCACTTTTTTCATACCAGCAACGCGGGACAGATGTGAATCTATAGACATTTTTACAAAAGCCTTTGCTGCTACCGAGAATAATGATGGGAAGAATTACAAAAAAATGCTTTTTAAATATTTGCATTTTATTTAATAAATTATTCTAATCTAGTGCCTTTCAACAATCAATCATCGGTGGATTTAACAACACACTCTTGGGTTATTCGCATTATTTATGCCTTTAAGAAAAGGCTCAGTGCTTATCTCCGAATCCAATCAAGCAACTTGCGGATTTGCTGCTTTCCTATAATTTTCTTTATTTCATTAAACAAAGTGACATAGGCTTGATGAGCAGATATCAGTAAACGATTTTTCCAAGTTTTTCTTAGCAATAGCATATGCCCACGAATTTCGATTTGATTCGATGCGTGATGGTTGTTTGCGGGATTGCTGTAGCCCAAATCGATACTTTCCATATGGAGATTGTTAATCAGGTCCTCGATCGCCATATACAAAATAGAAATACCCGCAGATAAATGTGCTACGTCTGGATGGTAGTAAATATTATGAATAAGCAATTTATTTTCAGAGCGTGTGGCAACAATAACGGCGTATGCCTTGTCCCCGGACCTAAGTACATAGGATAGAAACAAGCCTTGCTTTGCCAGGCCTTGATATATTTTTTGGCCTAGTAACTGTGGCAACCATTCGGCCGGTACCATGCTTTTTCTGGCGGCAATCAAAGCGGGTATTTGATCCCCTTGCTCGATTCGATCCAGTTGCATGTCGACCTCGCCAAATTCTCGCAATAGTCGAACTTGGCGCTTCAAGTTGAAACGTTTTTTAGAACTAAAGCGTTGCAAATACGCCTCAAAATTCTTTGCCAAGGGGATTAAATGACATTCTCGCCACTCGTCTATCACGTATTGGCAATAGGCATTTTCGAGCACAGGCGAATGCTGTATATATGTATGCCAAGCACTATCCCTTCCCAAAGAAGGCATAGACAGAGCGCTGCATGATGGGTATGTTTCAAATAGATATTTCAACAAAACCTCAAAAGCAGCATGTTCAGCCGAGATTAATGGGACACTACCCAGTAGTGTAATTACCTCCAGAGTTGGCTCCGCAAGTGATCTTGGTCCTAAAGAAAAACAAAAGCTCTGCCGCCGGAAGCGGATAGGGATGACACCAACGATATGCTTGGTATCGAAACTTCTGATAACGAGTATTTCAAAATGGTCGTTACCATTATTGGTATCAATTAAAAATTCGAAAAATTCTGGTGTTTGATACACTTTTTCGGCACTCGTACTATCAGACAGCAGCTCTCTCCACGCGGATAAGATAAGCGCATCATCCCTAGAATTTGTGGCGTTTTCCACGCTATATTTCGGCATATTTTTTTGTAACAAGATCATGTTGATGTCGCTTTTTAATTCAATTTACGTAAATTTCTACGCGTTTTAACGATTAAATAGATTAAAAAGGCAGCACTTAATTTCCATTATTGCAATATAATTAAAGCTAATTTCGAGTGAAGTATATAGTTGTTTTGTCAATCTTGTTTCATTTAGTTACAAGTTTTAGGCAAAAAAAAATTTCACTTTGAATAACATGACAACATTTCTAAAAAAGTTTAAGCGATACTAGCCGAACATTGGTGGTTTTTACAATATTTGTACATTAATAGTAGCGAAGCAAAAAGGACGAAATTGGAAAAAATTAAAGTCATGATTTCTTTTGATATTGAATTTAATATCAATGGGGCTTTCTCCAATCCGGACAATTACGCTCCACTTGGTGCCGCATCATTAGTGCGGGCACATGCTGGGCAAGATCATGGTCTAGGTTTTGCACTTGCATGTCTGAAACGTTACCAATTACGAGGAACATTTTTTTTAGAAACTTTGTGCTCTCATTGGTTTGGTATTGCTGAGATGAAAAAAATTGCCCAAAGTATCGCTGTCGATCAGCATGATCTGCAATTACATTTGCACCCATGTTGGACCGCGTTTAAAAATCCTGATTGGAAAACTGCGGTTCGAAAAAAAAATCCTGACGACTCAATTGCAAACAGAAGTGCCGAAGAACTACGCGCAATCATTGGCGATGCAAAAAAACTCTTTGTTGAAATTACCGATAAGAATCCAAAGATATTTAGAACTGGAAATCTTGAAATTGACCGGCAAGCCTTTCGAATTTTCTATGAGCAAGGTCTGAAGTATTCGTCTAGTCTGGGTGCCGCAGGTACCGGCTATGCGGATGAAACCCTCAATTTACACAATGGTGTGCATGAGATTGAAGGTATTACCGAAATCCCTGTTTCCTGCTATTTGAGCAAAATCCCAAACAAGGGCTGGCGCTTATTCACGATACCAGGTAGTTCAACAAAAGAAATCGAGCATTTGCTCAATTTTGCCTATCAACATCAAATTAGCCCTATCGTGATTCTGGTGCATGCCTCAGACTTTTCTCCACAAAGTGGACATAGTCAACCGCAATTCAAACCTAATCATTTTAATCAAGATAGGTTTGAATTTTTGTGCGCCTTTCTTGCAAAAAATACGCAGCGTTTTTCTACTCTGACTTTTGAAGAATTTTGTAAAGAGACTCCAGCCACGACGGGAGCAGCAATGCCGGCATTGTCAGCGCCTATTTCTGGCGCCTTACTACGCATCTTGCAAAACAATGTACTCCCTAAAATCGGTGTTAATTGAAGTGAATACCATCAAAGAAGAGACCCGGAATTTTTGGGAATATCGTCAAGTAACATTTAAATTTCAACTAAGCGATATTAGCCTTTTTAAGGTGAACTTAGCGCTACAGATTAGAGATATTTCACTGACTGAGCATCTGGCGGCAGTTGAGGATTTAATTCCGCCTTCCGAGACCTGCCGCTCAGATAGTCAGGGCTATGCGATTCGCTCCCTTCCCGTAAAAAAACTGTTCCCAACTATTACGAAGAAAAACAATTTTTATTGTTACGTCCAAAAACAATACCAGCACTGCTATATCGACATGCAGCTTTCATTTGACGAATACAAACAAAAATTCTCTTCGAAATCACGTTCGACGATGAATCGCAAACTAAATAAATTCGAAGAATATTGCGAGAAAAAAAATTCCTGGCGGGTCTACAAAAGCGCTGAGGAAATGCTGGTCTTTCATCGCTTGGCCAGACAGGTTTCAGAGAAAACTTACCAAGAAAAATTACTCGATGCCGGCATCCCAGATAGCCCGCGATTTGTAAAAGAAATGACGGCCCTGGCGGCGGATCAGCAAGTGAGGGGGTATATTTTATTTAACGACACTGTCCCCGTCTCTTATCTGTATTGCCCCATCGTAGATGATGCCCTGATTTACGCCTACCTAGGCTATGACCCCGACTATTTGAAGCTTTCTGTGGGGACGGTGCTTCAATGGCTGGCATTACAAGATATGTTTGCTGAGACTCGCTTTAAGATTTTTGATTTCACCGAGGGCCAGTCAGAGCATAAGCGCTTTTTCTCCACCCACGAATTATCATGCGCGAATGTGCTTTTTTTACGTGCAAATATAAAGAACTGGATATTAATTTACAGCCATTTCTGTATGGATAGTTTGTCCAAAGGCTTAGGGGATTTTTTAAATCGCTTCGGATTGAAAACAAAAATAAAGAAAATTTTACGTTTTGGTTTTTGAGCTGCCGCCGCATGCACTGCCCTAGTGTGAGCAGCACCCATGGCTGGCGCGATTGACTCTTCTTGCAGGTATAAAAACGACCATTTCTCCTTAATATGCTTGGGATGAATACGATGAAGCAGTTACTTAAGGCGCTGGCAAAAATATTATTGGGCGAATACGCTTTATATTACATTTATACGCGCAGCGCCAAAGATAGCCCCCTAGCGCCTGCTAAAGTACCTCACGCTTTTACAGTGCAGACGGTCGATGCCGCAATGATACTCAAGAGCGAAGACCCCTTGATTCTGCAGCAAGCGGGCTACTTGGGCTCAGGCACATTTGCCTATGCCTGTTTAGAAGGGCCGCGTATAGTCGGCTTATGTTTTTATTGGTTCGGCGAGCGCTACCGCGAGCGAAATTTTTGGCCGCTATTAGAGCGAGAGGCTAAGTTGGTACAGATTATCTCGCTAGCCGAAATGCGCGGGCGCGGTATCGCAAGTCGTTTAATTGAAATTTCTTGTCAAGATCTGCTAGCGCAAAAATTTGAGCGAATTTATGCGCGCATATGGCATTCCAATTTACCTTCAATAAAAGCTTTCGAACGCGCCGGTTGGAAGCGGATTGCGCTAGTGATAGAGATCAATCCACTGCGCCGTGCCGAGTCGTTTAAAATTCGAATTAATTCGAAATTATTGATACGGTGATTGCGCCAGTTTGTCCTAAGTCCCCACAACCGCTAAGCGCTTGATGCCACACGCGCTTCTAGTTCTCGGCTTGCAGCCAGCGGCACCAGAAACTTTTGTTCCAACACCAGCACCAAGGCCATGATGGCGTAGGTCATGTCGAAATAGGCGAAACTCAGAGCCGCGCCCCCCACGGCGTAGGCGAACAGCGAGAGTCTTAACATCGTCGCCAAACTGATGAGCCAGTCAGGGCCATTCAAGGCACGTGCTCGTTTTGCGATGCTGCCGGCTTTGAAAAATGACAGGCCTATGAAGCTGATGAAGATAAATAAACCGATGAAACCATGGTCGCCAAGAACCTGGAAATAACTGCTGTGCGCAGCATGTGCGCCGAAGGTATCCGGGACTGCGGTCCCCGTATAGAAAAATGGAAATTTATAAAAATCCTGGGATAAGGATGACCACACAGGGAAATATTCCAAAGCCTTAAAGCCGCCGCCAAATACATTTTGTGAAGCCAGAATAAAGGATAATTTCCAAGCCACCATACGCCCCAAGAAGGAGTTATCCTGATCCGCGGTACTGATAGTATCCATACGATTAAACCATTGATCGGGGATCAATCCAACCATGGCGCCGCCGATACACAGTACCAAGATGGCAAACCAAATTTTTCTTTTACTCTTGATGAACAGATAGCCACCTACCGCAACCAAGGCCAGTAAACCACCGCGCGAATTGGTCCCGATGATAGAGGTGATGACCAGGGTAATAAGGGCAATCAGGCCGAATTTTAGTATCCAGGATTTTTTCCCGAACTCACCCAACAAATAGAAACAGATAGGCAAGAGCATCGCAAATGCCACAGCTAACTCGTTTCTATCGGCCAAGATATGCCCGTACATTCCTCGAATATTATGCACGCCACCACTATTGACGTATTTCAAACCCTCAACCGAGGCATAGAAACCCACGGAAAAAATCAGGCACCAGAGAAAAAAATCAATATGCAGTTTTTTATCGATGATGAGTAAGATACAAATAAACAGGGCTATCACTTTGGCCAGCCTGGACCAAATATCCCAGGCCAGCTCGGGGATGCCTATGGCGAAGATAGTCGTAATCAGAGTCCACCCTAAAAACAGCAGCACCAAGCCACCAATATTACCCAATTGCAGTTGAGATTTTTTCTTGGACATCAGATAAACAACAATGGTCAGACCGGCAAACAATAAGTTATATCGGACGTCGCCAGCGATGCCGTACACCCAGCCATTCGGGAAAAACATCGCGGTCCATATCCATAGGCCTAGCCCGATAAAGGCCCGTTGAAACATGGCAAAAATCAAGATCGGTAAGATGGACAGTAAAAAAATATCGCGCATGATCTACTTTTCGTTTTCACGCATAGTTTCAGCCTCAAGCTCAATCTTGTCCTGGCGTATCGCCCAAAAACAGACAAACACCAAGACCACTAAATTTATTGCCCAAAGTGCGCTTTCCATCTTTTCTCCGATTCCAATACCGTTATTTTTATATTTATTAACAGCTGCTTTAGATGCCTAATAGGAGCAGCAATTTCATATACTCCCCTATTTTTTTTAATATTTATGCCACTTGCCTATATAAACACAGCGGCGTAAAAATATACTAGCTCCCAGTATCTATAAATTTGACGAATCGGCAGTAGCGCCGCCACACCAGTTTAATAGGCCGCAACTTTGCTAATGACGTAGCGAAATTTTCCAGATTTTTCTGCCGGTATTTCATTCACCTGCTCTACTTGTATCTCGACTGCTGCACCGAGTCTGGCGCGGAAACCTAGAATAATTTGGCTACTTAATTCTGCACTAAGCGGCTCTTCTAGCACCACCAAAACCCGCGTCAAGTCCAGACTTTCTTGTATGATTTTGAAGGCGCGTACTTGCGGTAAATCGCGCAAAATATAGATCAAGGCGAGGCCGTGCATCACCGTGCCATTGTGCGCCACCAAGAAATCGGTGCTACGGCCCTGTATCTCTTGCAGCACTGGCAAGCCGCGGCCGCAGCTACAGGCTGCGTCCGAGAGCACGCCGATGTCACCGGTACGATAACGAATAAAAGGGAATTCACTGGTGGCCAAATGCGTCACGACAATTTCGCCCGATTCGCCTACCGGCACCGGCAAACCATGGGTATCGACGATCTCGACGATAATATCTTCTGCCGTAATGTGCATGCTGCCATGCGGGCACTGATGCGCGATAAAGCCGGCATCGCGTCCGCCATAACCGTTGGCGACCGCGCAGCCAAAAGTGCTCGCAATTTGCTCACGCTGTTCATCATATAAACGCTCAGAGGTGACGAAGGCCACTTGTATCCCCAAATCATTCATGACCAGGCCACGCTTGGCCGCATGCCTTGCAAAATGCGATAAGGCGGAAGGGTAGCCGAACAACATTTTGGGGCGCAACTGGCGTATCTGCGCCAAAAAGTCATCTAGTTTTTGCTCAGACATTTCAAACGCTGGCAATAATTTGGTACGAAATACTTTGTCACGCAGGCCGCGCACGCTATCTTGCGTGCCCAATTCTATCGGTGAACCCCACACCACGATTTCTCTATCGCCGATATCCACATCCCACCAGCGGGTGGCGCGCCATTTGGCAGCAACATCATGGCTGACCCGTTCTTTGCCGATAAAAAAGATCAAAGGCTCACCACTCGATCCGCCGGTATTGAAGCGCGCCAGATGCCGCGCTTTTTCAGATTTTAGCGCCTCGGTATGGGCGCGGATCTCGGCTTTAATTAAGAAAGGGAAGCGACTTAAGTCTTGCAGCGAAGAGACTTGTTCGGCTTGTAGCCCAAGCTGGGCAAATAAATCTCTGTAGTAAGGCACATGCTGTTGCGCGTGCGTAAGTAATTGCTTGAGTCGCGACAATTGCAAATCGCGTAATTGATCGCGCGTCCACCATTGGCTTTGCTCCATCTGCTTGCGTAGCGCGACGGTATTATGTTGCTTCAAGCGCTCTTGCAAAGGAAAAATTACTCCCGCAACCAAGGCGGTATACAACTCCTTATGAGAGCTAGTCTGTGTGTTCAATCTGACTCTCCCGCAAATGCTTAGCCTTCGCTAATGATTTAAAAGTCGCCACTTCTGCGTACACCGCCAATAGCCTTAGTCGTACCTTAGACCAAGTATATTGCGTGACTAATTCTACGCCAGCTTGGCGTAATTCTTGCGCTTTTTCAGGCTTGTTGAGCAGCGACAACACCGCCTCTGCCATCGCCTGCGGCGCGCCAGGTGCGACCAGCAAAGCGGTTTTTTCATGCTGCACCAGATACGGGATTCCACCCACATCGGTGCTCACCACAGGGATGCCGCTGGCCAGCGCTTCTAAAATAGAGATGGGCATATTGTCGGCCGTGGTCGGGTTCAACATCATGTCAGCATCCCGATACAGTTGCGGCATATCATGATTGTCGATACGCCCGGCAAATGTTACCGCATCAGATAAGTGTAATTGCTGACTCAAGGCCAGCAGATTTGCTAGTTCCGGACCAGAGCCAGCGATCGTCAGACGCGCCTGAGGCAGGCGCTCATGGATGATCTTAAACGCTCGCAGGGCGGTTGCGTTATCGTAAATTAATTCCAGATTACGCGCGACTAACAAGCGTGGCGCTTCGGTCCAAAGCGGATTGCGCGGCAACTCTGAGGCAAAAAAACGACTGAAATCAATGATGTTCGGAACGATTTTCGTTGTAAAGCCGTATTCTTTGAAAATGGCGTCAAGGAAGCCAGAAGGTACTATGATCGATTCTACTTTGTGCAAACTGGGTTTTACCCACGAGAAATCTTTCTGAAAAAAACTCGCCGCTTCGCCGCCTCGGTAATTCACTATCACAGGTGTGCCACGCAGATGCGCGATCCAAATCGCAGGCGCGGCGAATAAATGCCAGGACCAGCCAGAATTTGCCATGATATGCAGCAAATCAGCCTTGCCACTGGCACTCCAGAGTTGCCGTAAGTAAGGCAATAGGCGAAATAGGGCGCGCACGCCTTTAACATGTGCGACCCAGGATGGGTAAGCGCGATTGACTTGCACCAACTCAACCTCAAGACCATCGGCACGGAGTAATTTGGCCAGCTGCAGAGTTTGATTTGCCATGCCGCCAGAGGAGGGCGGCAAAGGCCCCACCAAAGCGATGCGTAAAGACTGGGAAGATACTCTGTTTGCATCAGGTGTGGTGGCTAGCGTCATGATGCAATTTTCTGGCGGCTTGCTTGGCCTTTGAACTTGGCAATTAGCTGGCTATACACGGCTTGATAGCGCGCCACACTGCTTGGCCAGTTACGCTCATTTTCAACAAAGGTGCGGGCCGCCTTACGCAAAGCTGGCCATTGCGCCGGGGTCGCCAGCAATGCCAAGACCTTGCTGGCCAAGTCTTCGGGATCATCGGCTTTAAATAAGATACCGGTTTTGCCATCAACGATCAACTCTTGATGGCCACCGACGTCAGACGCCGCCAACAAGCGGCCTTGTGCCATCGCTTCTAAGGGTTTTAGAGGCGTCACCAGATCCGTCAAGCGCATCCGCAAACGCGGATACACCAAGACATCGATCAGGTTGTAATAGCGCTGCACCTGATCATGCGGCACTCTACCGGTGAACATGACCTTGTTCGAGACACCCAATTGCTTTGCCAACTGCTGCAATTGTTGTTCTTGTGGGCCGCCACCGACCAGCAGCAGATGTATCGCCGGATTTGCCTCTAACATCTTGGGCAGCGCTTGCAATAAAATATTCAAGCCTTCATAGGCGTAAAAAGACCCGATAAATCCCAACACCAGTTTGCCGTCCAAACCCAGTTGCTGGGCCAGCGCAGCGTCGGCACTTTCACCTACGCTAAAATCTTCGATATTCACCGCATTCGGTATCACACTTACTTTTTCTGCGGCGATTCCTCTTTGTACAATTTCATGACGTAAACCTTCGCAAATCGTGGTGACCGCATCGACGTGCTTGATGGCATAGGTTTCCATCGCTCTTGTCAGGCGATAGCGTAAGCCCCATTCTGAACTGGTGCCGTGATCGACCGCGGCATCTTCCCAAAAGGCACGGATTTCATACACCACCGGTATCCCTAAGCGCTTACCCACGCGCAAAGCCGCGATGGCATTGAGTGCCGGTGAATGCGCATGCAAGAGATCGGGCTTGATCTGCACAGCCAGTTGCTCCAAGCGCTGGGTTAGATTAGCAATCACCGCCAGTTGATTCAGTACCGGAATGCGATTCATCCAATGCTTTTGTGGTGTGCGGAAAAATCGCCACTCACCGTCCACCGTTTCTTCTGCCACACTGTAGGCGCCCTGTTTTGGGCTGGTGAGATGAAAGGTCTCCCAACCCAATGCACGTTGTTGCTTGAGGATAGACAAAGTGCGAAAGGTATAGCCGCTGTGCAAAGGAATCGAGTGATCTAGGATGTGCAAAATACGCATAGGTTTTGACAAAAAAGGTTAAGGCTAATGCGCCGCTTGGCGTATAACTTGGCTGGCATTGCCATCCAGATTGCGCAGGAAAGCCTCGAACATCAACAAGGACCATAAAGGCGCACTATTGTCACGTCTACCGGATTGATGCTGATCGACCAGCTCTTTCAGAAAATCCATATTAAATATCCCGGTTGCCGCCATCACCGGCCCCAACACGGCCTGACTAACACGTTCACGCAGCGGACCTCGGAGCCAGCTCGCGACGGGAATAGAAAATCCCATTTTTGGTCTATACAAAATATCATCAGACAAATAGCTTTGCATAGATTTTTTAAAAATGTACTTTCCCTCGCTGCCGTGCAATTTCAGCGCCGAAGGCAAGCCTGAGACCCACTCGACAAATTGATGGTCCAATAATGGCACCCGCACTTCTAACGCGTGCGCCATACTGGCTCTGTCCACTTTTGTCAGGATATCACCAGGTAGATAGGTCTTCATGTCTAGGTATTGCACCACCGATAAAGGATCGTCGCTAGGCGCATTGCGGGCATGTGCCAGCATCACTTCGCTGGCATGGTAACCCTGCAAATCGCGCTTAAAATTATCGCTGAACAGATGTGATCGTAGCCGATCCGGCATCAGCGAGACACCCTGGAAATAGCCGGGTGCCAAATCATTGGCCAAGGCTTCGAAAGTGGTTTTGGCCCTGAAAACACGCGGTGCCCAATCGGCCTTGGGATAATGTTTAGCGAGCAAGCCAAATAGCGGACGCCGCAAGGCTGAAGGCAAGGCAGAGCGCACTTTTTCTGTCACGACAGAATGATGATAACGACGGTAACCAGCGAAATTCTCATCACCGCCATCGCCCGAGAGTGCCACTGTGACGCGTTTTCTAGCCAACTGACAAACCCGATAAGTGGGAATGGCCGAACTATCGGCATACGGTTCGTCATACAACCCGGCCAAAGTATCGATCAAGCCATAGTCGTCTTTATCCACAGTTTCGCTGTGGTGCGTGGTTTTATATTGATTCGCCACTTGGGTGGCAAATACAGATTCGTCAAACTTCGGATCGTTAAAGGAGATAGAACAGGTATTTACTGGCGTAGCGCTTAAGCCCGCCATCATCGCCACGACGGCGCTAGAATCAACACCACCAGAAAGAAACCCTCCCAGCGGTACATCCGCGATCATGTGACTAGCCACAGCATCCCTGAAGCGCGCCACCAGTTCATCCTCAATCTCAGCTTCGCTGGCGGATGTGGTCGGGGTAAAAGGGATATCCCAATATTTTTTTTGTTGTAGCTGAATTTCGCCCACGGTCAGACTCAGCGTATGCCCTGGCGCCAGTTTGTATGCATTACTAAAGATGGTGCGCGGCTCGGGTACATAGCCAAAAGAAAAATACTCTTCCACTGCACGCGGATCAAGTTGATGCGAAAAATCAGGCAAGCACAAGAGAGATTTTAATTCTGATCCGAAGGCAAAAATCCCATTTGGCAGCAGTGTATAAAAAAGTGGCTTAATTCCCATGCGATCACGCGCCACGAATAGGCGCTGCTGATTTCTATCCCAAATAGCAAAAGCAAACATGCCACGGAAGTGCTGCACACATTGTTCGCCCCATTGCTCCCAGGCGTGCACGATTACTTCAGTATCACAATGCGTACTAAATTGATGACCGAGAGCAATTAACTCTTGCATCAGACTTTGGAAATTATAGATTTCGCCATTAAAGACAACGACGACACTGCGATCTTCATTAAACAAAGGTTGCTGACCTGAAGCCAGATCGATGATGGAGAGTCGCCTGTGACCAAATCCTAGCGCACGCTCTGTGTATAAACCGCCCTCGACTGGGCCGCGATGAAACTGGGTTTCATTCATGCGCTCAAGCAATTGACGATCAATCTCGCGTGCGCCACTCAGATCAAACATGCCTACGATTCCACACATGATGCAATCATCCCCTTAATGTCGTGTTTTTGCGGCGAGCAGAGCATCATACATTTCCATATAGGATGCCAGCATCGCCTCAATACTATAGATTTTTTCTACCCGTGTACGCCCCGCTGTGCCATGTTGCAACAATAGTTCTGGTGCTTGCACGTAAGCGGAAATGGCCATTGCAAAAGCACGCGCATCGAAAGTCTGCATCGCATAGGCGTCGACCAAGCTACCGGTCGCACCAGCTATCACTAGCTCAGGAATCCCGCCAACCTTGCTCGCCACCACGGCCAAACCTGTTGCCATCGCCTCCAATAAAACCACAGGTGTGCCTTCTGCTATTGAGCTCATCGCGAACAGCGAAAATGTCTGCATGATTTGCGCAATGTCATCGCGGGCACCGGGCAGCCAGACATACTCGTTCAAACCAGCATCGGCAACGCAAGCACGCAGCGCTGGCAACAAAGGGCCATCGCCAATAATCGCCAATCTCAGCGTCTCTTTGTGTTGCGGCAGCAAGGCACGCAATTGGATAAACGCATCGATCAGAGCTCTATGGTTTTTAACATCCTGTATTCGGCCGACAGTACCGATGACAAAACAATTTTCAGGAAAATGTCGGCCATGCAGCGCCCCAACATTGGTAGTCGCGGGCCTAAATTTCTTTGTATCAACGCCATTTTGTATCAACTTATTTTTTGCGGCGGGCACCCGTATCGCCTGACTCAACCAGCGCTGCAAATCAGCAGAAACTGGGACGAAATAATCGATCAATGGTATCAAGCTGCGTCGCAATAAATTGTGCTTCCAATTTTTTCCCTCTGGATCTGTGGCGTCCCGTCCATGCTCGGCATGCACACGGACGGGCACGCCAGCCAGACTAGCTGCTAGCGCGTATTCTATGGCCGACAAATTATAGGTATGCAATATGCTGGGGCGCAGTCGCCGTAGCAGTTTCCAGATATTCAGATGCGTTTCCAAACCTAGGCCCGGGGGTTTATTTAAGGCGAAAATTTTTACGTCAGGACGTGTGATTTTTTTTGAAAATTCTGTGTAATCGGTCAAACAAATAATCGCATGTCTATATTTGTCCACAGGCATGCGATTGACACTATCGACCAACAAAGTTTCAAGCCCGCCAAAATCCAATTTATAGATCAAATGGACGACCAAAGGAGTGGTCTTCATTTTGAATCAAATTTCTGGCTTTGGCTTAATTTTAATTCCAGGTTTGCCAGATTGGTTTTGAGGAAATCACGTAAAGTTTCCCTGGCTATTTCTGGATTTTCTTGAAATGGCGTATAAAAAAACAGTGCGGCACCATCATCGCCTCGCATCAGCAATTTCTCTTTTGCCTGCAGCATTTTTCCTTCGTATAAATTAACGATGGCATGACCGTCTATCCAATACCATTGCCAGACTAATAGAGTATCAAAATTCCCTCTCAGGCGGCTTTCCCGCACTTGCAGCGTGCGCGTCCCTATACGTTCGGTGCGTAGCTCGGAGCTTACTTCGCGCCATTCATTTTCATGATGCTTGACCAATTGATTGACCGAACTAATCAAGCCGGCTGAACGAGCCTGCTCTCGGTAATAGCCTAGATGCATACCTACAATTTGAGCCTGATTTTGATAGGCACGATCAAGTTCGGTATGCGCAGGGAAGAAATCTGGTTTCCAATTGCTAAAGGGCGCTATTTCTTTCCAATCGCTTTGAAATTGTTCGATTTGCACCGCAGGAAAATCTTGCTGGGCCCGATTGATATAGGCCGCATACGCTGGCCACAAACCTATGCAAATAAGTACGCTCAAGGCCGCCAAAAGCACTTGCGACCAAGGCAGAGTTTCTGAAATTGCTGGATCTGTCGTAAGCGCTGCGGTCGCGGCGGCATCCTCGCGCCAAAAACTACCTATCCAAAACATAAAAAACATCACCAGGCCAAAAAACAACCACCCATAAATCAGATGATCGACCCCAACCGCTAAGGTCATGCCGCTAAAGTGGCCTATCATCACGATCATATAGGCACGCAAGCCATTTGCAATAATCGGCACGATAATCGAAAACAAGATGAACAGTACGCGCTTATGGGTAGTGCGATAAGTCAGGTAGGCATACAGCGAACCAAGAGTCAGTGAAGAAATTAAATATCGCAAGCCACTACAAGCCTCGACCACCGACCAACTACCTGAGGGGATGGTAAAACTATTGCCTTCGCGTAGTACCGGTATCCCAGTAAACTGCAAAGCAGCAACGGTGAAATTCGCCGTAAAATTAATCAGCGGTTCTAGAAATATTTCACCGAAAGGCACAGCAAAAATCAGAAAAAAGAGTGGGAAAGCCATCGCCCACGCGATACGCCAGCCCAGCACCACAATGGCACTTAAGGCGAGCATCAAAACAAACATATATTGCCGGGCGACTTGCACATCCCCCAACTCAGCCAGCAACCAGGCAAATCCGCAGGATGCTAAGACTGGCAACAGCGCCCAACAGGTTTGCGCTCGCATGCCTAAGATAAGATCTCGTCTACGCCATATCAGCCACAAACTGATAGGCAAGATGATATAGCCATGCGCAAAGGTTTCGGATGTGTTCCAGATTCCAACGATAGATTTGGCGGTACTGAAGTAGACAAAAAAAGGGGCCAGTAAAGTGAAGGCAATAAGCATGCCCTTCAAATAAAAAGTTGATTTTGTCTGAGTCAAGGCAAACCCTTTTTTGTAAAATTTCATGCATTTATCGCATTAATATTTTAGCATTATACAGCCAGGGTCTGGCGAGACGTCAACGCCTTAGCGGGTGCTTTAACTGCCTTTTTGTCTCAATTTCGTCGTAATATAGCTTCGATCTATGCAGAACTAAGGGCTAGCACTTTTACCGCCACAAATTAGTTTCCTGTTGGCATGAATATTTCTTTCAGCTCCGCTATCATTCCCACCTCAAGCCTCACTGAAAGTCATTGGAAGTAATTGAGAGTCACGAAATTTCGCCACTCACTTGCTTTAACTTATGTAGATTGCCGCGTAGTAAATCAAAAACTTCACGTTCGAATTGTTCTGCCTGGCTGCGCTTTATCAGCAGACGCACAATTGCACGATCCTCGTAACAAGTGTCTAGCACCAACACGTCCACTTGTTCGCAGTAACGCCGCAAACTCGATTCATCGGCAAATTGCACAGAAAATAGAACTTCTATTTGTATTTCTATAGGATGCAGTTGCGCTAGTTTGCAGGCATCAGATATAGCCTGACCATAGGCACGCGTTAAACCACCGGCACCAAGTTTTATACCGCCCCAGTAGCGCACCACCACCGCAAGCACGTTGAACAATTGTTTGTGCACCAGTACGTTGTACATGGGTTTGGCGGCGGTCCCGGATGGTTCACCATCATCATCCAAACCAGAATCGCCTTCGCACAACAAAACCCAGCACACATGCACGGCATTCGGATGCTGGTTTCGTATTTCGGCTAATTTTTCACGAGATTCTGCACGGCTGCGCACAGGGTAGAGTTGACCTAAAAATCGGCTTTTCTTTATTTCGATTTCGGAATAAACAGCTGAGCTAAGTTGAAACATATTGATTTCAAAAAAACTCACAACAAAGCATGGGAAATCTAAATGCTTAAGTGTAAGGAGTATGGACTAAACCAGCTGTGTGATTGGTTCAGCATCGAGCCGTATTCAAAGCTAGAGCTAGATAAAGACCTTACACCGGCAAGGAAGAACTGGCATCCAAGGCACAGCAGCGATGCCAGAAAAAGAGAAATCGGAGGCGAAACAGCATTTCGGATTCACCTACAAAAACACCCTAACAATTTATTGAATAATGAAATTTTCAAAGAAAATATCGGAAACACCATCGTGCTCCTTTACCTGCAAAAGCTTATTCACTTTTTCTTTTATTTCATCCATGACTTCTATTTTTCCCTCGCCCGACTGAAGCTGACTGGCTTCTTTGCTGCTAAGTATCAGTATCATGCCATGCCGTATCATGGGCATGAGTAGCTTAACTTTTTCAGCCATTTCTGGCGTCGCCACTTGCAACGTCAATGAGACCTGCAGATATTTCTCAAAACTAGATAAATTGACGATAAAGGGTTCCAGTTTTGCTGAATTTCCGGCCCCGGCGCTAGCACTACCTCCGCCAGAATTTGCCATCACATCGACCGGGGACAACATCGCAACTGTAAGCAGAGCGCCAAAAATAATTGCCGAAATTTTAGAGTCGCGCATGTGTATCCCCTATCAATTAAGTGAACCAGCTTTTTACTCTACACAGACAAAGGCTTGTAGCGTATCCGCTTAGGTTTTGCACCTTCTTCACCCAAACGTTTCTTCTTATCCGCTTCATATTCCTGATAATTACCGTCGAAGAAGGAGACTTGCGAATTGCCTTCGAAAGCTAGGATATGGGTCGCGATCCTATCTAGGAACCAGCGATCATGTGAGATCACCATCACGCTGCCGGCAAATTCCAGCAAGGCATCTTCCAGAGCGCGCAAGGTTTCAATATCGAGATCATTGGAAGGTTCATCGAGGAGCAGAACGTTACCGCCTTGCAGCAAGGTTTTCGCCAAATGCAAACGACCGCGCTCACCACCCGATAAGTTACCCACAATTTTTTGCTGATCTCCACCTTTAAAATTAAAACGTCCCAAGTAAGCACGCGAAGGCATTTCAAAGCGACCTACCGTCAGAATATCCGCGCCGTTAGCCACATCATCAAATACCGTCTTAGTATTCGTCAAATCTTCACGTGACTGGTCAACCAGAGATATTTTTGCAGTTTGGCCTAGCAGTACTTCGCCGCTATCTGGTTGCTCTAGACCTTTAATCATTTTGAACAAGGTCGATTTACCAGCTCCGTTCGGGCCAATAATACCGACGATGGCGCCTGGTGGAATTTTGAAACTAAGATTGTCTATCAACAGCCTATCGCCAAAGGCTTTGCTGACATTTTTAAATTCTATAACTTCATTCCCCAAGCGTTCTGCAACCGGAATAAAAATTTCCTGGGTCTCGTTACGCTTCTGGTATTCGTGCTCGCTCATCTCGTTGAAGCGGGCCAGACGCGCCTTGCTCTTGGCTTGACGCGCCTTAGGATTTTGACGCGACCATTCCAATTCTTTTTGCAGTGCTTTTTGGCGTGCCGACTCTGTCGACTCTTCCTGTTTCAAGCGTGTCTGTTTTTGATCCAGCCACGAGCTGTAATTACCCTTCCAAGGGATACCCGCACCGCGATCAAGTTCAAGTATCCACTCGGCCGCGTTATCCAAGAAATAGCGATCATGGGTAATCGCCACCACAGTGCCAGGGAAGCGCAGTAAAAATTGCTCTAGCCAATCTACCGATTCAGCATCCAGATGGTTGGTAGGCTCATCGAGCAAGAGCATGTCTGGCTTGGACAGTAAAAGTTTGCACAGTGCGACGCGACGCTTTTCACCGCCAGAAAGTACGCCGATTTTGGCGTCCCAGGGTGGCAAGCGCAGAGCATCTGCTGCCATTTCCAATTGTAGTTGCACGTTATCGCCGGATGAAGTCGAGATAATCGCTTCTAATCTAGCCTGTTCGTTCGCCAGTGCGTCAAAATCCGCGCCCTCTTCGGCATAGGCTGCATACACTTCTTCCAGTTTGGCCTGGGCTTCAAACACTTCGCCCAAAGCCGATTCAACGGCCTGACGTACGGTTTGCTCAGGATCGAGCTGCGGCTCTTGTGGCAGATAGCCGATATTTAAATTCGGCATGGGCACCGCTTCGCCCTGAATATCTTTATCCAGGCCGGCCATAATTTTTAGTAGCGAAGATTTACCTGATCCGTTCAAGCCAAGCACGCCAATTTTGGCACCCGGAAAAAAGGAAAGGGAGATGTCTTTCAGTATCTGACGTTTAGGCGGCACGATTTTGCCGACGCGATTCATGGTGTAAACGTATTGAGCCATTTTGGTCGTATTTTATGAGTAAAGATGATGGTAAGAAGGATACATCAAGCCAGCACTGTTATGGGAGTTAAGCTGCAATTTTGTGCTACGCACCAATCTTGATCTAGCTCAAATGGCATGCTGCGTCGCAGCACTACACTGGCACTGCACCATTAAATCTAAGGAATAAAAAATGAAAAAAATAGCATTAGCACTCTCTTTGGCAGCTATCTGCCTGGCAGCAAATCAAGCTGCAGCGCAACAAAGCCCATGGCAAGTACGCGCCCGCGTTGTTAACATCAGCACTGCAAATGGATCAGATCCAATAAAAGGTGATACGAATACGGCATCGGATCGCATCACGGTCAGCGACAAGACGATTCCAGAAGTGGATATTTCTTACTATTTCAGCCCTAATTTGTCAGCAGAATTAATCCTAACTTACCCACAAGAACATGATGTCAAACTGGATGGCGTAAAAATCGGAACTTTTAAGCATTTGCCACCAAGCTTGACAGCTAAATATCATTTTATGCCTGAAGCGCAATTTAGTCCTTACCTTGGTGCCGGCTTAAACTACACAAGTATTTCTAATGTGGAGTTATTGGGTGGCAAGGGCGGTCTGGATAAAAACAGCTTTGGTTTGGTAGTGCAAGCGGGTATCGATTACAAACTGGACAAAAATTGGTCTTTAAATCTGGACATCAAAAAAGTTCAGATTCGCAGTGACGTCAGCATCAACGGCGCAAAAGTGAGCGCGGTACAAATTGATCCATGGTTGTTCGGCGTCGGCGTCGGCTATCGTTTCTAAGCTTGCATCGCCTTATGAAGCAAAAAAAACCGGCTACAGCCGGTTTTTTTTGCGTCGTCGGACTTATTTGGTTTAAAAAAACCAAACTATTTGCCGCAATTTGTAAGTATTTTCTTGTTAATATAAAAATGTGAGTAGAGTTGCAATGCAAATTATTTGAGCAGACGTTAAAATTTGGGGTTACTCTTCAACAACCTGGGTATAAAATGACTATTCGGTTGCGCGGTTCAGGCAAAGAATCGACAGCTCGTCTTCGCCCTATGATTGGAATAGATAATTTCTTGAGACTGCGTAAGCAAAATACGCTCCCCCAGACGCAGACAGGCACCTCTTAGATAGTGAGTATGGACACAATTATTAAACATCTGGTGGAGATTACCGGGCATAGGGATCACGAGCTCCTGAATATTTCCGTCATTTCCGCCTTGCGCGAGTTGACCCAGGCGGCACAGGCGCGCGTCTTAGATATTCTGGTTTCTGGCCAACACATTTTCGTTAAACCAAGAATTTCGTTTGAAGATGATAAATTGATCGTTGCTGACGAGGGCGCTGCAGTCAATCATAACGGTGAGCTGATTTCACATTTCCCTGACTTACAAAAAGGCATAGCCGAGCATCAAAATGTCATCGAGACCCTCGATGCAAATGGCATACGCACAGTTTGGTTGCCGATCTGGATGCATGACAAAGTCCATACTTGTCTAGAAATTACCAATCCGGCCACGTATAACCAAAATACCAAAGAAGTCATGAATGGTATTTTGATTGTGTATCGTAACTTCCAAAATTTACTCGATTATAGTGAACGCGATTCTTTAACTGGCTTACTGAACCGTAAGACTTTTGACGATAATTTTTCAAAGATTTTGCGCAGCGCGGCTGGAGCTGAGGCCGGGGCATCGACCGAAGATAGACGCATGGATCCAGATCGTCGTCATGATGTGCGGGAGAAACAACATTGGTTAGCCGTGTTAGACATCGATCATTTTAAACGCGTGAATGATCAGTTTGGTCATGTCTACGGCGATGAAGTCCTGATTTTGATCGCCAATCTACTGCGTTCCTCGTTCCGTCCCAGCGATAAATTATTTCGTTTTGGCGGCGAAGAATTTGTTATTTTGTTGCGCTCCACCTCGCTGGAGGATGCCAAACAAATCTTCGAGCGTTTTCGTGAAAATGTCGCACAATATAATTTTCCGCAAGTGGGCACAGTCACGGTCAGTATCGGCTTTGTTCAGATCAATCCCTATGAGCCTGCAGTCGGCATCATAGGCCGAGCCGATCAGGCGCTTTATTTCGCTAAGAGTAATGGTAGAAATAAAACCTATTTTTACGATGATTTGGTAGCGAATGGAGATCTAAAGATAGAGCATTCCAACGATGACGTGGAATTTTTCTAGCCGGAACGCAGGCAGCTCGCTGAAATAAAAAAAGGCTCCTTTCTGGAGCCTTTTTTTATTTAACTTAAGACTTAGGCAAAATTGTTCCCGCTAGGAGCGCGCCGAAGACCGTACGCTAGTACGGCAAGGCGAGCGCAACAACGCTGGGGTGGTTTTGCGAAAGTCCTAAATTAATGCGCCACGCGCTTGACACCCGCCATTAGAATTCCGGCCAACATCAATAAGCCGCCAGATGCCCGATTACTGGTTTTAACGAACCTGGCGTTCGCAGTGAATTTTTTGGTTTTACTCCCCAACCAGGCATAAAAGCTATAGGTCATGGCATCCAAGGCGATGCACGTGCTGCCGTAAATTAACATCTGTTGTCCTATAGGTTTATCAGGATTGATAAACTGCGGCAACAGAGCAACGAAATACAATAAGGCCTTGGGGTTAGAAAGTTCGACGATGACCGCATTCCAAAACGCTGCCCAACCCTGTATCGCTACATTTGGCTCACTACTGACCGAGAACGCACTACCTTTACTCAACATGGTCGAAATTCCCAGATAAAACAGATACGCGACACCAGCCCATTTGATAACAGAGAATAAATTACTACTGGCGACGATTAAGGCCGCGATGCCGGTCGCCGATAAGGCGAAATACAGCGCATTGGCCAAGGCGATCCCCGCGATTGCCCAATAGGAACGGCGCATGCCGTTGGATATACCTTGCGCCACGATGAGTAAGGCAGCAGGGCCGGGTGTCAGGCAAATGACGCCGGTGGTGACGATAAAGATGAAATAGGCTTCCCAGCTCATGGCAGGCTCCAGATAAAAAATTAAAAATAAAAATTAGGTGACACTAAATACCCTGGCTTTAGCTAGCTGCATCCTCAGGTTTACGTGCAAGGGTGATCAGAAGAACACTGAGCAAGATAATCGCCATCGCCAGCATTGCACGTGGTGCCAGCGTTTCGCCTCCAAATATGACCCCGAGCGCCACCGCGATGACCGGATTTACGTAGGCATAGCTAGAGGCTAGCGCCGGCCTCACCTTAGAGAGCAAATACATATACGCAGTAAAGGCAAGCAGAGAACCTGCTACCACTAGATACGACCAGGCAAAAAAAGCCGGCAGGGTAATTGGGGTATTAAAATTTTCCCCCTTGGCGAAACCGATTACACACAAGAACGCACCACCGAGTAACATCTCGCTGGCAAAACCCATGGCACCCGGAGCCAGATGCAGCTTTTTTTGCGACAAAACCGAACCTAAATCCCAGCAGATGATGGCCCCCAATAAGGCGATCATACCTAGCGGTTGTGCCGATAATTCGGCGCTACCACTGAGTAGCAGGGCGCCGCAAAAGCCAGTCAATATCCCTAGCCATTCACGTTTATTCGGCCAAACCCCAAAGATCCCGGCACAAAGCGACATGACCATCGGTGAACAGGCAATAAACACCGCCGTCATGCCGGAAGAAACATATTGCTGCCCTACCGCGGTCAAGCCCATGCCGCCACCGAGCAGCAACATGCCAACAATACCGGCGTCGCGCCATTGCAGGCGGCTGGGATTGGGCGTGCCACGCCATTTCAGCCAGGCAAATAGCAAGCCGCCAGCGACCAAAAAGCGACTCCCCATCAATAAAAATGGAGGAAAAGACTGCAAGGCCACATGAATCGCAAAATAGGTAGAGCCCCAGACCAGATACACGGTCAGTAAAGCCAAGAGGATGTAACGAGGAAGTGCGCGCATAAAATCTAGAGCTGGTAAGATCGAATTAAGGAGACTAGTGTATGCGGTCGCTTCGGATTTTTAAATAGATAAACCAAGGCAAATGGAGTACATTACCTTGGTATCAATCGAAAATAGGGTGATTTTCAATGAAACTAGAATTAGACCTGATGGATGCAAAAATCCTCGATATTTTGCAGGCCGATGCGCGCATTACTTTGACCGAGATCGGTAGACGGATACACTTAAGCCAGCCGGCCGTGGCAGAACGGGTTAAACGCATGGAGGCGGCCAAGGTGATTACCGGTTATCACGCCAGAGTCAATCCAGAAGCACTGGGCTACAACATCACCGCTTTCGTACGCATCGCAGGACGCACTGAATATCAGGCCGTGGCAGCCATGGCAGAGAAAATGCCCGAAGTTATTGAATGCCATTCAATTACTGGCGACGATTGCAGCATCGTCAAAGTCGTGGTGCCATCGGTGCGCGAACTAGAACGTATCCTGGTCGACCTCACGCGTTGCGGTGCCACCTCGACCTCCTTGATTTTATCCTCGACTTTAGAGCGCCGCGCGCTCAAGCCGGTACTCGAATAAATTTTTAGGGCTCACATGGAACTGCGTCAACTCCGTTACTTTGTCGCCATCCTTGAGCATGGCTCGCTATCGCGTGCCGCCAAGGTCTTGCACATCGTCCAGCCTGCGCTGAGTCAACAACTGCAACAACTGGAAGAAGAACTCGGGGCCAGCCTGATGCACAGATCGGCGCAGGGCATGCAAGCCACCGATGCCGGCAAGATTTTTTATCAGCATGCGCAGGCCATACTCAAGCAAGTCCATGATGCCAAGTCAGCCGTCACGCAATCGACCGACAAACCCAGCGGCACGGTGGCGCTAGGGATACCGCAAAGCGCCTCGGGCGCGCTAGCCTTGCCTTTATTGACGGCAGTGCGCGCCACCTATCCCGACATCGTGTTTCAGCTAACCGAAGAATTAACTGGCAATCTTACCGAGCAATTGCGCGCTGGCCGATTAAATTTAGCCATCCTGTTTGACGACGGTCAGTTGGCGGGCTTTAATCTCAAGCCTATGGTAGAAGAAGAAATGATGTACATCACGCGCGCTGATTCGCAATTTGCCACGCAGCGCAAAAGCATCACTCTGGCGAAAGCGCTACAAGCGAGTTTGATACTTCCGAGTATTGCGCATGGAGTGCGGCCGCGCATAGAAAGTCGGGTCAGGCAGGCCGGACTAGAGATTAAGCAAGTCATAGACATTACCTCGATAGCGATCTTAAAGTCCGCCATCATGGCCGATATGGGCGCGACGATTTTGCCGGTATCGCCATTTTTGGCCGAGATACAACGCGGTGAAATGCGCGCCAGCAGTATTTCAGCTAGCGATTTATCGCGTACTGTGGTGCTCTGCTCAAACAAAAACCTACCACTCACCAATGCCGCACTGGCAGTAGAAAAATTGGTACTCGATGTCAGCCGTGAGCTGTGCGCCAGCGGCCGTTGGCTAGGCGCTCAGAGTTTGTTGCCCTCATCGTAAGTCTAGTTCTAGCCTATGCTCGCCAAACTTTTCCACACTCGTATCCGCAAGGCGATGGCGCTAGGCTGGTTGTTATTCTGGAGTCTGATGATCGCGGTAGCGGTTCAGGAACATTTGCGCAGCGGTGGCAAACATATATGGGAGCCGGTTTTCTGGGAGAGCTCTTCTGCCATCGTCGGCACGCTCTTGCTGCTGATGCAGAGGAGGCTACTCACTAACCAAACACTATTGCAAACCCCGATGCGCTGGTTTCTGGCGCAACTGGCGGTGCTGCCGCTGATTTGTACTCTGTTTGTTGTCATCGTATTTGCGCTGCGGCATGCCGTGTATGCCGCCTTAGGGCTGGTTTATCAACATGCAAGCTGGGGCAAATTATTTTTATATGAAACCAGTAAATTAGGGATGTTTCTCGGCATATTTTATGTGGTGATTTTTGGTATCCAAGCCTATGCGGCCTTATTGGAGGAAAAGAAAAATTCAGAAAAATCGCAGAGCTTGTTGCGTCAGGCGCAGATGCATAGATTGACACAGCAGATGCAACCGCATTTTTTATTTAATGCGCTCAACACCGTCTCGTCCCTCATGTATTCCGACCTGAAACTGGCCGACACGGCACTCACACAAATTGCCGATCTCTTGCGCGGCACCCTGGAATTAGATCAACAAACCGAAATCGCCTTAGCCCAAGAGCTGCGCTTACTACAGTCCTACGCCAAGCTCATGTCTCTACGTTTCGTCGATAGAGTAGAGATCAGCTGGGATATTGCCGACGACTGTTTGTCTTGCCTGGTGCCAGTGATGAGTCTGCAAACCATCTTAGAAAATAGCTTTAAACATACGGTAGAACGGCGCTCGCAACTTACGCATATCCGCATTTCGGCTTACTTGGGGCCATCAATCTCTGCGCCCAACACTAGGCAATTGATCATCACGCTAGAAGATGATGCCGGCCTACTGCAAGCAGTAAAAACAGCTACGGCTAAGGCCATAGGCTTGGATAATCTCAGACAACGTCTGCAGGCTTTACATCAGACCAAGGCCAGTCTGGAAATTAGCCAGCTGATGCCTGCCGGAGTAAAGACCACACTGCGTTTGCCATGTTGAGGGAGCGATGAAAATACTCATAGTCGATGATGAACGGCCGGCGCGCGATAAACTACGCCGCCTGCTTAGTCAGCAAAGCGATGTCAGCCATATCGCCGAAGCGCGCGATGGCAATGAGGCTTTGCAGACGATCCGCGCCTATCCACCAGATCTGGTTTTTTTGGACGTGCAGATGCCCGAGCTAGATGGCATCAGCCTCGCCACGCAACTGCCTGAACCTGCGCCTTTGATCGTTTTCGTCACCGCCTATGATCAGTATGCGCTACAGGCTTTTGATGCCAACGCCATCGACTATCTGATGAAGCCGTATGACGAAGCGCGTTTTTTACGCGCCCTGCAAAAAGCCCGCGAGCGCTTGCAAAAACCAGTGGTAACGGCAGATCATTTACTCTGCAATGAGAAAGGTCGAATTCAGGTCGTCAAACTGAGCGATATTCTGTGGGTCGAGGCGGCCGATAATTATGTCTTGCTGCATACCGTCAACGGTCAGCACATGTTGCGCCAGACTCTGAGTGGCATATTAGAAAAACTCGGTAGCGGCTTTGTGCGATGCCATCGGCGCTATCTGGTGCAATTATGTTCGATTCAACAATTTATTCCCACCCAAAAAGGCGATGCCCAATTGCTCATGAAAGACGCTGCTCGTCTGCCCTGTAGTCGCCAGTATCGTAGCGCGGTGCTGAGCTATCTGAAAATTGAAGATTAACTTTGCGTTGCATCCGACTCGCCCCATCCCAACCCCATTTCGCCACAATTTGATGGCAGTTGCTGCTCCACCTGCGTAGGCTACTCTGTATCGTTCACTTCGCGAGCAAGAGCATGCCTCAGTCTTCCACTACATCGACAGCCCTTCCCGCCAGCGCCAGCACTAGCGAGCGCCTGTATTTTTTGGATTGGGTACGTATCATCGCCTTCTTCTTACTCATTTTCTATCACGTAGGCATGTACTACGTAGGCGAAGACTGGCATGTGAATAGTCCGCATGTGATAGACACGATCAAACCGCTGATGCTGCTAAGCTCACCGTGGCGCTTGAGCCTCTTGTTTTTGGTCTCCGGTGTGGCATCCGCCTTCATGCTACAAAAACATAGTGCAGCAAAGTTTGCCCGACAAAGAAGTGGCCGCCTGTTGCCGCCCTTACTGTTTGGCATGCTGATCATCGTGCCGCCTCAAACTTATTTTGAAGTCATAGAAAAACTCGCCTATCCCGGTAGTTATTTGGATTTTATGAAGCTGTATCTGAGTGGCTACTCAGGATTTTGCAAAGATGGCTGCCTGATTTTGCCGACCTGGAATCACCTCTGGTTTGTCGCCTATCTGTGGGCCTACAGCTTAGTACTAGCTGTTTTCATCGCGCTCAGAGCCAACTGGTTTTCGCGTCTACGGGCGGTCTTGATAAATCAACTGCGAGGCTGGCGCATCATCGTGCTACCGATACTTTATCTGGCCTTGATACGCGTGGTGATGTTAAATCATTTTCCAACGACGCATGCCTTGATCGACGATTGGTTTAATCATGCCAATTACTTGTTTTTCTTCCTGTTTGGCGCCCTGATTGCGCCCTCAGATCGATTTTGGCAAGAGCTGGTGCGCTTGCGCTGGCCCAGTCTGCTGAGCGCACTCGTAGCTTGGATTTTTCTGGTCAGCTACTATGCCTATTTCAATAATGTCCATCCAGCGCCAGACTGGCTACGCCTGATGCAGCGTGGTATTTGGGTGATTTTGGAGTGGACCGCAATTTTAGGCGCTTGTGGCTTTGCTCGCCTCCATCTGCAAAAAGACCATGCGGCACGCCGCTATCTGACCGTGGCAATTTTCCCTGTGTATATTTTTCACCAGACCATCATCGTGATGTTGGCACATGCTTTAAAACCCTATCAACTAGCAGCGCCAGCAGAAGCATGCCTGCTCATCGTCGCCACCCTGATACTGAGTTTCGGCGGCTATGAGATCGTCAAACGCCATGCCTTACTGCGACCGCTGTTCGGCTTAGGCAAGCTGAACAGCAAAACATCTCTGTAGCAAAAATGCTGAAGAATAGTTTTGGCACAGGCCCACTGCGCATATCCCATGCGGGTTTGCCGATAGGCAGGCTGGACAGGCGCATAGGCTATGCCTGAGCGGGCAGATATGCGAATTCAAGTTCGAAATGCGACGGAATTAGGTGTTAAATTAAATAGTACTTCATGTGGCGTTTTGTAGCCTAAAGTTTTTCTGGGGCGATGATTCAGGCGGTCTTCAATGTGTTGAATGCGCGCCCTGGAAAGTGTCTTCAGACGCATTCTTTTTGGTATGTATTGACGGATCAAACCATTGGTATTTTCATTGCGGGAGCGCTGCCGAGGGCGACCAGGATCGGCAAAGAAGACCGGTAAGCCCATGTCTTTAAAGTGCGCAAATTCACAGCCATTATCTAAGGTCAGTGAAAGGGCGGGCAATCCATTGAGTTCTTTTCCAACCGCAGCGGCAACAAGGATGGCCGTCTTTTGCAAGACGGGAGAGATTTTGGTGTACAAGCTTTTGCGTTCGACCAAAGTGAGTAGGCAGTGATGATGTGACTGTCCGCGGATGGTGTCGCCTTCCCAGTGACCAGCAATCTCTCTTGTCAACGCGCCTTTGGGACGCTGTCGAATACTCTTGCGACCGGCCGGATAGCTAGATTTGGCGGGCTTCCAGACGTTGGCAAGCTGATAGCGACGTAATTTTTTATTCAATGCACTCTTGGTACGCCGTATCCAGTTGTAGATCGTTTGGTGACTGATAGACCAATTCTCTTCACTGCCCGCAATGCGCAAACGTGCGCTGATTTCGTCTGGAGACCATTCTTGATTTAATAAATGTCGCACCAGCGGCCAGATTTCTTTCGGTTTGGTTGGATGATTGGCCGCGCTTTTGGCAATACGTTTAAGCGTTCTTTCATTGGACGCGAGGGCGTTGTATTTTTGATTTACTTTGCCTCGCTTGATCTCGCGATAAATGGTTGAACGATCTACTCCAACTACTGTGGCAATCTTGCTTACGCTGGTTTTTGACGCTAGCAGGCGTTCAATTTGCGAGCGCTGTTTAGCTCTGAGGTGAGTAAATTCCATTGCGATTTCCTTGGGTTAAGAACAATACAAAGGTACTCCTGTAACGAGTAAAATCTTTGTATTTCTATCCTTATGCCGTCGCAATTCGAACTTTAATTCGCATGCCAGCCCGCAAACCCGCATGGACTATGCGCGAGCGGCTAGATGATGCAAAAATTTAGGCTGGCTATCTAGTCCGGCTATTGCGGCCGTACAGCGCCAGTATGCTGGCCATGCTCAAGGCGGCTAGCGCGATCAGCCACATCAGGGCATCGGCATGGCTAGTCTGCATCACCAACCCGGCGATCAAGGGGCCGGCCACCGCGCTGAGGGTGTACAGCATCGACAGCAGGCTGACGTTTTGCGCCATATCACCGGAACCGGTGGTGGTGCTGGCGATCAATGCCATGGTCAGAAAAGCGGTGATAAAACCACCCAACAAGAACACCGCCACCTGCATAGGCAGATAGGCCAGCGGCAGGCTCATGCAGAGCGCCACCAGCACGGTTCCCAGTGCGCAACTGATGGCTGCCGTACCCAGGCTGGTGTGATCGGTCAGCCAGCCCACTGGGTATTGCAGCAGCAAACCGCCCACCCCAAACAGCGCCAGCAAATCGGTGATCTGCAATACCGCATAACCGCGCTCTTGCGCAAAGATCGCAAACAGGCCCGATAGCGCGGCCTCGCTCATGCCGCCCAAGAGCGCAATCACGATGCCTTGCTTGAAGATGTGGTCGCGCGGCTGCCGGAAAATCTGCGCGATCGCGGCCTTCATTCTGGCCCCACCTGTGCTCGTCCCGCTAACTCCTGTCCCTGGCTGGTGCGTCTGAATGGTGGCGCTTCTGGCCAGGCACAGCGGCACGATGGCGGCCAGGGTAAAGCCTGCACCTATCCAAAAAATCGCCTTACCATGTATCCCAAAATAAGCGGCCAGCAGCGGCGCGACGATAGGCGCCAAGGCGATCAGAGTTTCATGAAAGCCGACCAGACGCCCGCGCGCGTGAGCTGGCGCAATCAGATACAACCAGGGCTCTAAGGCGATCCAGCGCAAGCCAAGACCGAAGCCAGCCAGCGCCCCCGCGATCAGCCAAAACGGCCAGCCCACCAAGGCCGCGCAGCTCAGCGCCAGCAGGGTAGAAAACAAGCCAGCGAGTATCACTTGTTTATCGCCAAAACGCTTGCACAACCAAGGCGCAAAGCCCAAACCGGGCAACTGCCCCAGCCACAAGGAAGCGGCGAACATGCCCAGTTGCGAGGCATTTAAACCCTGCTCAACCAACCATACCGGCAGCACCACAAAGGCGATGCCAAATTGCCCCACTTGCGCCAGGGTCGAGACGGTATTCAAAGCGCCTATGCTGCGCCAGTCAAACTCGGTTTGACTATGCATGGGACAGCACACTAAGCACGCGGGATGCGCAGAACGAGTACTGGGCGCGGTCAGCGCGGAGGGAGTTTGGTAGCATAGCTTGGGGTCAGTTTTTTGTAGGTGTATGCGAACTTTGCGAGCACGAATTTTCGCACAAACTCACTGATGCATCCATCTTCACCTCAGCACTGGCTGCTGGCGCATAGTCCATAAGGCTTTCCAGCCACCCTGCCCGCTCACGCAGTGCTCATGCGCCTGTCCGGCCTGCCTTGCGAATTCAAGTTCGAAATGCGACGGAATTAGGTGTTAAATTAAATAGTACTTCATGTGGCGTTTTGTAGCCTAAAGTTTTTCTGGGGCGATGATTCAGGCGGTCTTCAATGTGTTGAATGCGCGCCCTGGAAAGTGTCTTCAGACGCATTCTTTTTGGTATGTATTGACGGATCAAACCATTGGTATTTTCATTGCGGGAGCGCTGCCGAGGGCGACCAGGATCGGCAAAGAAGACCGGTAAGCCCATGTCTTTGAAGTGCGCAAATTCACAGCCATTATCTAAGGTCAGTGAAAGGCCGGGTAATCCATTGAGTTCCTTACCAACCGCAGCGGCAACAGTGATGGCCGTCTTTTGCAAGACGGGCGAGATTTTGGTGTACAAGCTTTTGCGTTCGACCAAGGTGAGTAGGCAGTGATGATGTGACTGTCCGCGGATGGTGTCGCCCTCCCAGTGACCGGCAATCTCTCTTGCCAGCGCGTCTTTGGGACGCTGTCGAATACTCTTGCGACCGGCCGGATAGCTAGATTTGGCGGGCTTCCAGACCTTGGCAAGCTGATAGCGACGTAATTTTTTATTCAAAGCACTCTTGGTACGCCGTATCCAGTTGTAGATCGTTTGATGACTGATAGACCAGTTCTCTTCGCTGCCAGCAATCCGCAAACGTGCGCTGATTTCGTCTGGAGACCATTCCTGATTTAATAAATGTCGCACCAGCGGCCAGATTTCTTTCGGTTTGGTTGGATGATTGGCCGCGCTTTTGGCAATACGTTTAAGCGTTCTTTCATTGGACGCGAGGGCGTTGTATTTTTGATTTACTTTGCCTCGCTTGATCTCGCGATAAATGGTTGAACGATCTACTCCAACTACTGTGGCAATCTTGCTTACGCTGGTTTTTGACGCTAGCAGGCGTTCAATTTGCGAGCGCTGTTTAGCTCTGAGGTGAGTAAATTCCATTGCGATTTCCTTGGGTTAAGAACAATACAAAGGTACTCCTGTAACGAGCAAAACCTTTGTATTTTTATCCTTTTACCGTCGCAATTCGAACTTTAATTCGCAAGATAGGCTGGAAATGGAATGAACACCTTCCACCCGGATGAAAGAGTAACGGCAGTGCAATTGGGCAATAGTGAGAAAAAAAGAAGGATTCTCACAACCCAACGGCATCGATGTGCCAAAGTGGAGCTGTAACACCAAACCACTTGAGAGAAGGAGAATCCAAATGAATCATACCGTAGACGGCATCGACATTGCCAAGAGCGTATTTCAGTTGCACTGGGTTGATCAGGAAACCGGTGAGATTTTCAATAAACAGCTCAAACGCGCGAAATTTCTCGACTATTTTGTGAACCTAACATCCTGCCTGATCGGCATGGAAGCCTGTGGTGGTGCGCAGCACTGGGGCCGCAAATTGACGGCAATGGGGCATCACGTCAAGCTCATGCCAGGTAAAGCGGTCAAGGCTTTTGTGATGGGCAACAAGAATGACGCCGCCGATGCGCGTGCCATCAGGATGGCCGTACAGCAGCCTGGTATCAAAGCGGTGGCGCTTAAAACAGAAGCACAACAAGCGGTGCTGGCACTGCACCGGATGCGTCAGCAACTGATTAAATTTCGCACGATGCAAAGTAATGAACTGCGCGGTTTATTGATGGAATTTGGCGAAGTCATGGCGCTCGGTCGTGCCGCGCTCAATGCGGCTATGCCGGGTATTCTGGCGCGCCTCGATGAGCGTTTGCCGGCCTTTCTGATCGAGACACTACGCGAACGCTGGAACATGCTCAGTACCCTCGATCATCAGGTCGCAGACATTGAGCGACGCTTACAGACCTGGATGAAAGAAGACCAGGCCAGCCAAGACATCGCAGAAATACCCGGTGTGGGCTTAATCACCGCCACCGCGGTTGTCGCTACCGTGGGTAATGCCAACGTGTTCACCTCGGGACGGCAATTCGCTGCCTGGTTGGGGATCGTTCCCGGGCAAACTGGCACGGGTGGCAAGGTGCGATTGCTAGGCATCAGCAAGCGCGGCGACAGCTACTTACGCACGCTGCTGATCCACGGTGCCCGATCTGTTCTTGAGCATAGCAAGGAGCCGAGCGCCTGGTTACAAGGGATCAATCCGCGGCGGCCAAAAAATGTCGTGGTCGTGGCACTGGCGAATAAAATGGCCAGGACAATCTGGGCAATTCTGGCGCACGGAAAAAAGTATGATCGTGGGCATGTCAGTGTCAAACCGGCCGACTTACCCACCGCGGCGAGCGTTCATGGTCTTGTGATGGACCACGCCCGCCGCCGTGGATAAGTATACGGCATTGCATGACTGAGTTTGAGCTCCAAAAGGAGTCAGTGGTAAGGCAAGACAAAGAAGTTCATAGTTTGCGTAAGGCTATTTTAGTGTGATGGCAAATAGGTCAGACCGTGATTCACCAAACCTGTATGCGGGTTAGGGCTAACAGCCCGTCCTGGAAATGAGGCGTGAGTCAGCAGATTCCATCGGGGCCCGCAGGGTATTTACCTGCACTAAGGCCGGATATAAAACTGCAGCTTTACCTATTTAATAAAACATAAAAAATACCTTGGCAAATGGAAGGTGTTCATATAAAACCCGCATGGGCTATGCGCGCGCGGCCAGGGCTTAAAAAATTGATGGTGGGCTAGCTTACTGTTCAGCCCGCTATGAAGAAAGTCAAAACCACTCAACACAGAGGCACAGAGATTCACAGAGGAAAGCAAGACAGTTCTCCGTTTTTCACTGTGTCTCTGTGCCTCCTTTGAGATGTTTTCGTTTTGTTTTTAATAATTTTAATAGCAGGCTGAACAGTTACAGCGCTAGCCGTGCTTCAGGGTGCCAGTTGTGCATACACCGCGCTGGCGATTTTGCCCAGCTCGGCTTTATTGATACCACCCGAGAGCGCATAGCCGAACTTACCATCGATCCAGTAAAACACCTGTACCGGGCCTTCCTGACTGAACTTAAAGCCGGTGTCCTGGTTGTGTACTTGCTCGGTCGAGACGTACAGGGTCAGGCGCTGCCCGGTGCTGTCGTGATACATGAATTGCGCTACCGGGCCGCTTTCGCCGGGCAGTAAGCGACCGCCGATCAGCTCATACCCTAGCTTGCCCAATTTTGGCGGACGGATTTGATTCCCCATGCGTTTGGAAAGCCAGCCCACCAGTTGATCTTCCTGATCCGCCCCTATCTCTACCGGACGGCGCAGATCGGGGCTGTACACGACATGCGCGATGGCGGCCTGATGCGCTAGCCCCGAGGCCTTGCCCAGCCCTGCCTTAGCCGGCCTTTCCAGCTGCGCCAGCTCCAGGTTTGGCGTCGCAGCCCCGTGCAATAACCAGCCGGTACTGCCACTGACCAAGGCGATCGCCAGACTTGCCGCCAGGCTTTGCCAACGCCAAGCGTGCGGCTGATCAATCGGCGCTGCCCGCGCAGCTCTAGGCAGGTTCAATAAGGCCAGCGGCACAGGCTCTTCGAGCACAGGATTAAACATGGCGCGCAAAGCAGTATTTTGGGCGCGATAGGTCTTTAATCGGGTTTGCTCGGCGGGACGCGCCGTTAAATAGGCGGCGACCTCGACCGCCCGGTCGGCCGGCAGCAGGCCATCGACATAGGCGTGCAAATCGGCTTCGGTGACAGGCAAGTGTTTCATTGATCGACCTTCATGCTATTTCACCACGCGCAGCGCTGCGACCAGATTACGACCATCCATCAGGGCACGGAGTTTTTCGCGCCCACGCGACAGCCGCGACATCACCGTACCTAGCGGTAGCGACAGCGTCTGCGCCACCTCTTCGTAAGTCATTTGTTCTAATGCGACCAACAGCAAGACCTGGCGCTGCTCTAGCGGCAACATGGCGAGCGCAGTTTGCAAATCGCGTACTTCCAGGCCGTGGCTCTGGCTCGCTGCCATCACGGGCGGCGGGGTAGCTTCATCCAAGACTTCGGTGGGCAGCGTGGGTTTGCGTAGCTGATCCATGCGCAAATTGTGCATGATACTAAACAACCAGGCGCGCATATCACTGCCTTGACGCCAGGCCGCCAATTTTTGCCAGCCACGTTCTAGGGTATCTTGCACCAGATCGTCGGCCCCGGCTTGCTCGCCCACCAGCGCACGCGCATAGCGGCGCAGGCGGGGAATGCAATCTAGCAAGAGGGCGTGATCATTGGGCATGGAGATCTCTGGCAAATATCAACGCTGAACTTGGTGCGATCAAGAGCCTGCTGAGCAAAAAAAGCGCCGGCGTTTATTCTTTCACCAGATGCCAGACGCTCTTAAAATTATCGCCATTGCGCTCACCGGC
Organism: Undibacterium parvum; assembly: GCF_003955735.1. Taxonomy (NCBI): domain Bacteria; kingdom Pseudomonadati; phylum Pseudomonadota; class Betaproteobacteria; order Burkholderiales; family Oxalobacteraceae; genus Neoundibacterium; species Neoundibacterium parvum. The sequence goes on along the minus strand of NZ_CP034464.1, from coordinate 2,161,056 downwards.
TTGCTTATCGGCTGCGTACAGATACAAGGGCTTGCCGTCATACGCCAACTGTTTGCTGCCATCATCGCGGATCACCACCGAATACTTGCCAGCAGGCAGGGTGGTGGGTGCCGGCAAGGCTGGCCACAGCGCCAGACAAGGGCCATTGCAGTGACTCTTGCCATTGCCGGCCATGTCTTTATCGAAGTGATACAGACTCATGCCGCTGTCGCTGACCAGGATGCCATCCTGAACTTTGGGAGCACCAGCATCGGCCGTAGCGGCGCTTGAGAACAGACTGATCGCCAGCGCGGCGATTACCATTTTTGCAGTTTTCATTTTATTTCCTGTTTGAGATGGGAACACACACAAAACTAAGCACGGCAGTTGATCTGGTAGAGCCGAGCTTACATCGAGGTAAACGCTGCTGAACTCACTTTATTCCATACGCGCGAAAATATTTGTAAATTGTTTCAATTCCCGCTATTTTTTTCAAGCTAGCGCAGGAAAAAACGAGGCTCACAGGAACTTTTCTTGCAATTGAGAATCTAAGTCGCTTAGCTTAGGTCTGCCTACTGCGATTGCATGGCACCAGCCCCTAAAAAATCCCTCTCGGAGTTTTCTTTGTTCAAATCCCTCGTTTTCCCCTTCGCCCTGCTACTTGCAGCGGGCCACGCCAGCGCCGATGAAGGCCAGTGGCAGCCGCATCAGTTGCCGCAACTTAAGTCAGAATTAAAACGCGTCGGTATCAGCATCCCCGCCGAAAAATTCGCCGACTTGTCTAAGCATCCTATGAGCGCGATGGTCTCGCTCGGTGGTTGTTCGGCCTCGTTTGTCTCGGACAGTGGCTTGATCGTCACCAATCATCATTGCGCTTACTCGGCGGTGCAACGCAATTCCAGCCCCGAACATAATTACATCAGCGCAGGTTTTCTGGCCAAGACGCGCGCCGCCGAATTGCCGGCTGGCCCTAGCAGCCTGGTGTATGTGACCGATAGTCTGGAAAACGTCACGACCCAGGTGCTGAAGGGCATCACCCCGGCGATGTCGGGACGTGCCCGTCATGAGCATGTAGAGAATCGTATCAAGAGCCTGATTGCCGAATGCGAGCAAGATCCGGCTTATCGTTGCTCGGTGCCTAGTTTTCATCGCGGGCTGGAGTACTACCGCATCCGTCAGATGATGATACGGGACGTACGTCTGGTGTATGCGCCCTCCGACAAGATAGGCAATTTTGGCGGTGATGTGGATAATTACGAATGGCCGCGCCACACCGGCGACTTCGCCTTCCTGCGCGCCTATGTCGGCAAAGATGGCCGTCCGGCTGATCCTTCTGCCGACAACGTACCGTATAAGTCGAAAGATTTTCTGGTGGTTTCAGCTCAGGGTCTGAAAAACGGCGATGCGATCTTGCTGGCCGGCTACCCTGGCCGCACCAGTCGCTACAAGCTAGCGAGCGAGATCCGCTATGCGCGCGACACCAGCTTCCCGGCACGGGTGACCGAATTGCAGGCCGATCTGGCAGTGATCGCGGCCGCCACCAAGGGCGATGCGAATGCCGAAGTGCGCTATGCCAGCGTGGTCAAGGGCCTGCACAACAATCTGAAAAAAACTCAGGGTCTGCTGGCCGGCTTTGCGCGCAAGGATATTGCCATCATCAAGGATGGGCAAGATGCCGCGTTTCGCGACTGGCTCAAGCAACAGCCTAAGTCAGATGCGTCGGCGGCCACTTTACTCAGCGAACTCGATAGCGTGATCGCCAGCGACATGGCGTTGAGCGAACAGGAATTTGCCTGGGCAGTGGCCAGCAATAGCGATTTACTCAAGAGCGCGCGCAGCCTGTACCGCTTGGCACAAGAGCGCAGCAAACCAGATGCCGAACGCGAAGCAGGCTATCAACAACGCGATGTCCCCTTCATCAAGGCACGCCTGAGCCGCCTTGAGCAATCTTTGGTGGCCAGTGTCGATCAGGCACGCTATGCCGCTGCTTTGCAACGCTACCAAACCTTGCCCGCCGCCAGCCGCCCGCTCGGTCTGGATACTTTATTGCCCGCCAAGCTAGACACACTGTATCAACACAGCCAATTGGCCGATACCGCCCAACGCCTGGCCTGGCTGGAAAAAGATCAGGCCACCTTCCAGCAATCGGATGACGCCTTCATCCGGCTGGCGGTGCAATTACAAGACACCGCAATCAGCCTGGAAAACCGCCGCAAGGAAGTCGATGGCAATCTGGAGCGAGTGATCCCGCAATACATGCAAGCACTGATCGCCTGGAAAAAATCGCAAGGCAAACCGGTCTATCCGGATGCCAACTCGACCTTGCGCGTCAGCTACGGCAATGTCGCGCCCTACACACCACGCGATGGCATAACCAAAGGGCCGTTCACCACCGTGCAAGGCATAGTCGAAAAACACACAGGGCAAGCGCCTTTCAATGCGCCTGCCAATTTGCTGACCGCCATAGCGCAACAGCGTTACGGCGTGTTTAAGGATGCGGTACTGGGTAGCGTGCCAGTGAATTTCTTGTCCAGCGCCGACACCACCGGCGGCAATTCTGGCTCGGCGGTGCTGAATAAGAATGGCGAACTGATAGGCCTCAATTTTGATTCGACTTACGAATCGATCACCAAAGATTGGTACTTCGATACCCAGATCACGCGCGCCATCCACCTCGATATCCGTTACATGTTGTGGGTAATGCAGGAAGTCGATCATGCCGACAATCTGCTCCAAGAAATGACGCTGAAGTATCCGGGCGCCAAGCTCAAGAAATAAGCAAACCGACTTAAAAACTCACAGACGCACAAGGCAAGGCCGGTTCCGGCTTTGCCGCTGTTCGTACTCTAAAACAGACGCACAGCTTAGATCTTGGGAAAATTGCCCAATTTCACCTATGCTATAGACTTAGGTCTATTAGCTACGTCTGAAATACCACAAAATTCTGATTCATCGGCCCTAAATAAGAATATCTTTAAAGCATGAGTGTAGCCATTTAAGCTTATACTCAAAGTAATTATTAAAAATACTGTTTTCTGCACGGCGATCTTCTTAAATTGATAATTTTTTAGCAATTTCACGCTTGCTGCCTTGATTCAAACTTGCTCTATGACCGATACCCAGACACAATTTATCGAAGTGACACGGCTGCGTATCGGCATGTTCGTGTATCTCGATATGGGCTGGATGGATCATCCTTTTCCAGTCAATAATTTTCTAATACGCAGCCAGGAACAGATCAACATCATTCGTTCTTTAGGCCTAGAGCGGGTGCGCTACTCGCCCGAAAAAAGTAATCCTGAAAATCCGGCACCTGCCAATACCACGCTTGCTGCGGCTGGGCAGAGTGCCAGCCCGTTACCGGCAGCGCGTAGTGAATCCCCGAAAGCGGAAGAAGCACGCCTCAGGCGTGAGATGCTGGCAAGCCAACATACCAGCTTGCTCGCCTGCGAGCGCCAATTTGGCCTTGCCACCCAAACCTTCAAACAAGTCACAGAATTCGTCCATAGCCAACCTGTTTTTGCCAAGGAACAAACCCAGGTCTTGATACAAGGTTTTCTGGCGGGAGTATTAGGCGAAGAAGAAGCCGCGATACGCTTACTATCTGAAAAAGCCGGTGAAAAAACCTCGCTACATTCTATTAATGTGACGGTGGTGTCGCTGCTACTGGGTAAAGCGCTGCAATTGAGCAAACCGCAAATGCTGGACTTGGGCATGGGCGCCTTGTTACACGACATAGGAAAAATGGAGTTACCAGATAGGCTGCGCTGGCAAGACGAGCAATATAGCCACGCAGAAAAACAGTTGTATCAAAATCATGTACTGTATGGCCTGAATATGGGCCGCAAGATGGAGCTCAATCCCAGCACCCTGCTATTGATCGCGCAACATCATGAGCTGGCCGATGGCAGTGGTTACCCGAGTGCGATTAAGGGCGAAAAAATCTCGCCACTGAGCAGTATCGTGGCACTGGCGAATCGTTACGATAATCTATGCAACCCTGGCAATCCGGCCATGGCGGTGACACCGCATGAAGCCTTGTCACAAGTATTTACCCAATTCAAGGCGCAATTTAATACCCCAACCATGACCGCCTTTATCCGCATGATGGGGGTGTATCCGCCAGGCTCGGTAGTGCAATTGACAGATGAGCGCTATGCGCTGGTGGTGGCGATGAATTCGGCCAGACCGATCAAGCCCAAAGTGGTGATCCACAACCCCGAGATCGCGCGCGAAGATGCGCTGGTGATCAACCTGGAACAAGAAGCAAATCTCGGAATCCGGCGCAGTTTAAAACCGCTGCAATTGCCGAAGGCCGCTTACGATTATTTATCTCCACGCAAACGCCTGTGCTACTTTTTTGAGCGCGGCATAGAACTGCCAGTGAGCGGAGCGGTTTCATGAAGTCGCCCCACTGGTCGGCCCTGATCGAAGGCATGCTGGAAGCGGTGCTGCTGGTCGATCCCTTGCAGCTAAGGATAGTGGCGGCAAATCGTTCAGCACATGACTTACTCAAGCTCAGCGACCAAGCTTTGCTGAATAAACCGGTAGTGGAACTGGCAGCCGCGCCCGAAGATATTTTCTTTTGGGAAGATGTGGCAGCGGGCTTATCAGATAACATCTTTTCAGAAACCCTTTTGCAACGTGCCGACGGCAGCATTATCCAAGTCGAAAGGCGCGTGACGCTGGTCAGGATAGATCTCAATACCAGCTTGTTTGTGCTGGCAATACGCGATCACAGCGCACAGCGTCAAGTTGAGAATGAACTAGAAAAACTGATTGCAGAATTGCGCGCCACCCTGGAATCGACCGCTGACGGTATTTTGGTGACCGATCTGGACGGCGCTATCCGCAGCTATAACCATCTCTTTGCCGAGTTATTAAGCCTCCCCGAAGAATTACTCACGCAACGTGACGATCCGGCGATCTACGCCTGGATGGACCGTTGCATGGTGGACGCAAGTCACTACGCTGAACGTCTGGGCACGATACGCCGCTCGCCGCTGTTGGAAGCGACCGATGTTTTAATACTGCGCTCAGGCAAAATATTGGAGCGCGTCACTTTACCGCAATATGCGCGCGGTCGACCGATAGGCCGGGTTTATTCGTATCGAGACATTACGCTCAGACTGGCCAATGAGGCGCGCCTGCAATTGGCATCTAAGGTATTCGAATCGAGTACCGACGCCATCTTCATCACCGATGCCGAGCAAAAGATCGTCACCACCAATCCTAGTTTTGAGCGTTTAACCAGTTATACCGAGCGCGAAATGCTGGGCCTGACCCCGCGCGATTTTTTCTCAGAAACCAGTAATTCCGAGCAAGTACAGCTGATGCTAGAGCGACTCGAGGCGCAGGGCTATTGTGAAGCCGAATTATGGAATCGACGCAAGAATGGGCATGCCTATCTGTGCATGATTTCTCTGGTGCGGGTGCAAGATGAAAATGGCAAAACCATGCATTACATCGGTTTTTTCAAGGACAGAACCGAGAGCCACACTGCGAATAAAAAAATTGAAGAATTGGCGTTTTCTGATGTCTTGACCGGTTTGCCGAATCGCTTGTTGCTGAGCGAAAGAATTAAACAATCGATTAATTACGCCAGCAATCAGGGCAGTAGTTTTGCGGTCTTATTTTTGGACCTGGATCACTTCAAGCAAATCAATGATTCTATGGGTCACCACTTTGGTGACAAAGTCTTGATCGAGGTAACCGAAAGACTGAAAAAATGTGTACGCCAGGTCGATACTGCGGCCCGTCTAGGCGGTGATGAATTTGTCTTGCTGCTGCATCAGGCGGATGCCAGCGGCGCTGAAATCTGTGCGCGCCGCGTTCTGGAAGAATTGAAAGCGCCCTTCACGATCGATGGCATGCATTTCACCGTTACCAGCAGCATCGGCGTCGCGCTGTATCCCGACGATGGCGAGAGCATGGACGAGCTGATAAAAAATGCCGATAGCGCGATGTACCATGTCAAGGAAAGAGGCCGTTCTGACTTCCGTTTTTACCAGCGCCAGATGAATATAGGTTTGTTGTCGCGCATGAAGATCGATCACGCGATGCGCCAGGCCTTGGAGCATAATCAGTTTCGCCTGCACTACCAACCCTTAGTCAATCTCGATAACGACCGCTTGTTTGGGGTAGAAGCACTACTGCGCTGGAACGATAAGGATTTGGGAGAAGTCAGTCCGGCGCGTTTCATCCCTATCGCCGAAGAGACCGGCGTCATTGTGGCGATAGGCAATTGGGTCATGCATAGCGCCATCGCCCAGGCAGCGCTATGGCATCAGCAAGGCCATAAGCTGAGTATTTCAGTCAATGTCTCGGCGCTGCAATTTCAACAATCTGACTTTGTCGAAAACATTGCGCAGGCTTTACATGAAGCCGCATTACCGCCCGATCGTATCGAATTGGAGCTGACCGAATCTATCTTAATACGCGATGTAGAAGAAACCCTGAAACGCCTGCAAGCGCTGGCCGAGTTGGGGGTTAAAATGTCTATCGACGATTTTGGTACTGGCTATTCTAGCCTCAGTTATCTGAAGCGCTTTCCGATTAGTAAGCTCAAAATCGATCGCTCTTTCATCATGAATCTGCCTGGCGACGAAAGCGATATCGCCATCGTGACCGCCATCATCAGTCTGGCACACGCCTTAAAATTACGCGTGATCGCGGAGGGCGTAGAAAATGCTGAGCAAAGAGACTTTTTGGCATCCCTCAATTGCGATGAGCTGCAAGGTTTTCTGTATTCGCCCGCCTTATCCGCCAGCGAATTTGAACAAGCCTACTTACCCCTTGCGGCGAAAGCCGTGCGCCGCGTGTAATCCCATTTCATAGAATATGACCCCGTCCACCCAGTATCCATACGCCTTACAGGCCAATATCGGCTTGCAAGGCGCATGGATACTGCAGATGTATCTAGGGAACTTCTAAAAACCCGTTAATCGGGATGCAGCGCAAGGCGCAAACCGGAGCAATACGTCGGTATTGCGAGGACTTGCAACGCCGCGATGCGCCCGAGTATGGGGTTTTTAGAAGTTTCCTCTACCGGTGCATCCGTTTCACATAGGTTTGAAGCGCCAGGCATAGGCCAGGCTGACCTTGAGTATTTCCGTGCTGCCGCGCAACTCTACCGTGACTCTACCCATTTCGTCACGCTGGGCACGCGCAATCGCATCGGCTCTGACCACCACACCCCTATGGATTTGCCAAAATACCTCGGGATCCAGGCCCTCGATCAATTCTTTCAGTGGCTTGCGTACATGCGCCTCATCATCACTACTCACGACGCGTGTGTATTTTTCATCGGAGCTGAAAAACAGAATTTTATCCACCGGAAACATCTTAATCGTATCGCCGACGCTGGCACTGATCCAGCGTATTCTTTCCGGTGTTGTATGCCGCAAGCGCTTGTCTAACTCTTGCATCATTTTATTCAACTCTAGGCGCGGGTCGCCAGTAGCTAGCTGGGACGATTGCGGCTGACTATGTTTGTTGGCGACTCGCTCTTTCAAACGCGCGATCGCTTCGATGAGGCGCTCCGCAACGATAGGTTTGAGCAAATAATCGATGGCACCAGCGGCGAACGCATCAAGCGCATGGCTATCGTAAGCCGTAGTAAACAGCACCTGACAACGGCCCTTTACAGCATGCGCGACATCCAAACCGGACATGCCCGGCATACGAATATCTAAGAAGGCAATGTCTGGCTGCTGCGTGTGGATGGCCTCCAAAGCATCCAGGCCATGCTCACACTCGGCGTTGATCTTTAATTCTGGCCAATGCTGTTGCAGCATGCGCCGCAGTTCGGTACGCGGCAAATCCTCGTCATCGGCGATGATGGCTGTGCTCATGAAAGCTTCCTATTAGCTGGTAAATGGCAAAACTATAATGGCGGCGACTCCGCCTTGCGCTAGCGACTTCAAGCTTAGACTGGCGCTAGCGCCGTAAGTGGACGCCAGGCGCTCGCGGATATTCACCAAGCCGATACCGCCGCCCGAAACACTGCCGGAAAAACCACCCCCATTATCCGACACCTGCACCTCCAAAAGTGCCTCTTCATTTTGTAGCAGGCGACGCGCTGAGATCTGTATATGCACCGGCCCTATCTTAGGCTCAACACCATGTTTGACAGCATTCTCTACGAGCGAAATCAAGAGTAAGGGCGGTAGAGCCGCATCTTCGATTTCGCTGCTAATGCTGAACGTGAGTCGTGGGATTCGAGCTTGCATCAATCCCAGATAAGCACGCGCGGCATCGAGTTGTTGCGCCAGACGACCCTGCGAAGCAGTCCCATCGCCACGCATCTGCGGAATGCTGGCGCGTAAAAAATCGACTAAATGATCGACCATCATTGTGGCGCGCAAAGGCTCAGTCAAAATCGCTGATCTGACCCCCGCCAAGGTATTGAACAAGAAATGCGGTTCTACCTGCGCTGCCAACACCGATAATCTGAGTTCAGCCTCACGTCGGGCATCTTGCGCGCGCTTGAGCTCCTCCTTCTGCAAAGAGAGCATCAGCTTTTTACGTTGCCTGAAAAAAATCCAAAGATCAAAGCCACTTCCCAGGTGTAGCAATACAACTAGCGTCGCGACAGCATCAACCGCCCGCTTAAACGTAGCAAGAGATTTGGTATCGACGGCATCCTTAGAATTTTCAATGACTGACTCGGCAGCTTTGAGTTGAGGAGAGAATTGCGCGCTAGGATGCTTGAGGTCACTCAATTTAATCTCCAAGCTGCCGTCACCGTAGGCCAGATAACTAGCTGTGTAACGACTGCCCTCAAAAATCATATAACTGAATACGGCACCTAGCAAAACAGCCAGACTAAGTAGCAGCGCTTCTTTTTGCTCTGGATAATTTTTCTGACGCAGCCATGTTGCCATACCAGAGCCTAGCAATGCCAAGACTTGAACGCCAAATAAAATTGGTATTGAAAAAGCCAGGAAGGCCCGCATATCCCATCGCGCCAAGTAAAAAATAGCGAGCATCAAAAAAAATGCTATCCACGCCATGCCCGACCAAGCATAGCTGCGATGTCGATACCAGGCGCGCGAAAAGACCGCGAAATTGCGATATCGGGTCAGCCAGGTTTCGCTTTGTAGTGTGACTTCTGAGGGAAGAGCTTGTTCTGTCATAAGTGGCACCAATTGAGAATTCAAACAATTTTAAGCGATGACTTTGCCGTTTTGGGAGTCTGCGATGGAACGAATCCTAGGGCGACGAATCGGTCGCTGCTGAGTATAAGCGCAGAAAAGCAAAAACCCCTCGGCATTTCTGCGGAGGGGTTTTCTAATAAGAGCCTGACGATGACCTACTTTCACACTGGTTGCAGCACTATCATTGGCGCAGAGTCGTTTCACAGTCCTGTTCGGGATGGGAAGGGGTGGTACCGACTTGCTATGGTCATCAGGCATGACTGCTTGATTACTTGTGATCACGCTAAATTGTGAATCGCAAAAAATCGAATTGGGTAAATTATCCTGAACGTGTGTCTTATGTACAAACACATACTACTCACAAAAAGCAAAAACCCCTCAACAGGAATCTGTTGAGGGGTTTTCTAATAAAAGCCTGACGATGACCTACTTTCACACTGGTTGCAGCACTATCATTGGCGCGGAGTCGTTTCACGGTCCTGTTCGGGATGGGAAGGGGTGGTACCGACTTGCTATGGTCATCAGGCATAACTTGTTGACTTTGTGTGGTTCACGTTGCTTTGTGAGTCGCACAAGGTCCAATTGGGAAGAAGGGTCGTAGGGCGGTTTGCACCACCAAGGCAAGCGAACATGGTTCACTTGTCCATCAATAATCATGTGTGCTGAGCGATTGACCATCGCTGCAGCGTGCCTGCATGTTGAGTGCAGGACTTAGGCGGTTGTGATTTGTACCAAACTTCGTCGATTCCTCGACGACATAAGGCAAACACACAAACAATACTTGTCGTAAATCTATAACACTAAAGTTATAGGGACAAGCCTTACGGGCAATTAGTACTGGTTAGCTTAATGCATTACTGCACTTCCACACCCAGCCTATCAACGTCCTGGTCTCGAACGACCCTTTAAAGAGATCTAGTCTCTGGGAAGTCTCATCTTAAGGCTAGTTTCCCGCTTAGATGCTTTCAGCGGTTATCTATTCCGAACATAGCTACTCGGCAATGCCACTGGCGTGACAACCGATACACCAGAGGTTCGTCCACTCCGGTCCTCTCGTACTAGGAGCAGCCCCCTTCAAACTTCCAACGCCCACGGCAGATAGGGACCAAACTGTCTCACGACGTTTTAAACCCAGCTCACGTACCACTTTAAATGGCGAACAGCCATACCCTTGGGACCGGCTACAGCCCCAGGATGTGATGAGCCGACATCGAGGTGCCAAACTCCCCCGTCGATATGAACTCTTGGGAGGAATCAGCCTGTTATCCCCAGAGTACCTTTTATCCGTTGAGCGATGGCCCTTCCATACAGAACCACCGGATCACTATGTCCTACTTTCGTACCTGCTCGACTTGTCAGTCTCGCAGTTAAGCACGCTTATGCCATTGCACTATCGTCACGATGTCCGACCGTAACTAGCGTACCTTCGAACTCCTCCGTTACACTTTGGGAGGAGACCGCCCCAGTCAAACTGCCTACCATGCACTGTCCCCGATCCGGATAACGGACCAAGGTTAGAACCTCAAACAAACCAGGGTGGTATTTCAAGGATGGCTCCACGCAGACTGGCGTCCACGCTTCAAAGCCTCCCACCTATCCTACACAGATTGGTTCAAAGTCCAATGCAAAGCTACAGTAAAGGTTCATGGGGTCTTTCCGTCTAGCCGCGGGTAGATTGCATCATCACAAACATTTCAACTTCGCTGAGTCTCGGGAGGAGACAGTGTGGCCATCATTACTCCATTCGTGCAGGTCGGAACTTACCCGACAAGGAATTTCGCTACCTTAGGACCGTTATAGTTACGGCCGCCGTTTACTGGGACTTCAATCAAGAGCTTGCACCCCATCATTTAATCTTCCAGCACCGGGCAGGAGTCACACCATATACGTCCACTTTCGTGTTTGCATAGTGCTGTGTTTTTATTAAACAGTTGCAGCCACCAGTTTATTGCAACCCTTTCATCCTTCCCCCGCAGGGGGGTCAAACTACAAGGGCGTACCTTATCCCGAAGTTACGGTACCAATTTGCCGAGTTCCTTCTCCCGAGTTCTCTCAAGCGCCTTAGAATACTCATCTCGCCCACCTGTGTCGGTTTGCGGTACGGTCTCGTATGACTGAAGCTTAGAGGCTTTTCTTGGAACCACTTCCGATTGCTTCGTGAACAAGTTCACTCGTCTCAACCCCTTGAATTACGCACCCGGATTTGCCTAAGTGCCTTCTACAAGTCAAGAACAGGCTCATCCAACCGCCTGACAACCTTCCGCGATCCGTCCCCCCATCGCATCATACGACGGTGCAGGAATATTAACCTGCTTCCCATCAGCTACGCATCTCTGCCTCGCCTTAGGGGCCGACTCACCCTGCTCCGATGAACGTTGAACAGGAAACCTTGGGCTTACGGCGTGGAGGCTTTTCACCCCCATTATCGCTACTCATGTCAGCATTCGCACTTCTGATACCTCCAGCATCCTTTACAAGACACCTTCGCAGGCTTACAGAACGCTCTCCTACCATATGTCCTAAAACATATCCGCAGCTTCGGTGTATCGCTTAGCCCCGTTACATCTTCCGCGCAGGACGACTCGATCAGTGAGCTATTACGCTTTCTTTAAAGGGTGGCTGCTTCTAAGCCAACCTCCTGACTGTTTTAGCCTTCCCACTTCGTTTTCCACTTAGCGATACTTTGGGACCTTAGCTGGCGGTCTGGGTTGTTTCCCTCTTGACGCCGGACGTTAGCACCCGACGTCTGTCTCCCAAGCTCGCACTCATCGGTATTCGGAGTTTGCAATGGGTTGGTAAGTCGCGATGACCCCCTAGCCATAACAGTGCTCTACCCCCGATGGTGATACTTGAGGCACTACCTAAATAGTTTTCGGAGAGAACCAGCTATTTCCAAGTTTGTTTAGCCTTTCACCCCTACCCACAGCTCATCCCCTAATTTTTCAACATTAGTGGGTTCGGACCTCCAGTACCTGTTACGGCACCTTCATCCTGGCCATGAGTAGATCACTTGGTTTCGGGTCTACACCCAGCGACTAATTTCGCCCTATTCGGACTCGATTTCTCTACGGCTTCCCTATGCGGTTAACCTTGCCACTGAATGTAAGTCGCTGACCCATTATACAAAAGGTACGCAGTCACGGAACAAGTCCGCTCCTACTGTTTGTATGCACACGGTTTCAGGATCTATTTCACTCCCCTTCCGGGGTTCTTTTCGCCTTTCCCTCACGGTACTGGTTCACTATCGGTCGATTACGAGTATTTAGCCTTGGAGGATGGTCCCCCCATGTTCAGACAGGATTTCACGTGTCCCGCCCTACTTGTCGCAAACTTAGTTCCACACCGATGATTTCATATAAGGGGCTATCACCCTCTATGGCTGGACTTTCCATTCCATTCTATTATCAAAGATGCTAAATCTTGCAGGCTGTTCCCATTTCGCTCGCCACTACTTTGGGAATCTCGGTTGATTTCTTTTCCTGCAGCTACTTAGATGTTTCAGTTCGCCGCGTTCGCCTTGCATACCTATGTATTGAGTATGCAATACCCCTAAGGGTGGGTTTCCCCATTCGGAAATCTGCGGATCAAAGTGTGTTTGCTCACTCCCCGCAGCTTATCGCAAGCTACTACGTCCTTCATCGCCTGTAATCGCCAAGGCATCCACCATGTGCACTTAGTCACTTGTCCCTATAACTTTAGATTCTGGCGTCTGATTGTTCACATCAAAGTAAAAATCTACTTTGATGTGGTGCTAGTTCAAAATCACTGGCAGAGCCAGATGATTTTTCCAGTAACACCTACGCTCAGGTTCATCACCAAAAAATCGCTATAGTTCTTATTACTATGAGTATTACTTTAGCGTTTGCCGTATCTCAAGATATTTGATTTTCTAAAACCCTGTATTGCTACAGTGCTTTTCAAACTCTTTTTAATACATTTTATGTTTGTTTGATACAATCACAACCCTTCCATGAATTATCGTTAATAACTGTCGTTATTAATTTCCTTCACAGAAATAATTTTGATTATTTCTACTTTACTTCTTCTCAATTGTTAAAGAACGGTCTTACTTGATACTTTGCTTTCGTTTCGAAAGAACAAATCTCAATAGCGCGCGCGCTACTCACATTTGTTTTTTCTTCCCACTCCATTTTACTGGTAGGGCTGGTTGGACTCGAACCAACGACCCCCGCGTTATCAACACGGTGCTCTAACCAGCTGAGCTACAGCCCCACTTATTTACGACTTCTTTACTACGTAAATGGTGGAGGTTAACGGGATCGAACCGTTCACCCCCTGCTTGCAAAGCAGGTGCTCTACCAGATGAGCTAAACCCCCAATTCGGGAACTCGGTACCGATGAATCGCTCCATCGCTACGTTCTTTATCATTAACAGTCAATAAGTGTGGACACTTAACTTGTAGCGCACTCTAGAAAGGAGGTGATCCAGCCGCACCTTCCGATACGGCTACCTTGTTACGACTTCACCCCAGTCACGAATCCCGCCGTGGTAAGCGCCCTCCTTACGGTTAAGCTACCTACTTCTGGCGAAACCCGCTCCCATGGTGTGACGGGCGGTGTGTACAAGACCCGGGAACGTATTCACCGCGACATGCTGATCCGCGATTACTAGCGATTCCAACTTCATGTAGTCGAGTTGCAGACTACAATCCGGACTACGATACACTTTCTGGGATTAGCTCCCCCTCGCGGGTTGGCGGCCCTCTGTATGTACCATTGTATGACGTGTGAAGCCCTACCCATAAGGGCCATGAGGACTTGACGTCATCCCCACCTTCCTCCGGTTTGTCACCGGCAGTCTCATTAGAGTGCTCAACTTAATGTAGCAACTAATGACAAGGGTTGCGCTCGTTGCGGGACTTAACCCAACATCTCACGACACGAGCTGACGACAGCCATGCAGCACCTGTGTTACAGTTCTCTTGCGAGCACCGCCAAATCTCTTCGGCATTCTGTACATGTCAAGGGTAGGTAAGGTTTTTCGCGTTGCATCGAATTAATCCACATCATCCACCGCTTGTGCGGGTCCCCGTCAATTCCTTTGAGTTTTAATCTTGCGACCGTACTCCCCAGGCGGTCTACTTCACGCGTTAGCTGCGTTACTAAGTCAATTAAGACCCAACAACTAGTAGACATCGTTTAGGGCGTGGACTACCAGGGTATCTAATCCTGTTTGCTCCCCACGCTTTCGTGCATGAGCGTCAGTGTTATCCCAGGGGGCTGCCTTCGCCATCGGTATTCCTCCACATATCTACGCATTTCACTGCTACACGTGGAATTCTACCCCCCTCTGACACACTCTAGCCATACAGTCTCAAATGCAGTTCCTAGGTTGAGCCCAGGGATTTCACATCTGACTTATATAACCGCCTGCGCACGCTTTACGCCCAGTAATTCCGATTAACGCTTGCACCCTACGTATTACCGCGGCTGCTGGCACGTAGTTAGCCGGTGCTTATTCTTCAGGTACCGTCATGAGCAGTCTGTATTAGAGACTACCTTTTCTTCCCTGACAAAAGAGCTTTACAACCCGAAGGCCTTCTTCACTCACGCGGCATTGCTGGATCAGGGTTGCCCCCATTGTCCAAAATTCCCCACTGCTGCCTCCCGTAGGAGTCTGGACCGTGTCTCAGTTCCAGTGTGGCTGGTCGTTCTCTCAAACCAGCTACTGATCGTCGCCTTGGTAGGCTTTTACCCTACCAACTAGCTAATCAGATATCGGCCACTCCATGAGCATGAGGTCTTGCGATCCCCCACTTTCATCCTCAGATCGTATGCGGTATTAGCGTAACTTTCGCTACGTTATCCCCCACTCTAGGGTATGTTCCGATATATTACTCACCCGTTCGCCACTCGTCGCCAGATTGCTCCGCGTTACCGTTCGACTTGCATGTGTAAGGCATGCCGCCAGCGTTCAATCTGAGCCAGGATCAAACTCTTCAGTTTAATCTCTGTTTTGTGTTCATTTCTGAACTCCGTTCTTGCGAACGGTGTCGCTCACTCAAATAACTGACAGGCTACTTTTGAACTTGCGTTCTCAAGCATCCTATTTATTACTTTTGCGAACATTTGATATTTTTTAAGTTGAACTAACTACCGAAGTAATTAGCCGCGCTCTTTATCAAGTGCCCACATTTATTGACTGTTAATTGTTAAAGATCTGTCTTCTGTTTTTTGGCGCGTCACTATCGATTCTCACCGACTGCAAAGCGTTTCTGCCAGATTGCTACAAAGCGTTTTGTTTGTAAGCAGCAGAGAGATGAGATTATGCGGCATTTCCTTCTACTCGTCAACCCCTTGTTTTATTAGCGCTTGAATTTGATTCACATCTTCATTCAAACCTAAGGTTAATTCGTCTGCCTTATTTCCTTCATTTCGCCCCGCTCTTCAGCGGGAGGCGAACTATAGCAAAGCCTAACTAGGATTGGCAAGCTTTTGTTGAATTGATTTATGGGGTCTTCAACAACTAGGGCTGGAGAATGCAAAAAAGGGGTCTATGTATAAGGATGGCTTTTTTAAGATCGTACTTTATGCTAAAGCCGTTTGGTCTATGTTGTCAGCTGACTTAAGAAGTGATTGAACTGCGCGCTCAAATAGGGGTTCGCTTTCTATAAACCTGACGCGCCCGTGTGCAATCATACGACGAAACATGCGGACACTCACCACCGATGGCTGATCTTGTCCATCGAGACTAAGAACTAGATTACTAACACTGGGATCAACCCATTTGAGTTGCCCCATGCTAGGTTTGCCACCCAAGTTAATTTCCATTGCGACGCCACTACGAAGCCGCGCTTCAATACTATCCAAGCTATCCGAATCCGAATCTGATTCTGCGGCTGAGGCATCTTCAGCACTTTCGCTTGGAAGTTCTCGATCAAATACTTGATCTAGCATTTGCACCTTGATATCCAGCTCCTTAATCGCTTCCTCTAGAAATTTACGTGAATCCAACACTATGCTGGAAGTAAATTCAGAATTCGGACTGGCTTCCGGGGTATTTACGAATATTTCAAAATGCTCATGAATGGATGGTAGCGAAGGAATATGAACCAAGGTTGCCGAGTGGCTAGCACGTAAGGCGCTAGTATGAGCATCTACCAACCAATTCATCAGATCTTTTTGGCGCGTAGCGTCCCATGCGATCGAAGCAAGACCTTCTCTTAAAGTATTTAAGATGATCGGCAACAAGGCAAATAGTTGAGTGCGATCATCTTCCTTGAGTTTTGGCACTATGCTCCAAAGCAAATCCGGTACTAATAGACGATATCGGCGTGCGCGTTTTTCGTCTTGGCGATCAGCCATCTCAACGGCAAGCACCCAAACACTTTGCAAAAATTCCTGCAAATACGCGTCAATAGTTAATCCTGAGAGCGCTTCGCTCATTTGAGCGGTCGTGTGCGCAAACCTTAAAGTGCGGTTCTGGACTTGCTCGACGGCTTCGACGGTACGCTCAACATTTTTATCGCCAGCACGCAATTCCCTCGCAATAAACGCATCGAATTCATCGAGCATTTTTGAGAATAGTTGAGGATTCTCACTTTCGTCGTGCAGCAAAGTTTCAACAATGCGGCAAATTTCTTCTGTTATCTGGACTCCGCTCGGATCTAATTGCTTCAACCCCAAAGAAATTGAGCCTATGCGATTGACCAACATACGCGCTGGATGTCCTTTTTGCGTCAGCAAAGTAGTATCACGCAATGCAATTTTTAATACCATAAATTGCAAGCGTCCCAACTGGGCTCGCACTTCAGCCGGCACCTGATTGTCACGCAAAATAAACTCAAACAGCATTGCAACAATATCGATGGTCATCAATTCATCGACATTTTTCGTCATTTCATTCAGGGCAGCTCTTTGCTCGAGAATCAGATTACGAACATCTCCCTGACTATCGTACATCTCGGCAGTAACTGGCGTATGCGCCCTTTGCATTCCATGTACGGTACTCGCAAGTTGCCCGCCACCATAGGATAATCCGCCCGCAGCAGCACTTTCATTATTGCTAGCTCTCGCCTCACCAAAAACTTCATTACCTGTATTTCTCATAGGCTCTGAATATGTAGATGCGTTACCGGTGCTGCCTGAAAATTGCGCATCTCCCGATGTTTGATGAGTACTGGCTCCAGCTTGCGAAAAGGATCCCACAGGGCTATGAGCAGAGCCTGAAGAAACTTCTGAATTATTTCTATCGCTGCCAAAAAACTTTCTCAGCACGCCGCCCATCGCTTGCCCACTACCTAACCATCCAGATTGTTTGGCCGACCTTGATGGGACTGCAGATCCGTGCTCTTGCGACATCGCGTGCGCCGGCATCATGCCCGAGGTTTTACCTCGCACGTTGTCTAATAGTTGATCAACTCTGCTTCTACCGCCATCATTTGGGTAGTCGCTTTGGGCCATATTCTGATATTGACTTTGTGGTTGTGCATGTTGCTGTTGTGACTGTTGATTTTGATAGTCAGATCCAAAACCTGGTCGACTGTTCTCGAACCCATGCTGCTGGCTATTACGAAAATCTTGCTCTAATTCGTCGGATTCGTGTCCATGTTCGGTGCTTGCTTGGCTTGCAGCAGATTGCGTCGGCGATTTCTTTATTTTTAGCTGTAATTGGGCTGCGATGCCGTGCTTCGCCAAATGGGAGTTAACCGCATTGTAAATTGGCGCAATATGCGCGGCGAAATTCTCTGTGAATTGTTCGATCAGACAAGTGCTGATATCAGTACTAAGTCCAAAATTTTCTACCGTGGTGGAAATACAGCGCGCTAATAGATAGGGGCGAAATGGATTTTCCCGCTCTTTGATAACGTCTTGCTCAAACAATAATGCTATGCGAATATTTAAATCCCGCAATTGCTCTTCGGCTTCACTTCTAAAACGTTTGGTGACATCGTCAATCCGGAGTTCGTCTTCGAACGCAGTGGCATCAACCAGTGAAAGACTGGTTGCATCGAGGGCGAAAGCAGCGCTAGGTCGATAGGTGTTATAAGTTGTTTGAAAACTTCGCGTTAGCAAAACTTCCATAGTCTTGCTCATTTGCTGCTTCAATGAATTTGCTTGTTCTTGCAGGATAGAGCGCGTATTCAACAAGCGACCTTGCTCAGCAGACGAGTAACTCGCATCGGCCCTCTTGAATAAATCTTCAAGACAACGCGGAACAGTCTTTTGCGTCGCCTCAGAAACAGCGATGAGAAATTCTGTACGGGCGGTTGCTAACAATTTTTTCGGATCCATACTTTTCCTTGTCATGCATCACATCTGAAAAATTGCAAAACTATGAACCAACTCCGGTCTTTAGCATAGGCGAACTCTTCTCTGAAGCACTTACTGGTACATAAAATAATAGGCTTATTTTTCAAAAAGCGAGAATAAAATCGTCGCGCGGACAAATTTTCTTCTCACACTTTGGGCGCCCAATATATTATCGTAAGTAAACTGTAACAACCATATCAGACTTACATTAAGCGACTTTCTTTTTCCTCACGGCAGCTTTTTTGACGGGTGGAGTAGCATCCTCAGCAGCGGCTTTAGTTTTCGCACTTGCTTTTGCTGGGGCCTTAGCTTTACGCTCCTCAAACTCAAAACTGACTTTTCCGTCTTTGCCCCTGACTAAAAAGGCTTTAAATGGTCGGCGGGTGCGTTGCGAAATAAATCCGGGCAGTAAATCGGTCTTACCATCATTAAGTAATTTTGCCATTTGCTCAGGCAGAATCTCTTGCTGCAAGATAATGCGTCCGCTACGGAAATCACATGCCTTTGGCTTTGCCATAGTTTTTTCACACACATAGGCCAGTCCCATTTCATACACACCGCTAGCGCATTTCGGGCATGGGCCTAACGCAGTCTGTCCAGTAAAATCAACTGGTTCAGCATCTTCATCGTCTTGATTTTGGCCAAAATCAAATTCAAGTTTGAAATTATTGTGCTCTTCATCACGGACAATTTTCAGAATTGCCGCGAAAGGCCGCCCCATCTTCGAGCGAAAACCTTGCAGCGGACCAATTTCGCGCTTGCTCAATACTTCCTCAACTTCGGCAACTTCAAACTGTCGGCTGCCAGGCGTCTTGCTCATAGAAAATTCACATTTAGTGCAGGCAAAACGTCGATAATTTTCTTTAACAACGCCGCCACAATTTGGGCATGGCGTAGTCAAAGTCGCGTAATCACCAGGAATTGTGTCGTTATCGTATTCCTTGGCACGCTTAACTATGATCTGCGTCATCTGAGCGATTTCACGCATAAACTCTTCACGGCTAATCTTCCCACGCTCCATTTGTGAAAGCTTGTATTCCCACTCACCCGTCAACTCTGGCGAAGTTAATTCATCAACGCCTAAACCACGCAATAAAGTCATCAATTGAAATGCTTTAGCGGTAGGGATCAATTCACGTCCTTCACGTAGAAGGTATTTCTCGTAAATCAAACCCTCGATGGTGGCAGCACGCGTCGCTGGAGTCCCTAGACCCTTGCCGGCCATCGCTTCGCGTAATTCACCATCATCTAATAATTTACCAGCGCCTTCCATGGCAGACAACAAAGTCGCCTCAGAATAACGTGCAGGTGGTTTGGTCACCAAACCATTCGCTGTCACTTTTTCAGTCTTAACTTTTTCACCCTGAGCTACGGCCACCAAATTGCCGCTATTTTCCGGATCGGCGTCGTCTTGCACGTCTTTACCGTAGATTGCCAACCAACCAGGATTAGTCATCACCTTACCTTCAGTCTTAAACTGATGGCCGGAGACTTCTGTGATTCTGGTCGTCACTTGAAATTCTGCAGCAGGGAAAAACACCGCCATAAATCGACGTGTCACCATGTCGTACAATTTTTGCTCTGGCTCTGAGAGATTTTTAGGTGCCTGGCCAGTAGGAATTATTGCAAAGTGATCACTAATTTTTGTATTATCAAAAATTCTTTTGTTCGGCTTTACCCAATTATTTTTTAGAATTTGCGAAGAAAATTGCTGAAAATTATTAGTTTCAGACAAACTCGACATAGTTTGCTTAACGGTATCTAAGTAATCCTCGGGCAAGTGACGAGAATCGGTACGTGGGTAGGTTAACACCTTGTGCTTTTCATACAGAGCTTGTGCTAGCCCCAAGGTATTTTTTGCGGAAAAACCGAATCGGGAGTTGGCTTCGCGCTGTAAGCTAGTTAAATCGAATAAGGCTGGTGCCATCTGTGTGGCTGGTTTCGATTCTTCTCTAACATTGCCCTGTTTGCCACGACAAGCCGCAACGATAGACTCGGCAGCAGCTTTCGCCCACAAGCGTTCGGCTTTTTTCTCTGGATCGGTCTCATCTTTCTTGAACTGATGGTCCAGCCAACGGCCCTCATAAATACCTGCAGCACAGACGAATTCGGCACGAACTTCCCAAAAATCTCGGGATACGAAATTTTTAATCTTCTCTTCACGTTCGACTACGATAGACAGGGTTGGCGTTTGCACCCGACCCACCGTAGTCAGATAAAAACCGCCTTCTTTAGAATTAAACGCGGTCATAGCACGCGTGCCATTAATACCGATCAACCAATCGGCCTCAGAACGGCAACGAGCCGCATCTGCTAAAGGCAACATCTGTTCGTCGCTACGCAGTTTTTTAAAGCCTTCACGTATCGCGCCCGGTGTCATAGACTGTAACCACAGACGGCTAACCGGTTGTTTGGCTTTTGCGTGCTGCGCAATCAAGCGGAAAATCAACTCGCCCTCACGCCCGGCATCGCATGCGTTGATAAGTGCGGAGACATCTTTACGCTTGATCAATTTGTTCAAAACCTTGAGTCTGGACTCGGTTTTGGCAATAGGATTCAAGGCAAAATACGGCGGTATCATCGGTAAATGAGTAAAAGTCCATTTGCCACGCTTAACATCATGCTCTTCCGGTACGGCAATTTCTAGTAGATGACCGACCGCGGAAGAGAGTACATACTCATCCGATTCAAAGTAATCATCATGCTTGGTAAAACCACCCAAAGTCTTGGCGATATCGTTTGCAACCGAGGGTTTCTCAGCGATGATGAGCGTTTTTGTCATAGGTTTACTATTCTTAAATTGATTTTTTTAGCCTTGCGTGCGGGCAATCAGCAACGCAAGTGAAGTGGCTAGGGCATATAAGCGTAAGACTACCCTAAATGCAAGGGCGCAGCGGGGAATGATAATAGAGATTTGTTAAAAACAGCAACAAGCCTTGTCTTTTTAAGAACTATTCAGCCGTTTAGAAATTTTTTAATGCAATTGACGCGGCTCGCTCTCGTCGTCCGATAACAGCATTTCGTCAAACATCAGCATATCAGGATCCTTGCCTTGACTCCAAAGCATCATCAAGACGATCACTTTCAGTTTATCCAAAGGTACTGGCGACTCATGAATCGCTAAACTGCGCTCGATGACAATTTCTCTTTGTTTCGAGTCGAGTAAGCCGGCCGACTCCAGAAAATGGATAAAGCCCATCGCAGCAGTTCCGAGCACAGAAATTTCTTGCTCAGCATAAATACGAAAACCTTTCGATAATTCAGTGCCTAACTTGATTGGCGCATCCTGTTTCAGCATGTCATTGGTGGTATCAGCCAGCACCGTGAGCCAATCTAGCGCTTCGGAAATTTCATCTTCCTCAAAGCCGACAGCTGAAAGTTTTTTAGCCAACACGGCCGTCTCTGGACAGGCGTCCGGACGGTAATAGGTTTCGTAGAGGTAGACAAGGATATCAAACATAGTGTCACTTTAGCCTTTAGGTGGATACGAAACAAGTCTTGTAGGCATTTTTTCTCAAAAAATTATCATCCATACATCGATTAAACCAAACGCCTGTACATTCCTCCATGTAAGCTCTCAATTTGTCCGGCCAGTTCACGTTCGAGAAGTTGCGCTGATAGACTGGCTATATCATAAGTCGTTCTTGCCAGTAAGGTATCAATATGGACAGGATCGTATCCTAAGGCCAGTAATAATGGGTCCTTAGCGGCAGGGTCTAACACCAACTCGGTTTGAATAACAGACGTTGCGCTCATCATAGGCAGCACCCGCAACTCATCTAAAATATCCTGCGCAGCGTCGACTAACTTGGCGCCTTGCTTAATCAATTGATGGCAGCCTTTGGACAGTGGCGAGTGTATCGAACCTGGAATCGCGAAGACATCTCTGCCCTGCTCGGCTGCCATACGCGCCGTGATCAAAGATCCGGACTGCGCTGCCGCCTCAATCACCAATACCCCTTTGGCCAATCCAGAGATCAGCCGATTTCTACGCGGAAAATTCGCCGCTATCGCCGGCATCCCCAGTGCATATTCGCTGATGATGCAACCTTCGTTAGCGATCAAATGGGCTAAATTCCGATTGCGGGCAGGATACACAATATCCGCCCCCGTACCTATCACGGCGATGGTAGAACCGATACCACGCAAACCACCTTGATGCGCCGCAGCATCGATTCCGGCAGCGAGGCCCGAGCTGATCGTCAATCCAGCATGACTTAAGGCTTCGGAAAATTTTTCTGCATGACTAAGACCCTGAGCCGTGGCATTGCGGCTACCGACTACAGCAATACTGGGGGCAGTCAATAGCGCGCTACGGCCTTTGACATAAATCAGAATGGGAGGATCGGGAATCTCTAAAAGAGCTGGCGGATACTCGGCATCTATTAGCGTCAAGACCTGATTCCCAGCTTGCTGGCACCAGGCACGAGTGCGCTCTATTTGTATTTCTAGTCCGGCTGAATCTGGATTGAGCAGCGCCAGCGCCACACGTTCAGAGACGACTTGCGTCAAGGCCGCATGGCTTGCCTGGAAAATTTGAGCTGGCAGCCCGAAGGCGGCCAGCAGTTTGCGTGCAGTGTCTAGACCGACTCCAGCGGTTTGTTCCAAACGTAGCCAGTCTAACCATGCTTCCATCAAGCTAATCCTTAGCTCGAATTGCTTACTTACTCAGGAGATTGCGCCAGATCGCCGACTACTACGGTATCCGTGACTTGCATCACTAAACCGTAAGAAATGTTTTTGAAAACACGGAAAATAAATAGCGTACCGTAACGTTCATCCGGCAAACGTATCATTTTCTTGTTATCAGTACGATCCGCAATGGTCTGACCAAAACGTGACAAGCCCAATACCGTGCCGACATCTAAGCCTGCATCGCTACCGCGATTAATGCTGATGATTTGATTCTGGCCTGCTTGATTAACACCACCATAAATCGACACCACACGTGCATTGACGGCTTGCTCAGGCGCGTGCGGCATGTAATTAAAAATAGGCGTAGGCGGTGTCGGTTTCAGTCTGTCACCAACCGCCATCTCTTCTTTTGAACTAGCAACAATGAAGGTATCAACGCCATCCGGCGTTTTGGCAGTACGCTCTAGCTTCACCGTGCCCAGAAACACTGCCTCATAACCGATCACAGCCTTAGTTTCAGGATCTTTCAGAGGAACGCCCGGACGAAACACCTGAAACGAGGTGCCGCCTTGCAGATCGCCACGTACGTAAGCCTTGTCACTCTTGGACATGGTAACGCGACCTTCTGGCGCAGCCACAATACGCGGAGCCGTCGCCATTTCGTTTTGCTCTATGATCAGAGGCTGCGATAAAAATGGCTCAATTAAATTGGCTGGAATCGCGGAAATCGCATCCTTGTCCATATTTTCCGAACGGATTTGCGGCGTCAGATGGGTGGTACCTGATTTACCGCCACCACTGACTGGGCTGCCTAAGCGCAGGCGTCCGGTAGTGCGGTCAAAATACACGATTTGGTTGGGATAAATCCAATGTGGATTACGAATTTCTTCGCGATTCATGCCCCAGACTTCTGGCCAGCACCATGGATTTTGTAAAAATTTACCGGAAATACCCCACAAGGTATCGCCTTTTACGACCACATGTTTATCCGGAGCATCTGGTAAAAATGCGCATTTATTGCTGCGTGAGGAGGCCTTTTGCTCTTGTGCATAGGCAGGCAATGCCTGCAGTGCCGGAAAGGCGATAGCAAAGAGCAGAGCGATTGTGCTAAACTTTTTCATGAAATTTGTCCGATGCATGATGCTGATTTTTCATAATGCTACTGTTAAAACAAGGCTGTAGCATCTTCATATTGTTTTGCACAGGCAAGCACGCACTTGCCAAACTTACCAATTTGGATCAAATTCTGCCCATAAATCCTTGAACTAGCAAGAGAAAACGCACTACAACAGGGTAAGCCTGTTGTGAAAAGCCCTATGTCTATACTTAATATTCTACGTTATCCTGATGCCCGTCTGCACAAAATTGCCAAGCCGGTTACAATTTTTGATGCCCGCCTGAAAAAATTGGTCGCTGACATGGCCGAAACCATGTACGACGCCCCTGGTGTAGGGCTAGCTGCCTCGCAGGTTGATGTGCACGAACAATTGGTCGTGATTGATACATCTGAAACAAATACTGATCTTTTGGTATTCATTAATCCAGAAATTATCTGGTCCAGCCCTGAACGCAAGGTGTATGAC
Source organism: Undibacterium parvum (assembly GCF_003955735.1). Classification (NCBI taxonomy): domain Bacteria; kingdom Pseudomonadati; phylum Pseudomonadota; class Betaproteobacteria; order Burkholderiales; family Oxalobacteraceae; genus Neoundibacterium; species Neoundibacterium parvum. The sequence continues at coordinate 2,136,428 of NZ_CP034464.1, read as the reverse complement.
GAGGGTTGCCTCTCGGTGCCGGGAATTTATGATGGCGTAGAACGCGCCGCCGAAGTAAAAGTGCGGGCGCTCGACATCGACGGTAATTCCTTCGAGCTGCATGCAGATGGCTTGCTGGCGGTGTGCGTACAACATGAGATGGATCATCTGATCGGCAAGGTGTTTGTCGAATATCTGTCTCCTCTCAAACGCAATCGTATCAAGACCAAAATGCTCAAGGAAGAGCGTCAGGAGCAATACGACAAGCAGCGCGGTCGCCGATGAGAGTAATCTTTGCCGGCACCCCGGAATTTGCCGCAGTGGCGCTCAAGGCACTGCACGCTGCTGGCTTTGAAATTCCACTGGTACTGACGCAACCAGATAGGCCGGCCGGACGTGGCATGCAAATGCACGCTTCTGCGGTCAAACAATTTGCGTTGGAACAGAATATCCCAGTCGCGCAACCGATCTCCTTGCGCTTAGACGGCAAGTATCCCGAGATCGCGCAAGAAGCGCATGCACTACTCAAAGCGACGCCGCACGACGTCATGGTGGTCGCGGCCTACGGTTTAATCCTACCGCTGTCCGCATTAGAAATCCCGCGTCTCGGTTGCATCAATATTCACGGTTCCCTGTTACCGCGCTGGCGCGGTGCCGCACCTATCCACAGAGCGATTGAAAGCGGCGATAGCGAAACCGGCATCACCATCATGCAGATGGAGCTCGGCCTCGATACCGGCCCCATGCTGGCTATCGAAAACATCGCGATTGCGGATGACGACAGTACCGGCAGCCTGCACGATAAACTCGCTGCACTAGGTGGAAGCATGATAGTCAAAGCCCTGCGTCAGCTTGAGCAAGGCACACTGCCCGCCACTGTGCAGCCAGAACTTGGCGTCACTTACGCGGCCAAAATCAGCAAAGAAGAAGCGGCGCTCGATTTCAGTTTATCTGCCTTGGCGCTAGACAGAAAAATTCGCGCCTTCAATCCTTTTCCGGGTGCGCACGCAGTGCTCGATGGCACTATCGTCAAAATCTGGCGTGCCGAACAGGTAACTGGGGTCGTCGATCAATCCAGCACGGCTGTATCTGGCCAGGTGCTGGCCGCCAATGCGCAGGATGGCGTGTTGCTCGCTTGCGATAGCGGAGCCTCGGTGCTGCGTCTGTTAGAGCTGCAAAAACCGGGCGGCAAGCGCTTGCCAGCGGCTGAATTTCTCAAGGGTTTTGCGATCACACCGGGGCAAATTTTCTCGCACTAGATTCAATTGCACTGCGTGAAGTGCAATTGAAAATATCAGATACTCCCTCCCAGTATGAGATCACTACAGCTGCTTGCGCACGTAGTATGTGCGCAAGCAGCTGTAGTAGCTCGATACTCCCCTTATTTAAGCAAGCTCCGGCGTCTCGGTCAAGTCCCCAAAGTTGCTTTGCTGCGCAGCACGGCTGATCGCCAGTACCGCCGGATGGCTTAATTTTCGTTGCACCGAGATCGCATAAAACTGCTCACGGATTTGCTCGGTATGCCCCACTAGCGAGACATCGTATTGCCGCATCACCATATCGGCGATACTCGAAGGCGCGGCAAAAAAACCCGCGCCAGCCTGACCAAAGGCGCTCATCAGGGCGCTATCATCAAATTCGCCAGCGATACGCGGATGCAATTGCTGCGTACTCAACCAATGCATTAATTTGGAACGCAAGGCAGAATCCTCACCGGGCAATAACAGCGGTGCCGCATCAAGACAAGCAGGAAAAGGCGCCGGATACTGCTGCACCAAGGCCTTGGTGGCAAAAAAACTAATCCCGCATTCGCCCAACTGATGGGTGTAAGCCTTGACCTTGACGGTGGGCGGCATCGGCGTATCGGTGATCACGATGTCGAGTTTGTGCATCGCCAGTTCCGCCAGCAGATAATCGAGCTTACCTTCACGGCAATTAATCCGCAGGGTTTGCGGCAATGCCAGAGCAGGTTCAAGTAGACGGTACGCGACCGCTTTGGCCACCGCATCCGAGACGCCGACCCGCAATTGCACGGTGCGCTCGGTGGGCCTATGATGCAGCACCTGCTCCAGTTCTTGGCCTAGCGAGAAAATTTCTTCAGCGTAACTCAAGACCAATCGCCCAGCCTCAGTCAGTTCCAGATTACGCCCACTCTTTTTAAACAGCTGCTCACCCTGCACCTCTTCAAACAGGCTTAACTGGCCACTGATCGTTTGCGGCGTCAGGTGTAACTGCTCGCTGGCTCTGGCAATACTGCCGGCTTTGGCGACCACCCAAAAATAATGTAAATGCTTGTAGTTGAGTTGAGACATAAATTCATCGAAAAATACGAAGTGTTTAACAATTATATTCGACTTTTATTGTTAAATAACAGCGATTACACTGACCTCACCTTCTGTTGCGAAGGCGAAAACATTTGCGACACATCTGTGTTTTCAAAATTTCAGGAGAAACGTATGAAAATATTAAGCAGTTCTAACGTGCATGATGCACAAACCGTCGATTATGTAGACAGCAGCGCCAGCGCGAGCCATAAGGTTTTGCGCAACACCTATATGCTGTTGTCCATGACTTTGCTGTTTTCAGCCCTGACTGCCGGTGCCAGCGTGGCGTTTTCTTTGCCGAATCCGGGTCTGATCATTACCTTGGTCGGCTATTTCGGCTTATTGTTTCTCACCACCAAATTGCGTAACAGCGCCTGGGGCATCGCCTCAGTGTTCGCCTTAACCGGCTTCATGGGCTTTACCTTGGGCCCTATCATCAGCCGTTATCTGGCCATGCCAGGCGGCAGTAGTATCGTGATGGGCGCGATGGGTTTGACCGGTATCATTTTCATGGGCCTGTCGGCTTACGTATTGATCAGCAAACGTGATTTCAGCTTCATGGCTGGTTTCTTGATGATAGGCATGTTGGTCACCTTTGTGGCGAGTCTGGGCGCGATCTTCTTCCAGATCCCAGCCTTATCGTTGACCATCTCGGCAGTCATGGTGTTGCTGATGTCGGGCATGATTTTGTTTGAAACCAGCAACATCATTCGTGGCGGCGAAACCAATTACGTCATGGCCACCGTCAGCCTGTACATCACGATCTTTAATCTGTTCACCAGCTTATTGCAATTGCTGGGATTTATAGATAAAGAATAAACGCAATCTCAGCTCGTGGCCAAACAAGCTCGCGACAGTGTATAAAAAGTACTAAGCTAAGAAATGCGGGGCAGCCACCCCGCATTTCATATTAAACAGAGAGAAAACCATGCTACACACCATCGCACATCCCTGGATGTGGGCGGCTTTCATTGCCTTTGTTCTCGGCATGATACTGCTCGACGTCTTTGCCCTAGGCGGCTCCAAAGCACACAAAGTGGGCGTCAAAGAAGCTGCGATCTGGTCCGCGGTCTGGGTCAGCCTGGCCTTGCTCTTTGACTATGGCCTCTGGTTTTACCTCAAAGAAACTGTCAGCCTGGAAGTCGCGAATACCAAGGCAATGGAGTTCCTGACTGGCTACGTGATAGAAAAATCACTCTCGGTCGATAACGTCTTCGTATTTCTGCTTATTTTTAGCCATTTCGCCGTGCCTGTGCAATATCAGCGCAAGGTCTTGCTATACGGTGTACTCGGCGCCATTGTCATGCGCATCGCGATGATCTTAGCCGGCACTTGGGTAGTCACGCAGTTTTCCTGGGTCTTGTATTTATTTGGTATTTTTCTGCTGTTCACTGGTATGCGCATGTTGGTGGCTGCCGAAAAAGAACCCGATCTGGAAGCCAATCCGGTATTGCGTCTGATGAAGAAGATGCTGCCATTTACTAAGGGCTACCATGGTGAAAAATTTAGCATCATAGAAAACGGCAAGCGCGTGTACACCCCGCTGTTTTTAGTCTTGATACTGATAGAAATATCCGACGTGGTGTTTGCGGTCGATTCGATACCGGCGATTTTTGCGGTGACGACCGATCCTTTCATCGTCTTCACCTCGAATATTTTTGCCATCATGGGTCTGCGTGCACTGTACTTCTTGCTGGCCGATATGGCGGATCGCTTCCACTTATTGAAATTTGGCCTGGCTTTTGTCCTGATGTTTGTCGGTATCAAGATGCTCATCGTCAAATGGATACATGTGCCGACCACCGTTTCTTTATTAGTCATAGGTACGCTGTTAGCCGGCTCGATTATTGCCAGCCTGATCGCCACCCGTAAAAAAGACTAAACAAGCAGTCCTTACATCATTCCCCTTTGGGCGCATCTTTCGCAAGAAGATGCGTCTTTTTTTATGCGCGCCAGCTTAGCTGAGCCCAGGCTGCTACGATGAAGCGCATAAACATCTAACCACAAAGTCTAAGAAAATCGCCGCGATCGCGCAGTATCGGGCGTCTTAGTTCTGGCTTTGACGTATAATTTATGCCTTCCAGCGTAGCTTTACGAGCCAGATTGCGCTTACTTCTTACCCGATCCCGCCTGCGAGTGTTTGATCGGGTTTTTTGCTTTAGAGACAGAAATCATGACTAAGACCAACACCGCCCTCAGTACCGAAACCATCTTGCGCGACATTTTGGCACGCCGCATCCTGATACTCGATGGCGCCATGGGCACCATGATTCAGCAATACAAGCTGACCGAAGAAGATTACCGTAGCGAGCGCTTTAAAGATTTTTCCGGGCCAGAAGGTGTGCGCGAACTATTCGTCAAAGGCAATAACGAACTGCTCTCGCTGACCCAGCCGCACATCATTCAAGAAATTCACGAGCAGTACCTGGCCGCCGGTGCCGATCTGATCGAGACCAATACCTTTGGTGCGACGACAGTGGCGCAAGACGATTACCACATGGCGCATCTGGCTTACGAGATGAACGTCGCGTCGGCAAGAATAGCCCGTGCCGCCTGCGATAAATATTCTAGTGCAGACAAGCCACGCTTCGTCGCCGGTGCTCTCGGCCCTACGCCTAAGACTGCCTCGATCTCACCGGATGTGAATGACCCAGCGGCGCGTAACGTCACCTTTGATCAGTTAGTGGCGGCGTATCTGGAGCAAACCCGTGGTCTGGTCGATGGCGGTGCCGATGTGCTGCTGGTAGAAACTATTTTTGATACCTTAAATTGCAAGGCCGCCTTGTTTGCGATTGACCAGTATTTTGAAGAAAGCGGCAAGCAGCTGCCTATCATGATTTCCGGCACCGTCACCGATGCTTCTGGCCGTATTCTTTCTGGCCAAACCGTACCGGCTTTCTGGAACTCGGTACGCCACGCCAAGCCACTCACGATAGGTCTGAACTGCGCACTCGGTGCCACCCTGATGCGCCCTTACGCCGAAGAGCTGTCCAAAATTGCCGACACCTTTGTCTGTATTTATCCGAATGCCGGTCTGCCCAATCCTATGAGCGACACCGGCTTTGACGAATTGCCGGCCGATACTTCGGCCTTACTCAAAGAATTTGCCGAAGCTGGTTTCATCAATATCGCCGGCGGTTGCTGCGGCACCACGCCACCGCACATCAAGGCGATTGCCGATCTGCTACAAAACCAAAAGCCGCGTGTGATTCCCGAAATCGCACCCGCCATGCGCCTGTCCGGCTTAGAACCATTTACGATCGATGCCGACTCCTTATTCGTCAACGTCGGCGAGCGCACCAATGTCACCGGTTCCAAAGCCTTTGCCCGCCTGATCCTTAACGAGCAATACGACGAAGCCTTGGCCGTGGCGCGCCAGCAGGTAGAAAACGGCGCGCAAGTGATCGACATCAATATGGATGAAGCGATGCTCGATTCGCTCGCTGCCATGACACGCTTCCTTAACCTGATCGCCTCCGAACCCGATATCGCACGGGTGCCCATCATGATCGATTCGAGCAAGTGGTCGGTGATAGAAGCGGGTCTGAAATGCGTGCAGGGCAAGGCGATTGTCAACTCGATCTCGATGAAGGAAGGCGAAGAGCAATTTCTGCATCAAGCCAAACTGTGTAAGCGCTACGGTGCGGCAGTGATCGTTATGGCCTTCGATGAAAAAGGCCAGGCTGATACTTACGAGCGCAAGATAGAAATTTGTAAACGTGCCTATGATCTCTTGATCGCCGAATGCGATTTCGATCCTTACGACATCATCTTCGATCCAAATATTTTCGCCATCGCTACCGGTATCGAAGAGCACAATAATTACGCCGTCGATTTCATCAATGCGACGCGCTGGATACACCAAAATCTACCAGGTGCCAAGATCTCCGGTGGTGTCTCGAATGTGAGCTTCTCGTTCCGCGGCAATGACCCGGCACGCGAAGCGATACACACGGTATTTTTATATCACGCGATTCAAGCTGGCATGACCATGGGTATCGTCAACGCCGGCATGATGGGCTTGTATAGCGAGCTAGATCCCGAACTGCGCGAACGCACTGAAGACGTGGTACTGAATCGCCGCGAGGACGCTACCGAGCGCATGATAGAAATCGCCGCCACGCTGAAAGCCGGCGGCAAGAAAGAAGAGGCCACGCTGGAATGGCGTAGCGACCCTGTCGAAAAGCGCCTGTCGCATGCGATGGTGCACGGCATTACCCAATGGATAGTCGAAGACACCGAAGAAGCGCGTATGAACGTGCTCAATAGCGGCGGCCGTCCTATCCACGTGATTGAAGGCCCTTTGATGGCCGGTATGAATATCGTTGGCGATCTGTTCGGCCAGGGCAAAATGTTCTTGCCGCAAGTGGTGAAATCGGCGCGCGTGATGAAGCAGGCGGTAGCGCATCTGGTGCCGTTTATTGAAGAAGAAAAACGCCTGTCGGGCGACAATAAACCAAAAGGCAAGATCGTCATCGCCACCGTCAAAGGCGACGTGCACGACATCGGCAAGAACATCGTCACGGTGGTTTTGCAGTGTAATAATTTTGAAGTGGTCAACATGGGCGTGATGGTGCCTTGCTCAGAAATTCTGGCACGCGCTAAACTGGAAAACGCAGACATCATCGGCCTCTCCGGCCTGATTACGCCATCCCTCGAAGAGATGGCCTACGTCGCCAAAGAGATGCAGCGCGACCCGCATTTCCGCATGCTGAAAATCCCTCTGCTGATCGGTGGCGCAACCACCAGCCGCGCCCACACCGCCGTCAAAATCGCACCCAATTACGAAGGCCCGGTGGTGTACGTGGCCGACGCTTCGCGCTCGGTCTCGGTAGCGCAATCGCTGCTGACACCAGAGAGCCGCGATCAGTATATGGAAGAGTTGGCGACCGACTACGAACGCATACGGGTGCAGCACGCGAACAAAAAAGCCGTGCCTATGCTGACGCTAAAACAAGCGCGCGCGAATAAAATGAAGCTAAGTTTCACGGGTAAAAATACTCCGGTCAAACCAAAGTTCATCGGCCGCCGTATCTTCAAGAATTTTGATCTTGCCACCGTCGCGCAATACATCGATTGGGGCCCGTTCTTCCAGACCTGGGATCTGGCCGGGCCCTTCCCTGCAATACTGACCGATGAAGTGGTAGGAGAGGCGGCCAGCAAGGTCTACGAAGAAGGTCAGGCCATGCTGAAAAAAATCATCGCGGGCCGCTGGCTAACTGCCAATGGCGTTATCGCGCTGCTACCAGCCAATACCGTGCATGATGACGACATAGAAATCTACACCGACGACACGCGCACGCAAGTAGCGCTGACCTATTACGGCACGCGTCAGCAAACCGAAAAACCGCTGATCGATGGGGTACAGCGTCCGAATCAATGTCTGTCGGATTTCATCGCGCCTAAAGAATCCGGCGTAGCCGATTACATCGGTATGTTCGCGGTCACCTCCGGTTTAGGCATAGAAAAATACGAAAAACGTTTTGAAGACGCACACGATGATTACAGCAGCATCATGTTGAAATCTCTGGCAGACCGATTAGCCGAAGCCTTCGCCGAATGCCTGCACGAACGCGTGCGTAAAGACCTGTGGGGTTATGCCAGCGATGAAACCTTAAGCAATGCCGACCTGATCAAAGAAAGCTACCAAGGCATACGTCCGGCACCAGGCTATCCAGCCTGCCCTGAGCACACGGTAAAAACCGAAATGTTTAAGCAGATGCAATGCGAAGAAATCGACATGCACATCACCGAATCATGGGCCATGATCCCGGGCGCAGCAGTATCAGGCTTCTACTTCGCCCATCCTGAATCGAAGTATTTTAGTGTCGGTAAGATTGCGGATGATCAGGTGACGGATATGGCGGTGCGACGGGGTGTGAACAAGGATGAGGTTGAGCGGTGGTTGGCGCCAAATTTGTGATGGGAGTAAATTGAAGCAAATATCGCAAAGAAACAAATAGGCAATTGTTGTTTTTATTTGATTTTTAAGGATTTATATGAAAAGAGAAAATTCCGACGAGCAAAAAATTCAGACAGCATTAGAAAATCCAAAATTTATGTGGAGGACGATCAGTGGAATTTCTAACGAAACAAAAGTATCGACTGACACCGTACGTAAAGTGATTGTTAGCAAAGGTGATCGCGTAGTAATGTCATCTGTGCCAAACACCAAAGGCGAATCCTTATTTGCATCTAGAGAAAAACATCGCCAGCAAACAAGTCCTTTTAAAAGACTGATTTCGGCATTTAAAAATAGGGGCGATTAAAATGACAGATTCGTTTGTATCACCAGTTTTATTTGCTGTATTTGGCGCTTTTGCAACTAAATTTTTAGAACTCGCAGAACTACACAAGCTGCCAAAATCACAGAGACCAGATCTAAAAGATTGGCTTTATTGGTTTTCATTTTTTATCATGCCTGTACTTGGCGGCGGACTTGCATTTATGTATGTATCGTCTGACATTGTGTTAAAGCCTGTCTTAGCTGTCAATATTGGAATTTCTGCACCGCTTATCCTGAGAGCAATGGCTGTAAATAATCCGTTTCAACCAAAAGAAATTATTACAGAACCAGATGCTTAACCTATTCGGCGTAGGTGCGATTAGCGTAGTGTAATCATGTATGTCGCACCACGTGAAATTCCATTTACCTGCCTTGCCAACCCGGTAAGGCGTAATCGTAGGGCGCAATGGGCTTCATCTATTGCGTCGCATGGTATCTCAAAACAGGCAGCGCCAGCGCCCATATTCCATGCGCTTCTTCAAGCACATAGGCCTGTAAGCCGCATGGAATATGCGCGCTGGCGGCATGCTGTTTTTGGTTTGCGGTTGCTAGGTCGTTTTTTTACTTCTTTCGTTGATGTGAGATTGCTGGCCGGTGGTAGACCGGCGGCTACTCCCTTTTCTTGCTTCGCCAAGAAACGGAAGCAAAAGAAGGCGACGCAAAGTCGCTGCCCTTCGGGTGCCCGCCTGTGCAGGTCAAAAAATGGGGAATGAAGCAAACTCGCTGCGCTCAAACAAGCTTCATTCCTAATCCATTTTCTGCCATGCACAAGCGGCAGCGCCACATGCGAAAGGCGAAGGTCAACACATCCGAAGTGCGACTTCCATTCCTCTGCAAACGCAATGCCAACACACATCAAGCTACGGCAATCCGGTGCTTTTGACTTGGGTTTTGACTCTGCTTTTGACTCGAATTCGCATGTGGCGCTGCCAATTGTGCGGGGCGGAAAATGGATTAGAAAGGTTCGTGTTTGAGCGTAGCGAGTTTCGAACTTTTCCCATTTTACGACCTGCACAATTGGGTATCCCGCAGGGACAGCGACTTTGCGGCGCCTTTTTTGGCATACCTTTTTTGGCGAAGCCAAGAAAATGTAAGCAAAAGAAGGCGACCGCAAAACCCGATTTTTTCAAGCACCCTGCCAGCGCGCATATTCCATGCGGGTTCCCAGCCTGCATGGCCTGAGAGCCGCATGGAATATGCGCGCTGGGCTTGCCACTTTTAAAATTCGCCAGATTAAACCGCCACCACTGCCGTGGCCGCTTCTGCCACGATGCGGCGTAACCACTGCACTTCGGCGGCAGCGTGAACGCGCTCATGCCAGAGCATAAAGAACTGCATCTTCGGTATCGCCAGCGGTACCGGCAGCACCGCGATCGGCCAGTCTTTGGCGCATTGCAGGGCGAAGCTGCGGCTAGTGGTAAAGATCAGATCGGTCTTGGCAAGGATCTGCGGCACCATGCCGAAATACGGGATGGTCATGTGTATCTTGCGTTTTAAACCGAGTGCCGTAAGCGCATTGTCGATGATATTGCGATGTCCCAAGGTGTACGGGGACGGTGCCAGATGTTCCATCTCTACATAATGCTTGAGCGACAAACCGTGTTTCACCACCGGATGATTTTGGTGAATCATGCAGACTACTTCATCTTCAAATAATTGGGTCAGATGTAGATGCGCAGGCAGATCCGGCCAGTTGCCGATGACGCAATCGAGCGTACCGTTTTCTAGCGCTGCCACATAATCAAAACCGGCATTCAAGGCATGTACGACCAGACTGGCATGCGGTGCCTGAGTGCGAATTTTTTCAATAATTGCGGGGATCAGCAAGACACTTAAATAATCCGGTGCGCCCAAATTAAATACGCGCTGGGTGCTGGCGGGAACAAACAGTGGTGGCGGGTTGGCGATGCTGTCTATGATCTGCAAACCCTGCTTGGCCAGCACAAATAATTCTTCGCCGCGCAGCGTCACGGTCATGCCGTTTTTACTGCGCACCAGGATGGCGTCGCCAGTAATCTCGCGCAGGCGCTTGAGGGTATTGCTAACAGCCGGTTGTGACTGCCCGAGTTTGATGGCAGCGCGGGTTACGCTGCGCTCACTTAATAAGGTGTGCAAAACCCGCAGCAGATGGGTGTCGAGCTGATCTTGTTTTGGCTTAGTCATGCGGCCTCCGCGGCCAGCACATCGCCATCGACAAAGACCTTAAATTCGCCGGCCCCAAATGGCGTCCAATGTTCATTGCAGGTCAGCGGCGCGGTCGCGATCAGCGCCACTTTATCTTGCGGCGTGGTGACTGCCGCAAAATCGATTGCGATATCTTCGTCCGATAAAGTCGCTTCGCAGAATGGATACTGGCGCACGATATAGTGCAAATTGGTCGAGCAATGGACGAACAGCGCCTCGCCGTTTGAGAGCGTCATATTGAAGGTGCCGTAGGCGGCAATCTCGCTACAAATCTGGCGCAGGAAGCGGCTAATCTCAGCCAGTGGCGGCATACTATCACCAAAGTGTTTGCGCATCTCTTGCATCACATAACAAAAGGCCCATTCGCTGTCAGTGCTGCCGACGGTATGGTAAGCAGCATCTAGCACAGGCGCGAAATTTTTCAGGTCGCCATTGTGGGCAAATACCCAGTAAACGCCCCAGCATTCGCGCACAAAAGGATGGCAATTTTCCAGGCTAACCACGCCCTGCGTCGCCTTACGGATATGCGCAATCACATTCTTCGATTTAATCGGATAACTCTTGATCAGACCCGCAATCGGCGAATCGACCGCGGCCTGATGATCGACAAAATGGCGCACGCCCTTGCCCTCAAAAAACGCAATGCCCCAGCCATCTTTATGCTCGTCGGTATTGCCGCCACGCAGCGCAAAGCCGGTAAAACTGAACATGATGTCGGTCGGGGTATTGCAATTCATTGCGAGTAACTGGCACATGACAGAGGCTAGGAAAAAGAGGATGCATTAGCTTAGCACAGACAGACAAGCGCCCAAGCTTGGGTTATCCTATCTAGCCATTTTTGTGTAAGTTCAAACTTATTTAAGCAGAGGATAGTCATGCTGTTCGTCGTACGTTTTACCGACCTGCCAGGCCAGGGCGCAATCAGAGCTGAATTTTTGCAGCAACACATAGACTGGCTGGCTGAACGGCAAGCGCAGATTAAGGTCGCTGGCTCTTTACGTCATGAGTTGGGCGAGACGCCAGTCGGCGCGCTGTGGATACTTGAGGCTGATAACAAAGCTGCGGTCGAGGCGGCATTTCAGAGTGATCCGTTCTGGCAGCAAGGTTTGCGCCAGAGTGTAGAGATTTACCATTGGTCGAAGGCTTTGCCAGACGTGATCGCTCAGATCTGAGCCGGGGGCAAAAAAAAGCCAGCCCTGCAGAGCGCAAGGGCTGGCTTTTGACTTCATAGCCTGAGCTTAGAAGCGGTGTTGCATACCTACTGTGAAAGAATTTTGGCTAGTACCAAAAGCCGCATCATCGCGTGACACACCGACTATCTTGTCGTTGCGACCCTTGGCATAGGCACCGGTGACATAGATGTCGGTACGCTTGGATAAAGCGTATTTGGCACGCGCGACGAACATACTAGGATCAGCATCGGCTGCCGCTGCTACGTTCTTGATATCCTGATAGTAGTAAGCGCCAGTCAGTGTCCATACCGGGCTAAGCTTAAAGTCGACGCCGCCCCAGAATAAATCGCTGCGCAAATCGGCTGCGCCGCTCGCCAGAGTCTTCTTGTAATTGCGATACGCTGCATACAATTTAACGCTGTCGAGTTGATAGTTGGCAGCAGCGTGGATAGTCTTGGCCTTATCCATGGCACCAGCAGCGGTCGTCACACCATTAACTTGATCAAACGCCAGTGTCGCGGCAAATGGGCCAGCCATATACGCAGCCGCTAAAGCCAGCTTGGCGCTAGAGGCGTTATCGCCTGCCACTTCACCCAGACCATAAGTCGCACCGAGTTTGAAGCTGCTGCTGTCGAATTGGTATTTCAGCATATTTGAAGTGCCGGTCAGCATGCCGTCTTTACGTGAGCCAGTCGCACCGGCCGAAGTCGCCCAGGAATACTGAGGCGCATAACCCATAGGATCGAAAGGCAAGATGAAATCATAGGTCGTGCTATATGAACGACCAGCGATCAGCTTACCGAATTCGCCTTGCAGGCCGACATTGGCTTGACGACCAAACATTTCACCGTCAGTGGCGCCAGTGTCGAGCAAGATACCGCTTTCCAGTTGCATCACTGCCTTCAAACCATTGCCTAAATCTTCGGTACCACGAAAACCCAGACGGGAGGTATTCATACCACCGCTATTGAGTTTGAACTGGCCATCTTTGGCCGCGCTCGCGTTATTGTTGTAGGTCAGATTGGCATCGATCAAACCGTAAATAGTCACATTCGATTGTGCATGTGCCAGGCTGGCAATCATACTGAGCGCCGCAGCGCAGATCAGGCTTTTTTTCATTTTTGAGAGTCTCCAAAAGTAGTCAAGTTAGTGCTTGTGAATTGCTCAGGCGGGAAGCCTTGAGCACATTTTTTTGAGATACAAAAAAATCCCGCAAGGCCTAGGGCTCGCTTTGATCAAGCGCGCCCCCCCTAGCAATCAGCCTCCATGGTAGGCAAGCCTAGCTTTCAGTTAGCTGTCGTTATGGGTTTTAGCTAGTGGTGTGTAGGCGATGCGCAACACAAGGCACTGCCACCGCTCATATTCCATGCCCTTCTTCAGGCACCCTGCCCTGCAGCCCGCATGGGATATGCGCGTTGGCGGCATGCTGTAATTGCATGCATCAATTACAATGATGATTTCGCCCGCCACCATTCCTGATATCGGGTCCTTAACTTTGAGAAAACACAAATGAAATTGTTAGCCTTCGCTGCCAGTAGTAGTAAAAAATCGATCAATCTGCAATTGGTGAAGCATGCCGCCAGCTTGCTGCCTGTTGCGCAGGTCGAAGTGCTAGATCTGAACGATTACGAATTACCCTTATTCAGTGTCGACAAAGAAGAGCAGTTGGGACAGCCGGCCTTGGCACTGGCCTTCCTGGAAAAAATCGCTGGTAGCGATGCCTTGCTGATTTCTTTTGCCGAGCACAATGGCTCGTATAGCGCCGCCTATAAAAATCTTTTCGATTGGTGCTCTCGGATTAATTCCAAAGTTTTTCAGGGTAAGCCTGTGGTGTTACTGTCCACTTCGCCTGGTGCGCGCGGAGGTGCCAGCGTGTTGGCGGCAGCGACTAATTCAGCGCCGTTTTTTGGCGGCCAGGTCAAGGCCAGTCTGGCTATCCCTAGCTTTTATGAGAATTTTGATGTGGCGCTTGGCACCCTCAAAAACCCCGATCTGGAGCAGCAACTGCTGCAGGCGCTGAGTAGCTTGACGGTCTTGCCGGCGGCGTGATACTACCCAGTATATTGGCGGTGCGGCGCATTTTGTTGCTGCACTGCCCTTTCGTGACGACGAGCTGGTGCGCCAATTGGCGAGTTTTACGATCAAGCTTGACTAGCTGACTGGCTGCAAGCCTATAGTGATAGTAAAAATGAGACAGGCCTTAACACTGACTCAATTAGCGTAGGCTCAACTGCTCTACACGATGCACCGCGTACAGCGGCAATTCTGTGTCGTCACTTAGCTTGAAAGTGGCGACCACTTGCACTAGATCTTGCGCCTGTGATTGCAGACTGGCCGCAGCTGCAGCCATTTGTTCAACCAAGGCGGCGTTTTGTTGTGTCGTTTCGTCCATATGATTTACTGCCTCGCCCACTTGGGCTACCCCTGCAGATTGCTCGTCGCTAGCGACGCTTATTTCTGCCATAATTTCGGTCACCCGGCGAATCGAGTTCACGATTTCTTCCATAGTCGCACCTGCTTTATCGACAAGCATAGTGCCTTGCTCTACGCGTTCGACACTATCACTGATGAGTATCTTAATTTCGCGAGCCGCTTCCGCGCTGCGCCCCGCCAATGAACGTACTTCGCTGGCCACCACCGCAAATCCGCGTCCGTTTTCCCCAGCCCTTGCCGCTTCCACTGCCGCATTAAGCGCCAGGATATTGGTTTGAAAGGCAATCGCGTCAATGACGCCGATGATGTCCGAAATTTTTTGCGACGAACTATTGATGCCCCTCATAGTCTCCACTACTTGACCGACTACATCACCGCCCTGTACGGCAATTTTTGACGCACTCACGGCCAGTTGATTGGCTAAGCGCGAATTTTCCGCATTCTGTTTTACGGTAGAGCCGAGTTCTTCCATGCTCGCAGCGGTTTGTTCGAGTGCACTTGCTTGTTGCTCTGTTCTGGAAGAAAGATCTAAGTTGCCTTGTGCAATTTCAGCGCTTGCGCTGGCCACTTCTTCGGATCCTTTACGTACGTTGGATACCACCATGGCCAGATTTTTTTGCATGGCACCGAGATTACTAAGTAAGGTCCCCAATTCGTCGTGCCTCGTGATTATTACATCGCGGCTCAGGTCGCCTTCTGCGATCTTTTGCGCAAGCGAAACAGCTTCTTGCACTGGGACTACAACGCTACGTGGAATCGCCCAGATCAGCGCAAACCCGATGAGGATAATAAATGCCAAGGCTGCCAGCATGGCTTTTTCGGCACTTTTTACCGTTTGTGAGACGGTTTCCGCGGCTAGCGCGGTACCGTTTAGATTGAAGCTCAAAATTGCTTCCATTGCGCTGTAGGCTTCACGAAATGCTGCGGGTGTTTTCTCTGCATAAGCCTGCTTCGCCATCTCTACCATGGCAGGCGTGGCAGCTGTATCAGCGACATCGGCCAAACCAGCTTTCACCAGTTTAAAATAAGTGTCGCGCTTGCGCTGATAATCGGCAACCAAAGCTTTTTCTGCATCGCCTTGGGCTGCATTTTCTGCTGTATAAGTGAGTAAAGTCGCTAGATAGACTTCGGTGGCTTTGCTCAGTTTGGATTCGATCTCTTGTAATTCTTTATTAAAAACAGCCGCATCAACTGCGCCTCGGCCAGCCATATGGTCACTTACCAGCAGATAGTGATCGCTAACGTAGCCTTTCATTTGCCCCAAATTTCCTATAGCCGGTATCCAGGAAGAACTGACTTCGCTAGACTCATATTTGATCGAAATATTTTGATACAATGAATTGGCTGCGCTCAGAACAGCAAGCAATAAGATCAATGCTAAGCCAGCGGTAATGCGGAAACGTATGCTTAAATTATTCATAATGTCAAAAAAAATAAATGCAAATAAAAGTGTCGTAATCGACGTTTAAAATCGAGAAATATCACAGGGTTTTAGCCCATATACGTGCGCTTCTATACAGGAAAATGGGCTAATTTCCTGATCGCATAGACGCTGACAAAACAGCCTTATATTTTACGCTTAACTTTGGAAAGCCTCCTGTGAATATAACTAGGTTGTTTTTTTAAAGAGAGTTTTCTGCTATAAAAGCGACAGTTGAAATTCACATGACCCACGTCCATTTACCACATGCTGTATCCCGTCTGCGCTCGGCTCGCCTGCTACGTAGTACGCGGCCATTTCTGGCGCGGGGCGGGCCGCATGGCGAGCGCTGTGCTGGTTGCCGCCTGATCCTCAGTCATTGCCTGTGCGGCTTGCGTACTGTGGTGCCTACCCGTGCCGGGGTGTGTCTGATCATGGCGGAACATGAGACCCTGAAACCTAGCAATACCGGCTGGCTGATCGCTGATGTGGTGCCCGCTACCACGGCCTTTGGCTGGGCCCGCACTGAAGTTGATCCTGCCTTATTGAGCTTGTTGGCCGATCCGCAATGGCAGCCGTATGTGGTGTTTCCTGGTGAATTTGTGGCGCCTGAGCGGGTTGTGACGCAGTTGCTGCCAGTCGAAAAAAACGATACTGTTTCAGATCAGGAGCGCAAGCGGCCGCTGTTTATCTTGCTCGATGCGACCTGGCCAGAGGCGCGCAAGATCTTTAAAAAAAGCCCTTATCTGGCACAATTTCCTGTGCTCAGTTTGGCACCTGAGCAATTATCGCGTTATCGCCTGCGGCGTTCACGGCGCGATGATCATTTGTGTACCTCTGAGGTGGCCGCCTTATGTCTGGCGCTGGCTGGTGAGACGCTGGCCGCGCAAACTCTGGAGGCTTACCTGGACGTATTTACCGAACACTATCTGTGCGCCAAGCAGCAACTCAAGCTCGACTGGGACGATGAGCTACACCAGCGTTTACGAGATTTACGCCTGCCCTAGCGCGCCGCCACAGCCACTTCTGCCGCCGGATGCTGAGTCAGTGAAAGCGCTCCATAAACAGGTAGTAATGCATGCCTAAAGCCAGTAGTTGATTGCCAAACCAATCGCCCAGCGGCACCCGGATATGCTTGAATTGATCAAAACTATCAAAGCGCGTGCTATTGCCAGTCATGGCATTGGCCATGATCTCGCCGACGATATGAGAGGTTGCGACCCCATGGCCAGAGTAGCCTTGTGCGTACCAGACATTGGGCGAGAGCTTACCCAGTTGTGGCACCCGGTTGATGACTATGCCCATATTGCAACTCCATTCGTACTCTATCTCCACCCCTTTCAGGAGCGGGAAGGTGCGTTCTACACAGGGACGCAATTCGGCCGCAATATCGCGTGATTCTTTGCCCGAATAGTTGGCACCGCCGCCAAATAACAAACGCCCGTCGGCCGTCATACGATAGTAATCGAGCACGAAACGGCAATCATAGACTGCCACGTCTTTCGGGTTGAGTTGTTTGGCCAAACTGCCCAATGGCGCGGTGGTGATGATGCCACCGGCGGCGGGGAATATCATGCCGCCTAGTTTTTTTTGTTCCAGCTTGTGATACACATCGCCAGCCAGCAAGACTTGATGCGCGATCACGCGCCCTTTGGCAGTATGCACTTCTGGTCTGTCGCCATGCACAATATTCGTCACTGGCGAGTCTTCAAAAATTAAACCACCCAGGCTTACCAGCGCCTGCGCTTCGCCTATGCACAGATTGAGCGGATGCAGATGCATATTCTTTTTATTGTAGAGGCCACCGTGATACAAAGGCGTATCGAGAAACTGCCCCATGTCTTTGGCCTCTATCAGCTCGACCTGATCGCCCATGCCGCGTCGCTGCGCCAGATCACGCTCAGCGCGCAATTCTTTGACATGGCTGGGCTTGTAGGCCGTGTGCAGATGGCCGAATTTGAGGTCGCAAGCGATGCCGTATTTTTCTATACGGTTTTTGATAATATCGTGCCCGCGCCAGCGCAAAAACCAGATAAATTCATCGGCCTCAGCTGCGCTCATAAAGCTGCTCAGTTGTTTGCGCATCGCGCCCTCGCCCGACAAGCTGCCGGTGACCTGGCCGCCATTGCGCCCAGACTGCCCCCAGCCGACTTTATTGGCTTCGATCAGTGCCACCTTTTTACCTCTTTCTGCCAATTCTAATGCAGCGGCCACTCCAGTAAAACCAGCACCGATCACCACCACATCGACCTCGACATCAGATTCAAGCTGCGGGAAATGATGCACTTGATTGATGCTTGCTGAATAATACGAATTGATCCTTTGGGTTGCCATAGAACTCTTACTCCGTTGGTGAGGTGTTAGCTGCAATTGTCTTGCGCAAAAAAGCAGTATGATTGCCATCGCTGTCTCAGCGCGTGCGCACAAATCCTAGCCTAGTTTGGCCGTCTATCCTAGCCAAAAACTGGCAATTGCAAAGCAAGTAGAGAGTAAATTTTTGAAATTGAAAAAGCTAGAACCACTTCAAAAAGAAAGCCAATCGAAGTGGCTCTATTGTTGATGTATTCGAAAAATTCTGGGCAGCCCGATTCCGGTCAAGCCGCTTACTAACTAAGCTTACTTACACAGCTTACTGACACCGCTTATTGAAAAGGCCAGTATCGCTGCATGGCGATACTGGCCTTTTTTGAATTTGGTTTTAGAGCAGCGAGTTTTTAACGATAAAACGGTACTACCGTGCCTTTTACTTTGATCATCAAGGGCTGGCCCTTGCGATCGACGGCTTTGCCAGCAGGGACTTTAATCCAGCCTTCGCTGATGCAATATTCTTCGACTTCTAAACGTTCTTTGCCGTTCAGATTAATGCCGACTTCGTGTTCGAACACGGCCGCGCTGTAGTAAGGACTACGTGGATCAACTGACAAACGGTCAGGGAAAGGGGGGAAGGTAGTGGTATCGTTCATGCGCGTAATTATCCACTAGAAAACCTAAGAGTTCAATTGCCTGCCGATTAGCTGCCCGAATAATTTACTCTTTTTAATCGGCGCTTGCAGGCTGGCAGCTAAAGATGCCACAACGATCAGACTGCCACCGAGCAGCGCCTGCGCGCTTAAATGCTCACCCAAAAATAGTACGGCAAACAAGGCGCCGAAGGCCGGCTCACTGCCCAGTAGTAGCGCGACTTTGGTTGGGTTGCTGCGGCGGATCGCATAATTTTGCGCGAAGAAGGCAAACAGTGTGCAAAACAACACCAGGAACAAAGTTGCGCCCCAAAATACCAGCGCCTGCGGTAAAGCGGGCAAACCGCTAGGGCTTAATGCCGCCAGACTTAAGCAACCCAGCATCAAGACGCCCGATTGCACCGCTGTCAAGGCCAGCGTGGAGAGTTGCTGATGCTGCGTCAGGCGCTTGCTCTGCACCATAAAAAATGCGCGCAAGACGGCCGCAGCCAGTATCAGGCAATCGCCAGGATTGAAGCTGAAACTGAAGCTGAAATTGAGACCCAGATTGGGCATCAGCAAAATAGCACCTAGCAGCGCCAGTGCGATAGCGCCCAGCGTGTAGGAATTCGGTGCTTGCTTTAACACTAGCCACTCAACCAGCGGCGTCAACACCACGCACAGAGAAATCAAAAACGCCGCATTGCTGGCACTCGTGAGTGTAATGCCATAGGTTTCGCACAAAAAAATTGCCAATAAAATCAAGCCCAAAGGCAGACCTATACGCCAGGCGTTTTTCACCTCGAGACTGCGAAAATTGCTCAGGCTGGGTAGCAAGATGAAGAAAGTCAAGCCGAAGCGCAAGGCCAAAAATCCTAGCACGGGGTAATAAAACAGCGCGATTTTCGCTACGCCATAACTACAGCCCCACACCATGGCGACTGCAAATAACATCAATTCGGCCATAGGCAGGCGTTTTAACATGAGCGACTCTCCGGTGGTCTTGGAATATTTAGCAGGCGATTGCTGCGACCAGGCGATTATGGATCTATACTCGGATTTTGATAATTCAGTGAATTTGCATAGGACTTATGCGCCATGAGCATCAATGATAAGTTAATTAATTTACTCCCAGGCTTGGCGGTAATGGTCAAGGTGATAGAAACCGGCAGTTTCTCGGCCGCTGCGCGCGCCCTCAATTGCATGCCATCGGCGGTTAGCCGACAAATTTCTAGTCTGGAAGCTAGCCTAAAATTGCAATTATTTGTACGTACCACGCGCTCTTTACGTCTGAGTGAGGCGGGCCAAACGGTAGCGCAGTACGCCCAGGATATGCTGGCGGCGGCGCGCTTAGCCAGCACTGTGAGCGCGGTCAACGCCCAGCCGCAAGGCCTGATACGTCTGAGCGCGCCGAAAGCCTTTGCCAAGCAAGTGATACAACCTCTGCTTGGCGATTTTTTGCGCCTATATCCGGAAATCAATCTGCAGATGATCGTCACTGATCGCCCCACCGATCTATTGCAGGAAGATATAGACCTGGGAATCCGCATCACCGATCAGCCGCCACTCGGTCTGGTGGCCAAACCGCTGCAGCTGATAGAGCAAATTTTGGTAGCCGCGCCGGCTTATTTGAGCGCGCGTGGCATCCCGCACGCACCGCATGATCTCAGCGGACACGATTGCATCTATCTGGGCGAACATGCCAACGATAATCGCTGGGTCTTGCAGCAAGGCGCGCTTAGCCAGAGCGTCGTGGTGCAGGGCCGCTATATCGCGAATAATACGGAGATGCGCTTAGCGGCTGCGCTGGACGCTTGGGGCATCGCCAGTCTGCCAGTCTTCACCGCCCAAGCCGCGCTAGCGGAGGGCCGTCTGCAACGCGTCTTAGCCGATTGGGAATTACTCACCGCCTACCGCGGCAGCGCATACCTGCTGTATCCACCGAACCGCTATCTGGCACCCAAGCTCAGAGTATTGATTGATTATCTAGAAGCGCAATTGCAGCATTGAGGTGGAACTCAAATTGAAAAATCAACTGGAATTTCTAAAAACCCTATACTCGGGCGCATCGCGGCGTTGCAAATCCTCGCAATACCGACGTATTGCTCCGGTTTGCGCCTTGTGCTGCATCCCGATTAACGGTTTTTTAGAAGTTCCCAACCGCCTTCCGTAATAAACATGCGGCTTTCCGAGCAATATCGGTCTGTAGGCATCATGGATATTCGGCCTTCGGTTTTAAAAAATAAAAAAGAGAGCCTAAGCTGGGCTTGACTAAACAAAGCGCTTTATTTCTCGCGCACCAGATATACGCAACGGCGCGCACCGGCTTGCAAGTGTTCGATTCTTTCTACGCTGCATTGCGGCCCCAATACGCGCTGAAAAACCGCTAATTCTGAACGACAAAACTGCTGACAGCTTTGCGCCGCTGCGCAGATCGGGCAATGGTCTTCGATCAGATGCAAACTGCCGTCGTCTTGAATTTCCATATGCGCCATATAGCCTTCGGCATTGCGTGCCGTACTGAGCGCCTTGACCCTGGCTTTGAGGTTGTTTGCCTTGGATAGGGCGGCGACATACAGTGCTTCAGTATCTTGTTCGCGCGCGCTGATCAGTTTTTCCAGACCAGCTTCGCCAAACAAGCTACGCACCTGGGCGATGATTTGCACCGTCAGATCACCATGTCTATCCGGGAAACGCGCATGCCCTTCTGCTGTCAATTGCCAGCGGCGCGTCGGTCTACCAATTTTCTCGGCTGCGTCCTCACAACTGAGTATGCCTTTTTCTTGCCAGGCTTCGAGCTGGCGACGCGCGCCCATAGAAGTGAGTTCTAAACTTTCGGCGATCTCTTGTGCGGTTTGCGGGCCACGGGTTTTAAGCAGATACAGAACACGTTCAGCGGTATTCATGCGGCCTCCAGCTGCTTGCCTGCTTGCAGCGCTAACTCTTTTTGCCAGTGCCCGATACGCCAGGCGGCCCAACTACTTAGCGCGGCGCCCAGTAGCAAAATCAGACGGGTATCGATCAGGGTCAGCACCGAGCCGATTAAGGCCATGATGATATTTGCCAGACAAAAAGTGGTCGAGATCAAGCCCATTACCGCACCTTGGCCGTAGTGACCAAACTGCTCGGCACACCAGCTCGGCAGTATCGCGTTATAAAATGAATTCGGTATCCCAAACAGGATAATCGCCGCCAAACCCAGCCACAGATTACCGATAGCCAGGCAGGCAATCGCGCCCGCCACAAAATAAGCATGCCAGCGTATCCGTCGCAAAGGGGCTATCGTGCTTGGACGGCCGGCAAAAAATGAACTGACTATCATCAAGCCGCACAGAGCCGCCGTCATCCAGGCAATTCCCTGCGCATCGTAGCCTGGCACTTCGACCAGCCACAGCGGATAAAATTCGTAAAACGCAGTAACACCACAGGTGTAAGCGAGCTGAATCACAAACAAACTACGCAAAGCCGGATGCCGCAATAACAGCAAGGTATGCTGATCACGCGCCACTTGCCACCACGAGGTAGTGGCTTTGGATCGAGCCTCTGTGGGCATGCTCATCATTACCAAGGCGGCGGCCAGCACGAGTGCTCCGGCCGCTATCCAAAATGGCACGGTAATCCCCCAGACTAAAGTGACGCCGGCCAATAATGGCCCGGCCAGCCAGCCTGCATAAAACGCGCCATTGAGCCACGCCAGCGCCTTGACCCGCTTATCGCCCGTGAGCCGGTCAGCCAGTAAGGCGCGCGCCACCGATGCATTGCCTTCCATTAATCCGGTAACAAATCGTGCCAGTATAAACAGCGGATACGACTGCAATAGCAAAGCCCAGGCAGTAATCGCATGCCCAAGTGCGGCTCCCAAAGCGCTGCTTAACAACACCGGACGTCGGCCAAAGCGATCCGATAAAGGCCCGAGTAAGGCCGAACCTAGCAGCAAACCTAGCGGATTAATACTCAAGGCGATGCCAAACAAAAGTTTGGGCGGCAAACCCATGAAGTGATTCAGACTATTGCTGGCGTCAGCCGCAAACAGCGGCGGCAAGATAGGATAAGGCAGCGCCGCACCCACAGTAGAGAGCAGCGCCAGCAGACAGGCGGTGGCGATCAGTAGCGGTGTTTTCATAAAGCCGTCGTTTCAAGTTGGGATGGAAACCTAGCCTGAAGTATAGACGAATTTCAATTTAAATAAACAAAAATGTTTATTTAAATTGAGCATGAAAAAACACCCGCAATAATCCAGCTTAGCAAGCAGTGAGCATAAGATCGCTCTCGGCTTAAGCGTAACCGCCAGACTCAGCCTGATATTCAGAAGCAGCACTGCCAGCGCGCATATCCCATGCGCTTGTTGGAAGATGCCTTGCAGAGCCGCATAGACTATGCGCAGTGGCAGGGGGGTATTTTAAAACCGGCTTACCACTTCATTTCACCCTTGGCGACTTTGGCGCTAGTTTGCAAGGCGGCATCCAGACCCACATCCGGATAGGCGCTACGCATGGCCGCGATCAGCTCACCCGAGTTAGTCGCGATACTGGTTTCGGCCGCAAATTTAAGCAAATAGTCGCGGGTAAAACTGATGCTGTCCGCTGTCAGCGCAGCGCCGACTTTAAAATGCCCGGGCACCACGGTGCTCGCTTGCAATGCCGCGATGCCGTCTAAAGTTTTCAACCATTCCTGGCGCGATGCCGCGCTTTGGCTGTCGGCGGTCCAGACGTGCAAACCCTTAAATAAGGCCACGCCACCGACCACCGCTTTGATGGAGGGAATCCAGACATAGCTGCGCTCGGAAGCTGCGCCTTGTGGGCCGGATATCTTCAGCGTCTCGCCTTCCAGTTGTATGCTGTCGCCCTGTAACACCTCAGGTACGACCAGGCTAAGTGGCGCATTTTGTTTCAGGATAGGGCCCCAGTAGGCAATCTTGGCGGCACCCTTTTTTTGTATCGCGGCCACCGTGGCGGCGCTGGCGACTATTTTTGCCTGCGGAAACGCGGCTTGGATCACATCCAGTCCAAAATAGAAATCTGGATCGCCGTGGCTGATATACACGGTGCTCAGGGTTTTACCGCTGGCACGTATGCGCGCCACCAATTTTTCTGCTTCGCTGCGCGAGAATTGGGCATCGATCAACACCATCTCTTTGGCACCGCTAACCAGTACCGAGGCCACCGGGAAAATCGCCGCCTCGCCAGGGTTATGCACTTCTAGTGACAAAGTAGCGGCATTGCTAAGCAGGGTAGTAGCAGCGAGGGCGCTAGCGATCAGAGTTTGTTTGAACATGATGGGCTTTCAATAAAGTGGGAGTGAGGCGAGTATAGGCGGCCCTATTCGTTTGAAAAACAGTGTAAATTGCAATGATTAATTGCATAATTCGAACGAATATAATGATGAAAGCAAGGCATGGATAGAATCACCGCCGCTCAGGTCTTTGTAGAAATCGCCCAGCGCGGCAGTATGGTGGCTGCTGCCGAAGCGCTCGATATGTCACGCGCCATGGTGACGCGCTATCTGGCCGAGATGGAAGCGTGGGCCGGGGCCCGCCTCTTGCATCGCAGTACCCGTCGCCTCAGCCTGAGTGCGGCCGGTGAGCAAACCCTGGAACGTTGCCGTGCCATGTTGGCTTTGGCGGGCAGCATGCACAATGCCAGCCTCGATCCAGCCACGCCGCAAGGTTTGTTGCGTATCGCCAGCTCGCATTGGCTGGCACAGGGCACGCTGGCCGACGCTGTGAGCAGTTTTTTAGTCCACTATCCGCTCACCGCGATCGAGTTACAGGTGGATAATCGTGCCGTGAATCTGGTCCAGCAGGGCATCGATCTGGCAATCCGCATCACCAATGCGCTAGAGCCGAACCAGATCGCGCGTCGCCTTGCCACTTGTGACTCGATGGTGTGCGCCGCACCGGCGTATTTGGCGCAACATGGCTGGCCCCAAAATATCCAGGACCTGAGTGCGCATAATTGTCTGACTTACAGTTATTTTGGCAAAAGTCTATGGCAGTTCAGCCACGCCGGGCAGACCAGCGCGGTCGCGGTCAGTGGCAATCTCTCATCGAATGAATCGATGGCTTTGCTGGCGGCCAGCATCAAGGGCGTTGGTATCTCCTTACAGCCGCGCGCTGCGGTCGCAGCTTTGATCGCCAGCGGACAGCTGCTGCAGCTTTTGCCAGAATATCAGCCTCAGCAATTAGGCGTGTACGGCATCTACACCTCGCGCGAGCACATGCAACCAGCGCTACGCGCCATGCTAGATCATCTATTGGAATGGTTTGCGCAAGACCCCGATTGGCGTCCCGCAGAATCGGCTTAAGCTCGGCCTGGCTCAGCGCGGTATTTTCAGTTGATCAAGGCAATATGATGCTCTTCGCACCAATGGCGCAAGGCGGTTTCGGTGGCCTTGATCTCGTATTGATACCAGGCTTCGAGTAGATTTTTACCTTGTAAAAACGCTTTGAAGCGGGCGTAAGCACCTTTGGCGTGGAAGTAGTCGGCCAAAGTCTGGTAATGATCGGGTAGCTCTTGCTCGGCAAACGCCAGCGCCAAAGCATTGCCCAAATCGAAGTCATTTTTATGTGGCAACTCCAGGTAATGCTCAGAGCTATTCACGTCTTCCGGCAGCTCGTCTTCCTCCTCGTCACTGTCGGCTAGCGCCACATACACTTTGCCGCTGTCTTTGCAGATATAGGCGTTATTCGTATATTGCGGTGCCGCACTGATGAGGTCGAAGGCATCGAGAAGTTCGCTGTATTTAACGGCGGGCGATGAGCGTTTGGATGGCATACGAAACTCACTGGTGAAGGAGAAGGAGTGCTAGGGATATTTATACGCCTACTGGAAAAAATGTAAATATCAATCTCATAGTTTCACTGATGAAGATCAAAATATATCAAGAATAGCTCAGCAGCCAGGTTGGCATAGGGTGCGCCATGCGCACCGTCTGCATTGCACGAAATCGCCCGTATCTCGCTGTACGCTTGTGCGGTACGGTATTTACAAACCGACCCTGCCATCACCCATATTCCATGCGCTTCTTCAGGCATGCCTGCCTGCGAGGCGCATGGGATATGCGCGCTGGGCTTAAGGTGTTTTTGATTGCTGTTGTTCAGTGTTTGATGTTCTTCTGTCGTTGTTGTGCGATTGCCGGCCGGTGGTAGACCGGCAGCTACATACCTTTTTTGCTTCACCAAAAAAGGCGCCACTTCAGGCCTTACTTCAGGCGTAGTTATTGATGCGAGTAGCCTCAACCTTACCGCTCTCGGAGACGGCGGCGTACGCTGCCGCGCCTTTACCGGACTTATTTTGCGGCTGAGTTTCTACCTGGCCTTGCTGCTGGGTCGCCAGTTCGTTACGGGCTTTTTGCTCCATCTGACTGGCCTGCGCAGCGATTGCTCGATCCGGCCCTGAAGGATCGGCTGGCGCTAGCGCGGCGGCGCGTATGGTGATGGCACGGGCGATGGTTTCTTGCGGTGTACTACCAGGCGAGACATCGATACTCACTTCGCCACCGACCGCGTAACGCACCCCATCCGGACCTTTTTGATAGGTGTAGGAAGCACCGCTAGTGGCCAAACCACCACTGGCCGCCAGATGGGCTTGCTCATGTGCGCGTACCTGCCTGTCGCGCGCTTGTAGGCGCTCTACCGTGGCCTTGGCTTCATCACTCAGTTGCACCGTGGCACTGGCATTCTTAACCGGCGCATCCGCAACCTTGGGGCTGGGTGCGAGGCCGGCACTGTTGTCAATCTTGCTTGATTTATCGCTGGCAGTTTCGGGTTTTGGTTTCCCTATGGCATTAATCAGGGCAAGTCCGGTCTTGCCTGCGCTAATCACGCTAGCACTAGAGCCTATACCCGCACCTGTAACAATACTGCTCATGACACACACCACAACTAGCTAGAGATAAATTCATATTAGTCGCAATTTCGCCTGAAATAAAGTGCTAATTATTTAAGCAGATGAACTGCCTAAAATGTAAAAAAGCCGGGCAAAAATGCCCGGCTTTTTTTTCATTTAGCGACTCAGAAATTAGTTCTGCAAAGTCATCAAACTGGCATTGCCCCCAGCTGCCGTGGTGTTAATGCATAAGGCGCGCTCGGCGACCAGACGCCACAATGGTGCTTCATTGCTTTCTTGCATCTCGATAACGCAGACGATCGCCTCATTTTGCCCTGCGAACAGGGTTTTGTAGTCGGCTAACAGATTGCCTTCGACTAAGGCAAACTGGACCTGCGCCTGGGTCGCTTCTGCCTGCAAGATACGATCACGGACCAGCATAGGCAAGCCGCTAGGCAATAAGCTGATGCTCTGCGCCGGTAACACCGGGGTATTACCGGTAGCCAGCAAAGCGGCGATTTGGTTCAGCAGACAATTGACCGTACTGGCAGCGCAAAACACCCGACCACGCGGTGCGAATGACAGGGTATTGCGCTCGCCGGTAGGGCCGGGCAAGACCATCGTCATTTTGTAAGGGCTGCGATGCGCATATTGCTCTGCCAGTTCGGCGATTTTTTCATGGCCATGGGTTTTGGCCCAGACCAGCAAGGCATCCAATGCGCCTGGTGCCTGACGTTCGTAGACGCTATGTCCGGCAATCGCCGCCGCCGGATTTTTTTGCAGACGCTTCAGATACAGAGGGCCGCCGGCTTTCGGGCCAGTACCGGATTTACCTTCACCGCCAAAAGGCTGCACGCCAACGACCGCGCCGACGATATTGCGATTCACGTAAATATTCCCGACATGCGCTCTTTGCGTGATGAAATCGATGGTTTCATCGATGCGTGAATGCACGCCCAAGGTCAAACCAAAGCCGCTGGCATTGATAGATTCTAGCAATTTAGGCAGTTCGTCGCGCTTGTAACGCAAGACGTGCAAGACCGGACCAAACACTTCTTTTGTCAGCTCAGACAAAGAAGAGATCTCCATCATGGTAGGTGCAATGAAAGTGCCGTTCTCGCAGGAAACCGGCAGATCGAGTGCGTAAAAATTCTTGGCTTGCCCGCGCATTTTATCGATATGCGCTTGCAGCGCTTGCTGCGCCTCTCTATCGATCACCGGCCCGATATCGATCGCCAACTGATTCGGTTTACCGACACGCAATTCTTGCATCGCGCCCTTCAGCATTTCCAGCGTTTTATCAGCGATGTCGACTTGCAGGCAAAGCACACGCAAGGCAGAGCAACGTTGACCGGCGCTATCAAAGGCGGAAGAAATCACATCATTGACGACCTGCTCCGGCAAGGCACTGCTGTCGACGATCATGACGTTCTGGCCACCAGTTTCGGCGATCAAAGGGATGTCGATATGCTCGGCCACTGAACGCTTGGCCAAAGTGCGATTGATGATATGCGCCACTTCGGTAGAGCCGGTAAAGATCACGCCTTTAACGCGCTTATCCGCCACCAGCTGGGCGCCGACCACCTCGCCCGTACCCGGCAAGAATTGCAATGCTCCACGTGGAACACCGGCGTCATGCAGTAATTGAATAGCCTTAAAAGCAATTAAAGGCGTCTGTTCGGCCGGCTTCGCCAGCACCACATTACCCGCCGCCAGCGCCGCGCTGACCTCGCCGATAAAGATCGCCAACGGGAAATTCCAAGGGCTGATACACACCACCGGACCCAGGGCCTGCGTGTTCGGCAAAAATTCTACCTGGGCCGCGTAGTAACGTAAAAAATCGACCGCTTCACGCACTTCGGCCAGCGCATTCGGTAGGGATTTACCAGCTTCGCGGATTGCCAAGGCCATGAAATCGAGGGTTTGGTTCTCGAGTAAATCTGCCGCTTTTTTCAGGACGGCAGCACGATCGGAAGGCGTGACCGTTTGCCAGTCTATTGCGTAATTTTCGGCGGCCAGCAAAGCCATTTGTACGTCGTGCGCATCGGCTTGTATCACATGACCGACCACATCCTGATGATCAGCTGGATTAATTACCGGTTGCGAGCTAGTGGCCGAGACTTGGCCATACAAGAGTGGCGTTGCAGTGATGACTTGCGCACTGCAGACTGCGAAATGAGCCGCGATTTTTTGCAGTTCCAACTCATTGCTAAAATCCAGGCCGTCCGAATTTTTGCGTTCAGTGCCAAATAAATCTGTAGGCAAAGAAATACCGCTATGCGGCTTACCGCCCAATTCAGCAGCGATGCTGAGCGGATCGGCGATCAGCGAATCGATAGAAATCGCCTCGTCAACGATCTGGTTGACGAAAGACGAATTCGCGCCATTTTCCAGCAAGCGACGTACCAGATAGGCCAGCAAAGTTTGATGCGAACCGACTGGTGCATAGATACGGCAAGGCTTGTTTAGCTTATCTTTATCAACCACCTGATCGTACAGAGTTTCGCCCATACCATGCAGGCACTGGAATTCATAATCGGTAATATTTTCTTGCTGCGCCCAAGTGTAAATAGTCGCCAAAGTGAGCGCGTTATGGGTGGCGAACTGTGGATAAATCACCGCGGTGGCGGCCAACAATTTTTGCGCGCACAAAAGGTAAGAGACATCGGTATACACCTTGCGGGTATACACTGGGAAACCGCTCATGCCGTCAACTTGCGCACGCTTGATTTCAGAATCCCAATACGCGCCCTTGACCAGACGCACCATAAATTTAGTGCCACTACGCTGCGCCAGATCGATCAGATAATCGATCACGTACGGACAACGCTTTTGGTAGGCCTGCACCACAAAACCTATGCCTTCAAAACCCTTCAAGTCGGCATCAAAGGCCAGCGCTTCCATCAGATCTAAGGACAGCTCCAGTCTGTCGGTTTCTTCGGCATCGATATTGAGACCAATGTTGTATTGCTTGGCCAGTAAGATGAGTTTTTTCAGCAGCGGCAACAACTCTTTCATAGTGCGCGCTCTTTGCGCG
This sequence comes from Undibacterium parvum, assembly GCF_003955735.1. Taxonomy (NCBI): domain Bacteria; kingdom Pseudomonadati; phylum Pseudomonadota; class Betaproteobacteria; order Burkholderiales; family Oxalobacteraceae; genus Neoundibacterium; species Neoundibacterium parvum. Next base: position 2,106,828 of record NZ_CP034464.1, on the reverse strand, counting down.
CGCGAGTAACGCGGATGCAAGGCTGAGAGTTTGACCGAAATCCCCGGACCGTCTTTGATACCACGCCCGTTCGAGGCCTTGCCTATGGCGTGAATCGCGGTTTCGTAAGCGCTGAAATAAAAGGCAGCGTCATGCGCAGTCAAGGCCGCTTCACCCAGCATGTCGTAAGAATAGCGATAACCACGCTTCTCGTTATCCTCGCCGTTTTTTAAGGCTTCGGCTATAGTCTGGCCGGTAACGAACTGATTACCCAGCATGCGCATTGCCAGATCCACACCTTTACGGATTAAAGGTTCACCACCTTTGGTGATCAGACGACTTAAGGCCGAGCCCAGACCCTGATCACTATTGGTGCTGACCAATTTGCCAGTGACCAGCAAGCCCCAGGTGGCGGCATTGACAAACAAAGAGGGCGATTCGCCCAGATGTTTGCGCCAGTCACCTTTACTGATTTTGTCGGCGATTAAGCGATCTGCGGTGGCATGATCGGGTATCCGCAACAAGGCCTCTGCCATACACATCAAAGCCACGCCTTCTTCGGAAGACAAAGAAAACTCGTGCATCAGGGCATCCACACCAGAAGCGCGGGTGCGCTGTTGGCGCACCGCACTGACTAATTGATGCGCGAGGGATTTAATATTCGCTTGTGCACCAGAATGGGGATTTATGTTGGATAATAACCACTGTACCGAAGATTCTTCGTCACGCCGATAAACCTGAGTAATGGCATCGCGAAGAGGTGTAGCATGTGGCAATAATTCGGATTGCAAAGCATGAAAGGGCGTAGGCGTAGGTCTCAGCATTATTATCTTTATGGTTTTAAATCAAGGTGCGCTTTTACTGAATTAAATCAAAGCGAATTTGATTTAATTGTATAGGTGAACGCCTATGATTAATTCTGGAAATATCGACTTATGGCGAAATTTAATATTTCATGAGACAATTACACCGAATATTATTAATCACCACTCTGACTTCTTATGCTAGACAAAATCAGTAAAAGAATATTGGCCGAATTACAAAATGACGGCCGTATCAGCAACGTAGAATTAGCCACCCGTGTCAACCTCTCGCCTGCGGCTTGTCTAGAGCGCGTGCGTAAGTTACAAGAGTCGGGCTACATCTTAGGCTACACAGCACAACTCAATCCCCACCTGCTGGATGTTGCACTCTTGGTGTTTATTGAAGTAGTCCTGGATCGCACCACCGCCGATGTATTTGAAGCCTTTAAGCGCGGTGTGCAGGCGATACCCGAAGTACTGGAATGCCATATGGTGGCCGGCGGTTTTGATTACCTGGTCAAGGCGCGCGTCAAGGATATGAATGCTTACCGTGATTTTTTAGGTAAGTCCTTATTGCAGCTCAATGGTGTGCGCGAGACGCATACTTATGCAGTGATGGAAGAAGTAAAAAATACCACCAGTTTGCCCATCAAATAATCAGGGCATACGCAAAACCGTGCAAGCGACCAGACAAAGAGGCTTTTGTTTGGATAAAGAAGGAAACTTATGGAAAGTCGTCTGCATCGCCTGGAAGCGGTACAGGCGATATTGCTGGAAATCGGTCAGAAAGCGACTGCTTGCCGCGATATCACTGAATTTCTGCGCGCGGTTCATGCGGCACTCGGTCGCGTCATGTATGCGGCCAATTTTTATGTGGCCTTGACCGACGGTAGTAATCAGGCGGTGCGCTTCGTGTATTTTGTCGATGAAGCCGATGCCACTCCCGACCCCACAGAATTATTTGTATTGCCAGCGACCAATCAGTCGGCCACCTCTTGGGTGATACAGAATCGTCAACGTCTCATCATGAGCGCGCAAGAATTCCGGCAGATGATACTCAGCGCTTGGAATGGCACACCCGCCGAGCAATGGATGGGTTGCCCCTTACTCGATCAACACCAGCAAGCCTTGGGTGCCATCGTCATCCAAAGTTATAGGCCAGAAATCAGCTTCAGTCTGGAAGATCAGGCCTTGTTTAGCCAGATTGCCAGCCATGTTGCGATGGCCTTACAGGGCCTGCAACATAGAGATAGCCTGGAACTCGCAGTCCAGCAGAGAACCGCACTACTAGAACACGAAATCGCCGAACGCAAACATGCCGAGGCGCTGCAACGCGCCCTGTTTGAAATCGCCGAATTGTCTAGCTCGGTAGAGCAAGTGAGCACTCTGTACGCCAGCATCCATCAAAGTATCGCGAAATTACTGTTCGCCCGCAATTTTGTGATTTTGCGTTTTCATGCCGATAGCGATGAAATCAGCATAGAGTATTTTGTCGATGAAACCGAGTCTATCCCCACCACCAGCAGATTCCCTTTGGGTGTGGGTTTGAGTTCGTATGTGATACGCAGTAAGCAAGCACAACTGATCGATCATGCGCGCTTTGAAGAGCTGATAGCCAGCGCAGAAATTCGCCATGGTTTGGGCAATTTACAGATGTCCAGCTGGATGGGAGCACCTATGCTGGTGCATGAACAGATTATCGGTGTACTCATCTTACAAAGCTACGACCCGACGATTTTGTATTCAGAGCAGGATTTAAATTTACTCGCCTTTGTCGCCAATCATGTGGCAAGCGCCTTGTCACGCTTTGATGCGGAGCTCGCGTTACGCCTCGCCAAGAGCGAGCTTGAACAACAAAACAGCGCGCTCAGCCAGGCCTTACTCGCCCTGCAAGAAGCGCAAGGCACTTTAGTCAGACAAGAAAAAATGGTGGCGCTCGGTGGCTTGGTGGCAGGTATCGCACATGAGATAAATACGCCGCTAGGCATATGCGTGACCGCCACCAGCCATTTGGCCGAAGAGCTGAAACTAACGCGCCAGGAGCTGGCCGAGAATAGTCTTAGCGAACAAGGATTACAGCAATTTTTTGAGGTACTCGATCAGGCGCTGCGCATCTTGGATAGCAATACCCAGCGTGCCGCCACTTTGGTACGCAGCTTCAAGCAGGTGGCGGTGGATCAATCCTCGGATCATTTGCGTGAGTTTGATTTACACGACTATCTGGAAGAAATCCTGCACTCGCTACAACCCAAGTTCAAGGGCAAAAAAATTGCCATCACGCTAGACTGCGTCAGCGGCATACTGCTGACTAGCTTTCCCGGAGCCTTGTCGCAATTGCTGACCAATATGCTGATGAATTCGCTGATGCATGGTTTTAATCAAGATAGCGCTGGCAAAATACATATTGCGGCATGCTTAGACGCTGATCAGGTTTGTCTGGAATACAGCGATGACGGTAACGGCATGGATGCAGAAGCTTTGACAAAATTATTTGACCCGTTTTACACCACCAAACGCGGCCAGGGCGGCAGTGGTTTGGGCGCGCATATTATCTTTAATCTTATCACCGACGTGCTCAAAGGAACGATACTGGCAAGCAGCGAAATCGGCAATGGCCTGCGCTATCGCCTACGTTTTCCACGTCAACTACAAGACTAAAGCCAGCCGTTCTGCGCGCGCTTAAACATCCGGATAGCGTGCATTGATCGCCAATGCGGCATCAATATTAGCGATCAATAAATCGACATAGTGCGTATCGAGATGCGTGCCACTCACGGTTTGTAAATGCCTGATCACATCGTCCAAGGCCCAAGCCGGTTTGTAGCAACGTGCGTGCATCAGCGCATCAAAAACATCGGCTACCGCAACAATACGCGCGTAGGGATGTATGCTATTTCCAGCCAATCCCTGTGGATAACCGGAACCGTCAAATTTCTCGTGATGTTGATGCGCGATGATGGCCGCTGCTTTGAGTATCGGCCGCTGCGAGCCGTCCAAAATAGACAGCCCTATGGCGGGATGCTGCTGCATGATGCTCCACTCGTCAGCATCGAGCTTGCCCGGTTTAAGCAGCACCGCATCGGGGGTCGCAACTTTACCGATATCGTGCATAGGTGCAGCCTGCTTGAGGATGGCGGCATCGTCGGCCGGCATATGCGAAGCGCAGGCCAGCAAGTAACAGACCTCAGCCATGCGCCGCACGTGATTACCAGCCTCATGCGAACGTGACTCGACCACATCACCGAGGCGCATAATCAATTCACTCTGGGTTTCGGTGATTTCATTATTGAGCAAAATATTGTCAAACGCGATTGCCACGCCGGAAGAAAAAACCTCGAGTAATTTGGCATCGATCTCGCCCACATCGGAGACCCCTTTTAAGACCAGCAATGAAGCCTTGCCACTGCTATTTGGGAAGTAACCTACGTAAGTATCGCCATGCAGTCGCGAGACCCGTGTGGTACGTGCCTCATCGAGTTGCGCCAGCAGCTCGGGTGAAAAAATATGGCTGTCATCTTCCACCTCACCAACCCGTGCCAACACCTCATATTTTTGTTCGCCCGAGATGCCGATCGCGCCACGCAGACGCACCAGCATACTTTGTTCTAGTCGCAATAAGGCGATCACCTGTTGCAGCAAACCATTGGCAAAATCGATCAGATTGCGTTGCTGAAAAATCTGTGCCGAGGCTTCAATGACGCGCTCCAGACCTTCGCGGTAACTCATCTGAAAACGACGTGCCTGCTCGACTTCCATGATGTCGCGATAGGCGCGCAAAGCGGCGAAGGTGGTGGTAAATAATTTCTTACGATCGAGCTCGGTTTTTTCTTTGTAATCATTGATATCGTAATCAACGATTACTCTTTCTTCCGGCGCCTGCCCGGGCTGACCGGTGCGCAAAACTATCCGTGAAAATTTATTCCCCAGCTCCTGGCGCATCCAGCGCGCCACTTCTAAGCCGCTGTCCTCAGCCTCCATCACCACGTCTAAAAATACCAGGGCAATATCGGATTCAGCAGCTAAAACTTGTTTCGCTTCGGCGCCGCTGTAGGCATCTAAAAATACCAAACCACGACCGTCTAAAAGAAAACGGTTGAGTGTCATTTTAGTGATGGTGTGGACATCGGGCTCATCGTCCACCAACAGAATTTTCCAGGGAGGAAGTTTATTGGCACTGGCGCTAGTAGCTAGGAAGGACATAGGGATAAATTCCGTATCAAGAAGATTTCTATCGGAAATAAACTGCCAAATCTATTGTAGTCCTAGCCGCGGCACTTAACAATCATGAATCAATTTGCATAAGCGATAACGCTGATTTAGTTGCGGTTCGCCAGCGCCAGCTTAAGCCCAAATGAGACAAACATCAGACCGATCAGGCGATTTAGACCTGAGGTTAAGCGCCGGTTCACGCGCAGTTTTTGACTGGCGTAGGCACTGCTAAAAGCTAAGAAATGACACCACAGCATGCCATTAAAATTAAAGATGCAGCCCAAAAAGATAAAGGCCAGCGCTTTATCTTGTGCGCTGCTGGCAATAAATTGCGGCACAAAGGCGAGGAAAAATACCGCGACCTTGGGATTCAAGAGATTGGTCAGAAAACCTTGTAAAAATATCTTACGATAACTCAGACGCGTAGTGACAATCGTGATCTGCTCGCCGTCCTCGCTAGATTTTTTCTTGCTCAGCAATAGCCCCAAGCCTACGTACAGCAAATAGGCGGCGCCTATCAATTTGACGATCAAAAAGGCGGTTGCCGAAGTCGCCAGCACGGCCGACAAGCCCAGGGCGGCGGCCAAAATATGCACAAAAGTACCGCTGCCTATACCTAGCGCCGCCGCTGAACCTGCCCTCCAGCCCTGACTGGCGGCACGCGTCATGATCAACAGCGAGTCGGGACCGGGAGCCAGATTCAATAACAGGCCGGAGATAACAAAGAGCGCCAGATCTTGGGTACCAAACATAGTGAGAAACTCCGAAGTAGATGAAAAATCGCCAGGCAAGCAGCGCGCATCATCGCATTAAAATGAAAACCTAGTGAAGGCGCGTCTAAAAAATGGGCACTTCTAAACGGTAACTTCTAAAAACCTAAGAACAAAAACTTTTCTCGCCGCAGAGGCGCAGAGTACGCAGAGAAAACCTTGGTTTTTCCCTCTGCGTACTCTGCGCCTCTGCGGCAAAGCTTTTTCTTGTGAGCTGCTAGCATCGAGACTCATGGTTTTTTAGACGGTCCCTTTGAGAGCGGTTAATCTACTAAAAATATGGACAAAAAAACGCTGGCTGCAGATCACCTGCAGCCAGCGCTTACTTACTCGCGGCGCCGCTATACAGCGACGCCTGCGTGATACGATTTAAAACGTCGATTGCGCACCGAGTGTAAACGTCGAGACATTCCCGGTCGCATCCGACATATCGGCCACTTTTACCTTGCGATAAGTATATTCAGCGCGCACATTGACGTCTTGATTGACTTGATACATGACGCCAAAGCCAAACATCGGTTGCACCGAATATTTAGAACCGGAACCGACCAGGCTACCGACGCTACCAACCACTTCACCTTTAACATACGCCAGGCCCATCTTGGCGAGGCCAACAAAGCCCTTCATCGCTGGGGTTTTAACGACAGCGCCCACATCAACACCGCTAGACTTAAAAGCCCCGGCAACACCGGCATTGCTGGCTGAAGTTTCGCCCAGAGAGAAAAAACTACCTTCAATTGCCCAAGTTGGGGAAAAATTGTAGCCAGTCAAAATTTGATAACTGGTGTCAGTTTTATCGCAAGCGGTGGCGCCTGTGCAATCGATATTCCATTTGGCAGTACCGATCGCGGCGCCCAAATAGCGTTGTTGCGCCGTAGCCTGTGCACTTAAAACGAGACCGGCAATCAGCAAACTCGTTGCTAACAGTGATTTTTTAGACATGGTAATGTAAGCCTGTGATAAAAATGTTATAGAATTTTTTAACAAACAATACTTGAGCAAGCATTGATGTCGGATGCGTGACATTTTACCGTTTGCAAGATGGGCTTGTCATAACAAGTTTCCCAGTACAAATTGCTTTTGCTACCAATTGAAACAAACCAGACTACCTGATTGCCTTATGCAAGGACAGAATTCATGCTTGAAAGCTTAGAAGGACAATGCCAGTGTGGCAAAGTACATTATCGCGTGCAAGGCGTCTGCGCCACTGTATTTGTCTGTCATTGCCTGGAGTGTCAACGCCAATCGGCCAGTGCTTTCGGCATGGCTTTATGGGTCAACGATGCCAAAGTGCTGCTGCTCAGCGGCGAACTGAATCAATGGTTACGCGCAACGCCATCTGGCCAGCAGATGCTGTGTCGTTTTTGCCACACTTGCGGCACCCGTTTATTTCATCAGATCAAGGGGCAAAATCAACTCAGTATCAAACCCGGTACGCTCAACGATAGCCGCCAGCTCAAACCAGTTGCACATATCTGGACCAGTAGCAAACAAGACTGGGTGAAAATTCCTGAAAATACACTGCAATATCCAGAAAACCCTCCGACTTTTGATGCCCTATTTATGGCATGGGAAGCGCAGCATAGCGCGCCAGATAGATCGCTGATACTGGCCTAAGTAGCTGCTGTTTACTAACACTAAAGGAATAAATGGACAGTCAATTTGAAGATGGCTTGCGCATACGCAAGCAGGTGATGGGTGAAGCCTTTGTCGAAAAGGCTTTCAGCAATGTCGATGCGTTTTCTGCGCCGCTGCAAGAATACATCACCCGCAATGCCTGGGGTACGACCTGGTGCCGCGATGGCCTGGATTTGAAAACCCGCAGTCTGATTACGCTCTCTATGCTGACCGCACTTGGGCGTGCGCACGAAATCCGCGGCCATGTGCGCGGCGCTGTCAACAATGGCGCCAGCATGCAAGAAATCCAGGAAGTGCTCTTGCATGCCAGCGTATATTGCGGCATGCCGCTGGCGGTCGATGCCTTCCGTTCGGCGCATGAGGTCTTGGCGGAAATGGGCCAAATCCCGGCTAACGAATAAATATTGAGTTCCCCGTTCACCGCACAGCCGAAAGCCACTATGAGCCAAGATAAAAAAACCAGTTCTATCAACGCGCTAGGTATTTACGAACCATTTAAGGTCGAAGATGTAGACTGGGATGAATACACCCATGGCCTACGTTTCGGCAGCCGTTACCGTCAACTTGGCCAATTTGGCGGAGCTAAAAACGTCGGTGTCTCTATGGAGGAGTTGGCTCCCGGCAAACAAGCCTGTCCGAACCACTATCACCATCTGGAAGAAGAGCAGCTGTATCTGATGGAAGGCAGCCTGACTTTGCGTCTGGGCGAGCAAAGCTATGTCATGCAAGCCGGCAGCTATGTGGTCTTTCCCGCTGGGCAAAAGGCCGGACATAGTCTGTTCAATCATAGCGATACGCCGTGTCGCTATCTGGTCATAGGCGAGCGTAATCCACATGACGTGATCGTGTATCCCGATACCAACCGGGTCAGCGTGCGCTTAACCGGCGAGGGCTATGACAAGGCCGCCACCATGGAATATTGGCAAGGCGAAGCGGAATAAGCCCTAGGAAACCGAAGCGCTAGGCGCAATGAATATGCGGCTTGCAGGCCAATATGGGCTGGCAAGCCGCATATTCATTGCGCCTAAGGTTTTAAAATTGCTCTCAATTGCCACGCCATACCGCTGCAGAGCTAGCAATTACTCAATTCATAGGTGCTCTGCGTGACAGCTCTAAGCTGTGGATAAGTCTGGGGGCAAGCTTAGGGATAAACGGCTTAGCAAGTTGTCGATAAGTATGTTGAAAAGCCTGTTTATATCCTGTGTGTAGGTATTTTGTAGTTACCACTCAAGGGTATATTTCATAGTTGCTTGCTCGGGAGTTTCGCTTTTCAGCGCTTCACCACAAGCCAATTTTCTCTGTCTATCCATCCACTGACAGCGCGCTAGTTTCATGTTAGCGCTGCGCTAAGCAATTCTGGCACCCTTCACAGTAGCTCTCACTATACCCCTCGCAATGCCCTTACTGATGTCAAGGGATACACATCTTTACCTTGCAAATACAAATGAGAGTCATTATCATTTGCGTTAATGTAGTTAGCGAATGACTATTCTTAATGCTTGATACAGCACGCAAACGCTGCCGCATCTGGCCGACATCATAGGGGTGCACATGCAAGAGCGACAATATCAGGTGGTGATCAACGCACAACGCCAGTATTCGGTGTGGCCGGTGCAGCAGCCGCTGCCGGGTGGATGGTTAGCGCTAGGCTTTAGCGATACGCGCCAGCGTTGCCTGGAGCACATAGGTGAACTGTGGAGCGACCTGCGCGAACATAGTCTGCAACTAGCGCTCGCTGACATGGGAGCCGCACATGGCTGAGGGTTCACCACAAGCAGCCGCCCCAGCACTGGTATCGCCGGCTCAGCGTAGCCTGTGGTTTCTGAGCCAATTGGCGCATAGCGAACAGCGTTTGCATATCCGCGTCGAACTGCACTGGCCTGAGGCTATCGAGCCTAACTTGATCGCCCAAGCGCTGAGCCTGCTGCAGGCGCGCCATCCTATACTGCAAACCAGTTTCCACCGGCTAGCCTGGGGTGATATCGAACAGCGTCAGGGCGGTGCCGCAGCGCTGTTGCTGGAGTGCAATGGAGATTACGCCAGTTGGTCTAAACAGCAGGACTTCGAGCTGGAACGCCAGCCCGGCCTGAAGGCCTGGTTGTGCGGTGACACCTTGATACTGGCGCTGCACCGGATCGTGGCGGATACCGCCTCGGCCACGCTGCTGGTCGAGGAACTGTTACGCAGTCTGGCTGGCGAGACCCTGCCAGCGCAAGGACCACAGAGTTATCAACAGCACGCCACCCAGCAATTGGCACAGCTAAGCGCCGGCCAACGCTATCCCGACTACGATTACTGGATGCACAAACTGGCCGAGGGCGAGTCGGCGCTGGCACTATCGCTAGACCGGCCACGCACGGCTGCGCCTAACTTTGCCGATGCGCAGCTAAGCAACGAACTTACGCACGAACTGTCCAATAGCTTGCACGCCTTTTGTGTGCAAGCTGCGGCGCGTCCCGAACAGGTGCTGCGCGCGGCCTTTGCGGTGCTGCTGTACCGCCACACGGCGCAGTCCAACATCCGTATGGCCACGCTGGACGCCGGACGTACCAGCGAGCAGGCGCGCCTGCTTGGTCCCTTCGAGAACCTGCTGGTATCGAGTCTGAGCTTGGACAGCAGCATGAGTTTTGCCACGCTGCTAAAACTGGTACGCGAGGAAGATGCGACCAACCTGGCGCATGCCGCGCTGCCATTCGAGCGCCTGCTGGAAGGCTTGAACGCGGATGGTTTCCAGAAACACGAACTGCCCTTCCAGGCCGCCTTCGTGTGGCGCCAACATGCCAGCGTCTTACAGGCGCGCCGCAATGTAACTGTGCACCTAGAGGAAGACCAAGCGCTGCGGGTCGATCTATTCCTGCGTGCCAGCACACACTCCGATGGCCGTCATACGCTGACCCTGTCGTATGCCGCTGCGCTATTCGAGCAAAGCAGCGCAGCCGCGCTGCTGCAGCGCTTGATTGCACTATTAACGCAAGCGCTGGCAACACCGCAGGCCAGGCTAGATCAGTTGCAATTGGTCGATGCGCAAACCTTGGCGACTCTGAGCGCGCCGTGGCCAGCCGCCACTTATGCGCCGCTGCCGGTACATCAACTCATGGAGCGCCAATTAGCCTATCATGGGCAGGGCGATGCACTGGTGTGCGGCAGCCAGACGCTCAGCCACAGCGCCATGCACGCCGCCGCCAATCGTTTGGCACATTACCTGATTGCTGCTGGCGTCGGCGCCGAAACCCGGGTCGCGGTGGCGCTGGAGCGCGGCGTCGATCTGATCGTCACCCTATTGGCCGTATTTAAAGCCGGCGGCGCATTAGTGCCTATCGATACAGCTTATCCGCAAGAGCGCATCGCCTACATGCTCGATGATGCGACGGTCTCCTTTTTGCTGACGCAGAGCTCGCTACAAAGCCAATTACCGACACTCACGAACGGCAGCAGCATACTGCTAGACACTCTGGATCTGGCGCAGCAGCCGGCCAGCAATCCGCTGCTGCGGGTACTGCCACAGCAGTTGGCTTACATCATTTATACCTCCGGTTCTACTGGCCGCCCCAAAGGCGTGGCGGTAGCGCACGGCCCACTGTCGCTGCATTGCCAGGCCACCGCCGAACTCTACGAAATGACTGCCGCCTCGCGCGAGCTGCACTTCCTTTCTATCAGTTTCGATGGTGCGCATGAGCGCTGGATCGTGCCGCTGATCGTGGGTGGCTGCGCGGTCTTGCGCGGCGCGGCATTGTGGAGCGCTTCCGAAACCCATGCTGCGATGCGCGCGCACCGGGTCAACAATGCGGGTTTCCCCACCAGCTATGTGCAGCAACTGGCCGAGTGGGCCGATGGACATGGCACTGCCGCACCTTTGCGGCTGCTGTCGTTTGGCGGCGAAGGCATGCCACGCGCCACCTTCGAACAAGTCAAGCGCACCTTGGCACCCGACTGCCTGATCAATGGCTACGGCCCGACCGAAACGGTGATCTCGCCACTGGCATGGAAAACCAGCGCTGACGCCAGTTTTGAAGGTGCGTTCGCCCCGATCGGGCGCGCCGTCGGTGCACGTAGGGCCTATGTGCTGGACGCCGACCTCAATCCGCTACCGCCCGGCGTGGCCGGCGAGCTGCATATCGGTGGTGCTTGTCTGGCACGCGGCTATCACGGCCAACCAGCGGCCACCGCCGACCGTTTCATTCCCGACCCTTTCGCGGCGGACGGTGGACGCATGTACCGCACCGGCGACCAGGTGCGCTGGCGCGCCGACGGCATCATCGAATATTTAGGGCGACTCGACCATCAGGTCAAGCTGCGTGGCTTTCGCATCGAACTCGGTGAGATAGAATCGGCACTGGGCCAGCTGAGCGCGGTGCGCGAAGCGGTGGTGCTGCTGCAACAAACTGCGCAAGGCGCCAAGTTGGTGGCCTATGTAGTGCTCTATCCTGTGCTCAATTCGCTGCTCGATCCGACCGCTAGCATAGACGCTGGCACACTGCGCAACCAGCTGGCAGCGCAGTTACCCGACTATATGGTGCCAGCCGCGATCGTCCTGCTGGATCAACTGCCGCTCACGCCAAATGGAAAAATTGACCGTAAGGCGCTGCCGTTGCCTAGCCAACAAAGCCGCGAGCTGGTCGCCGCCTCGAATCAACTTGAACAGCAGTTGGTGGCGATCTGGCAGGAAGTACTGCAGTTGCAGCAGGTCGGCGTGACAGATAATTTCTTCGAACTGGGCGGTGATTCATTGAGCGCGCTGCGGGTGCTGACCATGCTAGACACGCATTTACCTGAGCACGCTCTGGGTATCGCCGATCTATTCAATTATCCCGACATTGCCCAACTGGCGCGCGCACTGAAGGAGCAGAATTTAGCAGCCAGCGAAGTAGTTTATCTGCAGCGCGGTGGCAGCAAACCTATGTTGTATTGCTTCCCCGGTCTACTGGTAAGCACACTGGAATACAGTCGCCTGGTGACTTACCTGGGCCCAGACCAGCCAGCCACCGGTTTTATCTGCCACTCCTTAGCCGGCGGTGAGGGCGAACCACTCGCCGTGAATGCGCTGGCAGCACGCTATGCCGATCATATACGCACACACAGCGCCGGCCAGCCAGTCATGCTACTGGGCTGGTCCTGGGGCGGCATTTTGGCGTATGAGGCGGCGCGTCTGTTGGGCGATAACGTGGACGTGCAGTTGGTCGGCATGCTTGACGTGTGTGCACTCGACGCCGAGTTTGCCGTGGGTGGCGAAAAACCTTTGGCGCCCGCTTTGCGACTCAGCTTGCAAAACGATATCGATGCCTGGCTGAAGCTAAGTCAGATGCGCGAACGCTGGCTGCGACTGCTGGGCCGTATGGATGCCACCGTCTACACCCAATTTCTGCACTACGTGAATAACAGCCCAGACACGCTACCGCTGGACGGCCCGGCTATCGGCAGCCGCGAGCACATTTTCTGGACCCTGATGGAGAACGCCTTGGTGTTCCGCGACTATGTGCTGGCACCGCTAGATTGTCGCATCCACGCCTGGATCGCAGAAGACTCGCTACTGCGCGGAATGAACGTGATTGACTGGCGCAAACAATCGAGCCGGGTAGAAAGGGTACACCCCATCCCCGGCAGCACCCATTTGAGCATCATCGCCGATCCCCAGTTCCATCTGAGTTTCGCCCAAAGTGTAGAACAAGCACTGGCGGGTTAAACACAGCTGATGCTCAGTATTTTTTCCAATTTTTTTCCAATCTTGATAAGGCTTTACCCAATGAAACAGCAGTTGAAGCAGCAAACAAAACATCCACTAGCACGTGCCGTGGCCAGTGCCATCGTCCTGATGGGCAGTTGCCAGTTAGCGGCCAGCGCCGCAGATACCGCGGAAGCGACGCAATCGAATTTAGGTAACATCACTGTCCTGGGCGAGGCAGACAGCATTGCCAAGCGCAGCAGCGTGGGCAGTAAAAATGAAACGGCGCTGATCGAAGTACCGCAGTCGATTTCAGTACTTAATCGCGAGCGCCTGGATGCCCAAAAAGCCAGCAGCATTCCGCAAGCGCTGCGCTACAGTGCCGGCATGCAAGTCGAAAGTTATGGAGTGGATCCGCGCTTTGATCAGTACATGATACGTGGCTTCGAATCAGGTTCTAACGGGGTGTTCCGCGATGCTCTGAATCTGCCTACCCGCGGCTTCACTGCATTTACGCTGGAACCGTATGGTCTGGAGCGCTTGGAAGTACTGCGCGGCCCGAGTTCGGTCATGTATGGACAGGCCGAAGTGGGCGGCCTGGTGAATGCTGTCAGCAAACGTCCACCAGCTAGCCAACAAGGCGAAATCGAAGTGAGCTATGGGAGTTTCGAGCGGCGTCAGATCGCGGCCGATGTGGGCGGGCCGCTCGATGAAAAAGGCGTATGGCGTTATCGCGTAACAGCACTCGCGCGCGAAGCCAAGGGCCAGGTCGACAATACCAAAGACAACCGGCTTTTCTTTGCCCCCAGCTTGAGCTGGCAGCCGGACGCCGATACCTCACTCACGCTACTGGCCTATCTGCAAAAAGACGATGTACCACCGAACTTTTATCTGCCGGCGGTCGGCACCCAGAAAACCGGGCCATTTGGAACTATACCGTCCAACCGCTTCGTCGGCGAACCGGGTGTAGACCGTTTCCAGACCGAGCAACGCAGCATAGGCTATGCCTTTGAAAAGCGTTTCTCGCCAGCCTGGAAAGTGCGCCAGAACGTGCGCAGCGCCAGCGAGACTGTCGACTACCGTAACCTTTACATGACGACATTGGAAGACGATCAACGCACAGTAAAACGCGCCAATTTCTCTGCACAGCAAAAGGCGCGGGTGTTCACGGCCGATCAAAATCTGGAATGGAACACCAAGTTCGACGGACTAGAAAATACCTTGGTGGCGGGTCTCGATTACAGCCGCGCGGTCCAACAGGGGCAAAACTATTATGGCGATGCGCCTACCCTCGATATCATCGCACCGGTGTATGGCCAGACGGTAGGCCAGGCCGATATGTACGAAGACAAGCGCAGCACCCTAAGCCAGACTGGGATCTATGTGCAAGACCAATTAAAATTTGCCGGCCAATATTTGCTGACGGCTGGGCTACGCCGCGACCAGAGCAATATCGATAACGAGGACTACATCAAAGCCAGCCAAAACAGCCAGAAAGACGCGGCCAATACCGGCCGCTTGGGTCTGACCTGGTTGGGTCCGAACGGCTTGGCGCCGTATATCAGCTATGCCACCTCTTTCCGCCCCGTGATAGGGCAAAGCGTGGATGGCCGCAACTTTGTGCCGGAGCAGGGCAAGCAAGCGGAAATCGGTTTGAAATGGGCGCCGCTAAACCGCGCGCTGCTGCTCACTGGCGCGCTGTTCGATCTGCGCAAACGCAATGTGCTCACCGCCGACCCAGCCAATCTGGGCATCGGTGCCCAGATACAGCGCGGTGAAGTACGCGTGCGCGGGATAGAATTGGAAGCCGAAGCGGAGCTGGACAAACACTGGAAAGTCAACGCTTCCTTCACCGGACTCGACGGCGAAATCACCCAAAACAACGACGGCAATGTAGGCAAGCGTCCGTCGCTGGTGCCGCGTGTCAACCTGGCCGCTTGGGCCGAACGCCAATTCGACAACGGCTGGCGTGCCGGTGCTGGGCTGCGCCGTATCGGTTCCACTTATAGCGACGATGCCAATACCTTCAGCAACGACGGCGTGACGCTGAGTGATGCCATGCTGGGCTACCGCTACCGCAACTGGGACCTGGCGCTCAACATCAATAATCTGAGCGATAAAATTTATCTGGGTAACTGTGCTTCTGACAGCACCTGCATTTACGCCGCGCGTCGCCGCGCCCAACTCACAGCCCGCTACCTGTGGTAATTGCCTAGCCAGCCATTCAAGCCTAGCCAGCGGGACACGCAATCCCGCCGCGCTATCCCATGGTGTATGCCATGGGACTACACACCAGGAACCGACATGAACCATAACGCAAACATCCCAGCCTTCCGCAGCGCCAGCCTTTCTGGCCAAACTTTCGAGGTGAATTACCATGGCGATCAGCTAAGCGTACGACAGCAACAGCAAGCCGTGCTAGATCTGAGTATAGACCGAGGTGCAGAGTGCTGGCTGACGCGCATCACAGCGGCTGCGCAGCCGCCAGAATTGCTGCAGGCTGCCTTGCTAGCGGCACTCGAGACGGTCAGCGCCAGCCACTCGGAACTAGTCGAATTGCGCCTGCATGCCAAAGAATGGCCAGAACTCAAAGCGCTACTCCTGCGCAGCGGAATCGCGCGTGAAGTCGGTGCGGCACTGAGCGTAGCCCCAGCCATGCTGTGGCAATTGCCGCAACTCTGGTTACCACAGACGCCCGCGCTCTACCCGCAACACCACGTGCGCACTGGCGAACGCTGGCACCCGCTGCGCCCGGCCAAACCGCAGGGCTATGTCTACCAACGCTTCATTCCCTGGCTGGGTCAGAGCATTTCATTTCGGGTGGCGAGCGTGGAGCAGGATCTCAACACCATGCACAAGTGGATGAACGATACCCGTGTGGCGCAGTTTTTTCAGGAAGAGGGCGATCTGGATTACCAGCGCGCCTATCTAAACGGCCGCCTGGCTGACCCGCACATGCTGCCGCTGATCGCCGAATTCGATGGCATCGCATTCGGCTACATGGAAGTCTATTGGGCTCAGGAAAATCGTCTTGGTCCTTACTACGCGGCCGACGACTACGACCGCGGCTGGCACGTACTGGTGGGCGAACAGGCTTATTCTGGCGGCCAATTCATTAGCGCCTGGCTGCCCTCGCTAATGCACTATATTTTCCTAGACGAGCCACGCACCCAGCGCATCGTCGGTGAGCCTGCCGCCAGCCACACGCGTCAGGTGCGCAATCTGGAGCGTTCCGGCTTTGCCGCGCTCAAGGACTTCGATTTCCCGCACAAGCGCGCCACCCTGGTAATGCTGATGCGCGAGAAATTTTTCAGCAATCGTCTATGGCACCCTAGCCTGAAAGCCTGAACTAGCACGCCCTTGTTTGCCTCATCTAAAAGAGAAGGAACAGCATGAACACTGAACCACAAACTTACGACATGGTCGGAGTGGGTTTTGGCCCCTCCAATTTGGCCTTGGCGATCGCACTCGACGCAATGCGGCAAGCCAGCGCGGGCACATTGACGCATTGCTTCATCGAGCGTCAGCCGCAATTTACCTGGCACGGCGATATGCTGCTGCCGGGTACCGATATGCAGATCTCCTTCCTCAAGGATCTGGTCTCACTGCGCGATCCCACCAGCCCCTACTCCTTCATCAATTATCTACGCCGGCATAACCGCCTGGAAGCCTTTATCAATCAAAAAACTTTCTTCCCTAGCCGTATCGAGTTCAACGACTACCTGCGCTGGAGCGCCGGCCACTTCGAGCAAAATTGCCACTATGGCGAGAGCGTCACCCGCGTGGTGCCCGAATACCAGGGCGCAGACGTGGTCGCGCTGCAGGTACATTCGGCCGATGCGGCCGGACGCGAACGCCAGCGCCGCACCCGCAGTCTGGTATTTGCACCGGGCGGGCGTCCCTTCATACCAGCCAGCTTCGCCAAACACCGTGATCCGCGCATCATTCATTCTTCGCGCTATCTGAGTGAGATAGCGCGCCAGCCACTCGATGCCGCTGGCGCACCTGCGCTGGCGGTGGTGGGTGGCGGCCAGAGTGCGGCCGAGATTTTCCTCGATCTGGTGGCGCGCTATCCGAACGCCAAGGTAGATCTGATACTGCGCGGTTCCACTCTCAAGCCGTCCGAGGATGGGCCTTCGATCAATCACATCTTTGACCCTGACTACACCGACTATTTCTTCGGCCAGCCAGAACAAGTGCGGCGCTCCTTACTGGCGGAATTCCGCCATACCAATTATGCGGTGGTCGACAGCGACCTGATAGAACGCATCAGCGCCATGCTGTACGCGCAGCGCGTGCTCGGCCAAGAACGGCTGCGGGTGCTCAGTTCGTCCACGATTGAGCAGCTACAGTGCGATCAGGATGGCATCAGCATCTACCTGCAACAAGCCGGTGCACCGCAAATTCGCCAGCTAGCGTATCAGCGCGTGATCGTCGCCACTGGCTACCAGCGTGACACCAGCCAGGCACTGCTGGCCGAGCTAGAGCATGAACTCGAGGGTTTCACTATCGGCCGTAATTATCAGCTGGCCGCGCCGCGGCACGTGCAGCCGCCGATTTTTGTGCAAGGCTCTTCCGAAACCACCCACGGTCTGGCCGATACTTTGTTATCGGTATTGGCGATTCGCTCGCACGAAATCGCGCGCGCATTAGTCGAGCAACTAGGGCCTAAGCCGCTCGCCATGCCACAGCTCGCCAAGCGCCAGCTACTGGAGGAAATTCAATGAGTCTCGCCAGTGCCGCGCTGCCGGACATGAAGTCGCCCCACTTGAAGCGTCTGCTGTTTACGCTGGCGCTGCCAGCGATGATAGGCCTGTCGGCCAATGCCATGCACCAATTGGCCAATGCCTACTTTGTTAGTCAACTGGGCACCAACGCGATCGCCGCAGTCAGTATCTGCTTCCCGCTGCTCATCATTTTCAGTGCGATTGGCGAAGGCGCCGGCATAGGAGTGGCCAGTGCGGTGGCGCGTATGCTGGGTGCCGGTCAACAACAACAGGCCAACCGCAGCGCCAGCACCGTGATGCTGCTATTGGGCTTGGCTGGCTGCGTCTTGGCCGCCGTGCTGGTGCCGCTACTACCAACATTGCTGAGAGCGATGGGTAGCAGCGCCGATGCCTTGCCTGCATCGACCGTGTACGCCACCATTTTTTGCTTGAGCGCACCCTTAATACTGTTGCAAATGTTGTGCGATTTCATCGCCATCTCTGAAGGCAATAGCCGCTTTAGTATGTGGACATTACTAGGCTCGTTCGCCCTGAACGTGATACTCGATCCTATCCTGATCTTCCATTATGAAATGGGGGTGGCGGGCGCGGCTTGGGCCACGCTGCTATCCGCATTGGCCGCCCTGATCGCCTACGCCTTCTATTTTTACCTAGGCATAGGCAAGATAGAGGTGGCGCCGCGCCATATCAAAATCGAGCGTCAAGCGCTGTGGCAGGTGGTCTCAGTCGGCGTACCCGCCGCCATGTCTACCGGCTTAGCCGCGCTGGCCTTCGCGCTGATCTACCGCAATGCCGCCACCTATGGCAATGCAGCGGTAGCGGCGGTGGCGATCAGCTTGCGCATTCTGACTGGCGGCAGTCTGCCGCTGCTGGGCTTTTGCTTAGGCGCGCAAGCCTTACTAGGGTTTGCCTGGGGCAGCGGACAGCGCGCCCGCTTCTTGCAAGCGACTCGGCTGATGCTGGCCATCAGCAGCGCCTTCGCAATCAGCTATGCGGCGACGGTGATCGTGTTTGCGCCCCGCATCGTCAGCTGGTTTACCAGCGATACTGAAGTGCAGGCATTGGCGGTGAGCGCCTGTCGGGCTTTCCATCTGTGCTTTGGCCTGTTCGGCTTTCACATGGTGGCGGTGGTGGCTTTACAAGCGGCCGAACGCAGCGGCAAGGCTGCCTGGCTGGTGCTGGCACCGCATGGCTACCTGTTGATCCCTCTGTTGTTCCTGCTGCCGCCAGTCTGGGGCCTGGATGGTTTGCTAGCGAGTATGGCGATCGCTGCCGGCCTAAGCGCCGCCTTGGGTGGGCTACTACTATTTTGGGAAATGCCTGGCTTGCGCCAACTACCAGCGGTGCAGGTGGAGGTGGCCGTGCCCACTAAGGCGGCGGCCTTCGATCTACCGCTGCAGGCCAAGCACTGATGCGGCACGTCGCTGGACAATTGCATCGCTGGGCCGGTCTGCTGATCGCCGGTTTTCTGTTCATCAGCGGCCTGACAGGGGCGGTGATCTCTTGGGACCATGAACTCGATGAACTCCTCAATCCCCACCTGACCGACGCGCCTGCGGTGGGGCAGGCGCTGCCTGCGCTCGAGTTAGCGCGCGCTGTGCAGGCGCGCCATCCGCAGATGCAAGTACTATCCGTGCCTATGGCGGCCGAGCCCGGACATACACTGGCCTTCTACCTGGAGCCACGCCTGAATCCCGCCAGCGCAACGCTGTATCCTGCGCCCTACAATCAGGTCTTTGTTGATCCGGTCAGCGGGGTCGAACTGGGTAAGCGCAAATGGGGTGCGGCCTGGCCAATTAGCCGTGAAACCCTAGTCTCCTTCTTGTATCAGCTACATTACACTTTGCATTTTCCGCATCTTTGGGGTATCGAATCATGGGGTCTGTGGTTGATGGGCGGCATCGCGATGATCTGGACGCTGGACTGCTTTGTCGGCTTTTACCTGACGCTACCGCAGCGCCGCCGTAGGTCGGCGCTGGTACTGGTGGCGCTGCCCGGCCAGCAGCGCGCGTCCGCCAAGAGTTGGTGGCAGCGCTGGAAGCCAGCATGGTTGCTACGTTTTGGCGCCGGCAGCACGAAGCTGAACTTCGACCTGCACCGCGCGCTCAGCCTATGGAGCTGGATTTTGCTCTTCATTATTGCCTTCACCGCGTTTTCGCTGAATCTGTACCGCGAAGTGTTTTTTCCGGTGATGTCACTGGTGTCGAATGTCACCCCTTCACCGTTCGATTTGCGCAAACCCCGGACACCGCAACAAGCGCCGCCACCGAACTTGGGCTATGCCGATGTGTTGGCCAAGGCAGTTGCGCAAGCGGCCCAACGCGGCTGGCGCGAGCCGGTAGGAAATCTCTCGTATTCGCCCGAGTATGGCATCTACACGGTAGGCTTTTTCCGGCCGCAAGACGAGCATGCCGGTGGCGGCGTCGGCCCCCGCCAACTGTATTTCGATGGGCACAGTGGCGCCTTGCTAGGCCAGCGCCAACCCTGGCAAGGCACAGCCGCCGACCTGTTCGTGCAGGCCCAGTTTCCGCTGCACTCTGGCCGCATCCTCGGCCTACCGGGGCGCATATTAATCTCGTTGATGGGCCTAATTGTCGCCAGCCTGTGTGTCACCGGCGTATTGGTATGGTGGCGCAAACGCAGAGCCCGTGCCATCGTGCTGGGCCGCGTACAACAGAGCGAGGCCACGACTTATCGCCAGACCGGCTAAAGTGCTTAACCAAGCAGGGGGCTAGGTTTTTTTGCAATTTGTAAAACGCTAGGCGCAATCAAGATGCAGCTTGCAGACCAATAAGGGCTGGCACGCCGCATCTTGATTGGGTGTTGGGATTTAAAACTGATCTAAATAGCGAGGAAACAGAGCTTCAGACGATGTAAATAATTACTAAATATACATTACTATCTTAACTGCTTGGGCACTCCATCCTGTGGATAAATCTGTGCGTAAAGCTAGGGATAAGCAAGTTAATAAAGTGTCGATAAGTATGTACACAAGTCTGTAGATAATCCTGTGCATAGAGTTTTATCTGTCGTAAAAATCTAGCTTTAAGAACACCCTGCGCAGTATCCATGCGGGCTACAGCCGGATATTGGTCTGTAAGCCGCATGGATACTGGGCGAGCGATTTTGAATTTTTTATAAAAACTATTTTGGCAAAGTACCCGGCTTGACCAGCTCATCGACGCTCTTGCCCTGCTGCTGCAATAGCGCTTCCAGCGCGGGCAGCAAAGGGCCCAGGGTTTCCTCCAACATATTGCGCACGGTGTCGACGATGACTTGGGTGCTGCGTTCGATCTCTATGTTCAGGCTGGCTCCAGCCTTTTTTTCAGCAAACACCGTCATGCGCAGGGTTTCCGGTATCAGCCAGACTTCAAACCAGCTTTCCTGACGGTTCACTTCTGCCACCGTCAAGCTAGCGCCGTTGATGGCGATATAACCTTTGGCAAAAATATAGCGCAGCCATACTGGCGGCACTGCGATGCGGATGACATAATTGTTTTCCAGCTCGCGTATCGCCGCGATCTGCGCAGTGAAATCGACATGACCAGACAAAGGGTGACCACCGATCTCGGCGCCATCACGTGCAGCTCTCTCTACATTGATGCGGCCATGCTGGGCATAGCCACCCAGAGTAGTGATCGCCAGACTTTGCTGCATCACGTCAAATTCGGCCATGTCGGCGTCATGCAAGCTGGTCACCGTCAGGCAAACACCATCCACCGCGACACTGGCACCGATCTCTAAATCCTGGCAAAAACCCTGAGGAAAACTGAGTGTAAATGTGCGTAAGCCAGGCTTATCCGTGATGGAATTAATACTGGCGATGCCCTGGACGATACCTGTAAACATGGTTGTTTCCGCTAAAAAATGTAGTGCCTAGATTGTAGATGGGTTTTAGATTTTGCTGCAGCTTGGCTAAATGTCTAACTAAGTGTCCAACTGCTTATCGTGCCCAAGTTGGACATCCAAGGTATCGTTGGTCATCTTGACCAAATTATCCCTTAACCACTTGTGCGCTGGATTACGCGCATCGCGCTCGTGCCAGAGCATGTCGATATGCACTTCGGGCATGGCGAACGGCAATTCTTTCCAGATCAAGGCGTCGGTCATCCCGGTAGAAGCAATCAAATGGTGTGGCAAGACCGTAATCAGATCGGAATTAGCCACCACTTTGCCACCGGTAAAAAATTGATTCACGGTCAGTAAAATACGCCGTTCGCGCCCCATTTGCAGCAAGGCCTCATCCACCAAACCATGCGCGCGGCCCGAAAAACTGACTAAAAGATGGCTTGCATTGCAATAATCATCGAGCGTCAGCTCTTTTTTTGCCAGTGGATGATCCTTACTCATCACGCACACGTAATGGCCTGAATACAGGCGCTCATGCCGTATAGGGCTACGCGCGGCGCCTTGTCCGCCTATCATTTGCGCCACCACACCCGGAAAAAAACCGACCGCGATATCGATATCACCGCGTATCAGCAAAGGCCGAGGTTCACGCGTAGTCAGCGGCACCATACGGGCATTGATGCCTGGCGCATCGCGTTCTATCGCCCTGACCAGAGCCGGCATCCACAGCGCGGCAGTGGCATCGGCCATCGCCATCCTAAACGTGGTTTGTGCCTTGGCCATATCAAAACTGGTCGGCGCGATTGCCGCCTCCAGCGTCGAAAGCGCCTGGCGTATTGCTGGCCACAGGGTTTCGGCACGCGGGGTAGGCTTTACCCCATGCGCTGTGCGTATCAGAAGTTCATCGCTAAATGAAAAACGTAGGCGTTTGAGCGCATTCGAGACCGCCGGTTGCGTCATCGCCAATTTATCGGCAGCACGGGTCAAATTTTGTTCGACCATGACGGCGTCAAATACCCTGAGCAAATTTAAATCTAGGGTGAGGAAGTTCATACGATGATCTCCTGATGTTTTCGTCAATTATTCACAAATACCATATTAGATATGATAAATCAAAATTAGATTTATATATTGCACTGCAATATAGTGATCGTACACAAATTAAAATTGAAAGATAGAGGAAATCATGAGCTTTCTCAATATCGCCTTCCCAGCTGCCAGCGCATTGCCAGTAGCCCAAGTTGCCGTCACTGGTATTGTCGCCATCGCCCGCCCATTATTAGGCTTGGGCATCTTAGCTACCATCTTGATCGTATTTAAACCTTTGATCATGGGCATGTTACGCGCCGCTTTACTGGTGTTGCATCCAAAATTGACCCGCGATCAAAAAACTGCCAGCCGCAATCTGCGCAATATGTTGACGATTCGCCGTATCGCCAATGATCTCGACTACAGCTCGCCAAATATGGCCGCTGAATTACGCGCACTCGCTGCACGCGGCTAACGACGGCTAACGAATAAGCAAGTCTAGAGGCAAACTATGCAAACATCTGCACTCACCCAAGCTAGCCATGCAAATTATCGTGCGCCACAAGCAGCACTGGCAGGCTCCAAGAGTTTGGCATCGATGTTGCCAACGATCTTAAGCACTGGCGTAATCACGCTGGTACTTAGCGGTGTGTTGCGCTTACTCTGGGCCGGAATCAGCAATGATTTTTTCTCCGCCTGGATGGAAGCTTGGTTCACCACCTGGCCTATCGCTTTTCCTATCGCGTATTTGAGTAAGCCAATAATACGAAAACTCAGTCTAAGTCTGACACAAAGCCGAACGGCAAAAAATTCCAGCTTGAGTCTGGGACAAATTACAGCGGCATCCGACGATGCAACAAAATCGAATCAACTAAAAGTGCAGCGTAGTACTTATATTCATAAATATTACTAAGCTTAAACTTAAAAAAAACCGCTAACATTTGTTTAGCGGTTTTTTTTAGGGTGTTTTCTCATTGCGGGCAATTTTGGATAAAATCGCGCGCAACCTCATCCTGAATTTTCTTGATCCTTCCATCTTTTTCCATTTCACTTAAGACCTGCTCCAAGGTCAAAGCCAGCGCTTTGTGACGCAAATGCAGGTAGTGGTAACCCATTCTTTTTTCCAGCGATGGTTCTAAAATTGAAATCCTTTCATATCCTAAACTCTTGGCAGTACAAAGACTTGAACGCGATTCGACCACTACATCGGTGCGACCAACATCGAGTTTTCTAAACAATGACTCTATACTCGGAGCCGCTTCTTTTTGAGGTATGTCTTTCAATCTATCTTCTAAATATGAAACGCCCGCCATATAGCCAACCACATAGGGTTTCAGACTGGCATAACCGTTAACCTGAAATTGTTTCTTGCTAGTAAATACGACGGCATCTTCGTAAGCGATAGGGATGTTTACCCTGATAGTGTCGACAAAGCCTATATCTATGATACGGACGGCGATACCATCAAGTAGGTTTGAGTTCCACATTGCCAAAGCGCGTGCCGCAGGCACCGGTACCAGACGAATCGTGATACCTAATTGAGCGTAGGCTAGGCTTAATATTTTTTCCGACATAATGACGCTGGGACGCCGTGCTTCGGATGTGGATATTTGCAGAATCGTGGCGCCAGCGTAAGAGAGATTGATTGAAAATAAAACAGAAACAGAAACAAAAACCTGACCTAACTTGTTTTTCAGTCGCATAATTTTCTCGCAATTAATATCAGCTCACAATTACTCTTTTTACACCTATTTTATTGAAACACCAATTTTAAAATAAAAAAAAGCGCAGCTAACGCTACGCTTTTTCTATAATTAGCCCAACTTATGAAGCAAGACGTTTGCCTAATGCTACACGTGTTGCTTCCAACTCTGCAGGCAAATGATATTCGAGTTTTTCGAATAACTCAGCATGCAATTTTAACTCGGCCTCCCATGCGGCCTTGTCGATAGAAGTGATGGTATCGAATTGCTGTTGGCTAAATTCCAAGCCATCCCAAGTCAGATCGCCAAATTCTGGTGTCACGCCGAAAATATTTTCTACGCCCTTGCCTGTGCCTTCTATACGTTCCAGCATCCACTTCAATACGCGCATATTGTCGCCAAAACCAGGCCAGACAAACTTGCCGTTTTCGTCTGTACGGAACCAGTTCACACAATAAATACTAGGCTGTGTCGCACCTGAGGCCTCGATTTTTTTACCCATATCCAACCAGTGCTGGAAGTAATCGCTGACGTTGTAACCAGTGAAAGGCAACATCGCAAACGGATCACGGCGCACGATACCTTGCTGGCCGACAGCCGCAGCAGTAGTTTCTGAGCCCATGGTGGCTGCCATGTAGACGCCTTCTACCCAGTTGCGCGCTTCGGTAACCAGCGGCACCGTGGTAGAACGACGACCACCGAAAATGAACGCCGAAATAGGCACGCCAGCTGGATCATCCCAAGCTGCATCGAGTACTGGATTTTGAGTTGCAGCGACAGTGAAACGCGAATTTGGATGGGCTGCTTTACGGCCAGTTTCCTTCGCTATTTCCGGGGTCCAGTCCTTACCTTGCCAATCGATCAGGTGGCTAGGAATTTCTTTGGTCATGCCTTCCCACCAAACATCGCCATCGTCTGTCAAAGCAACGTTAGTGAAAATAGAATCACTACGTACCGATGCCATGCAATTAAAGTTGGTATTTTTATTGGTACCTGGCGCAACACCGAAATAACCTGCTTCTGGGTTAATCGCATACAAACGGCCATCTTTACCAGGTTTGATCCAGGCGATATCATCACCAATCGTGGTGACTTTCCAGCCGCCGAAACTTGCTGGAGGTATCAACATAGAGAAATTAGTTTTACCGCAAGCCGATGGGAAAGCCGCAGCGATGTAATGCTTTTTACCTTCTGGTGACTCGACACCGAGGATCAGCATATGTTCTGCCAACCAGCCCTGATCACGACCCATGGTAGAAGCGATACGCAAGGCGAAACACTTCTTGCCCAGCAAAGCATTTCCGCCGTAGCCGGACCCATACGACCAGATTTCGCGAGTCTCAGGGTAGTGCACGATGTATTTAGTCGCGTTGCATGGCCAAGCTACGTCTTTTTGACCAGCAGCCAGCGGGGCACCTACAGTATGCATACAAGGAACGAAATCACCATCGGTACCAAGCACGTCATACACTGCTTTGCCCATACGCGTCATGGTGCGCATATTCACGGCAACGTAAGGAGAATCAGACAGCTCAACCCCGATATGCGCGATAGGCGAACCTAATGGCCCCATGGAAAACGGCACCACGTACATGGTACGACCTTGCATACAACCATCGAACAATGGGTGCATGGTGGCACGCATTTCGGCGGGAGGCATCCAGTTATTGGTTGGACCTGCGTCTTCTTTCTTTTCCGAGCAGATATAAGTGCGGTCTTCTACACGCGCAACGTCGCTAGGATCTGAACATGCCAGATAACTATTTGGACGTTTTGTCTCGTTGAGTTTTTTCATGGTACCGGCGGCGACCATCTCGGCGCACAGGCGATCATATTCTTCGACCGTACCATCACACCAATACACACTATCTGGCTTAGTTAAAGCCGCCATATCGGCGACCCAATTGATGAGTTTTTGTTGCTTCACGTATGCGGGAGCATTTATTGCCGCTACGCCCTTCATGATAGGTTGATTCACGATACTATCTCCAATGCCATTTCAATAAAAAAATCGGTGTAGCGGCACGGCAGTACCATCATTAGGCTTATTGGCGTTGCGAGCGGAATAAGCTCAAGCAAGAATAGATATCAACACAGCAAGCACATTAACGATGATTCTGTCGGATAATAGGAAGACAAGGATGTCTGCTTCCTAACTTAAGCCCGACCTGATAAGGCGGGACATAAGAATCAAAAAGCTACGTAGCCGGATATTCTACACCTGCAAATCCATATAGGCTAATTTCGCATCAAATTCATTATCACAGTGGTATGTTTTATGAAAGTGAAAATTAGCTTATTTACTCAAGAAAACTATTCATGAAAATTGCGATACTCGATGATTATCAGGACGCGGTGCGTCAACTTGCTTGTTTTGACATGCTACAAGGACATGAGGTAAAGATCTTTAATAGCAGTGCGGTAGGCATAGGCCAGTTAGCGATACGTCTTGCACCATTCGATGCCCTAGTTTTAATTCGGGAACGCACAGTGTTAACTGCGGCCTTACTCAAGAAATTACCTAATTTGAAATTAATTTCGCAAACAGGCAAAGTTGCCGGACATATCGCCATAGAGACGGCCAGCGAATGCGGAATCAGCATAGCTGAAGGCATTGGTAGTCCAACTGCACCAGCTGAATTGACCTGGGCCTTGATTATGGCAGCCTCACGCAAGATTATTCCTTACTCGACCAATTTAAAGGATGGTTTATGGCAGATGAGTTCCATTCATCCTGAAAAAAATCGCTTGGGTCGAGTCTTAAAAGGAAGAAATCTGGGTATCTGGGGTTACGGAAAAATAGGCAAAATAATAGCTGCCTACGCCAAGGTATTTGGCATGCAGGTTGTAGTTTGGGGAAGCGAAACGAGCCGACACCAAGCAGTACTAGATGGTTACCAGGCAGCGCTAACGAAAGAAGAATTTTTTAGTTTAAATGACGTTATTTCTATTCATCTTCGTTTAAATGACGCAACGCGTGCCATAGTGACGGCCGCTGATTTGGCATTAATGAAAACCGATGCCTTATTCGTCAATACTAGTCGAGCCGAATTGGTCGAAAATGCTGCCTTAGAAATGGCCTTAAACCTAGGCAGACCAGGCTTTGCAGCCTTAGATGTCTTTGAAAACGAGCCTCTAGCTGTGAGAAGCGCCATATTTAGCATGGAAAACGTGTTAACTACGCCGCATTTAGGCTATGTAGAGCAAGATAGTTATGAAATTTACTTCCGCGCAGCATTTCAAAATATTCTAGATTTTGCCAGTGGCAGTCCAAAAAATATCTTGAATTTAAAACATTAGAAATTACCGTGTTGGCGCTGAGTTTGGATTAATTAACAAAACATCCATAGGCGCAGGCTCATTCGCCAACCATTTTTGATGTATTTTTTGAAAACTCCCATCCTTTTTGATCGCTTTTAATGCTGCTTCCCAGGCTTTTACTATCGCTGGCGAACTGGTTTTAGAAAAAGCGAGATACAGCTCCAGATTATCTAAGACCATTACTCTTTCTATTTCATCCGGCTCATGGCCAATTTCTTTGACGATAGAAGGAACTGCCAGACTACCTTCTACCCAAAGATCAAAGCGTTTGGCAAATAACATGTTGGCTGTAATTTTTGGTGTCGCAGCTAAATCAATATTCGCGAAACCTTTTTTCTTTGCGGTATCAGCAAAGATACTTCCACGGTAAGCACCTACTGATAATTCATACAACTTATCCCCCATAGCCAGCAAACGCGCGGCATTGCCTTTACGGGTATACAGCGAGGTGCTCGATATTGCAATTGGTCCCAAAAAAATCATGAGCTTTTCACGTTCAGCCGAGCGACCTACACTAAAAAGCATGATATTTGGTTCTTCTAACAAGGACTTATACCCTCTAGCCCAGGGAACCATAATGATGGCTTCAGTTGTACCTAGTTTTGCCTGCAAAGCCTGGACAATTTCTACGCCCATTCCCTCCATTTTAGAATTATTTTGATAACTAATAGGAGGCCAATCTTCGGTATAGATAGTCAGGGTTTCAGAGTGTGCAATATTGTGATTTAAGCAGAAAATACATAAAAAACAGACAATATAGGAGCTAAATGAGCATTTTAGGCGGTTTATACTTGCCATTTTTATCTCCTATATTCGAAATTAGCCTACGGATTCCGTGACAGCAAGATCAATTAATTACGAAACTAATTAATTTTACTTCTTGATAGCTTTAAGCTCATCCAACATTTCTTGATTCGCGAGTCTCAATTTTTCTAACATAGTCGGCATCAGTTTTTGCACTGTTCCCATAGACTCTTGCATGATTAATGGCATTTTATTTACAAACGATTGACCAGCTGGTGACTGATAAAAATTAATCATGCCGGTAATATCATCCTGACTTAAAGTTTTTGCATAAATTTCGACAAAGAGCGGTTCCAATTTCTCCCAAGACATATTTTCTTTGTTTAAAACAGCAACTTTCTCTCTAAAATTATCCAGAATTTTTTGCTCTTCTGGACTAATAGTTTCGCCTTTTAAGGCTTGTTGCATCATATTTTTTGTCAGCATCTCCATTTGGCCTTCCAGACTCTTCAACATTTCACTGGTCTTAGTTAACTCAAATACTTTTTTTATAGATGCATCACTAGGTTTTGTTGCGACAGTTTCGGCAAATAGTGGAGTATTCACCAAAAAGAGTGAAATAGATAAAGAGGTAAGAAAAATTTTCATTTTTGAAGTTGCTGTAAAGACGCTTTCTTAGGAGTTGTTGCATTCTAGAGTAAGAATTTGAATTTGCGGAAATTTCTTTTTTCGCACTTTTTTCGATGTGTAAAACAATAATAAGAAGTTTATATATATAAATAGTAGTAATAGTTAAGACCATTAGATTTCTGTGGATAACTAGGTTTACTCTTTTAAATACAAGCGATTAGAAAAAATATAAAGCATAGAAGAAGTTTTGTATGAACTAAGAATAGATTTTGGATAAAATTTTAGAGATTGCCTAAAACAGAAACTCTTCACATTTAAACCTGTGGATATCCCAAAGCTTATCCACAGAAGAAAATTAAAAATAAATCCTTTTTTGTCGTTTTCCTGCCTCTATTTATAGATCTGATCGTAGTTTGATTATTTTTAATGAATATTTAATATCAATTAGCTTTGCTGCTGACTTTATTTAGACTTCTGTGAGTATAAATATCTCGTTTTTAATAAGGTGCCAACGCCTTACTTGTCTTTATGTTTTGTATTAACTGGATCAACGTCAATTTCGATTTTTATTAATTTTTTTTAGTATTTATTGGAAAAGCTATTTTTTATTGCTCTTTAAAGAACTTAAGAGCAATTGATTAAAAAACCTTCTTTTACTGAATTCGCAATTCAGATAGTTATTACTGAAAATTGTACTCGGATAATTTTAGTAATTTTTTCGATCATTACATTGAAGAAACTATTTAATTTTTAGTGCTTTATTTTGATCTAAGGTCTTGAAGGGAAAAGAGGGGTTTGTTGTATACAATAACTTTATATATATAGTAATAGTAGTTAACGCAGCCGTTTCTTGTGGATAACTAGTTTAATTTCTTATAAATCAAGTGCTTGCAGCGAAAATAAATAGCCTGATAATGCGTGTACAGGAAAAGTACAGATTCTGGACAAATAAATGGTGAATGCTAAAAGATAAGCTTCTTCACAGTTCATCCTGTGGATATCCTTAGTTTTATCCACAGATGTTTTTGGTGAAAACCTCTTCTTTTTAGTATTGATCTACCCGTTTTAGTATTCTCGGAGCAATATATTGCAGGGTTTTTGCAAACAGCTTGTTACACAATTTTTCTCTGGTATTCAGGTGCTGGCTGTAAATTGCGGTGTATTCAAGATAGGCTAGGCCGCCGCGTGCTTGCTTGAATTCGCTTGCCCCTGAGCTGTAATGTAAGCGTTTATTTTTTTGTTTTGCTATTTGCAACAGTAAGGCCATTAAACGGCGATATAGACCTAGTTCTTGCGGCATTGTGGTGTCGTA
Organism: Undibacterium parvum; assembly: GCF_003955735.1. Taxonomy (NCBI): domain Bacteria; kingdom Pseudomonadati; phylum Pseudomonadota; class Betaproteobacteria; order Burkholderiales; family Oxalobacteraceae; genus Neoundibacterium; species Neoundibacterium parvum. Next base: position 2,076,455 of record NZ_CP034464.1, on the reverse strand, counting down.
GCCGATTAAGGGTGTGGTGATCCAGTTACTCCCTTGAAATTCATATACTCCCAATACGCCGACCATCTGACCCTTGTGGCGTAGTCCGTGCAGTTCTAAGAAACTGCTTTCCAGACAAAATTCAAAAAAATCAATAGTGAAATCGGGATTCAGTGTTGAATGTTTATGGATAAACACTTGGCGAAATAGGTCGCGCAGTCTTGGTAAGTCGCCGTTTTTCATTTGCTCAGGTCCGACTATTTCTATGTCTTCGCTATGCAATAGACGTACATCCTTTTTTACATGGTTGTGCTTCCAGACGGCAGGATTTTGTGGATCACAAAGATAAATCATGCGTGCGGGTACTAAAGACCAGCCGCATCTTTGCAAATAGTCATAAAAATGTGGATTTACTTCCGGACATATATTTCTAAAAATATAAGGATAATTGGGGTACTCTGAGACTAATTCTTCAGTCAGGTTTTTAAATTCTTGCAGACTCCAATCTGGATAGAGATTGGTAGAAATTAGTCTATTCCCTATGCTTACCGCACGATCCAAGCCTGAACCACGCAGTAATAAAGAGAGTGGGAAGAAAATACTGTCCCCTAGTATTTTGGCTAGCCATTGAAGTTTTCTTGGAGCAAGCCGATTCGCTTCTTCTTTGGCGTAATTTATCCAAGCTGAGCGTGGGCTCAATACATAACTTTGATTTCGGCTCGATAGCGCTTGTACGCTGACCGGTTGTGTTTGTTCAGCGATCGTTATTGATTGAAATTCGCAATTGGCATTCGCTATCCAATGCTTGCCACCCCTAGCGCGGGCACTTAATAACCATAAAGTGTGCGCCAGGGCTGCTGATGGAGCCGGATACTTCAAAGAATTTCGTTTTTGATGTAAAGATGCATGCCACCGTAGATCGCAGAGCGGTCAGTCGCATACAGTTTGCGATTATGTGCTGTGTCTGTAGTCCATGCTGATAAAAGCTGTGGAGGCAGCATATTTTCTAATGGAGATTCACTACCGCCAGTGCGAAACACGACTTTGGCCTGTGGTGCTGCGGTACGGGTTACCTGCTCCCATAGCTCTGTCAATTGCTGTTGATCCATCCAGTCTTGTGCATCTAAAAATAGATAGGCATCCATCGAGGCGCGGGGTTGCTGACGCAGGAAATCGGTAAGATTGGTGTGGTGTGGATAAATTCTATCGATGTTAGTTCGCAGCGAAGAAAAATAGCGTTTTTGTAGATACATCGGTAAAGCGGTTTGGGTATTCGTGTCGTAGCAACGGGCGAAGGCTTGATGGGCGAAGCAGTTTTGATCTAAAGGAAAGTCGCAAGCCAAATGGCGCATGCGTTCCTTGAATAGGTTCGGCAATCCCTGTTTTGCGTCGTGTTTTAAAGCTGCGAATTGAGACGGCGGAATACCTAAGCTATACAAAGCGATAGGTTGTCTAGCTAGAAATTGAAATAGTTTATTCTCAAATACCGGGGCCAGGTACTTTTCAAATAGGGAGGCTTGCTCTTCCATATTCCGGGCGGTAGCGAGTTTTTTTAGGTCGCCACCCATTAGTTTTACTAGCCCGTGCGCGAAGCCAATAAAATCACCTAATAGGCCATGTTGATAGGCATTTTTACTAAAATAGTGAAAGCGTGGCTTGCCAAATTTTCCCAATATCGAGCGGCTTTCCCAAAAATCGCTGGCGTCTTGCGATAAATGTGGGCGTATGTGACGTTGATAGCGTTTGATATTATCGGTCTGGCTGGCGTTACCTAAAAAATGCAATACCGAATCATAATCAGGCAAATGCTTAATCGCCTGTTTTTTCATCTCCAGCATGGCCAGATGCGCGCCGTTTAAGTCGACTGCGTGCACCGCAGCCGGATCTGTGGATAAGTAGGCTAGGGCATTACAACCGCCCGAAGAAATAGTCAGGATATTCGCACCTGGTTTGAGTTGCAGCGCGTCGATATCGGATTGCGGATCTTCCCATATTTGGGCATACACCAGGCGGCTGAACCAATGGGCAAATAGTCTATCTGCAAAGCCCTTACTGCCTAAGGTACTAGAGTTAAATACTGCATCGTCGATTAAGGTTTTGCTAGTCATCGTGCTCTCCATGTAGGTCACTACTTCTGGGCTTTGCTGGAAGTAGAGTAGGGGATGCAAGTGACAAGCTTGTGACAATTGAATGAAACTTTGATGAAATGACCACAGTGATTGCGTATAGAATCAGCGCGACTTTGAAGTAGATGCAAAAAAAGGGAGCCTAAGCTCCCTGACGTTTTTGCGACTATTTTGGTTTAACTTTGTTGCTTACGCTTACCAGCTACGCTAGCAATTAGACCTAAGCCTACCAATAACATTGCGTAAGTTTCTGGCTCTGGTACCGGCGGTGTGAAGTTGACGATAGATAAATTAGCACCGTCGCTAAAACCATCGGCGTTAAATATAACTAAATTGACTGAGCTTGGATTGATCGCGATATTACGGTAGTGGTTGTACCCATCAGGAACTACTTGAGTAAAATCCAATGTTTGTTTAAAAACCTCTACGCCATTAAAGTAACCAGTAGCGTAAGCATAGTTGTAACTTTCCCATGTTTTCCACAGATTAAAACTAAGTGTTCCTAGATTGAATGCAGCACCATCAGTTGATGCTAATAATGTATCTGCATGGTAAAAATCTGTACCATTTCTGACTGCGTCGAAATGGCCAGTCTCCCGAATATAATTGCCCCGTACGTCAGTTTCAAGTTTGAGTTCCGCCATAGCAGGGAAAGAAGCGCTGATGGCGGACAGTGCGAGCAATGTGCTTGTCAAAAGTGATTTTAGTTTCATTGTTTATCTTAAGAAAATTAAATAGCGTAAATTATTACAGTGTTAAATAAATAATTAAATACAATTATTGTAATTTTTTGTAATAACTTTAATTTTTTTAAAAAACTACTTTTATATTACTCACGGGATTGCTACTAAGTGTCAAAAAATTAATTAATTTCTAGGATTGTTCTACAATTTTCTTAAGCCCATTTAAGCCAGCCTCAAAATCAGGTCCCAGTATTTTGTCCATAAATGGGGCGAACAGTTTCATCATTAGATTACCTTCTGAGCTACCTTGCATAGACCAAGTTAGCTTGGTGGCGTTACCTTGGTTTTCTAAGCTGAAGCTTCCTACTGAGGGTTTTCCCATGCCTTCGAAGTGCAGCTGGTAGCTAATTTTTTTGGGCGGCTTAGCATCGGTAAATTTCATACCACCGTTGCCCTGGCTCTTGCTTTGCCATTCCCAGGCGGCGTCATTCCCAGAATCGGGGCCGGTATAGCTCATCTGCATGGCAGGATCGCGTTGATTCCAGACTGACCAATTTTTCCATTCCTTGGGGGTGGCGATTAAAGGGTAAATTTTCTCGGCGGGCGCATTAATCACGACGCTACGTTCTACTGCGTACTCATTTGGTAATACTAGGGCGACCGCGATAATGAGAGTAACTAGCACGAGTAGACTGCCGATTAGCCATTTCAGGATTTTCATGATGCGCTTTCAGAAAAAAGGACGATAGAAATTAATTTGAATTTACTGTTGCTTAACGTACCCGACCTACCGCTATTTCCCATTCTTGCATCAAACCTAATGCTTGGTCGCGACTCATGGTCGGCAGAAAACGCCTTTCTTCCTGCCATTGTTGGGCACATTCTTCCAGACTTTGGTAGACCCCTACCGCCAATCCAGCCAGATAGGCAGCACCGAGAGCTGTGGTCTCGGTGACTTTAGGGCGAAGTACTGGGATACCTAATAGATTTGCCTGAAATTGCAGTAATAAATTATTCGCCGAAGCCCCACCATCTACCCTTAATTCGGTAATCGGGGTGGCGGCGTCGCGGTTCATTGCTTGCAATAAGGCGGTGCTTTGGAAGGCGATCGATTCTAGTGCCGCGCGCGCTATGTGTGCCACTGTGCTGCCGCGTGTCAGCCCGAGTATCGCGCCCTTGGCCGATGGTACCCAGTAAGGTGCTCCCAGGCCGGTAAATGAGGGGACAAACACCACACCGCCAGAATCTGGCACGCTGGCGGCCATGTCTTCGACATCGGTAGAGTTTTGTATCGCTTTCAAGCCATCACGCAACCATTGCACCACCGCCCCGCCTATGAAGACACTACCCTCTAGCGCATATTGGGCGTGCTGGTCGATCTGGCAGGCGGCCGTGCTGATTAAGCCATTGTTAGAGCTGGCACACTGGGTACCGGTATGCAGCAGCATGAAGCAGCCAGTGCCATAGGTATTTTTTGCCATACCGGGTTTAAAGCAGGCTTGCCCAAATAGGGCAGCTTGCTGATCGCCAGCAATGCCCGCTAAAGGAATCGCGGTACCGAATAGTTTGGTTTCGCCAAAACGGTGACTGGAGGGATGAACCTCGGGCAGCATGGCTTTAGGAATTTGAAATAAGGCGAGTAATTCCTCATCCCAGCAAGCTAGATGGATATTCCACAGCATAGTGCGCGAGGCATTGCTGACATCGCTGACATGCAGGCGTCCCTCACTGAGTTGCCATGCCAGCCAAGTGTCTACCGTTCCAAAGGCCAGTTCGCCGCGTTCGGCTAGTGCGCGCGCATCTGGCACATGATCGAGTATCCATTTCAGCTTAGTCGCAGAAAAGTAAGGGTCGAGTATCAGTCCGGTTTTTTGTTCTATAAGCTTAGCATGGCCGAGCGCATGTAATTGTTCACAGTAAGCCGCGGTGCGGCGGTCTTGCCAGACGATGGCGTTATTAATCGGTATGCCGGTCTTGCGATTCCAGACCACGGTGGTTTCGCGTTGATTGGTGATACCGATGGCTGCGATTTGGCTCGCACTTATCGCTGATTTTGCAAGTACTGCGTTGCTGGTGGCGAGTTGGCTTTGCCAGATTTCCATGGCGTCATGCTCTACCCAGCCTGGTTGCGGAAAAATTTGTCGAAATTCTTGTTGAGCCGATGCGACGATGTTGCCGTGCAAGTCAAAGATGATGCTGCGGGAACTGGAAGTGCCCTGATCGAGGGCCATGAGATAGGACATGATGCGCAGCCATTAAGCGTAAAAGCTTAGTGTAACTCAGCGCATACTGCGCATCATACAGCGGCTAAAAAAGGATAAAAAAACCAACAAAAAAACTACATCGTGGCTTGGTCTTTGCTCCAGAGTGCGTCGCCAAAAATATCAACCTGGGTTAAATACAGGCGCAGATCCAACTCGTATTGATGATAGTTGGGCTCCATATAACTGCATAGTTTATAGAAGGCCTTGTCGTGTTCTTTCTCTTTCAGATGCGCCAGTTCGTGCACGACTATCATTTTAAGAAATTCTTCCGGTACTTGCTTAAACAGGCTGGCGATACGAATTTCATGTTTGGATTTGAGCTTATTGCCTTGGATCCGAGAAACATAGGTGTGGGTGCCGAGCGCATTGCGGATTACGTGCAGTTTATTATCGTAGACGATTTTACTGATTTGTTCGCCATTGCGCAGATAGGTATTCTTGATCTCTTGCACATACTGATACAGGGCTTTATCGGTACGTATTTCATGCGATTTGGCATATTTTTTGAGCAAAACAGCGCCCAGTTTTTGGCTCTCTATGAGCTGCTTAACCTGCGCCTGTAAAGGCTCAGGATAAGCTTTTAGATAAATTAATTCTATAGACAATTACTTGACGTCCAATAATTCAACATCAAAAATCAACTTGGCATTTGGCGGTATCACACCACCTGCACCGCGTGCGCCATAGCCTAATTCGGCGGGGATAATCAGGGTACGTTTGCCGCCTACTTTCATACCGGCTACGCCTTGATCCCAACCCTTAATGACGCGCCCAGCGCCCAAGGGGAATTCAAACGGGCCGCGTCCTACCGAGCTATCGAAGGCCTTACCATGTTGATTAGCTGCTTTTTCATCAAACAACCAACCGCTGTAATGGACTGCGACTGTATTGCCGGCCACGGCTTCTTTACCGCTACCGACTTTGCTATCTATTTTTTGCAAGGCTGACGGTGCTGCGATCAGCGCGATGCCATTGGCGCTGTCATCTGCAATGCTGTAAGTGACTGGAAACACCAGGCTCATGCCTAGGGCCAAAATAAACAAAGGTGATTTCATTCAAAACTCTCTAAAAGAAGGTGAAGGAGCGCCATCATAGCGCATCGTATAAAAAATGGACTATTCGGCTTTCTTACCCGAGCGCTGTAATTTTTCTTCGAAGGCTAAATCAAACTTACTGGCTTTTTTTGGGGCTTGCTTACTCACGCCGTTGACGAAGCTAACGAAGGCATCGATCTCCAGCGGCTCATTGAGTTTAACGCTACTTTCTTCGCCATTCGCCAGCACCAAATAGAAATGGCCGTCCGAGGTCGTGACCATGGAATACGCTGCCTGCGCACTACGTTGATTTAGCCGTAACACCGCATTACTAGCCTTGGTCGAGCGCGCCATCAGCGGACTCCATATTTGTGGGAAATTTTTTCCATCGTGCCATCACTTTCTAGTTCTTTGTTATAGCGATTAAATAGAGCAATACGGCTTTTTTCCATGGAAGGATGACACAGCATATATAACTCTATGGTCTTGTATTTGACTGCTTTTTGCATCTCTTTCCAATAGCCTTGTTGTTGCGCCATATACATACCATGCAACTCTGAGACTACCCAAAAATCGATACGATTATTGACTAATAAACGCGGGTTTTCTTCATCCTCGTTGGCGAATTCTATCTTGTAGCCTTGCTCTGTGAGTTGCAAACCGGTCGCCGCGTTTTTATACGAACCTATTCGATACGGCTTGGCATCTTCAAAATTTTTGAGTTTTACCAGACTATCTTTTTTGCTGTACAGCACCCAATCATCAAAAATCAAGGGACCTACCCATTTGAAAGATGATTCGCGTTCGGGCGTGCGGCGCAGCCCTATCATGCAGGTATTTTCTTCGTTTTGAGTGGCCTGTAAAGCGCGTGCCAGCGAGGTGCTCTTGATGCTAGTGGTTTCACCAGCACGCCTCATAATTTCTTGAATTTTCTCGCTCAATACCCCTACAATTTGCGCTGTTTTTGGATTGGTATGCGTAAACGGTGTGTATTCCTGTATCACTAACTTGATGCTTTCGGCATGCGCCACGGCGGGAATCGCGCTGCACATGCAGAGTAGGGAGGGGGCAAGGATGGTCTTGAACATGCGAGGTAGAGCTTTTAGATTAAAAATGAGCAGTGTACCGCGATTTCAGCGGTGCACAGAATTTCTAGCCTGCACTAGGCTAGTAGGCGGATGCGGGGCGCTTAGATACTAGGACAATTTGAAGACGCTCACAGTCTCGGCTAAATTGGCAGCCTGATTTTGCATACTGGCTGCTGCTGCTGCAGCTTGCTCTACCAATGCGGCATTTTGTTGTGTGGTTTCATCCATCTGCATTACCGCCAGATTCACTTGCTCAATGCCATCGCTTTGTTCATGGCTGGCAGCGGCGATTTCGCTCATGATGTCGGCCACTTGTTTGACTGAAGTCACGATCTGGCTCATGGTGGCGCCAGCGCTATCGACCAGACCACTGCCGGCATCGACTTTACTGACCGAATCATCGATTAAGCTCTTGATCTCTTTAGCGGCGCTGGCTGAGCGTTGCGCCAGATTGCGCACTTCGCTGGCGACCACCGCAAAACCGCGCCCTTGTTCGCCAGCGCGCGCGGCTTCTACAGCCGCGTTTAAGGCCAAAATATTGGTCTGGAATGCAATGCCATCAATGACACCGATGATGTCGACGATCTTGCGTGAGCTGTCCTTGATTGAGCCCATGGTCTGCACGACTTTACTGACGACTGCCTGGCCTTGGACTGCGTAGTCGTTGGCGGCCACCACTAACTGGTTGGCTTGCCCAGCATTATCTGCGTTTTGCTTGACGGTGGAGGTGAGTTCTTCCATGGCCGAAGCGGTCTCTTCGAGGCTGGAAGCCTGTTGCTCTGTGCGTGAGGATAGATCCAGATTACCAGCCGCAATCTGGGCGGAGGCGGTAGCGATGGTGTCGGTGCCGTTGCGCACTTCACTGACGGTTTGTACCAGATGGGTATTCATGTCGGCCAGCGCCTCTAGCAGGTGGCCAGTTTCATCACGTGACTCAACCTGGATTTTTTGAGTCAGATCACCAAGCGCGATATTTTGGGCAATTTTCACGGCATAGCTGAGTGGTTTGGAGATGCTGGCGATTAGCCAATAACCTAGCAGTGCACCAAAAATCAAAGCAAAGGCGATAGCGCTAATTGAAAAAATTCTGAATTTCGAAAAGAAACTTTGTGACCGCTCATATTCCTTTTTAGCTTCATCGAGTTGCAGTGCAATCAAAGCATTGAGCGGGTCTTGAACTTTTTGGTAGAGCGGGGTCATCTTGGTATGCAGAATTTCACCGGCCAATTTAATGTCATTCGCGCGCATCGCCGCCATCGCCGGTCTTAGGCCTTCGCTGACAAAATTTTTCCTTGCAGCTTCAAATTCTTGGGCGATTTTTTTTTCGTCTGGGGTGAGATAAGTCGCCATGTATTCGGCCCATACTTTGCTAGCTAGTAGTATATTTTTTTCTATACTATCCATTTCCTGGCCGACCTGGTTAGCGTCCGTGCTCAGAGATTTTGCCAGGATAAGTTCATTCTGATTAATGATGCGTATCACTTGATCTAGTTGCCCCATCGCTATTAAGCGATCGTCATAAACGGTTTTGAGTGAGTCATTGACACTGGCGAGGCCAAAAATTCCTGAGCCGCCTAGCAGCACTGCCATCAGCGAGAGTATGGCAATCATAAAAATCAGCCGGGCTTTGATCGTTAAGTCTTTAAACATGTGAATCTCCTCGCAAGGTTTGCAAGCTGAAGCAGAGTTGTTGAGATCTTCTTTTGATCATTTCAGTATAGCGCCAAATATTTTTGGGTTTTACGAAATTTATCAAAGCGGGAAGGAAAACCACAGATTTTTGGGGCTTTAGGGTGGCGTTCTGTGGTGTTTTATGTTGGTTCAGTTTGGTGTAAGGGAAGCTAAGCATGATGAGCTTGGGATAACTCGCTTAGGTTTCCTGCATGAGAGTCTGGAGCTGTTTTGCTAAAGCGGTACTCTGATCCGGATGAAACTAGATATTTTTACACTTTTATCAGAAAATAAGGGAGTATCTGTAGTCATGCACCAAATGCGCACATTGTTATTGCGCAATTCAATTCTTAATCGTCATACTCACCCCTAGTATATTAATTATGAAGATCCTTTCTCTGTGCCAGTACCCGATTATTCAAGCACCTATGGCTGGTGGTATCACGACGCCTGAGCTGGTGGCTGCGGTCTCGAATGCGGGTGGTCTCGGCAGTTTGGCGGCACCCTTGTTGGCACCTTTAGAAATCATAGAGCAGGCTGAACATATCCGGCGTCTGACGGATAAGCCGTTTGCCATCAATCTATTTGTTCAGACTAAGCCGCAAATTGATTATGCGGCAGTGGCGGCCGCCAAGTTATTACTGCAACCGGTACTGGCTGAATTGAATATGGATGAGCTGCCGACGCCGACCCGCTGGAGCCAGGATTTTGAAGAGCAACTCGACGCCTTGATCATCGCCCGCCCTGCGGTCGCCAGTTTTACCTTCGACGTCTTGCATGCCAGCCAGATCCAGCGTCTGCATGCGGCTGGCATCCTGGTGATCGGTACCGCCACCAATTTGCCAGAGGCGATCGTCTGGCAAGCCATGGGGGCCGATGCGCTGTGCCTGCAAGGGGTAGAGGCGGGCGGCCATCGCGGCACCTTCATCGGGGCACAAGAAGAATCGACTTTGGGTGCGCTGGCTTTGCTGGCGCAGTGCCAGCCACATATTAGGCTGCCGATGATCTTGGCAGGCGGGATTATGGATGGTGGGCAGATTGCCGCGGCGTTAGCGGCCGGAGCACAAGCGGTGCAAATGGGTACGGCTTTTCTGACGGTGAAAGAATCCGGTATCGGTGCCGCGTATAAGCAGCGTTTATTCGATGCAAAGACCGATAGCACGCGCCAGACCCGTGCTATTTCCGGGCGTCTGGCGCGCGGCCTGGATAATAAATTTATGGACTTGATGGCCGCGGTGCAAGCACAGATTCCGATTTATCCTATCCAAAATGCCTTGACCAGCGGGATACGCGCGCAGGCTGGCAAATCAAATAATACCGAGCTGATGTCACTCTGGGCCGGCCAAGGTGTGGCCAAGGTGCGCGATCTGACGGTGAGCGAACTGATCGCCGCATTAGTTGCAGAATGGCATAGCTAGGACTTACGAAAAATTGTTCCAGCTAGGCGTACCGCCGAAGACAGTACTTTAGTACGGCAAGGCGGATACAACGACGCTGGGGCGGTTTTGCGTAAGTCCTAAGAGTCGCTTAATTAAAAAGGTTTTACATGGAATCAGCAGGTCAGTTCGATTACATCATTATCGGTGCCGGCACCGCCGGCTGTGTGCTGGCTAACCGGCTTTCGAAAGATCCGAATAATAAAGTTTTACTGCTCGAAGCCGGTGGTAAAGATGATTACATCTGGATCCATATTCCGGTCGGCTATCTGTATTGCATCAATAATCCGCGTACCGATTGGATGTATCGCACCGAGGCCGAAGCTGGCTTAAATGGGCGCAGCCTGATTTATCCGCGTGGCAAAGTGATGGGTGGTAGTTCATCGATTAACGGCATGATTTATATGCGCGGGCAGGCTCAGGATTATGATCAGTGGGCAGCGCAGAGCGGCGACGCGAGCTGGTCTTGGGATCAGGTTTTACCGCTGTTTAAACAGAGTGAAAATCATCACGGCGGTGCCAATGAATTCCATGGTGCCAAGGGCGAATGGCGAATAGAAAAACAAAGACTGTCGTGGGAGATACTCAGCGCATTTCGAGAAGCCGCCAAACAGAGCGGAATCCCGAATACCGATGATTTTAATCGCGGTGACAACGAGGGTTGCGGCTATTTTGACGTGAACCAAAAACGTGGCATCCGTTGGAACGCCTCTAAGGCTTTTTTACAGCCAGCCGCCGGCCGCGGTAATTTGACCATCATGACCGGCTGCCAGGTGCAGCGTCTGAAAATACAAGTCGTTGACGGTGTTAAACGCTGCCATGGTGTCGAGTTTGTCGGGGGCGGAAAACAGTGGACTGCCGAGGCCGTCAAAGAAACCGTGTTGGCGGCAGGTGCAATCGGCTCACCGAGTATTTTGCAGCATTCCGGTATTGGCGATGGCGCCCATTTACAGGCTGCCGGTGTGCCTTTGCTACATCAATTGAGCGGTGTCGGCGAGAACTTGCAAGACCATTTGCAGATACGTTCGGCGTTTAAAATTAGTGGTGCGAAAAGCCTCAATACCATGGCTGATAGCTGGTTAGGCAAGGCGAAGATGGGTCTGCAATATGCATGCTCGCGCAGCGGCCCGCTGTCTATGGCGCCTTCGCAACTGGGGGCTTTTACCAAATCGGATGCGAGTCAAAAAACTGCTAATCTGGAGTATCACGTACAGCCTTTATCACTAGAAAAATTCGGTGATGCGCTGCACCCTTTCCCGGCATTTACCGCCAGCGTTTGCAATCTGCGCCCGACTTCGCGTGGCCACGTGCGTATCGCCGGAAGCGAGCCTTTGGCGGCACCGAAGATCACACCGAATTATCTGAGTACTGCGGAGGATCGCAAAGTCGCCGCGGATTCACTGCGCCTGACGCGTCAGATTGTGGCGGCACCGGCGCTGAAAAAATATGCACCGCAAGAATTAAAACCGGGGGCGCAATTTCAGAGCGAAGAAGAATTGATGCAGGCGGCAGCCGAGATCGGTACCACAATATTTCATCCGGTCGGCACTTGCAAAATGGGGCGCAGTGAGGATAGCAGCGCGGTGGTGGATAGTCAGTTACGGGTGCTGGGAATTAGTGGTTTGCGAGTGGCGGATGCGTCTATCATGCCTAGCATTACTTCTGGCAATACCAATTCACCGACCCTGATGATCGCCGAGAAAGCGGCACTGGCGATCTTGGCTAGTCATAGATAAAATCCTCGAAAAATCAAGATAGTAAGCGCACTTACCGTAGTTATACCGTATTGTTAAAATATCTTTTAAATTGGTAGTATAGAAAAATAAGATCTTTTAGAAACGCGTGTGTTTCTAGATTAGGATTTAGGCCAAATGGTTCCAGCTAGGCGTGTACCACAACGCTGGGGCGATTTGGCGTCAGTCCTATAAATAAGACCAAGAACCGACTAGCAATTATCCCTAGTAGTCCACAGGAGATTCGATGAGCAATGTCATTCTGGAGACTAAGCACTTGAGCAAAGAGTTCAAGGGCTTTACCGCTGTCAGCGATGTTAACCTACAGGTGCAGCGCGGCCATATCCATGCCTTGATCGGCCCTAACGGTGCCGGTAAGACCACCTGCTTTAATTTACTCACCAAGTTTTTGGTGCCTACTACTGGCCAGATTTTGTTCAATGGGCGCGATATCACCGCCTCCAAACCGGCCCAGATTGCGCGTCAGGGCATCATCCGTTCTTTCCAGATTTCTGCCGTGTTTCCGCACCTTAGCGTGATGGAAAACGTGCGCATAGGTTTGCAGCACAAGCTGGGCACTTCCTATCATTTCTGGAAGAGCGCGCGCAGTCTGAATCGCCTCAATGAGCAAGCCATGGCCTTGTTAGAGCAAGTAGATCTGCGTGAGTTCGCTAGCAGCATTACGGTTGATTTACCGTATGGTCGTAAGCGTGCCTTAGAGATCGCCACCACGCTGGCGATGGAACCTGAACTGATGTTGCTGGATGAACCGACTCAGGGCATGGGGCATGAAGATGTACATCGCGTCACCGAGCTGATCAAGAAGGTCTCGGCCGGACGCACCATCCTGATGGTAGAACACAATATGAGTGTAGTCGCTGGTATCTGCGACAAGATCTCAGTACTACAGCGCGGTGCCATGCTGGCCGAGGGAAATTACGAGCAAGTGTCGAGGAATCCGCAAGTGATGGAAGCGTATATGGGCACCACCGCCGGTGAACTGGAAGGGGCGCACGCATGAGTAAGCAAGCTCCGGCGTTAGAAATCAGCGGCCTGCATGCCTGGTATGGCGAATCGCATATCTTGCATGATGTAAATCTGGTGGTGCAAACCGGTGAAGTGGTGACTTTGTTGGGGCGCAATGGTGCCGGCCGCAGCACCACGTTACGCGCCATCATGGGCTTGACCGGTAATCGTAAGGGCGCTATCAAGATCAATGGGGTAGAGGCGATCCATTTGCCTACCCACAAAGTGGCGCATCTGGGGGTGGGTTATTGTCCGGAAGAGCGTGGCATCTTTGCCTCACTCTCTACCGAAGAAAACCTGCTGTTGCCGCCCCTGGTGTCGAGTACCCATGCGGGCATGTCGGTCGAAGAAATTTACGCAATGTTTCCGAATCTGGCCGAGCGTAAACACAGCCAGGGCACGCGCCTGTCCGGTGGCGAGCAACAGATGCTGGCGGTGGCGCGTATCCTGCGCACCGGCGCACGCCTGCTGCTGCTCGATGAAATTTCTGAGGGCTTGGCACCGGTCATCGTGCAGGCTTTGGCGCGCATGATACTGACCCTGAAAGCCAAGGGCTATACCATCGTCATGGTGGAACAAAATTTCCGTTTTGCCGCGCCTCTGGCAGACCGTTTTTACGTGATGGAACATGGTCAGATCGTCGAGACTTTTGCAGCGGCTGAATTGAGCGAAAAGATGCCGGTTTTAAATGAATTGCTAGGCGTGTAGTGCCTAAAGAAAGTAGTCGAAGCAGAGTTTGAAGAAGCAGCAGAAGTAGTGACCGAACGCAGAGTCGGCAGGGTTTTGGTAGCGATAGTTCCCTTAGTTTTATTCAATAATATAAATTGGAGTAGACACATGAAGACAACATTAAAAGCCGGTGTTTTTGCAGTTGCTGCTGCCCTGACGGGGTTTTCTGCCAGTGCCAGCGCCCAGGTTTCTGGCGACAGCGTGAAAATAGGTTTTATCTCGGATTTGTCTGGCTTGTATTCAGATATTGATGGTCCTGGCGGGGTTGAGGCGATCAAGATGGCGGTGGCTGATTTTGGCGGCACGGTGTTGGGGAAAAAAATAGAAGTAGTCACTGCCGATCATCAAAATAAGGCGGACATCGCAGCCAGCCGCGCGCGTGAATGGTTTGATCGCGATGGCGTCGATATGCTGATCGGTGGCACCAATTCCGGTACTAATCTGGCGATGTCGAAAGTGGCGTTGGAAAAGAAAAAAGCCTTCATCTCTATCGGTGCTGGCTCAGCCAGATTAACCAATGAAGAATGTACGCCTTACACCATACATTATGCTTACGATACGGTGGCGCTGGCCAAGGGTACCGGTGCTGCGGTGGTCAAGCAGGGTGGCAAGAGTTGGTACTTCTTGACCGCCGATTATGCCTTCGGTGCTTCGCTGGAAAACGATACCAGCACGGTGGTGAAAGCGGCCGGCGGCACGGTCGCCGGTTCGGTCAAACATCCTTTGTCGGCCTCGGATTTTTCTTCTTTCTTGCTGCAAGCTCAGGCTTCTAAAGCGCAGATCCTGGGTCTGGCCAATGCTGGTGGCGATACCATCAATGCGATCAAGGCCGCCAATGAATTTGGCGTCACCAAGAGCATGAAGTTAGCTGGCTTGCTGATGTTCATCAATGATGTGCATGCGCTGACCCTGAACCTGACGCAAGGCATGTATCTGACCGATAGCTGGTATTGGGATCAGAACGAAGAAACCCGTACCTGGGCGCGGCGTTATTTTGGCAAAATGAAAAAAATGCCATCCAGCATACAGGCCGCCGATTACTCCGCCACCCTGCAATACTTAAACGCCGTGAAAGCGGCGGGCTCGGACGATACCGATAAAGTCATGGCGAAATTACGTGGCATGAAGATCAATGATATGTATGCCAAAAACGGCACTATCCGTGCCGATGGCAGCATGATCCACGATATGTATCTGATGCAAGTGAAACAGCCGTCCGAAGCCAAATATCCATGGGATTACTACAGGATAGTGCAAACCATCCCCGGTGATAGCGCGTTTACCAGCAAGGCCGAAAGCAAGTGCGCGCTCTGGAAGTAAGCGCTGAGTTGTGACTAGCGGGGATGCGCAGCGATCAGGCTGCGCATCTCTTCACTGAACCTCTGCCCACTGCGGGCATTAAGCACAAGCGCCATGGAAATTTTCGGTATTCCCCTACAAGCGATGCTCAGTCAGTTACTGCTGGGCTTGGTCAATGGCTCTTTTTACGCGATCCTTTCGCTAGGTCTGGCGGTCATCTTCGGCTTGCTCAATGTGATCAATTTCGCGCACGGTGCCCTGTACATGATGGGGGCTTTTCTGGCCTGGATGGGGATGACTTATTTTGGCATCAACTACTGGCTGATGTTGCTGATCGCCCCACTGCTGGTTGGCCTATTCGGCATCATCATAGAAAAAACCATGCTGCGCTGGCTGTATAAATTAGACCATCTGTACGGCCTACTACTGACCTTCGGCATCACCTTACTACTGGAAGGTGTGTTCCGCTCGTTTTACGGGGTTTCCGGCCAGGCCTATTCGGTACCGGATGCTCTGATGGGCGCCACCGATCTGGGTTTTATGTTCTTACCGAATTATCGTGCCTGGGTCGTGCTGGCATCGCTCAGCGTGTGTTTCGCGACCTGGTTTGTGATCGAGAAAACCAAGTTGGGTGCGTATTTGCGGGCCGGCACCGAGAACCCTAAGCTGGTCGAGGCCTTCGGTGTCAACGTGCCCCTTATGGTGACCCTTACTTATGGCTTTGGCGTGGCGCTGGCGGCCTTTGCAGGCGTGCTGGCGGCACCGGTGATACAGGTCTCACCCCTGATGGGTTCTAATCTGATCATCACGGTGTTTGCGGTGGTGGTGATCGGTGGCATGGGCTCTATCCTCGGTTCGATTTTGACTGGACTAGGCTTGGGCATCATCGAGGGATTGACCCGGGTGTTTTATCCCGAACTATCGGCCACCGTAGTGTTTATCGTGATGGCGATCGTCTTGATGATTCGTCCGGCCGGCTTGTTCGGCAAAGAAAAGTAAGCCATGCCAAATACGGAGATGGGTATGAATAAAAAACTTGGAATCGGGCTGGCGTTAGGTGCTTTACTGCTGGCGCCTATGATCGTGTATCCGGTATTTTTGATGAAGCTTTTATGCTTCGCCTTGTTTGCCTGCGCCTTCAATTTGTTGATAGGCTTCACTGGCTTACTCTCGTTCGGGCATGCGGCATTTTTTGGCGGTGCCAGTTATGTGACTGGCTGGGCCTTGAAACAGGCCGGCTTACCGTTGGAACTAGGCTTGCTGCTGGGGATGGTGGCGGCCGGTGGAATAGGTTTGCTGATGGGTAGTCTGGCGATCCGGCGGCAAGGGATTTACTTCACCATGATCACGCTGGCGCTGGCGCAAATGCTGTACTTCGTGTTTTTACAGGCCAAATTTACCGGTGGCGAAGATGGCTTGCAAGGCGTGCCGCGCGGTAAATTACTGGGCCTGCTAGACCTAAGTTCTGACCTGAGTTTGTATTACGTGGTGCTGGCGATTGCCGTGGCTGGTTTTGCCCTGATCGTACGTACCATCCATTCGCCATTTGGGCAGGTGTTAAAGGCGATCAAGGAAAATGAGCCACGCGCGATTTCCCTAGGCTATGACGTAGACCGGTATAAGTTGCTGGCCTTTGTTTTGTCGGCCTCACTGGCAGGCTTGGCGGGTGCCACCAAGACCCTGGTGCTGGGCTTTGCCACCCTGACCGATGTGCACTGGAGTATGTCGGGACTGGTGGTCTTGATGACCTTGGTGGGCGGCTTAGGTACCATCGTCGGCCCGGTAGTCGGTGCGGTGCTCATTATCCTGCTGGAAAACAAGCTAGGCGATATGGGCAACTGGCTGGCAGACGTCAGCCAGGTCGAATGGTTTAGAACTCTGGGTGAGTCGGTGACCATGGTGACGGGCTTGATCTTCATCATCTGCGTGCTGGCGTTTAGACGCGGCATCGTCGGAGAGTTGGGAGCACGCTGGGCGCTGCTTAAAAAATAGGCGGCGCGGTAAGCAGCAAGTTGAATCAAAATACCCCAGAGTCAAATCTGGGGTATTTTTTTGTGGCGTATCAAATTTTTTAAGGACCCCTGCCAGCGCGCATATTCCATGCGCCTCTTCAAGCATAGTGGCCTGCAGCCCGCATGGGATATGCGCCTCAGGGCAGGGGGCATATTTATTTCCTCATCATTAGTAACTGTTCAGCCCGCGATGAAAACTCCCTCGCCCGCTAGCGGGAGACGGCAGGGGTGAGGGTGGTTGAACAAAGCTTGCCTTCAAATAGCGGATACGCTTAACACTACGAAAAATCGAATATTGCGCTTAATTTGGACCACCCTCATCCCAACCCTTCTCCCGCAAGCGGGAGAAGGGCTTTGTATAGCGGGCTGAATAGTTACGTCTCCCTTAAGTGCATTTACAGCGCGGCGGTATAGATTGCTCTGGCGTCCGCCAGTGTCAGTTCGCGCGGGTTATTTGCCAGCAGGCGGGTTTGTTGCATGGCCGCTTGGGCTAGCTTATCCAAGTCGCCCTCAGTGATGCCAACTTGACTTAGGCGGGTGGCGATACCGACGCGTTGCGCTAAGGCGGCGCAAGCATCTATCATGGCATGGCTACGCGCTTGCGCACTGCCGCTGGCTTGCGGGACGATGATACTAGCTAGTTCAGCATACTCGGTCTCTGCGAACGCTAGATTGAAGCGCAACACATGTGGCAAGACCAGTGAATTGGATAGCCCATGCGGCAGGTGGAAGATACCGCCTAGCGGGTAGGCCAAGGCATGTACCGCGGCGACCGGTGCGTTGGCGAAGGCCTGGCCAGCCAGCATGGCACCGAGTAACATGGCTTGGCGTGCATCTAGGTTCCGGCCGTTATTGCAGACTTCTTCGAGATTTCCCCACAGTAGTTGCAGCGCCTGGCGTGCCAGCATATCCGAGAGCGGATTCTTTTTATGCTTACTGGTATAGGCTTCGATGGCGTGCACCATGGCATCGATACCGGTAGCGGCGCTGATGCTGGCGGGTAAACCCAGCGTCAGCGCGGCGTCTAGGATGGCGATGTCGGCATATAGCTGCGGCGCAATGATTCCCATCTTGCTGCTGGCACCGGTGGTAACGATCGCGATGGGCGTCACTTCTGAGCCAGTACCTGCGGTGGTGGGGATCTGTATCAGTGGCAGCCTTGCTCCTTGGATCTGATCTATGCCATACATCTGGGCTAGGCTCTGTGTGCTGTTGAGCAAGACCGCCAATAGTTTTGCGACATCCAACGAGCTGCCGCCACCCATGCCTATGACTAGCTCTGGTTGTTGTGCTTGCAGCGCGGCGCGTGCTGCGAGGATTAATTGTTCGGATGGGTCGGGCTGTACTTCGGCGTACAGGCTGGGACTTAGTCCTGCGTTTTTCAGACTTTGCACGCTGGCCTGGACTAAGCCGGTGGCGAGAAAGCCAGGGTCGGTGACCAGCAAGACGCGGCGCACGGCAGGGTAGTGCTGCTGGATAATTTGGCCCAATTGGGCGGCGGCGCCTACGCGTATGATCAGGCTGGGGACGGTGCGAAAGTCAAAATTATTCATCTTCTCTTTACTCCTGGTTGCTCTAATTGTAGCAAGACTTGTTATCCTGTCAGCTTGAATAAATTTCACTAAGTACAGTATGGATTTTTTTGTTTTGGCGCTTGCCGCATTTTTTGCCGGCTTGGTAGATGCGGTGGTAGGTGGTGGTGGTTTGATCCAGGTACCGGCCTTGTTTTCTTTTATGCCGGGCACTGCGCCAGCGACTTTACTGGGGACGAATAAGCTGGCCAGTATCTGGGGCACTTCGGTGGCGGCGGCAAATTATCTGCGGGTAGTCAGTCTGCGTTGGTCTATGGTATTGCCAGCGGCGGCCATGGCTTTTGTATTTTCGTTTTGTGGGGCGATACTGGTAACGCATATACCGCCTACGTATTTGCGCACGGCCTTGCCCTTTATCCTGTTGGCGATTGCTATCTACACTTTTAAAAAGAAGGAGTTAGGGGTGAGTCATACACCTCTGTTTGCTGGCAATAAAGAAATAGGGATGGCTATGCTGGCGGGCGGGCTAATAGGGTTTTATGATGGATTTTTTGGTCCCGGCACTGGCAGCTTCTTCGTGTTTGTATTCGTGCGGATGTTTGGGTTTGATTTTTTACGTGCGTCGGCAGTTGCCAAGCTGCTTAATGTGGCCTGTAATGCGGCTGCCTTATTGTGGTTTGGCTTTAGCGGGCATGTCATTTGGCAGCTTGGTTTGGCCATGGCGGTGTGTGGGGTACTAGGCTCAGTGACAGGTAGCCGGCTGGCAATTAAACATGGCAGTGGTTTTGTACGCAAGATGTTCTTGGTGGTTGTTGCTTGTCTAATAATAAAAACTAGCTTTGACGCCTTTTTTAAATAGACATTGTTTCACGTGAAACAGGCTGTTTTGTCTTGATCGAATCAGTAATATCTGCTGTTTCACGTGAAACAAACGCTCTAAACTATTTTCTTGTCAGGGCCAACTCTTAAAAACCTTTATAATCTCTACCTTCCAGAGCACTCCTTGAGTAAAAGTAAGCCATGTTTTATCCAAAAGAATTTGATGTAATCGTTGTTGGTGGTGGTCATGCCGGTACAGAGGCGGCCTTGGCTGCCGCACGCATGGGGCAAAAAACCCTCTTGCTTACCCATAATATCGAGACCTTGGGGCAGATGTCTTGTAACCCATCGATAGGTGGAATCGGTAAAGGCCATCTGGTCAAAGAGGTCGACGCCATGGGCGGCGCTATGGCGATTGCCACCGACGAGGCTGGGATACAGTTCCGTATTTTGAATTCGTCCAAGGGGCCGGCGGTGCGCGCGACCCGGGCTCAGGCTGATCGTATTTTGTATAAGCAGGCAATTCGCAGTCGCCTGGAAAACCAAGAAAATCTGTGGATATTTCAGCAGGCAGTAGATGATCTGATGGTGGAGGGCGATAGAGTTGTCGGTGCTGTCACTCAGGTTGGGGTGCGTTTTCGTGCTAGATCTGTGGTGCTTACTGCCGGAACTTTTCTTGATGGAAAAATTCATGTTGGTCTCAATAGCTATGCAGCTGGTCGGGCTGGCGATCCACCGGCGATCTCCTTGTCGTCCAGACTCAAAGAGCTCGCCTTGCCGCAAGGTCGTTTGAAGACCGGTACGCCACCGCGTATCGATGGTCGTAGTATCGATTTTTCTGTGATGCAGGAGCAGGCGGGGGATCTTAATCCTATCCCGGTGTTTTCTGTCATGGGTAATGTGGCTATGCATCCGCGCCAATTGCCTTGCTGGATTACGCATACCAATGAGCGCACGCATGACATTATTCGCGCCGGTCTTGATCGTAGTCCTATGTACACCGGCGTGATCGAAGGGGTAGGTCCACGTTATTGCCCGTCCATTGAAGACAAAATCCATCGCTTCTCTGGTAAGGATTCGCATCAGATATTCTTGGAGCCAGAAGGTCTGACTACCAATGAATACTACCCTAACGGTATCTCGACTAGTTTGCCCTTCGATGTGCAGTTGGATTTAGTCCGCTCCATGCGTGGCATGGAAAACGCGTATATCTTGCGGCCTGGTTATGCGATTGAATATGATTACTTTGATCCGCGTGGTTTAAAGACGTCCTTGGAAACCCGTCAGATCAAGGGCTTGTTTTTTGCCGGGCAAATTAATGGCACCACTGGCTATGAAGAGGCTGCAGCGCAAGGGATGTTGGCCGGTTTAAATGCCGCCTTGCAAACGCAAGGGCGCGATGCCTGGGTGCCACGCCGTGACGAAGCTTATCTTGGCGTATTGGTCGATGACCTTACTAGCAAGGGTGTGCAAGAGCCGTATCGCATGTTTACCAGTCGTGCCGAATATAGACTCAGCCTGCGAGAAGATAATGCCGATATGCGCCTGACTGAAATTGGCCGTCAACTCGGTTGCGTCAGCGAGGCGCAGTGGGCTCAGTTTGAAATCAAACGAGAAGCTGTTTCACGTGAAATGGAAAGACTTAAATCGACTTGGGTTAGTCCGCGCTTGGTGGAAGACGCTGAGGCGGAGCGGGTAGTTGGCAAGGCTTTGGAGCGTGAATATTCTTTGGCAGATTTATTACGTCGCCCGCAAGTTACTTACGATAGTCTGATGAGTCTAGTTGGTAAAGAAGCGCAGACCCTGGCTGGCCCGGGTGTTGCCGATGATGCGGTGAAAGACCAGGTTGAAATACAGGTTAAATATTCTGGTTATATAGAACGCCAGGCCAAAGAAGTCGAGCGGCAGTTATATTTCGAAAACCTGAAGATGCCTGAGGATTTTGATTACCTGGAAGTGAATAGCCTGTCGGTAGAGGTAAAGCAAAAATTGAACAAATTTAGACCAGAAACGCTGGGGCAGTGCGGCCGGGTTTCTGGCGTAACGCCAGCTGCAATTTCTCTTTTGCTGGTGCATCTGAAAAAACGCGGTTTTCAACAGTTTGCTAAAGTAGAGATGATACCTAGCGGAATAGAAAATGAAGGCGAAATATCATGAGTGGATTTAATGCCGATGAATTAAGCGCGATGTTACACGACGGCGTTAAATTACTCCCACTTTCTTTAAGTGATGAACAATTGGCTAAAATGGTTGCTTATTTAGCATTGTTGCATAAGTGGAATTCAATTTATAATTTAACATCAGTGCGCGATCCTAAGGAAATGGTCAAGCAACATCTGCTGGATTCTCTTTCCGCTGCGCATGCTTTTAAAGACGCAAAAAATATTTTAGATGTGGGTTCCGGTGGCGGTTTGCCTGGGATGATATTGGCAATTTGTTATCCAGACAAACGCATTTCCATGATTGATACCGTGAATAAAAAGACGGCTTTCCTGAATCAGGCCAAAGCCGAACTGGGTTTGAAGAATGTCACGGTGCACACCGGTCGAGTCGAGGCCTTGCAGGTGCAAGATAAATTTGACGTGATTACTTCGCGCGCTTTTTCTGAACTCCGCAATTTCATTAACTGGTCGGGTCATCTGCTGGCAGAGGGCGGTCAATTCTTCGCGATGAAGGGCGTCAATCCGAATGAAGAAATTGAACGCATGCCTAGCGGATGGGAAGTGAGCTCAATTGAAGTGCTGACAGTTCCGGGTTTGGATGTGGAACGCCACATGATCTACATTAAAAAATCTTAATCGAATTTCAACCCAGCGTTGAAGTTGAAACGAACCTTACTTAGAGCAAAATGACAAAAATATTTTGTGTTGCGAACCAAAAAGGTGGCGTCGGCAAAACCACGACGACAGTCAATCTTGCTGCCGGTCTGGCAAAACTGGATCAAAGAGTGTTGTTGGTTGATCTCGATCCACAAGGCAATGCCACCATGGGTGCCGGCATCAACAAGGCGAAGCTGACTTGCTCGATTTACGAAGTCTTATTAGGCATGAGTGATGTCAAGACGGCGCGTGTGCGCTCTGAGGCCGGCAAATTTGACGTCTTACCAGCCAATCGCGAGTTAGCCGGTGCCGAAGTTGAAATGGTGGAATTAGAAAACCGTGACAAGCGTCTGCGCGATGCCTTAAAAGAAGTGAGCGCAGACTACGACTTTATCTTGATCGATTGTCCACCAGCCTTATCGATGCTGACCCTGAACGGCCTGTGTGCCGCGCATGGTGTGATTATTCCTATGCAGTGTGAATATTATGCGTTGGAAGGTTTGTCGGATCTTTCCAATACCATCAAAAAAGTAGCGGTTAATCTGAATCCGGATCTGAAAATCGTCGGCTTATTACGGGTCATGTTTGATCCGCGCATGACACTGTCGCAACAAGTTTCTGATCAGCTAGAACAACATTTCGGCGACAAGGTATTTGCCACCGTGATACCGCGCAATGTACGTTTAGCCGAAGCACCGTCGTATGGGATGCCGGGTGTGGTGTTTGACCCCTCCTCGAAAGGCGCGCAAGCCTATATTGCCTTTGGTGCCGAGATGCTTGAAAGAATTAAATTATTGGATGCAAAATAATGGCAACAAAAAAACAAAAAGGCTTAGGCCGTGGATTGGAAGCGCTATTTGATGGCGCTGGTGATTTTGCCGAGGCGGTAGAAACAGTGGCGGGAGCTCCGACCAGTCTGCATGTCAGTTTGATGCAGGCCGGCAAGTATCAGCCTCGTACCCGCATGGATGAAGGCGCGCTCACTGAGTTAGCCGCATCAATCAAGGCACAGGGCTTGATGCAACCTATCCTGGTGCGGCCTATCGGCCAAACCAATGGTGTTACCCGTTACGAGATCATCGCAGGTGAGAGGCGCTATCGGGCCTCGCAGATGGCGGGTCTGGAAGAAGTGCCGGTCTTGGTGAAAGATGTAGACGATCAGGCCGCGGCGGCGATGGCCTTGATCGAAAACATACAACGTGAAGACCTGAATCCTTTAGAGGAAGCGCAAGGTATCCATCGCCTGATTTCTGATTTTGCGTTTACTCACGAGCAAGCAGCGAATGCGGTTGGCAGGTCGCGCAGCGCAGTGTCCAATTTATTGCGTTTATTGAATTTAGCCAAACCTGTACAAACCATGTTGATGGCGGGTGATATCGATATGGGACATGCGCGTGCCTTATTGGCAACTGATGCCGCAACGCAAATTCAGTTGGCAAATGAAGTTGTGGCCAAGCGCATGTCAGTACGCGAGGCCGAAAAATTGGTTCAGCGCACCACGACAGAATTAAACACTCCCGCCAAGCTGCGCGACAAGCCAGAAAAATCCAGGGATATCACGCGACTGGAAGAGGAGTTGTCGGACATGCTGGCGACTCAGGTCACTCTTAAGATGGGTAGCAAGGGACGCGGTCAGATGCTGATCGACTTCGCTGACCTCGATTCCTTGGATGGCGTGATCTTGAAAATTCGCGGGCATTGAGCCAGAGTCGGATGAAAATATTGCTATTGCCGGGTTTGTATAATTCAGGCCCGGCGCATTGGCAGAGTCTTTGGGAATCTGCGCTGCCCAATGTCAGTCGCGTGCAGCAGAAAAACTGGGACCAGCCCAATTGCTCAGATTGGTTAACCAGCCTCGATCAGCAGATTAGTGACACTGAGGAATCTGTCGTTATCGTCGCCCATAGCCTAGGCTGCGCCTTGCTCGCACATTGGGCGCAGAGCAGTTTGTTGGCAAACACCGACAAAGCCAGAGTTAGAGGGGCTTTACTAGTTGCGCCGCCGGATGTCGCAAGAGTACAGTTTCCCGCTCCAGATTTTTCGCCTATGCCGACCAGGTCGCTGCCGTTTCCGACAACGGTTATTGCCTCCGATAATGATCCATGGTGTGAATTAGGTCTTGCCAGGCTATGGGCCGAAGCCTGGGGCGCGCAATTTCACTGTATTGGTGCAAAGGGCCATATCAATGGCGAGTCTGGTCTGGCGGCTTGGTCGCAGGGCCAGCAATGGCTAGCAGAGCTAATGCAGAATGCCAACAATTCGCAGATTTGCACCAGATAAGTACATGTCTCATTTTGATGTAGCACATCAAACGTTTGACGATGGTGGGAACAAGCACGTATAATTCCGTGGTTTTGGTTGGCCTGCGTTTATTCTTCGGTTGGAAATATGGCGGCAAACGCAAGTGCTTCAATAGCCAAGGCTAAAATTTAAGAAATGAATAGTGAGGAAATCGCATGGCGCGTTTAGTTCTGTTGCAATTGACAGCAGCTTTGGTCGTCGCCCTGATCGCTGGTTTGCTTGCTGGTGTTACGGCTGGAATCTCAGCCTTGTTTGGTGGACTATGTTGTGCCGTCCCTAACTCTTTGTTTGCATTGCGCTTAAATTCCAGCGCGAAAAAACCTGGGGGCGCCAACCCGATGAACTTTTTTATCGGTGAATTTATAAAAATTGGGTCAACAATTGCATTAATGATTGCGGTTGTTTGGTTGTATCACGATTTGCATTGGGTAGCGTTTATCGCTGGGATCGTTGTGATATTGAAAAGTTATTTCATTTTACTATTTAGACACTAATTATGAGCGCAACTGAGCACGCAGCACCTACAGCGTCAGAATATATCTCCCATCATTTGGGACATTTATCTAATTCGCATGAACAACAAGTCGCCTTGGTGGACATGTCCATCCTCAATTACGATACCCTGTTTTGGTCTATCGCTTGTGGCGTCATTGGTAGTTTGTTGATGTATATGGCCGCACGCAAGGCGAGTTCTGGTGTGCCAGGTCGCTTTCAGTCTGCGGTTGAAATGCTGGTAGAGATGGTCGATAACCAAGCCAAGAGCATCGTGCACGGCAACACTAGTTTCATCGCACCTATGGCTTTGACCGTGTTTGTTTGGGTTGCCTTGATGAACTCGCTAGATTTCTTGCCTGTCGATTTGTTCTCCGTTTGGATTTTCCCTGCTTTAGGAATCGATTCCGGCATTCACCACCGCGTTGTCCCTACCGCTGATTTGAACGGCACTCTAGGTATTTCTGTTGGTATTTTTGCCTTGATGATGTATTACAGCGTGAAAATCAAAGGTGCAGGCGGTTTCGTAAAAGAATTATTCTCTGCGCCTTTCGGTCCTATGATGTTCCCAGCCAATCTGGCCTTGAATCTGGTTGAATACGCAGCGAAAACCTTCTCTTTAGGTATGCGACTTTTCGGTAACATGTTCGCCGGTGAGCTGTTGTTCTTGTTGATCGCCTTATTGGGTTCTACAGCAACAGTATTCGGTGGTATTGGACATTTGTTCGCCGGTTCTATATGGGCAATTTTCCATATTTTGATCGTATTCTTGCAAGCATTTATTTTCATGATGTTGACACTGGTGTACATGGGTCAAGCTCACGAAGCGCATTAATTAAGTAAAAGTAGTAATCAGAGTTTGTTGGAATTTGTTTTGGGTTTTTGTTTTTTTAATTTTTTAATTTTTAATCTTTGAAGGAATTGTTATGACTAACGTCGCTATGGTTGCATTGGCTTGTGGTTTGATCATCGGTTTGGGCGCTTTGGGTGCATGTATCGGTATCGCTCTGATGGGTGGTAAATATCTGGAAGCGTCAGCACGTCAACCAGAATTGATGGAAAAATTGCAAGGTAAAATGTTGTTGTTGGCTGGTTTGATCGATGCTGCTTTCATTATCGGTGTTGGTATCGCTATGTTCTTCGCAACTGCAAATCCATTCAAAGGCTAATTAGCTTTCCTTTTTCTAACCGTAAGCAAGTCTGCTTACGGAACGATAATTTCTAGAGGAAAACTACCGTGAACCTTAATCAAACTATGTGGTACCAGGCTGGGGTGTTTTTCATCCTGGCACTCTTCACGATGAAATTCGTGTGGCCACCGTTGATTGGTGCGATCGATGCTCGTAGGCAAAAAATTGCCGACGGCTTGGCTGCTGCTGATCAAGGCCAGGCAAAGATGCAAGACGCTGAAAAACGTGTACAAGCCCAATTGGCTGGTGCCCGTGAAGAAGGTCTGACGCATGTTGCCAATGCTGAAAAGCGCGCGCAATTGATCTTAGAAGAAGCCAAGAATGTTGCCAATGCAGAAGCTGCGCGTATCATCGCTGCCGCCAAAGCTGAAGCTGACAATCAAGTCACCAAAGCACGCGAAGAATTGCGCGACCAGGTTGCCGTATTGGCAGTCAAAGGCGCAGAGCAAATTCTCAAGCGTGAGGTTAACGCATCTGCTCACGCAGATATGTTGAGCCAATTGAAGACTGAGCTGTAATCATGGCTGAACTCGCAACGATCGCTCGTCCTTACGCCGAAGCCTTGTTCCGTGTTGCCAAATCTGGCAACCTATCCGCTTGGTCGGATCTGGTTGCCGAGATGGCGCAAGTCGCGGCGCATCCCGATGTACTAGCTCTTGCACACAATCCCAAAGTCACAGCGGCGAAAACTGCTGAGACTTTCTTGTCCGTGTTGAAGTCACCAGTGACTGATGAAGCCAAAAACTTCGTTACTACGCTCACTGACTACGGTCGCTTAACTTTATTGCCAGAAATCGCTGCTCAATTTCATGCTCTGAAAAACGCCGAAGCTGGCGCTGCAGATGCAAAAATTACTAGTGCATTTGAAATGACGGCAGAGCAGATAAGTGATTTGACGACCACGCTGGAAAAGAAATTTGGCCGCAAGCTGCACTCGACCGTGAAAGTGGACGCTAGCCTAATCGGTGGCGTGCATATCGTGGTTGGTGATCAAGTACTGGATACTTCCGTGCGTGCCAAGCTGCAAAGAATGCACGTCGCTTTGACCGCGTAAATAGCGGACGTAAGTACTGAATTAATTTTAGGAGTTAGTATGCAACTCAATCCATCAGAAATCAGCGAATTGATCAAGAGCCGGATCCAAGGCCTTGGCGATAACGCTGAGATTCGTAATCAAGGTACGGTTATTTCCGTTACCGACGGTATCTGCCGCATTCACGGTCTGTCTGACGCGATGCAAGGTGAGATGCTGGAATTTCCAGGCAATACATTTGGTCTGGCATTGAATTTGGAACGTGATTCCGTTGGCGCCGTTATTTTGGGTGACTACGAGCACATTTCCGAAGGCGATACCGTTAAATGTACCGGTCGTATTCTGGAAGTGCCTATCGGCCCAGAACTGCGCGGCCGTGTTGTTAATGCACTGGGTCAGCCTATCGACGGTAAAGGTCCTATCAATGCTAAATTGACGACACCTATCGAAAAAATCGCACCGGGCGTTATTGCTCGTCAATCAGTTTCCGAACCACTGCAAACTGGTTTGAAGTCGATTGATGCGATGGTTCCGGTTGGTCGTGGTCAACGCGAATTGATCATTGGCGATCGTCAAACTGGTAAGACTGCGGTAGCGATTGATGCCGTGATCAACCAAAAAGGTCAAAACGTTACATGTATCTATGTAGCGATTGGTCAAAAAGCGTCTTCTGTTAAAAACGTAGTGCGTGCTTTAGAAGCCCACGGCGCAATGGAATACACGATCGTGGTAGCCGCTACTGCCGCTGAATCGGCTGCTATGCAATATGTTTCTGCATACGCTGGTTGCGCAATGGGCGAATACTTCCGTGATCGTGGTGAAGATGCCTTGATCATTTATGATGATTTGTCCAAGCAAGCTGTTGCTTATCGTCAGTTGTCCCTGTTGCTGCGCCGTCCACCAGGTCGCGAAGCTTATCCAGGTGACGTGTTCTACCTCCACTCCCGTTTGTTAGAGCGCGCAGCACGCGTGAACCCTGACTACGTTGAGAAATTCACCAACGGTGCGGTTAAAGGTAAAACAGGTTCATTGACAGCATTGCCTATCATTGAAACTCAGGCAGGTGACGTTTCCGCTTTCGTTCCAACCAACGTAATTTCGATTACTGACGGTCAGATCTTCTTGGAAACATCCTTGTTCAACGCTGGTATCCGTCCTGCGATTAATGCTGGTATTTCGGTATCTCGCGTTGGTGGTGCTGCTCAGACTAAGGTTATTAAAAACCTGTCCGGCGGTATCCGTACCGATTTGGCTCAGTATCGTGAATTGGCTGCGTTTGCGCAGTTCGCTTCGGATCTGGATGCCGCAACACGTAAGCAGTTGGATCGTGGTGCACGCGTTACAGAACTGTTGAAACAAGCTCAGTACGCTCCATTGTCGATTTCCCTGATGGCAGTTACTTTGTTCTCAGCGAACAAGGGCTTCCTGGATGATGTACCTGTCACGAAGGTTTTGGCTTTCGAAGCTGGCATACATAATTTCATGAAAACTAGTCATGCTGCTTTGCTGCAAAAGATAGAAGAAACCAAGCAACTGGACAAAGATGGCGAAGCTGCCATGTCTGCCGCTATTGCTGATTTCAAAAAATCCGGCGCCTATTAATTTACTATAGCTAGAAGGAGTCAATACTCATGGCTGTAGGTAAAGAGATACGTGGCAAGATCAAAAGCGTAGAAAATACGAAGAAGATCACTAAAGCGATGGAAATGGTCGCTGCTTCTAAAATGCGTAAAGCGCAGGATAGAATGCGTGCGGCTCGTCCGTACAGTGAAAAAATTCGTACTATCACGGCTAACTTGGCACAGGCAAACCCAGAGTACTCGCATCCTTTCATGGTTCAGCAAACTCAGTCCAAGAAAATTGGACTGATACTTGTTACTACTGACAAGGGTTTGTGTGGTGGCTTGAATACCAACGTATTGCGTTTGGTCACCAACAAACTACGCGAGCTTGATGGGTCGGGCGCTACATTTGAAGCGGTCGCAATTGGTAATAAAGGTTTAGGCTTCCTGAACCGGATGGGCGCACGAGTCGTGGGGCACGCAGTGCAACTCGGCGATACGCCTCATCTGGATAAGTTGATTGGTCCAGTGAAGGTGATGTTGGACGCCTATCAGGAAGGTAGACTGGATGCAGTCTACGTTTGCTACAACAAGTTTGTTAACACCATGAAGCAACAGCCAGTGTTGGAGCCGTTATTGCCCCTGCAGGCTGATCAACTCGAAGTAAATAAGTCTTCCCATTCATGGGATTACATTTACGAGCCAGATGCGAAAACGGTGATTGACGAATTGTTGGTGCGTTATGTTGAAGCTCTGATTTATCAGGCTGTCGCTGAAAACATGGCATCTGAACAGTCGGCACGTATGGTGGCGATGAAATCAGCTAGCGATAACGCAGTCAGCGTAATTGGTGAGTTGAAGTTGATTTACAACAAAACACGCCAAGCTGCAATTACCAAAGAGCTTTCCGAGATCGTCGCCGGCGCGGCAGCGGTCTAAACTGAATTTAATTTATTGAAGGAACGAACATGGCTGATGGCAAAATCGTTCAGTGTATCGGTGCTGTTGTGGACGTTGAATTTCCACGCGACGCGATGCCTAAGATCTACGACGCCTTGAAAATGGAAGGCTCAGACCTGACTCTGGAAGTTCAGCAGCAATTGGGCGATGGTATCGTCCGTTGCATCGCGCTGGGTACTTCCGACGGTCTGCGTCGCGGCATGATCATGACCAACACTGGTAAGCCAATTATGGTGCCTACCGGTAAAGCAACATTGGGTCGTATCATGGACGTATTGGGTAACCCGATTGATGAATGTGGACCGGTTAGCCGTGAAACAACAGCATCAATCCACCGTAAAGCACCTGCGTACGACGAATTGTCGCCATCGCAAGAGCTGTTGGAAACAGGTATCAAGGTTATTGACTTGGTTTGCCCGTTTGCAAAAGGCGGTAAAGTTGGTTTGTTCGGTGGTGCTGGTGTCGGTAAGACAGTCAACATGATGGAACTGATCAACAACATCGCTAAAGCACACAGCGGCTTGTCCGTGTTTGCTGGTGTAGGTGAGCGTACTCGTGAAGGTAATGACTTCTACCACGAAATGGCTGATGCTAAAGTAGTTGATCTGGAAAATCCAGAGAACTCCAAAGTTGCCATGGTTTACGGTCAGATGAATGAACCACCAGGTAACCGTCTGCGTGTTGCTTTGACTGGTTTGACTATCGCTGAAGGTTTCCGTGACGAAGGTAAAGACGTGTTGTTCTTCGTCGATAACATCTACCGTTACACTTTGGCCGGTACTGAAGTCTCTGCGTTGTTGGGTCGTATGCCTTCTGCTGTGGGTTATCAACCAACTTTGGCTGAAGAAATGGGACGCTTGCAAGAGCGTATCACTTCGACCAAAACAGGTTCGATCACTTCGATTCAAGCCGTGTATGTTCCAGCGGATGATTTGACTGATCCATCTCCAGCTACAACGTTTGCTCACTTGGATTCTACTGTTGTTCTGTCGCGTGACATCGCCTCTTTGGGTATTTACCCAGCGGTTGATCCACTCGATTCGACATCACGTCAATTGGATCCACAAGTGGTTGGTCTGGAGCATTACGAAACAGCCCGCGCGGTTCAAGGTACTTTGCAGCGTTACAAAGAATTGCGCGACATTATCGCGATTCTGGGTATGGACGAATTGGCGCCTGAAGACAAGTTATTGGTTGCTCGTGCACGTAAGATGCAGCGTTTCTTGTCCCAGCCTTTCCACGTTGCTGAAGTATTTACCGGTTCCCCAGGTAAATATGTATCACTGAAAGACACGATCAAGGGCTTCAAGATGATCGCTTCCGGTGAACTCGATCACTTGCCAGAACAAGCGTTCTACATGGTAGGTACTATCGACGAAGCAATCGAAAAAGCAAAGAAAATGGCTGCCTAATTTGATGTGACTTCTGCAGATGATCATAGTCGTTTGCAGAGGTAATCAAATACCAAGCAGTGCATTTTTTGAACCTTTGACGAATCAGAAAGTTTGAATATGGCACATACTATTCACGTTAACGTGGTTTCTGCAGAAGAGTTGATCTTCTCCGGTGAAGCTGAGTTCGTGGCGTTGCCGGGTGAAGCTGGTGAGTTGGGTATCTACCCAAAACACACTCCGCTGATCACGCGCATCAAGCCGGGCGCAGTGCGCATCAAGGTTCCAGGCCAGGCGGAAGATGAATTCGTATTCGTCGCCGGTGGTTTGCTTGAAGTGCAACCTGATACCGTTACAGTTCTGGCAGATACAGCGATACGCGGTAAAGATCTGGACGAAGCTAAGGCCGCTGATGCTAAAAAATTGGCAGAAGAATCCTTAGTCAATCGCGAATCAAAATTTGACTATGCGAAAGCACAAGCTGAATTGAGTATCGCGGTCGCGCAACTAGCAGCAATTCAGCGCTTACGTAAGAAGTAGGAAGTAAGACTTGATACTGTCAGGCATACGCCGCGTTGGAAATATTAGCATTAGAAAAGAGGCAGCTTAGGCTGCCTTTTTTTTCTATGATTTTTCTGAAATGAGTCATTAAAGGGGCGGTCATGAAGCATGTCGATATACCAAAATTGCTGAAAAATGCAAAAACCATCGCAGTCTTTGGTTTATCAGCAAAACCGCATCGTGCTAGTTATGAAGTGGCTAGTTATCTGCAACAAAATGGCTATCGTATCCTGCCAATTAACCCCAATCAAGTTGGCAATCGTATTCTCAATGAATACTGCTACGCCAGTTTGCCTGAGGCTACCAAAGCGAGTGGTTTGGCAATCGACATTGTGGTGTGTTTTCGTAAATCGGAGGATATTCCCGAGATTCTTGAGCAAGCCATCGTGGTTAACGCGGCTTGCTTGTGGATGCAACTAGATATCCACAATGAAGCATGTGCTATCCGTGCCGAACATGAAGGCATGAACGTGGTGATGGATAAGTGCCTGAAAATTGAGCATGCAATGTGCTTGGCTGCGCATACTCGCCATATTTGATAAGTGAGGATTTCCCCGTGATCAACCACATCGCCGAAAAATTTCGTGCACCAGCTCATTTGCAATTGAAGGATAGCGATGCCAGCCTGCGTGTTTTCATCTCGCAAAATGAAAATAAGGCAGAAGCCAAAGCCGCCGATAAGCTCAGCACCCTGGCTTTAGCCGAAAAAATTTCGGATTACCAAAACATATTGTATGGTCAAAAGCAACATAAATTGCTGATCATCCTGCAGGGCATGGATACCTCGGGTAAAGACGGCACCATACGTGGCGTGTTTGGACAGATTAATCCTCTGGGGGCGCATACGGTCGCATTTGCCGCGCCGAATACTCTTGAGTTGGCGCACGATTATCTATGGCGAGTTCATCAAAAAGTTCCGGCCAAAGGTGAGCTGGTGATCTTTAATCGCAGCCATTATGAAGACGTTTTGATTACTCAGGTGCGTGGCTGGATAGATCAAGCTGAGTGCGAGCGCCGCCTTGCGCATATACGTGATTTTGAACGTATCTTGAGCGAGACTGGCACCGTAATTTTGAAATTTTTTCTGCATATTTCTAAGGACGAACAAAAACAAAGGTTGGAGGAGCGCTTGTCCGATCCGGATAAAAATTGGAAATTCGATCCTAGTGATCTGATTGACCGCCAGCATTGGGATGAATTTCAGACTGCTTACTCCGAGGTTATGATGGCAACTGATAGTCAACATGCGCCTTGGTACATTATCCCGGCCAACTCTAAGACCCAAAGAAATTTAGCCATCGCCCATATAGTTGCCGAGAAATTAGAAAGTATGAAATTAGCTTATCCACCTGCTAATCCAGAACTTAGCAAGATTAAGGTGCTTTAAAGTACTCGCTTGTGCGATTTATCGCTAACTTCAGTTAAAGTTTGGCGTATTTAGCCGCTACTCATTTTTGAAGCAAATTGAGTGCAAATGTCAAATCAAAAAACTTACTTATGCACAAAAAACGCAGCTGTACTGCAGTTACCTAAGTTTCATGCATATAGAAATTAAATTAAATAAAATCAAAGACTTATGAATTAATTTCAAATTTAATGGGAAAATATTCCTGTTAGAAATAAATTACTGGAATTATATCCACAAAGTTATCCACAGTTTCTTATGGTTAATTTTTAGCTTAGATACGCCAAATTGAGCCAGATCAGATACCTGCTTAGGCTGCTTAGGCGATAATAGCGCCTTGCCCTTGTATATCACCAAAATCACCGTGTTTTTGAAAGTCACTTATGTCCACCCGCTTTGCTCCGCTCAAAAATGACACTTTCCTGCGCGCCTTATTACGTCAGGAAACCGATTACACCCCTTTGTGGCTGATGCGCCAGGCAGGTCGTTATTTACCGGAATATAAAGCGACGCGTAAAGGTGCGGGTTCTTTCATGAGCTTGGCGAAAAATCCGGATTTTGCGACCGAGGTGACGATACAACCTTTGGACCGCTTCGCGCTCGATGCCGCGATCTTGTTTTCGGATATTCTGACCGTGCCGGACGCCATGGGTTTGGGCCTGTATTTTGAAGAAGGTGAAGGACCGAAATTTGAACGTCCCTTGAAGACTGAAGCTGAGGTTTTGGCACTTAAAGTGCCGGAAGAGGGCAGTTTGCAATATGTGTTCGATGCCGTCACACAAATCCGCACTACGCTCAATGGCCGTGTACCGCTGATCGGTTTTGCTGGCAGCCCATGGACCCTGGCTTGTTACATGGTAGAGGGTCAGGGCTCACGTGAGTTTCATGCGGTAAAAACCATGATGTACAAGCGTCCTGATTTGATGGAACACATCCTGCGCACCAATGCCGATGCGGTTGCCGCCTATTTGAACTCGCAGATCGATGCCGGAGCCCAAGCCGTGATGATTTTTGATAGTTGGGGTGGGGCCTTGGCAGATGGTGCTTATCAGCGCTTCTCGCTGCGCTATATGCAAGACGTGGTGAATAAATTGCAGCGCGAGAAAGACGGTCAGCGTATCCCCGTGATCGTCTTCACCAAAGGTGGAGGCCTGTGGTTAGAGCAGATCGCCGATATCGGTGCCGACGCGCTGGGTTTGGATTGGACAGTTAACCTTGCGCAAGCACGCGCCAGAGTCGGCGATAAGGTCGCTTTACAAGGCAATCTTGATCCTGCCGTCTTATTTGCCGATCCGGCCCAGATCCGTGAACAAGTTACTGCCGCTTTGCAATCCTATGGAACACCGAGCGCAGGGCACGGCCATGTGTTTAATTTAGGTCATGGAATTTCTCAATTCACTTCACCCGATGCGGTCAGTGTGATGGTTGATACCGTGCACGAAGTGAGTCGTAAAATGCGCCAGAATGCGGCGTAATGTGCACTACAAAATAGTAAATAATTGGCATGCTTAAGATTTAACGAAGGCATATCGCCGCCCAGCCCAGTAGATTCGTCATGTTGCTCTGCACAACGTAGCAGCCATGCGGATCTCAAGGCAAAATGGCTGGGAAAGTGAATGAATTAGCCATATCAAATTTGCTGCATTTTGGCCTTCATTCTGTTACTTATGCACAAATTTGGGGAAACAAAAATCCACCAGAAAATTTATTTTCAGTATTTTTGTTTTTTTGCAAGTCATTGTTTTTAAACGAAATATTTTTTGCTTTTAGATTGAGCATTCTGTTGAGACCCGCATAAAACCTAGCATAAAGGGGGGGCAATAGATAGTTCTCCACAAAGTTATCCACAGAATATGTGGATATGTCAAAAAACCCTTATAAAACCGATAGTTAGCTCACTTCTTCAAGGTCTACATTAAGTTCGTGGAACATTGCATACTCAAAGTCGCACTTGACACACCGTTAGATCGCTTTTTTGACTACCGCTGGCCGACTAGCGCAATTACGAATGCAGAGGGCGAACAAGTCGTCCCAGCTTTACCGCAAATTGGGCAATTGGTGCTATTGCCGTTTGGCAGTCAGCAATTAATGGGTTTGATCGTCGCGATCAGTGATCACACCGACGTGCCTGAGGCCAAACTGAAAGATGCACTGGAATTGCGCAGCCAATTGCCAGGCTTGAGCGAAGAATGGATAGCGCTGTGCCGTTTCGCTGCGGATTACTATCAACGGCCCTTGGGTGAAGTCGCCTTGCCTGCTCTGCCACGCAATTTGCGGGTAGGCAAAGCGGGCACGCTGGAGCGCAATCTTAAAAAACTTGCCAAGCTGGTACCGGCCCTCGATGCCAATCCAAATCCAGAACCGCCGCTCAATCCGGCGCAACAAGCGGCGGTCGATGCCATTGCGGGCGCGCCAGGTTTTGCACCTAGTCTTTTGTACGGAGTGACCGGCAGCGGCAAGACCGAAGTCTACTTGCAGGCCGCGGCGAAGATTTTGGCGCAGGCGGCGCAGGCTCAAGTACTTATTTTGGTACCAGAAATCAATCTCACCCCGCAGTTGGAAAACAATATCCGCAAGCGGTTTTCTGGCATACAGATTGCCACTTTGCACAGCGGCATGGCAGAAGGTGAGCGGCTGCAGCATTGGCTGGCCGCGCATCTGGGGCAGGCCCGCATCATACTCGGCACCCGCCTAGCGATACTTGCCTCGCTACCCCATTTAAAAATGATCGTGATCGATGAAGAGCACGATCCTTCTTATAAGCAACAAGAAGGACTGCGCTATTCGGCGCGTGATCTGGCTGTCTGGCGTGCTCATCAATTGGCGATACCGGTCGTGCTGGGCTCGGCCACTCCTTCGCTGGAAAGCTGGCAGCATGCCAAAGTGGGGCGTTACCGTAAGCTGGAATTACGTGAACGGGCCGTCAAGGATGCAGTTTTACCCGTGGTGCGCGTCATCAATCAAGAGCATGAAAAACCCAAAGATGGTTTGACCACGCCGCTCATCAACGCGATACACCGTCGTCTTGAGAAGGGTGAGCAGTCACTCCTGTTTCTGAATCGGCGTGGATACTCGCCCGTGATCGCCTGCGATGCCTGTGGCTGGATCAGTGATTGCACGCGCTGCACCGCGCATCTGGTGATGCATAAGTTGGAAAATAAGTTGCGCTGCCACCATTGCGGTTACGAGCAAAGGATACCGCGTCATTGCCCCACTTGCGGCAATATTGATCTGCAACCTCTGGGGCGTGGCACTCAAAGATTGGAAGAGGGCCTGAAATTAATTTTTCCTGAGGCCAGGGTTTTTCGTATCGATGCCGATTCCACCCGCTTAAAAGGCAGCGCTGCCGCCGCCTTCGATACCGTGCACAGGGGCGAGGTGGATATTTTGATCGGCACTCAAATGGTTGCCAAAGGGCATGATTTTAAAAACTTGACCCTGGTCGGCGCGCTCAATCCCGACAGCGCCCTGTTCTCACAAGATTACCGCGCCAGCGAGCGATTGTTCGCGCAATTGATGCAGGTGGCAGGCCGTGCCGGGCGCGCCGCGCAAAAGCAGGGCGGGAATATCAGCGAAGTGTTGATACAGACCCGTTATCCCGACCATCCTCTGTACCACGCCCTGATGGCGCACGATTACGATCGCTTTGCCAATGATTTGCTGGACGAGCGTCAGCAGGCCTGCATGCCGCCGTTTATGTATCAGGCGCTATTGCGGGCCGAAGCCAAGGAGCTGCAAAGCGCTCTGGACTTCCTACATCAGGCCGCCAATTGTTGTGCTCATGTCGGCATCACCATCCATGAGCCTATACCTATGAGTATGACGCGGGTGGCAAATGTGGATAGGGCGCAATTATTGGTAGAGTCAGTCTCACGCCCAGCCTTGCAGGCGTTTTTGAAGGAGTGGATAGCGACTTTACGGGGTTTGAAAAGCCGCCTGAAATGGGGCGTAGAAATAGACCCCGTGGATATTTAAAATAAGGCAGCCCGCTTGCGCATATTCCATGCGGCTGTTGGCGGTGCATGGCTGGTACACCGCATAGATGCTCATTGTTGGGCTATGCCTGCGTAACAAGCAAGCCCGGCGCGGCTTAGCGGCGGTTTCGCTCGTTCCGCCATATGTATCACGACCTATGCCCGTTTGAATTCTTTGAAGACTATGCTAGCGCCAAACTTTGGGTGACTCAGCAAATACCCGGTCTGCGCTAGACCTTCTGTCTTCAGCTTAAGACTAGATTAAGGCTACATTAAGTATCGATTACTAATACTTGATATTTGTCGCTAGCGAAATTTGATACTTGCCCTCTACACTGGCGCTGCCTAAATGGCAATGGACGCAGGGCAAGCTTCGCAGGTGCTGCGTGCTTTCAGACACACTCTTAATAGGAATAAACGCAATGTTGAAACTCAAAGCTGGCCTGACACTGAGCGCCCTGTGTGCAGGATTGTCCGGTTGCTACGTGGTGCCTATGCAATCGTATTCTAATAGCAATAATAGTCTGAACTCCGCAAATGCCTCGGCCGTTGCCATACTGCCGCCGCTGCCGCGCCCGGTCTACACGGCGCGCCTGTATCCGGTCAACGAGGCTGCGGCCGCCTTGGGTAGGGTTACCGGCACCATCAGCAATCCCGAGCGTGGTCATGGTGAATTTAGTTTTACTGTCGGCAGTGAAAGCTTTTCTGGCGAGGCTACCCGCGAGCCGGGCTCATCGAAGGGGCGTGCTAATGCCAGTGGTAATCGCGGCGGTTTTGTAAAATGCGATTACACCATGAGCAGTACTTCTTTGGGCACCGGTAGCTGTCTGTTCTCTGGCGGTGCGCGTTACGATATGCACGTCTCGCTGTAATTTTAAGGCGGGCTGGCGCATTGCGTGTCAGCCCGCTGTCGGCTTGCTACTCAGGTGCTGCGCTACTTAGTCGCTATAATGTGGCTTTTGCTATGTCGACGCCATAGCGCCATCGCGCTAGCATAAGGATTTACCATGCCCCACCTGAGTTTAGAGTACAGCGATCAACTCAGCGGCTTTGATGCCGCCGCCGCATTACTGACACTCAATCGCGTCTTGCTGGCCTCTGGCGAGTTTGAAGAATTAGACATCAAAAGCCGTGCCATCGCCTTTTCCAGTTATCTGATCGGCACCCAGACTCAGGGCCACGCCTTCGTGCACCTCAAGCTTGCCTTGCTCAGTGGCCGCAGTGCTGCCATCAAGCATCAGCTTTCTGAGCAACTGTTACAGGCGCTGCAGCAAACTTGCGTTTGGCCGCCCGCCATCCAGGTTCAACTGTGCGTAGAGATCATCGAGATAGAGCGCGCAAGTTACAGCAAAGTTACCATCAGTAACTAGTTTCTAAGGCGCCTAAATCGCTAACAATTTGCCGGTCCGCAAAGGCTATCGTTGTAAAATATATCAGTATTTACATCCCTGCGCAGTTTTGCCCTAGTTCAAATTCCAATTTTTAGATTCAATATGACATCACACCCAAGCAACAGTTTTTCTCCGCGGCCATATCGCTTACTGATGGTGGCTTTGGCCAGCAGCTTCATGCTGAGCAGTTGCGGTGGTGGCGCCGACGATCTCATCAAGCGCTTGGGCGAAGTGACTAGCTGTGGCGGCAAAGACTGCAAGGATTCCAGCTCCTTGCGTCCCGATGAAATTCGGGCCAACTATCTGATTAGCCAAAACGCTGGTAGCGTCAAAGTAGAAGCTAGTTTCAGCCTCAGCACAAATTCGGCAACGCTGGTTTCCCTCAATGGCAAGGACAAGCTGAGCGCCAGCATCGGCAGTCAGAGCAGCAGCTTGAACGATATCGATGGCAGTGGCACCAAATATGTGGCAAATCTAGCTGATGCCAGCCCACAAGCGAGTGTTAGCGTGAGTTTTAATCGTGGCAGCGAGGCCTTTGTCAGTAGCGTGAGCATGCCCAAGCAATTTGCCATCGTCTCACCGAGCGAGCAGATTGCGCTCGGGCGTTCGGCTGGCAGCTTGTATGTGCAACTCGATGTAGCGAGTGATGCCGCGATCTCGGCCAGTACTAAGATGCTCTGTCAGCGTGCTGACACTAGCGTGTTTGAAGCCACAACGGCGCTTAAATCCGTGTATGAGCCCAGCGCTGCTGGCGGTGCCGTCTATCGTATCGACACCCTGGAGTTGGATCAAGCTCTGAACGACGCCAGCAGGGCGCTCAATTCAGCCAACCCGAATTTATCCCTAGTGCGTAGTTGTGATCTGGAGCTGATCTGGACCCTGAGTCAAAGCGGCCAGAGCGCCAGCGCGCTGTCCAAGAACAGCAGCATCAGCGCACAACGTAGCGCCAGCCATCTGCTGCAGTACGATGCCAGAAAATAAGCTGGCCGATAAATTTGCTTGGTTTGCTTAGTTTTTTCAAGCACCCCCGCCAATAGCTAAGCAGGATGCGGCTCTCAGGGCAGATGTGCGCAAAGGCGCATGGAATATGCGAGTTGGGGCCTGCTTGAGCTTATAGTTTGTGCCGCGATTTATTAAGACTTAGCTAAACCCCGCGCAGTATGCAGATACTGGAAAAACTTAAGTGATGCATGAACTCGCGCAGTATCAGTAAAGTGGCAGCGAAGTTATTGTCGAGCGGTATGCCCTCATGCGTGGCGGGCTGACCTTGTATCACGGCCGCCAGGCGGCTAAAGCAGCGCTCCATCGTCTCAAGGTCAAGCAACATGAACGCGCTGTCGGGGACGCCTGCGAGCAAAGCGATCTGGCGCACCAGCTGGTCGCTGGAATAAAGTTTAGCGTGCAGCGGCAACAGCTTACTGGCACGAATAATTTCATCCTCAACGCGCTCTATCGCTAACTCAAACTCCTGCCTACCGGGTGGTGTTAACCTAAAATATTCGCGCGCGCTGCGTTGCGCACCTAAGGCCAGAATCTGCGTCTCAGGCGGGCCCATACCCGACCCGCTGGCAATGCCAACCAGTTCAGCCGCCAAGTGCAGGACCGTGATCTGGCCGGGGTCAGTCAACTGGTGACGGATCTGATTAAAGTGCGTGACTAGTTCAATTTGAAAATCTGAATTGTGCATGGAGCGCTTTCTATACTGCTGCGGATAGATACCAATAGATACCGAGTGAGGCTAGGCCAGCATTGGATTTACGCTCACTCTGTTGGTCCCGTTCGTTCTGTTCGACAAGGATTAATTGCGCCCTGCCATGACGCCGCCATCCACATCAAGCACGGTACCGGTGATCCAACTTGCCTTGTCCGAGAGCAGGAACTCTATCGCATCGGCGATATCTTCCGGCGCACCGATGCGACCGATAGGATGGAAGCTATTAAACCCTTGCAAGGATTCTTTGATCTGATCTTCAGCGATAAAAGATTTATAGATGCTGGACAATACCACCGCCGGAGCCACCGCATTGGCGCGGATGCCGTATTCGCCCAATTCCATCGCAAGATTTTTGGTCAGTGCATGCAGCGCGGCTTTTTGCATGGAATAGGCTGATGAAGGGGTAGCCTTAACGGCCTGGTGCGCCCACATTGAGCCGATATTCACAATCGCACCACCCTGATGCTGTTTCATATTTTGCGCCACCGCCTGGGTGATGAAGAAAAATGCCTTGTTCAGATCCATCTGCAAATCATAATCTTGCGTACTGTGCTCTAGAAAGCTGACTGGCTTGAAAAATCCAGCGGCGTTGACCAGATAACGAATATGTCTTTGCTCTTGTGCGATCTGCGCAATGAAAGCCTGCACTTGCCGGGTATCGTATAAATCCACCTTCACTGTTTCTACCTGGCCACCAGTCATGCTCTCCAGATCGAGTTTTGCGGCAGCCAGATTTTGCTCATCATGCGATAAAATTTTAACCACGACACCTGCTTGCAGCAGGCGTTTGGCGCTCTCTTTACCCATACCGGATGAGCCACCAATGATTAAGGCGATAGATTCTGCAGACATATTATTTCTCCAAAAATGATTAAATTAAATACCGACTAGTCGGTAGGTTTACTACTGAAAAAAAGTGCCGGTTCTATGCCAGCACTTTGGGAAACTCAAGATTAAACTAGCGGCATCAAGCGATAGTCACCGTCGCGATAAAAGTTTGCCCAACGGCTGCCGGTCCGCGTGCTGATCGCATACCGCGGCCGACCATCATGGCACCCTCCATCGCGCACAAAAACTGTTCGGCCAGCGCCGCTGCACTGATGCGTGCATTGATCAGCCCGGCGCTTTGTCCCTCGCCTATCACCAGGCACAGCCAATCCAGATTGACTTTAAAGAAGTGCGCCACTTCGCTGGCGACCAGTTCCGGCAGTGAATCGGTTTCGGCGCCCAGCATGCCGCATACGCACAAGCGACGGTCGAGAGCGAAGGTATGCTGGAACAGTGCCGCGTAGGCGCTCAGCCGATCCGGAGCCTTGGCATGCTGGCCTTCGATATTCAATAATTCGCTACGGAAGCGATGGGTGTAACGCTGCGCCACCACCGCCACCAACTCTTCTTTTTTGGGGAAGTGATGATGAATGCTAGGCTTTTTAATCCCCACCAGTTGCGCCACGTCATCATAGGAAAAACCGTTGTAGCCGTGCTGCTGTATCAAGCCTTCGGCGGCGTCCACCACGCGTTCGGCACTGCTAGAAATTTCGGAAAAATGCTTCATGCTTATGCCTGTTTGAGATTGGATAATGGCAAGTGACCAGTTTTGACCAGAATAGTACAGCCTTCGCTGCTAAACGGACAATGCGCGCTCAAATGCGGACTGCGCATCCAGGTACCCGCCGGATAGCGGCCGAACTCGTCTTCAAACACCCCTTCCAGCACGTAGATTTCCTCGCCACCATAGTGTCTATGCGGATTAAATTGGGTACCCGGTGCCCAGCGCACCAAGGCCGTATGTTGGCCGCCGAATTCAGACAAGGGCATCACCGATAAGCCCGGCACCATGCCGGG
The DNA here is from genome assembly GCF_003955735.1 of Undibacterium parvum. Lineage (NCBI taxonomy): Bacteria > Pseudomonadati > Pseudomonadota > Betaproteobacteria > Burkholderiales > Oxalobacteraceae > Neoundibacterium > Neoundibacterium parvum. The sequence continues at coordinate 2,034,386 of NZ_CP034464.1, read as the reverse complement.
AAACCACGCGGCGTTGCGAGTATCAATCATCACAGCCTGCTGGTCATCTGGGTCAAGATGGCGCAATTTTACCAACAGGGTGCAGCCGCTCGCAGAGCCAGGTGCGTGCGACGAACCGGGTGGATTTTTGAGATAAGTTCCTGCGCCAAAACTGCCAGACTCATCGCTGAAAACCCCATCCAGAACAAAAATCTCTTCGCCCAGTTCATGCACATGATTCGGAAACTGCGAGCCCGGCGCATAACGCACCACCGACGTGGCACGTGCCACTTCGGCGCCATCTCTTTCCAGCAACTGACGTTGTATGCCCGCGACCGGCGCATCTACCCAAGGCAAATCGCCAGTCTGTAGCACCACACGCTGTGAAAAATCTGTATTGAGTTTCATGACTTACCTTCTTATCGTTTATGTGCCGACTAGTTGGTAGGTATCTTAGGCTGGCAAATTACCTTTGTCAAGCGGCATGTGCAAAATAAATAGGCAGATTTTGTACCTAGCTTAGGATCCGGATAATGTCGAACACGCTTTAATGCTCAACCTATTTATAAAAATCAATGAAGGCACGCAGACTTAGCGATAGGTTGCTGCGGCTGGGGTAATACAGATACATACGCTCAGCAGGCGGTATCGCTTCTTGCAAAATAGCTTGCAGCTTGCCCTGTTTTATCAGGGCTGCGACGTGCGCCTGATAGGTGTAGCAGATCCCTGCGCCATCTACTGCCGCCTGGATAATGGTCGTAAAATCGTCCGAGGCAAACGCGCCATTGGTGGCGACATCCAGCGCTTTTCCATTCGCTAAAAACTGCCATACGTAATGTAAATCACTAGGAAAGCGATACTGCAGACATGCATGCTTGAGTAAGTCTTTGGGTTTTTTCGGGATGCCGTGCAACCGCAGATATTCGGGCGAAGCACACACAGAAAATTGCAAAGGCTGGCCTATAGCTACGGCGATCATATCTTGCTGCAGGCTTTCGCCAAAACGTATGCCGGCATCGCAGCCTTGCTCGACGATATCGACCAGAGCGTCGTTAGTCACTAGATCCAATTGCACATCAGGAAATGCAGCTAAAAATTGTCCTAATTTAGGTGCCAGCACCAATTGCGCCGCCACCCGCGGCACATTCAGTTTGAGCTTACCCATGGGACGCAAGCGTACTTCGTTCAAGACATCCAGCGCCTGGCTAATTTGATCCAGGGCGGGATTAAGCTGTGCAAACAAACGCGCACCGGCATCACTCAGACTCACGCTGCGCGTGCTGCGATTGAGCAGACGCAAGCCCAAAGTTTGCTCCAGTTTACTGACGGTGTGACTTAAGGCCGAAGGCGACACTTGCAGCTCCTGCGCGGCACGCCGGAAACTGCGCCAATAGGCGACACGGGCAAAGGCGGAAAGCGCATTGAGGTCAGAGTTCATTGTTGAGCCATATTCATTAATCTACTGAGCATTATACGGATTGTTCGCTAAAAGCTTAGCTTCTACACTGTTCATCTGTATCGCCGCTTGGCGGCGACTGAAATTTTCAAATATCTTTGGAGTCAGGCATGTCAGATTTTAATAACAAAACCATTTTGGTCACCGGCGCGTCTTCCGGTATAGGCTTTGCCGCAGCACAAGCCTATCTGGAACAAGGTGCGAAACGCGTGTACATCATAGGCCGTAATGCGCAAAAACTCGAGTTAGCGCAAGCGCAATTAGGTGAGCGCGCGGTCGCTCTGGTGGCCGACGTTGGCAATCTGGCGCAACTGGAACAAATGGCCGGCAAAATCCGCCACAACGGAGACACTCTGGACGTGCTGTTTGCCAATGCCGGTATCGCAGAAAACAACCTCGTCGGTAGCACCACTGAGGCCGCTTTTGACGCGACTTTTGATACCAATGTGAAAGGCGTCTTCTTCACCGTACAAAGTGTATTGCCGCTCATGAATCCGGGTAGCAGCATCGTATTAAATGCATCGGTGGCGGCAAATAAGGGCATGCAAAACCTCAGTCTGTACAGCGCCTCGAAAGCGGCGGTGCGCTCTTTTGCACGTACCTGGTGTAACGACTTAAAGGCGCAAAAAATCCGCGTCAATACGGTCAGCCCGGGTGTCACTTTGACGCCAATTTTAGAAACAGGTCTGAAAATGACGGCGCCGCAGATCGCTGAACTCGCCCACTATTTGAAAGACGCGGTGCCCGCCGGGCGCTTGGCGGATGTCAAAGAAATCGCCGCTGCCGTACTCTTTTTATCCTCAGACGCGGCTAGTTTTGTCAACGGCGTCGAGCTCTGTGTCGATGGCGGATATACGCAAATATAAGCCTCAGCTCTAGCAAATAGTAACTAGATGCGTTATGTTCTTGGCTCCGCAAGCGGGTCTGCCGCTTGCTCTTTCAAGCCCGGGGATAGACATGCGTTTCAAGCTTCAAGCCTTATGCAGTATTTCTTTGTTGTTGAGCGCCAGCCTAAGCGTCAATGCGCTGGCAGCCACCTCCGGCAATGATGCCGCGCACTTGCAGAAAATCCGCACTGCCGCCATGGACAGCGATTATGCCTACCAAAGGCTGGCCGATATGACAGACCTGATCGGCCCACGTTTAAGCGGCTCGCCCGGTGCCGCGGCGGCAGTCACGCAAGTGGCCGAGGCCATGCGTCAGCTCGGCGCGCGCGTCAGCTTAGAACCGGTCAAAGTGCCGCACTGGGTACGTGGCGCAGAAACTGCGGAGTTGATTGAATATGCAGGCCGGCCTGCCGGCTTGTCGCAAAGGGTGATATTGACCGCGCTAGGCGGATCTGGCGCGACCGCCGACACCGGGCTTACCGCAGAAATTATCGTGGTACATAATTTTGAAGAACTACAAGCGCGCGCTGCTGAGGTCAAGGGACGTATTGTGCTGTTTGATGTGCCGTTTAACCAAGCTATGGCTGATCGCGGTCTGGCCGGCCCGGCATATGGCGAGGGCGCGCAATACCGCAGCAAAGGCCCCAAAGCAGCGGCCAAACTGGGTGCGGTGGCGGCGCTGGTGCGTGCTGTCGGTGGCGCTAATTTCCGTCTGGCGCACACCGGCGCCACCAGTCTGGATCCGACCAATCGTATTCCCGCAGCGGCAGTGACTGCCGAAGACGCCATGCTCATCAGCCGGCTGGCGGCACGCGGGGCGGTGTCTATGCACCTCACTCTGACGCCGCAAATCCTGGCCGATGCCGATAGTTTTAACGTGATAGCCGACTGGCCGGGTAGCGACAAAGCCGATGAAATCGTGATTGTCTCCGGCCATCTTGATTCCTGGGATCTGGGCACCGGGGCGATAGACGATGGTGCCGGAGTCGCCGGTGCCATGGGCGTGATCGAGACCTTGAAACGGCTAGCACTAAAACCACGCCGTACCATACGCATGATCGCCTGGATGAATGAAGAGAACGGCGGCCGCGGCGCGCTGGCCTACCAAAAAAATCAGCCGCCCAAGCTCGATAAACACATCGCGGCGATAGAAAGCGACTCCGGCGCTGGCCGCCCGTTCGGCTTACTGGCGAGCGTCCCGGCTAAGTCCGAAGCTTTGTTTGCACCGTTGATGGCAGCCTTGCAGCCTATCGGTGCCGGCGTTTTCAAGCGCGCCGATGCCTTAGATACCGGCGACCTGAGCGGCCTGGAAGAAGCCGGGGTGCCAAGCTTTGAGCCGCTGGTCGATACCCATGATTATTTTCACTACCACCACACCAGCGCCGACACACTCGATAAAGTCGATCCGGAAAACCTACGCCGCCAGGTCGCGCTATTGACCACTACCGCCTGGTTCCTGGCAAATATCGATACGCCTATAGGCAGAGCGCTAAGCTTAGGCAAGTAAATTAAAAACCAGAAAATCTATCGCTCACTGTTGCGACTCAGGGCGAGCGACGACAAAGACGGCATGGCGCTTGCGCATAGCCCATGCGGGTTTCCAGCCTATCTTGCGAATTAAAGTTCGAATTGCGACGGTAAAAGGATAAAAATACAAAGGTTTTTCTCGTTACAGGAGTACCTTTGTGTTGTTCTTAACCGAGGGAAATCGCAATGGAATTTACTCATCTCAAAGCTAAACAGCGTTCCCAGATTGAACGTCTGTTGGGATCAAAAACCAGCGTAAGTGAGATTGCTATAGCAGTTGGGGTAGATCGTTCGACCATTTATCGTGAGATCAAGCGAGGCAAAGTAAATCAAAAATACAACGCCCTCGCGTCCAATGAAAGAGCGCTTAAACGCATTGCCAAAAGCGCGGCCAATCATCCAACCAAACCGAAAGAAATCTGGCCGCTGGTGCGACATTTATTAAATCAAGAATGGTCTCCAGACGAAATCAGCGCACGTTTGCGCATTGCGGGCAGTGAAGAGAATTGGTCTATCAGTCACCAAACGATCTACAACTGGATACGGCGTACCAAGAGTGCATTGAATAAAAAATTACGTCGCTATCAGCTTGCCAACGTCTGGAAGCCCGCCAAATCTAGCTATCCGGCCGGTCGCAAGAGTATTCGACAGCGTCCCAAAGGCGCGTTGACAAGAGAGATTGCTGGTCACTGGGAAGGCGACACCATCCGCGGACAGTCACATCATCACTGCCTACTCACTTTGGTCGAACGCAAAAGCTTGTACACCAAAATCTCTCCCGTCTTGCAAAAGACGGCCATCACTGTTGCCGCTGCGGTTGGTAAGGAACTCAATGGATTACCCGGCCTTTCACTGACCTTAGATAATGGCTGTGAATTTGCGCACTTCAAAGACATGGGCTTACCGGTCTTCTTTGCCGATCCTGGTCGCCCTCGGCAGCGCTCCCGCAATGAAAATACCAATGGTTTGATCCGTCAATACATACCAAAAAGAATGCGTCTGAAGACACTTTCCAGGGCGCGCATTCAACACATTGAAGACCGCCTGAATCATCGCCCCAGAAAAACTTTAGGCTACAAAACGCCACATGAAGTACTATTTAATTTAACACCTAATTCCGTCGCATTTCGAACTTGAATTCGCATGGCATGCTGGACAGCCGCATGGGTTATGCGTGAGCGGGCAGGGTGGCTGGAAAGCCGCATGGACTATGCGCAAGCGGCGCATCGTTTTTGGATAAATCGAAAATCGGACTCGGGTGGATGCTACACTGCCTGCTCTCTGTCCCAAGTAAATTATCCTTATGCCCGCCTTCGACCAGATCCGCCTTCGCACTAGCCGCCTGATTTTGCGTCCTTTACTTGAGGCCGATGCCAGTGCCTTGTTTGCGATTTATTCCGATCCGCGCATTATGGAGTTTTGGAGTTCGCCGCCATGGACTAGTATCGCCAGCGCTGAAGAAAAAATCAGTCGCAACCGGCTCGGCATGGAGACGGGCGGCAGTATCGGTTTTGGGCTGTTTCGCTGTGAGGATGAGCACTTGCTGGGTACTTGCGATCTGTTTCATCTGGATCAGCAATGCCGGCGCGGCGAAGTGGGCTATGGTCTGGCGTTTGAGGCCTGGGGCCAGGGCTATATGCAGGAAGCCATGCAGGTTTTGCTGGGGTATGGCTTTAAGGAGTTAGCACTCAATCGTATCGAGGCCGATATTGATCCGGCCAATCTGGCTTCGGCCAAAGTGCTGACACGCATGGGTTTTACGCTGGAAGGTTTATTGCGCGAACGCTGGATCGTCGGTGGCGTCAAATCCGATTCAGCCATGTATGGTTTGCTGGCCAGCGAATGGCAGGCGAGAACTTAAAACTAGCTGTCGCCCGCATGACCGCGTAAGCTGAGCGGTGCTGGGCTGGCGACCAGGCCTGGGGCTGCGTAGTGGACGCAGTTGCGGCCAGTTTGTTTGGCGCGATACAGGGCACGGTCAGCCGCCAGGTATAGGTCTTCTAGGGTCGCGGTTTGCCCCACTTGCAAACCACTGACACCAAAACTGGCACTCAAGGGCAGCGATTTTTCGCCATCCTGGCAAGATTCGGCGGCGATCCGCAGGCGGATTTTTTCGGCTACCGCGATGGCATCGGCTTGCCCGGTTTTGGGCAGTAAAATAACAAATTCTTCTCCGCCCAGACGCGCTACCACATCGGTTTCCCGCATGCTACTGATGAGCACATGTGCGATTTTTTTCAATACTAAATCGCCTTGCGGATGCCCATATTCATCGTTGATGCGCTTGAAATGATCGAGGTCAAGCACGATCAGATTGCTGTCGGTAGGGAAGCGGCGCGCCCTGGCTAATTCCATCTCGGCCAGACGCATGAATTCGCGCCGGTTGTACAGATCGGTGAGCGGATCATGCATGGCCAGAAATTCTAATTCGCTTTGTTTACGTGCCAGCGTCTGGTGCGCCCGCAGGATTTCACGTTTCAATAAAATGGCTACCACGTATTGGCGCCAGACTATGCTAGAGACTACCGCACACATCAGCAAAACGTCCCGACCATTGCCGCGCAATCTAAACAAAATCTCGGCTTGATCTTGGGTGCTGGCGATAGCATAAAAATAGATCAAATAGGTGAGTGAGAATAACGCGATGCTGCTACCGGGCGGCATCAGTGAAAGCATCGCTACCAACAGGCAAATCAAGACAAACGGGGTAAGGCTAGTGGTAACTAACTGATCTGCCACGGCAATACTGACGGCAAACAGCAGGTAGCTGAGGCAGATCAGTAGTTGCAGCAGTCGCGTATACAGCGGCTTGGCAGGTAAGGCGGCGCTGTGACGACACAGGTAGTGGCTCAGCGTACCCAGCAGCAGATTACACAAGGCCATCACACTATGGATCTGGATGATGGCGAGCGTATGTGGCGCTAGAAAACCAGCTCTGACATCATAGCCAAACTGCCAGAAGCTCAGAATAAAGACCAGGTTGATGAGTAGCAGCAAAGGGGAAATCGTGCGAAAACGGCGCAAGGTTTCTAGTGCTGCCTCCGCTTGCACGACTTTATTCTGTCTTCGTGTTCTGCGCCACCAGCGTTTGGCAGTATCAAGATAGCCTGGCATGGACAGCCTTTGCTTGGATGTTGTCTACATATAGTGACATTAAATGCAAGAAAAGCAAAGTGTCTTTGGACCCGCACTTTGTTGTGACTGGCTGGTAAATAAAAAAAGGGCGAGTACCCGACTCGCCCCATTTTAAATCGCCGCGTTTAGCCTAGTTCGGCTTCGCGTTTCAAGCGGCGTGGGATTTCCCAATCGAGTTCCCAATCACGTTTCTTTTCCAGAGCATCGATGTGGCTGCGTTTTTTGCCCGCAACAAACTGACCAGACAAGAGGTGCTCGGGTTGCTTGGGTGCCGACACCATACCGAGTTTTTCCCAGCGTGAACGGCGCAAGGAAGTGGCGGCCAGGATGCCGTAGTCGTCACCGCAGTTGATGCCTTTTTCAGCCACCACAGATTCGCCAGCCTTGATGTATTTGGCGGCAAACACGCTGCCCTTGGTGGCGATCCAGCGGCCGCAATGGATTTCACCATTCAAGCTGCTGATTTCATTGCTGGCGCGCAAGTAACCCCAGCAACTGATGTCGCCCAAGCTATGCAGCGCACCGCAGTCAATATTGCCTTCGCTGGTCACCGTCGCGGCGAACAGGCTACCGGCTACCGTGATGTCGGTTTCGCTGAATAGCTCGCCTTTGCAATTGCAGTCACCGGCGACTTCTATTTCGCTCGCTGTCAGGTGGCCGCCCAGATATTGCACTTCGACCACATCAAACACGCCATCGAGTTGTACATCGCCGTGGCAATCTAAGACATCGCAAGCCAGATAACCGAGCGCCTGAATATCGCCATAGCCGCCGAACACTTCTTGATGGCTATTGCGTTGCAAAATCGCCGGATGCACCAGTTTATCCATGTAGGGACTGCCGTCTTTGGCCGGTTTGGCTTGATCGAGTTCTAGCATGCGCGCCATCCAATCGGCGCTGCAACCGGTTTTGAGCAAAAACTCGACTTCGATATCGCCACCGCAATCCAAGGCCTGACCGACGTACAGGGATTGCACCTGGATATTCCCGGTCACTGTCAGCTTACCCAGGCAAAACACTTCTTCGGCTTGCAAATCGCCATCTACCAGCAGATCGCCACCGACCAGCATCTGGGTGCTAATCTGTACATCACCTAAGATGTGGACATCGCCATTGCTGGCAAATTGTTTGCGTTTCAGTTGTTTCGCTTGTACCGGTTCTGGAGGGCTGGCTAGAGTAGGCATGATGGCTTTCTGGGTGAGTGTAGGCGGTAGTTTGCGGCTAGTTTGCGCGGAAATTCTTGATTACTTTGCGACGAAAATACAGTGCGCGTATGGCGGCATTATCCAAGATTATCGGCTGGCTGTCGAAGGAGTTGCACACTTTTGCTAGTATTTCAGCAAAGCCTGAAGAAATTTCCTAGAATTGCATAACAAGAATAATGATATTTCGCTTCGTTTTAGGTGCAGAATACGTTATCTTGCAGTTCTAGACAGTTTGACTATTCGTCATCAAAAAGAGAGCGCGACTATGAGTGATGCAGCTACAGCAGTGAGCAATGCGGCAGCCGATAATCCCGACATGATGTTCAAAGGTCTGGGTCATGTGGTACGCGCCTTGTACGATGCCCTGACCACGGTAGGCGCTGATGGCATTGTGGCCGAGGCCAGCAATGAGTTCCCTTCGGCCCGTGAACGACTGCACCATGTCGCTACCCTGACAGAAAACGCGGCCAACACGGTCTTGGGCAAGGTCGAAGAAACTCTGCCTATACAAAAGAAAATTTCAGAAGGCGCGGCCGAGATGGAGCGCCTGTGGAACGCGCAAGACCTGGAAACTCTGAGTAAGGAAGAGCTACTCGCGCTGGGCAAACAAACCAAAGAGTTCATTAGTTTTACCCATAACAGCGGCGATCTGATGCAGCAAGTTTTGTCTGACATCATGATGGCGCAAGATTTTCAGGATCTGACCGGGCAGTTGATCAAAAAAGTGGTGTCGCTACTGGCACGCACCGAAACCGATTTGCTACAACTCTTGGTCAGCGGTGCCCCAGCCGGCATGATCAGCTCGATCAAACAAGAAGAAATGCTGGCTGGCCCAGGCGCGGTGGGTGGGGTCTTGATGGATCAGGAGAATGTCGATGACCTGTTGGCCGATTTAGGTTTCTGAGCATGTCTTGATTTTTGCTGGCGTGCCAGACGAATTACAAAAAGCCCCTGGTTGATGCCAGGGGCTTTTTCATTTGGCTAAAATAACTAAGCCATTGCATTCTATTTGTGGCTTTTCAAAAAGCCTAATTTCCTTGTTCATTCGTTGTTTCTTGTGCTTGCGCAAGAATACGCTGCGCTTAGTTCTTGATCGCGGGGTGGATTTGACAATATAATGACAATCATTCTCATTTGTATTTGAATGACATTTTAAGATGTTGGCTAAAATTCGGCCCATCGCAACGGAAATTATTATGCGTTTCATAAAAACATTGGCACCGCGAGCGACTGCCAGGACAGGTTTGTTTCAAAAATCCCCACTGTTACTGAGTGCCGCCTTGAGCTTGATGCTGAGCGCCTGCGGTGGTGGCGCTAGCTCCAGTTCCAGTTCCAGTTCCACGGCCACGCCGCCGGCCGAAGCGCAGCTGAGCGCGCCTGCCGCCTTGGGCGAAAAAATCTTTAAGGATGTCAGCCTTTCTGCTTCAGGCAAAATGTCTTGCGCAACTTGCCATGATCCAGCCAATGCGCATGCGCCTAGCAATAATCTGAGCGTGCAATTGGGTGGCGCCAATCTGAATGTGCCGGGCTTTCGGGCCGTGCCTTCTTTGCGTTACTTAAATCTGACACCGGGATTTTCGTTTGGTAAGGATGGTAAGGCCGGCGGTGGTTTTACCCATGATGGTCGTGCGCAAACTTTAGCGATCCAGGCCGAGCGCCCATTTTTAGCTCCGCATGAGATGGCCAATCTGGACAAGGCCGATGTGGTCGCGAAATTACGCCGCACCGCGTATGCCTTAGAATTTCAAAAGGCCTTTGGCAGCGCCATTTTCGATAACGCCGATACGGCGTTTGAGCGTGTGCAATTCTCTTTGCAGCAATATCAGTTGGAAGATAAGGACTTTCATCCTTACGATTCTAAGTACGATCAATTCTTAGCCGGTAAAGCCATGCTCGATGCGGCCGAATTACGCGGGCTGGCCTTGTTCAATAATCCAACTAAGGGCAATTGCATAGGCTGCCACAGTAGTGCCAAAGGCGCGAATGGTGCTGCGCCTTTATTCACCGATTTTAGTTACGATAATCTGGGCGTGCCGCGCAATTTTGCGATTCCCGCCACTGCCGATCCTGCTTATTTCGATCTTGGCCTGTGCGGCCCGGATCGCACTGATTTGACCAACCGCACCGAGCTGTGTGGGGCCTTTAAAGTCCCGACCTTACGCAATGTCGCGACCCGCAAAGTGTTTTTCCATAATGGGCGTTTCACTAGCTTGAAAGAGGCGGTCAGCTTCTACGTGAGGCGCGACACCAATCCTGAGGAATGGTATCCAAGTGGCAGCGATGGTTCAGTATTGAAATTTAATGATTTGCCTGCCGCGAATATCGGTAATGTGAATACTAAAGAAGTGCCGTATAACCGCCAGCCTGGCATGGCGGCTGCATTAAGCCCGGCAGAAGTCGACGATGTGGTGAAGTTTCTCGGCACCCTGAACGACGGCTACAAAAATTAAATCTCTCCACATATATCCTTTAGCTTAGGCGACCCATCATCATGAAAAAAACTCTCTTAGCACAAGCGCTGTGCGCCTCCTTTTTAAGCACTTCCTTAGTCGTGCCCGCATTTGCGGGTGAAGCCGAGTTGATGCAAAAAATCGAGAAACTGGCCGCTGAATTAGAATCCATCAAGGCCGAACTGGCAGCCAATCGCCAGCAGACCGCCAAGGTCGAACAAAAACAAGAGGCACTGGCGAGCACCGTAGCCAGCAGTGCCGCTACTGCCAGCGCGTCACCAGGCCAAGCTGCCGCAGCCACCGTCATCAGCAGCTATGGCGAGATCGCTTACACGCGCCCACGTGATGCCAGCAATCAAGCCCAGACCGATGTGGCACGCGCCGTGATCGGTATCACGCATCGCTTCGATAGTAAAACCAAGATGGTCGGTGAGTTTGAGTGGGAACATGCGATCGCCTCGAAAGACGACAACGGCGAAGTCGAAGTCGAGCAATTGTATGTAGAGCGTGAATTTGAAAATGGTTTGCGCGCCAAGGCCGGTCTGTTCCTGATGCCGGTAGGTTTGCTCAATACCAGCCATGAGCCGACTGCGTATTTTGGCGTGCATCGTAATTTTATCGAAACCGCGATCATTCCAACTACCTGGCGTGAAGCCGGTTTTGGGGTTTCCGGCAACTATGAAAATGGACTTAGCTGGGATGCTGGACTGACCACTGGTTTCGATTTGAGTAAGTGGGATGCTGCCAAAACCGACGGCCGTGAAAAACCGTTGGCAAGTATCCACCAAGAAGGACAATTGGCCAAATCGCGTGACCTGAGTGTGCATGGTGCCTTGAACTGGCGTGGCATCCCGGGCTTACTGCTAGGCGCTTCTGTGTTTAGCGGCAAGGCTGGTCATGGCACCACCGATTTTGCAGCTAACGATGCCCGCGTCACCTTGTGGGATGCGCATGCGCGTTACACCCCAGGCAACTGGGATCTGTCGGCATTGTATGCTCGCGGCACCATTAGCAATACCGAAGCACTTAATCTGACTTTTGTCGGTCAGGTGACTCCCGTGCCATCCGCCTTTTTTGGCTGGTATCTGCAGGGCGCTTACAAGGTCTGGAGCAATACCGATTACAGTCTGACCCCCTTCCTGCGCTACGAAGAATTTAACACCGCCTCCAGTTATAGCGCAGTGCCGCAAGGTCTGGGCGTGGCCGCTAGCGATGCTGAGAAAGTCACCACTTTGGGTGCCAGTTTCAGAATTGGCGAAGGCGTGGTCTTGAAAGCCGATTTCCAGAAATTTAAACGTGACAGCGGCATGGATAGATTCAATCTTGGCGTCGGTTACTCGTTCTAATTGGCTCAATGAAGCAGCTTTCCCCGCTTATTTTATCGACGCTGGCGCTGGCTAGTAGCAGCGCTTTTGCGACCCAGTATTTAAGCGTAGAGCAGGCCCAGCAAGTGATCTTTGCTGAGGCCAATGCGTTTAAGGCCAGCACTTTGCAATTAACGCTAGAGCAAATGCATCAGGTCGAGAAACTCGCGGGCTTGCCGGCGCGTTCTGTGGCCTGGCGTGTGATTGCTGCCTACAAAGATGAAAAACTCTTGGGTTATATCGTGCTGGATGATGTGATCGGCAAATTCGAGCTCATCTCTTATGCGGTCGGTTTGCAGCCGGACGCCAGCGTGCGCCAGGTAGAAATTCTGACATATCGGGAAAGCCACGGCTTAGAGATCAAAAATGCCAACTGGCGCAAGCAGTTTGTTGGCAAGAGCGCTGGCGCTGGTCTGAGTGTAGGCGAGGGCATCGCGAATATCAGCGGTGCCACTTTGTCTTGCAGCCATGTGACTGACGGGGTGCGGCGGATTGCGGCAATCGCCCAGGTAGCACTTAAAAAGTGAAGCGCAGAGCGCAACCCTGGCTGGGTACACTGGTAGAAATCAGTATAGGCGATGAGCTTTCTGAGGCGGCCTTGAACCGGGCGTTTCAGGCGGCTTTCTCGGTGCTGGCGCAGATCCATATGCTGATGAGTTATCAGTACCATGATAGCGACGTCAGCCATATCAATGATGCGCCAGTTGGTGCGCGATTGGTGATACATCCGCATACCTATCAGGTGATCAAGGCTGCGCTACAGCTGGCCCAGCTGAGTGCGGGCTTGTTTGATATCCGGGTCGCTGCCAATTTGGTCGCTTGGGAGTATCTGCCGCACCGGCTCGATAGCCAGCCCGCGCTGACGTATCAGGCACAGCAGCAGGCCTGGCGCTTGATGAGCAATAATCGCATCGAAAAACTGCGGCTAGACTTGCTCGATTTGGGCGGCATCGCGAAAGGTTACGCGGTCGATCAGGCGATGCTCGCCTTGCAGCAAGCTGGCGTGCAAAACGCCTGCGTGAATGCCGGTGGCGATCTGCGCGTGATCGGTGATGAGGCGATAGAGGTTGCGATCCGCGACCCGCATGCCCCTGCCAAAATGGCACAGACGATACTATTAAAAAATCAGGCGATGGCGACCTCGGGTAGTTACTTCTCGGCGCGCATGCATGCGCAGCAGCAGGTCAGTGCCTTGGTGCATGGCAGGACCGGTGCGCCTTTAATCGCAGTCGGCAGTGTCAGTGTGCGTGCGCCCCTGTGCATCTGGGCCGATGCCTTGACCAAGGTGGTGGCGGCCAGTAGCGACGCGCAGCATCCAAGTTTGACCAATTTTGCCGCCGATGCTTTTATAATTGAGGCTTGATCTTGATTTTTGCCGGAAGAATTCGCCCATGCGTCACGCTAAACCTAGCCTGCATCATCCCTCACAAGCTTTAGCCGCACATCGTCATCAGCATTTTCGCCTGGAGCGCTGGCATCGCTGGTCTCTGTATGCGGTGCTGAGTGGTTTGACATTGAGCGGCGCGGTCTGGCTGATCGCGCGCTATTTTTTACGCCAGGTGGGTGAGTTTGGCGAGAGCCTGCATCCCTGGGAACATCCCGCGATACAAGTGCATGGTGGCTTGGCCATGCTGTGCCTGTTTTTGCTTGGCGCACTGCTGCAATTACATATGCGCCGTGCCCACCGCGCACAGCGCAATCGCGCGACTGGCTGGAGCATGATTGCACTCTTTGCCAGTCTCAGCATGAGCGGCTATGCCCTGTATTATCTGGCCTCGGAACAGAGTCGGATCTGGTGGTCGGGCGCGCATAGTGTGCTCGGCCTGGGCTTGCCGCTGCTGCTGATCCTGCATATCTTGATCGGGCGCAAGACAATCCACAATTTTTGAAGACTGCGCTTGCAAGCAAGAATTTGTTGGCCGCATCATGACAGACCCCCTCTCCACGGAGCCGCCTGTGCGCGCCATTCCTGATACCTCTGTCGCCAGCGCATCTGTACATCCTCTGGCACGTCCCTGGTTGGCGCGCCTGCATCCCGGCTTGTTCAGCATACCTTTAGGATTATTGGCCTTAGCTGGCAGCTGGCAGCGGCTCGCCAGTTTTGGCTGGGCTATCGTGCCAGCGCTGACGCTGAGCTTGTTATGGCTGGGACTAGGATTGTTGGCGCTGTTATTGCTTTTGTCTGCCGCCAAATTAGTCTTGCATCATGGGGTGTTCAGGCAAGAATTTAGGCATCCGGTACAGGGCGCTTTATTGGCTTTGATGCCGGTTACCTGCTTATTGGCGGTGGTGTTATTGCGGCCCACCCATCCTGATTGGCAGGCCGCGGTCAATCTGGTTATTGCCCTGTGCCTGATGTTGCAGGCACTCATCGCCTGGCATATCGTGGCGCAACTGGCGACCGGCCAGATGCCTTCAGAATTACTCAGTCCCGCCTTGTACGTACCCATCGTACCCGGCGGTTTTGTCGGTGCCATGGCCTTGATGGCCATAGGCTTGCCCGGGTTTGCCATGTTGCTCATGGGGATGGGCCTAGGCGGCTGGGCCTTGCTTGAGGTGCGGATCTTGAATCGTTTGTTTGCCGGGCCGCTACCGATCGGCCTGCGACCTACTCTGGGGATAGAAATCGCGCCGGCAGCGGTCGGCACCCTGGCAGTCGCTACGGTGTGGCCAGAACTGTCGGCCGACTTCATTATGATAGGTCTGGGGATCGCCAGCGGACCAGTGTTTGCGGTGCTGACGCGCTGGCGCTGGTGGAGCCAGACCCCGTTTTCCTTCAGTTTCTGGTCGTTTTCTTTTCCGGTGGCAGCGCTTGCCTCTTGCATCGTGGAGGCGGTACGACGCGGCGGCTGGCCACCCGAGGTGGCGCTAGCAGCGGTGTTGCTGGCCAGTGCGCTAGTGCTGTTTTTAGCCATACGCACCTTGATACAGCTGTTACAGGGGCGCTTGCTGTCGCAGCACTAAGCCTGGCTTTTGAGGGCTTAAGACAAAGCCCCGTTCAATCTGCCGTACTCAGCCATTTCGCGTATCAGACGCACTGTGTCGATGTCGGCTTCCTGATAGGCCGAGCGGCGATACTCGTTGTAGACCTCATTGGCTAAATCTTCGGCGGCACTGTGGCCATCATCGTAGGCGAAACGCACGAATAGCGCATCTGGCGTCGGTTCTTCTATGCTCATACGCAAAGATGATTGCGGAATATCTTTTTGCTCAGCGACCGCGTAATGCACATGCTCCAGATGCACCAGGCTGACGGTATCGACGATGATCAGTTCGCCATAGCGCAGACTGCGCGCCATGCTCACTTCGGTGCGCTCAGTCACGTTGGCTTCATCGATATAGGTCACAAACAATTGTGGCGACTCGGCCCGCAGCACCAGACCGCGCCACAGCTGTGCACGCGTAATCACCTCGGTCAGCGGGTTGTGCAGTTCATTGATTTCTACTAAATGTTCGAATTTCATAGCCGGTTTCCTTGTTCAAGCTGGCTAGTTTACTCCGCTTAATCCGCCACGGAAATACAAAATCTACCCAGCATGCCGCCAGCGCGCATATTCCATGCGGCTTTCCAGCCTGCCTGGCCTGCGAGCCGCATGGAATATGCGCGTCCGGCCTGGGAGAGGGGCGGAATATTTTTCCATTTGAGGTAATGTGCCAGTTATTTCGCCTTGCTGGCTTATTTGATGGAAAGCTGCGCAGTATCTGCTGTGGAGACGTAATTTGAAAATGTTGGGGGGGAGTCATCTTCTCACTTCCCAAAAAGCGATTGATGCCATCGTGACTCATATTCTCCACGTGATTGGCAAAATTGGTGATCGTGTGATTGATCGGATTTACCAATAAATACTGGCAATAATCTAAGCGGCCTGGACGTTTCGACAGGTCCAGAACGGCACAGATCCGTTTTCTCTTTTACACCTTGTTACACATCTTTTGTTTTTGCGTGAGTCCTATTTATTGTATATTTGCAAAGCTATATTATTTGGCTACAGATTTTTGATTTGCGAAGAAAAGCAATTTTTTAATATCACTATTGAACGACTGGATAAAAATATGATTCACCATAATAATTTACGAATACCCAATACTCTGCTGTTTTTTATAATTTCTTTGGCAGTGGCTGGGTGTGCAAGTTCAAATAATCAATCTACCAAATCATCTGATATCCCAACTAACTCAACACCGCAGACGCAAGCAGTTCAGGCAACAAAAAATAAAGAAAAAAATCAAGATGTGCCAGGCACACGAAAAGTAATGTCAAAAGATGGGGATTTTGAAGGTGAAATTGTTGGTGTGCCTAAACCTTCCAGCAAATTCTCTAAACTCATTATTGGCATGTCTAAACGACAGGTAGAAGATTTAATTGGTCAGCCAAGCGATTTTAAAGCCTATCAAACAGGAAAGGCTTGGATTCCATTCGGAGGTATCTTTAGTAAAGATACCTATAGAGTTGAAACTTTTTACAAGGGAGAGGGGCAACTTGTTTATGCGAAACAGGGCACAAAATTATTTCGTATCACAGCTGATCCAACTGCAAATGGTTATCAATGATTATTTAAGTTCGAGCGTGCTTTGATTTCCAAGCAAGATCAGTGTAGTCAGACTCGATTGATTATGCGCTTTTTCGATGTCGCCAATATTGCCCGCTCCCTTTTGCTATGAAGGTGTGCGAGCCAAAAGCTAAAAATGTTATAAAAACTTTTTAATCGGACACTCTTGCCTTATGCCCCACAGAAAAGGCGCGGGGCTTTCTGCTGATGATGGACTGAGGGCAAGCGCTGGTATGGGGTAAAGCCTTGGAAGTTGTTGATCGACTTGGCTTGACGCCGCTGATATTTCAGACCTGCACTTAGGTGCATAAGCGGATAAGGTGGACGCACATCGATAGTAGGCTCGAATGATGTTGGAAACGAGGCAAGCCCAGCGCGCATAATCCATGCGGCTTTCCAGCCTGCCTGGCCTGCGAGCCGCATGGAATATGCGCCTGCGGGCAGCTGGCTTTAAACAATCGCAGCCCCCCGTATTCTGGACGGCAGCGAGACTAAGATCGGCGTCATTTCTTTGTGAAAGCCCTTGATTTAATTGATTATTATTGATTTTGACGTCATACTGCACGACCTCCAAATAATTGCTTTGGAACCGAATAAATAATGTATTTTTAACAAAAATAAGGCGTTTTTACATGAGCACAGCGCGGCTGAGTTTCTCTATCGCTAGCCATGCCGCTTGGGCTCCTGGAGTGGAGAGTGCTGCGGCCTGGCAGGCTTGGGCGCAGGCACCGCATCCGTTCGCGGCGCAAGGCGAGCCTAAGCTGGCCGAGATGCCGCCTATGTTGCGCCGGCGTGCCGGTTTTTTAGGCAAGATGGCGCTACAAGTGGCGTATCAATGTAGCGATGGGCGGCGTGATCTGCCTACGGTATTTTGTTCGCGACACGGCGAAGTGGCGCGTGCGGTGGAGTTGATCGATGCTTTAGTGCGCGCTGAGCCGCTCTCGCCGACCGCTTTTGGTTTGGCGGTGCATAACGCTAGTGCCGGGCTATTTTCGATAGCGCGCGCTGATCAGGCCAATACTCTGGCGCTGGCGGCGGGTGCCAGCAGTGTCGAACATGCGGTGCTAGAGGCTTGCAGCCTGTTGGCAGACGGCAATACTGAGGTCTTGCTGGTGGTCTATGATGATTCTTTGCCAGCCATATTCTCGGAATTTCAGGACTGCCAGGAACAGCCGCATGCCTGGGCCTGGTTGATGGTGGCGGCCGCCGAACAGCCTGTGCACCTAGAGTGGAGCGCCTGCAGCAGCGCGCCATTGGCCGTTACACAGGGGCTGCCGGTGAGTTTGGCAATTTTGCAATTTCAGTTATCCGGTGCCGCCAGCTTAGAGCGCCAGCTCGATGGACGATGCTGGCGCTGGAGCCGGGATGCCTGATCGCCTGGAATATTATTGGCGGGTGTTTGCCACAGGGCTCTGTTTTGTTAGCTTTGGAATCGGTGGGCTATTCTTAGGTGTGCTGGTGTTTCCCTTGATTAACATCATGCTCAGGCAGCGGCAGCCGCGCATACGCTGCGCGCGTGCCGTATTACGCGTTACTTTTCGCGCCTTCGTTGGTATGATGCATGCCCTTGGCGTATTGCGCTATGAAATCATCGGTCTAGAAAAGCTGCAGCGGCAAGGCTTGCTGATACTGGCAAATCATCCTACTCTGATAGACACCGTGTTCTTGATGGCGTTGGTGAAGCGTGCCGATTGTATTGTCAAAGCAGGCTTGTGGAACAACCCCTACATGCGCGGTCCGGTGCGGGCGGCAGGCTATATCAATAACGATCAGGGTCAGCAACTGGTAGCAGATTGTATTCGTTCTTTGCAAGACGGAAATAACCTCATCATTTTTCCGGAAGGCACGAGGACGGAAAAAAATGCGGCGATTTGCATGAAACGCGGTGCTGCAAACATTGCAGTACGCGGTGCGCGCAATATCACGCCAGTGTTGATACATTGCGCACCGATGACCTTGGGCAAGGGCGAGAAGTGGTGGCAGATACCGCCGCGTAGAGCGCAGTTTCGGATAGAAGTGTTGGACGATATTCCAATTGCTGGTTTTATCGACGCGGCAGCCAGCGAAGTCATGGCGGCACGTCGTTTAACAGATTATTTACAAAGTTATTTTACTCAGGAATACCAACGTCATGCTTGAACAAGAAGTGAAACAATTGATTATCGATGCGCTGCAATTGGAAGACATGAGCGTCGCCGATATTGACAGCGATGCAGCCTTGTTTGTCGAGGGCCTGGGTTTGGATTCTATCGATGCGCTGGAGCTGGGTGTGGCGCTGCAAAAACGTTATGGCATTTCGCTGTCTGCCGATTCGGAAGATACGCGTCGCCATTTCGCCTCGGTGCGCGCACTGACGGCATTGATAGAAACCAGCAGAAAGAAATAAGAGGACCGTGTCATGGTAGTGGTAAGCGCAATGAGTAAAGAAGAGCTGTATGCTTGGGTGGTGGATTTGCTGGCTGAAATGTTTGAGCTGGATAAGGCGGATATGCGGCCAGAGTCTAACCTATATGCCGATCTCGATATCGACAGCATCGATGCGGTCGATCTGGCGGTGAAATTAAAACAAATGACTGGCAAACGTCTGCAACCGGAAGTGTTCAAGACCATACGCACTATCAGCGATGTGGTCGATGCATTAAGCGCTTTGGCACCGGAGTAAACGCCATCAAACGCAACTTACTGAGCGTGATGATGAGCGTGTTGGCGGTAATCATCACGCTGATCTATCCACTGGCGATCTGGTTTGGACACGGACAGGTACAACCACGTTGGCTGGCACTACTGTTATTGCTGGCAGTGGCAACCCGTTTGCCGACGCTGGCGATCAGTCGGGTAGCACGCTGGTCGGTGTTGGCGGGCATGCTCTTGGTGCTGCTGGCCGTATGGAATAATGCCCTGTTGCCGCTGAAACTATATCCGGTGCTGGTCAATGCCGGCTTGTTGGCTGCATTCGGCTACAGTTTGCTGGCACCGCCGTCTATGGTGGAGCGGCTGGCACGCATGCGTGAGCCCGACTTGCCTGCGGTTGCTGTCGGATATACGCGGCGTGTGACCCAGGTCTGGTGCGGTTTTTTCATACTCAATGGCGCGCTGGCATTCGCTACTGCCTTATGGGCATCTGAAGCGCTCTGGTCTTTGTACACAGGTGTGATTTCCTATCTGTTGATGGGTGCTCTGTTCGGCATAGAATTTTTGCTGCGCCTGCGTTTTAAGCGTCTACATCATGTCTGATAGTCTGCTTAATCTGGTTCAAGTGCTGGCGGCGCGGCCGTCCAGCTCGGTGCTGGGCTGGCGCCATCAGCAAGCAGTAGACGCAGCGGATTTTCTAGCCAGCGTAGCGCGTTGGCGCAATTTGTTAAGCGCACAAGCAGGGCAAAATTTCGCCCTGTATCTGGAAGACAGCCTGGAATTTGCTGCTGCTTTACTGGGCGGCTGGCATGCTGGTAAAACCCTGTGGCTCAGCGCCGATACCCTGACTAGTAGTTGCACAGCTCTGGCCTTACAGGTCGATGGATTTTTAGGTGAATTTCCATCTGAATACGCCCCCGTTCAGCCTACTGTAGAGGTACCATTTCAGGTCACTGCTTATCCGGCTTTGGAGTCTGATTTTCTGGCCTTAGTGGTACATACTTCAGGCAGCACCGGCGTGGCGCAAGCATGCCCCAAACGCATGTCGCAGCTAGCCAGTGAAGTGGCGACACTGGAGGCCCAGTTTGGTGCCGCTTTAGGGCGATGTGCGATCGTCGCTACGGTGTCGCATCAGCACATTTACGGTTTATTGTTTAAGTTGTTGTGGCCGCTCTGCGTTGGCCGTGCGATCCACGCACACAGTCAAAATTTCCCGGAAGCCTTGGCAGTTTTACTGGGGCACGCACCGTGCGCCCTGATCGCTAGTCCTGCACATCTGAAACGTCTGCCTGCGCATTTGGATTGGTCGGCGGCGCGGCAAAACCTGCGGGCGGTATTTTCCTCGGGCGGGCCTTTGTCTTTGGCGGCAGCGCAGCATAGCGCGGCCCTACTCGGCCAGATTCCGCGTGAGGTGTATGGCAGTTCCGAAACCGGAGGTATCGCCTGGCGTCAGCGTGATCTGCAGTCAAATAGTGAGGATGCAGCCTGGCAGGCTTTGCCAGGCGTCAATTGGCGGCTGGAGCCGCAAGAAAATTTGCTGGAAGTGCGTTCTTCCCATCTGCTTGAGGATGGCTGGTTACGCCTGGCCGATCGCGCCCAGGCCTGTGGTGAACAGCATTTTTTGCTGTTGGGACGTAGCGACCGTATCGTCAAGATAGAAGAAAAAAGGGTGTCGCTGGATGCCATTGAAAGTCTGTTGTCGGCCAGTTCGCTGGTGGCTGAGGTGCGCCTGGTGGCACAGCAACTCTATGCCACACAGCGGGAGGGCTTGATCGCCTTTGTGGTCTTGTCGGATGCCGGTAAGAGCTACTTGGCGCAGCATGGTAAATTGGCCGTCAACCGTAGCCTCTTGGCCAGTCTGAGCGGCGCAGTCGAAGCGGTTGCCTTACCGCGCCGCTGGCGTTATCTGGAACAGATGCCACTCAATGCTCAGGGTAAAACCACCCAGGCGCTATTGCTGGAGTCCTTATCTTCTGAAGCCGCAGCGCCTATCAAGGCCGATCCCAGGCCACGCCTGCCGCATAAGCGACTGCTGGAGCGTGATGCCAAGCGGGTCGCATTGGAAGTGATTGCACCGGCTGATTTATTGTATTTTGATGGGCATTTTTCGCAAGTGGCGATTTTGCCCGGGGTGGTGCAATTAGACTGGGCGATCCACTATGGGCGCGAATATTTTGCCTTGCCCTCATGTTTTGAGGCGGTGCATGCTCTGAAGTTTCAACAACTGATACGCGCCGATACGCCGGTCACTTTGGAATTGATTTTTGACGTACAAAAAAACAGTTTAAATTTTCGATATTTTTCTGCGCTGCATGCGCATTCCAGCGGGCGCATTTTGTTTCGCGCTGCAGACGCAATTTAAGTAGGCCTTTTTTTAAGACAGCATGCTAGATAAGAAGTTTTCTCCCGAGGCGCAAAGCGCTTTTGCAGCACGTTATGAGGCACAAAAAATCGCCTACGCTCCGGTGGTGTTTCAGGCCGTGCGTTACGCCTGGAAGCGCGGCATGTTGCAAGCCTTGGCTGACGCCGGTGCGAGTGGTGTAAGCCTGAGCGCCTTGGTGGCTAGTGGACGCTGGAGCGAGTATGCCCTCAAAGTGGCGCTAGAGACTAGTCTGGCCGCTGGCGTGGTGTATCTGCGCGATGGTAGCTATGTGCTGGATAAAACCGGTTACTGCATACTGACCGACAAAATGACGCAGATAAATTTTGATTTCAATCACGATGTTTGTTATCAGGGTCTGTTTAAACTGGATGCGTCGCTGGATCAGCAGCAGCCCCTAGGTTTGCCTAGTTTGGGTGACTGGGATACCTTGTATCAGGGTTTATCAGAGTTGCCTGAGCCTGCCAAGAGCAGTTGGTTTGCCTTTGATCATTTCTATTCCGATAGCTCCTTCCCGGAAATATTACCGGATGTGTTTGCCACGGCACCGCGCAAAGTAATGGATATCGGTGCCAATACCGGCAAGTTTAGTTGCGCGGCGTTGGCGTATAAGCCGACGGTAGAGTTACATTTGGTGGATTTGCCACAGCAACTGGCGGTAGCCGCAGTCACTTTACAAAACGCTGGAGTGCAGCAGCGTGCGCATTTGCATGCGCGTGATTTGTTAGACCCCGCTGCGACGCTGCCTGCTGGTATGGATGTGATCTGGATGAGTCAATTTCTAAGCTGCTTTAGTGAAGCCGCAATTGCCAGTATTTTGCAACGCGCTGCGGCAGCGCTGGCACCGCGCGGACAATTATTGATCATGGATACCTTCTGGGACAGACAACAGTATGATATCGCTGCGTATTGTCTGATCAATACTTCGCCTTACTTTACTGCGATGGCGAGTGGAAATAGCAAGATTTATGAGAGTAGCGATTACATACGCCTGGCTGGCCTGGCCGGCTTGCAATTGGTGACGGTACGCGACGAGATTGCTTACTGCCATAGCCTGTTGCGATTTGCCGCGATCGACGGGGGTGATGATGTTTAAAGCTTGTGTAGTCATCCCTGTGTACAACCATGAGCAAGCGATTGCTGTGGTGGTGGCTCAGGTATTGGCACATGATCTTCTGTGTATTTTGGTGGACGATGGCAGTAACGCAGCGTGCGCAGCTGTGCTCGATGCCTTGGCCGCCAGTGCCCCGCAGCGCTTGATTTTACTGCGCCATGCCAGTAATTGCGGCAAGGGTGCTGCGGTGCTGACTGGCATGCGGTATGCCTACGCTAGCGGCTATAGTCATGCACTGCAGGTAGACGCTGATGGACAGCACAACGTCAGTGATTTTCCGGCGTTTCTGGCATTGGCTGCCAGATATCCGGCAGCAGTGATTGCCGGTTGCCCGATTTATGATGAAACTGTGCCAGCGCTGCGTTTGTATGCACGCTACCTGACGCATGTCTGGGTCTGGATTAATACGCTGTCGTTCCAGATCAAAGATTCCATGTGCGGTTTTCGGGTGTATCCGCTGGCTTGCGTCACAGCGCTGGCTGCACATCAAAAGCTAGGTTCGCGTATGAATTTTGATACCGAGGTTTTGGTGCGTTTGCATTGGGACGCTGTGCAAATCATTAATTTGCCTACCCGCGTCAGTTACCCTTTAGATGGGGTTTCGCATTTCCGTGTGTGGCTAGATAATGTGCTGATTACGCGTATGCATACCAGTCTATTTTTCGGTATGTTATGGCGATCGCCGCGCTTGCTCTGGCGCAAATGGCGGACGCGATGAGTGAGATGATGAAAGAAAAAAATCAGCATTGGGCATCGCTGAATGAACTCAGTTTCATCACTGGCATGCGTGTGCTGTTCTGGATATTCCGGTTGTTCGGACGCTGGCCATTTCGAGTCGTGCTTTACCCGGTGCTGCTTTGGTATGTGATGACTAAGCCGCGACCTCGGGCAGCTTCCAAAGATTATTTGCGACGTATCAGCGGCTACGTTGCGGTGCCTACTGGTATCCCTGGTGTGATCCTACACTTTGCCGCTTTTGCCGAAAACATTTTGGATAAAATGTTGTTATGGGGAGGGCTGTATAAGACCGAGGATGTGCAGTTTCATGGTGTGGCAAAGATGGAGCAATTAATCCGCGAGCGACGTGGTGCTGTGCTGGTGTGTTCCCATCTCGGTAACCTGGAGCTGTGCCGGGTCTTGTCTTTAAAGCGGCCGGGTTTGCGCCTGACTATCCTGGTGCATACCAAGCATGCAAAGGCCTTTAATCAATTACTGGCGGCGCTCAATCCCGCCAGCCAGCTCAATTTGATGCAAGTGAGCGAGATCACCCCGGCTACCGCGATGATACTGGCCGAAAAAGTCGAGCAAGGCGAATTTATAGTGATCGCCGGCGATAGAGTGCCGTTAGCGCAGTCACCGCGCGTTGCGCTGGTTAATTTTTTTGGCGCACAGGCGGCGTTCCCGGTCGGACCTTATGTCCTGGCGAGTATTTTGCATTGCCCGATTTATATGTTGTTCTCGCATCAAGCTGGTAAGCATGCAGAGATACATTTCGAGCTCTTGCATGCGGCACCTCGTTTGCCGCGCGAAGGACGCGAACAGGTCTTGGCAGATTTAGCCGGCTCGTATGCCAACCGCCTGGAATATCATTGCCAGCGCGTTCCACTGCAATGGTTTAATTTTTACGATTTTTGGCATTTACCCGAATTGGATACTACTGATGCAGTCCGCTGAACATAAGCCGCCACTGCGTGCGGTGCGCTTTGACCAAAGCCGCCTTTGTATAGAAGATATTGTGGAGATCGCCAAGGCTAGCGCACGCGCCAACCTTTCGGCGGCACCGGAGTTCCGTGCCGCGATCACTCGTGGTGCGGATTTTTTGGACCGCTTATTGCGCGAAGATGGCACTATCTACGGCGTTACCACAGGTTATGGCGATTCCTGTACGGTGACAGTGCCAGCGGAATTGATCGCCGAATTGCCGCATCATTTATACACTTACCACGGTTGCGGTCTGGGCGAGTATTTCACGCCTGCGCAAACGCGTGCCGTGATGGCGGTCAGGCTTGCCTCGCTGAGCAAGGGTTTTTCGGGTGTCTCGGTGGCCTTGCTGGAGCAGATCGTAGCCCTGCTGGATGCGGATTTACTGCCCTTAATTCCTTCAGAAGGATCGGTAGGCGCGAGTGGCGATTTAACCCCACTGTCGTATTTGGCGGCCGCCTTGTGTGGCGAGCGCGAAGTCTTGCGCGCGGGCCAGCAAGTGCCAGCAGCACAGGCGCTACGCGAAGCGGGCATTACGCCCTTGCGCTTACGACCAAAAGAAGGTCTGGCCATCATGAATGGTACGGCCGTGATGACGGCACTGGCTTGCCTGGCGTATGACAGAGCCGCCTATCTGACGCAATTGACGACCCGCATTACCGCGATGGCATCGTTTGCTTTGGATGGCAATGCCCATCATTTCGATGAGACTCTATTTTCGGTTAAACCGCATCCCGGTATGCAGACAGTGGCAAGTTGGTTGCGCCAGGATCTGCCGTGCGAACAGCTAGAGCGTAACGGCAAACGCCTGCAAGACCGCTATTCAATCCGCTGCGCGCCGCATGTGATCGGTGTGTTGGCCGATGCCCTGCCGTTTTTCCGCCAGTCTATCGAGAATGAACTCAATAGCGCGAACGATAATCCCATCATTGACGCCGAGGGCGAGCGGGTGCTGCATGGCGGCCATTTTTATGGTGGTCATATTGCCTTCGCGATGGATGGCATGAAAAACGCGGTGGCCAATCTGGCCGATTTGCTGGACCGGCAAATGGCCTTGCTGGTCGATAGTCGTTATAACCACGGCTTGCCAGCCAATTTGTCGGGCGCCGAAGGTCCGCGCGCCGCGATTAATCATGGCCTCAAGGCGCTGCAAATCAGCGCCTCGGCATGGACTGCAGAAGCACTCAAACTCACCATGCCGGCCTCGGTTTTTTCGCGTTCTACGGAGTGCCATAATCAAGACAAAGTCAGTATGGGCACCATCGCGGCACGCGATTGTTTGCGGGTGTTGGAGCTCACCGAACAAGTGGTGGCAGCCTTATTGATCACGGTGCGTCAAGGCGTCTGGTTGCGTTGCCGCCTCAATCCATCAATTGCGCCGGAAGCGCCTTTGCAGCAAATGATGCAGGCCTTGAGCGAGGATATTGCGGCCGTCGAGGAAGACCGCAGACTGGAACCGGATTTGCGTTTGCTATTAGAGCGGATACGTCAGCAAGCCTGGAGCCTGTATGCGTAAGCCGGCAACCTCTAGTCGCTGGTGGGCAGAAATCGAGATGCAGGTGCAGTTCTTTGATCTCGACCCTATGGAGATAGTTTGGCACGGCAATTACGTTAAGTATTTGGAAGTAGTGCGTTGTGCTTTGCTGGATAAGATCGCTTACAACTATCTGGAAATGAAAAATTCTGGATACGCCTGGCCAGTGATAGACCTGCAGTTGCGCTATGTAGGACCGGCCAAATTTGGTCAGATTTTGACTCTGCGAGCCGACCTGGTCGAATGGGAAAACCGCTTGAAGATAGACTATCTGATCAGCGATAAGGCGAGCGGCAAGCGACTGACACGCGCCAGCACTACTCAGGTTGCGGTAGCGATCGATAGTGGCGAAATGTGCTTTGTTTCGCCGCCGGTCTTGTTTGAAAAATTAGGAGTTAAGTTGCAATGACACTCAAACAGCTGTTTATTAGTATGGCCGTGATGAGCGCCGCACTGCCTACGTTTGCTGCGGCACCAGTGGCCAAGATACAGTCTATGTTGGCGAAGCCGGCGATTTTATGCGGAAGATTTGATCAGAGCAAACAACTCACCGGTATTAAAAAACCGCTGGCATCGAATGGGCGTTTTTGTGTGGTGGCAGGTAAGGGCGTCTTGTGGCGCACGCTGCAACCGTTCCCGAATACTCTGCGTCTGACGCGGGAAGAGATCGTGCATTTTCAGGGTGACCGAGTCGCCATGCGTCTGGATGCCAAACAAGAACCAACCGTGCGTATGATCAATAGCGTGCTGTTCTCGCTGTTGTCGGGTGATCTGGCGCAACTGGAGAATTTGTTTGAAGTAGAAGGCAGTGCCGATCAACATAGTTGGAAGGTTGCGCTCAAGGCACGCGAGCCTGCCCTGGCTAAGGCGATTGGTGCCATCAGCCTGGATGGTGCTGCTTACGTTAAAAATATCTCTATCAATGAGGCTAGCGGCGACCGTAGTCACATCGTGTTTTCTGCGATACAAACTGGCGAGACTGCCATGTTGGCAGAAGAAGCGGCGCTATTTTGACGAAGCCGCGCGCTCTTGCCGTAATTTGGGCCTTGGTGGTGGCGCTGTTATTGGCACATAACGCCTCTCTGTGGCTGGGCCAGCGCATTGCTCCGGACACCGATATTCTGGCCTTGTTACCGGTGCAGGAACGCGATCCTATCTTGCAAAAATCATTTACCCAGATGGTCGATGCGGCGCAGCAGCGTGTCGTGGTACTGGTAGGAGCAAAGGATTGGGCCGATGCCAAACGTGCTGCTGATGCCTATGCAGCGGTGCTGCGTACTCGTCCTGATTTAATCGCGACCATGCAACTCAACGAGCAAAATCAGGCCGACTGGTTGAGTAAATTCCAGCAGCACAGCCTGATATTGATGAGTTCCGAACAAGAGGCGCAATTGCATAGTAAGCCAGCGCAGTTTTGGTTGGATGCCGCTCTGAGTAAGCTTTACAGTCCTTTCGCCGGACCAAAATTAGGTGCCTGGCGCGACGATCCCTTCGGCCTATTTGCCGGCTGGATGCAAGAGCGGGCGCAAGAGACCCCAGTACGTCCACGTGACGGACATCTGTTTGTAGCCAATGCCGAAAAACAGTATGTCTTACTGCCCTTAACTTTGCAGGTGCCGGCATTTTCGATTAGCGCACAACAGGCCTTGTTACCGCTGCTGGCGCAAGCCAAAGCGAGCGCCTTACTTACTGTGCCCGCCACCGAGGTGATTAGTGCTGGCGTGATTTTGCATGCGGCGGCGGCGGGTGAACAGGCCAGCGGCGAGGTTTCAACTATCGGTCTGGGCTCGCTGTTAGGCATCATCGTTCTGATGTGGTTCAGCTTTCGCTCGTTTAAGCCTATCGTCTTGGTGATGCTCTCTATCGCCATCGGTTGTCTCGGTTCTATCTCCTTGTGTTGGCTATTTTTTGAACGCATCCATTTGCTGACCCTGGTTTTTGGTGCCAGTCTGATCGGGGTGGCGCAAGACTATGGTCTGTATTTTTTGTGTAACCGCCTCACCGCCGATCCTAAGTTAGATTCCTCGCAACTACTAAAAAGTTTAATGCCGGGCTTATTGCTAACCCTGCTCACGACGGTGATCGGTTATCTGGGATTGGCGCTGACACCATTTCCCGGCCTGCGTCAGATGGCACTGTTCTCGGGACTAGGTCTGGTGTTTGCCTGGCTGACCGTGGTCTGCTGGTTCCCGGTATTGATCAATGCCGCTGCACTTAAGAGCGGCGCTCTGCTGCGTAGCAATGCGGCGCTCTTGCGTCATTGGCCCTTGCTGCGTTGGAATCGGGCTAGCGGCTTAGGTTTTGCGCTGTTTGCGCTGGTAGTGGCATACGGTTGCGCCCGTCTCGGTGCCAACGATGATATTCGGCTACTGCAAAATTCACCGGCGCATTTGATCAGTGACCAACTTAAACTAAGTAAGTTACTCGATGCGCCGACCCCGGTGCAATTCTTTCTGGTGCGCGCCGACACTGCTGAAGGCGTATTACAGCGTGAAGAAAGCTTGCGTCGCAAGCTAGATCCTTTGATTGCACAGCACACGATCAGCGGCTATCAGGCCATCTCGAATTGGGTGCCGTCGGCACAGACGCAGGCCACACGCCGCAGTTTACTGGAACAAAAACTGCTGGGTGAAGGCATGGTGTTGAGTCAATTGGCGACACAAATCGGTGAAGACGCTAGTTGGGTCAGCGCTACCCGCAGCCACTTGTTAGGCGCAAGTCAGTTACTCACGCCTGAGGCCTTTCTGCAAACGCCTGCCAGCGAGCCATGGCGGCATTTGTGGCTGGGGCAAAACCAGGGCAAGGGTGAATATGCCAGCATCGTTGCCTTACGTGGTTTGTCGTATGCTGATCTGCCTGTGCTGGCGCGGGCAGGCAGCGGGCTAGATGGCGTGCAGTGGGTCGATAAGGTTGCCGAAATTTCTTCGGTGCTGGGACGTTATCGCGCGTATATGGGCTGGGTGGTGTTGGCCTCGTATCTACTGGTGTATGGCTTGATGTATCCGCGCTACCGGCGCAATACCTGGCGCGTGCTTTTGCCCACCGCTTTGGCGAGTTTAGCCACGTTGGCAATCTTTGGCTATGCGGGGCAAAATCTGCAGTTATTTCATGTGCTCGCCTTGATGCTATTACTCGGGGTCGGGGTGGACTATGGCATCTTTATGCAAGAGCAGCCCGATCGACGCGATGCGACTTCCTGGACGACGGTCGGCTTGTCGGCAGCCAGCACCATACTCTCTTTCGGTTTATTGGGTCTGAGTAAAACCCCCGCATTGCAGGCCTTCGGCCTGACCATGCTAATAGGAACTGCCATGGTATGGCTGATCGTACCGATTTTTGGAAAAGAAAAGACAGATGCAAAAAATTGAAACTACTGATGTCTTAATCATAGGCGCAGGTCCCTCCGGTGCCGTAGCGGCAGCATTATTGCGTCAGCAAGGGCGCGCAGTGCTGGTGTTAGAACGGGAAGAATTTCCACGTTTCTCTATAGGCGAAAGCCTACTGCCCCAGAGCATGGAATATCTGGAACAGGCCGGCATGTTGCGTGCGGTAGTCGAGGCCGGTTTCCAGTTCAAGAACGGCGCTGCTTTTGTGCATAATGGGCGCTACACCGATTTCGATTTTCGCGATAAACATAGTGCGGGCTGGGGCACCACTTACCAGGTGCAACGCGGCCAGTTTGACCATATTCTCGCAAAAGAAGCTGAACGTTTCGGTGCCGAGATCCGCTATCGGCATGAAGTAAAGACGGTGGATTTAAATGATAAACCGCTGGTGACAGTGCAAGACCCTGATGGAAAAATTTATCAGGTAAAGGCCGAATTTATTCTCGATGCAAGCGGTTTCGGCCGCGTACTTCCGCGCCTGCTGAAGCTGGAAACACCGTCCAATTTCCCAGTACGTGGCGCTATTTTTACGCACATAGAAGATGGCATCACAGCGGGTTTTGACCGGAATAAAATCCGGGTCACGGTACATCCTCAGCATTGCAATGTCTGGTTCTGGACGATTCCCTTTGCAGGTGGTCGTTGTTCTCTCGGTGTCGTGGCTGAGACTAGTTTTCTGGAGCGCTATCAAGGTAGTGATACCGAAAGACTGCAAGCCATCGTGGCCGAAGAACCATCCTTGCGAGAACTTTTGGCCAATGCCAAATGGGATACGCCGGCACGCCAAATCGTGGGCTATTCTGCCAATGTCGCCTCGCTCTGGGGTAAGGGTTATGCGCTGCTAGGCAATGCCGGTGAATTTCTTGATCCGGTGTTTTCTTCGGGCGTGACCATCGCGGTCAAATCGGCCGCTCTGGCGGCGGCAGTATTGCAGCGCCAGTTCGCCGGTGAGCAGGTCGATTGGCAAAACGAGTACGGCATTCCGCTACGAAAAGGCGTCGATACTTTCCGTGCCTTCGTAGAATCCTGGTATGCAGGCGGCTTTCAAAATATCATTTTTCATGAAGCGCAACAGCCAGAAATTCGTCGCATGATTTCCTCTATTCTGGCCGGCTACGCTTGGGATCAGAGTAACCCCTTTGTCAAAGAAACAGTGCGCCGTCTGGCCGCGTTGGAAGTCCTATGTACGCCAGTATAAGACGCTGGCTGCGGCTGCTTGCGCTGCCAGCCTTGCTGGCATTGAGTGCTTGCACTAGCCTGACTAGCCAGCCAAATGCCAGACTGGGCTTACAATTGAGTCCGGCGCTGCTGGGGCAAGCTATCTCTTTGCAGCAGCACCTGAAGGTGGAGCGCAATGGCCGTATCGATGAACTCGATGCGGCGCTGGAAGTAGATGCTGAGCATCTGGAGCTGGTCGGTCTGGCCTTCGGTCAACGCGTGCTGAGCCTGCATTATGATGGCAATAATTTGAGCTCATGGCGACACGTGATGCTACCGGCGCAAGTGCGTGCTGAAGACGTCTTGGAAGACTTGCAACTCTGTCTGTGGCCTGCGGATGCCATCAGCGCTGCCTTACCGGCTGGTTGGCGGGTGCAGGACCAGGGTTTGCGACGTAGCCTGTATTTTTCCGATACCATCGTCGCGACCATAGACTACAGCGGTATGCCACGCTGGAGCGGTAGTATTATTTTGAATAATTTGCGTTACCAATACAGGCTCAGCATACAGTCTGTAGCCAGCGAACCTTAAGCCAGAAACACACTATGCTGTATTTAAATCACTGTGGAATTGTCTGCGCACTCGGTAACAGCACCGAGCAGGTCAAACTGCGTCTGTTTGATAGCGGCACGAGTGGCACTAGTCTGACATTCAGCGATGCCTATTCGCCTGGCCGGGTCTTAGCGCTGGGTTGTGTCGCTGGCACATTGCCGTCTATGACCGCCTTGCCGATTACCCAACGCAGCCGGAATAATCAGCTGGCGCTGGCCGCGCTGGCACAGATCCGTCCGGCGCTCGATGCTGCAATTGCGCGTTACGGCGCAGACCGTATCGGTATTGTGATTGGCACCAGTACCTCTGGTGTTGCAGGTACAGAATCAGCATTACGGCAATATGCTTTAGAGCAAACTCTGCCCGCAGATTTTCATTATGCGCAGCAAGAGATGGGCTCGCCAGCGGCCATGCTGGCAGCAGAATTAGGTATCAGCGGCCCGGCCTATGTGCATTCCAGTGCTTGTTCATCGAGCGCCAAAGCGATGGCCAGCGCTGCGCGTTTGATCAAGATGGGCCTGTGCGACGTGGTGCTGACGGGCGGCGTTGATAGTTTATGCGCATTTACCATCGCCGGATTCTCAGCGCTAGAATCGGTGAGTAGCCAAGTCTGTAATCCGCTCAGCGCGAATCGTAATGGCATCAATATAGGCGAAGGTGCTGCCTTATTTTTGATGAGTCGCGCGCCGGCTGCGGTGGCACTGTGCGGCTGGGGCGAATCCTCAGATGGTCATCATATGTCGGCACCCGATCCGGCCGGTGGCGGTGCGCGTCTGGCCATGACGCAGGCCTTACAGCGCGCTGGCTTACAACCAGAGGATATCGATTACATCAATCTGCACGGCACTGCCACACTACAGAACGACGCGATGGAGTCACGCGTGATCGCCGATATTTTTGGCAGCACGGTGTGGACTAGCTCGACCAAACCTTTAACCGGGCATGCCTTGGGTGCTGCTGCGGCACTTGAGGCTGGTTTGTGTTGGCTGGCGCTGCAAGAGGATAATCCTGAGGGCTATTTACCCCCGCACCTCTGGGATGGCATTCCTGATCCGGCTTTACCAGCTCTCAAGCTGGCGCTGCCGAGTAGTCGTCTGGGGCGAACCTTGCGCTGGGCGATGAGTAATTCTTTTGCTTTTGGCGGCTCTAACGCAAGCCTCTTGTTTGGGAGAGTGGCATGAGCTATCCCGATCTACGCGAGCTGGTACCGCATTCAGGGCCTATGGTCTTGCTGGATAAAGTGCTGCTGGCAGATGAAGAGAGTTTGAGTGCCGAAGTCACAATACGGGCCAGCAGTATGTTCTGCGATGGCTCTGGTGTGGCGGCTTGGGTCGGTGTCGAATATATGGCGCAGGCGATTGCCGCGCACGCCGGGTTTTTGGCCAGACAGCGCGGTGATGCAGTCAAAGTGGGTTTC
The DNA here is from genome assembly GCF_003955735.1 of Undibacterium parvum. Lineage (NCBI taxonomy): Bacteria > Pseudomonadati > Pseudomonadota > Betaproteobacteria > Burkholderiales > Oxalobacteraceae > Neoundibacterium > Neoundibacterium parvum. The sequence continues at coordinate 2,001,900 of NZ_CP034464.1, read as the reverse complement.
TTGCTTGGCGCGCGACGTTACCAGGCCAGCACGGCGCTGTTTACGCTAGACAGCGTCTTAGTGGTGAGGATCACGCGCTTGCTGCAAGGCGAGAATGGTTTGGCGGCATTTGAATGTAGTATCCATGACAGTGCGATGCTCGATGGCGTCGCGCTGGCGCATGCCACCATCACCGTGTTTCAACCGGATGATGTCGCAGAATTTATACAGGAAATGTAGGGTCTTTTTATGAGTAATGAAAATCAGCAAAACAGCGGCAATAGCGTCCTGGTCACCGGTTCTTCACGCGGCATAGGCAAGGCAATTGCTTTGCGGCTGGCACGCGATGGCTATGACATCGTCTTGCATTGCCGCAGCCAGCGCGCTGAGGCCGATGCGGTAGCGGACAGTATCGTGGCGCTGGGGCGCAGTGTGCGCGTATTACAATTTGATATTAGTCAGCGTGAAGAGACTGCCGCCATTTTATTGGCGGACGTCGAACAGCATGGCTGTTATTACGGGGTGGTCTGTAATGCCGGCGTGGCGCGTGACAATGCGTTTCCAGCGATGTCGGGCGAGGATTGGGATATTGTGTTGCAGACTAATCTGGATGGCTTTTTCAATGTGCTTAATCCGCTCACCATGCCTTTGGTGCGGCGTCGCAAGCCTGGCCGTATCGTCACCTTGGCGTCAGTCTCGGGCTTGATCGGTAACCGTGGTCAGGTCAATTACAGCGCTGCTAAGGCAGGTATCATCGGTGCCAGCAAGGCTTTGGCGCTGGAGTTGGCAAAACGTGAGATTACCGTCAATTGCGTGGCACCAGGTTTGATAGAGACCGATATGATCAGTGATGTGCCTATGGAAGAGGCGCTCAAGCTGATACCGGCAAGGCGCGTCGGCAAACCCGAAGAAGTGGCTGCCGTAGTGAGTTTTTTAATGAGTAAGGATGCTGCCTATGTGACCCGACAAGTGATCTCGGTGAATGGTGGCATGGCTTGAACGAGTTGCAAGACGTTTCGAAATAAGAATGGAAATATAGATGGAAAATATGCGTCGCGTCGCCGTGACCGGCATGGCTGGTATTAGTCCTTTAGGCAATGACTGGAGTAGCATACGTGCGCGTCTGGGCGAGTATCGCAATGCCATCGTACCTATGGCAGAGTGGGCCGATTACGATGGTCTGAACACCAAGCTAGGAGCGCCGGCATCCGAGTTTGCCTTGTCGGATAAATACACGCGTAAAACGATGCGCAGCATGGGCCGGGTCGCTCTGATGGCTACCCGTGCCAGTGAATTAGCCTTACTCGATGCTGGGTTGCTGGACCATGCACTGCTGAAAAGCGGACAGATGGGCGTGGCGTTCGGCTCCTCCGCCGGCACCCCGAGTGCCATCGGCGATTTTGGCCGCATGATGGAAGACCGCAGCACCAAGGGGATTAACGCCACCACCTATATCAAGATGATGGCGCATACCGCACCGGTGAATATAGGTGTATTTTTTGGTGTAACCGGACGTGTGATTACGACCTCGAGCGCCTGTACTTCGGGCAGTCAGGGCATAGGCTATGCGTATGAGGCGATACGCGCCGGCAAGCAGCTTGCCATGATTGCCGGCGGTGCCGAAGAATTATGCGCGACCGAAGCGGCGGTATTCGATACGCTGTTTGCTACCAGCGTTAAGAATGATGCGCCCGCCACTACCCCTAGCCCGTTTGATGCCAAGCGCGATGGCCTGGTGATCGGCGAGGGTGCCGGTTGCCTGATACTCGAAGACATGGTGCATGCACAGGCGCGCGGCGCCACTATCTACGCTGAGCTAGTCGGTTTTGGCACCAATAGCGATGGCTGCCACGTCACGCAACCCAACGCGACGACCATGCAAACAGCCATGCAACTGGCGCTCGCTGACGCCGCTTTGCAGCCATCCGATATCGGTTACATCAATGCGCATGGCACCGGTACCCAACAAGGCGATATCGCCGAATCGCAAGCCACTGCGCGGCTATTCGGTGAGCACACCCCTATCAGTTCCTTGAAAAGCTATATGGGCCACACCTTGGGCGCCTGTGGTGCGCTGGAGGCCTGGATCAGTATACAAATGATGCGTGAGGGCTGGTTTGCCCCTACCATCAATCTGCAGCAGGTCGATAGCCTATGCGCCCCCTTGGATTACATCATGCAGGAAGGCCGGTCTTTACAAACCGATTATGTGATGTCGAATAATTTCGCCTTTGGCGGTATCAATACTTCTTTGATTTTTAAACGCTACTCTGCTTAGCAGCGCAAGCATGAATGAAGCAGCGCCGCCGACAAATAATGCTAATAGCACCAACAGCGCCACCATCTGGCTGTTAGACGGTCGCTGCGTCAATGAGGCGGTGTTGGTCGCCAGTTTGGCGTGGCTCAATGTCGATGAGCAGCAACGTTATGCGCGTTTTATAAGGCCAGAGCGTCAGCGTCAGTTTCTGTTGGGGCGCTGGCTATTGCGCCGCGTGCTAGCCGAATCTTTGGCGCTCACGCCGTCGCAGATAGTGCTGCGTGAGCGCCCACATAATGCGCCGTTACTACTCCTTGATACAGGCCTGCCACTGCCGCATTTCAGCCTCTCGCACAGCGGTCCCTGGATCGCTTGTGCACTGAGCATGCAAAGCGCCTTGGGCTTGGATATCGAGTTGCTCGATGGCCAGCGCGATCTGGCAGGATTGGCGGAACAGATTTTTGACAGCAGCGAATTAGCGTCTTTTACGGCCTTGCCGGAAGCTGAAAAGCGCCTCAGTTTTTATCAGACATGGAGTAGCAAAGAGGCGCACTACAAGCTGCGCTGCAATGCGGCTGCACCAGCAGCGCAGCAATTTCAGTTAAGCCATACTAGCTTGTCTATCGTCTTGTGCAGTGCCATGCCCTTAGCGGCCGTGCCTCAGATCTCCGTGCCGCAGTGGGCGGCTTAATTGTCGGACTGCCACAGCCAATTCCAGAGTCCCGGCAATTTTGGCTTACTGCTTGCATCGCGTACGCTGCGATGCTTGTGCTTATGATTTTCTGGCGGCCTTTTCATGCAAAGGGCACGGAGTTTGCCCATCGTGCAATACGAGACGCATGGTCGAGGCGGTAGCGCATCTGTCTGAGCACATTTCCCCAAGCTGCGAGTGAGCATGGGGGCGGTCGCTATCAAAGCGCTTACGCTTGTATTCTGAGTTGGAAGCCACCGATACCAGCCAATGCCAGGTCCGTCGTGCCGTAGACAGACCACGCGAACAAATATCCGCTTGGTAGGTAGCCGGAAATTCCTGCCCGCATTGCAAGAAGAAGATGATGGTGGATGGATCTAGGATTAAATCGCCTGAAAGTAAAACCTTACTCAAGGATCGTTAAACAAAAAAAGCGCAACTCCTTTTGCTGGAATTACGCTTTTTTCGGTCCACTTATACCGCGCACTAACATCAGTAAAATAGACAGTGGGAAACCTGTTTACGATGCCCAAGTACCGGTAGTTACGCCAGTATTTGTTAGCGTTTGAGTACCATCACTAGCTTGCCCTGAACCGCTAACCGGCGTAGCGGTAACCGTGAAGGTATTTTCGGTGCAGGTTGCCGAAAAAGTGTAACTTGCGGTTGCTGCCTGTGCGGCAACACCACATGTAGTCCCAGCCGCAGCCGTCACATATCTGCCATTAGTCGTGAAATAACGCTCGAGCGCCTGCGCATGGCTGCTTAAAATTTGCTGTGCATCGCCGCGCCTCGCCTTGATCACATTTCCTCGATAAGACGGCAAAGCGACCGCTAAAATAATACCCAGAATCGCCAAGGCTATCATTAGTTCAATCAGGCTAAAACCTTTTTCCACAGACCATTTAGACATACGCCAATTTCTCATTTAAAACTCCAATCATTAATCGGTAGGGCAGACATAAGCGATGGTTTGCAGTACAACCACAGAAGTACTTGCCAGACCCACGCCACGTCCCATAATGCTATAAGCTTTGCAAGCTTCTTTGCCGGTTGATGGCGTCGACGTGGTGAAGACAGAATTATTTAGCCAGTTAATCAAAAACTTCGCGCTAGTTAACTGCCCGGTGGCGATTGTCACATCCACGGCATTAGTATCACTCCAGACGCTAGGCATGACTGTCGTAGTAACTGCCGCTCCGGTAGTGGCAAGATTGGCCGTCGTACAACCATCTTCAACACAAATTGTGCCGCCAGTCTTTAGCGCGGCCAAACCTTGAACCAAAGCCTGCTCTGCCGCCATTTTGGCGCGACCTCTATCCATGTGGCTACCTGCCATACGTTCACTAACAGTGGAGGATCTCATACCTGCCATGACAAATAGCGTTACTGCCACCAACATTATCAAGGATACGATTAAGACAAAGCCTTTTTGATGTTTTTGCTTTTTATTCATAAAAATTCCTAACGATTCTTGAGCAAAACAGTGGTCCAAAAAGCACGATATAATTTTCTGTCATTTTGTGTGTTCGCGATATCTGTACCAGAGCAATCTTTGACCAAGGCTGGCTTCACTACCGATGAATCAAGTGCCTCTGAGCGTAGTAGCAAGCAAACTTTCACCGACACTATTTGATCAGCGCTTACTCCTGAAGGCAAAGTGCTAACATAAGAATCCGCGATGCAGTCGCGCGGCTTAGTACCAGCGTTGGCTATTCCGCAACCAAAATTTTCAGGGGTTAAGGCCGGGCCGGTATCAATTCCAAACTTGACTAAAAAATCCACCACTTCACTACTATTTCCGGTCCCGGATATTGCCGGAGCGATCCAGTCAACCGTACCGCATTGCAACTTGCCGGTATTGGTCTTTTGTATCACCAGTGTCTGGGCCGCACCGGCTAGCGGCACCGATCCATCACAAGCAATCAGATTACTGCCATCGGCCTCAAATCTGGCGGTGAGGACGTTGGCTGCAACTTCGATACGATCTGCTGGCATGGCACTCACTGGTGTCTGCCGAAAACCAGCCTGAGAGACGATACGCTGTATCATGGAAATTGCATAACGTCCCTCTTCAGTTAGCGGATTCTGCATGCCCTGAACTTTGTTAGTTTGCCGTGACGACACATAGGAGGCGCTCACCGCCACCAAGGCCACCATGGAAATAGTGATCGCCACTAGGAGCTCCACTAAAGAAAAACCATTTTTGCGCATATTCATCATTCGATTACCACGCTATAGCTAGAATTGGAATTATCTTTACGATTATCCAACCAGGTAATCGTCAAGGTATAGCGAAAATAATCGGGGTTAGCAGCGGCTACCGCACTCAGTGTAAAACTTGCAGCGGGCAATTGAGATTTCAGAACAGTGTTCCACTCGAGCATTTCCGCATTCACCAAAGCCTGATAGGTATTTCTATCCGCATCCTGATTGCTACAACTTGCCGGGTTCGGGCTACATTTAGAAAAATCAGCTGGCTTTCCTGGTGCTGGGGTGGCATCGGCACTGGCAACAAAAGGCGTGCGAAGCGCGCGAATTCTATCGGCCAAGTCATTCCCAAGATCAACCGCAATGCTGCGATAAAACACACTCTGGTTCATGACTATGCTTTTAGACTGGGTCGCACCCAGACCTATCAAACCGAATGCAAGTAGCAAGATCGCGATCATGACTTCCAATAGAGTCATACCACTTTGCACCTTAGCGTCACACATCACACTTTGCTTTTTCATTCGTTTCATGGGCATACCGTGCTATCAATTCGTTTATCGACATGCCCGGAGGCACTTACGTTAACCGTTTGTTGTTTTCTTCCTGACACGCAAAGGACAAAACTGCTGGCTGCAGTGGGTGTGCCTAAGGTCGCACCAAACTCTACAGCGCTCGCAGCGCTAGTAATCGTAACGCCGGACTTGCCAAGCAAACGCTGGCTGATCGTAGTACCGTTAATAAGAACCCAACCTTTCGTCCAATCAGTCGCAAGGGTAGAGCAAGCCGTGGCTGAATTGGGCGTTGCTGCCGGGCAGACCTTAAAATTGCTACGCTGTTTAATCGCATCCATACGTGCTGCACTAATAGTCCGCACTAGCAAGTCTGACTGAGAGGATAAGCGCGCATCACGTATCAGATCTCGCATACTAGGCACCCCTATGGCCATTAACACCGCCGCAATACTTAATGTCATCATCAATTCAATTAAGGTAAAACCTGCAGTATATTGATGGGACCCAGCCTTTTGACCTGAATTCTTCATTATTTAATCTCGCGCCAGAGGGTAGTTTCGATGCGTATTTTATCCGCACCCGGCCCGGTCAAAGAGTCTTTTCCTAAGTCGTCATTACCTACCGTGCCACCATAGATAGAGCCTTTTCCTTCCGATGGCGGCCGTAAGATAGTCTTGCCGCGCTTAGTTCCTGCCGGAGCATTCCCGGTGTACACCGCCATGGAATTTGCCTCCCTAAGAGCGATCACACTACCGATATCATCCCAGCCATCAGTGTTCTGATTTATCGGGCCAGTCAGCTTTGCTGTGGTTGCAACATAACTCATTTCGGTAGGAATACCATCTTTTTGATAGGCACTCAGATAATCATCAATACCGGTCCCGATTTTGTCAGCTGCTGACGATTTGCCATCGCCATCGATGTCAATAAAACTAAAAGCCGAAGCTGTTCCCTTGTTTGCCTTGCGGGTTACCGAGCCACTCATAGGATTTAAGCCTATGATCCAGCCCTTACCGCCTGGCAGGCATTTTTCGGTACTCACGGGCACACCTGTACCAAACAAAACTTTGTCATCAAACACCATAGGCGAAGTGACCAAGCGTTCACTGGAGTCAGGGAGATCCAAATACCAACCAAGTTTCGGTGTAGCCGCAGCCCAGTTTGCGGCGGAAGCCAAATCAAAGGCTTTAGCGGCAGCAGTCGTCGTGTCCATTTTGCGATAGGTACCCACCCGCTTGGAAGTTAAACTAATAGTAGGCGTCGCAAAAGCCTGCTGCTGTAAATTAGCAAGGGTCACGGTAGTCGGAGATGCCTCCATTTTATCGAGGACGCCGTATAAGGTTTGCGTCGTGATATCGGAGCGATCAAGATTGGTCAATAACTGACCAGTGCCAAAAAATATAACATTGCCTAAGGAGGTGCCATCCGATGCTTTATTCGCAGCCATGATACCCGGACGCATGACGATAGGGTGACCAGCACCGGCATCAAAGATCGGCGTGGTAACTACTTTAAAATTGACGGCGTCAGTAGATGTCAAATCAAAGCGCCACAGCTTGCCATCAACATCACCGGCATAAACGTAATCAAGCACACCATCCTGACCAAAATCCAGACCCGCCGGTGACGATAGCCCGGTGCTATTCGGCACCACTATTTTTTTGAGTAGAGTTCCATCGTCGGCTTTAAGTATATACAACACGGACTCATTGGCCACTTGTGTCGTAGCGCCATCAACCCATTTATTCTGATAACCATTCGAGAGTATCACGGCAGGCACTACTGCTTTGTCACCATTTCTGACGTTGTAGATCACCGGAACTCCGAATGCATAGCCCATGCCGGTGTCATTGACGTTATTCCATTCCCATTTCACAACTGAAGACGGGAGGCCAGTTATTTGTGTTGCACTAGTGGCATCGACTGCATAATATCCGCGTCCGCCCTGACCTAGACCACCGGCAACGATGGTCTTCCAGGCGCCACCTGCTTTAATATCTTGCTGACGCATACTGCCGTTCACGTGGTAAGCGTGTGGCGTGCCCGCGCTGACTCCATAATCTTTCGCCGTCAATGCTTTCAAATTTGGGTATACCGTTGAAGGGATATAGCCCATCAACTCTGTCATTTTGTCGATGTCAAATGCATGCATCATGCCGTCGTTAGCGCCCACCAAGACCATATTACGCGCGGCATTACTGGAGATAAAACTGCTGTAAGCGCCGTCGTTTGTCGAGCCGCTGGGTTTTGTCACCACCACAGGCTGTCCGTCAACGATATCGCCCAAGAATATGCCTGCGCGTGAACGAAAGCTTGTGTTGGTCTCGTCACCACGGACAAAATTTATCGTATTATTCTGCGCTGTTGCATCTGCACCCAACAATAATTTTTGGGCTGGTGTCATAAACGAACTATTGATGACAAAATCAAACGCAGTCGTAGTGGGCGTGGTTCCCGCCACTTTAGAAGAATATACTTTACGACTAGCCGCTGCGGGGATAACCGCCTTAGGATTAGGAGTACATCCTGCCCCGACTGTACCATCAGCATTCAATAGGAAACAACGTAATTCCCCATACCAACCATTGGGGTTAAACACAGGTTGGAACACCCGGTTGCCGGCAGCCGTGGTTTCGCTTTGGGTCGCCACACCACCGGCGTTCGAGGTGGACGCAACGATACTATCAATCGCATTTTGCAGGGAGGCGACCAACGCATCTTTTGTGCTCGCCATAGAATAACTTCCGTGCCCAACAGTAGCGGTGGCCACCAAAATTGGATCATTGTTATTAAAACCGACGGTATAAGTAGAGATATTTTGTTTTCTAAATTTCGGATCATCAAAAGACTTACCATCTTTATCATTGCCACCAACCCGAAAATCCGCATCATAGGCATACATTGCCACATCCCTAATACTGCGACCGTAATTGGTGCTAGATGCATCATCGGCGGTACCGGTGAAGGGATTATTAACCGTTGATCCTTCCACTTTTGCCGGACATGTCAAATACGAGGAAACATTTGACGTGTCTTTGCAAATTTTAAATGTCCTGCTCTCCGCAACATTTGACGCATTGTAAGACGTGTAAGTTTCAGCAGGTTTATTATTTATCCCAGGAAGAGTATCATCATAAGTTGCGACACCATCAGTAACCACAATCACAAAATTCTTCTGACAGCGATATTGAATTGGGCTTGTATAATTTCCAGCTATTTTCGAAAAATATGAGGTTTGCCCACCAAAATAGCGAGTAATTTCATACAATGCCTCCCCCAATGGAGTCCATGTATCAGGATTTAGTGTATCAATTGCACTCTTAAGATCCGCTACCGTAGAACCAACTGGTGCCACGAGTCGCCCGCCTGCTTGAGTTGCATTTTTGTCGAATGAAAAAAGACCCCAACGAAGGGTGGGATTTCTGTCGATTAAATCCCTAGCAGCCCCCCGAGCGGAAGCCATTTTTTCCAGCCCATCTGCGCCGTTATTCCGCATACTACCAGAGTTGTCAATGTGCAACATTACGTTCGGTGTAACCGAAGTCGACAGCGTAGGCGGCAAGGCAGGATAATAATCAGCGGCAAAAGCCGACAACGTTAACGCAGGAAAAGCGAGGCAGATCGCCACACTGATTTGATTTAAGTTGAAACGTTGCTGGCTCATGGCTATCTCCAAGGGTTTGACACTAGTTTCGCATTCTATCAGGAAATATTGGGGAAAATATCTTCGAATGCTAGGGAACACGCAGACAGTTGCAACTGTAACATTTGACTTACATTTAGTGCGCCTACGCTTGCCGGCCTGTGCTAACAATGCGCGAGACTTCCATTGGAACTTGTGTTTTCTAAAAATTAAGAGCCAGTGTACTTATTACATCCTCTCAATATCAGGCAATGAGAATTAGCCTCTTTTAAGGCCTTACCAGAAGCTGAAAAACGCCTCAATTTTTATCAGGCATGGAGTAGTAAAGAGGCGCACTACAAGCTGCGCTGTAACGCGGCAGCACCAGCAGCGCAGCAATTTCAGTTAAACCATACTAGCTTGTCTATCGTCTTGTGCACTGCCTTGCCCTTAGCGGCCGCGCCTCAGATCGCCGTGCCGCAGTGTACGGCTTAATTGTCGGACTGCCACAGCCAATTCCACAATCCCGGTAATCGTGGCTTAATGCTTGCATCGCGTACGCTGCGCGCCAAGGCGGCGCGCTCCAGCGCATCGGTCTCGTGGTAAAACGCCTTACTCGCCGTGGGCATTTCCAGCTCTTTGGCGACCTCAAGCAAGATTTGTAAATAATCATCCAAGACGCTCGCCGTGTAGCGATTCAGGTCATGGAAGGCGACCACCACAGGAGTGCTGCCATCGACCACCGGCATCTCATCCTTGCGCCAAAGTTCGCGCACCACGCTAAGCTGTTTCAACATGTTGCGGCGCTTGCTCAGACTAAAATTGACGCCCCAGATTTTGCCATCGTTGGCGCTTAGATCGGTCAACAATAAAGACAGGCCATGCGCCTGATAGGCGGCGAACGTGCGGGCATCGTAGCTCCAAAATGGCGGCCTTACCAATTTTGGTGCTGACCCGGTATAGCCCTGCAAATCGGCACAACCTTCACTGAGTGCCAGCTCAAGTTCGGCAGGCTCCAGAAAACGATGATTTGCGTGACTAGTGGTGGCTGTATGAAAAGCTAAAATATGCCCCTCATCGTGTTCGCGTTGCAGCAATGCTTTGCCGATCTCGGTGGCGCCACTGCGATAGGCGCGGGTCTGCACAAAAAAAATCGCCTTGATACCGCTTTGCACACTGTTGCGGGCCAAAACATCGAGCACCCGCGCGCTAGGATTGGCGAAATCAGAACCGCTAGGGCCATCATCAAAAGTGAGTAAAAACCGTATTGGTGCTGCTGTTGATGCTGCATTGTGCGTTGCAGTTGAGGCGACAGTTGGCGTGGCAGCTGCCAGATCTTCAGCCTGAACGTTCAGCGCAAGCACCAGGCCACACAACAAGCAGAGTTGGCGCAGCAAGGTAAAACGAAATGAGGGTAGTAGGACAGACACAATCGAGCAATAAGCGGTAAGAAATTCGGGATAGCGGCATTTGCCGCAGATCACTATTGTACCTGCATGCGGCTGGCTCAGCCTGTCTAAGCTGCGGATCCACATGGGATATGCGTGAACCGGTGTTCGCCGAAAAAACACCGCGAGCCGCAAAGAGAAACAGCGCCAACAAATGCCCCATCTATTAGTAGCGGTGTAAGCAGATGTATCAAAGCTTGCATTTGCCATGGCTAAATGATTAAATAAATAACTTTTATCGGTGTTTTAGGACTTAGGCAAAATTGTCCCAGTTAGGCTTGCCGCCGAAGACAGTAATCAGTACGGCAAGGCGGATACAACGATGCTGGGGCGGTTTTGCATAAGTCCTATGTTTATTGTTATGAAACTTATTCAATGGCCCTTGCTGGCGCGAGGCTAGCTCCGCTACTCGATTTTAGATGGGCATCGCTATTCTTCAAAACCTTCTAGCTGTGTTAAGCAATTGCTCCGTTTGTAAGAAAAGAGTGTTAAAGACAGTGATGACATCGTCATGTTTTCCCGCATTGTCCAACAAATTAAAGAGCTCAATAGCGCGCACTACCACCTCTTTCCGATAAACGAAGGCCGCCTGTGAATCAGCGTTAAGTAAGCATGAGAGAAGCAACAGCAACAAGCAACAAGCAACAAGCAACAAGCAACAAAATTTAATCACTACACGAAACTAGCATGGCAAATCTATTACAAATCACATCCGCAGACATCAACTATCAACCAGAGCAGTTGCTCGATGCTTTACTTAAACTGTTAAATTTAAAAAACGATGCGGCGCTGTCTAAACGACTCGATATCGCACCGCCGGTGATCAGCAAGATCCGCAATCGGCTGTTGCCGGTCGGTTCTACGCTTTTGATACGCATGCACGAAGTGAGCGAGATTAGCATCAAGGATCTGCGCGCTCTGATGGGCGACCACAGGCCACGTTTTTTTGTAGGCTAAGCGCGGCTGGCGCTAAGTCTCTGGCATCGCGCCGCCACTTAGCGCAGAAATTAGCGCAGAAATTAAAAGCAGCCCCTGCCAGCGCGCATAGCCCATGCGGGTTTCCAGCCGGTCTGGCCTACAGGCCGCATGGGATATGCGCGCTGGCGGGTGGTCAATTTCATATCTGATCTGGATTAGCCAGACCTGGGCTGGCTGCGCACGTTACAATACGTCCTGCCTTTTTTCCGGATTTACTCCGCTCTCTTCATGTCCCACGGTCTCAATCAGCCGCAACGCGATGCAGTCAATTATATGGACGGCCCTTGTCTGGTGCTGGCCGGTGCTGGCTCGGGCAAGACGCGCGTGATCACGCAAAAGATCGCTAATCTGATCGAAATCCATGGTTACGAGCCCAAGCACATCGCGGCGCTGACCTTTACCAATAAGGCTGCGCTAGAGATGCAGGAGCGGATTGCCAAATTGCTCAAAGAGCCGCGTCAGGCCAAGCAACTGACGGTCTCTACCTTCCATTCGCTGGGCGTGAAAATTTTGCGGCAAGAGGCGCGTGCGCTGGGCTTGAAGGACCGCTTCTCTATCATGGATAGCGACGATTGTTTTTCGCTGGTGCAGGATCTGGCCATCACCACCGACAAACAATTGATACGCCGCATTCAGGGCGCGATGTCGCTCTGGAAGAATGGTCTGGTCGAACCCGATGTGGCACTGGCGCAAGCCAAGGATGAAGACGAGGCCATCGCAGCGCGCATTTACCGCAGCTATGTGGCAACGCTTTCGGCCTATCAGGCGGTCGATTTCGATGATCTGATACGCTTGCCGGTAGAGCTGTTTCGCATCAACGAGCAAGTGCGCGATAAGTGGCAGCGCCGCCTGCGCTATCTGCTGGTGGATGAATACCAGGATACCAATACCTGCCAGTACGAGCTGGTCAAACTGCTGGTCACCGGCATCGGCAAGAAGCCTATGTTTACCGCGGTGGGTGACGATGATCAGGCGATCTATGCCTGGCGTGGCGCGACTATCGAGAATCTGAAAACTCTGGGAGTGGATTTCCCGGATCTGAAGCTGATTAAGCTGGAGCAAAATTACAGGTCTAGTACCCGCATCCTGCAAGCCGCCAATTCAGTGATAGGCAACAACCCCAAGTTATTCGATAAAAAACTCTGGTCCGAGCATGGCCTGGGCGACCCGGTCAAGGTGCTGGGCATGCAAGACGATGAGCAGGAAGCCGATCAGATCGCCATCATGATTTCTGCACACAGATTCGAGCGCCAGGCTAAGTGGTCGGACTATGCGATTTTGTATCGCGGCAATCATCAGGCGCGCGTGATCGAGAAGGCGCTACGCAAAGAGCGCATCTCTTACACCATCTCGGGCGGCCAGAGTTTTTTTGATAAAGCCGAGATCAAGGACATCATTTCTTATCTGCGCCTGATCGCCAATGAAGACGATGATCCGGCTTTCATCCGCGCCATTACCACGCCCAAGCGCGGGGTCGGTCAGGCCACACTAGAGGTGCTGGGCGCGTTTTCCGGGCAATGGCAGTGCTCACTGTTTGCCGCCGTGTTTAAAGGCGGTATAGAAGCCAAACTGACCGAGCGCCAATTGCGCCCGCTGCGTGAATTTTGCACCTTCATCAATCAGGTCGAGGCGCATGCCCATCGTGAAGGCCATGCCTCTGAATTACTCGATGACTTGATGAAAGAAATCAATTACGAAGGCTATCTGTACGACAGCTTTGACGATAAAGCGGCGCAAGGCAAGTGGCAAAACGTACTCGACTTTACCCAATGGCTGAAAACCAAGGGCAGCGGCGGCAAAGAGGGCACCGATGAGCATCGCAGCCTGCTCGATCTGACCCAGATGGTGGCCTTGATGACGATGATGGAAGGCAAGGACGAAGAGCCCGATGCGGTTCGCATGTCGACCCTGCATGCCTCCAAAGGGCTAGAGTTTCCGCATGTGTTTCTGGTCGGCGTAGAAGAAGGTATCTTGCCGCATAAAGGCGATCCGGATGCGCCGGTAGAAACCATCGCTGCCCGCATAGAAGAAGAGCGGCGTCTGATGTACGTAGGCATCACACGGGCTCAGCGCAGCCTGCACATCACCTGGTGCAAAAAGCGCAAACGCGCCGGCGCACCGGTGCATTGCGATGTCTCGCGTTTCATCAAAGAGATGAAGCTCGATGAAGGCATCGCGATACCGACTGAAGCGGAGACTATCACGCCGCAAAATAGGCTAGCCAATCTGAAGGCTTTGCTGAGTCGGCCTAAGGAATAGCTGGTGTCCGTGCTTAGCAAATTTTGTTGATTTGAATGAGAAAATTAAATGCCGAACTCCAACCAGCATCTAATCACAACAGCCGCGCAACTTGCCAGCGTGTTTGGCGAAATTGCCGCGCCTTCTCTCCGTAAAGAGGTGGCTTATCTGCATCTGCATTATCAGGCCATGATCGCCGCCTCGCCGTTTGCGGTGCTGGCGACGTCCGGGCCGGATGGTCTGGATGCCTCGCCGCGCGGTGATGCCGCTGGCTTTGTGCTGGTGCAGGATCAACATACTTTGCTGCTGCCCGAGCGCAAGGGAAATAACCGCGTCGATAGCCTGCGCAATCTGCTGGCCGATCCGCGTATGGCGCTGCTGTTTCTGATCCCTGGTGTGGGTGAGACTTTGCGTGTCAATGGACGTGCCGCAATTTCGCTAGACCCGGCTTTGCTGGCGCGTTGTGCGGTTGACGGCAAGGCACCCAAATGCGTACTGGTGATCAGCGTAGAGACTGTGTATTTTCAGTGCGCCAGAGCGATTTACCGTTCGGGTTTATGGCAAAACACGGCGCCACCGGCTTCCTTACCCAGCCCGGGTACGATACTGGAAGCCCTGAGTGAGGCGCAGATTCTGGCCGAAGTTTACGACCAGGGTCTGCGCGCCAGACAACAGGCTAGTTTGTATTAGTGCCTGAGTTGCGCGTCTGGCTTTTTATTTTCCCGGCTTGCTATCGGGGCTAAAGATGCGTGCCAGATCGCCCTTGGTTCTGGCGCGTTCCAGCACCTTATTGATTTGGCTTAGCAAGCCTTGATCACGATCCGGACGTATCGCAAAATGTATCTCTCCCGACGATATCGGTTTTGCCTGCACGCAAAATTGGCGAGGGGCTTTGCCTGAGCGCTGGTCCTGTGAGCCTGAATACAGCTCATTGAGAGATAGTTCCAACTTGCCTAAGTCACGCGTCTGGCTATACCACAACAGGCCATCCATACGCCCAAGTCGGAGTTTATTAAAACGTGCCGGCGTGTTACCGGTATCGTCTTCTACCATGAACAAAATATTTTTCTGTTTATCAAACTCTTCACCGTAGCTGGTGCCACGCACTATGCCTAGAGTTTTTCCCTTGAGATCGGATAGGGCGTTAAAGCGAAAATGGCTCTCACAGCGTGTAATGAGCAGGGTTTGCTCAGAATAGATAGGCACGGAGAAGGCCAACTGGCGTAAACGTTCCGGAGTTTTAGAGATGCCAAAAATCAGTCCCTCGCCGTTTTGCGCACTTTCCACAGCGCGCTTCCATGGCACTCTACGTATTTCAAATTGGAATTGTAAGGCGCCTTCAAGGTAGTCGAAAAGCGCTTTGGTTTGCGGAGAAAGCGGTACAAGGGCTGATTTGTCATCGAGCTCTTCGCTGACATAGAGCGGGACGCTAGACCCCAGCGCCAGTGTAGTCAGGGGCAGAACAAGCGCGCCTAGCAGCACGCCTAGCAGGCCTAGGCGCATGCAAAATTGACTACTTGGTTTTGGCATAGTCCTAGTCCTATTTATACAGTTTAGCAGCGCTGTCGGGCATACTGGCTTTGTACCTTCTGTCCTGTCTGGCGATACAGAGTTGATTATGCGCCAGTTCATCTTTTCGAGGCAAACGCGCATAGACATTGCGTGCGTTTTAGCTGCTTCTGATCAGATCAATGTTGCTATTTGACCAGACGCGCAATTGCTCCAGAACGCTTGCCGCGCGCGATAGACGCATTGATGGTGTTGATGATGCCATCGTCCTGGTCGGCACGTATCGCGAAATACATGTCGTCGACCAGCAAGGGTTTGTTGAGTATGCTAAAGCTAAGACCTGGTGGCATGTCTAGGCCTAATTTTTTTGCCTCGGCGTTTAAATACGCCTGTACCGCAGTGGCGGTGGCATAGCGATGGCTAAATAGCATCACATCCATGCGTTTGTTGATCAGTTTTTTCATGCGTGCGACAGGTGCCGCCACGTCTTCTTCTACCTGAAATAATTTACCCTTTTGCTGATCAAAATCATCGCCGTAACTGGCGCCTCTGACTAAACCTAGGGTTTTTCCTTTCAGGTCGGCCAGACTAGAAAACTTGAAACTGGCGTCGCTACGGGTAGCTATCCAGACATAACGTCGAAAAATCGGCTGTGAGTAATGAAAGATGCGCAATCTTTCCTGATTCTTGGTCATGGCCCAGACCAAACCTTCGCCATTTTCCGCATGCTGTAATAAGCGCGTCCAGGGATAACGCCGTATCTCAAATTTCACGCCCATGTCTTGTTCAAAATAGTCAAACATGGCTTGATAAAGCGGTGAGATAGGACGCAATTGATCGTGTTGATCGCGCGCTTCCAGATACATTAGTGGCAATCTCGGGATCACGGGCGCAGCGTGGCTGATGCTGGCAAGCGAGGCAGTTAGCATCACTATGCCAAAAATCACAGTATGCCTGAGCTTCTGGCGGGCAATGGAGTACGAAAACATGGCTAACTTAAAAGCGCATCGCGCCGGATAGATCAATCGGAAGCGCGATAGTAGCAAGGTATTTGCCAGATAAGCCAAGACCCGGCAATTAAGTTACAAATATTCCAGCAAATTGCCTTAGCGTAGTGCTGGCTGTCGCTTTGCTGGCATACTCTCAGACTTGCCACAAAACGTGACGAGCAGTATTCGAATGGTGAATCATTAAAAAAGGCCTTTGCTACACATCATGATGCGATCAGGATTAAATCAGTTGCTGAAACTTCTAAAACCGCTATTGCTTAGTTGCCTGTTGCTGGCGACATTGCCTAGTCAGGCGCAGCAGACTAGTGTGGTCAAGGGCTTGCTATGGGAAATTAAATCGGCCAACAACACGGCCTATTTGTTTGGTGCTATTCATCTCGCCAAAGCCGATTTTTATCCTTTGCCTGCCAGCGTGCAAGCGGCTTATCTGCAGGCCGATACTCTGGCGCTAGAAATCGATGCGAGCGATACTGCCGCCAGCGCCAAAGCCATGCCTATGCTGAGTTATCGTGCGCCAGATAATCTAAAAAAACATCTGAGCAAGAGCACCTGGAAGGCACTGCAAAATGTAGTTGGCGATGCGGCCGACCAATTTCTCGTGTATAAACCCGCGATGGTGGCAACTGGTTTGGCGATTGCTGCGTTTGAAAAGCAGGGCTATGATCCCGGCTATGGGATAGATCTGCACTTTTTGAAGCGCGCCAAGTCCGATAAAAAACGGGTGGTCGAGCTAGAGAGCATAGAATTCCAGGCGCGTGTCTTGGGTGGTTTGAGTGATAAAGATGGCGATGCCTTGCTCAAGCAAACTCTGGATGGTTTTCTGAGTGGCGAGATGCAACGCGAGACCGATGCCATGATAGAAACCTGGAAGTCGGGCGATGCCGAGGCCTTGGCCAAGCTCATGCGTGATGCCGCCAGTAAAGATGCGGGTTCAAAAAAAATCATGAAGCTATTGTTAGACGACAGAAATATCGGCATGGCGCAAAAAATCAGCAGCATGCTGGCGCGCGGGGATAAGCTGTTCGTTGTGGTCGGCGCCGGCCATCTTGCAGGACTCAATAGCGTTACCGATATTTTGCAAAAACAAGGTTTGCAGGTCAAACAAATTCATCAATAGTCGTCAGCGACAAAAGACAAATCGTTAAGGAAGTACATGCAATCTGACTCAGCAGGCCAAGACTACACAACGCCTGAACACCCATGGATCTCGCTAGAAACGATACAAGATGTCGAGGCCTGGATGGATCTGAACAACCGCGAGCTGCAAGAACTGATGGACCCCAAGCTAGCCCAGTATGGCGCTCAGGGGCAGGGCATCTGTTTGCGCCTGGCGCACGGCGGCGAAATTTATTTACACACCAACTCAGAAGGCGATGTCTGGTTAGACCTGACAGCCGAGGCCGAATGGGTAGCGCCAGTAATCAGCGCCACTACCCAGTTAGCCGCACCGCGCGGCCAGATCTGGATCTTGCCGCAAGGCGCCCTACTGCAATTGATTTTGGGTTTAAATAGCCTGATCGCCAGCAGCCATTTAGTGCTGAAACATGCGTATCGGACCCGTAAAAATTAGCTAAAACCTAGTTAAGGACTAAGCTGGCCGGCGCTATTTAAGTAGGGCTGGCTAGTTTTTCCTCTCTCTTGCTGTCCGGCCTTTCTATCTGTATGCGTAGTGGGGTGGCGCTATCGAGATGGACGTCGCGTTGCGGGAAGGCAATCGCAATCTCGTGCTTGCGGAAACTGGCCTCCACCATGAAACGCAAGTCACTCGCGACCTGGCGTCCCACCACGCCAGTGGACATATCTAGCCAGTAGTAGACACCAAAGAGTAGCGCATCGGCGGCAAAATCTTCCAGCAAAATTTCTGGTTTCTGTGCGCTACTAATTTGGCCGTGGCGCAGCACATCTTCCTCTAATAATTTGGCGGCCAGACGTACATCACTGCCGTAGGCGATGCCCACTTTGATACCTTGTCTGACCATGCTGCTGCTGTAAGTCCAGTTGGTGACGTTTTGTTCCAAAAAACTGCTGTTCGGGATCAGGGTGTCGATGCCGTTGACATCGCGTACTACCGCCGCTCGCACACTCATATCGACCACGGTGCCACGCAGGCCGCCGACTTCTATCGTGTCACCCGGTTTAAATGGGCGCTCC
This sequence comes from Undibacterium parvum, assembly GCF_003955735.1. Classification (NCBI taxonomy): domain Bacteria; kingdom Pseudomonadati; phylum Pseudomonadota; class Betaproteobacteria; order Burkholderiales; family Oxalobacteraceae; genus Neoundibacterium; species Neoundibacterium parvum. The sequence goes on along the minus strand of NZ_CP034464.1, from coordinate 1,983,294 downwards.
AACAACATCATCAAGCCGCTGATGAGATTTTTCAGCAAGGTCTGCATCCCGAAGCCCAGACCAATCGCCACCGCACCGCCGAGAAAGGCAAACACCGTCAGCGGTATGCGAACTAACAGCAAAGAATTGATCAGCAAGATAATGAAGATCGCCGACAGTAACCAACGCTTGCCTATCTTGATCGATACTTCGGCAAATTTGCCACGCTGTACCAATAGTTTTTCGATACGATTAACGATGAACACGGCGATCGCAAAACCTATGGTCAATAGCATGATCGCCATCAGCATTTTGCCTATCGTGACAGGTCTATCTATTGTGACGTTTTGGCCGTCGACGTTGATCACATCGTTGACGCTAAATAATTCCAGATTCCAGGCATTGCTGGCACCATTACGCAGTTTGTCGCCCCAGTAATCGACCCGCATCGCGATGGTCTTATTGCTGCCATGATCGACGATTTCTTTGAGTTCGCTAAAGCGCATGCGCGAGCGTCTTAAATCGGTCAGTGCTTCGGCATAGGCATCTTGGCGCTCTTGCCAATGGCGTTTTAAATCTTCGCTGCCCGCTTGCTCAGATTTACTAAAATAAGCGACCTGATCCTGCGCAATACCAGCGGCGATTTGTGTGGATTTTTCGACTTCGTTTAAATTTTGCTGCCACAGTGTGCTGCGCGCATTCAAAATTTCCAGCGAGTTACTTTGGCTGCTTTCGGTATAGGCCAGATACTCTCTCCAATACGCAGCTTGCAATAGATCAGCCATGAGCAAATCGGAGAGTATGCCGAAGTGGATGGCATTGGTTTCTAAGCGCAGTTGTAACCACTGCATTTGCTGTGGAAAATCCTGTTTTTTCTTTTCTAAATCTTCTCTATTTTTTGTTTTTTCGTTGCTCAAGGCAGTATTAATTTTTTCTTGTTGTTGCTCCAGATCTGCTAGGGAATTTTGCAGCAAGTTGGCATTGTTATCGAGTTGTTGCTGCTGCTCCTGGTAACGCTTTTGATTGCTGGCGATGCGCGCAAATTCTTCTTCTAATAAGACGTTGGCGGGTACTTGAACGCTATCGGATGGGGCGGCGGCATTCATGGCAAGCACCAGCTCGCGTCTTTCCTGCAAACGCATACGACTAAAGCGCATGCGCGCATCGATCGCTGCCAGCGACGCCGACCAGGCATTCTTTTTATGACGGCTCAGTTCCAGCGCCGCTGCGGCCTGGCTGCGTTCCTTACCCAAGGCGGAGGTTTTTTCCAGATTTTCCTGGGCTTGGCGTAAATCTGCTTCACTACGTTGTAATTCACCGCCTATGGTATCGAGATAGCGCTCCTGTATCGCCAGATTTCTTTGCAGATTATTGATTTCCTGTTCAATCAGACCACGCAAAGTCAGCTGCTGGGTGTTTTGCGGTTCTACCGCACTAGCGCTGCTGCCAGCGGCTACTTTTTCAGCTTGGCGTGCCCTATGTGCACGTATCCCTTCCAGTGCTGCCAGGTGTTGCAGATAGGCCTGGCGCTCCATCTCTAGCCAGAAACGTCGTCGTTCAGCCTGGGCCCAGTGCGCCGAACCCTTCTGGGTGGCAGCGTCCGCCTGGTTTAAATTGGCCAGCAGTGTTTGCACTTTGTCTAACCTGTCACTAATACGCAGCGCTTCGGCATCTTTGGCTGATTCGCCGGCGACGCCGGCAGCTGGAACCGCAGGCGCAGCTGCGGGAGCTGCTACCGCTGGCTTGGGGATCAAAGCATCCAGCGGGCCCGCCACAGCGCTGGCGCTCAGGGCTAGTCCTAGCAAGAGACCGGGCAAATTTTTTAGCAAGTGCTGTGCACGCAGAGGAAACAGAGGCGACATAAGGGAGCGGGACAATTTAATCACGCGCTATCATACCCTCCCGTCTGGCGCTCTGAACACTGCTCGCCTATTTGCGCTCTTTTCTTGCCGTGTTCTGGTGTTTTTTGACGACGTTCTGCTGCGCCTTGCGTGCTAAGAATTTATTCCAGTACGCCGCTACGGTCCATTTTTACCACGCGTGGAGCAGCATTGAGCTTGGATTGCACCTTGACGATGGCCTGGCCCGAGCCACTGACTTTGACGCTGGCCTGCTCTAGTAAGAGCGCGCTGGCTTGCAGGCTGCCAGAGCCCAGCATTTGTAGTTTGAGTTTTTTGGCCGTGCCGGATAACTCAAAATCGCCAGAACCATGGCCAGTTAAATCGATTTGATCCGCCTGCTTGAAGCCCGCCTCCAGATCGCCGGAACCAGAAAAATTGGCTTTCAAATTGCCACTGAGCGTGTGCAGTTTCAAACTACTCGATCCCTTACTCTCGACTTCGGCGTCCTGTACCATCAGACTCGTGGCATCGATGTCGCCCGAGCCATTTAAGTTGAGTTGCAATTTTTTGGTCTCGCCATGCAATTGCACGTCGCTGGCACCGGCCAGGCTGAGCGTGACCAGTTCCGCTTGCAGACGCCCGACCCGCAGGTCACCCGAACCAGAAAGTTGCGCCTGCAAAGAGCTGATCACACCGTTTAAGTTGGCACTGCCTGGGCCTGCTATGTTGATATCGACCTTGGCCTCTTGCAGGGCATCGACTTGCAGATCGCCGCTGCCACTGAGCCTAGCTTCCAGACTTTGGCTAATCGCGTGCATTTTAATATTGCTGCTGCCTAGCAGCTTGAGCTTGGTGTTGGCGCTACTTAGTTGTACCAGATCAAGGTCGCCACTGCCGCTCACCTCTAGCAGCAGATCCTTGACCTTACCGCTGGCCTCGATCTCACCCGACCCTAAGGAGTCTATGCGTAGTGCATCGTCGTGCAGCCTGAGTAGCTTGAGGTCGCCGCTGCCGCTATTGTTCACTGCACGTAGATTGGGCATGCTGATTTTTACTGTCAACGGCTTATGCTGCCACGATAAATGCAGCTTGCCGCTCTGCTTGTAACGCACAATTAAATTCTTGCCCTCGACCACGGTTTCGACCTGGCCCACCAGTTTTTCGGCGCCGACTACCTCGACGCTGGGCTCGCCTTCGACGGTGACGATCAGGTCGAACGGTGTGCTATTGCTGATCGCGTCAAAGCCTGTCAGTGCCCGTTTTTCGCTAGTGATTTTCACATTGGATGCGGCTTGTTCTTTATCGTTAAAGCGAAATTCGCAAGCGCTCAGTAAGCTCATTAAGCTCAGCGCGCTTACAGTGGCGATGATGGTGCAGGTCTTTGCTAGTGGTGTGCTCATTGCGGCCTCGGCGTCATGATGATGGACTCAAATTGGGAAGAATTGTTTGATGTATGGCAGCTTAAGCTAGTTGGCAAAAAATAGCAGGGAATAGCGACAGACTGCAGAAAGCGTGTCAGCAGGTGCAAAAATCCGGAATAGGCAGGCGAGGCTCCATTACAATGCTGGGCACGTGCTGTCTATTTATGCAAAGGACTGAGCTGACGTCGCCTCATTTGCCGCGCCTCCAGTCTCATCGCAAACAAGGAAGAAGTTCATGGAAAGTGTCTTACTCAAAGCTAGCGATGGTGCTAGTGCCGCCCTGTACACCCATGGTGCACATTTGTGTTCGTGGATACCGGCCGGTGGAACTGAGCAATTGTTTTTAAGTAAAACTTCAGACTTGCGCGAAGGCGTGGCGATACGCGGTGGGGTGCCGGTGATCTTCCCGCAGTTCGCCGCGCTCGGTAGTTTGCCCAAGCACGGCTTGGCGCGCACCGCAGTCTGGCGTTTGCTACGCGCAGGGCAAAATGCCGATGGTGCGGCGCAGGCCGTGTTTGAGTTGCAAGAGAGCATCGCCAGTTTGCAAGTGTGGCCCCAGGTATTCAAGGCTGAGCTGATGGTGACTATCCTGGCTGACAGCTTAGGTATCGATTTTACCGTGGTCAATAGTGGCGACACCGCCTTCAGTTTTACCTGCGCCCTACACAGCTATTTTGCCGTACAGCAGATAGACGAGGTGCAATTGCATGGCTTACAGGGTGTGCGTTATCGCGATTCGGTGAGTGGTATCAGCGATTGCCTCGATAGCGCCGCATGGCTAAAGGTAGAAGGCGAACTCGACAGAATTTACGCCAATATTCCGGGCGCAATCGAGTTGCGTCAGCCCCATCAAACCACCGTGATTACTCAAACTGGCTTTTCTGATGCCGTCATATGGAACCCCGGCGCAGAAAAAGGGTCTAGTCTGAGTGACTTAGAGCCTGACGGCTATCAGCGCATGCTGTGTGTGGAAGCAGCAGCCGTGATGCAGCCGGTGCATCTGGCCGCAGGTGCCGCCTGGTCGGGTTCGCAGAGCATACGGGTGTCAGCCACTAAACGGGCCTAGGCGTTTGCAGGAAAAATGCTGGAAAAATGCTGAAAAACACATACTCCCCATTAAATTAGGTAAAACCCTGCCATTGCCAACGTCTTTATTGCGCGATAAAAATATACAGGTGGGGAGTATCTAAGTAATCAGGTCTAAATTGTTACTGTTCAGCCCGCTATGAAGAAAGTCAAAACCCCTCACCGCAGAGACGCTGAGACGCAGAGAACGGCAAAGTAGTTCTCCGTTTTTCCTCGGCGTCTCGGCGTCTCAGCGTTGAGAGGTCTTCGTTTTTTTTGTCGTGCTCCTGGTAGGCGGAACAGTTACTCTAATTTGTACTAAATATTAGTCTTCTTTCAGGAAAGTTTATGTCATCTGCTGCAGCTACTTTGTCCCACCTCAAACTTAAACCGCTAGCGCGCATCGGCCTCTCGGTAGCGATTTTTCTGGTAGGCGCGCCATCGGTTTTAGCGCAAACTTTACCCAAGGGCGTGAGTGAGATCACCAGCGTCGAAGGGATTACCGAATACCGTTTGCAAAATGGCTTGAAGGTGTTGTTGATGCCGGATGCCTCGAAACCTACCGTTACCGTGAATGTCACTTATCTGGTCGGCTCGCGCCATGAGAATTATGGCGAGACCGGAATGGCGCATTTGCTCGAGCACCTGATGTTTAAGGGCACGCCTAAGAACGCCAAGATCACCGAAGAGTTTAACCGGCGCGGCATGCGCATGAACGGCACAACCTCGCTAGACCGCACCAATTATTACGAGTTGTTTGCGGCCAGCGACGATAATCTGCAATGGGCTTTGGCTATGGAAGCCGATCGCATGGTCAATTCCAACATCGCCAAAAAAGATCTGGATAGCGAGATGACCGTGGTGCGCAATGAGTACGAGAGCGGAGAGAACTCTCCCGGCGGCGTACTGATGAAACGTCTGCAAAGCGTGGCCTACGATTGGCACAATTACGGCCACTCGACGATAGGTAATCGCAGCGACATCGAGAACGTCAAGATCGCGAATTTACAAAATTTTTACCGTACCTACTACCAGCCGGACAATGCAGTATTGCTGGTCGCAGGTAAATTTGATCAGGGCAAAACCCTGAGCTGGATTGCTACTTCTTTTGGCGCGATCGCCAAGCCTACGCGTAGTCTGCCAGAGTTCTGGACTAGCGAACCGACTCAGGATGGCGAGCGTAGTTTTGAGGTGCGTCGCAAGGGTGATCTGCAATTACTGATGATGGCGTACAAGGTGCCGGCGGCCTTGCATGCAGACCGCGAAGCGATGGATTTTGCCGGCAGCATCTTGACTGGCGCACCGCATGGCCGCCTGCATAAGCAACTGGTAGAGACGGGTAAAGTGGTGCAGGTATTTTCGACCGGTATGGGCAGTGTGGACAGCGGTCTGAAGATTATCGGCGCAGTGTTGAAGAAGGGTGAATCGCTCACTGCTGCGAAAGAATTGTTATTGGCCGGCATAGAAGATTTTAAAAAAAATCCACCCACTAAAGAAGAAATGGACAGGGTCAAACGCGATAGCGCCAACACCTATGAGAAAATCTTAAATAATCATGAAGCAATCGGCGTGGGCATGTCGGAATACATCGCCATGGGTGACTGGCGCTATCTGTTCAAAGATAGAGACGGTACCGAGTTGGTGACCTCAGCCCAAGTGCAGGTGGCAGCGCAACATTATCTGGTGCGCGACAATCGCACGGTAGGTATGTTTGTGCCGGAAGATACGCCACAACGCGCTGAGATTCCGGTGGCACCGGGTATCGCTACGGTGATGCAGGGCTTCAGCGCCAAGGCCAATACCCTGAGCGCAGAAGTATTTGATCCTAGCCCGGCCAACATCGATGCGCGCAGTCAGCACAGCGTGGTCGGTGGGGTGCAACTGACTTTACTGCCGAAAAAAACTCGCGGTGAAACCGTAAATGTCGCGCTGCGCCTGCATTGGGGCGATCAGGCTAGTCTGGTCGGAAAAAAGCATATCGCCTCGTTTGCCGATAACCTGTTAGCCACGGGCACCAGCAAATTTAGCCGTGCCCAATTGGCCGACGAATTCTCTAAACTGAAGATCAGCGGCGGGGTGTATAACTTCCAGACTACCCGTGCCAATTTAACTGCGGCGCTGGCCTTGATGGCGCATATTTTGCGCGATGCCAGTTATCCTGAAAGCGAATTTGTCCAGTTGCGTGAAAAATCGCTGGTCGGCCTGGAGGCTAGCCGCAATGAACCTGGCAGTGTGGCCGGAACCGCGATGGCTCTGCATTTTGATCGTTATCCTAAGGGCGATATCCGTGCCGCAGAAAGTCTCGATGACAGCATCGCCAGCATCCGGGCGGTAAAACTGGCCGAGATCAAGGCCTTTCATCAACAGTTCTACGGTGCCTCCAAGGCTGAGCTATCCATCGTCGGTGATCTCGATGTGACTAGCACGCAGCAAGCGGTGGCCAGCGCCTTTGGTGACTGGGCTAGTCGCAGCGCCTATACGCGCTTGCAGAGCCAATATGATGAGATCGCGCCGGTCAGACAGATCTTGAATACCCCAGACAAAGAGAATGCCTATTACAGCAGCATGATGAATCTGGCGCTGAACGATCAGCATCCCGATTACGCCGCGCTGCAAGTGGCCAACTATATTTTTGGCGGCGGTTCTGGTCTCAATTCGCGTCTGATGGAACGTCTGCGTCAGAAAGACGGCCTGTCGTATGGCGGCGGTTCGGGTCTGAGTGCCGGTTCTATCGATGCCGTCGGCAGTTTTAGTATCAGCGCAATCGCCGCACCGCAAAACCTGAGTAAGCTGGAAAACGCGATCCAGGAAGAGTTGGCGCGTGCACTCAAGGACGGCTTTAGCGCCGAAGAATTAGCGCGTGCCAAATCGGGTCTATTGCAGCAAAGGCAGCAGGGCCGTAGCAGTGATGCCAGCCTGGCTGGCGGCTGGAATAGTAATCTGTATTTACACAGAACCTGGGCTTGGAGTCAGACTCTGGATGATAAGATTGCCGCGCTCAGTCTGGAACAAGTCAATCTAGCTTTTGGTCGGCATATTACGCCAGCTAAGCTGAGTGTGTTTATGGCCGGTGATGTGGCAAAAATGCAGGCTGCAGCCAAGTAAATCGCTAGCACGAAGATAAAAAAACCTGCTTGCCCTGGGATGGGGCAAGCAGGTTTTTTACTTTCGGATACAGCGACGCTGGGGCGGTTTTGCGTAAGTCCTATTATTTATATTTTTTCTCTATCGCTGCATTGGTGCCGTCGCGTTCCATCTCTTTGAGCAGCTGATTCCAAAGATCGATGCGCTCTGGCGCGACCGAGGAATGGCAAGCCAGATACATCTCGGTTTGATTGAAATGAAATAGCGGGACTATCTTGCTTTCTAAACCCTGACTTTTTAAGATCGCGGCACCGAGCAATTCTCCGGTAGCCCAAAAATCAAAACGGCCTAAAAGTAATTTGCGTGGATTATCGGCGTCGGCTGTCGTCATGTCTGTTTTAAACCCTTTTAAGGTCAAAAATTCACCGATGGCGTCATTGCGATAAGTACCCAAGACATAAGGCCGCATTTCTTCTAAAGAGCGTGGGTGGCGGCTATCGTCAGCACGTCCAAAGATAAACCAATTGTTTTTAACCAGAGGACCCACCCACTTGAACATGGCTTCGCGTTCTGGCGAACGGGTGGTAGAAAACACGCAGGTATTGGCTTCGTTACGTGCCATTTGAAAGGCACGCGCCCAGGGGAAGGCGTTGAGCGTGTATTTTTCTTTGGCGCGCAGCATCAGTTCGGCTACTTTTTCGGTAGAGATGCCGCTGATTTTGCCACTCTTGGCATCGATAATATTGAAGGGGGGGTAGTCCTCGGTAGTCAGTTGCAGCGTCTGTGCTGAAACCGTGAGCGGCTGAAGTAGGCCGACGCTGCTAAATAAGCAGACCCAAATAGACAGGTAGCGCATAGCTATGCCTTCAATGTGAGGGATGCAATCGATACTCGAATTTAATCCCTCGCTGATGCGAAAGTCAACAGCTTTTATATGACAACTGACTTACAATACGGGCAAGTTTTTTAGCTGGAAAATTCATGCAAATTGATAATTTATCATATGGATCGGATCAGTCAGGCTTGATATGCGGCTATGTGTTTGCGCAAGATCAGGTTGGGCGTGCCGTGCATACCAAAGAAGCTCTGGAGTATTTACAACAAAGTGCGGCTAGCGAAGACGCGAGTTTTCTGTGGCTGCACTTTAATCTATCCAACGTCTCGGCTGAAAAATGGCTGCATGAACATGTAGATTTGCCGGAAGAATTTTACGAGACGCTACACGAAGGCTCGCGCTCTACCCGCATCGAACACGCCGACCAATGTCTGATCGCGGTGGTCAATGATGTGTTGCACGACTTTACCTTTGAAGCCTCGGATATTGCGACGCTGTGGCTGAGTGTTTCTAGTAAGCTCATGATTAGCGCGCGGCGCACACCTTTGCAATCGGTGGATAGACTGCGTAATGCGGTCAATCATGGCGAGGCCTTTCGTTCGAGCACAGAATTGCTGGCGCATTTACTGCGTGATCAGGCCGATGTTTTGATCGGCATCGTGCGCAAGGCGATCAAAAAAGTCGATGATATAGAAGACCATTTATTGGCCGACAGGCTCAATCTGAAGCGTGCTAATTTGGGCGAACTACGCCGTCTATTAGTCCGTTTGCAAAGATTATTAGCGCCAGAGCCGGCCGCCTTATTTCGCTTGCTGCATAGCCCGCCGCGCTGGGTCGCCGAGAATGATGTGCAAGAGCTGCGCCAATCGACCGAAGAGTTTGCGGTGGTGCTCAGTGACATGGCCTCGCTGCAAGAAAGAATTAAGTTATTGCAGGAAGAAATCGCCGCCAGCGTGAATGAACAAAACAACCGTTCGCTGTTCGTGCTGACCATCGTCACCGTGCTGGCGCTGCCTATCAATATCATCGCCGGTTTGCTGGGCATGAACGTGGGCGGCATCCCGCTGGCGCAACATGAACACGGCTTTTGGATCGTTGCCGCCATCGTTGCCACCTTTACCGTGATTGCCGGGTGGCTGGCGTTTAGAAAAAATACCAGGGATTAAGATGCAGAGTTACCTCGCCGTAAAACATTTACACATCACTTGCGCCGCCATCAGCGGTAGTTTTTTTATGCTGCGGGCGTATTGGAAAATGCGTGACGCTGCCATCTTGCAAAGGCGCTGGGTGCGCATACTGCCGCACCTGATCGATACCATCTTGCTGGCCAGCGCCCTGACTATGGTGTTCTGGAGCGGCCAGTATCCATTTCAACAAAACTGGCTAACGGCCAAGGTAGTGGCGCTGCTGGCGTATATAGTGCTCGGCACGATCGCCTTAAAACGCGGCAAGAGCGCCCGCATACGGGCTTATGCACTGGTTGCTGCAATGCTGACGTTTGCATATATTCTGGCGGTCGCCATCAGCCGCCAGGCTATGCCGTTTTAAAATGTTTGCGTTGCCGCAGCCCTTGCAAATTTTTCAGCAAGAAAATCGATCAGGGCACGCACCCGACCGGGAACAAAGCGGCCGCTAGGCAGCAGCGCGTGTAAAGGATAAGGCTCGGTGTCCCACGCTGTGAGTAAGGGAAGCAGAGTGCCAGCCGCTAGCTCTTGCCGTATATCGATCATCGATTTGAGCAAGATGCCGGCACCTGCAACAGCCCATTCCCGCGCTAGCGACGCATCATCGACATAACGGTCACCGTTGACGCGTACTTCTGTCCATACGCCATTTTGGGCAAAGCGCCACAGTCGATGGCGCTTGCCGGCGCGCTCGAAGGTGATGCAATTGTGCTGCAACAAGTCTTGCGGAGTTTGTGGTGCGCCATGGCGCTGCAGATAAGCGGGCGATGCACACAGTATCGGTCGTGAGAGCGCAATGGTGCGTGCCACCAGACGCGAATCGGCCAGGGTGCCATAGCGCAATGCCAGATCGACTTCGTCACGCATCACGTCCATCACCTTGTCGCCGACGCTGAGCGCCAGTTGCACGCCGGGATGGAGTTCAAGAAACTCACTGAACCAAGGCAATAAGCTGTTGCGCGCCAGATCTGAAGGGGCCGCCACCCGCAAGATACCGACCAGGGCAGCGCGGTCGCTGGATACCGAGGCTTCGCCCTCTTCCAATAAGTCAAAGGCGCGTTTTGCATAGTCGAGCAAGATCTGCCCTTGGGACGTGATGCGCATCGCTCTGGTCGATCGCTCAAACAGGCGCACTCCCAATTGATTTTCCAGCCGCTTCAGGGTGGCGCTGGCGGCCGCTGGCGTGATACCCAAGTTTGCCGCGGCAGCCGTCAGGCTACCGTAACTGGCGGTTTGCACCAGCACCTGAAGATCTCCGATATTTTCAATTTTCATTTGAAAGTGATAGTTTTTTATTGCTATTATCAATCTGTGATTTATATTTTACAGTGTCTACCTCAAGCAAGAAACATCACCTCACTATTCGCGCAATTCTAAAGGAGTACTCATGAAAGCCATCGCCTATCGCCAGCCATTAGCCATTAACAATCCCTTATCTCTGGAGGACGTCGAGCTGCCAAGCCCAGCGCTACAAGCGCGCGACTTGCTGGTGCGCGTCAAAGCTATCTCGGTCAATCCTGTCGATACCAAGCTTAGAGCCAGTACTGCGCCTGCCGAGGGACAGATGAAGGTCTTGGGTTGGGATGCGGTCGGCATCGTCGAAGCAGTTGGTAGCGCAGTGACTAAGTTTAAGCTGGGGCAGCGCGTGTATTACGCCGGTTCGATTACACGTCCCGGTGCCAATAGCGAGTTGCATGCAGTGGACGAGCGCATCGTTGCGCTGGCACCAAACTCACTCAATGATGCACAAGCCGCGGCCTTGCCGCTGACATCCATCACCGCTTACGAATTATTGTTTGAACGCCTGGGAGTTGCCAAGAATGGCGGCGCGGGTCAGACTTTATTGGTGATCGGCGGTGCCGGCGGGGTAGGCTCTATCCTGATACAACTGGCGCGTCAGCTGACACAATTGCGTGTCATCGCCACCGCCTCGCGTCCGGAAACACGCCAGTGGTGTCTGGATTTAGGCGCGCATGCGGTGATCGATCATGCGCAAGCCTTAACGGCCGGGCTAACAGCGCTCGGTATCGATGCAGTTGATATGGTGGCGAGTCTGACGCAAACCCCGCAGCACTACGCGCAAATTATCGAAAGCCTGAAACCGCAAGGGCATCTCGCCGTCATCGATAGCATGGATGGCTTAGATGTGATGCCACTCAAAGCCAAATCAATCGCCTTGCATTGGGAAATGATGTTTACCCGCTCCATGTTCGAAACGCCCGATATGGATGAGCAAGGCAAACTATTGGCCGAAGTAGCCGCAATGGTCGATCAGGGTCGCATCCGCACCACCGTCAATGCCAATTTTGGCACTATTAATGCGGCCAACTTACGCCGTGCGCATGCCCTGATAGAGAGTGGTAAAGCGCAAGGGAAAGTGGTGTTGGAAGGTTTTAATTAATCACATAGCAAGCGCTTCGGCATTGCTGGCGCATGGTGTGCGACAGCAATGACAGCGTATCCAGATTGCAAGCACATTTTTTTGAAAAATAGTTACTCGTAAAGGTCTAAGATGAAAGTACTTATCGTTACCGCCGGATATACAATATTTGAAGCCAAAGGGCATTTGAATGGATTCCTGGCTCATTTGAGCGAAAAATTTTTGCTTGGAAAAGGGCATGATGTGAAGTTCTCCGATGTGAGCAAAGAGACACTCAACATAGAAAGGGAGCTTGATAAGCTTTTGTGGGCGGAGTGCGTTATTTATATCACGCCTATTATGTGGTTCAACATGCCCTACCCCTTGGTGAAATGGTTGGGTGAAGTACTTGCCTATCAAAAGACATTTACCATCACGGACGTGTATGGCGAAGGTGGTCAGGTTCCCGCCGAAAAATTTATGATCGTCGCTACTTCCAATATGAAGAGCAGTGACTTAGGTCAGTGCCATGTTTTAAAAAATGCGCATCATATCGATGATGTTTTGCAGCCTTTGATTATGACCAATAATTATTTGAGCATACGCAATCAACTGCCGACCTTTCATGCCGACAACGTGATCGCGGGTGATACTTCTTGGATAGAAAACGCATATCTAGAACACCTTGCCGCTAACTTCACCTAGACGAGCGCGCAGAGATAATGCGCTGCTTGTGACGCTTAATTTTTTTCGCCTGTAACTACGCAAGATGAAGTAATTAAGGGCATGGCCCGCAGCGCATATTCTATGCGGGTTTGCGGCCTGCCTGGCCTGCAAGCCGCATGGGATATGCGCGTTGGGCTAGGCGGCTTGCAGATGCTGCGAGCGGTTTTCCGTCTTGATCATATCGGCCGCTTTCTCTCCTATCATCATGCTCGGTGCATTGGTATTGCCGCCTATCAGGGACGGCATAATCGAGGCATCCACTACCCGTATGCCCTGCAAGCCATGCACGCGTAGGGTAGGGTCAACTACCGCCATCGCATCGAGCCCCATCTTGCAAGTGCCGATAGGGTGATACACGGTGTCGGTGTATTGGCGCAAGGCGGCACGGATTTCATCATCGCTATGCACGTCGGCGGTGCGGTATTCGCTCTCGCGGACCTCCATCAGGGCCGGTGCATCCATCAGTTTGCGGGTGAGCTTGAAGGCCTTGAGCATGTTTTCCAGATCGTCAGGGTGTTCCAGGAAGCGCGGATTAATAACGGGGGCTGCCAGCGGATCGGCGCTGGCCAGCGTGACTTCTCCCACGCTTTTTGGGCGTAGCAGACAAACGTGGCAAGAGTAGCCGTGCCCCAGATGCAGCTTGCGGGCATGATCATCGATCATGGCGATCACAAAATGCAGCTGGATATCGGGGGCGCTCAAGCCTGGGTCGGTTTTCAGAAAAGCCCCGCCTTCGGCGCCGTTCGAGCTGATCATGCCGCGCCGTTTTTTAAAGTAGCGCCAAAACTCGCGCGCCATGCGCAAGCTGCCAGCGAGCGAGATGCCCAGTAGATCGAGACTCTTGGCGCGATATTTAAAGACGAAATCCGGATGGTCTTGCAGATTCTGACCGACTCCGGGTAAGTCATGTACCACGGGAATGCCAAGTGCCTGCAAGGCTTTGGCCTCGCCCACGCCAGACAGCATCAATAATTGCGGGCTTTGGAAAGCGCCGGCCGCCAGCAGGATTTCGCGCTTGGCGCGCAAACTATGTTTTGCGCCATTTTGCAGATATTCAACACCTACCGCGCGCTTGCCTTCAAACACGATGCGGGTAACCTGACAGCCAGTTTCCACCGTCAAATTTGGGCGCTTTGCTAGATGCGGATGCAGGTAGGCACGTGCCGCACTGCAGCGCTCGCCATTGTGTTGGGTGACCTGGTACATGCCGACACCTTCTTGCTCCTCCCCATTAAAATCGGGATTGGACTTAAAACCGGCTTGCTGTGCGGCTTTTAGGTAGATCGCTTGAAACGGATTATCCGAACGCAAATCACTGACATGCAAAGGACCTGCTTGCCCATGCAGCGGGCCGCCCAGGCGCGCATTGTTTTCTGAGCGTTTAAAATAGGGCAGCACCTCATCGAACGACCAGCCGGTATTGCCCAAACTTGCCCAGTGATCGTAATCTTGTTTGTGGCCGCGGATATACGCCATCGCATTGATGGCCGAGGATCCCCCCAGCGTCTTACCGCGCGGCTGATAGCCTTTGCGGCCGTTTAAACCCGGTTGCGGCAGGGTTTCAAAGGCCCAGTTATTGATCTTGGTCGGCAACATGGCTGCTACCGCAAACGGCATCTTGATGAGCCAGCTGTCACCGGCATTGCCAGCCTCCAGCACGGTCACGCGGATCGCCGGATCTTCGCTGAGTCGGCTGGCCACAACACAGCCGCCGGAGCCGCCGCCTATGACCAGGTAGTCAGGAATTATTTGATTCATGTTTGGTCTCACTCTCGGTATATTATTATTCGCAAAGCTTATTCTTAAGCTCTTAGGGACATCTTAATCCGCACCGAATTCAAAGATAAGGACATTTACTGCCAGCGCTCACATGAACTCCCTTTCTGCACCCACCATGCCGGCGCTGCTCTCAGTGCAAGACGCCATTTTTCCTGCTCATCCTTTCAGCGGTTTGTTTGCGCTTGGGCGTGAGCAAAACTGGCGTTTGCGTGAGATGTTTCCGGCTTTTTCTGTCGATCAGCATGGCTTGCCTAGCAGCACCGCACGCATCAGTTACGCCCAGGCACGCGAAAGTTTGTTGTTGGCCAGACACATAGGCGGTGCCGATCTCGGAATCTTGTCGGGTAGCCGCAAAAGCGTCAGCGCCCTTGGTGAAATGGGGTTGGGCATGTTGGCGCAGGCTAACTTAGGCCAGGCGCTGGCCTTCGGTCTGGAATATCAATTAATTGCTGGCTCTATGTTGCAACTGGAGCTGGAAGTGGGTGCACAGCAATCGCAACTGGTTTCACATGCGCTGTTTGATGACAGGGAGTTACAGGATTTTCTCGATCTCGATCATCTGGCCACCGCCATGAACGCGGCGCGCAGCTTGCCTGGTGCGCAACTTACGCCACAGCGGCTAGAGTTGCGCGGCAATCTACAGCTAAGCCGCTCGGCTGCCGAGGCGTTTTTTGCCTGTCCGGTGATCGTCGGTGCCGACGTCAGCCAGGTGGTGTTTGCCAGCGCCATGTTAGAACTACCCTTGTCGGCACAGAGCGAGCAAGCCACCTTGTCGCGCCATGCCTGCGATCAGGAATTGGCCAGCATCGGGGTGCTGGGTAAGCAGAGTCTGGTACGTACTCTGGTTGCCATGCAATGCGAGTGCCGTAGTGTGACTGAGATGGCTAGCACATTGGGGATCAGCCCGCGCTCTTTGCATCGTTTGTTGGTGCGTGAAGGTGCTGCGTATTCGCAGATTGCCGAGAGCGTCAGAATGGGGCGCGCCAAGCGTCTACTGCTAGAGGGGCATGGCACCGAAGCAGTCGCCGAGCTATTGGGCTATTCGGATGAGCGCAGCTTCCGGCGGGCTTTCCAGCGCTGGACTTTATCGACGCCGTCGGAATACCGCGCCTCCCGGCAAACATAGGCCAGGCCTATGGCTCGGCCGGGAATTGAAACCAGAAGGTGCTTCCCTCATCGACCGCAGTCACAAAACCCATGTGACCGTGCATTTTTTCTACCAGTGTTTTAGTGATCGATAAGCCCAGACCGGTGCCGCCTTGTTGCCGCGTATCGGTGCCATCGGCTTGGCTAAAGGGTTCAAAAATACGCGCCTGAAATGAGGCCGGTATGCCAGCACCAATATCCGTTACCTCGACCCGGTAGTACAGTTGTTCGTGTTCCAGACGCGGGTGTATCTGCAATCTGACGGCCTCACCTTTGGGCGAGAATTTAGCCGCGTTCGAGAGTAAATTGGCTAGCACTTGCATCAGGCGATCAGGGTCGGCCTTGATCCATGCATGATCCGGGTGATGGAATAAATGCAGGCGTACATTCAGGGCCAGCGCATAGCTGTGATTGGCCTCTATCGCTTGCTCTAGCAGCGGCACCAGATCGAGTCGCTCGGCTTTGAAGTTGCTTTTGCCGCTGGCCAGTTTTTCCATATCCAAGATGTCATTGACCAGACCGACCAGCCTGCGGCTGTTTTTATGGGCAATCTTGATCAAATTTTGCGCTTTCTCTGGCAGCACGCCGCCAACACCAGCTTCCAGCAAACCCAGAGAGCCGCGTATCGAGGTCAAAGGGGTGCGTAGTTCATGACTGACGACAGAAATAAATTCTGATTTAAGTTGGTTGATGCGATGTCTTTCGCTGATGTCCATCATGAACATCACCCATTCGCTATGCGAATTTTCCAGATAATTCAGGCCAACCAAGACCGGCAGCATAGTCCCGTCTAGATGCTTGAGCATGATCTCAAATGCAGGGGTCGTGCCGCTGCCTAGCAATTCAGAATACGCCTGTTGGAAAGTGGCGAGATCTGCTTCGGATAACAGCAAACTCCAGACGTTTGCATCACCCAGCAGGCTGGCACGCGGATAGCCACACAATTGCGTAAAGACGGTATTCACATCGATCAGACGTGCCTGCTCTACCCCTTGGGCTATCCCCACCAAGTTTGAATTCATCAGCCTTTGCAGTCTTTGTTCGCTATGCCGCAAAGCATCCAGCATGTTTTTTTGCTGCGTGATGTCTTCTATCATCCAGACTGCACCCCGTACATATTGCTGCGAGGGCAGCGCGCGGCCAGCGATGCGTGCCATGAAGGACTTGCCGTCTATGGCTTTGACTAACCATTCCAGTTCTACCGCTTCATCGGCGATCAGTTTGGGTACTACCAAAGCCGCAAAGGCGCGGTAATCGGCTTCATTCTGATACAGAAAGGTCGATTTCATCCCTATCATGGCCTTGGCATCGGGGAAATTACATAGCTCGGCCAGCGTCTTGTTGGCGCGGATGATAGTGCCGTCACTGACAAACATGATGCCGACCGGCGCGTTCGAAATCAGGATGTCTAGCTCGTTGGCCAGATGCTTATAGTTGGCCTGGCTGCTGCTGAGTAATTCTTGCTGATGGCGTACCGCTTGCTCGGCGTTTTTACGTTCAGTGATGTCGATATTGCTGCCTATCATGCGCACTGCGCGACCCTGCGCATCCCACTCGACCACGCTGCCTAAGGATAGAATCCAGCGCCATTGTCCGGATTTGGATTTTTGTCGAAATTCGGTTTTGAACTCGATTTTTCCGTGCGAAGAAAAATGTTCTTGGTAGGCGTTTCTGAGAGTGTCGATATCGTCGGGATGCACGCTTTCTTGCCAGAAAAATTGCCAGAATTTTTTTGCATCCGGAAAATCATCGGGCGAAAACCCCAGCATGCGCGCGTACTCAGCGCTGTAGGTGCCGCGCCCGGTCTGTACATTAAAATCAAACAAACCCTGGTTGGAGGCGCGCATGATTAGCTGCATTTGCTGATCGCTGTCCTGCAGTTTTTTCTGTATGCGTTTTTGCTCGGTGATATCGCTTAAAAAACCATGCCATAAAACACTGCCATCGGCCATAGCCTCGGGATGGGCGTCGCCCATGACCCAGCGCTCTTCTGAGCCGTGCATGATGCGATATTCCTGACGCCAGTTTTGCAAACTGCTGGCCGAGCTGCGTATGGCCTGGCGTAGCGGCTCAAGGTCCTCGGGGTGGATCAGCTGGAATAGCGCGGTGGCATCGTCCTTGATCTGCTCGGGCTTGAGTCCAAACAGCGTGCTGACGCCTACACTGGCATACGGAAAACAAAAATGACCATCGGCAAAACGCTGAAACTGATAGAAGAAACTGTGGGGCAAATGCTGAGAAAAATTTTTTAGCATCGCGTCACTCAGACTTAGCTTCAGATTCAGCTTAGCTTGTTGCTGATGTTCATTATTGATTTCAGCAATCAGACCCAGCATGCGGCTAGGGCGACCTTGGCTGTCGCGCGCCACGATACTGCCACGTGCGCGTACCCATTTCCAATTACCGTTCTTGCAAAGCAGGCGCTGCTCATGCTGATACAGGTTGGCGTGGCCGTCGATATGCGCGCGCAAATGCGCCATGGCTGGTTTGGCATCGTCAGGATGCAGACGGTTTATCCATTCATCCAGATGATGGCCAAACTGGTTGTCGCTATAGCCCAATAGCTGTTGATACTGGCTGGAGAAAATCACTTCTCCAGTGAGCAGGTTCCAATCCCATAGCGCTTCGGCGATGGCTGTCAGGAGGATACTCAGTGCCGCATCGGTGTTGCTGGCGGCTGAATGCTCAACTGCTGCGGACATGCTGAAGCTCCGGTTAGGGGTGCTGGCTCATTACTTGTTGGAAAAACTGGGCAATCCCGGCGTCGCCCATTCTACGGGCATTGGACAATTCGCCACCTTTGCTAGCATACAGCAGAGTATTGTCGGCGCGCAGTATCACCGCTGCCGGTATGCCCTTTTTGATAGGATTGCCGTATGCATTGGCGATAGACAGATTTTTATCGAATTGCCCGACGTCGATTTTTACCAGCACAAACTGAGACGCTATCAACGCGGCGTTCTCAGCCTTAAATGATTTATCTAGCTCCAGGCAGTCTTTGCACCAGTTGGCGCCAAAGATGATCAAGACCTTCTTTTTGCTGGCCTGCGCCTGCTTCAAGGCTAGATTCAGATCCGCCTGAGCGTCGGCAGTTTCGAGATAGGCCGGTGCCACGGTGGCGTAACTGCTGCTGCAGATCAAGATGAGGAGGGATGCAAAATTTTTTTTCATGAGCGCTGTGGTAGAGGTTTACAGTGATTTGTTAATCCCTAGATACTGAAGCATATCCGCGCATTTGTCATTCTGCACTTGGTAATTGGGGCATTCGCCTAAAAATAATACTGATTATGCATACAGTTTTTTGTGCTTTGCCTTAAAATAGACAGACTCAATTTTTGGTGTTGCCGTGAAGCCTGCCGTTCGTAAAATTATCCATTGTGATTGCGACTGTTTTTATGCAGCAGTCGAGATGCGCGACGATCCCAGCCTGCGCGGTCGGCCGCTGGCGGTTGGCGGTCGTGCCGAGCAACGCGGTGTGGTGGCTACTTGTAATTACGAGGCGCGCCGTTTCGGCGTGCATTCTGCTATGCCCACTTCACAAGCGCTGCGACGTTGCCCCGATCTGGTAGTGTTGCCGCCTAGTATGGAAAAATACAGAATTGCGTCGCGTCAGATTTTGTCTATCTACGCCGATTACACTGCACTAGTCGAACCCTTGTCCTTAGATGAAGCCTATCTGGATGTCAGCCATGCCAGCCAGCAGCAGGGTAGTGCCACCCTGATTGCGCAAGAGATACGCGCACGGATTGCCGCCACAGTCGGCATTACTGCCTCGGCCGGAGTGGCACCAAATAAGTTTTTAGCCAAAATCGCCAGTGACTGGAATAAGCCGGACGGACAATTCGTGATCTTGCCCAGTCAGGTAGAAGACTTCGTCGCCACGCTGCCGGTGGCGCGCTTGTTTGGCGTTGGCAAAGTCACCGCCGCCAAATTACACGGCCTGGGTATCCAGACTTGCCAGGATTTGCTGACATGGTCGTTGCCCGATTTACTGCGCCAGTTCGGCAAACTCGGCAATAGCCTGTACCTCTTGTGTCGCGGCATCGATCAACGCGAGGTGATCGCAAGTTCTGAGCGCAAGTCGGTCAGCGTAGAAGAAACCTACGCGGTCGATCTGGCCGATCTGGCGGCTTGCCAGGCTGAATTGCCAACCCTGTATGCCTCCTTGCAGGGTCGCATGCAGCGCGCGCAAGCCGAGCAATGCATACAAAAGCTCTACGTCAAAATCCGTTTCGCTGATTTTCACCAAACCACGGTGGAGTGTCGCGGCAGCACGCTAGACGCACAAGTATTCGCTGATTTGCTGGAAACTGGCTATCTGCGCGCCAGCCAGCCGGTGCGCCTAATCGGCCTGGGTACCAGGCTGGCGGATCAGCGCGAAGAGACGCAATTGAGCTTGTTCCCGGTGCTAGCCTGAAGCACAGCCCCGCAAGCTCCAGCATCTGCGCGTGGCCGCAGCCTAAGTCTGTATTTATAGATACTGGGGGTGGGTATTTTTTAATCGCGCAATGAACATGTGCGCAAGAGGGTAGATTTTATAAATTTTTAGGGGAGTATATGTATTTTTGCCTGAATTTTTAGCGCACGGGGCTGGGCTAAAGTCTCAACGCAGATATTTGTTCTTTAATTTTTCCATCTGTCCGGATTTTTGTACGGTCTCAAAGCCCTGTCTTAGTTTCGCCAACAGGCTAGGATCAGTTTTCATATTCATGGCGAAATAATAGCTGTGTGTATTGTCTAATAAGAGCACTGCTTCGAGTTCTTCTGGTTTGCGCTTGAGCGATTTGGCCAAAAACGCTGCGCTCCAGTCTTGGGAAACGATCACGTCTATGCGATTCAAGAACAGCTTTTTAATGTTCGATTCTACGGTAGGCGCAAAATCGATGTTGTTGTCGGCGATCTCGCTTTGTTTAATAAAGTCTTTGGTCGAAGCCATCTCCCTTACCAAGCCAACTTTGTATTTGGCGACATCCGATAAAGTCTTGATTTGTATATCCTTACGTTCACGCAGCTTATACACAAAAATCTGGCGTGGACTGATAGGGCCTATCCAATCAAACACCGGTTCTCGCTCCGGGGTGCGGGTGATTGAATAAATCAAGGTATTCGGTTGGGCCAATACGGTCTGATAGGCGCGCGCCCAAGGCAAGAGACTGATGCTGGTCGTGAGCTTGGCGGCCTGCGTGCTCGCCTGCAACAGTTCGGTGGCGTAGCCGGTAATCACACCCTCTTCTTCGTAATTGAGGGGGGGCAGGCTTTCGGTGACCGCATTGAAATCGGCCGCGCTGCCGCGCAGCACTGGGCAAATAAGCAATGCCAGACAAACGCTGGCGAAACGAAGGCGAAGATCCATGCAGCAATTTTACTCTTAGATTGCTGCAAGGCTATGACAGCAACAAGCTGCTGCGCAATTCGGCTGTAAATTAGAGGGGGGGACTTGGTGCGACCGACAGGAATCGAACCTGTATTGCGGGCTTCGGAGGCCCGTATCCTATCCGTTGGAAGACGGTCGCTTAGGTGTGCAAGTTTTGCAGAGCGCTATTGTAGCTGTTTAGAGGCAAGTTTGCATGCGGGAAAATGACTTATTCTGTCCAATGCCGCTTCATAGTCGGCTTAAAACACTCAGGTTTTTCGAGAAAATACCCATAAAGTGTCGTGAATCAGGCGAATTTTGCCCAATTGTGAGGCAAACCAGAGGCGCACTATCTGCTTTTTCATTCCAAACCTGCGCTTTTACCACTATAATCGAGGGCTGTATGCCTAGCTCCAGAAAATTGGAGTGACCAGCAACCCGCCCTATACTAATACTGCACCGAGGAAACCATGAGCGACGCACACGACCAACACGAATCACCGATCAAGACCCCTGGCCAATTAATCGTTGCCGTTTTGGCTGGATTGCTGGTGCCGATTATTATTATCGTTCTGTTGATTAAGTACGTGTCTAGTGGTGACGTGGTCGGTGCCGGATCGAATGCGCAGACGCCAGAATCTATTGTGGCAAGAATTAGCCCGGTAGCCAATGAAGGCTACACCTTCAAGGACGCGAGCGGCCCTAAAGTATTGCAGTCCGGTGAAGCCGTCTACAAAATGGTCTGCGCAGCTTGTCATGATAGCGGTGCCGCTGGTGCGCCTAAGTTTGCTGACGCTGCAGCCTGGGGGCCACGCATTGCTCAAGGCTACGATAAAGTATTGGCACATGCGATGACAGGTCTGAACGCGATGCCAGCTAAAGGCGGCAATCCTGATCTGGATGATGTTGAAGTCGCTAGAGCCGTAGTGCACCTGGCAAATGCGGGTGGTGCTAAGTTTAAAGAGCCAGAAGTGAAAGTAGCCGCTGCCGAAGCCGCCAAATAAATTCTCGCTGTAAATAAAAAAAGCCTGTCGATGACAGGCTTTTTTATTGCCGAAATTATGCGCTTAGTGTCACTAAAGTGAAGCGGCGAGCTCGGCACCTTCACGTATCGCTCGTTTAGCGTCCAGTTCTGAGGCCAAGGCGGCGCCACCAATTTTGTGAAAACGTGGGCCGCCCTTGCTAGTTTGCGTCTCTGCTGGCGCTGGCATTAGCTCGGTCAGCGATTCCTGACCCGCGCATAGGATCACATTATCCACTTCCAGTAAGCGGCTCTGACCATTGACTGTGATATGCAGACCTTGATCGTCGATGCGCTGATAATCGACACCAGCCAGCATCTCTACCCCATTTCTTTGCAAAGTAGCCCGGTGTACCCAGCCTGAGGTTTTACCTAGACCCGCACCAACTTTGCTTTCTTTTCTTTGCAGCAAGTAAATCTGGCGGAAAGCATGGGCTGGCGTTGGTGTCACCAAACCACCGTTTTCCTTGGCCTGAGTATCGACGCCCCATTCGGCCAACCAGTCTGATAGTGGTAGCGGCAAGGGCTTACTAGTATCGTGCAACAGATACTCAGCGACATCAAAACCTATGCCACCGGCACCTATGATCGCCACGCGCTTTCCAACCGGCTTCTTATGTTGCAAAACATCAAGATAGGACAAAACCATGGGATGCTCGGCGCCAATAATGCGCGGGGTACGTGGAACAATGCCAGTAGCGACGATAATTTCGTCGAAATTTTGCGTGAGTAATTCAGCGCGGCTAACTCTATGCCCTAACTGAACCCGAACACCGGTCACTTCTAGTCTACGTCTAAAGTAGCGCATGGTTTCGGCAAATTCCTCCTTACCTGGAACTTGCATTGCTATATTGAATTGCCCGCCTATTTTGTCGCTGCTATCAAACAGCGTGACATCATGGCCGCATTCTGCGGCGACCGTGGCGGCCGATAAACCGGCAGGCCCAGCCCCGATGACAGCGACTCTTTTGGCTTGGGCAGTTTTTAAAAAGCGCAGCTCGGTTTCAAACGCAGCGCGCGGGTTGACTAAACAAGAGGCACGCTTATTCGCAAAAGTGTGATCCAGACAAGCTTGATTGCAGGCAATACATGTGTTGATTTCGTCGCTACGGCCACTGGCGGCTTTATTGACGAACTCAGGATCGGCCAGAAAAGGGCGCGCCATCGACACCATATCGGCATCACCGTTGGCAATAATGGCCTCAGCCTGATCCGGCATATTGATACGATTCGAGGCGACTACAGGGATAGT
This sequence comes from Undibacterium parvum, assembly GCF_003955735.1. Classification (NCBI taxonomy): domain Bacteria; kingdom Pseudomonadati; phylum Pseudomonadota; class Betaproteobacteria; order Burkholderiales; family Oxalobacteraceae; genus Neoundibacterium; species Neoundibacterium parvum. Next base: position 1,960,249 of record NZ_CP034464.1, on the reverse strand, counting down.
AAGCACTTGCTTTAGTCGCCCAGCCACACTGGCGAAGGCGGCTCGTGGTACCGAGGTGACGATAGTCGGAACACGCGCTTCATGCCAGCCTATCCCAGTATTGAGTATCGTTACGCCAGCCCGCTCCAAGGCCTGCGCCACACTAACTACTTCGTCCCAGCTATTCCCACCTTCGACCAGATCGAGTATCGAATGACGGTACATGATGATGAAATTGCTACCCACGGCAGCACGCACACTACGCACGATCTCGACCGGCAGACGCATGCGGTTCTCTATAGAGCCGCCCCATTGATCCTGGCGAAAATTGGTGCGCGCACATAAAAATTGATTCAGCAGATAGCCTTCGCTACCCATAATCTCGACCCCGTCATAGCCAGCTTTTTGCGCTAGTCTGGCACAGCGTACATAGTCCTTGATGGTGCTTTGTATACCGGCTTCACTCAAAGCCTTGGGCTTAAACATCGATATGGGCGATTTTTTAGCCGAGGCCGACACCACAAAGGGTTGGTAGCCGTAACGACCCGAATGTAATATCTGCATCACGATCTTGCCGCCTTCCTCATGCACGGCAGTCGTCACCTTATTATGATTCCAGATATCGGCCAGACTATTCATGGTGCCGCCAAACGGCAATAGCCAACCGCGCCGATTCGGTGAAATCCCGCCAGTGACGATCAGACCAGCACCGCCGCGCGCCCTTTCCCTGAAATAGGCCGCTAATTTAGGGTAATTATAGAAGCGGTCTTCCAAGCCTGTATGCATGGAACCCATGATGGTACGGTTACGCAGTTGCGTAAAGCCCAAGTCGAGCGGAGCCAGAAGATGGGGATAAAGTTGGGGGGAAGTAAGTGCCATGAGCCTGCCTCTAGATAAAAGATGACGCCAGAATACACAAAGCAGGGATGCGGCTGTCGATTTCCAGCTAGGAGACAGGCTCTAAACCAAAAGCTGCATGCGTCAAACCTGCGAAATGAGCGCATTAGTCGCAAATTGGAGACAAAGCCGTGTCAAGGTCGAAATATATTTTTTTGCGTTAGCGCAAATTTTTCGCCGAAATTTTGCACCAAATGTGAGCGTTTTTCTTTGTTAATTAGAGAATTTTTACTTCCTTAAAGATACAGATTCGTTAGTAAATGGCAAGAATGAACGGCATTTCCAAAAACTCTGCCCTAATCTGCAAATTTCCACAAAGCCATACTCGGATAGTAAGAATAATATTTTGCCTGAGCTAATTTAAGGCGAATAAATGCAAAATCCGTATGTTATCAGTGCATTCCTTAAAGAATTTGCTGCAAAGCACAAGAAATGAGCATTAAAAAAGCCTCAAAAAAACAACAATTTTCTATTTGTTGTTTTTTTGCGAATTTGAAAAAAGTCCGTATTGACACTAACGTAGTCAAAATGGTTCCATGTGTTGTGGATACATTTTGACAGAATAATTTACATAAATTGGTTCAAAAAAACGAACTTGTTTACAAAAATTACAAAAAACACATTTGTTGCACTAGCGGCATAAGTATTTGGAAAAAGTATTCGTAAGAGGGATGTAGATTTTTGTGAAGAGAAACTTTATAAAAGTCGGCGTGCAATATTGCCCGCAAAGCAAAATTAATTAGTTCAAAATTCCAAGCGGAGATTGTTAATCATGGTTGAAAAAATGTTATCCCGATCAGTACGTCTGATGTTTGTCGGCGGTGTAGCAATGAGCGCAAGCTTGTTGGCACAACAGGCAGTGGCGCAAGAGGCATCGGTACAGAGAGTTGAAATTACCGGTTCTTCGGTAAAACGCGTTGACGGTGAAACAGCATTGTCGGTCCAAGTGATCAACAAAACTGAGATCGCACGGACTGGTGCAACGAGCACACAAGAATTGTTAAATTCTATCTCTTCCTTGTCCTCCTCAGGCGCAACGAATAATGCGACTGGTGCTGGCTCTTCAACTTATGGTGTCTCCTCGATTTCTTTGCGGGGCCTGGGTTCTGAGCGTACTCTGGTTCTGGTCAATGGCCGTAGACTTGCCGCATTTGCAGCAGGTGGTGGTGCCACAGTTAACGTCAACGTGATTCCTTTGGCCGCAATCGAACGGGTTGAAGTATTGAAAGACGGCGCTTCTGGTGTTTATGGTAGTGATGCTGTTGCCGGTGTGGTTAACTTTATTTTGTCTAAGAATTTCCAAGGTGTAGAAGCGACAGCTGGTTATGGCTCGCCTTCTACCAAAGGTGGCGGACAAAACAAAAAAGCATCGATTACCGCTGGTTTTGGTAATTTAGATACTGATCGTTTTAGCGTCGTCTTGTCTGCGTCGATGGAAAAAGAAGATGCGTTGTTTGCTAAGGATCGTGAATACGCGAAATCCGGTAACAATTCGCCTTACTATACTGCTGGTGCGACTGGCCAGGGAAATATTGAGGGTGCGGTTGTTCCAGGTGCTTATCCAACAAGTCCGGATCGCGTTCCCGGTTTTGGTAATTCGCCAGGTTCTGGATACGGAAATCCTTTGGCCGCGAGTAATACTTGCGAATCCATAAAAATGTTCAAAAACGCGACCAACACAAGCAAAGGCGCGCCTTACTGCGCATTTGATAGTAATGGCTTCGTCGGTTTGATACCTGATCGTGAATTGACCAATTTCACAGGTAACTTTGCTTTTAAAATAAATGCGAATCATGAGTTGTTTGCCGATGCTTTGTACTCTAAGAGCACAGTTACTCAAACATTCCAGGCTAGCCCGGTTCGTCGTAGCTTCTTAACTACGGATGCTGAATTTGCAAATCAAAAAGTCGATCCATTCTTGACTTTGTATCCAAGTAATCCAGCTTATCAAAATATAGCTGTGCCTTATTTGACTGCTCAAGGTTTCAATAGTTTGATCGGTAAACCTTTGGCGATTACTAGCCGTGTATTCGATTTTGGCGGCCGTCAAAGCAAGGACGTTGCAACTCAAAGCCGTATGGTAATCGGCGCTAAAGGTTCAGTGCTTGGTCAGGACTATGAAGTTGCCTTTGCTGCTAACCAAAGTAAAGTGGATGGCACTGTACCTGGTGGATATTTCTCACAAGTTGCTTACGCAAAAATTATCAATGACCCAGCAAATAACTGGAACCCTTGGGTAGCCGGTGGTGCGCAGACGGGTGCCTTGGCTGAAAAATTGAAGACTGCTCAATATACTGGTGATACTATTCACGGTACCTCTAAGAGTAGAGTTGCTGATGCTAAGTTGAGTGGTGATTTGCCTGAGCTTGCTGGCATCACGGCACAATATGCGGCCGGCTTGCAAACACGTCGTGAGTCTTATTTGACTAACCCTAGCCCAGCAATGACTGCGGGTGACGTTGCTGGTTTGGGCGGTGCGGTGCCTCCAATTGATCAAAGCCGGACTATTAATTCTGTATTTGGTGAATTGAGCGTTCCTTTCCTGAAAAACCTGGAAGGTGGCTTAGCCGTACGTAACGATCGTTATAATGACGTTGGCGCATCAACAAATTACAAGGCTAATGTACGTTGGCAGCCGACTAAACCATTGGTGTTGCGCGCTTCTGTCGGTACAGGTTTCCGTGCTCCTACTTTGACCGATCTGTGGACTCCTCAAACAACAGGATCAACTGCCCAATTTAACGATCCAGCCACTGGTCAGAGCCAGTTGCAAGTGACGGGTGTTAGTGGTGGTAACCCTAATTTGAAACCTGAGAAATCCAAGCAGAAATCAGTTGGTATGGTGTTGTCGCCATTTAATAACTTCACATTTGGCGTGGATTTGTTCGAAGTTCAGGTTAAGGACATTCTGGCGACTCCTTCTGCGCAAGAAGTTGTTTCTCGCTTCAGAGCTGGTGACCCTGCTTATAAGAACTTGGTCACTTTGAACGGTAACGATGTTGATACGGTTCAAACGACTTTAGCGAATACTGGCGATGCGATAGTTGCCGGTGCTGATGTCTTTGCAGTATGGCGTCTTAATAGCTCAGTCGGTAAGTTTGATTTTGCCTTAAACGGTACCTACATGAGCAAGTATGATCAAACTAGCCCAGGCGGAACTATTTCTCAGAAAGTCGGTACTTTGGTTGACGCCAACGGCGATCCTGTTTTGGGCGCAGATAGCGGCGGTATCGTATTGCGCTGGAAGCATGCTTTGAGTGGCACTTGGACTTATGGTGATTTTGCTACAACTCTGATTCAGAACTATTACAATGGTTACGAAACAGGTTTCAGACAAGTTGATGGCGAGCGTAACTTCGTCTCTGCGCAATCTTTGTACGATGCAAACGTAACTTACAAAGGCATCAAAGGCTTAACATTGGGTCTGGGCGTACGTAATTTGACAAACAAACAGCCACCAATATTTGTACCTGTAAGTAATCAGTTCCAATCTGGCTATGATATTACTCAATACGATCCACGCGGACGTTTCGTGTATGTCACAGTTGGATACCGCTTCATGTAATATTAAACTCCCACAATACCTGATCTAGGTAATGTGGGATGCATTAAAAAGCCCGGACATTTGTGATCGATAATCAATTTATCGTTCATGCATGTCCGGGCTTTTACGTTTTTACTTTGAATTGTTGAACTGAAAAGTAAATTTGCAGTTATAGATCCTATAACTGCATGTGCAGATAGAAATTTGCGTAAAAAAACTGATTAGATTTTTAAACAGATAATTTGATATTCCATTTGCCCGAAAAATCGATCTGATTCAATTTTTGCGGTGCACAGCAATCATTTATCTTCCTATCGTCAACGGGCCGTTACTACGTTTTGTGGCCTCTATTTCCTCTTTACTCATTTGACCCACATTACTGCTTCCTTTTTTCTGAGGAAGATTGCTACCAGTTATATAGACCTTTTCTTCTTGTGGCGTATTTTGACTCGTGACTAAAGGTTCCGCGCAGCCAAATAGAAGCGAGAAAATAGGCAAAAGAAAAAGTGATTTTGAAGTCATGAAAAATTCCTTTCATTTTTAAAAATAATTATTCTACATTACTGTCAGATACAAAAAGCACAAGTTATAAATATATTTTTTATTAACAATCTGAATGCGCCGCGAGTAACCTTGAAAGCTACCCCATTTCTTATTTTAGCAATTTATTGCTAGACAACAAAAATCATGGAGAATATTTTTTCGGGATAAAGCTCGCATCCTTTTTGGCCGTTGAACTTTAATAATTCAGTCCGCCATATCAAACATTGTTTGGTTTGATTTGTAGCAAAGAAAATTTGGGCTAATAGGGCAATTTTTTCCGATAGTTCTCTTCTTATTTTTAAGAAAAAACTGATGGATTCATAAAAATCGAGACGACTTTAAAATTTCTTATCAACGATGAATCGAGCTGCTTTTTGACTTCAAAAAATCTCTTGCCTTCAAAAAATAATAGAGTATATTCGACGCAAGTATGTTTTCTGGTTTGTCGGAAAACGTCAAAAAAATAATAATAAAAATGTAGAAAATCTACAAAAAAATTTCGATATGCTGTGTACGGCAAGCTGGGCACTGCAGGCTTGTTTAAATTAAGTAAATTCGAAGTTGATAGCGTTTCTGACTCACAATTCCCATCAATTTTAGATATCACTCAAAATATAATGAATTTCACAAAAATGAAGGTAGGGAAACGTTTGGGCTTAGGCTTTGCGTTGGTCTTGGTCTTGTTGACTGTGGTTACCTTGTTGGGTATTACGCGCATGGCGCAAATCCAGGACAGGCTGGAAAAGATCGTTGGTGTGAGTAACGTCGAGACCCGTTTGGTGATGGACATGCGCGCCATTGTTTTTGATCGCATGGTGTCTTTGCGCAATTTGACTTTATTAAATGATGCCGATGATATGGCACCGGATCTGGCGAAGATCAAAGAACAGTCTAAGAAGTATGCGGAAGCGGAAGAAAAGCTGGCGAAAATGTTCAGCACTGAGACTGCGACCACCGCTGAAGAGAAGGCTCTCTTGGCGAAAATTAAGGAACAAGAAACTGCCGCTGCGGCCTTGCCAGCTAAAGCGCAAGAATTAGGTCTGGCGAATAATCCTGAAGTAGCGACTGTCGCCTTGATCAAAAAAATCCGCCCTATCCAGAAAAAATGGCTCGATACCCTTGATGAGTTGGTGGCCGTCGAGGATAAGCTCAATGCTGAAATCGCTCAGGACGCCAAATCAGCCTTTGCCAGTGCCAGGGCCCTGATGTTGGTACTGGGTGCATTGGCTTTGCTGGCGGGGATTGCTGCTGCCGTGGTGATTACCCGTAGTATCTTGAAGCAGCTCGGCGGTGAGCCGGATTATGCCGCGCAAATCGCTAGCCAAATTGCGGCAGGCGACTTGGCCGCTGTGATTGAAACTAAGGCGGGTGATGAGACTAGCTTATTGGCTGAAATGAAAACCATGCGCGACAGTCTGGTGAATATTGTCGGTCAGGTGAGAGTCGGTACCGACACCATCGCTACCGCTTCCAGTGAAATTGCCAGCGGTAATCTGGATCTCTCGAATCGTACTGAGCAACAAGCAAGTTCGCTGGAGAAAACCACCTCTTCCATGCGTGAACTGACCACCACGGTTAAGCAAAATGCGGATAATGCCCGTGAGGCGAATCAGTTGGCAGCATCGGCTTCAGAAGTGGCGCGTCAAGGCGGCGTGGTGGTGACACAAGTGGTCGAAACCATGAGCTCGATTAATGAATCCTCCAAGAAAATTGTCGACATCATTAGTGTGATTGATGGGATCGCTTTTCAGACCAATATTTTGGCCTTGAATGCCGCGGTGGAAGCGGCGCGGGCTGGTGAACAGGGTCGTGGCTTTGCTGTGGTTGCCTCAGAGGTGAGAAACCTGGCGCAGCGTAGTGCCGCGGCCGCCAAAGAGATTAAGACCTTGATAGGGATCTCAGTAGAGAAGGTTGAGATTGGTACCAAGTTAGTTGGGCAGGCCGGCGTTACCATTGATGAAGTCGTCACTAGCGTCAAGCATGTGACCGATATTATTGCCGAGATCAGTGCCGCCAGCCAGGAACAAAGTTCCGACATCGAGGCGATTAACCGCTCGGTGATAGAAATGGACGGTATGACTCAGCAGAATGCGGCGTTGGTAGAAGAAGCAGCCGCAGCGGCTCAGAGTTTGCAAGATCAGGCCTCCGAATTGGCAAAAGTGGTCAGCATATTTAAACTCAACGCGGGCGAACAGCGTGGCCAGATCAAGGCAGCGGTAGCACCAGCTCGTCGCGCCGAAGTGACACGTCTGCCTGCAAAAACTAAGCCTAAAGTTGCTGCCTACAAGTCTTTACCAGCGACTAAAGCGGTACCGAAAAAAGCCGCTGCTGCCGGTGCTGACGAGTGGGAAGAGTTTTAAGGACTTACGCAAAACCGTCCCAGCGTTGTTGTATCCGCCTTGCCGTACTAAAGTACTGTCTGCGGCGGTACGCCTAGCTGGAACAGTTTTGAGTAAGTCCTTAAAGACTGGGGCAAAGCTGCCTCAGGATTGGCGCTGTTATCGTAAGTTGACGTAGAATTTTTAATTATTTAATAAAGTAGAGTGTATTTATGAAAACTCGTTTGTCTCTGATTGCTAGCGCTTGTTTATTGGCTGCCGCTTCGTCTTCATTTGCGGCAGAGGTCGCACCCGTGATGGATAGTAAGTCTTGCGATCCTCCAAAATATCCAAAAGCAGCGCTCATGAACGAAGAGACCGGTACGGTCGGCATGGGTTTCCTGGTTGGCACCGATGGCAAGGTAGTCGAATCCAAAGTCGAAAAATCGAGTGGTTCTAAGAGCTTGGACAAGGCGGCGCTGAGTGCTTTGAGCCAGTGTAAATTTAAGCCTGGTAGCAAAGACGGCAAAGCTGAACAACTGTGGTCTAAAGTTGATTTTGTCTGGAAGCTGGAATAAGTTTTATCTGCGTCAAATAAGAAAGGGAGCCTAGGCTCCCTTTTTGCATCTACGCTAGTTTCAGCGAAGCTATTTGCTCTCGGTCTTGAGTCCACGTCGCAACAGTAAGGGGGCGATTTGGGCATCGCGTCCGCGGAACTGGCGGAACGCTTCGATGGCATCGACGCTGCCGCCGCGCGAGAGTAATTGTTGACGGAACCAGTCGCCATTTTTACGGCTCAAGCCGCCGTTCTCCTTAAACCAGTCTACCGTATCTGCGTCTAGCACTTCACTCCACAGATAAGCGTAATAGCCGGCCGAATAGCCGCCGCCAAATATGTGCGAGAAATAGCTGCTACGGTAGCGTGGAGGTGCAGGAGCAAAGGCAACCCCAGCCTGCTTGAGTGCTAGCGCTTCAAATTCCAATACATCCGTAGGAATCTGGTTGGCTGTGAGCTGATGCCAGCGCTGGTCCAGCAAGGAAGCGGCCAGATATTCAGTGGTGGCAAAACCTTGATTGAATTTGCCAGTGGCAGCGATCTTGGCGAGTAACTCGGCCGGCATCGCTGCACCAGTCTGGTAGTGTTTGGCATAGTTTTGTAAAACCTCAGGCCAGGTTGCCCACATCTCATTGACCTGGGATGGATACTCGACGAAGTCTCTGGGCACATTAGTACCCGAGAAGCGTGGGTAACGGACATTCGAGAACATACCGTGTAGTGCATGGCCAAACTCATGGAAGGCAGTGCGTACTTCATCGTAACTGAGTAAGGTCGGCTGGCCAGCTGGTGGTTGTGGAATATTGAGATGATTGGCAATCACAGTTTGCGCTGCAAACAGACCCGATTGTGGCGTGTAGGCATTCATCCAGGCGCCGCCGCGCTTGCTCTGGCGCGCATACATGTCGGCGATGAACAAGGCCATGGATTTTCCATCGACGTCAAACACTTCAAACACCCTTACGCTAGGATGATAGACCGGTAAATCCTTGCGCTCTTTGAATGTGATGCCGTATAGCTTGGTGGCGGCAAAGAAAACGCCGTCGATTAGCACGTGATCGAGTTCAAAGTAAGGGCGCAATTGGGATTCGTCAAAGCTATATTTTTGCTTGCGAACTTGTTCGCTGTAATAGGCGCTGTCCCACGCCGCCAATTTGAAGCCGCCCTTTTTTGCATCGATCAGCTTTTGCATGTCGGCCGCTTCCTGGCGCGCATTGGCCACCGCTGCCGGGGCTAATTCACTGAGCATTTTATTCACTGCGCTGGTGGTTTTAGCGGTTTCATCTTCCAGCGTGTAGGCCGCATGGTTGGCGTAGCCCAACAAGGCGGCGCGTTCGGCGCGTAGCTTGACGATGCTCAGTATGGTGGCTTGGTTGTCGAACTCTCCGCCGTGGCTGGCGCGCTCGGTCGAGGCTTCATACAGGCGTTTGCGTAACTCGCGATCGGCGAGGCTGCTGAGGTAGGGCTGGCCAGTGGTGTTCATCAAGGCGATCAGGTATTTGCCTTCTAAGCCGCGCGCCTTGGCGGCATCGGCAGCGGCTTTAATCTCATCTTTGGATAAGCCCTTTAACTCCGCCTTGTTTTCCACGATCAAGGCCGACAGATTGGTTTCGTTCAAAATGTTTTGGCCAAAGCGGGTGGCCAGTGTTGCCAATTGGGCGTTCATGCTTTTCAGATTGATTTTGTCAGCGGCCGAGAGCTTGGCGCCGGACCGTATGAAGTCAGTGTAATAGCGCTCTAGCAGACGCCGCGATTCAGCATCCAGCGCCAGGTTAGCGCGGAATTCATACACCGCACTGAGGCGCTCAAACAGTTTTTCATTGAGATAAATGGTGTCGTTGTGCGCCGCCAGTTTGGGGGCTAAGTCGCGCGACAAGGCTTCCATGGTCGGATTGGTATTGGCAGAACTGAGATTAAAGAAATCACGAGAAACCCGCCCTAAGGTTTGCCCGGCGCTCTCCATCGCGAGCACGGTATTGTCAAAGCTCGGTTTGGCTGGATTGTCGGCGATCGTTCTGATTTCGGCGTTGTGCTGACGCATCGCCTCGGCAAACGCCGGTGCAAAATGGGCGTTTTGTATCTTGTCGAAAGGCGGGAATTGGTACTGCAAAGTGCTGACGCTGAGCAAGGGGTTGAGACCAGACACGTCAATTGGGGTAGCAGCTAGCTTAGTCTGGGCAGAATTTTTTTCTGCCGGCGTGCTTGGGGTCGTGTCTGCGGCTAGACTGGCTTGGATTGCCAGGCTAGAACACAGCAACATGAGCAAGGTTTTTGTCATGATCGCTTTCTAGGTTGGGTCGGGGCAGCGGGCTGCACCAGATATTTTTAGGGGGAACATTGCGTTTTAAAGGTACTAGCTATTTGCCAAGCGAGCTAAAAAACGCATACACAAAATCATAGCATTGGATCAGCTTGGTAGTGATCAGTTCAAAGAATAAACCGCCAAGCACCTCTGCCAGCGCGCATATTCCATGCGGGCTGCAGGCTAGGCAGGCTGGAAAGCCGCATGGGTACTGGGTCTAGGGCGCATCGATTTTCAGCACAAAATAAAACGATTGGCCAGATCGAGTACAAATGCTGGTTGCAGATAAGCCAGAAACGCCAGCGTCAGTATGGCTGCCAGCAAGGCGCTCAGCAACAACTTGGCGAGTAAGGGATGGCTCTTCATGCGGCTAGTGCGCTGGCGCGCTGTATCGGCTTTTCATTGATAGGTAAATTAATCAAAGTGGCAAAGAGGCCCAATGCCAGCGTGATCATCCAAACCATATTGTAATTACCGGTCTTGGTATAAATATAGCCGCCCAGCCAAACCCCGAGGAAGCTGCCTAGCTGGTGCGAGAAGAATACAAAGCCCGACAACATAGACAGATATTTCATCCCAAAAATACCGGCAATCACGCCATTGGTGAGCGGCACGGTCGAGAGCCACAATAAGCCCATTGCAGCGGCAAAAATATACACAGAATAGGGCGACAAGGGCGCCAGTAGGAACAAGCCTATAACCACGGTGCGGCTGATGTAGATGGACGAGAGCAAGTAGTGTTTAGGGAAGATGCCGCCTAGCTTGCCTGCGTAATACGAGCCGAAGATATTGAACAGGCCTATCAGCGCCAGTGCGTAGACCGCCACGTTGGGATCCATAATTCCTTTATCCTTCAGATAAGCGGGCATGTGCACCGCGATAAATACGACCTGGAATCCGCATACAAAATACCCTGCTAACAGCAGGCGGAAAGGGCCATGCGCGAAGGCTTCGCGGATCGCTTCCATGATGCTTTGCTGTGGCCCGTCGTGATGGATGATGGCGGGTTCACGCAGACGTAATGCCATCGGTATCATCACCACCAGTAGCAGCGCCGCTAGCAAGTAGAACGCATTTTGCCAGCCGCTATGGTTAATCAATTGCTGCTCGACCGGCATCATCACAAATTGCCCAAAAGAGCTGGCAGCAGACGACATGCCAAAGGCCCAGGAGCGTTTCGCTTCCGGTGCGGTGCGCCCTATGATGCCGCTGACCGCGCCAAACGCAGTACAGGCCAGCGCCGCCCCGATCAAAATACCGGAACCGGCAATGAACAGAGTGGGCTGGTCGATGAGCGACATCCATAGCAAACCGGCGGCATACAAAACCGCACCGATGATGATGACACGGGTGGTGCCGAATTTATCCACCGCCATACCGGCAAACGGGCCGAACACGCCCCACATCAAATTTTGTACTGCCAGTGCCAGCGAGTAGGTTTCGCGGGTCCAGCCATGTGCCTGCGAGATCGGTTGCATCCAGAAACCAAAACCATGCCGCACCCCCATCGCCAGAGTCAGAATAAAGCCAGTGGCGATCAGTACGGTTTTTAAATCAGGAGTAGAGGCTGTGCGCATGGGACTGTGTGTTAGTTGAGGTAAACGTAGCTAGCATCAAGCTTCACGCTTGAGCAAATCAGTGTAGCGCAATTTAAAACTGCATGTGGACTGGTCAACCCGACCTGCCAGAGCTGGAGGAAACCAGGCAGGCGGCTACAGGATAGCGGCACGCTGAAATGGAAAAATAACTAGGTAGCCCAAGGCGCATATTCCATGCGCCTTGCAGGCAAGGCTGGCTGGAAACCCGCATGGAATATGCGCCTTGGGCATGCCTAATTTTATTTTCAGACAGTTGCGCCAAAGCGGGGCACGGCGATGGTTGCTACGCGTAAGCTCAGATTGGAGGCCGGGCAATGTGCATCTTGAATGCTGATTTACTGTCCGAAAATGGCTAGATATCGATGGTGGATTGCCGTATAACGATCAATATCTTACAGAAAAACAGGCAATACCCGCATTCGATATGGCTAGTATACGCACACCACTACACTCCCAGTCCGACTTGCCGGACGCCCCATTCACCAGCATGCCTTGCGAGTCTGCGTCCAATTCTGCGCCGAATTTTAGTCAGCGGGATCAAGCCTATTACCGTGCGGTGCTGTCTAAGGACAGCCGTTTCGATGGTGTATTTTTTACTGGCGTTACCACCACCGGGATTTATTGCCGGCCAGTTTGTAGTGCCAAGAAACCGCGTGCTTCGTCCTGTGTCTTTTATAGTTCGGCGGCGGCGGCTGAGGCCGCTGGTTTTCGGCCTTGTCTGCGTTGTCGTCCTGAACTGGCACCGTATGCTTTACAACAAAATCTGGCCTTCGGGGTCTGGCAAAAAATTGTTGCCGGTGCCTTAAACGAGGGCAGCATAGAACAATTGTCGGAACAGGTCGGTTTATCCTCACGCCAGTTACGGCGGGTCTTACTGCAGGAGTTTGGCGTCACGCCAGTTGAGTTAGCGCAAACCCAGCGCCTGCTATTTGCCAAGAAGCTGCTGCAGGAAACCCGCTTGCCAATGGCGGAACTGGCTTACGCCGCTGGCTTTGGCAGTCTCAGACGCTTTAATGCCTTGTTTGAACAACGCTATCAAATGACACCGAGTTCAATCCGGCGCGCCAGCAGGGACGAGAGTGAAGGCCTGGTACTGCGTCTGGCATATCGTCCGCCATATGCCTGGGATGCCTTGCTGGCTTATTTAAAAGGGCGCGCCATGCCGGGGCTGGAGGCGGTTTTGGAGAGTGGGGCGTATGTACGTAGCGTGCAAATGAACGGCAAGAGCGGCTGGATCCAGGTCAGCCATTTGCCTGAAAGCGGACAATTGGCCTTGCAGGTTGCTCCTGGTCTGTCATCGGTGTTGATGCCCTTGTTGGCGAAAGTGCGCACGCAGTTTGATCTGGAAGCCAATCCCAGTGTGATTCAATCGCATTTAGAGAGCGATGCGTTGATGGCGGCGCAGATGGCGCGCAATCCCGGCTTGCGCGTGCCTGGCGCTTTCGATAGTTTTGAGCTGGCGATACGTGCAGTACTGGGGCAACAGGTCAGCGTGGCGGGTGCCACCACCGTGTCAGGACGACTGGTGCAAAGATTTGGTGAAAAAATTGAAACGCCATTTGCCAGTGTCAGCCATCATTTTCCTAGTCCTGCCTTACTGGCACAATTGCCGCTTGAAGAGATCGCCAGTATAGGTGTGCCAAAGACACGCGCCGCGACGATACAAAACCTTGCGCGTTTCACCCTGGAAGGTGGCTTGCAAGCACCGCTGCAATCGAGTCAGGAACAGATGGTCGTGCATCTTAAAACTGTCGTTGGCATCGGTGAGTGGACCGCGCAATACATCGCTTTGCGAGCTTTGCGTTACCCGGACGCTTTTCCCGGCGGCGATCTGGGTTTGCAAAAAGCGGCTGCGATCGCGCCGGAAACCAGGTTGACTGAGAAACAGTTGTTGGCACGCGCACAGGCTTGGTCGCCTTGGCGTTCGTATGCCGCTTTATTGTTGTGGCAATCTTTGTCTGAGGAATAAACATGCTTGAGTATCTCTATTATCAAAGTCCGCTCGGCCCTCTGTTACTCGCGGCGAGCGAGCGTGGCTTGGCAGGTGTGTATTTTGCAGAGCACCGTCATTTCAAGGGTATGGCCGGTTGGCGACGTAATGATGAGCATGCTGTGTTGCAACAAACTGCTGCACAGTTAGGCAGCTACTTCAAAGGGCAAAGACAAGAGTTTGATTTGCCGCTGGATTTGTCGCAGGGCACGCAATTTCAACAAGCGGTATGGCAAGCTTTGCGTAAACTTACTTACGGCAGCACGGCAAGTTATGCCGATATCGCAGCTCAGATCGGCAAGCCAGCTGCTGTGCGTGCAGTGGGCGCTGCGAATGGGCGGAATCCAATTTCGATTATTGTGCCCTGCCATAGAGTGATTGCCAGTTCAGGTGCACTCACAGGATATGCTGGTGGTTTGCCCAATAAAGTGGCATTGCTAAGTCTGGAGAAAAGCATAAATACTTAAATAATTTACATTATTGTTTTAAGATAAGATGCAATAAATATATTTGGTGCAGCGCACAAAAAGTGCTTGACTCGATTAAATTAAGGCGTAGAATAGAATTTGTTGCAGTGCGTTATTCAAGTAAATTTTTGAACATCACTGCCATTTATGTTTATTTTTTACTACACCGGAGAAGACCATGTACACAACACCAGAACAATTTATTGCCGCTACTAAAGCTAGTTTGGAAACACAATTCGCTGCTTTGACTTCATTGAACAAAAAAGCATTCGAAGGTTTGGAACAATTCGTTTCCCTGAACGTGAATGCCGCTAAAGCTTCTTTCGAAGAAAGCTCAGCCGCTGCTAAACAATTAGCTGGCGTAAAAGACGCACAAGAATTCATCTCTTTGACTACTGCACAAGCTAAACCAACTGCTGAAAAAGCATTGGCATACGGTCGCCACTTAGCTAGCATCACTACTGCAACTCAGCAAGAATTCACTAAAGCAGTTGAAGCGCATATCGCTGAAACTAACGCTAAAGTATCTTCCCTGATCGACGAAGTAACAAAAAATGCGCCAGCTGGTTCCGAGCAAGCTGTTACTGCATTGAAAACAGTGGTTGGTAACATCAACGCAGGTTACGAGCAACTGTCTAAGACAACTAAGCAAGCCGTACAAACTTTGGAAGAAAACCTGGCGAATGCAACTCAGCAATTCACTCAGGCAGCAGACAAAGTGACAGCAAAGAAAAAATAAGTTGAAACCGTATTTTTGGTTTTAATGCTTTAAAAAAGCTCCCGTTTTTGCGGGAGCTTTTTTTTGTCCAAAATTCTTCATGCCGCATTCTCTTCAGCAGCTTTTCAAAACTTTCATGTGAAAAGGGCATGTAGATTGCAGTAAACTGTTTTTTGCAGTTTCCCCACTAGGCTCGTCTGCTACGGGCATTTTTTCTTAGGAGTATCACATGCAAGATGTCGTCATCGTTGCTGCGGGCCGTACCGCAGTCGGCAAATTTGGTGGTTCTTTGGCAAAAATAGCCGCCTCTGATCTCGGTGCGCATGTCATCAAAGCGCTGTTGGCGAAGACCGGTTTAAGTGGCGATTTGATTAATGAAGTGATTCTGGGACAAGTTTTGACTGCCGGCGTAGGCCAAAACCCTGCACGCCAAGCGGTGATGCGCGCGGGTCTTCCGCATATTGTGCCAGCGTTTACCCTGAATAAAGTATGCGGTAGCGGTCTAAAGGCAACACATCTGGCGGCGCAAGCGATCAAAGCGGGCGACGCCGACATTATCATCGCCGGAGGCCAGGAAAATATGAGCGCTTCACCCCATGTGCTGAATAATTCACGCGATGGTTTCCGCATGGGCGACGCTAAGCTGGTCGATACCATGATCGTCGATGGTTTGTGGGATGTGTATAACCAGTACCACATGGGGATCACTGCCGAAAACGTGGCTAAAAAATTTGGCATCAGCCGCGAAGAGCAGGACCTTTTCGCGCTAGCCTCGCAAAACAAGGCTGAAGCAGCGCAAAAAGCCGGCAAGTTCAAGGATGAAATCATTCCTTTCGATCTCGTCAGTAAAAAAGGCACGACGGTATTTGATAGTGATGAATTTATCAAGCATGGCGCAACTCTGGAATCATTATCGAGCTTGCGACCAGCTTTCGATAAAGCCGGTACCGTGACCGCCGGCAACGCTTCCGGTCTGAACGACGGTGCTGCTGCCGTGATCATGATGTCCGCCAAGAAAGCCGAAGAACTCGGTCTGCCGGTGCTGGCACGTATCAAGGCTTACTCTTCGGCCGGTATTGATCCGACGATTATGGGTATGGGGCCGGTACCTGCCGCTCAGTTGTGCCTGAAAAAAGCGGGCTGGACGCATCAGGATCTTGATCTGATGGAGATCAACGAAGCGTTTGCCGCCCAGGCGATAGGGGTCAACCGTGAAATGGGCTGGGATACCAGCAAGATCAATGTCAACGGCGGTGCCATCGCTATTGGTCATCCTATTGGTGCATCAGGTGCACGTATTTTGGTCAGTTTGATCCATGAAATGATACGCCGCGATGCCAAGCGCGGTCTGGCTAGTCTGTGTATCGGCGGCGGCATGGGGGTAGCGCTGGCGATAGAACGTTAAGCGCGATTGTTGACGGTATAAAAAAACCCGCGAAAATCGCGGGTTTTTTTGTTTCGCAAAGCCTAGGCTTGCGCTAGCCGATTCGTTAGGCTTTGCCGTGCATCAGTTTTTTCAGCAGTGGCGTAATCATGAGTAACACGATACCGGCACCGATAGAGCTGACCACCAGGAATCCGAACAGTGGGAAGGACGAACCTTTGAGTATCTCTTCGAGGAAACCTGCCAAAGTATTTGCCGCTGCATTCGCCAAATACCAAACGCCTAACATCAAGGCGCCGACGCGAGCTGGGGCTAGCTTTGTGACCATAGACAAACCAACTGGTGACAGGCAGAGCTCACCGATAGTATGTAGCAAGTAGACAAAGAACAGCCATTGCGGCCCGACAGTGCCAGAGACATCAGCTTTGCCTTGTGCCATCGCCATGACCACGAAACCCAGACCAAGAATGATCATGCCGATTGCCATTTTGACTGGCGTCGGTAAGGAAAAGCGAGATTGTGCATTGCGTGTCCAGATGAAAGCCATGATAGGGCCGAGCAAGACGATGCCTAGTGGATTAATGGCTTGAAAATACGAGGTCGGGATTTCCCAGCCGCCAACATGACGATCGGTTTGTTTATCGGCAAACAAACTCAAGGTGCCACCAGCTTGTTCAAAGCCCATCCAAAAGAAAATCACGAAAAAGCCCATGATGAAAATAGCGATGATGCGGTGCCATTCCTCGGTAGTCAATTTTTCCACATTCTCTTTTGGTTTGTTACTGAACCACAAGACAGCGAAGATAGCCAGTACGATCGCCATCTTCACAGGGAAGATGAAACCACTCCAAACCGGACCTATCATAGACCAGAGACTCAGTACTGCCAACACCAGCGGTATCATGCCGCCGCTAATGAGCAGAATATGCAGCCAGTCCGTTTTGTCCAGGCTAGTCTTGTCACCGATAAAACCAGCGTTGCCCAGTTTTTTCTGGCCCAAGACAAATTGCAATAGACCACAACACATACCTACGCCAGCTGCAGCAAAGCCATAGTGCCAGCCGACTTTTTCACCTAAAGTACCAGCGATCAAGGGCGCTAAAAATGCGCCGGTGTTCACGCCCATATAAAAGAAGGTAAAGCCGCCATCGCGGCGTGGATCGTTTTCACGGTACAGTGAACCAAGCAGGGAGCCGATATTTGGTTTAAAAAAGCCATTACCAATAATCAGCAGACCCAACGCCAGATGCAAGAAGGCAGGGAAGGCCATGGCAAAATGACCGAGCGCCATAGTGAAGCCACCGACCAGAATAGCCTTGCGTTTTCCTAAGTAACGATCGGCTAAATAACCGCCCATCAAAGGCGACAAATACACCAGTCCGGTATAGGTGGCGTATAAGGCTAGCGCGTTAGCACGGTCATAGCCTTGCGCATTGACCAGATAAATTACTAAGAGCGCACGCATCCCATAGTAACTAAAGCGTTCCCACATTTCCGTTAAAAACAACATGGGCAATGCAGCGGGTTGACGTTCTTTTATATGTGCAGCGTTGATGGGTATCGCTGCATTCACAGTGCTACTGGTAGTCACATTTTTCTCCTTAGGATGGAACACGTCTCTGGTATGGACGTTTTAGTGTGGTTCTTGCATATCAATATGTGGGCAATTCGGCGGCAAGCTTAACATGGCATTGTGTTCATTTATTACAAAGTGTGTACAACCGAAAAATCTTCGCTAAATAGGCAAAACTCAGCAAATTAATATGGTGATACGCAGCAATTTCTGTGGATTTGCTGGGTGTAAGGCTTTTCTTGGACAGGTTTAACTAGCACAAACACATAAGTTTCTTGCAGATATGCTACTTAATCAGCCCCGTGCATCCGTTCTCGCTTAGCGCATTTTGCAAATGCGGTGGGGTTAAGCTACTTGGCGTTATACGCATTTCGCTAGCAAGGGGCTCTTCTCATGGGGCGCGCTCAATATTGTATTTACTTGGATATTCCTATCAATACGGTAAATATAGGGAGTATCTGGTAATCGCATGCTATTGCGCACGTGTTTAAAGGGCGATCGTCAGATTGCTATTGATACCCCTACCTAGTATTAGGCGTACTGTAATCTTTTGGCACAAATCCTTACTTTTCATTTATGATGATTTTTCAATCTACTCTCTGGCTTCTACTATGCTAAAGGTCGTCATTCTCGACAATCAAGCCGTCGCACGTAATCTTTTGGGCTCTGTCTTGACTACGGGCGGCCATGAAGTTGTCGGTGATAGTAATACCAGCTTGTCAAATTTGGCGCGCATGGTGAAATTGCAGCCGCAAATCGTCTGTGTTGATATCGGTGAAAATAATGCCGACGGCGTGGCGCTACTAGATAATCTACGCAAGGAGTTATCCAGGGCCTTGATATTTTTGGTGTCCTCAAAAATGGATGCCGAGCTAATACAGATGGCGCAACAACATGGGGTCAGTGGCTTTATCGTCAAACCTTTCAATGCAGTTGCCGTGCTCAGTTCTATCCGCAATACCATCATCCGCATCTCTAAGCAAGCCAAAGCCAAAGATCAACCCGCTTCAGCTGAGTGAACGATCTCGCGCCCTCGTTTAATATAAATTACTTTCCTTGCGCAAATAAGCTTGGCAATCCTGAGCAAGCTTTGCTATAGTTCGCCTCCCGCTGAAGAGCGGGGCGAAATGAAGAAAGTAAGGCAGACGAAGCAGTCCTAGGTTTGAATGACGATGTGAATCAAATTCAAGCGCTCGTAAAACAAGGGGTTGACGAGTAGAAGGAAATGCCGCATAATCTCATCTCTCTGCTGCTTACAAACAAAACGCTTTGTAGCAATCTGGCAGAAACGCAACGCAGTCGGTGAGAATCGATAGTGAAGCGCAAAAAACAGACAACAGATCTTTAACAATTAACAGTCAATAAATGTGGGCACTTGATAAAGAGCGCGGCTAATTACTTCGGTAGTTAGTTCAACTTAAAAAATATCAAATGTTCGCAAAAGTAATAAATAGGATGCTTGAGAACGCAAGTTCAAAAGTAGCCTGTCAGTTATTTGAGTGAGCGACACCGTTCGCAAGAACGGAGTTCAGAAATGAACACAAAACAGAGATTAAACTGAAGAGTTTGATCCTGGCTCAGATTGAACGCTGGCGGCATGCCTTACACATGCAAGTCGAACGGTAACGCGGAGCAATCTGGCGACGAGTGGCGAACGGGTGAGTAATATATCGGAACATACCCTAGAGTGGGGGATAACGTAGCGAAAGTTACGCTAATACCGCATACGATCTGAGGATGAAAGTGGGGGATCGCAAGACCTCATGCTCATGGAGTGGCCGATATCTGATTAGCTAGTTGGTAGGGTAAAAGCCTACCAAGGCGACGATCAGTAGCTGGTTTGAGAGAACGACCAGCCACACTGGAACTGAGACACGGTCCAGACTCCTACGGGAGGCAGCAGTGGGGAATTTTGGACAATGGGGGCAACCCTGATCCAGCAATGCCGCGTGAGTGAAGAAGGCCTTCGGGTTGTAAAGCTCTTTTGTCAGGGAAGAAAAGGTAGTCTCTAATACAGACTGCTCATGACGGTACCTGAAGAATAAGCACCGGCTAACTACGTGCCAGCAGCCGCGGTAATACGTAGGGTGCAAGCGTTAATCGGAATTACTGGGCGTAAAGCGTGCGCAGGCGGTTATATAAGTCAGATGTGAAATCCCTGGGCTCAACCTAGGAACTGCATTTGAGACTGTATGGCTAGAGTGTGTCAGAGGGGGGTAGAATTCCACGTGTAGCAGTGAAATGCGTAGATATGTGGAGGAATACCGATGGCGAAGGCAGCCCCCTGGGATAACACTGACGCTCATGCACGAAAGCGTGGGGAGCAAACAGGATTAGATACCCTGGTAGTCCACGCCCTAAACGATGTCTACTAGTTGTTGGGTCTTAATTGACTTAGTAACGCAGCTAACGCGTGAAGTAGACCGCCTGGGGAGTACGGTCGCAAGATTAAAACTCAAAGGAATTGACGGGGACCCGCACAAGCGGTGGATGATGTGGATTAATTCGATGCAACGCGAAAAACCTTACCTACCCTTGACATGTACAGAATGCCGAAGAGATTTGGCGGTGCTCGCAAGAGAACTGTAACACAGGTGCTGCATGGCTGTCGTCAGCTCGTGTCGTGAGATGTTGGGTTAAGTCCCGCAACGAGCGCAACCCTTGTCATTAGTTGCTACATTAAGTTGAGCACTCTAATGAGACTGCCGGTGACAAACCGGAGGAAGGTGGGGATGACGTCAAGTCCTCATGGCCCTTATGGGTAGGGCTTCACACGTCATACAATGGTACATACAGAGGGCCGCCAACCCGCGAGGGGGAGCTAATCCCAGAAAGTGTATCGTAGTCCGGATTGTAGTCTGCAACTCGACTACATGAAGTTGGAATCGCTAGTAATCGCGGATCAGCATGTCGCGGTGAATACGTTCCCGGGTCTTGTACACACCGCCCGTCACACCATGGGAGCGGGTTTCGCCAGAAGTAGGTAGCTTAACCGTAAGGAGGGCGCTTACCACGGCGGGATTCGTGACTGGGGTGAAGTCGTAACAAGGTAGCCGTATCGGAAGGTGCGGCTGGATCACCTCCTTTCTAGAGTGCGCTACAAGTTAAGTGTCCACACTTATTGACTGTTAATGATAAAGAACGTAGCGATGGAGCGATTCATCGGTACCGAGTTCCCGAATTGGGGGTTTAGCTCATCTGGTAGAGCACCTGCTTTGCAAGCAGGGGGTGAACGGTTCGATCCCGTTAACCTCCACCATTTACGTAGTAAAGAAGTCGTAAATAAGTGGGGCTGTAGCTCAGCTGGTTAGAGCACCGTGTTGATAACGCGGGGGTCGTTGGTTCGAGTCCAACCAGCCCTACCAGTAAAATGGAGTGGGAAGAAAAAACAAATGTGAGTAGCGCGCGCGCTATTGAGATTTGTTCTTTCGAAACGAAAGCAAAGTATCAAGTAAGACCGTTCTTTAACAATTGAGAAGAAGTAAAGTAGAAATAATCAAAATTATTTCTGTGAAGGAAATTAATAACGACAGTTATTAACGATAATTCATGGAAGGGTTGTGATTGTATCAAACAAACATAAAATGTATTAAAAAGAGTTTGAAAAGCACTGTAGCAATACAGGGTTTTAGAAAATCAAATATCTTGAGATACGGCAAACGCTAAAGTAATACTCATAGTAATAAGAACTATAGCGATTTTTTGGTGATGAACCTGAGCGTAGGTGTTACTGGAAAAATCATCTGGCTCTGCCAGTGATTTTGAACTAGCACCACATCAAAGTAGATTTTTACTTTGATGTGAACAATCAGACGCCAGAATCTAAAGTTATAGGGACAAGTGACTAAGTGCACATGGTGGATGCCTTGGCGATTACAGGCGATGAAGGACGTAGTAGCTTGCGATAAGCTGCGGGGAGTGAGCAAACACACTTTGATCCGCAGATTTCCGAATGGGGAAACCCACCCTTAGGGGTATTGCATACTCAATACATAGGTATGCAAGGCGAACGCGGCGAACTGAAACATCTAAGTAGCTGCAGGAAAAGAAATCAACCGAGATTCCCAAAGTAGTGGCGAGCGAAATGGGAACAGCCTGCAAGATTTAGCATCTTTGATAATAGAATGGAATGGAAAGTCCAGCCATAGAGGGTGATAGCCCCTTATATGAAATCATCGGTGTGGAACTAAGTTTGCGACAAGTAGGGCGGGACACGTGAAATCCTGTCTGAACATGGGGGGACCATCCTCCAAGGCTAAATACTCGTAATCGACCGATAGTGAACCAGTACCGTGAGGGAAAGGCGAAAAGAACCCCGGAAGGGGAGTGAAATAGATCCTGAAACCGTGTGCATACAAACAGTAGGAGCGGACTTGTTCCGTGACTGCGTACCTTTTGTATAATGGGTCAGCGACTTACATTCAGTGGCAAGGTTAACCGCATAGGGAAGCCGTAGAGAAATCGAGTCCGAATAGGGCGAAATTAGTCGCTGGGTGTAGACCCGAAACCAAGTGATCTACTCATGGCCAGGATGAAGGTGCCGTAACAGGTACTGGAGGTCCGAACCCACTAATGTTGAAAAATTAGGGGATGAGCTGTGGGTAGGGGTGAAAGGCTAAACAAACTTGGAAATAGCTGGTTCTCTCCGAAAACTATTTAGGTAGTGCCTCAAGTATCACCATCGGGGGTAGAGCACTGTTATGGCTAGGGGGTCATCGCGACTTACCAACCCATTGCAAACTCCGAATACCGATGAGTGCGAGCTTGGGAGACAGACGTCGGGTGCTAACGTCCGGCGTCAAGAGGGAAACAACCCAGACCGCCAGCTAAGGTCCCAAAGTATCGCTAAGTGGAAAACGAAGTGGGAAGGCTAAAACAGTCAGGAGGTTGGCTTAGAAGCAGCCACCCTTTAAAGAAAGCGTAATAGCTCACTGATCGAGTCGTCCTGCGCGGAAGATGTAACGGGGCTAAGCGATACACCGAAGCTGCGGATATGTTTTAGGACATATGGTAGGAGAGCGTTCTGTAAGCCTGCGAAGGTGTCTTGTAAAGGATGCTGGAGGTATCAGAAGTGCGAATGCTGACATGAGTAGCGATAATGGGGGTGAAAAGCCTCCACGCCGTAAGCCCAAGGTTTCCTGTTCAACGTTCATCGGAGCAGGGTGAGTCGGCCCCTAAGGCGAGGCAGAGATGCGTAGCTGATGGGAAGCAGGTTAATATTCCTGCACCGTCGTATGATGCGATGGGGGGACGGATCGCGGAAGGTTGTCAGGCGGTTGGATGAGCCTGTTCTTGACTTGTAGAAGGCACTTAGGCAAATCCGGGTGCGTAATTCAAGGGGTTGAGACGAGTGAACTTGTTCACGAAGCAATCGGAAGTGGTTCCAAGAAAAGCCTCTAAGCTTCAGTCATACGAGACCGTACCGCAAACCGACACAGGTGGGCGAGATGAGTATTCTAAGGCGCTTGAGAGAACTCGGGAGAAGGAACTCGGCAAATTGGTACCGTAACTTCGGGATAAGGTACGCCCTTGTAGTTTGACCCCCCTGCGGGGGAAGGATGAAAGGGTTGCAATAAACTGGTGGCTGCAACTGTTTAATAAAAACACAGCACTATGCAAACACGAAAGTGGACGTATATGGTGTGACTCCTGCCCGGTGCTGGAAGATTAAATGATGGGGTGCAAGCTCTTGATTGAAGTCCCAGTAAACGGCGGCCGTAACTATAACGGTCCTAAGGTAGCGAAATTCCTTGTCGGGTAAGTTCCGACCTGCACGAATGGAGTAATGATGGCCACACTGTCTCCTCCCGAGACTCAGCGAAGTTGAAATGTTTGTGATGATGCAATCTACCCGCGGCTAGACGGAAAGACCCCATGAACCTTTACTGTAGCTTTGCATTGGACTTTGAACCAATCTGTGTAGGATAGGTGGGAGGCTTTGAAGCGTGGACGCCAGTCTGCGTGGAGCCATCCTTGAAATACCACCCTGGTTTGTTTGAGGTTCTAACCTTGGTCCGTTATCCGGATCGGGGACAGTGCATGGTAGGCAGTTTGACTGGGGCGGTCTCCTCCCAAAGTGTAACGGAGGAGTTCGAAGGTACGCTAGTTACGGTCGGACATCGTGACGATAGTGCAATGGCATAAGCGTGCTTAACTGCGAGACTGACAAGTCGAGCAGGTACGAAAGTAGGACATAGTGATCCGGTGGTTCTGTATGGAAGGGCCATCGCTCAACGGATAAAAGGTACTCTGGGGATAACAGGCTGATTCCTCCCAAGAGTTCATATCGACGGGGGAGTTTGGCACCTCGATGTCGGCTCATCACATCCTGGGGCTGTAGCCGGTCCCAAGGGTATGGCTGTTCGCCATTTAAAGTGGTACGTGAGCTGGGTTTAAAACGTCGTGAGACAGTTTGGTCCCTATCTGCCGTGGGCGTTGGAAGTTTGAAGGGGGCTGCTCCTAGTACGAGAGGACCGGAGTGGACGAACCTCTGGTGTATCGGTTGTCACGCCAGTGGCATTGCCGAGTAGCTATGTTCGGAATAGATAACCGCTGAAAGCATCTAAGCGGGAAACTAGCCTTAAGATGAGACTTCCCAGAGACTAGATCTCTTTAAAGGGTCGTTCGAGACCAGGACGTTGATAGGCTGGGTGTGGAAGTGCAGTAATGCATTAAGCTAACCAGTACTAATTGCCCGTAAGGCTTGTCCCTATAACTTTAGTGTTATAGATTTACGACAAGTATTGTTTGTGTGTTTGCCTTATGTCGTCGAGGAATCGACGAAGTTTGGTACAAATCACAACCGCCTAAGTCCTGCACTCAACATGCAGGCACGCTGCAGCGATGGTCAATCGCTCAGCACACATGATTATTGATGGACAAGTGAACCATGTTCGCTTGCCTTGGTGGTGCAAACCGCCCTACGACCCTTCTTCCCAATTGGACCTTGTGCGACTCACAAAGCAACGTGAACCACACAAAGTCAACAAGTTATGCCTGATGACCATAGCAAGTCGGTACCACCCCTTCCCATCCCGAACAGGACCGTGAAACGACTCCGCGCCAATGATAGTGCTGCAACCAGTGTGAAAGTAGGTCATCGTCAGGCTTTTATTAGAAAACCCCTCAACAGCTACCTGTTGAGGGGTTTTTGCTTTGCGCGAAATTCGTGCAAAAATAACTGATTCTATGCTTGCTTAGACCTAAAAAGTTTTCAGTGACGTTGAAAATTTTATTTAATGGTATTTATGACTAAACTATTTTTTTATCAGTTTCTACGTTTTGCCGCTGTCGGCTTGTCTGGGACTGCGGTTCAATATGCATGTGTTGCCATAGCAATTGCGGCGTCCGGAAACGCAGCTACCGTGTTTGGATCGGCCATCGGTTACCTGTTAGGTTCGGTCGTGAACTACATTCTGAATTATTTCTTGACGTTTGATAGTGGCAAGTCACATATGGAAGCTGCTTCCAAGTACTTTGCAGTGCTTGGAATCGGTTGGTGTCTGAGCTTGGGTTTGATGAGCATGTTCGTCCTTCATTTGGATTGGAACCCATGGCTGTCGCAATTGATTACTACGGGCATAGGACTGTGCTGGAACTTTGCAGGAAGTAAATTTTGGGCCTTTAAGGACGCGCCTGCAAAGCATTAAAATAGCACTGAGTTGCAATTACCTTTTCTTCGTGTTTTGGGTTTTACGTGCAACCGATGCATTAAATAATAAGAAATTCTGCATAGACTCTAGACAGAATCGATCGCATGCCCTATAATCTTTCTTCTGTAGTCGTGGTGACAAACGATGAATGTTTATCTGAACTAAGCGATAATATTGGGTGCTTAGCTCAGTTGGTAGAGCGGCGCCCTTACAAGGCGTAGGTCGGGAGTTCGAGCCTCTCAGCACCCACCATCAGATAAATATTGTAGTTCAAGCTTTAGTAGTTTCGGAGCGGTAGTTCAGCTGGTTAGAATACCGGCCTGTCACGCCGGGGGTCGCGGGTTCGAGTCCCGTCCGCTCCGCCAGTAATACGTTTCATGCAGTGCCATGAAGCCCCAAAAACCGCATACCTCACTATGAGAGATGCGGTTTTTTTGTTTCAGGACGTGCCAAGGCGTGCATTGACATCCCAAGTTTTTGCATCCATGCTTACATCCATGGATTAAACCATCGAAACCCCATGCATCGTTTCTAGTTTGGGCGACGTTAGATGTAAAAAAACGAGCGAATTGCCCGTTTTTTTGTTCGCGATTTACTGGAATCGGTAGTTGATGAAAAAATCAACAATCTAACTGATCCTCGCACATCGAATCTAAGCTGCCTGTGCTTTATCCAGTTCCCCGCCCAGCGCGAATACCAAATCATCCAACATACTCGCCAACTCCGCAGCCATCAGCACAAAATCTCCATCGAAGCGCTCATCTTCATTGGTGGTACGGCTCTCCTTATCTTCGTTTAGTATCTCCAACGGTTTAATGCGTTTAAGGGCAAGTGTTTCGGTCAGGATAAAAGAGATTCGGTCGTTCCAGGTTACTGCTAATTTAGTGCACTGCTTACCCGCTGCTATGTGACGCTGCACATCATCTGTATCTATGGAGTGGTTGACGTAACGTACAGTTGCCTTGTCTTCAGTATGGGCACGTAACTCAGTATCTTGATCGATAGTGAAGCCCTTTGGCGCTTCGTTGCCCACCAACCAATCTGTCATTGCGGTTTGCGGCGACAATTTAACGCGTAAGCTTTCCAGCGGCATCTTATCGCATTTCAATATAAGCTTGATGACCTCATCGGCTTTGCTTGGGCTGGATGTGTCAATTACTAGCCAGCCATGTACCGGATCTATCCAAACCCAGGTGCTACGTTTTATTCCAAAGGCGCGTGGTAATAACTCCTCGGTCACTCTTTCCTTTAAATCCTTCATCGCTTTACGACCCGGCGCGAAACCTTGTTGCTCTTCCAACTCCGCGGCTCTGGCTTTCGCTACTTGATTAACCACGGTTGACGGCAACAATTTTTTTTCTGTGGACAGTAACAGAAGTATTTGTTGATTAACGCTATGCACCAGAGATCCATTGTCTCTCGGTGACGCCCAACCTTCGCTTTGCATCTCGTTCGACGGACACTGAGAAAAGGCTTGTGATGCTAACTGGGTAGCTAATTGCTCGATGTCTACTTTCCAAGGGGCAGGTAGACGAAAAATCTGTAAATTCTTAAACCACATGGTAAATCCAAAGAGGGGGAAACGATCCATTTTACACGCTCAGCTTAGGAATAGCCTCATGCCATCTGCGATTTTCGGCCTTAGTAAAGAGCGCGCCATGTTGGCGGGAAGTTAAAGTGGAAATTGGTCTGTGGATTTTTCATCGAGACTGATAAGCTGACGGACAAGCCTGCATGCTAGACAGTATAATGTGCGCTGTCCTTCACTTCACATTTGCTTTTATGCAAATGAAATAGACCTGCCATGCTAGCCCAACAAAAACAAGAAATACTGGAACTTCTGCAACAAGCCGTTCATCCATTGTTGGAAGGAAGTGAGCTTACCCCAAATATTCTGCTAGAGCGCCCGCGCGATCCTTCGCATGGTGACATCGCCTGCAATATTGCGATGCAGATTGCAAAGCCACTAAAAAAGAATCCACGAGAACTAGCGCAGGCGATAGTCAGTGCGCTGTTGGCACAGAACAATGCTTTAATTTCGGCTGTAGAAATTGCCGGTCCTGGCTTTATAAATATTCGACTCAATTCGTCGGCAAAACAATCTATTGTTAAGCTAGTTCTTCAGCAAAAAAACCAGTTTGGGCGCGGCATTATTGGACTAGGTAAAAAAGTGATCGTGGAATTTGTTTCAGCTAATCCAACTGGTCCACTGCATGTGGGACACGGGCGCCAAGGGGCCCTGGGTGATGCATTAGCAGCCTTGTTGGAAGCGCAGAGTTACGAAGTTACACGTGAATTTTATTACAACGATGCTGGGGTACAGATTGGTAACCTTGCCACGTCGGTACAAGCGAGGGCTAAGGGCTTCAAGCCCGGTGATGCAGCTTGGCCTGAGTCTGCTTATAACGGTGACTATATTGCTGAAATAGCCCAAGATTTTCTGGCTAAGAAGACCGTCTCTGCGATTGATGGTGCGCCAGTTATCGCTAGCGGCGACGTGGCAGACTTAGATTCATTGCGCCAGTTTAGTGTGACCTATTTACGGCGTGAGCAAGATATTGATTTGATGGCTTTCGGCGTCAAGTTTGATAATTATTATTTGGAGTCTTCCTTATATCTTGATGGCAAGGTCGAAGCCGCGGTCGATGCACTGAAAGCTGTTGGTAAGACCTATGAGCTAGATGGCGCTTTGTGGTTGCGTACAACTGAATACGGTGATGACAAAGACCGCGTGATGAAAAAATCCGATGGTAGCTACACCTATTTTGTACCTGATGTCGCGTATCACATCGTCAAATGGCAACGTGGCTATACGCAAGCGATCAATGTTCAGGGGAGTGATCATCACGGCACTATTGCCCGCGTACGGGCAGGGTTACAAGCTGTCGATGCCGGAATTCCTCAAGGCTATCCTGACTACGTGTTGCACAAGATGGTCACTGTGATGAAGGACGGTGCCGAAGTTAAAATTTCCAAGCGTGCGGGTTCCTACGTGACGGTACGCGATTTAATTGACTGGTCTGGCAATGGAGATGTCGAAAAAGGGCGAGACGCAGTACGTTTTTTCCTCATCTCGCGCAAGGCAGATACCGAATTTGTATTTGATGTCGACGTCGCGTTGGCGCGCTCAGATGAAAATCCGGTTTACTATGTGCAGTATGCGCATGCTAGGATTTGTTCGGTTTTGGCTCAATATAGCGATGATGACGCAGTACTTGCCAACTTGGTGTCGGTAGATCTTTCACCATTGACCGCTCCGAGAGAAGCTTTGTTGCTGGCAAAATTGGCAGAATATCCGGAAGCTCTGCAAAGGGCGTTAGAGGAACTGGGGCCACACCAGGTCGCTTTTTATCTCCGCGATTTAGCCGGTGAATTACATAGTTATTACAATGCAGAACGCGTTTTAGTGGATGATATTCCAACCAAAATGGCAAGGCTTGCACTGATGTTGGCAACGCGGCAGGTGCTGCGAAATGGTTTGGCATTGATCGGTGTATCTGCACCAAATAAAATGTAATGAAATTTTAAAACGGAGACGCATGAAACTTCATCGAAAATATTTGTCACGCCAGGATGGCGGTACACTCATGGGCTTGATCCTGGGATTAGTTATCGGTCTCGGTATAGCGGTGGCAGTGGCTTTATTGATCACAAAAACCTCCATGCCTTTCACGAACAAGAATATTAAGGCAGATAAGGCCGATGTACCTGCGGCGCAAATGCAAGACCCAAATAAGCCTTTGTATGGTAGCAAGGACGCCGTGAAAGAAGCAGCGAAAGAGCTTGCTAAAGCGATTGATACTAGTAAGCCTGCCGAAACTGCGGCGAAAGTGGCGGAAGTAAAAGCCGAGACTAAACCGACTCCTGCTCCCGCAGAAAAAAATATAGAGAAAGCTCAGGATAAGCCGGAAACTAAAACCCCTGATTCAGCCTCGAAAACCGATGTCGCTGACGACAAATATGTCTATTTTTTACAGGCTGGCGCATTTAGAGAGTTGGCTGATGCGGAGAGCGCGAGGGCAAAATTGGCCTTACTTGGATTTGAGGCAAAAATTAGTGAAAAAGCCTCAGACAACGGAGCCCTCTATCGTGTCAGGATAGGACCGTTTGCTCAGCTAGAAACAATGAACCGTATGCGTAGTAAATTGTCTGAAAATAGTGTGGATGTGGCCGTGGTTCGTACGGCTAAATAATGACTTAATCAATTACAAGGAAATATGATGCGTTTAATTCGACATTTGCTGATATTACTGAGCTTAGGTTTTATCGCAATAGGTGCAAGTGCGGCGGTTGGCAATCCTGAAAACGGTAAAGAATATAAATTACTAGAGCGCCCACAGTCAGTTGATAGCGGGAAAAAAATTGAAGTCATAGAATTTTTTGGATATTTTTGCCCACATTGCAACGCGCTTGAACCTTTGCTCGCAGAATGGGTAAAAAAACAGGGCGACAATATCGTTTTTAAACGTGTACACGTCAATTTTCACGGACTGACCAGTCAACAAAAACTCTACTATTCTCTAGAGGCTATGGGGAAAATTGATGAGTTTCATATTAAAGTATTCAATGCCTATCACGTAGACCGTAATCGTTTGCAAACGGATGCTGACGTCATGGAGTTTGTGGCTAAATCGGGCATAGATAAACAAAAATTTCTAGATGTGTACAATTCTTTCGCCATTCAAAGCAAGCTTAGCCGTGCTGCGCAATTGATGACTGCCTTCCAAGTTGATTCAGTCCCTATGCTTGCCATAGACGGACGTTACATTACGGCCCCAGCAATGGCTGCAGTGACGATGGGTAGAGTTACCGAGCAAGCGCAAAATCAAGCGGTATTCCCAGTCTTGGATTGGTTGCTCGCAAAGGTACAAAAAGAGAAAAATTCAACAGCGCAAGCCGCGGATCCTGCGAAAGCAGTAGCCAAGAAAAAATAGATATTGTTGATATAAATAGAAAATCCGCCGGTTAAGGCGGATTTTTTTTGAATAAGTCGATTTAATAAAATGCTTTGAGTTCCGCTGCAGTATCGAAAAATAGCTAAGAGTATTGAGTCACAAAAATTTGCATCAATTTTATGGAAATGTGAAAAATGACGACCGTATTCATCACCGGAGCGTCCTCAGGTATTGGGGCTGCACTGGCTGCGCAGTATGCAAAACAGGGCGCTAAACTTGGCTTAGTTGCGCGTCGCAGCGATCTGCTGGAGCAATTGCGCTCAAGTCTAGTCAATCCGGAGCTGCATAGCGTGTATGCCTTGGACGTGACTGATCATGCTGCCTTGTCTGCTGCCGCCGCAAATTTTATAGACTTACATGGCGTAGTTAATATTGTGATTGCGAATGCGGGTATTTCTGTTGGGACATTGACTGAATATACCGAAGATCTCGCGGTTTTTGAGCGTGTTATACAGACCAATCTTGTCGCAACAGTGGCGAGTTTTGCTCCATTTATTGAAAATATGAAGCCGCATGCTACGACGCAATCATGTCGCTTGGTCGGAATTGCCAGTGTCGCCGGTATCCGCGGATTGCCGGGGGCTGAAGCGTATAGCGCATCGAAGGCCGCGGTCATCAGTTATTGCGAGTCCTTGCGCGTTGGGCTCGCCGCAAGTGGAATACGCGTGGTGACTATCGTGCCTGGATATATCGATACCCCGATGACCAAGCTAAATACCTACGCCATGCCTTTTTTGATGCCTGTGGATAAATTTGCGACGGCTGCGGTCGAGGCGATAGCATCAGGTAAATCATATAAAGTGATCCCTTGGCAAATGGCAGGAATCGCCAAATTATTACGTATATTGCCAAATTGGCTCTATGACTATATTTTCCTAAATGCACCACAAAAATCTAGAACGAAAATCTGATGGAATTCATTGATGCAATCGGGCAAAGGCACCACGCAATTTCTTTGGAGTCAGGCACTCCTCGTATCCTTAGTCTGGTTCCTTCCATTACCGAACTACTGTGTGATCTCGGCCTTGCGCAATATATGGTGGGGCGCACTGGTTTTTGTATCCACCCTAAAAATTTGGTGAAACAGATTCCTAAAGTTGGTGGCACCAAAGATGTTGATGTTGAAAAAATTCGGCAACTTGCACCTACTCATTTATTGGTTAATATAGACGAGAACCAGAAACCGGTTGTGGATTTGCTGAGCACATTTATTCCTAGCGTCATCGTTACTCATCCACTTACGGTAAGAGATAATCTTGCACTTTATCGTCTGCTAGGAGGGATTTTTCAGGTGCAGTTGCAGGCTGAAAAATTGTGTACTGAGTTTGAGCTGGCTTACGCTGAACTTGGACCGATTAAGTCTAGGCAAAGGCTGCTGTATTGCATCTGGAAAGACCCCTGGATGAGTATTGCCTCTGACACGTATATTTCGAATATGCTCAGTTTAATTGGTTGGGAAACCTGGCGTTCGCCGAGTTCGCAAAATCGATATCCGGTATTTGAATGGAACGCCGACGTACTATCGCAAATCGATGGTGTTGTGCTTTCTAGTGAACCATATCGCTTTTCTGAGAAGCACGTGGCTGACTTGCAGCAGCAGCTCTCAAAACCAGTTCGCCTGCTGGATGGGGAGATGCTCTCGTGGTATGGCAGTCGAGCAATCGCAGGTTTGAAATACCTTCGCAGCCTATAAAAGTTTGCTTCGAACGCGACCGTACTCGGCTGATTTGCTTAACAATTATGTGGAAATATGAGGAATCGCAATATTTTGTAACAATTTTATGGTCGAATAAAATTCGATCATGCTCGATAGATAGCTTGCTTAAACCTGTTAATTCTCAATTAACTAAATTTTTATCGGTGTACTGCACGGATTTCTAGCTATTGGCCACCTCGGCTTATTCTTAAAAGAGACAGCCTCCTTGACTTCAAAGTCTGGGCACAGGGATACTCAAAAGCATGCTCAAGTATGACTCCTAATTTGCTGTATTGACGCTGGCCTCGTGTCTGTGAACTAGCGTTTATTGGGAATATGCATTGACGATACGCGCCTGTCTTGAATTTCGGAAGGCATAGATTTAAATCAAACTTTAGGATTTTTCTATGATAGCAATAAGAAAAGCTGTTCTGCTCGCCTTGTATGGCGCGGGCACAGTGACTGCGCTTACACCTTATATTAGCTTTGCTCAAAATACTCCAGTTACCGACAATGCGACTGAGTCGACGACCGCAACAGTTACGGTGAGCGTAGTGGGTTCGCGTCGTGCAAATTCTTCTTCAACCAATACGCCATTGCCAGTTGATTTTATTTCCTTATCTAAGGTCGCGGAGCAAGGCGGACAGTTCGATCTGGCGCAAACTTTGCAGTATTTATCTCCCTCCTTTAACTCCACCCGGCAAACTGGGGCAGATGGTGCTGATTTGATTGATTCGGCGGCTTTACGTGGCCTAGGCTCAGATCAGACTTTAGTACTGGTCAATGGCAAGCGCAGACATACGACAGCGCTGGTCAATTTATTTGGTGCTCGCAATCGAGGTAACACAGGAACCGATCTAAATGCCATTCCTATGATGGCGATTAGCAATGTGCAGATTTTGCGAGATGGTGCAGCGGCTCAGTATGGCTCGGATGCGATTGCTGGTGTTATGGATATAGGTTTAAAAAAGAGTTTAGGTTGTGAGGCTGTATTCGGTTATAGCCAGTATTCAGTGGGTGACGGAAAGAGTTATTTGCCTTCTGCCTATTGTGGGGTAGGGATAGGCAATCAGGGCGTACTTGGGATCACCGTAGAATACAACGACAGAGGACGTTCTAACCGAGCTGAACCAGGCGATTTGCGGACTATCGGTGACACCAAAGTACAGGGAAGTACGGTCTATTTGAATGGTGAACTACCAAATGGAGAAGGGAATAAATTTTATTTCACGCTGGGTGCACAACATAGAAAGGCATCTTCTGCAGCATGGGGTAGAAATGGAACCGACGACATTCCTAGTCGCAATTCTGCTGCGATGTATCCAAACGGTTTCGTACCCTATATTAATGGTGAGATCAATGATGTGTATGGTACTGCCGGTTATCGTTGGCAACTGGGCGAGTGGACTGCTGATTTGTCACAGACCTATGGTTACAATGAGTTGATGTATAACATTAGCAATACGCTCAATGCTTCAATTGCCAACAAAGATTTATTGGCGGGCGGAAAGGGGATTAGCCCGAGCTCCTTTGATGCTGGTGGATTTTCTTTTTCCCAGGCAACGACTAATCTTGATTTCAGTCGTTTTTACAGCGGCTTTATGAACGGTGTTAATTTTGCCTTTGGTGGTGAATATAGACGTGAAAATTATAAGATTTCTGCTGGCGAACCTGGCTCGTATATTGATGCTGATGGTGTAGGGTTTGGGGGGAATGCAGGTAGTCAAGGATTTCCCGGGTTTCAACAAGCCGATAGAACCAATCAAAGCCGTAACAGTATCGCCGCCTATGTTGATGTAGAAACGGATATAAGCAAGCAATTTAAGGTGCAAACTGCGATACGTGCGGAGCATTATAGCGACTTTGGTTCTACCCTTACAGGTAAATTGGCTGGCAGTTATCAGCTCACTGACAGTACGATGTTGCGTGGATCCTTAAGCACAGGTTTTCGCGCGCCCTCTTTGCAGCAAGTGTATTTTTCATCGACATTTACTGATTTTATTGGAGGAGTTCCTACCGATGTAGTGTTAGCCCCGAACGGCGGAACGGTCGCAAATGCTGCGGGCATTCCTAAATTGAAAGAAGAAAAATCTAAAAATTATAGTTTCGGAATTACGCTTAAACCTAGCAATACATTCGCGATTACTGCTGACGTTTATCGTATTGATATTTCAGATCGTATCGTGTTATCGGGGCGTTTTGATTCGAATAATTATCCCGCATTGGGAGCAACTTTGGGTGCCTTAGGCGTTGGACAGGCGCAGTTCTTCGTCAACTCTATCAATACCAAAACCCAGGGCTTAGATCTAACGGCATCGCATAAAGCGAACTTAGGATCGGGTAAACTTTCCACTTACCTAGGTCTGAACTACAGTAAAACAGAAGTGACCGATGTAAAGGCACCTCCTTCGCTGCGTGGCTTTGAAGATGTCTTATTGTCTGAGCGCGAACGTCTGTTTATTGAGCAAGGTGGACCACGTCTGAAGGCCACTTTAGGGTTTGATTACAGTCAAGGCGCTTGGGCCGGTGATTTCAAAATTATCCATTTTGGCGAGCAAACCTTGGGGACATTTTCTGGTACCGCCGCTGGTGTTCCTAACGCCTATTACGCACCAAAAACTTCGGCAGATACTAGTTTGACCTATGCTTTCAACGAGCGTACTAAATTGACTTTGGGCGTGAATAATATTTTCAACGTCAAACCTAGTGAGCAAAATCCGAATGAAACCGACAACGGCTTTAAATACGATAGCGTGCAATTCGGTTTAAATGGTACGGCCTACTTCGCACGCCTCTGGATGAAATTTTAAGCAGCAAGCTTAATGTGTAAAAAAAATGGGGGTTGCGATAGCGACCCCCATTTGTATTTTAAATGTCAAATTACGGATTTAATAATTGGGCAATGGCTTTTTCCAAATCAGTTTTTTGCATAGGTTTTTCTATCGTCCCAAGAAAATTTTGACGTGATAGTTGTGCTACCAGAGAGGCGGTATACAGTACTTTAGCGCCTTGGCCCGACATTAAGATGACCCCGCCCTGGTAGTTGCGCTCGCCCAGAGCACGCATAAATTCAAAGCCATCGATGTCTGGCATTTGTATGTCGCAAATCAATAAATCTGGTTTTTTTTGTGTTTTATCAAAAATATTTAAGCCGCTTTGTCCGCCGCTAGCTGAAATTATTTGATCTATGCCTAGCTCACTCAATAGTTCGCTGACAAATTCGATTTGAAATTCATCATCGTCGATAATCATTACTTTTAAAGCTATATCTTGCTGTTGCATGGTGGTTTTCATTGTATGTTTCTCTCTTCATTTATAGACGGCTATTCGTTTCTAGTTCAGGTGCGGTCTGTTGGCTTTCCCAGAGAATTTTCCAGTTTATAAATTCTTGAGCTGGCATGGGCTTGGCAATAAAAAAACCTTGTACTTCATCGCATCCGGAATCGACAATTAAATCCCAGTCTTGTTGCGTCTCTACGCCTTCCGCAACCAAATTTAAATTAAAAATTTTGCCAAGTTGGATATTTGAATCGAGAATCGCGCGAGTGGCTTCATCTTGCGATGCGCCATTGACAAAGGCTCTATCAATTTTGAGTTCAGTAAACGGTAATTGCTTTAGATTTTCCATGGTCGAAAATCCAGTGCCGAAATCATCAATTGATAACTTAAACCCCTTCAGCCGCAAGCGCGTGAGGATTTCTAAACTGACCGTCAGATTTTCCATCAATCTGCTTTCAGTTAATTCCAGAGTAATCTGCGAAGGTTGCACGCCTGCACGTTTTACTATCTGCTCAAATTCCTCGGGTAGGTCTAGCTGGTTTAAATCGTCCATAGAAACGTTGATAGCGAGCTTAATCTGATGTCCCGCGCTCAGCCATTTGCCCAACTGCATAGCGCTCTTTTCCAGCACTTGGCGGGTCAGAATACTGATCATCTGATGGGCTTCCAGAACAGGTATAAAACAGGCCGGCCCCAAAATGCCGCGCTCCGGGTGTCGCCAACGGGCCAGGCACTCTGCACCAACCACGTGTTTGTCTATGACCGATACTTTGGGTTGAAAAAAAACTTCGACATGGCCCTCTTCCAAGCCTAGACGAAGCTCGGACACCGACAACGCTGTGAGTTTTTGTTGTGGTTGAAAATTCGGTTTAGATGAATGTTGGCGCGTTAATGCTGAAAGCAAAGCCTCTTTTTGTAGAGGTTTAGTGATCGCAGCAAGCAAGTGCAGACCATGGGCTTTGGCCAAATTTTCAGCGGCCTTCATGACACTGCGATCGACCCCACTCAAGAGTATCACCGCACCAGAAAAACCCTGCTCCGCGACTTGGCGCAAGAAGGAAATACCGTCCATGCCCGGCATGTTCAGATCGCACATGAGTAGATCGGGATTATAAGTGCGCGCTAAGGCTAAGGCTTGGTAGCCATCCACACAACTGGCAATCCGCGTCACCCCCAAGCTACGTAATAATGCGCTGGAGGCCTCCATCTGCAGCGCGTCGTCTTCTAGTATCATGACATGTAGATGTTGCAGGTGTTGCAGATGTGGATGTAGCGCCACGGTTGGCGTATGCTCCTTTAAGGCTTCTGATTTTAGCGTGTCCGGTGATGTGCTTATAGTATTCGGTGCCAGATATTCCTCCACGCGTTGCGTAATTTTTTCTAGCAATGGATGAAGTTCCTTAACGATCAGCGTGGCTTGCGATAAATTTTCAGTTCCTTTTAAATGCTCGAGTTGCTCGCATAGGTCAGCAAAATGATTTGCCCCAACCGTACGGGCGCTAGACTTTAATTTATGGCCCAATGCGCATAGCTCATTGAGATCATTTTTAGTGCAGGCATCATCGAATTCCTGCATTCCTTTTTGTGCTGATTCGATAAATTTTTTGGCAAATTTGGTGACTTTTTCAGGCGCGTTATTAAATAATTTAGCGAGCACTGCGAAATCTATGTAGGTGACTTCATGCAAGGAAGCTTCCGCATGTATTTCTGGCACTGCCTCCATGAATGGTATTAAACCAGGGCTGACATCGGCTGAAAGCCAGCGTGTTAGGGTGTTATAAAATAATTCTGGGGCAAATGGCTTAGAGATGAAATCGTTCATGCCGGCCGCCAGGCAATGCAAGCGGTCCTCGTGCATCGCATTGGCGGTGATGGCGATGATAGGCAAGTCGGCTAAACCAGGCATCTTGCGCAGCAGGCGGCTGGCCTCCAAGCCTCCCATCACCGGCATCTGTATATCCATCAAAATGCAATCGACTTTTTCGTGCTTTAACAGGTCGATGGCTTGCTGGCCATTTTCTGCCAGTAGCACAGTAAAGTGCACTGCTTCCAGCAGTTCGCTGGCAATTTGTTGATTGAATTGATTATCTTCTACCACCAGTATCCTTACTCCTCCACGTGTTGCTGCCAAATGTTGCAAACGGCTGCTAGATGTTTGCGCATCCAAAATGTCAGGAGCTTGCGACAACACCCCGCTGGCTTGTTCTAGGTGTGCAGTGAACCAAAAGGTACTGCCTTGCCCCAGCACACTGATGACACCGACTTCGCCGCCCATCATAGTGGTTAATTGTTTGCTGATGGCCAGTCCTAGTCCGGTGCCGCCATATTTTCTGGTGGTGGAGCTATCTGCTTGCTGGAAAGATTTGAACAAGGCTTCTTGTTGCTCCTTGCTCATGCCTATGCCGGTATCTTCGACTTCAAATCTCAGCATCCAGCCATTCGGGGTGGTATTGAGTTTGCGTACGAAGATATTAATTTCACCGCGCTCGGTGAATTTGATCGCATTGTTGGTGTAGTTAATCAGGATCTGACTTAAGCGATGCGGATCACCGCGCATTTCGTTTGCGATCTGCGTGTCAATATCAACGTGTAGTGTCAAATTGCGTGCGGCAATTTTGCTTCCCATCATGTTGACGATATTATTAAGCAGCTGCGGAAGTGAAAAATCGACTGCTTCCAAGCTCATTTTTCCGGCTTCAATTTTTGAAAAATCTAAAATGTCATCGACGATGTGGAGTAAATGTTGCCCAGATAAATGGATTTTTTGCAGGTAGTCACGCTGTTTCGGGTCTTGGGTCGCGGCCAAAGCCAGATAGGTCATGCCTAATACCCCGTTCATAGGGGTACGTATTTCATGACTCATATTCGCAATAAAATTGCTTTTTGCCTGATTGGCAGCCTCTGCCTGTTGCTGTGCTGAGACCAATTCCACTGTGCGACTTACCACCAAGTCTTCTAAATGATGTCTATGTTGGTCAAGTTCTTCGCCTAATTGTTTCTTGATGGTGATATCTTCTTGCACCGACACATAATGGGTAATGCGGCCATCTGGTTGGCGCAAAGGAGTGACGATGGCATACACGATGAGGTCACTGCCATCTTTATTGGCATTATAGAGTTCACCTTTCCAGGTGTTGCCAGAGCGGATCGCCTCTGCCATGGCGATCAAGCGCTCAGGCGGGGTTTTCTCAGACACCAGTATGCGCGGATGTTGTCCGAAAATCTCTGCGCGGGTGTAACCGGTGGTTTGTACGAAAGCCTCGTTGACATACTCGATAATCCCATTTACATCAGAAATAATGATGCTTTCAGGGCTTTGTTCGACCGCTAGCGAGAGTTTGTTTAACTGGCGTTCGGCGGCCTTGCGCTCGGTGATGTCTTGTACCTGGGAGACAAAGTGCAAAGGCTTGCCATCTATATCTCTGACCAAAGAGACATTCAACTGTACCTGCACCTCATAACCTTGCTGGTGCCTATAGCGTTTTTCCATCTGGTAGGTCTCGCGCTGCCCCTCCAGCATTTCTTGTATGAGCTGACGGCGAGGTGCGAGGTCATCGGGGTGGGTAATTTCTTCGAAATTGAGCGGGATAGGGGTAGCTTCGCTCCAGCCCAACATCTGCCTTAAAGCGCGGTTGACTTTGAGAAAATGCCCATCCAGGGCGACGAGTGCCATGCCTATTGGTGAAGCGCCAAAGGTTTGCTCTAGCTGTGCTTCGCGTTCGCGTAATGCCAACTCGGCTAGTTTTCTTTCGGTGATGTCATGTGCGATCGAGACCATTGCTGGTTCACCATCAAAAATAATATAGGTGCCTTGGGCTTCGACGTCGATCACGGTACCGTCTAATTTTTGATATTGGAGTTCCATCATGGGAACGTTACCGCCATGGGCGGCGACCGCATCGACACGTTTTTGTACGATCTCGTGATAATCGGGATGTACCAGATCGAGTATAGGTCTGCCTATCAACTCCTGAGGCGATTTGGCCCCGAACATTTCCAGTGCGGCGGGGTTGGCATACAGTAGTTTTCCGTTACGATGTACGCGTATAGATTCTGGCATCCATTCGACCATGGCGCGGTAACGGCTCTCGCTTTCACGTAAGGCCGCCTCGGTTTGCTTGCGCTCGGTAATATCTTGAATAATTCCTGTGACTTTGGTAATTTTTCCGTCGCTATTTCTGCTGGTTTTGCCGGGCATGGCCCAGATATTTCTCAACTCACCATCGGGTAAAACGATCCTGTATTCGAAAGGCACTAAGCTAGACACCATGAAGTCGGTGCGGGTAGTTCTGATCACGCTTTCTAAGTCATCCGGATGCACTCTTAGGCCTATCATTTTTATCAGGTCTTTACTTTCGACATGCATCGGACATTGCCAAATGCGCGCCATCTCGTCCGATAAGTGCACTTGATTGCTGAGTAAATCCCAGGACCAGTGCCCCACGTGCGAAACAAATTCTGCTTCACTTAAATCCAGATCTTTTTGGCGCAAGGCTGCGCTGATTTGTTTACGCTCGGTGATATTGCGTACCACCACATGGGTGGCCTCTAGACCATCAAAAATGATCTGCGTGCCCTGTACCTCTACATCGATTACCGTGCCGTCTAGTTTCAGATGTCTTAATTCGGCCAGAGGCGTAAACGGCGTGCTGCCTGAGACATTGCTAGCGCGCGCCCCTACCATGCCATGGTAGTCAGGATGTACGCGGCTCAGCACGCTTTTCCCTACCAGCTCTTGTGCCGATTGTGCCCCATACAGCTGAAGTGCGGCAGGGTTGACGTACAGCACGATGCCTTTTCTATGCACGGCGATGGCGTCGGGTGACCATTCAATCATATTGCGATAACGTAGTTCGCTCTCACGCAAGGCAGTATCACTGATTTTTTGCGCACTAATGTCACGAGTCACGCCTAGCTGCATGGTAACCAAGCCATCGGCATTCTTCAGGGGAACTGCATGCGTCTCTAGCCAGCGCTGGGTGCCATGTAGTCCGCACACCTCAAATTGCAAGGTCTCGCGATTGCCTTGCATCACGCTTTGATGCAAGGCGCTAAAGGCGGCGCGATATTCGGGCAAAATAAAGCCTATCACGCTATGCCCTTGCACTTCGGCCAGTGAGGCAGCCTCCAGCATGGCCAGGCCAGCGGCATTCATTTCGAGTATGTTGCCTTCGGCATCGACAACCTTGACGCATTCTGGTTCCGCATCAAAAATAGTTCGGAAGCGCAATTCACTCGCCTGCAATCTGGCTTCCGCCCTATGCTTGTAAAGCGCCATTTCCAAAGCGGCGCGTAAT
Source organism: Undibacterium parvum (assembly GCF_003955735.1). Taxonomy (NCBI): domain Bacteria; kingdom Pseudomonadati; phylum Pseudomonadota; class Betaproteobacteria; order Burkholderiales; family Oxalobacteraceae; genus Neoundibacterium; species Neoundibacterium parvum. The sequence continues at coordinate 1,919,501 of NZ_CP034464.1, read as the reverse complement.
TCTTGATCCGAAAAAGGTTTAATGATGTAGCCGAAGGCCTCGACTTGCAGGGCGCGCTCTAGGGTTTCATTGTTGGCACTGGCGGTCAGAAATATCACTGGGATGGCGAACTGGCGGTAAATCGCCTCGGCCGCTTGTATGCCATCCATATTGCCCGCCAACTGTATATCCATCAGCACCAGATCGGGGCGCAATTGCGCTGCCAGAGTGATGGCGCTGTCGCCTCGAACGCTATGGCCTACACATTGGTAGCCTAACAGTTCGAGTTTGAGCTGTATGTAAAGCGCGACCAATTCATCGTCTTCGACGACCAGTATTCGCGACTTTGTCTCGGGCGTGCGCATGAGTCAGCCCTCCGCTTAAAAGAAAGTAATTTCCGTTTCAGTACTAGAATTTTGCGATGTGGCCTCGCCGGGGGCATGATACTCATCTTGCATGGTGTAGGTAGATTGCAAACTTTCTATCCATTCTTCGCTACTCGGTAATTGTTCATTATCGATTTGCGCCACGCTCATTTGCAGTTTGTTGATATCAGTGCTGACGACATCAAGAATTTGGCTGATGCGGTCTTGGAACTGTAAGCTGACCAAGAGGTTCTCGACATCACCGCGTATGATCTTGCCGTAATGCCGCATTTGCTCGGCTGAATCGCCCATGCTTTCTACGTGTGCCAAGACATCGCGCACCACCGCGCCTGACACCTCCAAGACCTTGCGATCTTGTATGGTGGCGCGGTCTGCCGCATTCAGGGCTTGCTTCATGATGACCGAGACTTGATCGACTCTTTGACCTATGCGTTTGCCAGTATCGGCAGAAAGAAAAGAGAGTTTTCTAACTTCATCGGCAACCACCGCAAAACCGCGTCCCTGCGGTCCGACTCGGGCCGCCTCTATGGCTGCATTGAGGGCCACCAGATTGGTCTGCGCGGCGATTTGCCCGACTTCGTGTGCCATGCTTTGCATTTCGGTGGTAGCGGCCGCCAACTCACGTATGCTTTGGAGTAATTCATCCTTGCTGGCGATCATCTTGCCCAGAGAATCGATTACCGGCGTCAGTTCTTTTTTGCACAATTGCAAAAGCGTGATGGTGGCATCGGTGTTTTTTGTTGCATCGGTATTGCCGACAGCACCAAAACCGGCTAAGTCGAATTGATTAATCATGGAAGAAAAACTGCCTATCAGTTGTCCAACCGCATTTTCTGCTTGTTGTTTGACTGAGCCTACATGGGTATTCCAGAGTGGCAAAATACTGCTCAAAAGATGCGCAACCTCATAGACCAGGGCTGCGCTCGCTCTGAGGTTTTCATCTTGTTGTTCCAGTTCGGCCTGGCGCTGTCGGCTAATGTGTAACTGCCAGCCTAAATACGTAGTGGCAAAGACGATGGCAGCGCAGGCGCCGAGTTGTGCAAACGAGAAGTGCTGGACTAGCAAGATGATGCTGATGATCAGCACGCCGCTCACGGCAAGCAAGAGATCGGCGTTTTTTCGGGACAGAATAGTAGACATAATTCTTGATCCTCAATGCGATGCGGTGTGGAATTTAGGGAATTCTTAACACTTGCTCAGCGAGATATTAGCTTGCCATCTTTTCTTTAAGTAAGATAGTTTTAATTTATCGAAGTAATCTATTGTAGTCAATTTTTAAATGCTATTTGCAAAAAATCATTGAATTTTTCTTACTTTTTCGAAAGGGATGGATTGCTTCAAGCGCTTTTCCGTATATATCGATGGCAGCAAAATGCGCAGTGAGTTCACAGGTGTTAAAACGGCGATGCCGTTTGTGTTTCTCCTTGCTCGCTGGTTGTGCGTGGAGCAGGCGGGATGCTGCTCAGGCTATCGCACGTAAGGGCTCACGCGCTTCATTTTGGCGGATTGCACATTGCGCCAGTAAGTCCTTGCTTTTGGCAGAAAATGCTTCAATTACCTGAGGGGTCTTAAAATATTCCGCCAGCATTAATTTATTTAAAATGTCGCGGCTTTGCAGATCGGCTTCCAGTTTGCGATCTTCCTCGCTCATGGCTGGGCGTGCTGCTTCGGTGGCGGCAGGCAAGGGCATACCTTGCAGATACGCCAGCAATTGCGGGATTTGAGTGGCGAAGGCAGGGCGACTGAAATAGGCATCGATCGCGTTCAGATCGGCGCGTGACAGGCGTTGTTGTAATGCCACTTGTATCATTTCCGAAAAACTATCTTTGGGCAAAGATTCTACGCAGCTCAGACTTTGTTTCGACTGCGCACCCAGCGCGCGTGAACTCAAAATGGAATGTTGAAATGCCGCCAGCAGTGGCTGCGCTAAAGTCTGCGCGGCGGCACCTGCGTAGCCCCTATCATTGGCCGCGTGGCTAGGTAAAAATGCGAATAGACCCAGCCCCAGGCAGGGCGCTAGCAGGCGTTTCAGGGCGTTCTTTGAATGGCAAGTCATGAGGCACCTCAGCATGGCAAGTTGGAATGTCAGTGCCAATTGATTGGCGCGACTGAGTGTCGCGCAAATGCTCATTAATAACAAAAAAATAAGTAAAAAGTACTGAAAATCGCCCTGTTTGGTGGCGTACTTCAGTACTTAGCTTGGTAATTGTGCAGCGATAGTTTAGCGATTGGTGAGCGAAACGCCGCCTATCACCAGCAAGCCACCGATCACCATCGAGGCCAAAATCGGCTCGCCCAGAAACACCGCGCTAAAAGCTATGCCAAATACCGGCACCAGATTGTTGAAGACGGCAGTGCGCGCCGGGCCGATTTTTTTCACGCCCTCGTAATACCAGACAAAGCCGATCACGGTGCCAAATACGCCCAGATAGGCGATCGCGGCCAGTACCGGCAAAGTCAGGTGACTGCGATCGAGTTGCGGCAATTGAAACAGGGCACCGCAAGTTAGCAATAGCAAACCCCACAGCGAGGCATAGGTGGTGGCGGCAATCGGCGATAAGCCCTTCAAGGCGTGGCGACCGATGATGGTGTAGGCGGCCCAGGCGCAGACTGCGGTCAGCATAAACAATTCGCCGCTACCGAGTGAGGCCGAGATATCGTGCGCGGCACTCATCAATTCGCCGCGGGTGATGACGATGGCGGCACCGACAAAGGCAATTGCGATTCCCAGCCACTTTTTAAAACCCAGGCGCTCGCCAAACAGCGCGGCCAGAGCCAGCGCGGTGACGATGGGATTGAGTGCCACAAACAGCGCGCTGCGGCCAGCCGGCATGCGTTCTAGCGCCGCAAAAAAGCAGATGTTGTAGAGAAAAATACCGGTCGCTCCGAGGCTGAAGGTGGCATGGATCTGTTGGCGGTTCAGCTTAGGCAAGCCGCCTTCCATACGCCACGCCAGCAACAACAACAGCACGCAGGCCACCAAAAAACGGCCGGCAGCGGCGATCATGTGCGGCAACTGAGTTGCCACCACGTGGCCGGCGATAAAAGTGCCACCCCAGAAGACGGCAACGCAGATCAGTTTCAGGTAAGTCAGGTAGTTAGATTTTTGCACGATGGGTGGCGCTGAACGGCCAGAAAATATTTCAATAAATATGAAGGACTAGGGGGAGTATAATGGTTTAATCTTCGATTGCGCAGGTAGATACTGCGCAATCGGGAATTCAAATATTATACTACCCACCAGTATATCTAGGCGGCAGCGGCTTCTCGGACCACAAAACGCAGCACCCCATCCGGGTCTTGCTGGCGCTGTAAAACGCCGTCAAACCAGAGCTTGTGCAGATGCGCCAGCGCTTCGCCCAAGGCGAAGGTGAGTTGATGTGCGTCTAGCGGACGGCTGAACATGATGGGCACGATCTCAGTGGCCGAGCGCGGCGTGGCACAAGCGACGACTACCTCGGCCAGCCGGTCGCGGTGATGATCATTGAGTTGGCGTATGCGGGTATGAATGCCAGTAAACGGTTTGCCATGCGAAGGCAGGATCAGCACATCGTCTGGCAAGCCTGCATATTTTTGCAGCGAATCGAGATACTGCTGGACCGGATTGGCTTCCGGCTCGACCGCAAATACCGAGACATTGGTCGAGATGCGCGGCAGCAGCATGTCGCCCGAAATCATGAGATTGAGTGCTGCGCAATACAGTGAGACGTGCTCAGGCGAATGCCCAAAACCGGTGATGATGCGCCAGCTATGCGCGCCTATCGCTAGCTCTTGGCCGTCCTGCAGGCGACGGTAGGCAGCCGGCATGGCCGGGACTAATTTGGTGTAATAGCTTTTGCGCTCGGCGATTTTTTCCTGCATTTCGGGCGACACCAGACCGTGTTTTTTAAAATGCGGATACATGGCCGAACCATCCACGCCCGGCAGGCTGGCCGACATCATGCGGGCAAACGCGTATTCGCCGGTGCTCATCCAGAGTGGCGCATTCCAGCGCGAACAGAGCCAGTCGGCCAAACCGACGTGATCCGGATGGCAGTGGGTGGCAATCACCCGCACGATAGGCAGGCCGCGTAAGCCAGTGGCGCTGCTATTGTCGCCGAACAGGATTTCCCAGGCATCGCGGCTGTCATCGCTGGCAATCCCGCAATCGATCGCGGTCCAGCCATGCACGATACCCTCATCGGTAGGGTAATGATCTTCGATCAGCCACAGATTGATGTGATTGAGGGCAAACGGCAAGCCCATTCTTATCCATAAAACACCGGGCGCCACTTGCAGGGCTTTGCCAGCTTCCGGCAGCGTCTCGCCTAGCGGATAGTTGAGTTGCATTTCTAACGTGTTCATAAAGTCTCACTGTTTCTTTTTTGCCGCTGTTGTGGAATTCTGCAATCAGAATGTCCTACAATGCGTTTAATTGTTATTTGACGTTAACGTAAACTGCGGTTATCTGAGATTGTAATCAGAAAATCGATGTTGAGTATTTTGATGTTAAATTTTTTTGCTGCATTTTTGATCTCTCCTTAATTTTATGGCCACATTTACCATTACCGAACTCGCCCGAGAATTTGACATCACGCCGCGCGCGATTCGATTTTATGAAGATCAAGGGCTGATCAGTCCTAGCCGTGAGGGCCCTAGCGGGCGCAATAGGGTCTATACCGCGCGCGAACGCACGCATCTGAAACTCACGCTACGTGGCAAGCGCCTGGGGCTGAGTCTGGCCGACATCAAGAGCCTGGTGGATATGTACGACTCTCCCAAGGACACCGCGCCGCAGCTACAGAGTTTCCTGCAAGTACTGGCAAGACATAGGGCGGCGCTGGAATTACAGCGCGAAGACATAGAAATCATGCTCGCTGAAATCAGCGCACATGAAGAAGAGAGTCAGCGTCTGCTGGGCTTGGCGGCGCCAGACGTGGCTGAAATAGTAGTCAAATAGTGCTTATTTTTATAATTGACGTTTACGTTAACGTCAATTAGAGGTATTATTTTTGCTGACGTGAAAATTCGCCTAGTTTTTAGACGATCGATTTTCTGATAGTGACGGAGTATTCATGAGCAATGAAACCGCGACGCTCGATTACAAGCTGGCGCTGGTGCTGCTGGAAAGCTTCAACGCACAAGGCGTGATGCAGGCCTGGAACGCCAGACTCACCAGCATGACGCCCGGTGCTTGTGAAATAAGCCTGCCAATGAGCGCTGCAGTGACCCAGCAACATGGCTATTTTCATGGCGGTGTGATCGGCACTCTGGCCGATGCCGCCGGGGGTTATGCCGCGAATACGCAGTTGATGCCAGTGAGTGAGTGCTTATCTGCAGAGTATAAAATTAACTTTGTCGCACCGGCCATCGGCGATATGTTGATCGCGCGCGGTAAGGTGCTCAAGGCGGGCAAGACCTTGGTGGTCACCAGCGCAGAGGTGTTTGCGGTGCATCAGGGCAAAGAGAAATTGTGTGCAATTATGCAACAAACTTTATTTGTGATTCCCAAGGGATCGCCTAAAGTTGATTAGGCACTAAAAGTAAGAAACATTAGAAATTTAACCCTGCGAGGAAGACATGTTGCATTTACCCGGTTTGACCTTTGATCATGGCGAAGATATCGCCGCTTTACGCGAAGCTGTACAAGGATTTGCCAGCGCTGAGATCGCGCCGCGTGCCGCCGAGATCGACCGCAGCGACCAGTTTCCTATGGATCTGTGGCGCAAGATGGGTGATTTAGGCGTACACGGTATGACGGTGTCGGAAGAATACGGTGGCGCGAACATGGGTTACCTGGCGCACATCATCGCGATGGAAGAAATTTCACGCGCCTCCGCTTCGGTCGGCCTGTCTTACGGCGCGCACTCGAATCTGTGCATCAACCAGATCAATCGCAACGGCAGCGCCGAGCAAAAAGCTAAATACCTGCCTAAGCTGATCAGCGGCGAGCATATCGGTGCTTTGGCGATGTCCGAGCCCAATGCCGGCTCCGACGTGGTCAGCATGAAATTGCGCGCTGACTTGAAAGGCGATCGCTACGTGCTCAATGGCACCAAGATGTGGATCACCAATGGCCCTGATGCCGATACCCTGGTGGTGTACGCTAAAACCGATCTGGAAGCTGGCTCACGCGGCATGACCGCTTTCCTGATCGAAAAAGGTTTCAAGGGTTTCAGTATTGCGCAAAAATTAGACAAGCTAGGCATGCGTGGTTCGCACACGGGTGAGCTGGTGTTCCAGGATTGCGAAGTACCGCTAGAAAACGTACTTGGCGGTATTGGCAAAGGCGTCAATGTCTTGATGTCGGGTCTCGATTTTGAGCGCACGGTGTTATCCGGCGGCCCGCTGGGGATCATGCAAGCCTGTATGGATGTGGTGGTGCCTTACGTGCATGACCGCAAGCAGTTTGGTCAGGCCATCGGTGAGTTCCAGTTGATGCAAGGTAAATTGGCTGACATGTATTCGACCATGATGGCGTGTAAAGCCTATGTCTACGCAGTCGGTCAGGCTTGCGACCGTGCCAAGAACCCAGACGCGATCCGTGCGATTCGTAAAGATGCCGCCGGCGCGATTTTGTACTCGGCTGAAAAAGCCACCTGGATGGCGGGCGAAGCGATCCAGACTCTGGGCGGTAACGGTTATATCAACGAATACCCGGTTGGTCGTCTGTGGCGCGATGCCAAATTGTATGAGATCGGTGCCGGTACCAGCGAAATCCGTCGCATGTTGATCGGTCGTGAGTTGTTTGCAGAGACCATGTAATTCTCATTAGGGAACTTCTAAACACCCTATACTCGGGCGCACCGCGGCGTTGCAAATCCTCGCAATACTGACGTATTGCTCCGGTTTGCGCCTTGCGCTGCATCCCGATTAACAGGTTTTTAGAAGTTCCCATTAGGTAATGCGCACTATTCATGCGCTTTGCGAGCCGATTTAGGCTGGAAAGCCGCATGGATACTGCGTATGCTATTTAAAAATGTGTGTCTGGACTTAGTTTGAACGTTGTTGCGGCACTCACCAGGATTTGCTAAAAGGGCAGCTTTGGGGTATTTGTTATGAAAGAATTCCCCCGACTATTGCTGAGACTACTATGACCCAAGTTGCCTTCCCTAAACTCTTGTCTTCCCAGATCGCCTTCGACATCGCCAGGACTATCCTGGACGGTTTTGATAAGCATTATCGCCTGTTTCGTCACTCTAGCCTGGGTGCCAAGCGAGATTTTGAGCGCGGCGACTGGAAGACCGCACAGCATGCAGCACGTGAACGTATAGGATTTTACGATGCGCGTGTCAAAGAGTGTGTGCAAATCATGGAAGACGAGTATCAGCAGGACGACCTGACTGACGAAGTCTGGCGCGAAGTGAAATTGCATTACATGGGCTTGCTGATCGATCATCTGCAACCTGAGCTGGCCGAGACTTTTTTTAACACGGTCTGTACCAAGCTTTTGCACAGAAATTATTTCCACAATGATTTCATCTTCGTACGCCCAGCCACCTCGACCGAGTACATAGAAGCGGAAGACACGCCGCACACCTATCGTGTGTATTACCCGGCTAAAGACGGCTTGAACTTCACGCTCAAGCGCATCGTCACGAATTTTCAATTGAACGCCAATTTTGCCGATCTGCAGCGCGATGTAGATCTGGTAGAGCAGCGTTTGCGCGCCATTTTTGGCAGCGCCACACTAGAGCCTAATCACCAGATCCAGGTCTTGGCCAGTCTGTTTTACAGAAATAAATCGGCCTACATCATAGGCAAGGGTATCAACGGTAATCGCGAGTATCCGTTTGTGGTGCCTATCATGCACAACCGCAAGGGCGAGCTGGTGCTCGACACCGTGCTGTTCGACACCATGCAGATCACGGTCTTGTTTTCTTTCACGCGTGCCTACTTCATGGTCGATATGGCGGTGCCTTCGGCCTATGTGCAGTTTATCCGCAGCATTTTGCCAAAGAAACCGCGCAGTGAGATTTACACCATGCTGGGTTTGCAAAAGCATGGCAAGAATTTGTTTTATCGCGACTTTTTGCATCACCTTAAATATTCGTCCGACATCATCGATGCCGCACCCGGTATCCGCGGTCTGGTGATGCTGGTGTTCGCGCTGCCCTCGTTTCCGTATGTGTTTAAACTGATCAAGGATTACTTCCCGCCGCCTAAAGAAACGACCAAGGCGATGATCAAAGAAAAATATCTGCTGGTAAAAAACCATGACCGCGTCGGACGTATGGCCGACACACTGGAATACTCGGATGTGGCGTTCCCGCGTGAGCGCTTTTCCGAAGCGCTGCTCGATGAAATCACCAAATTTGCCCCCTCTTTGTTAGAGGTCAATGATGAGGAAGTCATCATCAAACACATGTACATAGAGCGTCGCATGGTGCCACTCAATATCTGGTTGACCGAGGCTGAAAAACGCGGCGATTACGCAGCCATGGAGCATGGCATTTTTGAATACGGCAATGCGATTAAAGAGCTGGTCGGCGCGAATATTTTTCCTGGCGATATGCTGTATAAAAACTTCGGTGTCACGCGTCATGGTCGCGTGGTGTTTTACGATTACGATGAGATCGAATACATCACCGATTGTAATTTCCGTACCATCCCCTTGCCACGCAATGAAGAAGATGAGATGTCGGCCGAGCCGTGGTATTCGATCGGTAAATACGATGTCTTCCCCGAACAATTTGGCACCTTTTTGTTAGGCAATGACAAGGTGCGCGAATACTTTATGCGCCACCATGCCGATTTGCTGACTGCCGCCTACTGGCAGGGTCGCAAGCAACGCATTGTGGACGGCAAGGTCGATGATGTGTTTCCGTATCCTCAAGAAATTCGCTTTTGCAATCAGGGTAAACTTGAACTTATTGAGAAGCCAGGTAGCACTATGGAAGACGACAACACAGAAAACAGTGCTGACACAGATTGTGTCAGTGCCGAGTAAACCGAAATTAATTTAAATATCAACACAAACCCACACTAGCCCACTATCTGGAGATGAACATGAATGATCCTATCGTTATCGTCGGTGCCGCCCGTACCCCTATGGGCGCGTTTCAAGGCGATTTTTCTACGGTTACCGCCAGCCAGTTGGGCGCGGTTGCCATCAAGGCAGCGGTAGAGCGTGCCGGCGTCAAGCCTGAGCTGGTGGAAGAAGTTTTATTCGGTAATTGCCTGATGGCGGGTCAAGGTCAGGCTCCAGCGCGTCAGGCTTTGCTGGCGGCTGGCTTACCAGTGTCGACCGGCGCCGTCACCTTGTCCAAAATGTGCGGTTCTGCCATGAAGGCGACCATGATGGCTTTCGATTCCATCAGCGCTGGCAGTAACGATATTTTGGTTTCAGGCGGGATGGAATCGATGACCAACGCACCTTATCTGATCCCGAAAGCACGCGGCGGTTATCGTATCGGTCACGGCCAAATTTTGGATCATATGATGCTCGATGGTCTGGAAGACGCTTACCAAAGAGATGAAAAAGGCGGCGGCCGTTCTATGGGCACTTTTGCCGAAGATTGCTCGGCCAAATACGGTTTCAGCCGCGAAGCGCAAGATGCTTTCGCGATCGCCTCGGTCAAGCGCGCGCAAGCCGCCACTGCCGATGGTTCGTTTGCCTGGGAAATCGCGCCAGTGACGGTGTCAGGTCGTGGTGGTGACGTTGTCATCGATAAAGACGAAGGTCCTTTAAAAGCCAAGTTAGATAAGATTTCATCCTTAAGAGCCGCCTTCAAAAAAGACGGCACGATTACCGCTGCTTCTTCTTCATCGATCAATGACGGTGCCGCCGCTTTGGTCTTGATGCGCGCATCCAAGGCGAAAGAATTAGGCCTGACACCTATCGCCAAGATCGTCGGCCATGCCACGCACGCACAAGAACCGAGCTGGTTTGCGATTGCCCCGATAGGCGCGATCAATAAACTCTACAAAAAAATAGGCTGGAGCACCGCCGAGGTTGATCTGTTTGAAGTCAATGAAGCCTTTGCGACGGTCGCTATGGCCGCCATGCAAGAGCTGGCGATTCCTCACGATAAAATCAATGTCCACGGTGGCGCTTGTGCACTGGGACATCCTATCGGTGCCTCCGGTGCCCGTATCATCATCACCTTGATCGGTGCCTTGAAAAAGCAGGGCAAAAAGCGCGGCGTGGCGGCACTGTGTATCGGTGGTGGCGAAGCGACGGCGATGGCGATAGAGCTGCTGTAAAAAAAATGAGCGCATCAGCCGCATAGGCTGATGCGCTTGCTAGCAATTGTTGGATTTAATTTCAACTAAACTAAACTTAGGACAAAATGCCAACTGCCCTCATCATCGGCGCTTCACGCGGCATAGGTCGCGAATTTGCGCAACAGTATCGTGCAGCGGGGTGGCGTGTGATCGCTACCGCCAGAACCGAAGCAGGACAGGCCGAATTGCGCGCGCTCGGTTGTGAACCCTTGCCGCTCGATGTAAATAATATCAATGACTGCGCCGGTTTAGGCTGGCTGCTCGACGATGAAAAAATCGAAGTTGCGGTACTCAATGCCGGTGTGTTTGGTCCGCGCACAGCGAGCCTGGCTTCACCGCAGGAAGATCACTTTGATGAGGTTATGCATACCAATGTACTGGCCGCCATGCGTCTACTGCCGATAGTGCTGCCCCTGGTCGAAAATGCTGCTGGCAAATTGGCCGTGATTTCATCGCGCATGGGCTCTATCGCTAGCCGCAGCGACCCCGAGGCTTGGCTGTATCGCGCTAGCAAGGCGGCCTTAAATTCGGTATTGAAAGACATTTCACTGGCGGCAAAAAAATCGACTTGCATCGCCTTTCATCCTGGCTGGGTAAAGACCGAAATGGGCGGTGCCGGTGCTGAGATCGATGTGCAAGAAAGTGTCGCTGGTATGCGCGCTACTTTAGCCAGTTTGGCACGCAGCGACAACGGGAAATTTATAGATTATCAGGGCGCAGCGATAGCCTGGTAATTGCCTAGGCTAATTGTTAAAACCTTGGTTTTATTTACAGCCACTAACCAATTTGAAGCTCACATGTTACTCACACCAGAACACGAAATGATACGCGACGCTGTGCGCGCCTTTGCCCAGGAAAAACTGGTTCCCAATGCCGCGCGTTGGGATAAAGAGCATCACTTTCCGGCCTCGGAATTAAAAGAGTTGGCGCAAATGGGTGTCTATGGTGTGGCGGTGCCTGAAGAATATGGTGGCGCCGGCATGGATTACCTGTCGCTGGCGCTGGTACTGGAAGAGGTTGCCGCCGGTGATGGCGGTACTTCGACCGTGATCTCGGTCAACAATTGTCCGGTATGCAGTATCGCCATGATGTATGCCAACGAGGCGCAGAAACAACAATGGCTAAAGCCCTTGGCGCAGGGCGAGATGCTCGGTGCATTTTGCCTGACCGAGCCGCATGCCGGCAGCGATGCCTCTGAATTACGCACTACCGCTAGGCTGGACGGCGATCATTATGTGCTCAATGGCGTCAAGCAATTCATCACCAGCGGCAAGACTGCCGACGTGGCGATCGTGATGGCGGTGACCGATAAAGCAGCCGGCAAAAAAGGCATTAGCGCGTTCTGGGTCGATACTAAAACACCCGGTTATATCGTCGCTGGTATAGAGCAAAAGATGGGCCAGCATTCCTCCGATACAGCGCAGATCCTGTTTGAAAACTGCCGTATTCCTGCAGAGAATCTGATCGGCGTCGAAGGCCAGGGTTACAAAATTGCCTTGTCCGGTTTAGAGGGCGGGCGCATTGGTATCGCTTCGCAGTCAGTCGGCATGGCGCGCGCCGCTTTTGAGGCAGCCTTGGCTTACGCTAAAGACCGTACCAGCTTCGGCAAAACGATATTTGAACATCAGTCCGTGCAATTTAAATTGGCTGACATGGCGACCCAAATTGAGGCGGCACGCCAATTGATCTGGCACGCGGCCAGCATGAAAGACGCTGGCTTGCCTTGCCTGAAAGAAGCGGCGATGGCGAAACTGTTTGCTTCAGAAATGGCGGAAAAAGTGTGTTCGGATGCGATACAGATCCATGGTGGCTACGGTTATGTCAGCGATTTCCCGGTAGAGCGTATTTATCGTGACGTGCGGGTCTGCCAGATTTATGAAGGCACCTCCGACATACAGAAAATCTTGATAGGGCGTGCTTTGCTGGCGAGTTAGCTTAAGTTAGCTTAAGTAAGTTTATTAAGGATAAATCATGAGTGCAGCAATCGAATACTGGTTTGATTTCGTCTCGCCGTACGCGTATCTGGCCAGCCAGTCTATCGAGACTTTAGCGGCAAAATATGGCCGCACGGTAGACTGGAAACCGATACTTTTGGGTGCCGTATTCAAGAACACCGGCTCTATGCCTTTGACCATGCGTCCGCCCGTGATGGCGGAGTATTTCAAACATGATTTTCAACGTTCGGCACGTTTTGCAAATTTGCCTTTCGTCATGCCCGATCCGTTTCCTATCAACACGCAAAATACCGCCAGGGTGTGTTTGTGGATGAAGCAAGCCGCACCGCATTTGGTGGGGGCCTTTGTGCGACAGGTGACGCTGGCCTATTTCAGTGGCCCGGCAGCGATCAATGAGCCGCAATGGTTAGCCGCGCAGGTGCAGGCTTTAGGTTTAGACGGCGCTGCGGCTGCGGCGGCTTGTGAGGACGTAGCGCGCAAGGACGAACTGAAAGCCGCTTGCGAGCAAGCGATGGCGCAAGGTGTATTTGGCGCACCGTGGATAGTGATAGATGGCGAGGCATTCTGGGGCAATGATAGATTGCCGCAGGTTGAGCTATGGTTGGCGAATGGCGGTTTTTAAGTTAGGACTTAGGCATGCCTAGCTGGAACAATTTTGCGTAAGTCCTCTAAGTAAGTTCACAGACATCATCGGAGACGAAAATGAAAAAAGGCTACAAGCAATTGGTAGACGAAGCCAGCGCAGAGATTAAGACCTATAGCGTGGCCGAAGCGCTGGCGAAGATGCATGACCCGCAGGTGCAATTCATCGACGTACGTGATGTCCGTGAACTGGAGCGCGAAGGCGTGGTGCCAGGTGCCTTTCATGCGCCGCGCGGCATGATAGAGTTTTGGGTCGATCCTGAATCGCCGTATTACAAACCAGTATTCGGAGAACGTAAAGAATTTATTTTGTTTTGCGGCGCCGGTTGGCGCAGTGCCTTAACCACCAAAACGGTACAAGACATGGGCCTGGAAAACGTGGCGCATATCGAGGGCGGTTTTGGTGCATGGAAGGCGGCTGGAGCGCCGGTGGCGGAAAAAGAAAAAAAAGAAAGTAAGTAAAAAATATGAAGTGCCCTTGTGACTCAGGTAAAAATTTTGAACTGTGCTGCCAGCCGTATCTGACAGCTGCTGCGCTAGCGCCCAATGCCGAAGCCTTGATGCGTTCGCGGTATACCGCCTATAGCTTGGGTGACGAAGCCTATTTACGGGCCACCTGGGATGAGCGCACCCTGCCGTCTGAGCAACTGGTGCACGACGACCCTACGCAATGGCTGGGTCTGGAAATTAAACGTTTTATCCCCGACGGTGGCAGTGCTACGGTCGAGTTTGTGGCACGTTACAAGATAGGCGGGCGCGCACATCGCCTGCACGAAGTAAGCCGTTTTGTACAACATGACGGTAAATGGTTATACGTGGATGGCACGTTTCCTAAAAAATAAAGTTAGGATTTACGTAAAACCGTCCCAGCGTTGTTGTACCCGCCTTGCCGTACTAAAGTACTGTCTTCGGCGGTACGCCTAGCTGGAACAATTTTGCGTAAGTCCTAAAAGTAATTAACGCTACAGCGAGATTAAAAAATGACGACTCTGGATTCCAAACTCAATAGCCGCTCGGAAGACTTCAAGGCCAATACCGCTGCCATGCAGCGCGTGGTCGATGATCTGAAAGAAAAAGTGGCGAAAATCGCGCTCGGTGGCGGTGACGCTGCACGCGAAAAACATCTGGCGCGTGGCAAGCTGCTGCCGCGTGACCGCGTGCAAACCCTGCTCGACGCTGGCACCCCGTTTCTGGAATTTTCTCAGCTGGCCGCCTACGACATGTACAAGGAAAAGAGCGGGCAAGATGCCGCTCCTTCGGCCGGCGTAATTACCGGCATAGGCCGCGTGGCCGGGCAAGAATGCGTGATCGTCTGTAACGATGCCACCGTCAAAGGAGGGACTTATTATCCGCTGACGGTCAAGAAGCATCTGCGTGCACAAGAAATCGCCGAACAAAACAATCTACCGTGTATCTATCTGGTTGATAGCGGTGGCGCGAATTTACCGAATCAGGAAGATGTCTTTCCGGACCGTGATCATTTCGGTCGCATCTTTTTTAACCAGGCCACCATGTCTTCCAAAGGTATACCGCAAATCGCGGTGGTGATGGGTTCCTGTACTGCCGGTGGTGCGTATGTGCCGGCGATGAGCGATGAGTCGATTATCGTCAAGAATCAGGGTACGATTTTTCTGGCTGGCCCGCCCTTAGTCAAAGCCGCGACCGGTGAAGTGGTCAGCGCCGAAGATCTGGGTGGCGGCGATGTGCATACGCGCATGTCAGGCGTGGCCGATCATCTGGCACAAAACGATATCCATGCGCTGTCTATGGCGCGCACTATTGTTTCGAATCTGAACCGCCAGAAGCCGCAGCAAATGGTACTGAAGCCTGTGGAAGAGCCTAAGTTTGCTGCGCAAGAATTGTATGGCGTAATTCCGCTCGATACCCGCAAGCCTTTTGATGTGCGCGAAGTGATCGCGCGTGTCGTCGATGGCAGCCATTTTGATGAATTCAAGGCGCGTTATGGTACGACTTTAGTCTGCGGCTTTGCGCATATCCATGGCATGCCGGTTGGTATCATCGCCAACAACGGCATCTTGTTTTCCGAGTCGGCCCTAAAAGGCACGCACTTTATCGAGCTGTGCTGCCAGCGCAAGATTCCGCTGGTGTTCCTGCAAAATATTACCGGCTTCATGGTCGGCCGCAAGTACGAAAACGAAGGTATCGCCCGTAACGGTGCCAAGATGGTGACGGCTGTCGCAACTGCCAACGTGCCTAAGTTTACCGTGATTATCGGCGGCAGTTTTGGCGCCGGTAACTACGGCATGTGCGGCCGCGCTTTCTCACCGCGCTTCATGTGGATGTGGCCGAATGCGCGCATCAGCGTCATGGGCGGCGAGCAAGCCGCCAGCGTGCTGGCCACCGTCAAGCGTGACGGTATCGAAGCCAAGGGCGGCAGCTGGAGTGCCGAAGAAGAAGACGCCTTCAAGCAACCGATCAAGGATCAGTACGAGCATCAAGGCCATCCGTATTACGCCAGTGCCCGTTTGTGGGACGACGGCGTGATCGATCCGGCAGATACCCGCATGGTGCTGGCGCTGGGACTGTCGGCGGCTTTGAATGCACCGATTCCGGATGTGAAGTTTGGCCTGTTCAGAATGTAATTTCTGACAGCAGTGTGAATTGCGGAATGAGAAAAAATTTGAAAATTCCACGCTTAGGTTTAGTACTGATAGCCGCCACTTTGTTCTATGGGATCAGTTTTGCGCAAACGCCAAATTTGGATGCAAAGTTGAACGAGCAAATCGTGTCGGTGCCGCTAGGCTCAGGCATCTTTGCTGTGGAGCTGGAAACGACAATATTCAAGCCACCTGGAGACGGGCCGTTTCCGCTGCTGATTATGAACCATGGTAAAGCGCCAGGTAATGCGCACTTTCAAGAGCGTGCGCGTTATTTCGCGATTAGCCGCGAGTTCGTCACGCGCGGATATGCGGTGGTGATCCCTATGCGCAAAGGGTTTTCGAAATCGACAGGTGCGTATGTTGATGGTGGCTGCAATATAGGCGGCAACGGGCAGGCGCAAGCGGACGATGTGCAGGGTGTGCTTGAATATGTAGTCAAGCAGGGGTGGGTGGATAGGGAACGTATTCTGGTCGCTGGTCAATCGCATGGCGGCTTAACGACGATGGCGTTTGGTACGCGTAATTTCGCAGGTGTCAAAGGCTTGATTAATTTTGCGGGTGGCTTACGCAAAGAGAATTGCCAATGGGAGTTGTCGCTGGTGGATGCGTTTGGCGATTTTGGCGCTAAGACCAAATTACCTAGTCTCTGGTTTTATGGAGAAAACGATAGTTATTTTAATCCTGAACTCGCGAATAAAATGTATGCGGCATATACCAAGTCCGGCGCGAATGCGAAATTGATCGCCTATGGGCCGTTTAAGAATGATGCGCACAGCATGAGTGGCAGCCGGGATGGCGTAAAAATTTGGTGGCCGGAAACTGAGCAGTTTTTAAAGAAACTTGGTCTACCAACTGAGGTGCTGATGCAAGTCGGGAATGTGCCGCAACATCCCAGAACAGATTTTGCGTCTATCGACAATGTCGATGCGATACCGTATGTAAAAGAGACAGGAAGAGCCGGGTATAGAAATTTTCTAGGGCGATCGATGCCGCGTGCATTCGCGATATCCGCGAGCGGCGCCTGGGGTTGGGGCAATGAGGGCGACGAGCCTAGCGTTAGGGCAATGAGCAATTGCCAGAAAAACAGTCAGCTACCGTGCAAACTGTATGCAGTCGATGATTATGTAGTATGGAAGGAGTAAGTATGAATTGGCAGACATTGGAAGTTATGCGACTAGCCTACACGGCTACCGTCACCCTAAATCGTCCTGAAGTGCGCAATGCCTTCAACGAAACCACTATCGCCGAATTGACGCAGGTGTTTGCTGCGCTCGGTGCTGACGAGGGCGTGCGTGTCATCGTGCTGGCTGCCAATGGCTCGGCGTTTTGCGCCGGTGCCGATCTGAACTGGATGAAAAAGATGGCCGACTACAGCCATAGAGAAAATCTGGCCGATGCGGCGCAACTGGCGCAGATGCTGCACACGATTTATACCTGCCCTAAACCGGTGGTGGCCAAGGTGCAGGGCGATTGCTATGCCGGCGGCATGGGTCTGGTGGCGGCTTGCGATATGGTGGTGGCGGTAGATACGGCGAATTTCTGCCTGAGCGAAGTCAAGTTGGGCCTGATCCCGGCGACCATTTCTCCGTACGTGATCAAGGCCATGGGCGAAAACGCCGCGCGTCGTTACTTTTTGACGGCAGAGCGTTTTGATGCCGCTGAAGCCAAACGCATAGGTTTTGCGCATGAAGTGGTGAGTGCCGACGCGCTTGATGCCAAGCTGGCGGAACTGGTCAAGGCGTTGGGCAATAACAGCCCGAATGCCGTCAGGCAAGCCAAGCGATTGGTACGTGATGTAGGCGGGCGCGAAATCAGCGCCGCCTTGATCGCCGCCACAGTCGAGGACATTGCACAGATCCGCGCCTCGCAGCAAGGGCGTGAAGGAGTGCGTTCATTTTTAGAGAAGCGCAAGCCGGATTGGTTGCTATAGGCCTTAGCAAAACGGGCCAGTTTGCCCACTGTGTATAATTTGCCCTCTGCATTGCAGAAGGAAACTTCTAAATTCTAAAAATCCCTAAGCCGTGATGGTAATAAATGCAAGGAAAAGCTTTTCCGCAGAGGCACAGAATAGCTTTTTTAGGTTTTTAGAAATTTCCAATAGTGATAAGGCAGTATCCATGCGCCTTCGCAGAGCAAAATGGCCTGTAAGCCGCATGGATATTGCGCAGTGGCTTTAAAAATAGGGAGTGGCATTGAATCAAAATCAACAATCTGACTGGGTAGCACGTAGCCTGAAAAGCGTCTGGCACCCTTGCACGCAGATGCAGCACCACGAGACTGTCCCGCTGATACCGGTCAGCCACGGTCGTGGTGCCTGGCTGTTTGATACCGAAGGCAAACGCTATCTCGATGGCATCAGTTCCTGGTGGGTCAATTTGTTTGGCCACGCCAATCCGCGCATCAACGCGGCACTCAAAGATCAACTCGATAAGCTGGAGCACGCGATGCTGGCAGGCTTCACCCATGAACCTGTGGTGCGACTGTCGGAAAAACTCTCAGCCCTAACCGGCGGCGTGCTGGGGCATTGTTTCTACGCTTCCGATGGCGCTTCTGCCACCGAAATTTCTTTGAAGATGAGTTTTCATTTCTGGCGCAACAGCGGTCAGGCTGAAAAACAAGAATTTATCTGCCTCAAGGGCAGTTATCACGGCGAAACCATAGGCGCTTTGGCGGTGACTGACGTGGCGCTGTTCCGCGACGCTTACGGCCCTTTGCTAAACAAGGCGCATGTAGTGGCGTCACCCGATGCACGGCAAGCGCTAGCAGGCGAGAGCGCTGCTGACGTAGCGCGTCATGCTGCCGCTGATCTGGAGCGCTGCATGCAGGAACGTGCTGGTAAAATCGCCGCCGTTATCATAGAGCCGCTGGTGCAATGTGCTACCGGCATGGCGATGCATGATCCCGAATATCTACGACTGGTGCGCTCTCTATGCGACCAGTATCAGGTGCATATGATCGCCGATGAAATCGCGGTCGGTTGTGGTCGCACCGGCACTTTCTTTGCTTGTGAAAGCGCGGGCATCTGGCCGGATTTTGTCTGCCTCTCGAAAGGCATCAGTGGCGGCTATCTACCGCTCTCGCTGGTGATGACGCGCGATGAAATTTATCAGGGTTTTTACCATAGCGATGTGCGTCGCGGATTTTTGCATTCGCATTCCTACACCGGCAATCCGCTGGCTTGTCGCGCCGCGCTGGCGACCCTAGAGATTTTTGAAAATGATGATGTGCTAGTACAAAATCGCCTGAAAGCTGCCAGCATAAGCAAGGCTTTGCAGCCACTGGCGCAGCACGAGAAGGTAGAGAATTTCCGTCAGCAGGGCATGATCTGGGCCTTTGATGCCGTTGTCGATGATGCCGCTGCCAGTAGTTTTTCACGGCGTTTTTTCAGCACTGCGCTGGAACACGAATTGTTGTTGCGCCCGATAGGAAAAACCGTGTATCTGATGCCTCCGTATATCTTGAACGACAAGGAAATTGCTGATCTCGGCAACACCACACTGAAAGTATTTAATCAGGTTTTGGGTGAATTAGCGAACGGGGTTTCAGCATGATTTTGTTAGATCAATTAGAAGCACAGCTTGAGGTCCTCAATGCCAAGAGCCTGCGCCGTCGCCGTCGCACCGCTGACACCGCCTGCGCACCGCGTGTGACAGTTGATGGTAATCCGGTGCTGGCGTTTTGCAGCAATGATTACCTGGGTCTGGCAGCGCATCCGAAAATTATCTCAGCCCTGCAGCAAGGCGCCAGCCTGTATGGGGTAGGTAGCGGCGCCTCGCATCTGATTAGTGGCCACAGCCGCGCTCACGCCATTCTGGAAGAGCGTCTGGCCGATTTTATGGCACCGCATATAGATGCATGCCGTGCGCTGTATTTTTGCACCGGCTATATGGCTAATCTGGCGGTTTTGTGCGGCTTGGCTGCGGTGTCGGGACGTGCTACCGAGATTTTTTCAGAAAGCCTTAATCATGCTTCGCTGATAGACGGTGCCAAGCTCTCGCGTGCACAGGTGCACGTGTATCCGCATGGCCAGGTGCAGGCGCTGCAAAGTTTACTGGAAGCGAGTACCGCAGCTACTAAGATAGTTGTCACTGACAGTGTGTTTAGCATGGACGGCGATCTGGCACCTTTGGCCGCTATTTTGGCACTGTGTGAACAGCATAATGCCTGGCTGGTGATCGACGACGCCCACGGCTTTGGAGCCTTGGGTGAACACGGTCGCGGTGTGCTCGAGCATTTCAATCTGCGTTCGCCAAATCTGGTGTACATGGGCACGCTGGGCAAAGCCGCCGGTGTCGGTGGCGCCTTTGTGGCGGCGCATGCCACCGTGATCGACTGGCTGGTGCAAAAAGCGCGCCCGTATATTTACACAACTGCCGCACCGCCTGCGCTGGCGCATGCCTTGCTGACTAGTCTGGATATTATCGGTGGCGCCGAAGGCCATGCGCGACGCCTCCATCTGCAAGAGCTGATCGCGCAAGTGCGCGGTGATCTGCGCCTGCAACGCTGGACTTTGATGCCATCGACGACCGCCGTGCAGCCCATCATTATCGGTGACAATGCCGAGTCTATGCGCGCCGCTGCCAGCCTGTATGAGCAGGGCATCTGGGTGCCGGCGATACGCCCGCCTACCGTGCCCGATGGCACTGCCAGACTACGCATTACCTTGTCGGCCGCGCATACGCACGACGACGTGGCTTGCCTGCTCGATGCTGTGAACACGCTGGAGGCGAGGGCATGATGCTGCAACGACCACATGATTATTTTGTGACTGGCACCGATACCGAAATCGGCAAGACCTTGGTCAGTAGCGCGCTGTTGCTGGCGTTGGCGCAGCAAGGTTTCAGTACCCTAGGAATGAAGCCAGTCGCCGCCGGTGCCGATCTGATAGACGGCGTTTGGCATAACGAAGATGTCGATGCCCTGATGGCGGCTGCCAGTGTACGTGCCGCGCCCGAGTTGGTGGCACCGTATTTAATGCAGACTCCGGCAGCACCGCATATTGTGGCTGAGCTGGAAAATCTGCAGATTTCCGGCGCGCATATTCAGACTTGTTATCAAGCTTTGACGCAGCAGGCCGATGCCGTGATCGTCGAAGGGGTAGGCGGTTTTTGCGTCCCCTTGAATGCCGACATAGACACTGCCGACATGGCGCAAACTTTAGGCTTGCCAGTCATTTTAGTGGTGGGCATGCGCCTAGGTTGCATCAACCATGCCTTGCTGACGGTGCAGGCGATTGCCGCGCGCGGCCTGAAGTTGGCCGGCTGGGTTGCGAATACCGTCGATGACACTATGTTGTACCCAGATCAAAATCTGGCGGCTTTGCGAGCGCGTATAGACGCGCCCTTGCTGGGCCAGATACCACGCCTAGCGACCCCGACGGCACAGGCTGCCGCCGGGTTTTTGAATTTAGAATTTTTGACGCACTAAATATTTTGAAGTAAAGGAAGAATCATGCAACAGAACGCCTCTCCATTAAATTTCCAAGCTCCGGTCAAAGCGCTAGAGGCTGAAATCTGGCCCGTCGACGATGTGCTGGCACTCTTCGATTTGCCTTTCAACGAGTTGATGTTTAAGGCGCAGCAAGCGCATCGCGAGAACTTCCCGGATGGCGACGTTGAGTTGGCGACCCTGCTGTCGATCAAGACCGGCGGCTGCGAAGAAGATTGCGGTTATTGCCCGCAAGCGGCACGTTACGATACCGGCGTGGTAGCAAAAAAAATGCTGGATGTGCGTGAAGTGCTAGATGCGGCGAAAGCCGCCCGTGAAAACGGCGCGACCCGTTTTTGCATGGGTGCTGCCTGGCGCTCGCCGAAAGAGCGTGACATGGAAAAAGTCGAAACCATGGTGCGCGAAGTCAAAGCCCTGGGGCTGGAAACCTGCGCCACCTTGGGTATGCTGGAAGAAGCACAAGCCCAGCGTTTAGCCGCTGCCGGTCTGGATTACTACAACCATAATCTGGATACCGCGCCCGAGTTTTACGATAATGTGATTTCTACCCGTGATTATCAAGATCGCCTCGATACCCTCGGCCATGTTCGTACTGCCGGCCTGAAAGTCTGCTGTGGCGGTATCGTCGGCATGGGCGAATCGCGTCGCCAGCGCGCCGGTCTGATCGCCCAATTAGCCAACCTGAATCCTTACCCAGAATCGGTGCCGGTGAATCATTTGGTGCAGGTAGAGGGCACACCCTTGCATGGTCTAGATCCGCTCGATCCTTTGGAATTTGTGCGCACTATCGCAGTAGCGCGCCTGACCATGCCAAAAGCACGGGTGCGCTTATCCGCTGGCCGCCGACAGATGGGCGAAGCGGTGCAGGCGATGTGCTTCATGGCAGGCGCTAACTCAATTTTTTACGGCGACAAGTTGCTCACTACCGGCAACCCGGATGCCGAAGACGACCGCGTCTTGCTGGCCAAATTGGGTTTGAAAACACGTGGAAAAGTCGAAGCAAAAGCCGGTAGCTGCAATTAAAAGTAAAGAATAATCCCCGGCTTCACGAGAGCCTGGGGCGTGTATTTTTATCAGAAAGAAACCATCATGTTCACCAAAATCCTGATCGCCAATCGTGGCGAAATCGCCTGCCGTGTTGCCGCTACCGCCCGCCGTATGGGTATCAAAACTGTGGCGGTATATTCTGAAGCCGATGCTAATGCCAAGCATGTGGCGGTCTGCGATGAAGCCATTTTGATCGGACCTGCGCCGGCCAAGGAAAGTTATTTGCGCGCCGATAAGATTATTCAGGTGGCGCTGGCAACTGGTGCGCAGGCGATCCATCCTGGCTATGGTTTTCTTTCTGAAAACGCCGATTTTGCTGATGCCTGTGCCAAGGCTGGCTTGGTGTTTATCGGCCCGCCAGCTTCGGCGATACGCGCCATGGGTAGCAAATCTGCCGCCAAGTCGTTGATGGAAAAAGCCAATGTGCCTTTGGTACCTGGCTACCATGGCGAGACTCAGGATGCCGATTTGTTGCAGAACGAGGCCGACCGTATCGGTTACCCGGTCTTGCTCAAAGCCAGTGCTGGCGGTGGTGGCAAGGGCATGCGCGTGATCGAAAACAGCCTCGATTTCAAAGCGGCTTTAGCGTCCTGCAAACGCGAAGCGATCAGTTCGTTTGGTGACGACAAAGTTTTGGCAGAAAAATATCTACAGCGTCCGCGCCATATCGAAATCCAGGTGTTTGCCGATACCCATGGCGATTGCGTGTATCTGTTCGAACGTGATTGCTCGGTACAGCGCCGCCATCAAAAAGTATTAGAAGAAGCCCCGGCTCCGGGCATGCCGCCAGAGCGCCGCGCCGCCATGGGCGAAGCGGCAGTGGCGGCCGCCAAGGCAGTCGGTTACGTGGGTGCCGGTACGGTCGAGTTCATCGCCAATCAGGACGGCTCTTTCTATTTCATGGAGATGAACACCCGCCTGCAAGTTGAGCATCCGGTGACAGAAATGATCACCGGTACCGATCTGGTCGAATGGCAATTGCGCGTCGCTGCCGGTGAAAAACTGCCTTTGCAACAGTCAGAACTGAAGATCCATGGCCATGCCATCGAAGCGCGTGTGTATGCCGAAAATCCTGAAAAAGGTTTCCTGCCATCGATAGGTACTTTGCGCCATGCGCGCACCCCAGTTGCGGTGAATTTTGAACTCGGTGGTAGCGCTGATCCTGCAGCTTTCCGCATCGACAGCGGCGTGCGTGAAGGCGATAGTATTTCGCCGTTTTACGATCCTATGATCGCCAAGATGATAGTCTGGGGCAAGGACAGAACCGAGGCGCTGGCACGCATGGCGCAAGCCTTGTCGCAGTATCAGATCGTCGGCTTGTCATCGAATATCGCTTTCCTCAAGCGCCTGATAGAGAGCACCGCATTCTCCGGCGCCGATCTGGACACCGGTCTGATCGAGCGCAATCAAGCTGAGTTATTTCCTGAACAGGTGCCTGCATCATTGGCCGTGCTGTCGCTGGCCAGCGTAGCGCTATTGTTGTCCGAGAAAAAATCTGGTGACGACCCATGGCAAAGCAGCCAGGGCTGGCGCATGAATAGCAATCTGCAACGTGCGCTGCAGTTTGATGAAGAGACGCAGACGCATCAAGTGCAAGTGACTTATCTGGAGCGCAGCTGGCAAGTGCAGGCCGGTACGGCAAGCGCCTTAGTGACGCTGGCCAAGGTCGATGGCAGCGATATCACGCTCAAGATAGGTGAGCAGACCGTGCAGGGCACGGTAGTGCGTGACGGCGAGCATTTTCATGTGTTTAGCCAGGGTGCGCACACCAATTTGCATTACAAAGATGCGCTGGCGCATGCCGGTGAAGCTGAAGCGGAAGGCGGTCGCCTGACTGCACCTATGCCGGGCAAGATCGTTGCGGTGATGGTGCAAGCCGGACAAGAAGTGAAAAAAGGCGATGCGCTGGTGATCATGGAAGCCATGAAGATGGAACACACGATCGCTGCACCGCATGATGGCGTGGTCGATGAAGTGCTGTACTCAGTCGGCGATCAAGTTACCGAAGGCGCACCGTTGCTGAGCTTTAAGCAAGACTAGTGCGGTTTGGAATGCGCTCTTCCGTCAGGCTGAGCGCGATCCATTAATCCTATCGCCAATCAAGAATTAGCCGAGGAAATTCACATGCAAAGCGCATTGCCACAACAAGTCAAAATCGTTGAAGTGGGGCCGCGTGATGGCCTGCAAAACGAGAAAGAAACCATCCCTGCTGAGATCAAGATCGCCTTGGTCGATAGGCTGACAGCAGCTGGTTTCGCCAATATCGAAGCGGCTTCGTTTGTCTCGCCTAAGTGGGTGCCGCAGATGGCAACTTCCGCGGAAGTGATGGCCGGTATTGCGCGCAAGCCTGGCGTGATCTATTCGGTGCTGACGCCGAATATGAAGGGCTTTGAAGCCGCGTTGGCGGCCGGTGCTGATGAGGTGGTGATCTTTAGCTCAGCCTCGGAGGCCTTTGCTCAGAAAAATATTAATTGTTCTATCGCTGAATCGATAGCGCGTTTTGCAGAAGTGGCAGCGGCCGCCAAGCTGAATAATATCCGTCTGCGCGGTAGTATTAGCTGCGCCTTCGGTTGCCCCTACCAAGGTGAGGTGGCTCCGGCCAGCGTCGCCGATGTGGTGAAGCGTTTGCGCGATCTGGGCTGCGATGAGATTGATATCGCCGACACCATAGGCGTGGGCACGGCGCTACAAGTACAGCACGTGATGCAACTGGTGGCGCAGGATTTTCCGATTGCGAGTTTATCGGGACATTTCCACGATACCTATGGTCAGGCGCTGGCGAATATTTATGCCAGTTTGGAAGTCGGTATCTCGATTTTTCATTCATCGGTGGCAGGCCTGGGCGGCTGCCCTTACGCCAAGGGCGCGACCGGCAATGTCGCGACCGAAGACGTGCTGTTTCTGCTGCAAGGTCTTGGCATACAGACCGGAATTAATTTGGATGCGGTAGTCGATGCCGGTCAGTTTATCTCTACGCATCTGGGACGTAAGGCAGTCAGCCGTGCCGGCAATGCATTGGCTGCAAAGCGTCTGGGCTGAGTTACTTAAGACGCGCTGCGGATAATCAAAATACTAAGATCCGCAGCGGCTAGCCGCAATGGATATGCGGCTGTTGGCGGCATATTGGCCTGCAGCCCGCATGGAATATGCGCCTTCCATTTTGGGAACTTCTAAAAACCCTATACTCGGGCGCATCGCAGCGTTGCAAATCCTCGCAATACCGACGTATTGCTCCTGTTTGCGCCTTGCGCTGCATCCCGATTAACGGGTTTTTAGAAGTTCCCTTTTTAGAGGTTCTCTTTTAGCTGGCTGACAGCGCGGCTTACTCGCCGAGTAAATCTAGCGATTGCAGCCAGTTCTCGCGCCACTCTAGCAGGCTATCCTGCTCTTCAAAGGCACGGCTTAAACGTGCCATCGGCACCCGGTAGCTGTCGTTTAATCCTAGCGCCAGAGTCACCGGATTCCACAAGGTATTCTTTTTACTCCCGCGCGCATTTCCCTTGATTTTTGCGCCCTCGTCACCGAACACCCCGATTTCGCTGGTGAGCGCCTTGTCTAGGTCGATCTTGAGCATGGCGGCAAACGCGCTTAATACTTGCTCCCGGTTGATGCCTTGTTGCGCTACTTTCGATTTTTCCGGCGCCGTTTTTTCCGCTTCGGTCGGCTTATTTAAGGCATGCAGCAAACGCACGATCTCTTTTTTATAGAAACGTAAATCGCTGAGCGGCCTGCGTATCCCGGGAGAAGCAAGTTGCACAGGAATTTTATCGGCGTCCTTGGTAAACGTGATGAGCACATCTTCGCTGCCAGCGGCCAGTCTTTGGGTATCTTGTTCAAACATGATGGGGGCTGGGTAGCCGCCGTTGGCCTCGCCAAATAGTTCGGGATAGCTGGCGTCATAGTCTAACCAGACATGCGGGGTCAGACCTTGTGCTAATAAGCGGGCTAAGTTCCATGCGCTGTTGGTGTGCTGTTCTAACCAGGCGCAGCATTGTTCTGTGCTGGCGCGGTAGGGTAATTCTGTGATGGTCATTGCTACTTTCGAAGATCGTGAAGATGCTAAGCGACTATCCGCTCAGGGTTTTTCAGCGGGACTAGCTTCCCACTCTTGAGCTAATTTTTTTGCTTCGGCAATTTCCTGCTTGCTCATGTTTTTTTCGGCATAACTGCGATAGGAAATCGCCTCAGGGTAATCGGCCGCTAGTATCAGCCATTTTAAGGCTTCCACCAGATTCACCGTGACTGCTTTGCCCTTGAAGTACATCAGGCCGAGTTGATATTGGGCGCTGGCATTGCCTTGCTCGGCGGCCGCCAAAAACAACTCATAGGCTTTGCGATAATCGCGTGGCGCGCCTATACCCGAAACATACAATATGCCCAGGCTGTACTGAGCATCGGCATAGCCTTGTTCCGCTGACTTTTTGAACCAGGGCAGGGCCCTGGCATGGTTGGCGATGACTCCCTGCCCCTTGGCATACATGCGCCCCAGATTGAGCTGCGCGCGTGCATTGCCTTGATCGGCGGCTTGCTGAAATAGTGCCATCGCCTTTGAGTAATCCTGCGCCAGGCCTTCACCCTTGAGTAGCATCAAGCCCAGATTGAATTGGGCATCGGCTTTGCCCTTGTCGGCGGCTTTTTGAAATGCGGCAGCAGCGGCAGGGTAGTCTTCTTCTGCATACCAGGCGACGCCGTCAGAAAAATCATCCGCCAGGCAAGTCGCTGCCGACAGCGTGAGAGCCAGTATCAATAGCGGTTTTAAATGAGGAAACATACATCTGCCTTGTTGGTGATGGACGACTGACGATGCGAGTGCTGTAAGCGCCTGATTATGCCTATTTTAGTCTGCTTTGCCGGATTATTGTGTTTGAGCGCTTTCAGTAACCGCGCAGGCTATCCACGCTGTTTGGCAATTGCCCATTTTTTCTGTACCGGGCAATATTGCCAGCCACGATGGCAGCCGCAGTGGCCAGATCGGTGGGCGCAGAGATATGCGGCAATACCGTCACTTGCGGGTGCTGCCAATACGCTTGTTGCGGTGGCAGCGGCTCTTGGCTGAAGACATCGAGCACTGCGTGCCTAAGCTGCTGGCTGTCTAGTGCTGCCAATAAGGCGGCGTCTTCGATGATGGCACCTCGCGCAAAATTGATCAGTGCCGCGCCTTTGGGCAGGCAAGCCAGTGTTGCAGCATTGAGCAGACCCTTGGTGTCGGCAGTTAAGGGCAGCAGGCAGACCAGAATATCGGTCTTGGCTAGCATCTGCGGCAATTCGTCTAGCCCTCCAAAGCAAGTCACGTGCTCGAGATTTTTTTTGCTGCGGCTCCAGCCATTCACTTTAAAACCCGCGGCCAGCAAGCGTAGTGCGGCCGCTTCACCCAAGGCACCCAGACCGAGCAGACTGACGGTTTTGTCTTGCGGTTTGATGTAGTCACGTGGCTGCCACAAATTTTGTTTTTGCTGACGCGCGTAGCCGGGCATATCCCGGTGCAAATACAAGACCCAGGCCAGTACCGCTTCTGCCATGGTGTCGGCCAATTGCGGATCGACCAGTCGCACAATTTTCAAGTCGCTAGTCCCGAGGTCGGCCAGCAGACGCTCAACGCCCGCCCAGACGCTGTGCAGCCAGACCAGTTGCGGTAGACGCAGGATGTCGGCGGGATCAGGATTGGCAACAATGGCCAGTTGGCAGCTCTGCCTTTGTTGCTCGCTTAAGCTGTTGAAGGCGACGATCTGCTCTTGCGGCATGGCCTGTTGCAGAGCGCTTATCCATTGCCCGGTTTTGGCGTAATCGGCGGTCGCGATGAAGGGGATGGGTGGGTGAGCGCCGTTAGCAATCATAGTGCAAACACGCTGCTGGAAAATGCGCTGAAAAAATAGTTGGACAGATGACTCAATACTTGCATAGTAGGCTCCTGAAACCAGCTGCAAAGCTGGCTGAAAAATTGATGCGCCTTAAGCGCGACGATCATGAAGATCTGCACGCTTAAGGCTACCCGATTTTTCAGTTCAGGTGTTAGCGCCGACGGTTTTTGGCCGGCTGCGTTATCGCACCATCAATATGGAGCGACTTTCATCACCGCATTCAGGCCATCGCTCAACGAGACTTCGAAAGTGCCGCCGGCAAAGCCCGGCTTCAAGGGGAGATCCTGGCTGCCGCCAGCGGCGTGCAAGCTCAGCACGGTACGTTTGCCGTCCGCGCTAATATGCACGGCGCTCATCCATGGATAAACATGATGGTCCCAGTGTACTTGCAGACTGTTGCCTTGGCGCTTGATGCTGGCAAATTCGCCATTGCTCCAGCGCGTAGCGGCCAGTATGTTGGCGGTAGCCTTCAGTGATTTCGCCTGCATCCGGGCTTGTGAAGGCAAAGCCTTGCCGTCCTTGAGCACATCCATGCTGGTGATATTTGCCACGGCTGGCACTACTACTGCGATGCGTACCGCGCTATCATGATCGGTCACTATCCCAGAAAACCGATGCAGAATGACGCTGCCGTCCTGGCTGATGATGCGCAACTGGTAGTCACCTTTTGCAGGGCTGGCCTGATGTCTGGTGCCTAGCAGATGTACCGGTTCCAGATTAACACTTCCATTGACGGCGATATTGCCGCTGACCAGCATCATGCGTTGACTGGCTAGTGGCGTGATCAGCATCTGCTCAGCGGCTGCAATGGCCTGCGGCCCGTAGCTGTCCTGGCCCTGAATATAGCGCGCCATTTTATGGTAGCTATACTCGGAGAACCAGAGTCCGCTGCAATACGCCATGATGTCGGTATTGCGGCTGCCGAGCGCCCCCGGTGTTTCCAGTGTAGAGGCGGCCTGGTTGTAGAGCGGTGCTTCGCTCAATTGCGCCTTATCGGAGTTCGCCCAGGCGAGCGGCAGATTGGTGAAAAACGGATCAAATCGGGCGACTCCACCACACGGTGCATGTGACAGGCTTAAGGTGTGGCCAAGTTCATGAATCATGGTGCGGTTCAGCGAACTGAAGTCTGCATCATCGCGCATGTCCAGACCAATCGCCGTGGGGCCGCCGACATAGCCGATACCGGCAGTGCTACTCCACTTGATGTTAGGTACAAAACCATAATAGTGACCTTCGGCGTTTTCGCTGATGCGCAGGGCGTCTACCAGGCCTAATACCTGGCTCCATTGATCGCTGCCGCTACCGGTACTGGTCAGGCTATCATCCCAGGTACCGCTAGGTGTCCATGCGGCATGCACGCCTATTTGCACATTGGTAAATGGCATAGTGCGTCTGACGGCTGTGGTGACGTCTGCGCTAGATGGCATTTGCGCCGTATTCGCATTGATCTTCAAGGGAATGAGTGTCAGCTTGAGGGTATTGCGGTCATTCACGGCCGGTGCGCTGTTAAGCGTTTGGCCGTCTGAGGTGCGTACGTCAATTTGCATACCGTTTTTGACCAAAGCCGCCGGCAAGGTCGCATTGCAGGTTTGCGCCAGCGTGTAGGACGGCGTCACAGCGCCACTGTCCAGCGGGAGTTTGGCGGGGCAAGTCATGGCTATTTCTGTGGCATTGCCGCGTACCGAGACTAATACCTGGGGCACACGATTATCGCTGGCACTGATGGCATACAGATAGGCACGTACCAGAACCTCGCGACCAGGTACCAGGATTTGGTAGGTGCTACCGGGGCGTTGTGCCAGAACCTGAGCTATATCGATGGCACGCAAGCGGGTAGATGCCAGATTTTTGGCTACGGTCAGGGTGTAACTAGCGGTGCCGGCAGTATACAAATTAGCGGGCAGACTGGCCGAGATGCTTGCCGTTCCAGGCTGCAGGGCCGTGATGGCGCCGGTAGTGGCGTTGACCTGAGCAACGCTGGTGTTGCTGCTGCTGTAGCGGACGGCACCGGTAGTAATGGTCTTCGTCGCGCTGTTTTTGACCGTAGCCAGCTGTGCCATGTCATTGGTGATGTCAGTTAGCATGGTTTGTGAGGCGTTGGCAAAACTCAGGGTCGCTGGCGTCAGACAATTGAGTACGATGCTGACATCGCCGCCGCTGGCGGTGCTCACCCGGCCGTTAGGCGAGGTGCTACAGGTCTGGCCATTGGCCGCTTGGGTACTGATGCTAGCACCATACTGCTGGCCGGTTTCTACCGTGGTGCTACTGGTGACGCTGCCGTTGCTGCTGATGGTTTCAGTTCTTCTGACCCATTTTCCATTTTCATAGCCATCCATGGTGAGCGCCACATTGCCGTTGAGGCTGGTATCGAGGCCACTGACGTTGAGAATAATTTTGTTGGCAGTATTGATTTTAACGATGGCCGCGCCACTAGCGGCAGAACAACCGCTGTTATTACAGGCCTGCACCGTGTAGCTGTAAGAGACAGCGACACTGAGACCGCTGTCCAAAAATCGGACTGCTGTCAGCGTATTGCCGCCTATCGCAAGATTGTTACGCATGAGTACATAACGGCTGGCACCGTTGACTGCTGCCCAGGAGATATTGACGCTGTCGGCTCCGGCCACCACGGCGGTCGGCAGGGCAGGCACTGCTGGAACCGGGCTTGCCGGTGGAGTAGCCGGTGGCGTCGGCAGCGCTGTTGTGGCGGTAGTGAAAGCCTCGCTCCATTCGGAGCAACCGCTGCTGTTGCAAGCTTGGACGCGGTAGATGTAGCTGGTCGCTGCCGTCAATCCGGTATCGGTGTAGGTCGTTTGCGTCAGTTGCGCGCCATTGGCGATTTCCCAGCCGTCATTTCTTTGCAGCCGATAAGCGCTAGCGCCGCTAACATTGGCCCAGCTAAAGCTGATTTGCTTGTCGTCAGCCTTGAGCAGGGTGGGCGCATTGGCGCGTGCTGGCAAGGCTAAGGGCTTGGCCAGGGTCTTGACTTTGATCTCAAAACCACCGGAACAGGCATTGCCCATGCAAGATTTTAAGGAATACACATAATTTGTCGCTGGCATCAGGCCGCTATCGGTAAAACTGGTCTGGTCACTACGTTTAACCAACTGAGGCGTGGCATCCGCGCCGCTGGCATTGGCAATGCTACGCCATATTTCATAGCTGTTTGCAGCATTGACTGCCTGCCAGCTCAAGGCTACTGTTGACTCTGAGATATTTGGCGTGCTCGCTACAGAAATGGCTGCCGGTGAGGTGGAGGTGCTTGCTACCGGTGATAGTGTTGATCCGCCACCACCGCCACCGCAAGCGGTCAGCAATAGTGCGAAAAAAATGAGGGCGATTTTTTTATTATTCATGCAATTATTCTAAATAAACTATGAGTCGGTACAAATAAAACGCAAAGCTGCCGTGAACTCAAGATTTTTAGGCTTGAAACGGCAGCTTTATTGCTTACTGGTATTACGGTGCGTCGTATCATAGCGTTTTCAGGCATCGCCAAAAAGGCAAAAAATGTAAGAAGATGTAATGGCTCTGCTTATCAAGACTACCGGTGTAATTGGCGGTTAATACAGTGATAAAGCCGTCAACTTATAAACAGTTAACACAGTTGCGCTTAGTTTTAACAGCACCGGACGAAGCGGCTATAATGCGGCTCTAGATGAAAGGATTTATTATGAAAATGCGTACTAAACGTCGTCACCACAACTATCGTTGTGTTTATAATCACCAATTGAGCTTGGTTCTGGAAGCCGCTTTTGCTGAGTTTAAAGAGAATTTTTCCGAGCAAGGTGGCTCTTTAAATAGCGCTTTCGACTCTGTCATGCAATTGGGCGATAGCTATAGACACTTCAAAAAATATGCCATGCGTTTTGTGGTTGCGCACTAAGTAGCCGTTATCAGTATCAGGGCCTCCGTGCCGCCCGCTGTGCTGGCAAGGAGGTCTGTTTAGCGTGCTGGCGGCATCCGTAGCATGACGTGGCACCTTGTTCAGGTTTGCGCGCAAAAACCTACACCGGCCTGTGGCTTTTATGCTGCGGCTTTCCTTGCTTTTGCTTCTGTGGCATAGTTTCTGTTTGGAAATTTAATCGCCTTAAGACCGACCTTGCTGAGCCTAAGCCTTGGACCAACTAGCCTATACCCATTTAGTTCGCCGCCTGGAACACGATTCCAATTTTCATCCTGCGGCCTTCCGTAGCAAGGTTTTGCTGGTCAGCGCGAGCGCCTATCTGGCCTTGTTTGGCGTGTTGATTGCGATTGCCACTTTGCTGTACTTGGGATTGCACTGGGCGCAAAGCCATCGCAGTAGCTACAATATGCTGCGCTTCGGCTTGTTTGCCCTGATTATGCTACCGGTTTTTTGGGTGGTATTTCGTAGTTTTTTCATGCGTCTGCCAGCACCGGAAGGGCGTCCGATCAGGCGTGAAGAAGCGCCTAAATTATTTGAGACTTTAGACAAGATACGTCTGAAATTAAAGGGCCCAAAAATTCATCATGTGCTAATCGACAGTGAATATAATGCCGCCATTTCGCAATTGCCGCGCTTTGGTTTGTTTGGCCCGCACACCAATTATCTGATACTCGGTCTGCCGTATTTATTAGGTGTCACGCACAAAGAAATGCTGGCCACGGTGGCGCACGAATACGGCCATCTGTGCGGAAATCATGGCAAGCTAGGTGCCTGGGTATATCGCCAGCGTCGCACCTTCGGCGCTTTGTACGAACAAGTGCGCGATAGCTCGGACGATAATTGGATACAGGCTGGCATGGCGCGCGCTTTGGGTAAGTTCATGCCCTATTACAATGCGTATACTTTCGTCTTGTCGCGCCAGGATGAGTATGAGGCGGATCGTACCGCCAGCCAGATCGTCGGTGCCAGCGCGAATGCGCATGGCTTGGTGCGTGATGCTTTGCTAGGGCGCTGGGTGCATCAGGATTTTTGGCCCAAGCTGTATCAACAGGCAGAGACCGCGATGCGACCTAGCTTTATGCCGTTTAGCGCGATGCGTATGGCATTTAAAGCCAGTTACGAGCAATGGGCCACGGCCGAACGTCTGGCCGAAGCACTGGCGGAAAAATCGAATCTCAACGATACCCATCCCGCCCTCAGCGAAAGGATAGCGGCAACCGGTCAAAAGGCGGCGTTGCCGACTTGTATCGAGGTCAGTGCGGCCGACGTTTTACTCGGTGGTACCACGACCAAAACTCTGATTGCCGAATTTGATCAGGACTGGTGGAGCAAAGAATCGAAAAAATGGGAGACTCGTTGCAAGTACGTGTTCCGTTCTAAGGCGCGCCTGCAAGAATTGTCGGCTGTGCCCTTGGCACAGGTCGCGCTACTCGATCTGCAAGAATTTGCATTATTGATAGGCGAGTTCGACACCCCGCAAGCGGCCAAACCTGTACTCGAACATTTACTTAAACAAACGGGCGGCCCGTATCCCAAGGCTGCTTTCGTCTATGGCCATATCTTGCTCGATGAGGGCAATGGGCGCGGACTAGAACATCTGGAAAGCGCCGCCGCCAACGATAGGCGCCTGGTAGAGCAAGTAGCGCAACTCGGCTATGATTTTCTGATGAAGCATCAAGGCGAGTATGCGGCGCATGCCTGGTGGAAAAAAATCATGCCAGCTCAAGCCAGCGATTAATTTTAGACTGCTGAAAAATCTAAACCAAGGCATGCCCCAAGGCGCATATTCCATGCGGGCTGCAGGCCTGCCTGGTCTGTAGCCCGCATGGAATATGGGTGTGCGGCCAGGGCTAATGGGCGTCGTCGCGGTAGTGTAGATAGCCCAAGGCAGCGCGTTCTACCCGCATTTTTAATTGCAGGCTGTTGACTTCGCCACGCGCTGCGGCACCGTCGATCAAGGCTTGCACTATGCTTTGCAGATCGATAGCGCTGCTCTGTAAATTACCGGGAATTTGGGCGGCATACGGCGCCAGAGCGGACATCAAAAGGTTAATCAATTGCTGCCGTAATGCCTGCAAAACGGGCGTGCTGGCGTAATCACGTTCGGCATAGTCTAGCGTCGCCGCCAGACCGGCTTGATCAAATTGATGGGCCAAGGCGACGCCCACCAAACGTTTGACTAAACTAGGCAAATCTGCATCGGGTGTGGCTTCATGTTGCCTGACTTGCCCGGATAACTGATCCAGCAGTTGCTGGTGCTGGGCCTCGCTTAGCGCCGCTAGCAAGGCCTGCTTGTTGGGATAGTATTGATACAGCGAGCCTATGCTGACCCCGGCACGCTCGGCCACCTTATTGGTGTTGAATCCAGCCAAGCCATGTTCCCCCAGAATGTGAGCTGCCGCTTGCAAGATCGATGAACAAGTCAGCGTTGCACGCGCTTGTTGCGGAGCCTTTCTTGGCGCGGACAGAGCGCCGGCGGTCTTTTTTTTCATGGAAAAATCCAAAATAAAAACGGGAATAAAAACGCGCTAAATGTGAGTAAAAGCAGAGGCTATAGCGAGTAGTAAAAATGAGCAATTGCTCGCATCATACTCTTACTTTTAACCCTCATAGAGAGAGCATTATGCCGAGTGCAAAAAATAAACCTGCAGCAGTCACGCCCCTGACGATTTTCTGGCTGGTGAAAGCCACGCCCCACTGGCTGGCCTTGGCGCCGCATGGTGAGGGTGGCCGTTTTGCCTTTGTCGATGCGATCATCAAACCTATTCTGGCGCGGTACCCCGGGGTGCAACTGCGCTTCTTCGATGCTGAGGCTTATGCCACCTTGTGTAGTGATGTCATGATGTGGCAACTGAGTAATCGTGAAGAATATCAGGCGCTGGTGGAGGCCTTACGTGAAACTGAGTTTTGGGATCATTACTTTCAAGTACTCCATATTTTGCCTACCGTGGAAGATGGCTACGCCAGTCATTATCAGCACAGCCGCGCCCAAGACCTTGCTGAGCTGGCCTGAATATGGACACTCATGATCAACCTAGTACTGGGTTTTTGCGCCCCTTGATAGATCGCAATTCCTGTGAAGGAAAAGGGCCGTGTGTAGAGATTTGTCCGGCGCAGGTGTTTGTCATGGGCGTGCTGCCCAGGGATGCGCGGCACGCCTTGAGTTGGAAGGGGAAAGTGAAAGCTTTTCTACACGGTTGGCAGCAGGCCCAGATCGTACAAGCTGAGGCCTGTTTAGGCTGTGGTGCTTGTGTCAGCGCCTGCCCGGAACGGGCAATTACGCTGACCCGCGTTTAAACTTAGCACCTTGAAATTCGCGCCTGTAGGCGGACGGGGATGTTTGCAGCTGTTGCGCAAAGTGGCGTCTGAATACTAGCGCCGAAGCGAAGCCGCTGTCGTGAGCGATTTGTTCTATCGAGTGCTGGCTGGTTTCGAGCTGGCGCTGTGCCAAATTCAGTCTTTGGTGTAATAGCCAGTCACCGACCGTGCTGCCTGTGAGTTTTTGAAAGTTGCGGGTAAAACTGCGGCGGCTCATTAAAGCGCGCTGCGCCAATTGATCCAGACTTTGGCTCTCGCTCAGATGCGCCAGCATCCACTCCAACACCTTGGATAAGCGCGTATCGCTGGCCAGCACAGGCAAAGGATGAGCTATGTACTGCGCCTGTCCACCCTGCCTATGCGGTGCCACCACTAAACGGCGTGCCACATCGGTGGCTAACTCCGATCCATACTGGCTACGTAATAAGTGCAGGCAGCAATCGATACCCGCGGCAGTACCCGCCGAGGTGATGAGGTCGCCATGGTCGAGATATAAGACATTGGGATCCAGACTAATCTGTGGAAAGCGCGCAGTAAATTCATCCGCGAGTGCCCAATGGGTAGTGGCGCTACGCCCATCCAGCAGACCTGCATACGCCAGCACGAAGGCACCCAGACATAAGCCCACCAGCCGCGCACCGCGACCGTGCGCCTTGCGTAAGGCTTGCAATAAATATTCTGGGGGCATCGCCAAATCATCGCTCCAGGAGGGCAATACGATGATGTCGGCGCGCTGTAGGGCACGCAGGCCATATTTGGTCGTAATGCTAAAACCCGCGCTGGTCTGTACCGTATGCGGTGCGCGAGCAGTGCTCAGTGCGCAGACCTTGATTTGGAAGTTTGGCTGATTCAATATTCCATGGCGCTCGCCAAAAACCAGACAGGGCACCGACAAATGAAACGGACTAATGCCATCGAAGGCTAGTACCGCGATGTTTATCGAAGGGTTTAGAGAGTTCGAAGAGGTGGGAGACATGGCCTGATTGTATCGTTTATTGGCTATTGGGTCACTTAAGTTTTACGCTGATATGGCTGAGAATAGAGCCCACAGACAGCAGCAAGTCTTCATCCTAAAAGTGAGAAACTAATATGACTACGCCAACTAACTTGCCACCAAAACGCGCCCTGATCGTAATCGATGTACAAAACGAATATTTTACCGGTGGACTCGTGTCTGATTATCCGAATCCAAGCATGGTCTTAAATAATATCGGACTAGCGATGGACGCCGCCCGTGCTGCCGGCGTGCCAGTGGTGGTGGTGCAGCATACCGTGGCGGAAGCCGCGCCGATTTTTCAAAAAGGCCAAGCGGAATGGGACTTGCATGAAGTAGTCAAAAGCCGCCCGCATGATCACCTGATAGAAAAAAACCTGGACAGCGCTTTTTACGAAACAGATCTCGAGGTCTGGTTGCAAGCGCAGCAGATTAATACCCTCAGTATCCTTGGTTACATGACACAAAACTGCAATGCCGCCACGATTTACCAGGCGACGGGTCTAGGCTACACGGTAGAGATGCTGGGTGATGCCAGCGGTGCGGTAGCGTATAAAAATGCGGTGGGCAGCGCCACAGCCGAAGAAATTCATCGCGTCTTTAGTGTCGTGTTCCATTCGAATGTAGCAGCAATCTGTAGTACGGAAGAATGGATAAAGTTGATCACTACGGCTAGCGAAAGCCCCAGAAGTAGTGTGCCGGAGTCAGCATTTGCGGCACGTACAGCGATTTAGTAACAGCATTAGTCCGAGTTTGGCGGAATTAAAAAACCGCCAAACTAGCTGCGTGAAGTTCGCGATGAGACCACGATCCCGGCAACGATCAAAGCGAAGGCCAGGACATGATACAGGTGCGGCAATTCACCCAGAAACGCGGACGACATCAGTGCCGCAAACAGCGGCGTCAGATTGCTGAAGAATCCAGCAACGCTAGGTCCAGCGCGTTGCACGCCGGCACCCCAGCAGCGGAAGGCAATGATGGCGGGGCCGACCGCGACGAATAGCAAGGCGGCACCGAGTGGCCAGCTCCAGCTAATGCTGGGGCTAGTAAGCGTCCATTCGCCAGCCGCAAACAGACCAGACCAGAGTACGCCAAAACCGATTTGCGCCAGCAAAAAAGCTTGCCACTCATTTCTGATCGCCGGTGGATCTTTCGGCTGGGTCAGCAGCCAGCTATAAAACGACCAGGCGATGGTGGCGAAGATCATAAAGATATCGCCTGCTACCAGCTTGAATCCCAATAGCTGGCCTAGATCGCCACGGCTGAGTACCAATAAGACGCCAGCGATAGAAAGTAGCGCTCCCAATATTTGCTGGCGCTTCACTTTTAAACCGAAAAATAGACTGCCGACCAGCAGCATCCAGACCGGCATGCCGGCCGCGACCAGTGTGACATTGATAGGGCTGGACGTTTGCAAGGCCATGTATTGCAAAGCGTTATACAGGCCTATCCCCAATAAGCCTAGTAGGGCAAAGCGTTTACGATTTTCCCATAAGCCGCTATCAGGCCGAAAAATTTTCCAGCCAAAAGGGATAAGTATCAGAAAGGCGATCGCCCAGCGCAAAAAATTGAGCGTGATCGGTGGCACCATCTGGTGCACCAGGCGCCCGACGATCGCATTGCCAGCCCACATCAAGGGGGCGATGGTCAATAAAGCGGCAGTCGAGGAAGAGATTTTTTGTGTCATGCACAGCCTAAATCAATTGATGATTTTTATTCTGGATTACGAAATTCGTTTTCTATCCAGGCGGTGGCGCTGGCTTTATTGAATTTAAATCCAGCCGATACCCGCACTTGGGCTAACTCTACGTTGGCCGCATCGAAAGCGCTGAGTAAGGCGTAGGGGTTATCTTCATCCGGTACGATATCGAGATTCACACGAAAATCGGCATCCGCTAAATTGAGGAACAATGATCTATGCAAAGTAGCGTGCAGGGCTTGCTCGTGCCGGCGTAATACTTCCGACGCGGTCTTTACCAGCGTGCGAAAGGCGGTGCCATCTAAAGGCTTAGGATTTTTTTTGTCGCGCCCCATGGTCCAAGGCCCGACCAATGCCGGCTCTGGTTCACCATCTTTGATCATCGCTACCGCCCAGCCTTCATCGTCTTCATTTTTGATGACACGCGCAGTCCATCCCTTGTCGCTCCAAAGGCGCGGCTCCTGTATGCATTTATCGTTTGCATCCTCGGGGAATTCTTCGGACACGTCGTCATTAATAAGGGTATTCACGGACATTCACTTTCAAAATGGTCATCTTTTCTACTGCTAGCCCTGTATGCTAATCGAAATTGCTTGTCGCCGTATCCGAAACCGTTTGTATCCTTATTTTATGTCGACGTAAACAGAAAAAATCCGGCCTGATTAGGGCCGGATTTTCGCGGGTTTTACTTACCTAAAGCATCGCTAATGCGACATTTTATTTAGTCACAGGTGCTGCTTTTACAGCTGTAGTTGCTGCCGGTGTTGTGCTGCTCATCGGTGCTGCATCAGTTGGCGCTGCTTTGCTTTTCTTACTATGTTTTTTCGAGGTTTTCTTGGCTGTCGGTGCGACTTCCTTGGCCGCTGGCGCTGCGGTAGCAGTAGCCGCAGGAGTTGCTGCTGCAGCAGTTGTGGCGACCGTTGCAGGTGCCGCAGCTTTAGCTGGAGTAGCAGGAGTTTGGGCGAACGCAGTACCCATAGCGAAGGTAGCAGCAACGAGAGTGGCGATCAGCTTATTCATGGTAGGTCCGTTTCTTTATGAGTCGTCGTAGACAATTTCTACGTACTCCTATAACGCGAGTCTTCTGATTTCTGTTGACAGCAAAAACGAATAAATTTGAATTTAATTTTCAAAAAAAATAGAAATAGAAGTAAAGATTATGCGTACATTTTTTACTTACTATAAGTGTCGAAAATTTCACTCAAATTATTGTAATTGTAGTACGCTTAATCGCCCGCGCTGACGCTGCCTATGCCTTCTACCGATTTGCTCACAGAACGCGGTTTTCCATAGTAAGTTAAGGAGCCGATTCCTTGCACTGATGCCTTCAATCTTTCGCTGGCATACACCTTGACTGAGCCTACTCCTTCCAGGCTAACATCGGCTTGTTCGGTGATCAGATTTTTTGTGTCTACCAAGCCCACTCCCTTTGCCTTGAGAGACAGAAATTTTACTTTCCCGTTGGCCTTCAACATGCCCGCACCTTCGTAAGAAATATCCAGGCGTTCACCAGCGGCGTTGTTAATGGTGCTGCTGCCAGCGCCTTCCATTTTGAAACGATTTAATTCAGGTACGGTAATGAAGACTTGCGTGCTGTCAGAAATTTTAATCGAATTTTTTTCTAGGCTCGTGATCACCAATTCATCGCCCACCACTTCGGTACTGATGCTGGCAATAAATTTTGCATCTCCCTTGACCAGGAAAGATTGGGTTTTTCCGACTTCCACCACCAGTGTCATGGCACTTTTACTTTTGATACTTTTAAAGGCTGGCAAAGTGCGATTTTGTTCTTCGGCGTGAGCGCTAAGGCTCAGTAGGATGATGGAAGTAACAAGGGCGCTGCGGGCGAAATTTTTCATCAGTATCTCCTATGCATTTTTCGGCATGAGCGGTGCTCACTAGAACTGCATTATGCGTGCTAAGTCGCTGGGATGGAATACAGTTTGCGATGAATCGTTGTTTCGCATGAGCCAAGTGCAAATCTGGCGATTAGAATGCAAAAA
Organism: Undibacterium parvum; assembly: GCF_003955735.1. Lineage (NCBI taxonomy): Bacteria > Pseudomonadati > Pseudomonadota > Betaproteobacteria > Burkholderiales > Oxalobacteraceae > Neoundibacterium > Neoundibacterium parvum. The sequence goes on along the minus strand of NZ_CP034464.1, from coordinate 1,879,438 downwards.
CGGCGCATACAGCGCCGTTTTTTTAACATCGATTTTCATCGATGGATTTTTATAGCATTATTTTGCTGGTGTCGTAGCTTTCACTTCTTCAGTCGCAGCGGCTTTTTTACTTGCCGCTGGTTTGGCTGCGTGTTTAGCTTCTTTTGCGGATGCTGGCGCTGCTCCTTTGGCGTCGGCTGCTACCGCTGCAGTGCTGGCGCTGGAAGCTGCCGGAGCTGTTTTTGCGACGCTAGCGGATGCACTGGCTGCTGCTGGCGTTGCTGCTACTGCCGGAGCTGCTGGTTTAGCTGGAGTGCTGCCAGTTTGGGCGAACGCTGTACCCATAGCAAAGGTAGTAGCAACGAGAGTGGCGATTAGCTTGTTCATGTGGTGTCCTGTTCGGTAGTGAGTTTCAATGTCGCAGATAATTTCTGCGTACTCCCATAACGCAGGCAAAGAAAATCTTGTTGACAGCTTTTTTAAAAATATTTCAAAATATTTTTCTTAAAATTAAGCCGTGTAGAAACAGCGTCCACACACATGTTGATAACGTTCATTACCACCGATATCCACTTGTTCGCCAGCGGTAACGCGTTTTCCCTGGCTATCCATACGGATGTTCATGGTGGCTTTTTTACCGCAGGCGCAGATGTTTTTCAGTTCTTCAATATCATCGGCCAATGCCAACAAATAGGCCGATCCCGGAAAAGGCTCGCCTAAAAAATCGCTGCGCAGACCGTAGCAAATTACCGGTATCCCATGTACCTGGGCCAGTTGATGTAATTGCTTGACTTGCGCTGCGCTCAAAAACTGCGCCTCGTCGAGTAGTATGCAATTGACCCGCTCGCTGGCCTGCAAAAAATCATAATGCGCATCAAATACTTCGGCATCGCGTTGCGGCCCCAGGCGTGAAGTGACTTTGCCCGCGCCATAACGATGGTCGATCGCGGCAGTAAATAGTCGCACTTTCTGACCTTGTTCTTCATAGTTATGCGCCACCTGCAGCATGGCGGTGGATTTACCGGCATTCATTGCCGAGTATCGAAAATACAGTTTTGCCACGTTTATTCCTATCCTGAAAACTACACATCAATGTGCGCCTAGCGCGTCCATATCGGGGCGGCTAGCGCAAATTTCAAGATCTTGAAACTTCAAAACCACGTCCCATATTCGCAACAGCAGATGCTCAAATGAGGTCTGCCGATCAGGTGTCCGGCGGTTTTGCCGACACTTTTTTAAACATATCGCTTTAATTGATAAGGATATCATCATGCGTAATTTTGACTTTGCTCCATTGTATCGTTCCGCTATCGGCTTTGATCGCCTGGCACATTTATTTAATGAAGCACAGCGTGCCGAAACAGCACCTAGCTACCCGCCTTACAATATCGAATTGATAGCCGAAGATAAGTACCGCATCACCATGGCACTGGCCGGTTTTGACCGTTCTGAGCTGGAAATTGAGAGTGAGCGCGATCTACTCAAGATCGTCGGTCGCCGCCAGAAACAAGATGCCCAGGGCACCTTCCTGCATCGTGGCATCGCGGCTAGGGATTTTGAACATAGTTTCCGCCTGGCGGACCATGTCAAGGTGATTGCCGCCAAAATGGAAAATGGTTTACTCAATATCGAACTGATACGTGAAATCCCCGAGGCGCATAAACCACGCAAGATCATGATTGATGGCGATAATCTGCAATTGGTGCAGACACCGAATGAATCTCAAGTTGAGCGTCAGGCAGCATAAATTTTGACCAATAAAAAACGCGGGTAAAAACCCGCGTTTTTCTATTGTTTAAGCTATTTTTAAAGTCTTAGCGCACTAAATTCGACGGCCCGACTTCACGTATATCTTTGGTACCTGTCAAGGCCATACTGACATCGAGTTCCTTGTGCAAGATGTCCAGCATCTTGGTGACACCGGCTTCACCCATCGCACCCAAACCATACAAAAATGCGCGTCCTACCAGACTACCCTTGGCACCCAAGGCGGTGGCTTTGAGTATGTCCTGGCCAGTGCGTATACCACCGTCGAACCAGACTTCAGTTTGATGTCCGACCGCGTCTACGATCGCTGGTAAGGCCAGGATTGAGGACATGGCACCATCGAGCTGACGGCCGCCATGGTTACTCACCACGATGGCATCGGCACCGGCGGCGACCGCCAGTTTCGCGTCTTCGACGTCGAGTATGCCTTTTAAAATCAACTTGCCGCCCCATTCTTGCTTGATCCAAGCCACATCATCCCAGGACAGCGTGGGATCGAACTGGCTGGCAGTCCATTCGCTGAGCGTCACGATGCCGCTGGCACCGCCTTTGATATGGCCAGCCAGATTGCCGAAGGTTTTACGTCCAGCCAGCGCACGCAGCGCCCAGCTTGGCTTACAGGCCAGATCGATCAGATTGGCAAGCGTGAATTTTGGCGGTACCGACATGCCGTTCTTTAAATCTTTATGGCGTTGCCCCAATATTTGCAAATCTAAGGTCAGCATCAGTGCCGAGCATTTGGCGGCTTTGGCACGCTGTATCAGTTCCCGGACAAAGCCGCGGTCTCGCATCACATACAGTTGAAACCAGAAGGGCTTGCTGGTGACGCTGGCCACGTCCTCGATAGAGCAAATGCTCATAGTCGATAGCGTGAACGGCACGCCGAATTTTTCTGCCGCGATCGCGCCCAGCATCTCGCCGTTGGCCCATTGCATGCCGGTCAGGCCAGTCGGCGCGATTGCTACCGGCATCGTCACTTCCTGTCCCACCATGGTGCTGTGGGTAGAGCGCTGATCGACATTAATGGCGACGCGCTGGCGTAGCTTGATGGCCGCCAGATCATCGGTATTGGCACGGTAAGTGCTCTCGGTGTAGGAACCGCTGTCGGCATAATCGTAAAACGCCTTAGGGACGCGTTTCTTGGCAAGCAAGCGCAGATCTTCTACGCAGGTGATGACGGGCATGGCGGCTACTCCAGAGAGTGAATTTTGATCTTTGAAGTGTAGAGCAAAAGCAAAATACGATGGGGGAAAACGTTTCAGACTTAGGGTGAAGTTTTTTCAACGTAGTTTTTCTGCATGATTTTCAGCCTTAGCGTCTTATTGCGCAAAATGCTCTGCAATAAAATTGCGCAGCCATTGATTGCCTTGGTCCTGATTAAAACGGCGGTGCCAGAATACATTGGTTTGTAGTGTGGGTAGGCGCAGCGGCGTTTTTACATACTGCAAATTAAACGGCAGAGCGGTGCTTTCCGCCAGTTTTTCTGGCACGGTCACCAGCAAATCATTGGTGCTGACGATATACGGAACGGCCACAAAATGCGGCACGCTAAAGTGCGATGCAGCCTGTATTCCGGCTTTTTCCAGCAACTGATTGATTTTATCGTAGGGGCTCTCGGTAGATGCCACGATCAAGTGTTGTGCCGCTAGAAAATCCCTGGACGAAATACTGGCAGCGGCCAGCGGGTGCTCGCGCCGAAACAGGCAAACATAGTTTTGCTCGAACAGGCGGCGTTGATACAGCGCTTCCGAGATACCCTCAAAAGCACCAATGGCCAGATCTATCCTGCCCGTTTCCATTTCGGTCTTCAGATCGAGGTTATTGGCGCGCAAGGTCGATAGCTGTAGCTGCGGCGCAAACTGGCGGCATAACTGCACCAGTTTGGGCATGAAGTACAGTTCGCCGACATCGGTCATGGCGAGCGTGAAATGACGTTTGCTGCTGGTGGGATCAAAGCTTTCCTGCCGGTTTAAGGCCTGCCGGATATTGGCGAGCGCACTGGCGATAGGCTCGGCCAGTTGCTGTGCCAGCGGCGTCGGTTGCATGCCGGCGGCGGTGCGCACAAACAGCTCATCATCAAAGCTCTTGCGTAGACGCGCCAAGGCATTGCTGACCGCCGGTTGCGACAGGCTAAGTTTTTTCGCCACGCTAGAGATCTGGCGCTCCTGAAACACTTCCTGAAATACCACCAACAGGTTCAGGTCTATATCCTTGGGTTCTATCATGCGTGTTTGATACCATTATTGATTTTGTGAATGAACTACATTTATGTATTTATAGCGCAAAAGTGCCTGCATTGCACTACATTACTGAGGTAAATCACCTTCCAGAGGAATGCAAGATGAGCATCTCAGACACGCTGCGCTACCAAACCGGCTTCTCGAATGAATTCGCCAGCGAGGCCTTACCCGGAGCCTTGCCCAAAAATCAGAACTCGCCACAGCAATGCGCCTACGGCTTGTATGCCGAACAGGTGTCGGGTACGGCGTTTACCGCACCGCGCCATGCCAATCGCCGTTCCTGGCTGTACAGAATACGCCCGGCGGCGATGCATCAGCCCTTTGTGCAAATCGGCAATCGCGGCATGACGAATCAATTTGACGAGCTGCCATCGAGCCCGAATCAATTGCGCTGGGATCCCTTGCCATTGCCGACTGAGCCCGTCGATTTCATAGAATCCTGGCTGACCATGGCCGGTAACGGCTCGGCCGATGCCTTAAGCGGTTGCGCGATTCATCTGTATGCGGCCAATTGCGACATGACGACGCGCTTTTTCTATAACGCCGATGCCGAACTCTTGATCATCCCGCAGCAAGGGCGTTTGCAGATCAAGACCGAGCTTGGCCTGCTGGCGATAGAGCCGCAAGAAATTGCCGTGATCCCGCGCGGCATACGTTTTCAAGTCACGTTGCCCGATGGCGCAGCGCGCGGTTATGTTTGCGAGAATTTTGGCGCCATGCTCAAGCTACCTGATCTGGGCGTGATAGGTTCTAACGGTCTGGCTAATCCGCGTGATTTTCAGATTCCGCATGCTTGGTATGAGGATCTCGAGGGCGATTTTGAACTGATTGCTAAATTTAGCGGTAATCTGTGGCGCGCCAAGATCGGCCATTCACCGCTCGATGTGGTGGCATGGCACGGCAATTTTGCGCCTTATAAATACGATCTGCGTCACTTCAACACCATAGGTTCGATCAGCTATGATCATCCTGATCCATCGATTTTTCTGGTGTTGCAGTCGCCCAGTAATACACCAGGTGTCGATAGCATCGATTTCGTGATCTTCCCGCCGCGCTGGCTGGCTGCCGAAAACACCTTCCGCCCGCCCTGGTTCCACCGCAATATTGCCAGCGAATTCATGGGGCTGATCCATGGCGAGTACGATGCCAAATCCACTGGTTTCCGCCCCGGTGGTGCCAGCCTGCATAATTGCATGAGCGGCCACGGCCCGGATGCGCCTACCTTTGAAAAAGCTAGTCATATCGATACCCGCACACCGCAGAAAGTGGATAACACCATGGCCTTCATGATAGAAAGCTGTAACATCCTCAAACCGACCCGTGCCGCCATGGAGTCGCCGCAATTGCAGGCCGACTATTACCAGTGCTGGCAAGGCATCAAGAAAAATTTTAATCCGGAGCAAAAATAAATGAAGCCACAACTCAATGAAACCCATGATGCAAGCTTGCGCAGCTGGGTCGCCTCCGCCAATACCGGTAACACCGATTTCCCACTACAAAACTTGCCTTACGGCGTGTTTCGTCGTGCTGGCAGCGATGAGCAATTTCGTTTAGGGGTAGCGATCGGTGATCAGATTCTGGATCTGGCGGCAGCCCGTGTCGCGGGGATTTTTTCTGCCTTGGAAAATAAGGAATTCGATAAGGCCATCCTCGGTGACAAACTCAATAGCCTGATGAGTCTGGCACCGGCAGTCTGGTCGCAATTACGCCTCGCGCTGTCACGCGCCTTGCGCCTAGGCGCTAGCGCGCAAGCTGCTTTGCAAAGCTGTCTGCTGGCGCAAAGCGAGGCTGAATATGCCTTACCGGCGCAGATTGGTGATTACACCGATTTCTACACCTCTATCCACCATGCGACCGCGATCGGTAAATTATTGCGCCCGGATAATCCGCTGCTGCCGAATTACAAATGGGTGCCTATCGGCTACCATGGTCGCTCCTCATCGATCGCCGTTTCCGGCCAGGAGTTTCGCCGTCCTTTAGGCCAAACCATGCCGCCTGGCGCTAGCGCACCAGTATTTGGCCCAGCCAAGCGCATGGATTACGAGATGGAAATCGGTATCTTCATCGGCAACGGCAACGCGCTCGGTGACGCTATCCCCATGCAAGAAGCCGAACAACATGTGTTTGGCCTGTGCTTACTCAATGATTGGTCGGCGCGCGATATGCAGGGCTGGGAATATCAACCTCTAGGCCCTTTCCTGGCGAAAAACTTTGCCTCGACCATCTCGCCATGGGTAGTGACGATAGAAGCGCTGGCACCGTATCGCAGCGCCTGGAGCCGCGACGCCGCGGACCCGCAGCCTTTGCCGTATCTGGAGTCTAGCGACTTGCGTGACAGCGGTGCCTTTGATATAGCACTAGAAGTCTTGCTGCAAACCGCCGCCATGCGTTCATCAGGCACCCCACCGCAGCGTCTGTCCTTATCGAACTTCCGCCATTCTTACTGGACGGTGTCGCAACTACTGACGCATCACACTGTGAATGGCTGCAATCTGCGCGCTGGCGATTTGCTCGGTTCTGGCACCCAATCCGGCCCACAACCAGAAGAAGCCGGGTCTCTGATGGAGTTGACACAAGGCGGTAAAAAAACCATCACACTGGCCAACGGTGAGCAACGCCTTTATCTGGAAGACGGCGACAGCATCGTGATGCGCGGCTGGGCCAGTAAAGACGGCGCAGCACGCATAGGTTTTGGTGAAGTGCTCGGTACCTTGTTGCCGGCACGTAGCGAGTAAGAGTGAATGAGCGGAAGTAAGCGCCGCTAAATTATTTTTGAGAAATAACCTGTTAAAAAGGGTCTGAGAGTGTAATTCTCAGACCCTTTTTGTTTTTCGCAGTGAGCAGGCCCGCTGCGCATAGCCCATGCGGCTTTGCGGATAGGCAGGCCGGACAGGCGCATCTGCTATGCCTGAGCGGGCAGGCAGGCTGCAAACCCGCATAGAGTATGCGCCGTGGCGGCATGTGTTCAAAATTTTATGCAGACCGATTTGCTTCCATGATGCTTAAGTAGCCCAGGCAGCAGAGTACCGCGATGTTCTTGCTGATGGGGCCGAAAGGATGGATTAAAAATTCCGGTAAACCTACTGCGATCACCAGACTGTAAGCCAGCACGCAGACGATCTGCGCTTGCCACAATAAGCGAGAGGCACAGGCTGCTGAGGCCAGCCCCATGAGCAAATCAAATAGGCAGGCCGTGGCCAACATGAGCTCCGCAGATTGGCTTATGCCTATACGCTGCAACCATGCCAGGGACAGCGCTTGCGGATAGACAAACCAGGAGACATACGCGGTCCAGCACCAGATTGCGGCCATGCCCAGGCGGCTTAGCCAATACAGGTTGAGCAATTGGCGCTGGAAATTTTTGCCGTTCATATCGCTAAGTGCGTCTTCATAGTGCGGGTTTAAACACCATCAGGTAATACACCAGCATCAGCGCGCAGAAAGCCGGTATCCCTAACCAGAACCAGATCCTAGCTAGCTTGCGATACTCGGCGCTGAGGGGCAGATTGCCTAGATCGGCCACTCTGGCCAAATCGCGCATGCGAATTTGCAGCCACAAGACCGGCAGCCAGCAGGCTCCCGCGAACAGGTAGAGCAGGGTCGCGCAGACTATCCAGCCGCTGAACAAGGGATAACCCCCCAGATAGGCCAGCGCAAAGCCACTCAAGGCTTGCGTGATCACCGCTGGGGTCGTGAAAATCAGATCGGCCAGCACGGTTTTTTCATTCACGATGCGTATCGCCCGCACATCGCCCGTACGGTCAGTTATCCACTTAAAGAAAGCGATGCCTATGCCAGTGCCGAATAAGACAGTGGCGCTGAGGATGTGTAGATACTTGATGCTCAGGTACGGGTTCAAATCCAGGCTCATGCCGGCACCTCGTGCACCTGGTAGGCGCTCAGTGCGGCCAGATAGTCTTCTACCGTGAGTAAGCCCATGCAGGGCATGGCACCGACTGGCAACGCTGCGCCGGCTGCCAGTTTGTGGGCCAGTGCGATCGCCGCACCGCAGGGGATATGCGGGCCATGGTTTTTGTCGGCGATTAAATGCCAGCTAAGTTGCAAGGCTTTGCCGTCCTGATCCAGCCCTTCCATCCTAACAAACATGCCGCCTTTATCGCTGACGTAGCGCTCCAGATGGCCACTGATTGCGTGCAAGGGCGCTACTAGCGGCCCCAGACTTTTGAGCAGCCCGGCTTTTACCAGACAGGCTGCCGCCCAGACGAACAGGTGACCGATAGGGCTGGCAAAACCGGCATGGAAACTGACGCTCTGCACGCCCGCATAACGCAGCGGAAACAACTCTAAATCGGGCACGTCGCAACTACCCAAAAGACGGCGGCCGACAGGTGTCGGGAAGCGATATGCCTGCAGATCGAGCCAGCCGTAAGTCGTTTGCCATCGGCCTGCTTGCCAGCGCGTAAACGCTTTGCCGCAATAACCGAAGACCCCTAGCATGGTGGCCAAGCCAGGCGCGCGCGCTCCCGATCCTATGCCATGCCGGATGAGGTCTAGACGTGAGAAGCGCGGCAGATAGTGATCGACCACCGCTGACGAGAGTGCCGGCAGTGAGCTGGCACCGCTAGTGACCAGCACGCCAGCGGCCCGTGCCGCCTTATCGAGCGCCCCTATGCCAGCCACAAAGGCGCGGCCGTCGGCCAGATCCATGTAGTTGGCACCCGCTGCAATCGCCGCCCTTGCCACCGTGTAATTCTGCCCCTGAAAAGGCCCGGCGGTATGGATCACGGTGTTCAGCTTGAGCGCACTCAGACGCGCCGCCAGATCGGCCCCATTCGCATCGATCGCGACAGCTTGGTTAGAGTTCAAGCCAAGTTGCGTCGCCAGAGCCTGCGCTTTGCTGGCATCGCGCCCGCCTATCAGCAGGTGAATTTGGGGATTTTCTGCCAGCGCCTGACAGATGCGACTACCGAAAAAACCGTAGCCGCCGAGAACGAGAATGGTATGCATAAGCGGACAGTATACCAAGCTGTGCTTTAAATAAGGCACGATGCCAAATTGATTTTGTATAAATAAAAGTTTTTACGATGGTGCTACTTGGTGCTCTTGGCGCGCTAAAACTGCAGGCATTCGGGCGTTCTAAAATTCCCACGGCATGCCCCGCTGCGCATAGCCCATGCGGGTTTGCGGATAGGCAGGCCGGACAGGCGCATGCGCTATGCCTGAGCGGGTAGGGTGGCTGCAGAGGCGCATAGAATATGCGCCGTGGCGGGGGCGCGCAGAATTAGATTGAATGATTAGCCCGCCTGCGTTTTGTTAAATTGATTGCGAAATTCGCTAGGGCTGAGGCCGCACCAGCGCCGGAAGGTACGGCTGAAGTTGGAGTTGTCTTGGTAGCCCAGACGTTCGGCGATGATTTCTATGCTGTCCTGGCTGTGCTGCAGATGCCAGATCGCTTGCTCTTTACGTTTGGCGTCTAGCAGACTTTGATAACTACTGCCTTCCAGTTTGAGCTTGCGCATCAGGGTGCGCGGCGAGACATGCAGTTGTTGCGCGATGGTTGGCAAGTCTGGTAGGGGTGCTTCGCCAGCGGCATGCAGGGCTTGTTTGACGCGTTGCGACAGCGGGCTTTGTAGACCCTCAGTTAAGGCGCGATCACATTCTTTGCGTGCCAGTTCATACGAATTGCTGTCGGCAGTTAGGCAGGGCAGATCGAGTAGTTCTGCTGGAAAATAAAAGCATAGATGGGCGCTGCCGAAACGCACATCTCCTATACCAAAGCGGCGATATTGCCCGGCCCAAGTGGGCGCCGCAAACGGCAGGTCGACCCGCATCGCGGCAAACACATTTCCCACTGCGGTTTCTAATACCCGCATCAGGGTGGCGAAGAGCGCCTCCAGCATAAACTGGCGCACCGCACCTAGTTCGAAACGCTCACTGACTGCTAAGCAGCCAATTGGATGTGATTGATCGCGTTCCTGATAGGTGAAGGCGAAGGTGTCGGCGCGCAGTTGGCCGTAATGGGCGACGGTCTGTAGGAGTTGGCGCAAGCTGCCGCTAGAGATGGCGGCATGTCCGACCGCACCATGCACCGAGACTTGCCCATATGCGCCCAGCTCAAGACCTAGCCAGGGGCAATTGAAACGGCGCTGGGTCGCCAGTATCAGGCGCTCAAAGGTCGCTAAATTGAGTTCGCGTGGATCACTGGCCAACTCGGCCCAGCGCAAACCGGCTTCGGCCAATACCGCGTCGGCATCCACGCCATGCTGACGCAACTGCACATACAGCAGTCTGGCGTAAGCAGGGTGCAAAGTGCAGTTGAGGACGGGCGGCTTGGCTGGCATAGGCTAGGGCTAAAGAAAGTGCAGGTTTGCGTCGTCATTGGACCACGCTCTTCGGGTATTTGGCAGTTTATGACGATTTATTGTCACTTGCAACGGTGTTAATAAAATCCCACAAAGACGACACTGTGTACACAAATAAAAAATATCTGGAGACCTCCACTATGAATCAAACTTTGAAGCCACAGCCCGCTAGTGCTGGCGCTGAACTGAGTAGCACTTACCGCGATCGCAAACGTTATGCCTGGTTGCTGGCCTTACTGGTGCCGCTGGCGGTGGGCTTTGGTCCGTTGCTGATGCTGCTCACCAATGACGTACGCATGTTGTGGATCATGCCTTTTTTCATGTATGTGATCGCGCCTGTGCTCGATTATGTCTTGGGCGAAGACCTGAGCAATCCGCCTGAGAGCGCGGTGCCTATGCTGGATGCCGATGTTTACTACCGCTGGATTACTTTTATATTGGTGCCGGTACTCTGGGCTGGCTTTATCTTCGCGGCCTGGTTTGTGATGCAGCATGCGCTGCCTTGGCATGGGGTGTTGGCAATGATCATCACCGGTGGCATGGTGGGCGGTTTTTGCATTAATCTCGGACATGAAATGGGGCATAAAAACACCAAGTTGGAACGCTGGCTGGCCAAGATCATCCTGGCTCCGAGCGCCTACGGTCACTTCTTCATCGAGCATAATCGTGGCCATCATCGTGACGTCGCGACCCCTGCCGATCCGGCCTCCTCGCGCATGGGCGAAAGTATTTATCGCTTTGTGTTACGCGAAATTCCGGGTGCCTTCAAGCGCGCTTGGGCACTGGAAAAAGATCGCCTGCAGCGTTGTGGTCAGCCGCTGTACTCGCTGCATAACGAGATACTGCAGCCGGCCTTAATTACCCTCACTTTGTGGAGCGCCTTGGCGCTGTGGCTGGGCGTGGCGGTGTTGCCGTTCTTGCTGGCAGTGTCGTGCTGGGCGAATTTTCAGCTGACCTCGGCCAACTATATCGAGCACTATGGTTTGTTGCGTCAAGAGCGCGCGCCAGGGCGTTACGAGATTTGCCAGCCACATCACTCCTGGAATAGTAATCATATTTTTTCCAACTGGGCGCTATTCCATTTGCAACGCCATTCGGATCATCATGCCCATCCTTTGCGGCGCTATCAGTCTTTGCGTCATTTCGAGCAATTACCCCGTCTGCCTAGCGGCTATTTCGGCATGTATCTGCTCAGCTATGTACCACCGCTGTGGTTTTACTTGATGAACCAGCGCTTACTCGAGGTGGTAGGAAATGACGCCAGCCGTATCAATTTTGATCCGCATCGTAAGACGCAATTAATCCAGCGTTACCAGTTGCAGCAAGTCGCAGAAACCCCGGCTGTTGCGGAGCGTGTCGCATGAGCGTGTATCAATGCCCGGAATGCGGCTACCAGTATGACGAGGCCTTGGGCGAGCCGCATGAGGGCTATGCGCCAGGCACACTGTGGGACTCGATCCCAGACAGTTTTTGTTGTCCGAGTTGCGCCGTGCGCGACAAGGCAGATTTTGAAATTGTGCCGGTAGTAAGCTAGTTTTTGTATCTATTCAGCCTGCTACTAAAATTATTAAAAAAACGAAAACCTCTCAAAGGAGACACAGAGACACAGAGAAAAACGGAGAACTGCCTTCTTTCCTCTGTGAATCTCTGTGTCTCTGTGCCTCTGTGTTGAGTGGTTTTGACTTTCTTCATAGCGGGCTGAACAGTAACTAGTTTGTGCGTAAGCAAATGCCAGGTCGGCTAGCGCCCATATTCCATGCGCTTCTCCGGCCTGGCTGGCTGGCAGCCCGCATGGGATATGCGTCTCTGGCCGGGTTCAGTTCTGCTTCAATAAGGCTAAAAAATCCTGTATCGGCAGCGGCTTGCTGAACAGATAGCCCTGATAGTGCACGCAGCCTTTAGCGCTGAGATTTTGCCTTTGTTCTTCGGTCTCTACCCCTTCGGCGATGACATCCAGATTGAGACTGTGCGCCATCGCGATAACGGTGCGCACGATGGCCTTATCGTTGGCATCGGTAGCCAGATCACGCACAAAGGATTGATCGATTTTGATTTGATCCAGAGGCAAACGCTTCAGATATTGTAACGATGAATATCCGGTACCAAAATCATCGAGCGAGAACTGCAAGCCCATAGATTTCAAACGATTCATGGTGGCGATGGTGTCTTCTATATTGTCTAGCAAGAGGCTCTCGGTGAGTTCAAATTTGAGTAACTTGGCGGAGATCTGGTATTTTTCCAGCAGTTCTTGAACTTGCGCCACAAAATTGGCTTGTCGAAATTGTTTGGCGCTGACATTGATCGCCAACACCAGTGGCCGTGTTAGCGGGTTTTGCTGCCACAGCTTAAGCTGGGCGCAGGCGCTTTCCATCACCCAATAGCCTAGTTTCAGTATCAAGCCAGATTCTTCTGCCAAAGGGATAAACTCCCGCGGATACATTAAACCCTTGTGCGGATGGTGCCAGCGTATCAAGGCTTCAGCGCCTAGGGCCTGGTGCGCGCTATTCATCTGTATTTGGTAATACAACTCAAACTGGTTTTGTGCCAGTGCCTGGCGCAACTCTAGTTCCAGTTTGGCGTGCTGCTCTATGGCGTGCTGCATGTGTGGATCGAAGAAGCACAGCGTATTCCTGTGCGCATTTTTTGCCTGATACATCGCGATGTCGGCTTGCTTCATCAATTCTTCTATGGTTTTTTCCTGAGACACAAACAAGCTGGCACCGATGCTGGCGCTGAGTTGATATTGATGGGTATCGAGTTGATACGGCAGACTCAATGCGGCGAGGATTTTTTCACCGATTAATTTGGTCTGGCTGGCAGCCTCGGCTGAATTGCCACTGAGGTTTTCTAGCATCACAATAAATTCATCACCGCCAAAGCGCGAAACGGTGTCGCCTTCGCGTATGCAAGCGCTCAGGCGTTGCGCCACCTGTTGCAGTAACAGGTCGCCCATGTCATGGCCGTGCATATCATTGAGGTCTTTAAATAAATCCAGATCGACCATTAACAAGGCGCCGTGCCGGCTATTGCGTAAGCTCATTGCCAGCGCCTGCTTGAGCCGGTCTAGCAATAAACGTCGATTCGGTAAGCGGGTCAGCGGGTCGTAAAACGCCAAATGTTTGATTTCTTCCGCCGCTGCCATACGTTCGCTAATGTCACGCAAAAAACCGACCGTGCCAAAGACTACGCCTTGATCGTCGATCACGGGTGCCTTGTAAGTTTCGACCCAGGAGGAGTGGCCGTCACGGGTGATTTGTTCTTCTAGGTAGACATTTTTTTTGTTCGCTATGACTTCGCGATCGGCGGCACGGTAGCCTGCTGCCATGGCTGGCGGGACGATGTCGAAATCATTCTTGCCCACTATTTCATCAGCCTTATCTATATCGAACAAGTTTCGGAACGCGACATTGGCTGAAAGGTAGCGGCTTTCGGTATCTTTGAGCCAGACCGCGAACGGGAAGTTATCTAACAAGGCTCGCTGATAGCTCTCTTTGCGCATCAATTGCTGTTGCCCGGCACGCACTTGTTCCAGCGCATCGTGGGCCATGCTTTCGGCCTGGCTGCGCCGCAAAATAATCATTTTTAGCTTGCTCAGGGTGCGGTTGAAGGCGTCGATGACCTGATCAAATTCGCTGCGTTGTATGTAAGACAGTTCCTCAACTTCTTCGGCCTGGTTTGAGGCCAGTCGATTCAATGCATCACGTAAACCGCGTAAAGGGATAAACACCATACGCAGACTAAGTATCAGCATCACCAGCAAAATGAAATCCATGGTCAGCACTTCGATTATGCGTTGCGATAAGGCCAGTCTGAGTTTTTGATCAATTTGCGCGCGCGAAAAATAGATCACGATGTGGGCGGTGCTGATACGTCTTCTTGATTCGTCGATATGCGGCGGCGGATAGATCTGGCTGCGCAGCATTAATGGGCTAGGATTACTCAACTTAGCCGACATTTCCAGCACCCCGCGCGTATCGCGCTTGATACCGGCGATCACATCGTTACGGACCGGATCGAGCAGGTAGATGGCGCTCACCTCGGGAGCACTCAGCACACCTTCGAGCTTGGCTAACATCAGGTCGCGATCCAGTATCCAGACCGGATAAGCTAAATTGGTCTGCAATTGATTCAGTACTTCTTGTTGCTGACGTACGAAACGGCTTTCCAGTTCTCTGGATAACTGGAGTTGGGCGTAAACGCCGAAGGCACTTAAGGTCGCGGTGGTGACCAAAATAAACAAGACGATCAAGCGCAGACGTATGGACTTCATCCTGATGACCCTGTAGCGGTGTATGGGCTTAGTACTCGAAAATTTTTCAAAGACCAGGGGAGCAATTGCCCGGATCTGCCCTGCGTTTTATTTATTGATCATGGCATCAAATAGCAGTCGGAATTTTTTTAATTCCGGATGTAGCTCTTCAAATTTTTTACTAAAACCTACGTGTACGGTTTCTTGTTTGGTTTTCATGACCAGACTGGATTTGTCCTGCATTCTTTCCGGTAAACCGGCCGCTGCCAAATCCTTTAAAGTCATTTGTATCACAGGATCTGGATTGACTACGCAATCGAGCTCTCCTACCAGCATTTTTTTTACCAGATTGGGAAACTCTATGCCCTCAACGATTTTGATTTTCCCCTGTTTGGCAAATTCAAAAAACGCCGCGCCGGGCGCCAGGTAAGACTTTTGATTGCCAAAGCTCATGCCAACAAAATCGCTGGGGAATTGTTTGAACTGGCGATTTTTAATTGCTTCACGATTGCAGTAGACCGCCACTTCTTCCAGATAAATCGGCTTGGAATGGTTCAGGAAAGGGCGTTCATCAGGCCGGTAATAGACCCCGAGTATGCCGGCGCTTTCGCCATGCTCAACTTCAGCGATGGCGCGCCCCCACGGCGCTAATTTAATGCTGACCTCATAGTCAGGCATTTTTTTGAGAATTTTGACGAGGCTGTCTACGTAAGCACCCTTTACTTCACCGTTTTCTAGATATGAAAATGGTTTTTGGCCTTCTTCAGAATATAAAACGATGGGCGTTTTGGCGCCTGCTATCTGGCTGCTCAGTAGTAGTAACAAGCTCCCTAGTAGTCTTGGTATTGTTCGCATCTGCTGCTTTCCTGTACTTTCCTGTGCGTTCTGAGCCAATCGCGCTGGCCTGGCGTGCTGGCAGCGCGTGCCGTTGCAATAGATTTGCTTGATGCAGACCAAGTATTCTCCAATCCTTAAGGACAGACAAGTTCCATTTACTTTATTTTAGGCAGCAGACTGGGGCAAGGAAATTTGGCGGAAGGACGATGTTGTTGTGCGAACACAAAAAAAGCTATTCTCAGCCCTTGATGTTGGCCACTTGCGCGGCAGTCAGTATCCATATCAGCACCAAGACGGCGTTACTTAGGGCGAATGCAGTCAACCTATGCATCACTGCGTTATAACTTAGATGAATAATGCTATGCATTATGCGCAAGGCAACATAGATCCAGGCTAGTGTGAGGATAAGGCTGGAACTTGATGCGGAAATCTGGGTCTCAAGCTGAGTCACATACAGAATCAGGCAGACCACATAGAATAAGACGGGGAGTTCCAGCAAATTCATGTAGTTGCGATTAGGAATGCTGACGTAGGCGGGCACCCTGGACGATTCGCCATATTTGAAATCCTCGCTGACGATCTCGCGCCTTAGCCCGGCGCGAACCCGAAAGTAGGGAATCAACAAGAGCACCAGCGCGGTCCAACACGCTAGAGCAAAAACCGGATAGAGAATCGCAGGATTGTGCATTTTGAATGACTTTATCGATATTTGAGGGACTGCGCACCTTAAGCTAGGCTAGTGCGCTTTTTTTTGCAGTAGAATTCCATTTTTATAATTTAACCGTAATTTGCAAAGCTTTGTTACTTGGCGCTACAGGTGTTTAGGGTATGCTTGCCGACTTGAATTGCTGCAAAATTGATTATCGCACATGAAGTTGTACATCGAACCACCCGAAGACGAACAGATAAGACCGGGCGAAATCCATCTGCATATCCGTTTCCGTCCAGCCAATATGCTGGGGATCTTGCTCGTGGTGTTGATGCATGCTTTGCTACTGTACTACTTGCTACACCTCAAGACACACAAAAAAGAAGGCGATACGGAAAGTCCGCAAAGCCCTATCGTGCTGATGTTTGATGCGCCTAAAGCGGCAACTGCTGCCAGAGCAGAACCAAAAAAAGCACAGAGTAAACCGGTGTTAAGTAAGCCGGTGTCTCAACCTAAGCGCATTACGCCTCTGATCGCTGAGGCCGCTACCCCGCTACCGCCACCTGACAGCACGGCACCGCAAGGCATGGATATGTCTAGCATGCTCAATGCCGCACGCGAACGACGCCGTATGCAGGAAGAAAACGCGGCACAAGAAAATCAACAAGCGCAGCAAGGCAGCCGTGGACTAAGCCCGCAAGAAGTGGCAGAGGCCAATGTCAAGCGCAGCATGCAGCAAGCGAATGGACGTCAAGGTACCAATGGTGTGTTCCAGATCATCAGTAAGAGCACCCGCACTGCGAGTTTTTCCTTCCGAGGCTGGAATCCAGGGAATGCGAATAATAGTTGGCGTCAGGTAATCGAAGTCGATGCTGGCCTGGGTGGCGATGTCGATCTGGCCATCATACGACGCATGATAGAACTGATACGCACTCACTACAAAGGCGACTTCAACTGGGAATCGCAACGCTTGGGCCGCGTGATTAATCTGTCAGCACGGCCACAGGACAGTGCCGAATTAGAGCGCTTTATGATGAAAGAATTTTTTGGCAGTTAAGGGCAGTAGCTTCAGAGAAAAGCGCTTAATTGCAAAAAACACCGCTTGCCAGTTGCGCGGCTCGGGTGCTTCCGCAAGAAATTCAGTATTTTTGCTGGCCTTGATCAGCAGCCAGCCGCTGCGCTGCACCTGATAGCTGGCGCCTTCATACAAAACAGTCTCATGGAAGAAACCGTGCGCGTCGCCCCAGTTTGGCGCCTCACTGAGACTGATGGCGCCCGCAGTTAAATGGATCTTGCTGCCTGCCACTACATAAGCATTCCAAGCCTGTCCTGTGCGTAAAGTCGTGATATGCATGCTGCCCGCCTTGTTTTATGGTTAGGACCTACGCAAAACTGCCCCAGCGTCCTTGTATCCGTCTTGCCGTACTAAAGTACTGTCTTCGACGGCACGCCTAGCTGGAACAATTTTGCTTAAGTCCTAATGGTGAAAGAGTAGCTACAGAATAGCCTTAGCCTGCAAGGCATAACAGACACAGAAAATGACAATCTGCATCGTAGCAGCAGGGTATTTTTAGATCTGTTATTGTCCGATTTAGTCGCAACTGTATCTATTCACGCTGTACCGGCCAGAGGATCATACAAACATGGATACTCAAACACTCTACAAGCGCCTGGCGCAGCATTATTTGCATGCAATTAAAAGTGGCGCTCTGGGGGCAGGAGACCGTATGCCCTCGGTGCGAAAACTGATGGCCTTGCATGAAGTGAGCCTGTCAACCGCCTTGCAACTGTGTCGCCATCTGGAAACTCAGGGCTGGTTAGAGGCGCGCCCGCGTTCTGGCTATTTTGTACGTCATCCTAAGCGCGTACAGTTGGTGCCAGTCGCCGAACCAGCCTCCGGCACGCCTATCGATCCGGCGCAATATGTCGGTATCCATGAGCGCGTTTCGGCCATCATCGCGCAAGGCCAGCGCCCGGTTAAAGTGAACTTGGCACGAGCGACTGGCGCTCCTGATCTGTATCCGGAAACCGAGCTGAGAAATCTGGCAATCCGCATTTTGCGCAATAAACCGAATCTATTGACGAAAGCGATCGCCCCGGGCGGCAACAAGGAGTTGAAAAACGCCTTGGCCAAACGTGCGCTCGACTATGGCATTAGCGCCGCCCCCGATGAGGTGATCGTTACCTATGGCTGTATAGAAGCCCTAAATTTAGCCTTACGCGCAGTCGCGCAAGCCGGTGATGTGATCGCGGTCGAGTCACCGACTTTCTATGGCTTGCTACAAGTCTTGGAAAGTCTGGGGATGAAGGCGCTGGAAATCCCCACTAGCCCGCATACCGGCATTTCTATCGAGGCGCTGGAGCTGGCCATGCAGACCTATGACAACATCAAGGCGGTGGTGGTGGTGCCGCATCTACAAAACCCTCTGGGCAGTATCATGCCAGACGCGCACAAACAAAGGCTAGTGGCCTTATGCGAGCAGCAGCACTTGCCTTTGATCGAAGACGATTCGTATGGAGCGCTGGTCAACGATGATCTGCCGCCGACTGCAGCCAAACATTGGGATACCACAGGCAACGTGATCTACTGCGCCTCTTTGCACAAAATTTTGGCACCGGGCTTGCGGGTAGGCTGGATGCTGGCGGGACGCTGGCATGCCCGCATCAATATGTTGAAGTACGCGCAAACCCGCTACAACGAAGAACTGTCACAATTGGTAGTGGCTGAGTTTCTACAATCGAGTGCTTATGACCGCCATTTGCGGCGCTTACGTGCCACTCTGAGCTTACAACGTGAACGCACAGCCGAGGCCATCGCCGCCTACTTCCCGCCTGGCACCCGTCTTAGTGTGCCCAATGGTGGCGTTTCTATTTGGGTAGAAATGCCGAATCAGCTCTCATCTAAGGAAGTGTTTGAGGCTGCATTGGAGCAAGGCATCCTGGTCTCGCCCGGCTTACTGTATTCCAACTCGAATCGCTTCAATCACTTTTTACGGCTCAATTGCGGTATGCACTTCACGACTGAATTGGACGATGCCTTGCGTAGTCTGGGGAATATTATTCAAAGTTTGGTGCAGCAGCAACGCAGCGCTGCCGCCTGAGTCTGGCGGTTTTTCCCTACGCCAAAAAAACAACACAGGCCTCAATAAATACGCCTTAGGTGTGGAAAGCCACAATAGCGCTACTCCGGAAATTTTTCAATAATGGGACACAGACGGCAATTTGCGTCCTCGTGTTAGACATTATTCAAACCTAGCTTCGTCTTGATGTCTGCAGCACGCCCACCATGACATCAACATAATGGAGACAACGGATGAATAAGCCGCCGCTATATAAATCGCTCTACTTCCAGGTAATTTCCGCCATCCTCATCGGCGTCTTGCTAGGTTACTTTAGCCCTGAAACCGGGGCATCCATGAAGCCGCTGGGTGACGCCTTCATCAAACTGATCAAGATGATGATCGCTCCGATTATTTTCTGCACCGTGGTGGTTGGTATCGCCGGTATGGAAGACATGAAAAAAGTCGGCAAGACCGGCGGCATGGCACTCTTATATTTTGAAGTTGTCAGTACGCTGGCACTGATCATAGGTTTGATCGTGGTCAATGTATGGCAGCCTGGCGCTGGCATGAATATCGACGTCACGACGCTCGATACCAAGGCGGTGGCTGCGTTTGCCGGTCCCAATAAGATGCAAACCACCACCGAATTTTTCATGTCCATCATCCCGAGTACGGTAGTTGATGCCTTTGCCAAGGGCGAAATTTTACAGGTATTGATGTTCTCGGTACTGTTTGGTTTTGCGCTACATCAGTTCGGCGGTCGCGGTACCGTGATCTTTGATTTCATAGAAAAATTTTCACATGTCTTGTTCGTGATAGTCGGCTACATCATGAAAGTAGCGCCTATCGGTGCCTTCGGTGCGATGGCATTCACGATAGGGAAATTCGGTCTCGGCTCCTTGCTCTCCCTGGCGCAATTGATGTTCGCGTTTTACCTGACCTGTTTATTGTTTATCTTTGTGGTACTCGGTAGCATCGCCCGTTTCCACGGCTTTAGTATCTGGAAATTCATCAAATACATCAAAGAAGAATTGCTGATCGTACTTGGCACGTCTTCATCCGAATCGGTGTTGCCGCGCATGATGGCTAAGCTGGAAAATCTGGGTGTGAAGAAATCGGTAGTTGGTCTGGTAATTCCTACCGGTTACTCCTTCAATTTGGATGGCACGTCTATCTATCTGACCATGGCAGCAGTGTTCATTGCGCAAGCCACCAATACCCCGATGACGCTTGCGCAGCAGCTTACTCTTCTGGCCGTCTTGCTACTGACCTCCAAGGGTGCTGCAGGAATTACCGGTAGCGGCTTCATCGTGCTGGCGGCAACCTTATCCGCGGTGGGCGGGGTACCGGTGGCTGGTCTGGCATTGATACTGGGAATAGATCGCTTCATGTCGGAAGCGCGTGCCTTGACCAACTTAATCGGCAATGGTGTCGCCACTATCGTCGTTGGCCAGTGGGGCAAGGATGTGGATATGGAGCGCTTACAGCAATGTCTGAACAACGAAACCATTTCTCAGGCAGAACAGGCAGAACAGCCAGAACTGGTGCTCGATAAGGTCAATCTACATTTAGCGAGCAAGTAAAATTCCCCAACTGTTTAAAAAAAGCGGGCTCTGTAAAGGAGCCCGCTTTTTTATTGTCCTAGACTGCTGACCAGTGCTGTGGATGGCGCAAATTTCGACCAACAGAAATTCTTCTAGCAAAGGCAAAAAATCCAATAGTATATGATGTTCGCCTATCAGACCAGTTCCGGAGTACTCATGGCATTATTCGACCACTTTCTCATCATCGCCTTGCTGGTTGTCATCAGTGCGTTTTTTTCTATGTCTGAGATTTCTCTGGCGGCTGCGCGCAAGGTTAAATTGCAAGTGCTTGAATCCGAGGGCGAATTGCGTGCCGCCAAGGTCTTAGCTTTGCAATTGCAACCCGGACATTTTTTTACCGTGGTGCAAATCGGCGTGAACGGGGTGGCGATATTAGCCGGTATTCTCGGTGAGCAAGCTCTGACGCCGTATTTTTCCAGCGTATTTCATTCGGTATTTGGCAATACCAGTTGGGTAGATACCGCCAGTTTTATGTGTTCGTTCTTATTCGTGACTTCCTTGTTTATCCTGTTTGCCGATCTGATCCCCAAGAAGATGGCGATGATAGCGCCTGAGTCTGTGGCGATGAATGTGGTCGGCCCTATGCTCTGGTGTTTACGTATTTTCAAACCTCTGGTATGGGTATTTAACGGGCTGGCGAATCTTATTTTTCAACTGTTTAATATGTCGACCACGCGCGACGAACAGATCACTTCCGACGACATTTACGCGGTAGTCGATGCCGGTGCCGAAGCCGGGGTATTGCAGGCACGCGAGCATCGCATCATAGGTAATGTGTTTGAACTGGAAAACCGGACGGTGCCGTCTGCCATGACGCAGCGCGACAATATCGTGTATTTCAGCCTGCAAGACAGTGACGTCGTGATACGCCAGAAAATTGCCGAACATCCGCACGCCAAGTTTTTAGTGTGCGACGGCCAGATCGATACCGTGGTTGGCTATGTCGAATCGAAGGACATATTGAAACGTGTCTTGACTAACCAGGCTTTCTCCAAGGTGCAAGAGTTATCCTTACGCACCGCACTGGTGGTGCCAGATTCTTTGACACTATCGGAAGTATTGGAACATTTCAAAGGCACCCGGGAAGATTTTGCCGTGGTGCTCAACGAATACGCGATGGTGGTCGGGGTGATTACGCTCAATGATGTATTAAGTACCCTGATGGGAACCTTGCTCCATCCATTTATGGAAAGCCAGATCGTACAGCGGGATGCCGATTCATGGCTGATCGATGGTGCTACTACGGTAGAAGATGTGTGCCGAGCCTTGGCGATCGATGAACTGCCCGATCAGGAAAATTATGAAACCATTGCCGGCTTCATGATGACCATGTTGAAAAAAATTCCTAAACGCACAGATTGTGTTTATTTTGCCAACTACAAATTTGAAGTGGTCGACATTGACCATTACCGCATCGATCAATTGTTGGTAGTAAGACATAATCCACCTGCTGCGGCTGCGCTTATCGATTGAGTGGGCAAATATCGTCTATAATCTGCGCCCGTTTTAAGATAAGCAGCCAGGAAATTTGATGTCACACGCATGTGGAGTAGATTTTGGAACCTCGAATTCGACGGTAGGCTGGCATAGGCCGGGGCAGTCAGCGCTGCTCACATTAGAACAGGATAAAGTTACTTTGCCATCGGTAGTTTTTTTTAACGCTGATGAAGACGAAGTCAACTATGGCCGTGCGGCACTCACATCCTATCTGGCGGGCTATGAGGGGCGTTTGATGCGCTCTATGAAGAGTTTGCTCGGTACTAGCTTGATCGAAGGTCAGACTGAGGTACAAGGTCGCGCCCTGCCGTTTCGCCAACTCTTGGCGCACTACATTGCCGAATTAAAGCGTAGAGCCGAGCAGTCGGCCGGACAAACTTTCAGTCAGGCGGTATTCGGACGCCCCGTGCATTTTATCGATGATGATAGAAATGCCGATAGGATCGCGCAAAATACCCTGGAAGACATCGCACTGGCGGTGGGTTTTAAAGAGATTTCGTTTCAATACGAACCGATCGCCGCCGCCATCGATTATGAATCAAGAATAGAGCGGGAAGAATTGGTTTTGATTGCCGACATCGGTGGTGGTACTTCGGATTTTTCGCTGGTGCGTTTGTCGCCAGAACGAAGTAAACAAACGGATCGACATAATGATATTTTGGGCAATGGCGGGGTTCACATAGGTGGCACCGATTTTGATAAATATCTGAGTTTGACTCAGATCATGCCCTTGCTGGGTTTGGGCGGGAAACTGGCGAATGGCACAGAAGTGCCTTCCGGGCATTATTTTAATCTTGCCACATGGCATACGATCAATCAGCTGTATAGCCAAAAAGTAACGCGCGAAATGCAAGACATTTACCGCGATGCCAACAACGATGATCTGCGCATACGTCTAGAGAGATTTCTGTTTCTGCTGGATCAACGCGATGGACATTGGTTGGCGATCAAAGCCGAAGAAGCCAAAATTATGCTGTCTGATCAAGATAGCATTAGCCTGAATCTGGATAGATTGCGCAGCAAGACTGGGGCAGCACTAGAGTGTGTGCTCACATTGGAGCAACAAGGTTTTCAAACCGCAATCGCTCATCTGATGGAACAGGTCGCCCTGACCATACAAAAAGTAGTCGATGATGCGGGCGTTAACATGGCCGACATAGACACTGTATTTTTTACCGGTGGTTCTAGCGGAGTACGTGGCTTACGTCAACGCATCGCCGCCATGGTTCCAAACGCGAAAAAAGTAGAAGGCGATTTGTTTGGCAGCATAGGCGCGGGCCTAGGGCTGGATGCGCACCGCCGCTTTGCCTAGCTGGAGCAATTTTTCCTAAGTCCAAATACAGACAGAAAATTTCCTGATACACAACAAAGAGTATGCTATATACTGGAAAAGTATGAGTAAAAACAGTATATAAAAAAGTACTTGCGAGCGTGCTATCTTTTTGGGAAAAACATGTCAAACAATCTATTTGGTCAAGACGATGATGCGCTTTTCATCGAAGAAGATGTCCTCGATCCTGCCCTTAGCCATTTAGCCCAGCGGGTTTGGAAAATTGCGATAGTCGATGATGATGAAGACGTACATCGTGCCACCGAATTTGCCCTGCTCGATGTCAAAATCCTTAATCGTCAACTGGCATTCATTCACACCTATTCGAAAGCCGAAACCCGCGAGCGTTTCGCGCAGGAATCCGAGATTGCGGTAGTCTTGCTCGATGTCGTGATGGAGACTGAACAAGCCGGTTTGGAGTTGGTCAGTTTCATCCGCGATGAATTGAAATGGCGCGATACCCGCATCATCTTGCGTACTGGTCAACCTGGATATGCGCCAGAAGAAGACGCGATCCGCGACTACGATATCAACGACTACAAAACCAAGAACGAACTTACCCGCAAAAAATTGCTGACGGCACTGACTGCCGCAATCCGCTCTTACGATCAAATTCGCACCATCGATGCCAGTCGTCGCGGCCTGCATCAGATCATTGTTTCCAGTGCCTCATTCTCGGTAGAAGACGGCATACATGGCTTCGCTTCCGGTGTGATTACCCAGATCGCAGCGCTATGTGGGGTGCCGCCCGAGGGCCTGTTATGTGCTCAAGGTGATTACCCCGATCAGACCGGCCATAGCACGCGTTTTAGTGTTATCGCTTCGGCCGGTCACTATAGCAAGCTAATGAATTGCCCTATTGATGATATCGAGATCAAAGAGATACGCGAGTCACTCAAGCACGCCTTGACCAATCGAGTCTCCATATTTAACCAAAAAAATATGACACTGTATTTTTCTGGGCAGGGCAATCGGCCGGTCGCTGCGTATATCGATTTGCCGTATGCCTTAAGTGAAATCGATCAACAGTTACTAGAAGTATTTTGTTCGAATTTGGGCGTCTGTCTGGATAATTTGGGCTTGGTCACCCAGCTCAAAAGCCACGCCTATCGCGATCAATTGCTGATGCTGCCGAATCGTTTAAAGTTCATAGAGCAAATCGACGATGCGCTACAAAAACAGTTGGCGCAGCAAATGCTGGTGTTAATCGACATCGATGATTTTGCTGAAATCAATGATGTGCTTGGGCATCACTATGGCGACTTAATGCTCAGAGCAGTGGCGAATCGCTTGCAAGAAAGTCTAGGCGCAGATATTTTTCTGGCGCGAATTTCCGGTGATGTATTTGGCTTACTCGGTGCGCAAGACGCTTTGCAGCCAGACAAATTGCAGGACTTGTTTTCCAGCATGTTTCTGATCGAAGATACCGCCCATAGCGTCTCTATGTCTATGGGCATCGTGGAACTAGACGGCTATGCCAATACCGGCGCTGATGCCTTGAAGGATGCGAGTATTGCACTCAAGCGCACCAAGGGGCATCAGCGTGGCTCGCATACGATCTTTACGCGTGAAATGGGGATAGAAATACGCGAACGGGCGCGCTTAATGCAGCATTTGCACAAGGCCTTTGACGCCGATCGCCTATTTTTGGCGTATCAACCTCAGGTCGATCTGAACAGTCGCCGCCTGATCGGTTTCGAAGCGCTGTTACGCTGGCGCACCGACGAGGGGCTGATGATACCGCCCAATGATTTTATTCCCTTAGCCGAGCACTCTGGCTTGATCATCAGCCTCGGTGCCTGGGTGTTGCGTACTGCTTGCCATGCCATGGTGCTGTTGCAAGAGGCTGGCCTGGCGCCCGATAGAATGGGCGTGAATGTCTCGGTCATACAATTTCGCCAGCCGGACTTCATCCATATTGTAGAAACAGCGCTAAGCGATACCGGCTTGCAGCCGCAGTTTTTGGAATTGGAAATCACAGAATCGGTCACCATGGCAGGGGCCGAAGTGTTTGAAGAGTCGCTCGCCAAATTTAAGCAAATGGGCGTGCAGATCGCGATTGATGACTTTGGTACAGGATTTTCTTCGCTCAGCTATCTCGATAAACTACCGGTAGACAGGCTCAAAATTGACCGCGCTTTTGTCAATCAAATTGATAGCCCGGATGGCCCGCGTATCGCCGAATTGATTACCCAATTGGGTAAAAAACTCGGTCTGCAGCTGATCGCTGAAGGAATAGAAACCGAACACCATTGGCAAGTATTGCGCGATATGGGTTGCCATGAAGGTCAAGGCTTCTTAATTGCCAAGCCCATGATAGAAGCCGACATGATAGGCTGGATCCAAAACTGGAATTCCCAAGCTGCGACTGATTTCAGTATTTAGTTTTAAATCAAAAACGGCTAATTACGGCGCTTTCCGTAATTAGCCTTTTTTAAACTGGCGTCGTACTATTTACTCGCCTTAGCTGGTTCTGCTGGCTGTTTGTGTTGCATGAATTGGTGACGCATATTGCGATGGCTATCATCGAAAATCTTTTGCTGTTCTGGTGTCAGCACCGCATAAAAGCTTTTTAAGGCAGTCAAACGTTCCTGCATCTTGGCCTGATGTTCTTGGCCGCGTTCCAACATTTTTTCCATACGCTCTGGTGTCGTCAACTTGTCCATTTCCTTGCGGTCAGGTGGCGTCGGCATGCTAGTGGGCGTACTCGCCGCGATAAATGTTTTCCAGGCTGGCTCTTGTGCTTCGCTCAGTCTGAGCTTGGCATGCAATTGCGCCAGGTGTTTTTCCATGCCGGCCTTCATTTTTTCATGCATTTTGGCGTGATCCATGCCTTCGCCTCCATGCATAGCGCCCATACCGCTACCGGCATTTTGAGCAAACACGCCGCCTGCGGCAGTAATGGCAACTGCAGTCAAGCCTATGAAAAATTTGTTTTTCAATGATTTCATGATCTTCCTTTATATGGTGGATTGAATCAGGCAATATGCTTGCATTGCTGCATTTGTTTGCCTACTGTGCCTTGCACATGAGCTATATTGCAGCAAACAGCGCGTAGACAAGTGTCATAGATCAATGCTTTGTATCGCAGTGTAACGAGTGAGCAGAATACTGCGGCCGATTGTTTCGCACTGTTTCAAACCAGGCTTACGCTAACATAGCGATACAAAATCAAAGTTTCAATGAGAGTGAGGTGCACCGATAATGAGAAGCATGGATACCCCAAATAAGATACTCATCGTTGACGATGACAGTGAAATACGCAGCCTGCTGGCCGATTACCTAGAGCTCAATGGCTATCTCGCCATGACTGCGGCCGATGGCCTTGCCATGTGGGCCACGCTGAACGAGCATAAATTCGATTTACTGGTGCTCGATTTAAATATGCCTGGCGATGATGGCTTAACGCTATGCCGCAATTTGCGGGCAAAATCGAATATGCCTGTGATTATGCTGACCGCCAGAAGCGAGCCACTAGACCGCATCATCGGCCTGGAAATGGGGGCCGACGATTATTTGGCTAAGCCTTTCGAGCCGCGTGAGCTATTGGCACGCATACGCAGCGTCTTGCGTCGTAGTAATTCATCTTTACATGACGGCAGCGGCGCCGAAGTTCAAAAGCTTAAATTTGCCGACTGGACTTTAGATTTAACCGCGCGCCACCTGATCAGTCCGGATGAAATGGTGGTCGCTTTATCTGGTGCCGAATACCGCTTGCTGAACATTTTTTTAGAGCAGCCCAATCAAGTCTTAAACCGCGATCAGTTACTTAATATCATGCACGGCCGCGATGCCGATCCCTTTGATCGCTCTATCGATATTCAGATCAGCCGCCTGCGTCAAAAATTACGCGAAGATGCGCGCACACCGCAAATCATCAAAACCGTACGCAATGGCGGCTATGTACTGGCAGTCACGGTGACTGCTGAATAAAGTCTATGAACATTTTTAAATCCATGTCGGGGCGGGTGTTCGCCATTTTATTACTCGGTGTAGTCAGTGCCACCTTGCTGACCGGTTGGCTGACCTTTGGTGAGCGGCAAAAAACTATTGCGCAATTTCGCGATTCGCACGCGGTAGAACGGGCCGAGCAATTGGTGTTGGCGGTCGATGCCTTGCCGGCAGAAAATCGGCAAGCCTTTCTGGATACCGCGCCACGCCTGGGTTTGCGCGTCACCACCTTGCCGCAAGTGAGCAGCGACCAAGTTCCGGAGTCGCCCTATGCGGTGGCGCTCAGCGAGCGATTAGGTAAAACCTTCAAGGTCATTTCTTTACCGCAAAAGCTAGAAGATTGCCCGAAGCGGCCGCGCGAGCATAAACAGGTGCATATTCCTTGCGAAGCCCTGGGCATTACCCTACACGATGGCAGCGCTCTAAAATTAATGATTTTACCGCCGCGCAATCCTATGCCGCCTTTACGCAATGATTTTTTTCTGTATTTGCTGCTGTTCTTAAGCATCATCGCGGTGCTGGCTTATCTGGTCTCACGCATGACCATGCGCCCCTTAAACCAATTGGCGCAAGCGGCCACCGATCTGGGGCATGACATCAACCGTCCCGCTTTGCCCGAACGCGGCACCACAGAAATCGTGCAGGCCACCAAGGCTTTCAATGCTATGCAAGCACGGATACGCCAACACATACAGCAGCGCACCCACATGCTGGCGGCGATTACCCATGATCTGCAAACACCGCTGACGCGGCTGCGTTTGCGACTAGAAAAAGTCGGCGATCAAGAGTTGCGTGACAAGCTGATTGGAGATCTGTCAGATATGCAAATGATGGTCAGAGAAGGCCTGGATCTGGCGCGCAGTATGGATAGCCACGAGTCCTTAAAGGCGCTCGATCTCGACTCTTTACTAGACAGTGTTTGCATCGATGCCAGCGACGCTGGCCAGGATGTCAGTCTGAGCGGCAAGTCTGGCGTCACTGTTATGGCCAGACCGCAATCGCTGCGCCGCTGCCTGAATAATCTGATCGACAATGCGGTTAAATACGGCCATCACGCCAGACTCAGTATGGAAACCGTAGAAGCGGCCGGCAATCGGCTCATCCATATTTTGATACGCGATGGCGGCAGCGGTATTCCTGCCGATCAGCAAGGCAAAGTGTTCGAACCTTTTTATCGTATCGAGAGTTCACGCTCGCGCCATACCGGTGGCACCGGTTTGGGCTTGACCATCGCCCAGAACATCGCGCAGCAACATGGTGGCAGCCTGCAGCTGAGTAATCTGCCCGAGGGTGGCTTGCAAGTGCTACTGAGTTTGCCGATAAAACCGGCTTCCTGATGAGGTTTTTCTAACTGGCTGTTAGAATTGAGTATTCGTAGAATTCACGCAGCCAGGAAGCTATTTTGATCACACTACAACTGGGCGACGTCAGCCACATTATTCAACTCGCGATTGCGCCAGTGTTTTTGCTGACCGGCGTCGGTACCACGCTGACGGTACTCACCAATCGGCTGGCGCGCATCATCGATCGCTGCCGGGTACTGGAAGACTTGATACCGGATGATGCCAAACTGCCCCTAAAGCCGGGCTTGTTGCTGGAGCTCGATGAGCTGTACGAACGTACTCATCTGATCAACCGCGCCATCACCCTCAGCACCACCTGTGGCCTGTTGATTTGTCTGGTGATTAGCGCGCTGTTTTTGGCCGACGCCATCGGTCTGGGATTAGATAAAACCATCGCTGCCTTATTTGTCGGCGGCATCCTGGCCCTGGTCGGCAGCTTCATCTATTTCCTGCGCGAGATTTTTGTCGCTACTAAGACCCTCAGTCGGCAAAGAGAGCATGGCAGCCGACGTGCCCGGCAATAAACTGTCTTAGCGCGGACAAATTCAACTTATTTTTTGCTCGGGATTTTTGTTGCCACAAAAAACCTCAGCCAGCAAAGAGAGCATGGCAGCCGACGTGCCCGGCAATAAGCTTAGGACTTACGCAAAACCGCCCCAGCGTCCTTGTCTCCGCCTTGCCGTACCGAAGTACTGTCTTCGGCGCTACGCCTAGCTGGAACAATTTTGCATAAGTCCTAGAGCTGTCTTAGCTCGCCGCAGCCAACTGTTTTTGCATGAACACACTAAATTCATCTTCGGGATAAGTCCCGAATGCCGCGCACACCAGATAACCGGCCTGCGCATACAAACGCTGGGCTTGCGGTTGTAACGTGCCGGTCTCCAACATCATCAGTGCGCAATCAGATTTTTTTGCGGCATTTTCCAAGTGCGCCAAGATGCCTTTTGCAATGCCGCGTCCACGTTGATCAGGCAGCACATACATGCGCTTGAGTTCAGCATAGCTTGCTGTTAATACCAAAGCGCCACATCCTAAGGCCACACCTTGCGCATCACGCGCGACCGCCAAGAGCAACTGATCTTGCGCGACGCTGGCGAGATCGAGCGCATACACGCTGGCCGGTGGGTACAGCGTATGTTGATAGGCGTCCAGTGCGGCGATTAAGGCCATCACATCGGCCTGATCGGTGGATTCAAACGCGATAGAAATTGTGCTATCAGGCATAGTCTTACTCACGCAGACAAAGATTTATAAAACAGCGTGGTCGAACACAATCCACCTTGCGGCCACAGCGCATAATCCGGAATCATGCCGCACTGTATCCAGCCCAGGCGTTGATACAGGCTTTCGGCCCCACCGCCGGTGGCGGTATCGAGCACCAGTAAACTTTTTCCCGCCGCGCGCGCCGCCACATCGGCGGCATCCATCAGGGCGGCAGCGATACCCTGACAACGGGCGCTACGGTGCACCAGTAATTTAGAAATATCGGCGCGGTGCGGCTGATTCTCTGGCTGACTGGTAATTACTTGCACAGTGCCAACGATACGTCCGACAGGATTTCTCGCCACCAGCAAAACGCGCTGCGCGGCTGCTGCGCTAGTGATGACGCCCAGCCAGAAGGCATCCGCCTTGGCAGGCGCTAAAGGTTGCATAAAACTGACCGAGGCGCCGCCTTCGACACAATCGATCAGTAGTTCGCTCAAGGCGGGCAGATCGTCGGGCCTAGCGAGTGCTGTAATTTGCTGTATCGTAAAAATGGGCTGCAAGACTATCTCCTGGTGGGCTGAGAAAAATCGCTATTGATCACCACCAGATAGCGCGCCGGCAAGGCGCTGCTATTGTGATAGACAATTTCATGGTGTTCTTGCATGGCCAGACAATCGCCCGCTTGCAAACTATAGTGAATACCGCCCGAGCTGATTTCCATACTGCCTTCGAGCAGCCAGATCTGCTGCGGTATCCCGCTGTCGCGCTGGCCCGCCTGATAACTGACGGTGGCACCCGCCGGAAACAGCACTTCAACGATCTGTAGCGGCGAGCGAAAATGCGGTGGCGAGATATTTCTGCGCACATAGCCAGATTGCGGATCGGTCCACAGCAATTGCTCGGCGCGCCGCACCAAAGGGCTGGCCGCGTCTTGCGGCTCTTCAAACAAAGAGGCCAAAGTGACACCGAGGCCGAAGGCCAGCTTATCCAAGACCACCGCGGTCGGGCTACTCTCGCCGCGCTCTATCAAAGAAATCATAGAACGGCTGACATGGCACTTGCTCGCCAGCGCCTCAAGCGACATACCACGCTCGGCCCGCAAGCCGCTAATCCGCCTGGCAATCCGCAGATTCAGGTCTTCGTTGTTGTTGGGGTGGGGAGTGGTTTCTGTCATGGTGGATGGATTGTCCAATTTATTGGATGAGCTGTCAAGCGCCGGCCAATAAGTAGCGGCTTACCACAAGGATGCAGCCGCCTGCGAAGCAGCGCAACACCCGGCAAACCCCGCAACATGAGGCGCAAAAACATATACTCCCCCCATTTTTTAATAAAACAGGCTATTCGCGCATATATTAATTGGGCGAAAAAAAACACTAGGGGGAGTATGTTGAGGCAGCCCAGCCAGACGCGTAAGGAAAGACGCAAAAAAAGCGACCCTGACTAAACTGGCAGCGCGCCCACATGACTAGCATTCTGGACAATAAAATTTGAAATTGATTTCAAATATGTCAATATTGTTGATAAAATGAAAGACAACAGCAATCACGCTTTTCACGATTTTTTAGTACCAATCGCATTTACAGTACATCTCGGGAAAGCCAAGCTGAACTTGGGTTTTGAGAGCTTGCTCTTAAATTTTTATGCGACACCCGTCCGTTTCGCCCGTCACGGTGAGGGACATATCTAGTTAGGCCATTACGATGAGAGTATGGATGAGTTTGATTTTCCTCTTAGTTATGCCAGTAATCGCACATGCAGAGGAAGAACAGCGATCGCCAAATGAAATGGGGGTGATCCTATTATCCGAGGCTACAACGCCAAAGTTTTACGTTTTGTGCAAGAAGCTATTCGACGAAAAGACTGACGTGGCTACAGCAGAGAGTTTGAAACTGGCTTACCGAGAGTTTAGGGAGAGGCAAAAGCCATACTTCGAAAAGGTAGACCAAACCATTCATGCTCTTTCAGGGCAGGATCAGATTCAGATCGGGCTTCATATTGGCTACTATTCTCAGAACTATTCCAACGCACTGGCTCAACTAGATTCCGAACGTCAGGAGGCCTTCTGCCGAAGTTTCATTGAATTGCTGGAGCGCAGGCAATTTGATCCTGGGAGCTTCCCCTCAGACGCTTTGATGAAGTTTCTTGGAAAGAACTAACTAAGGCCGTAAGGCGCATTAGGTAGGGCGCCAATAGCGCAGCGTATTGCGCCGCATGGAATGCTTAAAATGGTGCAATACGCTGCGCTATTACACCCTACATCGCTGAACTCGGGTTTTGAGAGCTTGCTCTTAAATGTTTATAAGACACCCGTCCGTTTCGCCCGTCACGGTGACGGACATATCGAGTTAGGCTGTTTCACACAAAATCATTCGGAGAGCTTACACAAAAAATGGAAGAGGAAAAGAGTTACATCAAAGTGGCAAAAGCCCACAAGTTCATTTCGTGGCTTTATGTGGTGGTCACAGCCCTATCCGTGGCTCTTATAGCATTCGGAGTATTTCCACAAATTCTTGAATTCTGGCTTGTCTTTTTGTTTTTGGCCGGATTAGCTGCGCTTCACTATTTCACGGCAAAAGGTGCATTTCGTAAAAGCATCTGGGCGCGAGTTACGTCGATAGTTATCGCCGTGGTCATGCTTTCTGGTTTTCCAATCGGAACCGGATTTGGAATCTACCTGCTAATTCACTGTTTTAGAAGTTGGAAATAGTAGTCTGCAAAAGCCTAATGGCGCTCAACCTTGCGCCTTTCAGCCTGCTAGGGTGGTCAGGTTTTGTGCCCACGCAGAGATGAGCCGCTAGCTATGCATGGAGGATTTGCTTTGATGGGCTTAAGCTGATTTGTCGTGGTTTGAGCCTTAGGCGTGGGCACGATGCTGCTGTGCCCACCCGACTTTCAAGCGCCTGTTCATAAGTAGTGGCTTCCCTCCAAAAAATAAAACCTGAGCCGGGCTTGAGCACAGTAGGCCAAGGGATCTAGCGCATAGCCAATGCGGGTTTCCAGATAGCCAGCGCCAACAGACAGCCAACAGGCATAGCCCATGCGGCTTTCAGGTGGCTTTCAGGGCTAGATACTGTGAGAAGCGCATGGCTTATGCGCAAGAGCGCGGCCGCAAAACCCCCAATCGTAAACCATCGCCATAGTCCAAACGGATACTTAAATGGCGGGTTGGCGACATACGCCTGCCATATTGCTTTGCAATAATTCCAGCCGATTCAGGCAATTTAGTTAATTCTGCCAACTCAGCCAACACGCATCGCAGCCACTTGCCTGCGAGCAGAGCATTAGCCATCGATCAGCCACTCTCTCAAAAACTTAAGGAAAGCTCATGAGCAAGCCCACCAGCAACATCCAGCGCCGCGATTTTTTACGCCGTTCTAGCCAGGGATTAGGCGCGCTATCTGCGGCCTCCTTACTCCCGCTGAGCATACAAAAAGCCCTGGCGATACCGGCCAATTACCGTACCGGCACGATAGAAGATGTAGAACACATCGTGATCCTGATGCAAGAAAATCGCTCTTTTGATCATTATTTCGGCACCCTGCCAGGGGTGCGTGGTTTTGCCGATCCTTTCCCGATACCGCTGGCCAGCGGTCGCTCGGTATGGACCCAGGGTGCTTTGCTACCAATGAGCGTGCGGCCTTTTCATCTGAATACTGAACAAGATTTCTCTTACATGCGGGTCGAGGGCACGCCCCACACCTGGCCAGATGCGCAAAATGCCTGGGATCATGGGCGCATGTCTTTTTGGCCTGTGACGAAAACCAATCACTCTATGGGATATTTTAAAGAGCGCGACATCCCGTTTCAGTTTGCGCTGGCCAATGCGTTTACCTTGTGTGACGCCTACCACTGCTCGTTTATGGGCGGCACCAATACCAACCGCATCTTTCACTGGAGCGGCAGCAACGGCGCGCCCCCGCTCGGTAACGGCCCGGCCGTCGGGAATAGCCACGACAGTCTGGGGGCGGATAATTACGCCGACAGTTACACCTGGCACACTTACCCCGAACGCTT
This sequence comes from Undibacterium parvum, assembly GCF_003955735.1. Taxonomy (NCBI): domain Bacteria; kingdom Pseudomonadati; phylum Pseudomonadota; class Betaproteobacteria; order Burkholderiales; family Oxalobacteraceae; genus Neoundibacterium; species Neoundibacterium parvum. The sequence goes on along the minus strand of NZ_CP034464.1, from coordinate 1,845,387 downwards.
GCAAAGCGCCGGTATCAGCTGGAAAATTTATCAGGATTTAAACGACAATTTCACCGACAATCCGCTGGCAGGATTTAAGACTTACCGCGATGCCGATCGCGATCCAAATCTTGATCCGGATTTAATGGATAAAGCCTTCGGACAACGCGATCTCGATAAACTGCTGGAAGACGTCACCAATAACAGCTTGCCGCAAGTGAGCTGGATCATCGCCACTGCGGCAGGCTCCGAGCATCCGGGGCCATCTAGCCCGGCCCAAGGTGCCGACTACACCGCACGCGTGCTGGAAGCGCTGACCGCCAATCCCGAAGTCTGGAGTAAAACCGTCTTCATCGTCAATTTTGATGAAAACGACGGCTTCTTCGACCACGTGCCAGCCCCTGCCGTACCCTCGTATAGCTTCTGGAGCGAGAACCCCAGCTTGCGCAAGCAAGCCGGCAAATCCAGCGTAGACACCACGGGCGAATACCACCACCACAAGAGTCCACAAGATGACAACGGCTTGCATCTGCACCGGCCGTATGGCTTAGGTGCACGCGTACCTTGCTATGTGATTTCACCCTGGAGTAAGGGCGGCTGGGTCAATTCTCAGGTATTCGACCACACCTCGATTTTGCGATTTATTGCTAAACGTTTTGGCGTAGAAGAACCGAATATCAGCCCTTGGCGCAGCGCCGTTTGCGGTGATTTAAGCTCCGCCTTTAATTTTGCAGAACCGGATGACGCTAGCTTTTTTTCGCAATTTCCACTCACCAAAGAACGCGCCGAACGCGCCCAGGCGCTGCCCGGAAGAAAACTACCGATACTGTTTAGCCGCGGTGATTTACCTCAGCAAGCGAGCGGCATACGGCCATCACGCGCCTTGCCGTATCAGCTCAATTGCCAGGATCAATGCGAGCGTCTAAAACATAGCCTCACGATCGACTTCATCAACCAGGGCGAACAAGCCGCCGTGTTCCATGTCTACGATAAAAAACACCTGTTGCTGATGCCCAGACGCTACACCGTAGCGGCCGGCCAACAACTCAGCGACAGCTGGTATGTCAGCGATTTACTGAAGGGCGAATATGATATCTGGCTACTCGGCCCGAATGGCTTCCATCGCCATTTCAGGGGCAATATCATGCAGGCCAGTGCCAAACCAGAATTGCGCTACGACCCCGCCAACGGTGAAATCGTCTTCCATTTGCACAATAGCGGCAACAGCAATCTGCATTACAAAATCAGCGCCAACGCCTATTTCCCTGGCCAACAGTGGAACGCCACAGTCGCCGCCGGACAGCAACAGCAGATCAGCATCAAGCTCAGCAACAGCGGCAATTGGTATGACTTCACAGTGAGCTGTAGCGAATATCCGACCTACATCCGGCGCTTCGCCGGACGCATGGAAACCGGCCTCGCCACGATCAGCGATCCACGCATGGGAGATCTCACCATAGGCTAAGCAGCTTGCTAGGGTGGGCAGGTTTTTGTGCCCACGCAGAGATGAACCGACAGCTATGCATGGAGGAGTTGCTTTGATGGGCTTAAGCTGATCTGTTGTTAGCCGCCATAAAAACCCAAGAAAATTACATACTCCCCCCATTTTTTAATGAAACGTACGATTCGCCCATATATTCATTGGGCGTTAAAAAACACTAGGGGGAGTATATTTAAGCAGCCCAGCCAGTCGCGTAAGGAAAGACGCAAAAAGGCGATTCTGACTAAACTGGCAGCGTGCCCACATGGCCAGCATTCTGGGCAATAAAAATTGAAATTGATTTCAAATATGTCAATATTATTGATAAAATGAAAGGCAACAGCAATCACGCTTTTCAGGATTTTTTAGTACTCACCGCATTTATAGTACATCGCAGAAAAGCCAAGCTGGACTTGGGTTTTGATAGCTTGCTCTTAAATTGCGACACCCGTCCGTTTCGCCCGTCACGGTGACGGACATTTCTAGTTAAGAGGCAAAAATCATCGATCTCGTTGACGTTCTCAATGCGGCGGAAAACAGTTCTCTTAGATTTCGAGAGCTGAGGTTCTTTGCTGAATCGGTCGAACTGTCGTTGCTTGCATGTTGCGACATGGTGGCGCTTCACGTTGCACGCCAATATGCCGATGGAAGAATGACCTATGATTGCGGGGACTGCATTATGAACTCACTTTTCTTACTTGCCACTTCGCCTGACTTTTGGGCAGTAACCGATGATGAAGTGCCCCCTATCTTATTTGCGGTCTATCAAGCATTTGACGAAGGCGAGTTCCATCATTCAGGTGATGATACGTGCCTAAGTCTCGAGGTTCTGTATACGCAGCCTTTGATTGCAAAAGTCTTGGAACGTAACCATGCCTCTTAACATGACTTTCGAAAGTGACGTGCGAATATGCGTTCTCTTCAAATTTACTGATTGGCGCGCGCGCCTTTCAAATCGGCGTTATACGGTTCGACCATGAATCCAAAGTTGCTAAAAATTAGAAATGAACGCCAATTGGTTTCTGTAATGAATAGCACCAAATGGAAAGAGCTATGTAACGCATTTGAAGTGGAAAACGAAATAAATCCAAATGTGCGCTATAAACGGATTGATTCGAGTGTTATTTATGGTTTTAGTCCAGTGTGGTGGAATGAGATGTTCGACGAAAGTCCGGCAATCGAATGGGTAGATTTTGAACTTGTTAGACGAGAGTTTAGAGGTCATCTAATTTCAGATAAAGAGATCGATATTTCGGAAGAGATTTTTCGTATCATGGCAAGGTTCAATATCCCGTATTCGATAGAGCAATCGTATTTGAGAATTTGGGGTTATCTCAATCAAAATGAGCGGCCAGCCTGGTAGGGGGGGGCAGGTTTTTGTGCCCACGCAGAGATGGACCGACAGCTCTGCATGGAGGATTTGCTTTGATGGGCTTAAGCTGATCTGTTGTTTGAGCCTCACGCGTGGGCACGATGCTGCTGTGCCCACCCGACTTAACAAGACGATCAGTGGGGCGCCAATGTCGATTTTCTCCTTATTAATTTTACGGTGGCGGCAATTCCGGCACCTCAGCGTTGAGGCTCATGGTGATGCCTTTGAATCGCCTAAAATTTTGAAAGCTAAACAAATGAAGAAAAATTTCATTGTCGTCATTACCAGCCTGCTGTTGGTAAATACGCCCGCCCATGCAATCGACGCAAAATACCGTCAGAAGCTTGAACGTTCCGGTTGCACCCAAATGAGCGAGATGCAAGGCTGTGACATCAACAAGAGCAAAGCAGAAAACGCCAAGGCGAACGTCGTCACGGAGACTCCCGCCGCAAGCGCAGTTCAGAGCGCGCAGGCCAATCTGCCACCATATGCCGGCAATTGGGTGGCGGTTGGGCCCACTGGCGCTACTGTGGCGGAGATCCAGATCAACAACCAAGAACAAGTCAAGGTGAACGGCAAGCTAGTGAAAGCCAAACGCAGCGATGGCGCGCTGGTGTTCAAGCAAGGATTCATCACCTACACCATTCAGGGAGATCGCCGCCTCAAGGGTGAAGACTACTGGTACGACTCCGACGCCAAGACCAAGGGTCCCGTCAATGCCAAATAAAGGAATCTTAAGAAGCCAAGGTCGAAATGCCTAAGCTTGCATTCAACACGGATTGTCAACAAGCCTGGTAGGGGGGGCAAGGCCGTATGGCGCATTGGGTAGGGCGTCAATAGCGTAGCGTATTGCGCCGCATGGGATGCTTAAAATGCTGTAATACGCTGCGCTATTACACCCTACAGCGCTGACGGACCTTCCTAGCCATCAACAGACATCTCAGTTTTTCCGGATATCACATGAAAACATCAAGCAGTATTCGTCGCCTTGCCTTGATACTGCCATTGTTATGGCAACTGTCTGCAGTCGCCAACACGAGCAGCTTTGATGCGGCACTTAGGACACATCTTGCAGCGATTGAAAACAGAGATTGGGTCGCTTTTGAGTCGACCTTAACTGAGGCTGATACTTTGACTTTCATCTTACCTAATGGCCGACTTTCGAAGTCCAGCGCAGAGTTCAAGAAATCAACTCAAGCCTGGCTGGCTGATCGGGACTGGTCGTGGTCATATCAAATATTAAGCGCGACATCCAATGCCAGCGCTGGCGTCGCCGTGCTTGATGTTAAATACGCGGACCTGGACGAGGCTGGAGTCGAATACAAGATGCACTACTTGCTCAGCTTGGTATTCAACAAGGAGCGTGGCGGCTGGAGATTAATACACGATCAGAATACGCTCTTATCAAAGTAGCTGCGCCTTGCGTGACTGATCAGATTAAGCTTCAAAGCCGTAAGGCGCATTAAGTGGTGCGCAATACACCGCGCTATTACAATCTACAGCGCTTAAAGCCCACATCAAAAGCCAGCCAAAGAATATACCCCCTATTTTTTCAATAAAACCTGCCATTCGCGCATATATTCATTGGGCAATAGAAAAACACTAGGGGGAGTATCGCAAGTCATCAAGCCTAGGCGCAGATCAAGAAGAAATTAAAACAATTTCAAATTAACTAATTTATTGATAGAATGAAAAGCAATTGCAATAAGGTTTTTTATGGTTTTTTTTAAGCGATTAAATCTTCACTAGGGCTTTGAAAAACCATGCTGCAAGCGCGTTTTGAGCGATTTACCTTAAAACTGTTTCACACTTCCGCTATACCGATCACGGCGACGGATCTATCTCTTAGGCTTTACTTCATGCACGCTTATCGCAAATTGCGCTTCACTCATCTGCTCGCTTTACCCATGGTTAAATCAATGGTCCTGGCATTCGCCCTCGCTCAGCTGCTGTTGCCGTCTGCCGTGGCAACTCCGGTGTACAAGTGCAGCGTCAAAGGGGCTGTGCATTATCAGGAAGGCCCATGCCAGCCGGATAGTCGTAAGCCTCCTACCATTGAAGAGCTCAATGCCGCGCGCCAGAAGCAACTGGGGCAAGAAGCGCAACGCCCTGGCAGCCCAAAGCCGCAGTCCAGTAGCTCGGCCAAGCCTGAGGCCGCAGTGGCTGCGCCAGGCAAGCTGGCCGTTTCAGCGCGATAAAGCACTGCGTATCAGATAGCTGAGCGCATCGACCAGCGCTACCAGCAGCATCATGGCCAGCAAGACGCTGCTGGTTTCGCCCATCTGGAACAGGCCCATGTGGAAGGCCAGCATCTGGCCCAGGCCGCCGGCACCGACCACCCCTAGCACGGCGGCGGCGCGGATATTATTTTCCCAGCGGTACAGGGTGTAACTGAGTAGTTGCGGCAAAACTTGCGGCAAGCTGGCGTACAAAAATATCCGGGTTTCAGAGATGCCACGCAGACGTAGTGCAAAGCCGGGTTCTGGCGGCGCATTTTCTATGGCTTCGGCAAACAGGCGGCCCAACACGCCAGCCGTATGCAGACCTAGCGCCAGAGTCCCGGCAAACGGGCCGAGACCAGCGGCAATCAAGAGTAAGGTAGCCCACACCAGTTCCGGCGTGCTGCGTAGGGCATTCAGCAGCAAACGCGCCGGGCCACGCCAGCGCGCCGGGTCTTGCGCATGCGCCTTGCTGGCCGGTAGTGCCAGCAGCACGCCGAGTATCAGCGCGATGAAGGTACCGAGTGCCGACATCGCCAGAGTTTCTAGGGTCGCCAGCGCTAGCTTGTGCAGAAAAGCGGAGCTGCTTTCGGGATGCATTAGTTCTCCCACAAAGCGTCCCATGCGGCTAATCGCATCCCAGGAGAAAAACTGCGCCCATTGCAGATTGAGGGTAGTAAAGCTGGCCAGCACCAGCAGCGCGACGCCCAAGACTAACCAGCACGACAGACAACGCGCGTTAAACAGCTTGGGCGGCAATTGGGTGGTCGCTGGGGTGCTTGCTTGTTTGGTCGGTGGTGGCTGAGGAGCTTGCATGTTTATGCCAAAATTTTGCGTAAGGCGGCGCTGATGCGGTCGGCCAGCCAGACTAGCGCCATGAACACCAGCAAGATGCTAGCCACTTCCGCGCCATTAAACATCTTCATGGAACTATCCATCAATTGCCCCAGACCGCCAGCGCCGACAAAACCCAGCACTGCGCTGGAGCGTATCGCGCATTCCCAGCGGTACACGGTGTAGCTGGTCAGCTCGGCGGCATTTTGCGGCAGTAGCGCATAGAAAAAAGTTTGCAGGCGACCCGCGCCATTGCGCATCAGGCTGCTGCTGGCATGCGCATCGCTGCTTTCGAGAATATCGGCGTACACCTTGCCCAGCATGCCGCCGTAGGTCAGTGCGATGGCCAGTACGCCCGAGGTCGGCCCCAAGCCCACCACCCGTACAAACACCAGCGCCCAGACCAGCTCAGGAACGCTGCGCAGCACCATCAGGGTCCAGCGCACCAATTGCCGCAGTATGGCCGGTAGCAGCGCCATACGGCCAGTGAGTGCCGACAGCGACAAGACCCGCACCGACAGCAGTGATAAGGGTAGCGCCAGCAGCAGGGCTAGGCTCATACCAGCAGTTGCCATCGCCACGGTGCGCCAGGTTTCCCGCGCCAGTAAGAGTAAAAATTCGGGATCAGACCGTGGCGGAAAAAACGCGCTGATAAAATTCCAGGCCGGTTTCAAGGCATCCGGCTCTAGCAAGATCCAGGGTTTAAATTCGGTCAGGACTAAAGTTGGCCACAACAGCGCCAGACTAGCCAGCGCCCAGAACAGCCGCCCGCGCCAGGCCGGATCACGCAGCGCTGGCTCAGGCATTGCTGAGGTCAACGGCACAACATCACCACTGGTACCGGCGCGCCTGGGAATTGCTCGTCAGTGGGCAGGGCAGGGCCGCTCAGTTCATGCAGTTTTTGCGCATACAGCGCCTGCAAAATTTGTGGGCTGACTTCAGCGGCAGGCAGATCAAAGAACAAGGCACCATCGCGCAAACCGACGATGCGCGGAAAATGCGTCAGCGCCATCTCTACATGATGCAGACTGGCTACCAGTGTTGCGGTGCGCGCACTGGCGGCGGCGGTCAGTGCAACTATGGCCTGCTCGCCGCGCTGCGGATCGAGCGCCGACAGTGGCTCATCGACCAGCAACAGCGTGGCTTCAGACAGCAGCGCACGCGCCAGGCCGACGCGCTGACGTTCGCCGCCTGAGAGTCGGTCGACCCGTTCAAATAATTTATCGCTCAGATCAAAGCTGGCCAGCGCGCGTTCGGCGCGTGGAATGTCTTGCGGATAAAACAGACTGCGCAGACTCGCCCAGATATTTTCATGCGGCAGACGCCCGGCCAGCACCGCCGTCACCACTCTTTGGCGCGGTGGCAAGGGCGGCACCTGTGGTGCTAAAAACAGCTGGCCACGCAGCTTTTGCAAGGCGCTGCGCGAGAGTTGCCAGGGATCGCTATCGTCCAGTTGCAGACTGCCCTGCGATGGCTGTAGCGCACACGCCATCAAATGCAAGAGCGTGGTCTTGCCAGCCCCCGAGGGGCCGATGATGGCAAGCTGTTCGCCAGAGCGCAAACTCAGGCTGAGTTCACGCAAGGCGGGCGCGGCATCCGGCTTGGCGGCCGGATGCCGGCCCGAGACTGCGCGTAAATCTAACTTCATGCTTAGCTTACTTGAGCAAACCAGCGCTATGTGCCGCTTGTTCTATGCCCTTGTAATTTTCAGCTTTGGTAGGGATGAAGCGGGTGGCACGTTGCAACTCTAAAATTTCTTTGCCTTCTGGGCTAGCGCGATCCAGGCTCAAGAAAGCCTTAGTCAATTTTTCGCGTTGTGCCGCTGGCATGTCGGCGTGTACCGTCCAGTTGTAATCATAAAACCCTGGCGTGGTGTAAAACACGCGCACTTTATTCGTGTCGACTTTACCGTCGGCGACAAATTTCTCCCACACCGAAATATTCAAAGCACCAGCATCGACCTTGCCCGCCACTACCGCAGCGATGGTCGCATCATGTGCACCGGAGTAAGCCACGCGTTTAAAATCTTTATCCGGATCGATATTGGCTTGCAGTAAAAAGCTACGTGGCATCAGATGGCCGGAAGTGCTGGACTGCGAACCGAAGCTGACGTTCTTGCCCTTCAGATCAGCCAGCGTTTTGATAGCAGGGTCGCTAGTGATGAAGACCGAGCGAAATTTAGCATCTTCTTCACGCTGCACCAGCGGGATCACCTTGCCGCCCGAGCGCACACTGGCTTGCACAAAAGTAAAACCACCGTACCAGGCCAGATCAACCTGCTTGTTGGCCAGCGCCTCTACCGAGGCGGCGTAGTCAGTCACCGGGGTAAATTCGACCTTCATGCCCAAGGTCTTTTCCAGATATTTGACCAGAGGCGCGGCTTTACGCGCTAGTTCAGTTGGCGATTCATCCGGGATGGCGGTGACTTTAAAGACCGCCTGCGCGTGTAACAGACCAGTAAAACTCAGCAAGCTAAAGCTAAGGGCGGCAGCAAGGGCACGCGTGGCAGACAATTTAAACATGGGATATCCTCAGTGAAAAGGGAATGACGGGGGGCGAATTGTATATTAGACCCGAAATCAACGCCATTTGCACGTGACAGCGCAGACTATTGCGCAGAATTTGCCACAGCTTTGGCCACACATTTATCAAAATTTTTTGCCTATGCCTTACACTGCTGGTTATGAAACAGCCACGCGTACTCATACTCAGCCCGGCCCTGGCCGCGGCGAATAACGGCAATTGGCAGACCGCCTGGCGCTGGTCGCAGATGCTCAGCCCTTACTATCAGACCAAGATCGCGCAAGAATGGGACGGTGAGCCAGCCGAAGTCTTGCTGGCCCTGCATGCGCGCCGTTCGGCCAGCTCGATTGCGCGGTGGGCGCACAGACTAAGCGTTACTGCGGATGCGCCCGGCCTGGGCCTGGTGTTGACCGGCACCGACTTATACCGCGACATACTCAGCGACCCGGCGGCGCAAGCCTCGCTGCGTTACGCGCAAGCACTGGTGGTGTTGCAAGAACGCGGGCCGGATGCCTTGCCGCCAGAGTTGCGCCATAAAGCCCAGGTGATCTTCCAATCGAGTGCCAGCCGCGCCCCGGCACAGAAAACGCCGCAGCACTTACGCGCCCTGATGGTCGGCCATCTGCGCGCCGAAAAATCACCGCAAACCCTGTTCGCCGCTGCCGCGCTACTTGCCGCCCAGTCTGACATTTTCATTGATCATATCGGGGCGGCACTAGAGCCAGAGTTGGGCGCGCAAGCGCAAGCCTGTGCCAGCCAGTATCCGCATTACCGCTGGTTAGGTAGTCAATCGCACAGTCGCACGCTCAGGCATATCCAGCATGCGCATGTCTTGGTACACAGTAGCCGCATCGAGGGCGGCGCGCATGTGGTGCTGGAGGCAGTCTGTAGCGGCACTCCGGTACTGGCCTCACGCATCCCCGGCAATCTCGGCATGCTAGGCGAAAATTACCCAGGCTATTTTGAGCTAGACGATGCCGCCGGACTCGCCGCCTTACTACAACGCTGCCGCCAGGACCAGGAACTGCAGCACGGCTACTATCAAGAAATCGTCCAGGCATGCACGCAACGCGCCCCCTTGTTCAGCCCGGCAGCCGAACAAGCCGCCTTACTAGCGCTGGTACAGGGATTGCTGGCTGGCCGGGCTTGAATTGGCAGGCAGGCGCTGCGATTTTAAATACAAAATAGACGAAGCCCATGACGCCTTACTGGCATAGTGCGTTCACATTTGTAGGGTGCGCCATGCGCACCAATGACTCAAAATCAAAAGCTGGAAATTATTGGCGATTAATGGTGTGCGTGGTGCGCATGGCGCACCCTACGATTTACGCACGCTACGCTTGCTGAAGGGCATTACGCCCGGCAACCAGGCTTTTTGCGTGCTTTAGCGCGCCGAAAAAGGGGACATTCATGTCCTAGCGCCCACGACCGAGTCGATTCCCCGCCACTCCATCAAATTCAACTGCGCCGGTAAGCAAATAGTTTTTAAATCGCACCGTTCCATAATCAAACGGCGTGCACTATCGCTAATTGCTATGTACCTTAAAGGGTCTATTGCATTCGCCATGATTGGGAGTGCAGGTCAAATCTCAACTAACGCAAACAACAAACAAAAAAAGCCACCTTAGAACAGGTGGCTTTTTTACCGAGAAGTATGCTTATGCAGATTTACGACGGAGATATGCTAAAGCAACGAGGCCAAGGCCAAACATTGCGATCGATGTTGGTTCTGGAACATTTTGTTGCGTCGCTGTTTGAAATTTGAAGTTATCCATGTTGAAGAAATGATTGGAGCTCCCTGAGATTGAGAAACGAATTTCATCAAACGCATTGCTATCCGTGACACCGATCATATAGGTGGAGTAGATATCATCGTTTGGCTTGTTAAAATTGTACGTGCCTAAAAGTACGTTGTTGTTATAGACACCTAAAGTGATCACATCTTGCTGCCAATATTCTGCATAGAAACCAACAGAGCTAACTGTGCTGGAGAATTTAGCCCCCCATGTATCAGTGCGGTTAGGTGCATAGTAAGTGTTCGCTGAGGTCGATGAAAAAACGCCATCACCACTTGTCTGTCCAACGATTTGACCACTGAACGTAACGCCATTAGCAGTGTATTGTGTTGATACTAAAGTACCGTCTCCAATCGTATTAAAGTTAACCAAGTTGGACGCAGCATCATATTCTGCTTGGGTGATTTGGGAAGCGTTCGCTGTCATCAAAATAGAGGATAACGCAGCCATTAAAATGATAGAAATAAGTTTGGAATTTTTCATTTATGAGACTTTAAAATAGTGAGATTTAGAAGTTTCAATATAAGCAATTATTATGCCACTCATAGAAATATGTTATAAATCAATAGCTTATCTTTTTTATTGCGTGCGTGTGTAAAATATTTCGACAGTTTTACGCGTGTAATGGCAAGAGCGACCACATGCCTGACAACACCTAACGGTTACAGCCCGTAGGCTGGGTTATTCAGCCCAGCATCCCTTTCCACATCTAGCCGATAATTTCAATTTGCGACTGCTCTTTGTTGCCATGTGCATGCTGGGTTGATGAAGCTTTAACCCAGCCTACCGCGCTGAAGCTGATGAGTTATTACGCAGACTCTTCGATCTGGGAATTACCCGGCAGTCGTTAATGCCAAGCCTCGACAATGCTGCTGCAAGCTATTCGTACGCAAAAGCACTTTTCGATAAATAAGCTTTGTAGTGCAGTTCGTAGGCTGGGCTAGTAAGCCCAGCATCCCTTCCCACATTCAGTCGATAATTTCAATTAGCAGCTGCTCTTTGTTGCCATGTGCATGCTGGGTTGATGAAGCTTTAACCCAGCCTACCGGGTTGTTTGGCTTCAACGTGTCTGGCAAAATTATCTAAGATAGCTTGCCATCCTTGACGTTGTTGTTCCACCAGATGCTCGGTTTCGGCGTCGAAGCTGACGCGTAGCTTGACGCCAAGTTCGTTCTCTATGAATTCGACTACCCCAGTACGGTCGCCGAAGGTATACTCGATTAGCTCGTGAGGCACGATCTTGGTATAGGTACCTGCGAAGTCAAAACCGAAGCTACCGTCTTTGGCCTCCATGCGCGATGAAAACGCCCCACCGGCACGCAAATCGACGCTGGCTTGGGTCGTGTGCCAATCATCAGAAGCCGCATTCCATTGCTTGATGTCGTCCGGCGTGGTGTAAGCGCTCCAGACTTTGGCGATGGGCGCTTTGACGATGGTTTCTACCGAAATTTTCATGGTCTTACTCCTTGTGGTTGACAACTATGTTTGAAAGTAAATGGGTGTGCGGCGTAACTCGTAGGCTGGGCTAGTAAGCCCAGCATTCCTATCCACATTTAGCCGACAATTTTAATTTGCTGCTGCTCTTTGTTGTTGTGTGTTGCGTTGTGCTTAGGAATTGAGATAGTCATGCGGAACCGGTAAACCCTGCGCTTTAAAGAACGATAGTTGATCAAAATATCCCTTCTGATGGCAGATTTTTTCATCCCTAAACTGGAAGAACCCGCAACCTTTCAAACCGAGTGGGTCTCGCCATTGAAGAATCGCAGTATCTCCGCACTCATAGATACGCTCTTCGATACACACCATCTTTGCTCGAGCGAAATCGACCTCAAGCAATTTGCGGATTGCCGAGCGGCCTACCAAAGGTTCAGCAAGAACGGCCTGCTCATTAACAGCGTCTTCCGCGTACATCTCCGCCAAGCCTTGTATGTCTGCTGCATTGAACCTGGCGACCCACTCTCTCATCAATTCTGTCGGTGTCATACGCATTTCTCCTCTTGATAAATCACTAGCTGGTCAGCCCAGTATCCCTATCCACATCTAGCCGACAATTTCAATTTGCCGCTGTTCATTGTGACCATGTTCTTGCTGGGTTGATGAAGCTTTAACCCAGCCGACCGCGCTTTGTTAAGGCCTCTTGCGTGGTTTGCGCGCGCTGTGTATCGCGACGATACCAAGTGATAGTCGCTCGAATTCGACCTCCTCGAAGCCATGGTTTAGCAACTCTTGAGCAAACTGCTCGGCGGATGGGAAGTCGCGAACACCTTGTAATAAGTAGCTGTACGCAGACGCGTCACCACCGCTTGCCAGCCAGCCGAGCGCTGGCATGCAGACGGCCATGTATGTCAGATAGGCGCGATGTAGTAACTTCCAGCGAATATTGGATGCTTCTAAGACGATGAGTCTGCCTCCTGGCGTGAGAACTCGCAGCGCTTCCTGGATTGCTAGGTGGCGGTTGCAGATTTTCAGGCCGAGTGAAATAGAGTATGCGTCGATACTATCTGTCGGTATGGACGGCATGTTCTCGGCATCAAGCAGTCTGAGGCTCAGCGTATCTTGGAAGGAGCGTAGGCGTTGTTCTGCGATTGCGAGCATCTTTGTGCTCACGTCTGATGCGATGACTGTGCGTCCTTGAGTTGAAGCATCGGCTAGTACGCGAAGAATGATGTCGCCGGTTCCGGTCGCGCCATCGAGTAGCGTACGCCACTCTTCATTTGCTATACGCCGTGCGACGCGCCGTTTCCAGAGTCTGTGAATACCAAAGCTAAATACATCGCATAGCTGGTCGTAGCGAGCCGCAATGCGGCCAAAGACATCATCGTTCTGCCATGCGAATTCGGCAGCGTTTTGCTGCGCTGCGGTGTCATCAGTGCTCATTGATAATACTGTTTAATAGCGTAGACCCGCCGCACCGGAACGCAAAAAAATAAGATCCGCGAGCAGCTTGCGGCGGATAAAGTTTGTTCGACTTTAGCGCCAATAGGGCGCTTAGGAATGGAATTGTAAGCGAAACGTTTATTAAATTACTAGCAATTTGACATGCAATCGTGCAAGCGCACGCAAACGATTTCTCAAATCGAAAACCCATCCCGCATATCCCACGCGCCCTACAGGCCGAAATGCTGCCAGCAGGCGCAGCCAGATTGCGTGATCGTTTTTAAATGTGGGCTTGCCGTAAGCTAGGCTTGGCGCAAGCTGCTTATTGGCTACCCAGCAAATACTCGCGAGCTAGCAGGCGGGCGCGGTGTAGGCGGCTTTTGCTGGCGCCTGGGGTTAGTCCTAAATGCTGGGCGATTTCGCCTATGGTGAGTTCTTCAAAATCTCTCAGTAAGATGATCTCTCGATAGTCTTGCGGCAGCGATTCTAGTGCCTGTATCAGTTCTAGTCGCAATTGATCGGTGCTGCGTGTGTTTAGCCAGCTTTCTAGTTTTTCTTCTTCGTAGGGATCGTAGCGCAGCATTTTACGACCGAGCCGGCGGCATTCGCGTGCCACTACTTTAAACAGCCAGCCAGAAAATGCCGCCAGCGCTTGTACCGTGCCGATTTTGCGCGAGAGTATCAGCAGGCTTTCTTGTACCGCATCGTCGACATCGCTGATGGCGCAATGGCGTTGTGCATAGCGGCGTATATCGGGCTGGCATAAGATCAGCACATGATTGAGCGCGCTGGGGTCACCGATCTTGGCGGCAGTGAGTAAGCCGAGATTTTGTTCTGATAATTTCATGCTGTTTTACCCGCATTTTGTAAGCAATTTTGCTGCTGATTTTGCTAGCACTACCGGGGGCAGATGATGCGCCCGGTTGTGCTTATTTTTCTTAGACTTATTGGTCTTTAGTGATGCGGCGTCCGGCCATGGCGCACATAGGGCAAAAGCCGACCAGGCCAGTGAGAGCGAAGCCAACTGCCGAAGCGGCTAGCAACAGCGCGGTGTTGCCACTAAAAAAATAAAAACTCGCTGCCACTGCCAAGGCTGAAGCAATGATACGTGCCAGACGTTCCCACGCGGGTAAATTTTTTGCATATAACATGATGTTTTCCAGTTCCAGGTGATGAGGACATCCCTCACCAACTAAGAGGCGAGTATCTGCAGTTTGGATACGCGCTTGGAAAAATATATTTTTAGGACTTAGGCAATACCGCCCCAGCGTCGTTGCAAGCGCCTAGCCGCAGCAATTTTGCCTAAGTCCTCATTTTCTTAAACCGCGATTTGCGCTTTAAACCGCCTATTTTTCGCTCTGGCCCAAGCTTTAGGCAGCCTGTCGGGTGGTGCTGGCTTGCCCTCACTTGGCGCAGTACAGTGCTAGCCTGATTACAGACTCTGCGAGGAAGCGCATCATGCTGGAAATACGCCAAGTAGTAAAAACCTATGGAAAAAATGCGCCAGCGGTTGACCATGTGAGCTTGTCGCTGACGCAGGGCGTGGTGGGTCTGATCGGCCACAATGGTGCCGGTAAAACCAGCCTGATGCAGATGATCGCGACGCTCACGCGCCCCAGCAGCGGGCAGATCTTGTTTCAGGGCGTCGACATCGTCAAAAACCCGAATGCGATACGCCAACGCCTGGGTTATTTGCCGCAGGATTTTGGCGTGTACGCTAATCTCAGCGCGCTCGAATTTTTGCAGTATTTTGCAGCGCTCAAAGGGGTGCGCAATCCGGCGCGCCTGTTGCAGTTGCTAGAAATGCTGAACCTGCATGAACACGCGCATAAACCGGCATCTACTTTTTCTGGCGGTATGCGGCGTCGCTTAGGCATCGCGCAAGCGTTGATCAATGATCCCGATATTCTGATCGTCGATGAACCCACCGCCGGTCTCGATCCGGAAGAGCGCTTACGGTTTCGCAATTTACTGGCCGAGCTGGGGTTTAAAAAACTGGTGATCATGTCCACCCATATCGTCTCTGATGTGGCGAGTATCGCCAGCGAGTTGGCGATTATGCGTCAGGGCAAATTGATCGCCCATCAAAGCCCGGACGTCTTCCTGCAACAAGCGCGCGGCCAGATCTGGTCGGCACAGGTCGCCCACAGCGATTTTGAGGCGCTCTCTGCCAGGGTCAATGTGTTGCAGGCACAGCGTAGCGGTAGCAGCGTGAATCTACGTATCGCCCATCCGCACAGCCCCTGCGCAGACGCCGCGCTGGCCGAACCTAGTCTGGAAGAAGCCTTGATGGCGCAACGCTACGCCAGCCTGGAGCAAGCCGCATGAAGCTGCATCTACATTTGCATTTACATCTTCTGCTTAGCCTGGTGCAACTAGAACTAAGGCTGCGGCTGCGTCGCCTCAGCACCGTGCTGGTGTTGCTATTGGTAGCGGCTGGTACCTGGGCCATGATACTTGACCCTAAAACCGGGGCCGCAATGATGGTGGTCAATGGCACCCGCACTGCTTACAATAGTGCCGCACTGGCGCTGGGCAGCGCCACCTTAAGCGCCATGCTATTAGGCTTTGTTGGCTTTTATCTGGTGCGCGGCCGGGTGCGCGAAGATCTGCGCCAGGGCCTCGCCAGCGTGATCGCCAGCACGCCAGTCAGCAGCGCCTGGTTTTTACTGGGACGCTGGCTAGGCAATGTCGCCTACCTGAGTCTGATAGGCAGCGTAGTGATGCTGACCATCATGCTCAAGCAAGCGCTAATTGGTGTCGGCGCTATACAGCCGCTGCTGTATCTGCAAAGCTATGCCCTGATGCTGCTGCCGCTGATCTTTTTTTGTAGTAGTTGCGCGCTCTTGTTCGATAGCTTTGTGCCTTTGATGGGTAAGTTCGGTGATCTGTTGTATTTCATCGTCTGGTGCGTGGTCTTGGTGGCGCAAGGCGAGGCGGGCCGCGCCATTAGCACCGATGGATCAGCCATTATGCTGTTCGATTTTTTCGGCATGAGCAGCATCATGCTGATCTTGCTGCATCATTTTGGAACCACCGCGATTGCCTTAGGCGGCGGCCCGTTTAATCCCGCCATGACACCGCTGCTGTTACCCGACGCGCTGTGGTGGTCACTGCCGATTTATTACCGGCTCGCTTGCGGTGCGGTGGCACTGACGCCGCTAGTACCGGCGCTGCTGCTGTTTCACCGCTATTCAGGCGATAAGCTCAAGCCTAGCCTCAGCAACAGCCGCCGTAGCCCTTTGCAGTGGCTCAATCAGGCCTTGCGCCCGCTGGCGGCACTGGCGCGGCCGGTGTTTGCGCTGGCCACGCGCGTGCCAGGCTTGGGCGGCCAACTGATTGCGGAGTTGGCCCTAAGTCTGGCCAGTGCGCCAGCGGCTATCCTAGCCTTACTGTTGATGCCGCTGCTGGCGCTGGCTGCACCCGCCGCCAGTTTGTCTGGCCTCATGCTGGTCGCTACTTTGGTATGGTTATTGTGGATTGCAGATATCGCCAGCCGCGATTATCAGGCCGATACCGAGCACCTGGTACACGCCACCCGCGGCGGCGCGACTAGCCGCTATCTGCGCCATCTGGCGACACCGATCCTACTCGGCTGGCTGTTATTGCTGCCAATTGGCCTGCCCTTGTTCGCCAGCCAGCCGACCAGCCTGCTGGCCTTGCTGGTCGGTATCTGCAGCCTGGCCGCTGCCGCCACTTTGCTGGGGCGCTGCACCGGCAGCGCGCGCAGCTTTCTGGCACTCTCTTTGTTTTGGTTATATGTGGCGATCAATGCGAACGACGTCGCCTGGATAGACCTGCTGGGCTTTAACGGTGCCGCCGATAGCGCATCGATCACGCAGCATGCCCTGATCACGCTGGCGCTGCTAGTGACAGGCTATGCACATACAATCAGGCGGGCTCGCTGAATCAAAGGCGGACATAGAGCTATGGAGTTGACGCTCGCAAAGCAAGCCAGCGCAATAAGTCCGGCTTAAGCGTTCATCCAGGCTAGGCAGGCTGAGTAAATATTTGCCTAGAATCGCAGGAAGGCACTTACATAATCGCCGCGCTCTTTGATCACGGCCTCTAGGGCTTTTTCGTAGCGGGCTCCTAAGTTTGCCGCATCTTTTTTATTGAAAACGGTGTAACCGGGGGTGGCAGGCTCGGGTAGCTCCACAATCCGAATCGCGGCCGCCACGCCTGAGACTTTGGCTTCGTAGCGCAACACGAAGGTATCTGGTGCATAGACCGCGTCCAGACGGCCTAGCATCAATTTTTTAAAATTGCGCACAAACATATCTTGACCACCGCCAACGAGCTCCAGGTTGAGGCCAGCTTGGCGCATGCTGGGCGATAGATACTGCCCTAGAAAAATACCAATTCGCATGCCCTGGAGTGCATCGGCGGATGGCAGCACGGTCACCTTAGAGCTCGCAGCAACAGCCAAACCGGCGCGTGCTTGGTACAGCGATTGGGCTGGGAAAAAATACTTGGCTTCGCGCTCAGGGTTTTTGACGAGCAGCAAAATGGCATCGAGTTCACCAGCATCGAGCATTTTCAGCAGACGCGGCATAGGCAGTTGCTGGAAGTTGACTGTTGGTGCCCCCATGCGCTGCGCCACTAGCCGGAACATATCGACTGCGGCACCCGATGCCTTGCCTGCCGCATCCTGCGTAGCATGCGGCGGCAGATCAAAATAACCAACCCGCAAAGCCTGAGCCTGAGTGCTGATTGACAGCGATAGTAACAGCGACAGACCCGCGATAAGCAAGCGCAACAGAGGCATCCAGAAAGTACGGAAACTAAGCATTTTTCAATCTTATCGGTTTGAAGTGAACAATGTAGACTCAAGCACCCACCTCGCACAAGCGATTTATGTGACTGAGTTTATTGCTTGTGATCAGACAAGAAGACTGCGTTTAACATTACATGGGGCAAGTGATATGGCTTAGTTTAGGATACTACTATGAACGTCAAAAAATCTAAGAGCTGTCAACGCCGGGATGCTGTTGCAGCGCTGAGGAAAAACGGAGGCCTATTTCTTAGTTGAAAATCCCAAACAGCACCCGGCCAGCGCGCATATCCCATGCGGCTTGCCAGCCAGGCAGGCCGAAGAAGCGCATGGAATATGCGCGCTGGCGTATCGCTGCTGCAAAAATATACAATAGTGCTTGACCCTGACCTTAGGTGAGGCTGGAAAGTTGCGTTATGGAGGTGAGGCTATGTTACTAAAGATAGGTGAATTGGCTAGCCGTAGCGGCTTAACGGTGCGTACTTTGCATCACTACGATGAGCTGGGGCTGCTCGCGCCATCCGCGCGCAGCGAGGCTGGCTACCGGCTGTATAACCGCAACGATGTGGCGCGCTTGCACCGCATTTTGGCCTTGCGCCAACTCGGCTTGTCTTTAGCCGAGGTAGCTACCACGCTGGCGAGTGAAGGCGAGGCTTTGCCAGGTCTGATAGCGCGCCAATTACAGGCCTTGAATCTGCAGATCAGCCAGGCAGTGCGTTTACGTGATCGCCTTAGTAATTTGCAGGACACGCTGCAACAGGCGCAGCAAGGCGGGCTTGAACCGGAATTGGCCGATTGGCTGGCTACTTTGGAGTTGATGACGATGTATGACAAATATTTCAGCAGCGATGAGCAGGCCGAGCTGCAGCGACGCAAGAACGATCCGGTGGTGGCTGAGGCGCAATTGAGCTGGCCAGTCTTGATCGCAGAAGTGAAACAGTTGATGGCAGCGGCGTGTCCAGTGGACGAGCCCAGAGTGCTGCAGGCGGCTCAGCGCTGGTCTGATCTGGTCAGGCAATTTACCGGTGGTAAACCCGACCTGATGGTGAAATCGGCGCAGATGATGCTGCAAGAGAGCGGCGTGCAAGCGCAAACCGGCATAGACCCAGCCATGATGGCGTATATGGCCGCGGCCTTGGCCGAGCAACGTTTAGCCATTTATGCACGCTATCTAAATCCGGCCGAGATGCAAAAACTACGCAGCAGCTATGGCAAAAACGGGCTAGCATGGCTACCCCTGATCGCTCGTGTGCGCGCCTTGATGCACGCCGCTGCGGCGGCAGATTCGGCGCAGGTGCAGGCCGCTTGCGCCGAATGGGAGCAACTCACGCAAGCCTTTGCCGGCGTCGATCCGGGCACGCGTCAGAAAATGTGGCTAGCGCTGCAGCAAGAGCCGCAGCGCTTGGCACGTACCGGTGTCGATCAGGCGCTGCTGGCCTTTGTGCGAGCCGCCGGGGTGGATGCGGTCTGTTGAGAATGCACGCTGGTTGGGCAGCGCGATTGTCGATATAGCTGTCGACTTTTTTTACAATCGATCTGTTATTTTTTTCACAAATGCAGCATTAACTGATTGATTTGCTTCATTTAAATTGTTTCGGCATGGAAAATGCTTACTCCCGGACACCACCAATAATAATTCAGGGAGATTCATCATGAAGTCGATATTCCGTTCACAGCTAGCCATCTTCATCCTCGGTTTTATGGCAATGGCGACCGCGCTTTCTAGCGTCGCGGCACCGATTACGCGCAATTTTGATGAGCTAGGTGCACCCGTCGATTGTTGTTTTGGCAGTGGCGCATACAATGTGGTCAGCTATCCGGATCTGACCGTGAGTTCAGGAGCTAGCGCGGTGGTGATGAATTCATCTGGCTGGTCGAACATGCAAACCTCGGGCTTAAATTTATATGGCACTTTAGATGGCTATATCGACCTCACTTTCTCTAGCCTGGTGAATAGTCTCAATTTTGACATCATCAATGGCACCAGCCCGTTTACTTTCACCGCCAGTTTTTTCGACATTTTCGACAATCTGATCGAAGTCGATTTAATGGGTTTAAATAGTTTCGGGACAGCGGGATCGGTAGGGCATATCGCCGGCAGCGTGGGCAATATCGCGAAAGTCAGAATTTCAGGAAATGAAGATTTCGCCATCGACACGATTAGTTTTGAAATAGCCAGGAGCGAAGTACCAGAACCGGCTAGCCTGGCCTTATTCGCCTTAGGCTTACTCAGTTGCGTAGGCATGCTGATGCTGCAAGCCAGACGACGCCAGCAGCGTTATTAAGTAGCGAGATTCAGCAAGCAAAACGCCCGCTAGTTTGCGGGCGTTTTGTTTTATGCATCCTGCTTTTACAGACCGCTGTTTCTAGAATTGAGCGATGGCATGTAAAATAAGCCGCTTGATAGTCTATGCGTTGCCGCTTCTTGCATGCGACTATTGCCTGAAAAATTCTGAACATAGGCTGGCCCGGATAAAAAATGAAATCGATGTACCGCATACGTCTTAGACTACTTTTACCGGCCGCCATCGTGCTATCGCAACTGATCTCACCAGCGCTAGCGGCAGTGGCGCAAACGCAAACCTTTCCTGCCAAATTCAGCCGTGACGAAAGTCTGTTACTGGAGCAGGTTGTGTGCGGACAAAAATATGGGATGGCGCTGGCCGAGATCGATGCACGCGCCTTTGAAGCGAACGCCAGTGCCGCCAATTATGCCGACGTCAAATGCCGCCCGCACGCGCGCCTTGAGGGGCAGCCGCTGTACTACGTGGCGCAATGCGTGCGCAGCGCGAAACAATGGAGCTGCGCCCAAGCCGAGTTAGAAACCCTGGTCCAGCTCAGGCAGCGTCAGTTAGTGATGCGCCCCGGCAGCTTAGATCCGAAACTGGCTTACCAGGCTGTGCAAAAAATTAGCGGCTATGGGTATTTTCAAGCCAAATCTCTCGACGCCGCACTACAATCAACCTGCAACCTGGGCCAGGGCGAGACCCCCGATCTGATCGAAATATCCTGCCAGCACTGGGCGATTACGGTCTCATTTTGGTGCCCGGCTACAGAACCGAAAACCCCTTGTCCACGCGTGATTTTTATGGGCGAACGCCGTTAGAAAATGCGGATTTCGTCCGCGTCTGTTTTTGAATGGCTACCGCGACCGGTGTGCGATTACGCTTTGCTAATCGCACCTACTTTGTCGAAATAAATTCCGAAGAACATCGTGCGCCTTTGCCGCGAGAATAAAAAGGCTACTCCTAAAAATTCCCCAACGCGATCACACCTGTCGCGATGCAGAGCGCACCGATGAGGCGTTGTAGTCTGTCGCCTTCACCTAGTAAGTGGCCGCCGATCAGGGCGGCGAATAGCATGGAGACTTCGCGCGCGGGTGCGACATGGCTCAGTGGTGCGCTTTGCATAGCGTATAGCACCAGCACGTAGGAGATAGGGCTGATGGTGCCGACGATCAGGGCGTATTTCCATTCCAGCCGCCAGGAGGTCAGCGTCGCTTGCTTATCGCGCAGCAGGGCTGGCAGCAGCAGCGCCAGACGGATGAAGTTGCCGAAGTAGTCGACCAGAATAGGCGAGATCAGGATGACTTTGACGGCATAGCCATCGAGCACGGTATAGCTGGCGATAAACAAGCCGGTCAACAGACCGTAATAAATACCCTTGCGCAGGCGCAGCTGTTGGGTCTGATCCTTAAGTTGGCGAAATAAACGCGGACCGCCAGCAATCAGAAACACGCCACCGACCACCGCAATCACGCCTAGCGCGCCGATCAGTGACATACGCTCGCCTAAAAAAAGTAGCGCCGCACCGGATGAGATCAAAGGGCCGAAGCCACGCGCCAGCGGATACACCACGGTCAGGTCGGCCTTGCGGTAACCACGCAACAGGGTGATGAAATACAGCACATGCAAAACCCCGCTGGCGCCGACAAAACTCCATTCCAGCCAGCCCCAATCGGGCACGACATCCCAGCCGAAATACAGGCCAACTGGGGCCCAGACCAGCATCATGATGAGGCTGGTGAAACCAGCAAAGCGCACATCGCCACCAGCTTTTTTGGCCGCGATATTCCATAGTGCGTGAATTAAACCGGCGAGCAGGACGAGCAGAAAGGCGGAATGGGACATGTGGCGCGTTGTAAAGTACAGAGGGCGCTAGTGTAACAAAGCCAAGTGGCAAACACTGCATGAGTTCGCGAGTATTTGCTGCGCCCTCAGGCGCTATGCGCAATCCGCTTGCGCTTCACCAAGGATTTTTGCGATGATGCGCTAAGATTATTTTTGAGAAAACTGATGAATACAAAACAGCTTAAAGACTATTGCAGCAGCTTGCCACAGGTAGAGTGTGCCGTATTTTCTGCCCCCTCGAATATTTTGGTGTACTCGGTACTGGGCAAAAAATTTGCCTATTTTAAGACTAGCGCACCCGAGCAATGGCGCTTTAGCTTGCGCGTGACGCCCGAGCGTTTCCTCGAACTGACCGACCAGGCTGGCATTAAACCGGCGCGGTATATGCACAGATTTCATTGGGTCAGTATCGTTGCGGTCGCCAGTGTCGATCCTGATTATTTGCGCGAGCTGATAGACTGGTCGTACGCTAAGGCTTGCAGTACTCTGAGTAAAAAAGTGCAAAAGCAGCTTGCGGCCACCACACCAAAATGAAGCAAGGATGCTCACGCTTTGTTTAGGTTTTCGTTAAAGTGGCGGCTCGCTAGCGTGCTTCAAGCGCTAGGCGATGATCTCATCTACCAAGTTGGTTCAAAGTCGATACGCCCGTCGGTCCCTATAACCCAGATTGGGCGATCGTGTTTGAAAAGAGTTCTCGCGTTTATCTGGAAAGTGAAACCGAGAGCACCTTGAACGCGACGAAGCGGCGACAGGAAGAAAACGACAAAATCTTATGCGGCGAAAAACACTTTGCCGCGATTGGTGTGGATTATTCAGTGGCGACTAGTATGCGGGATGTCGTACAGGATCTGACTGCGCGGGCGATGATGGGAAATTCTCACCCTAATGCCGTCACAGCATCCAGCAAAACCGCAACATGCTCAATCAGCTCTTCAACAAAACCCAGTGTGACATCGAGATCGCCCTCATATTCCGCCAGGTTGCGCTTGTTGTGTGCTTGATTGAGGATGAGCCATTGTTCTGGTTTGAATTGCAGGGTGTGTTCCAGACACTGAAACACCAGATAACGGTTTTCGCTGCGGTAACCATGTGCGCGTAAGGCGGCCAGTGCCGCTGCATGTGCGGCATTGTAGGCGAGATCGAAACGGCTTTCTAATGCGAGACTGACTTGCCTGGCATCCTGTAGTCGTACTCTTGATGAACGCAATAATCCAGCCAATTCGCGCGCATCAGGTGCTTCTAGCTTTAATTTATTTATCCGTGCCAGGTTGGCTAATTGCGCTGATTCGGGCAATGTCATGCTCTACTCCTTTCACAAAAATTTTGGGCTGTTCTAGTACGCGCATGATGAATGATCTGCCTTCGCTAACGCGTTGCTTGAATTCATCGTGAGAATACAGCGTGGGATTAATGACTCGCCCGAGTTGGGTCTGGGCAGACTGTAAGGCTGTCAGCAGTTGCGCGTTGCTAGCCAATTCGCCCACTACCATTAAATCAATATCACTGCCTGCATGTTCGCTGCCTTTTGCTATTGATCCATAGACGAATGCCAATTCTATTTGCGGCCATAGCGCTTGCAAAGCGGTGCGCAGTACATCGGCGACACCAAAGGTTTTTAAGACGATGCCGCGTAACTCAGCGAAGATGGGTGCCTCGTGATTGGCTTGGTAGTGTTTTTGATTGCCGATTTTTTGTGCGGTGATCAAGCTTGCGGCTTCGAGACGCGCTAATTCGCGCTGTACCGCACCTGACCCCGAGTCGGCCAAGGTGATGATTTCGTTCGCATAGAACGAGCGATCCGGCTGGCCAAATAAGACCGTCAGGACTCGCTGTTGTGTTTTAGAAAATAATGCATCTGAATAAATACCCATATTGGGCATGATACCACCCAATATGGGTATGATCAATCCGTAAAATGGTATTTTGTATGGGAGATTGAGCTTTAAAATCGCACTGGCCTAACGCGCATATCCCATGCGGTCTACAGCCCGGCATGCCCGCCAACCCGCATGGGATATGCGCGTTGGCGGGGGTGCTGAAAATTTTATTCGCTCAGTCGAGCATTAAATCCAGCCGAACCAGCCCAGTGTGGCACCGGCTGCCAGCAACCATAGCAAATGCATTTTGGTGCGCCAGACGATTACGGCGCAGCTTGCGGTGAGTAGCCAGATCGGCCAGTCCTGGCGCAGTGTTTGATGCGCGCTGGCCATGATCCAGCCGGTCGCCAGTAACAGTCCGATGACGATAGGCGCCATGCCGAGTTTGAAAGCGCGTACTGCGCGCAGTTCGCGGTTTTGGTGGCCCCAACGCGCCGCTACAAAGGTCAGCGTGGTGCTGGGGATGAGGATGCCGCCCATGGTGGCCAGCACGCCTAGTAAACCGGCCCAGATGCTACCGGTGTTGAGCCCGACGTTCCAGCCCATCAAGGCAACGAATAAGACATTCGGCCCAGGTGCCGCCTGCGCAATCGCCACCGAAGAATTAAATTGCGCATCAGTGAGCCAGTGCTGTTGATCGACCAGATAGCGGTGCATGTCGGGCAGAGTAGAAATGGCGCCGCCGATAGATAGTAGCGACAGCATCATGTAGTGCATAAAAAGATGCAGCCAATCCTGCCATTGCAGACTGAGTTGCTGCGCCACCTGCAAGCTGCTGGCCACCGCGCTCATGCGCCTAGCTTTCGGTATGCTAGACAGCAGGCCGCGCCGCCTAAACTGATCAGCACATAGATCAGCGGTATCCGCAGCCAGCCTATGCTGACGAAGCACAGTGCACTAAACAGTAAGCAGCTGCGCCAGCCTAAGGGATTGTTGTTGAGGGCGGGTGCCAGTTTGAGGGCGGTGGCAATGATCATGCCGGCAGTCACGGCACTCATGCCGCGCAATGCGCCTGCCACGCCAGGATGGGTGGCGACCTGGGCATACAGCAAGGCCACCAGTAACACGATGAGCAGGGGCAGGCTCAGCATGCCCGCCAGTGCGGCCAGCGCGCCCGGCAAACCGAAGTAACGGCTGCCTATCATCATCGATAGATTGACCACATTCGGGCCGGGCATGATTTGCGCAACCGCCCAGTCCTCTATGAATTCTTCTTTCGTCAACCAGCGTTTTTTCTCAACCAGTTCGCGCTGGACTATCGCCAGTACGCCGCCAAAACCTTGTAGCGCTAATAAGGTGAAAGAGATAAATAAATCCGCCAACGATGTTGGCTGAGGATGGGGGGCAACGGCAGGTTTTGGCATGATGCGCTAAAGTGATTTTATGCGCGCCGGGTGAGCCATGAGAGCGCGCTCATAGCCCTCATTGTAAAGCAGGCGCAGCGATCTTGCTGACCGGCTTACCGGCTACTCTTCGTCTTCGCCTAAGTGATGGATGCGAATACGGGCACGCCATTCGCCCAATGCGGTCAAGGCTCCGAGAAATTCTTTTTCGATCAGATCGGCCTCGGCCACGCTGATGACACCATCCATCAAGGCATCTGACACAGCCTCGGCCACACTGCCGACCTGACTCATCACGCGGCACACGGTTTGCGACAAATCGTCTTTACTAATTTGATCCGGTTCCGGCACACGGAAAGCCGCCATGCCATGCCGTCCCAGCAGCGCATGCAGCGGTAATAAAGCATCCTTAACACCAGCCTGATGACAATGTTCAACGATCATCGAAAGTTCTTCAAACGAGGGGTAGTGGGTCTCGATGCCGGGGGCTAATTTATTGCGTAAGACGTTGACCGAAATTTGCATGCGTAGTGCTAATGCCTCTAGTCCGCCGGGATAGGCGCGCGCCACTTTATACAGAGCATCATGCTGATTCATATCCGAGTATCTGCGTGTCATGGTGAATTTCCTTTTTTATTACCGATGATTTTTGTCTTTTTGCTCATTATGCTGTGTCTACGCAAAATCATGCATACAGCGTCAAGTGCATGGATTGTACAGAGTTGATGCCGATTTATCCATGGAGTGCGGAACTCCGGATGGCATCAAAAATTGACGTAGTGAAGTAAAGTGATTTTCCACCTACACGAGAGGAATTACCATGAGCAATTTGAACGGTTGGGGTTTGACAGCGCGCTTGATCAGCAAACATTTCGGCGTGCTCGGCGATAAAGTGTCGGAGGCGATCGCCAATTTTGATCCAGAAACCGCGACTGAGGCCGATCGCGACCGACTCGCCGATACGCTGCGTGAAACCGCGCAAAAACTGGCCAGCGCACGCGCTTCTTTTGATAAAGAGCAGGCCGATGTAATCAAGCTGCGTGCCTTGATAGAGAATGACGAAAAGGCTAGCGGCACTTTGGCCGACAGGCTCGCTGCCGGTAAGATTTCAGAAGCCACAGTGAGCTTGTTCTGTGACGAACTGGAAGCGAATAAATCCAGATTGCCGCTAGAAGTTCAAGAGCAAGCTGACGCTCAGGAATACATGGGCGAGTTGCAAAAAATCGTCGATGCTTTGTCACAGCAATTAGCCGAGTTTGATGCGACGGCCAAAAAAGCCATGCAAAATCTGGCTTCGGCCAAGGCGCAGAAAGACTTGCAGGAATTGCGGGTAGAGCGCCAGAGTCAGCTCAGTAGTTTGTCTGGTTTAAAAGGACAATCGAGTGCCTTGAACGCCTTGACCAGACGTGCGCAAACGGTCAGCAATGAAGCGGCCGGCATGCGTATCGTGGCCGACATAGGTCAAAAACCTTTGGATCAGGCGGCTGAGATCGATGCTATCAGAAAATCGGTCAGTCAGGCAGACACCAGCGCTGAGAGTACTGTAGACAGATTAAAACGTCTGTCGGCCAAGCCGCAAGATCCTGTGATGGCTGCTGCCTAAGCTGCCTAAGCCTCAAACCAGCGCCTCGATTGATCGGGGCGCTGTTTATTTGTGGCTCAGCAAGCTAGTGCCATGCGTTTTGAGATTAGTTCTAGCCAACGATCTGCGCCGCCAGTTTCGCTCACGACCAGCGCGAAATTGCTGACGGTGCGGGCGGCACGTTCGAGTAACTGGATATCGGCCTCATGCTGGCGTGCCACATGCGGATCTTCTAAAAACAAGATGCGGCGGATTTTTCTATCTAACACCAGTTCGGCAATTTGCGCATCGCCGCCCAAAGGGCCGGACATAAACGGCTGTACCCAATTGCGTCCGGCCTGTTCCCCCTTAATTTTTTGGGCCAGCTGATTCAGTAAACCGCCGGTGGTGCCGGTGGCGTAGCGATGGGAAAATTGGTCTAACAAAGCGAAGTGTTTTTCTGCCATCGCCAGCATGCGTTCTTTCATTGCATCATGGGCGATCAGGGCGATACCCTCGTGCTGTAGCGCGTAGCTAGCGTTTAATGCTGGGTTTGCTGCAGCACCGTTGGCGACGGCTTCTAAATCTAGCCATTCGCGGGCGCTGGCCAAGGTCGACAAGAAGGGCTTTTTGTGGATCACGCATTGACGTTTTAGCGCCTGCGCTTCCGGGAACACCGAAGAAGGATCGACCGGATCGATCAGGTAAATCACCGCATCAACTGCACGCAAAGGATCGCTATCGACCACTCTTGCCACCAGTTTCATCAAGCCGCCTTCGCGACCATAAGGGAAGCGCTGATGTTGGCCGCAAGCAGATAGCAGATCGTGAGAAATGATGGCATCTAAGGTCCGTCCCACCACGATCCACTCTGGCTGCAAGTGGGCGATCGCATCGCGTGATCCGCGCAGTAATTGCACTAAAGCCGAGTCCGGAGCATCTTGATGTGAGCGATTGGCGATCAGACCTATGCGCAGCGCGCGTGGCTTACTTGGAGAATTCTGCAGCATGACGGCTTTCTAAAGGGGAAACATCAAACATTCAAAAATGCGCGATTAGTCTTCGCGTAAAACCGTATACAGCAGATTACTTGCCATGAAAATTGCGGCACCATTCTATTAATGCCTCGCCCGGCATAGGTTTGGCGAAAAAATAGCCCTGAATCTGATCGCAGCCCATCGCTTCTAGCGCTGCCAAAGTATGTGCTTCTTCTACCCCTTCGGCGACCACCGGCAGACCAAAATTATGACCCAGACCGATGATACTCTGGACGATTTGCTTATCGGCGCTAGACTCGGTCATGCCATGAATAAACATCCTATCGATTTTTAATTCATCGATAGGGAAGCGTCGCAAATAAGCCAGCGAAGAATAACCGGTGCCAAAATCATCGATGGATAAATGAAAGCCCAGGTTTTTTAATTCGAACAGTAGATTGGTGGTGTGCTCAATATCGTGGATCAGCGCGCTCTCGGTGATTTCTAAACCGATACTGCTAGCCGGTACATTCCAGATACTCAGCGCGCGTTCCAGAATTTTGGGTAATTGCTCGTGGCTGAGTAAGCGCGCCGAAAGATTTACCCAGACCAGCATGTTCATTCCTGCAGCGCGCCATGCCACGTGTTGTGCCAGCACCTGATTGAACACGCGCATGGTGAGTAACTCTATAAGTCCGCAGCGCTCTACGGTATCAATCAAGACCGTGGTCGCCAGCGCCAGCGCATGATCGGCCGGCCAGCGTACTAAAGCTTCGACCGACACCACGGTTTTCGTGCGTACATCGACCTTAGGCTGATAACGCATCTCCAGCCGGTTGCTGTCTAATACTTCTTCTATCGCGCTGAGTAGATCTTGCGGCAAGTTGCTCAGGTCTTGCTGGGATTCGGCCAACAGAAATTTGTGGTTATCTCTACGGGCATTTTTCTGCGCAGCATCGGCAGCACGCAGTATTGCCATGGCTGATAGCCCGTGCATGGGAGCGCAGGCTATTCCTACCGTGGGATTAAAAAATATGGTTTGGGTCTCAATCTTGAAGGGCGTGTTTAAGGCATTGAGTAAACGATGGACGGCGAGTATGCCTAAGGCTTCTGAGGCTAACTGCGGCAACATAAACCAGCATTCATCTTCATTGACGAAGACATATTTATCTTTGCTGCGTAACAGCGGCTGTATCTGCTTTAGAAATTCCTGGCGCGTTTGCAGCGCATAGTCGGCCATTAACAAGGCCGCAATCCGCTCGCTACGACGCAGTGATACGGCCAATACCGCGACCGATGCGCTAGCGCTGGCGCCTCGTATTTCGTCTTCAAGCGCAGCAATGAAAGCATCCAGAGTAGAAAATTCGCAGTTGCTAGAGGGAGAGAGAGTAGGCATCATGAGGCTCGATAAAAATCGCGATACACTAAACCGTAAGCGCCGTCAGGCAAACCACGGAGAATTTTTTTACGTCGGTTTTCTGCATCTATTTTTTGTCGCATCAGGTCGCATAACGCAGGCTTATCTAAGATGCTTTTATCCGCCGCGGTCAAGAGTAAAACCTTGGGTTCCAGTCGTCTGACTTTATTATGTTCGAGCACGATCGCCACTTCACCTGAGGATAGTTCTATCATGCTACCCACCGGAAAAACCCCGATAGCCTGTACAAATTCTTCTACCAGCGGTGCATGCAATTTAGTGCCGGCTTCTTTGAATAACTCTTTCATGGCGTCAAAGGATGAGCGCGTGACGTCGTACGGGCGTTCCGAGGTCATGGCCGCGAAACTATCGGCAATCGCAGAAATTCGCCCAAACAAGCTGATCCCAGCGCCTGATATGCCTTGCGGATAGCCACTGCCATCGAGGCGTTCATGATGCTCGCTAATGCCGAGTAAAATATTCTGATTCATTGCCCGGTCGGCACTGAGCATATTCACTGCAGCATTTACATGGGTTTGCATCATGCTATGTTCGTCTGCGCTGAATTTGTCGGGTTTGCTCCATAAACTGTCAGGTAACTCCAGTTTTCCTATATCGAGCAGCAGACCGACAAATCCCAATTCGGTCAACTGTTGGCGCGAAAATCCGAGTTGGCGTCCCAAGGTCATCATGTAGATGGCTACTTTTAAGCCGTGCGCGTAGGTTTCCGAATTTTCTGAGCGCATGCGCAATAACCACATCAGCGCTGAGGGGTTGGAAATCACACTCTCGGTCAGCAATTCTACGGTTGGCGCAACTTCGACCAGGGCGATGTTGCGATCGCTGGTAATTTCTTCGGATAATTTCTTGAGCAGGCAATCCGCTTTTTCGATTGCAGTACGGGCATATACGACTTCCTGCTGCAGCGTAGAATGATCTTTGTAGACCACCAAATGCATGGTTTTTGGAATGTAGGCGCGTTTTCTCGGGCGAAATATTTGCTTGCGAATATTCTGACCACGCTGCACCCGCTTATCTTTTTCCCTTTGTTCTTGCCAATTTCTCCAATGTTCTAACCAGTCTAGTTTGGCAAACACAGCATCGCGCGGAAAAAGCGTTTGCAGTACCTGACTAAATTCGAAGGTCGAGGATGGTTGAAATCTCGATGAGCGACCAGGTTTTTTCAGTCTCGCGTTGGCCGCAGCGACGCTGTCGGGCGTCGGGTCGTAGCGCAAATAATAGGGTTTGGGTTGGACTCTTGCTTGAGCGCCATGGGTACTTCCAGTGTGTCTATCGAACACATTATTTTTGGGGCGTCGTAACTGGCCAGGCTTAGTCTCAGCGTTGTGGCGCCAGCTGGCGATTTTTTGCCATAGTGAGGCCGACTCTGGCGCCGGCAAATGAGAGACGAAAACCCTGGTTTCTGGTACGAAGGCGGCATCTGCCGCGCTTTCCAGCTCTACCGGCACATGCAGAGATTCCCAATGCAGATGTAGTAAAGACTTGGGATTACTACGCAGTGGATCGATGACTAATTCTTTGACCATGGCTTGCAGCGATTGCAAATCCAGCACTTCGGTCAATAGAAAACCTTGCAGCATGAAGGGCGTTTGAGTCCACGGCCGGTCTAATTCTGCAACGAACATGCCAACTCTTAAATCATCCACACTTATGCGTAAGGCTTGACAGAGCGAGCGGCTAGATTGACTCATGCCAGGTTTGCCTTTGGAGGAAATGAGAAAGTAGAACCATGATTAATCAGCATGTGGCGATGGTAATTCAAATAAGAGTCGCAGTTTGATAAAAATACCACGATTTGTCTATATAAAAAGTGTATTCGAAAGATAAGCTGCGCCTAGGCTTAAATACTTGTCTGCTAGTATGAAGGCCTGCGGTCCGCACCAAATTTTATTCGCTGGCATTTGCATCGTAGCTAGGTAAATCCGCCTCGATTTGCGCAATCTGTCCTGCGCCTAGGGCTTTGGCTTTCTTGAGTGCCTCCGAGGCGCGTGCCAACATTTTATCAGCGCTATCACCGGGCGCGTTGGCGGTGAGTCCTGTACAAAAGCTGATATTTCGGCCTGGCACGGTGTTGCTCCAGTCGACCTCCGTAATGCGCGCTTGCAGGCGCGCGATCGCTTTAAGGCTTTGATCTAGCCAGGTGGTGGGCATGACGATGGCAAATTCGGTGGCGGCAACCCTACCGAAAGAGTCTAAAGTGCGCAACATGGTATTGGCTTGTGCCGTCACCATTTGCAGGATGTGCTTAGTCGCGTCCTGACCAAATTGCTCCATGATCTCGGGTAAATGGTCGATGCCGATGACCGCAAAGCTAAAGCTATGACCGGTGCGTAGTGAGCGTTCTAACTCGAACTCCAGCTTGGCTAGTAGGGCGCGTCGATTCAACGCGCCCGTCAAAGAGTCGTGGGTGGCGAGCGTCTGCAATTGCGACAAGACCGTCTCTAGCATAGGCAAAATCTCTTCGCGCGGGCCGCCTTGCTTCAGCTGAGCGATCGCTAGCGTGAGTTGCTGTTGGGCATAGGGAACCGATTGCTTGGTGTTACGAGGCATGCTGGTCTCCGTTGGAGGGGGCAAATAGGGCAAATAGGGCAAATAGGGCAAATAGGGCTAAAATGTCTACTCTACCATTTGAATGTCATTGAGCAAGCTTTCATGCAATTATTTCAGGATATTCAGCATTTTTCCCCCTTGCAAGTGTTTAAAAGCCGCTTTTTCCCTGGAATACAGTTGTGGGTCAAGCGGGATGATCTCTTGCATCCCATGGTCTCGGGAAATAAATTTCGCAAGCTCAAATACCCGTTACTCGCCTTGCAAGGCTGTTCGCCTAGTCTGGTGACCATGGGGGGCGCCTGGTCGAATCACCTGCACGCCACTGCGCATGCGGCTAACTTGGCCGGCTATCCAGCGCAAGCTCTGGTACGTGGCTATGCTCAGGATCAAGGCCAGAACAGCGCGACGCTGGACGATTGCCGGGCGTTAGGGATGCAAATACAGTTCGTATCGCGCGACACGTATCGACACTTGCGCGCCGACCCCGATGCCTGGCGCTCGCACGTCAGCGGCCTGCGCGAGCCGCATGTCTGGTTGCCGGAAGGCGGTAGTGACCCGGCAGCATTGCCGGGCGTGGCTGAACTGGTGGCTGAGCTCGTCAGCGATTTAGGCCAGACTCCCGATACGGTGCTGGTGGCCTGCGGTACTGGCGCTACTTTGGCCGGCATACTGGCTGGAATGCAGGGAAATGGCCGGGTGTTGGGAGTGGCG
The DNA here is from genome assembly GCF_003955735.1 of Undibacterium parvum. Lineage (NCBI taxonomy): Bacteria > Pseudomonadati > Pseudomonadota > Betaproteobacteria > Burkholderiales > Oxalobacteraceae > Neoundibacterium > Neoundibacterium parvum. Next base: position 1,812,946 of record NZ_CP034464.1, on the reverse strand, counting down.
GCGATCAAAAATGCAGAATATTTACATGCGGAAATTGCCAGCTTATTGCAGCGTGCCGGCTACCCATCGTATCAAAATTACGAATTATTAGGTGATTTTCATCATGGCGGTTATGCCAAGGCACCGCCAGCATTGCGCCAGTTCTGCGCCGAACTTACCGCCGAGACTGGGCTTCCGCTCGAACCTGTTTACACGGGGAAAATGTTTTATGCCTTACATCAATTAGTTATGGCAGGAAAATTTCGAGCGGGCGAAAATGTTGTGGCGATACACACAGGCGGGCTCCAGGGCGCGCGCGGCTTTGATACAGATACCCGGTAGGAGTATGGCTTAAAACATGGCAAAACGCACATATTCTATATACGCGGCTAAATAATACCCCCCATATAATCGATATTCTTGGAAGCCTGGCCAGACTTGATCAAGCTAGAAAAATTTGCCCTGATTTAACAAAATGTAGCCCGCGTCTTAATTCATTGTATTATTTCGCAGAAATTTTATTTCTATGGCTGAGCGCTGAACGCTGCGGGCAGAGACAATTTTTGTTCGTCTAAGTCCCAATTTGCAAGTTTCCCTAACTCTGAGGCGGCACTGTATTAAGGATGGATATATTCGTTACCAATGACGAAGTAGTGCAAGCGGAGACTGCTTTACCTGGCTTAGTGCAAAAAGCGCGGCTGCAGACTTTGCTGTTTTTGGCCTGGCATTTACGCCAAAGAGATAGCGCGCGCGCCTTGGCCTTAAGCACAGAGGCAGAAATTCTGATCCTGGTATTGGCACCGGCCTTGCTCACCGCCGATGAAGATGCGCTATACAGTGCGCGCCTGCTACTGGTAAGGGCTGAGCTCAAGTTACTGTATTCCGCCTTGGGCGAAGCACAACAGATGGCAAGGGCGGCTTTGCTGGAGTTTCAGCGTATCGAGGGTGTCGCCGCCCAGCAAGGCTGTTTAGATGCGCATTATCTGTTGGCAATGCTGGGCTTGCGCCAGGGTGTACCAGCCATCGTCGAAGCAGAATTAGCACTGGCCGCTGCACTGGCGCAAACTTGTCAAGATGGCGCCAGAGAAATTGCCGTGCAAGCTTTCCAGGCGATCCAGACTAGTTATCAGAATCTACCGCTGGCGCTGGAGCGCTGGCAATTACATTTCCAGGTGCTGGCGAATGATTTCTCACCAGGCATAGCATGTTGCGCCAATGAATTTTTGTTTTATGGTGCTTCCACCTCGGGTAATTTTGCCCAGGCGGCTGCCTATGGTTTGCAAGCCTATGAATATGCTTTGCAGAGCGGGCAAATTTCTAAGGCGATTGGCATAGGCAGCAATATCGGAGATTCTTTCAATAATCTCAATGATCACCAGTCTGCGCTGCAATGGATGCAGCGTAGTCTGGATCTTGCAAGGTCCACCGCCTGGCCAGTCAGTGTCGGCAATTGCCTGACCCAAATGGCCGAAACCTTGCGCAAATTAGGCCGCCTGGACGCCGCCAAAGAAATGCTGGACGAGGCCTTGCCGCTAGTGGCTTCTATGCGCGATTCACGTCAACATCTGATGGCCTTGCGTTATCTGGGAGATCTCTTGCTCGATCAGGGCGAGTATTTCACAGCGCTTGATTGTTTCAGCGAATTACAAGAACGAGCAGATCAAAGTAAGCAAGTGGATTATAAGATTGGAGCACGGCGTGGTCGCGCCCATGCCCTGTCGCAACTAGGGCGACCGCAAGAGGCATTGCTAGTGGCCGCGCAAGCGCTGCAACTGACACTGGAAAAAGAAGACAAGGCCAGAAAAATTGATGTGCTGCGGGTTTTGGCGACGATTTATACTCAGCATAATTTACCCAAGCCAGGCGAGATATCCGCTGCCAGTGCTAGCTTACATTATTTGCAATTAGCACTCGATACGACCAAGACAATACATGGCTACAGTGTGCCTAGCGAGTTACTCGAAGAGATCGCCGATGCACAGGCTGCGGTCGGTAATTATCAAAAGGCGTTTAAATTTAGCCGTCAGGCCATCGCTGCCCGTGAAAAAATCCACACGCAAGAGGCTGCCAACCGCGCCACTGCGGTGCAACTGAGTAATCATACCGAGCGCATGCGTGCCGAGGCGGAGCACTTACGTCAGTTGGCCAATGCCGAAGCCGATAGAGCCGAGGTATTGCAAAAATCGAGTGCGATCTTGTCCTTGTTAGGCGATATCGGTCAGGAGATTACCGCCAGTCTGGATGCCGATGCGGTATTTCAGACCATTAATCGGCATGTGCAGGGCTTGCTGCATGTTACTGCCTTCGTGATTTACCTGATGGATGCCGATCAACAGAGCATGAGTTCGGCCTTTGGGGTCGAGAACGGCGTGCCTATCGAGCCAGACACCATACAACTTTCAGATCCGACTTCTCGTTCCGTCCAATGCATAGCCGAGCGACGCGAAATCATGACGGAAATTACCGCCGATGAAGAGATCCCCGGCTTGATACCGGGCACAGAGCGCGTCCTGAGCATGTTGTTTGCGCCCTTGATCATCGCCGACAAAGTATTGGGGGTAATGACGATACAGTCGTCCAGAGAACATGCGTATGGGGACAGCGAGCGTATGATTTTCCGTTCACTGTGCGCCTACGGTGCGATTGCCCTGAGCAATGCCGACGCCTATCTGCGCCTGAAGCAAACCCAGGCATACTTAGTCGCACAAGAAAAATTGGCGGCGCTAGGCGCCTTGGTGGCGGGTGTTGCGCACGAGCTCAATACGCCTATAGGCAATTGCCTGCTGGTGGCCAGCACAGTACAAGATAATAGTAAAAAGCTTATCCATAAACTGAGCGATCAAAGTCTGCGCCGCTCTGAATTGACGGCTTATTGTGAAGAGGTTAAAAGTTCTGCAGACATCATGATGCGCGGCTTAACCAGCGCCGCCACCCTGATCAGTAGCTTTAAACAAGTGGCGGTAGACCGCACCTCAGAGCAGCGTCGGAGTTTTGATTTACAGCAGGTGCTCAAAGACATTGTCGCTACCTTAAATATCCGAATCAGCCATGCCGGGCATGCGATACGGCTAGAGGTGGCCAGCAATATCAAGATGGACAGCTATCCCGGTTCCTTGGGTCAGGTGATTACCAATCTGATAGAAAACGCGATTCTGCACGCTTTTGAAGGTGAGCAAATCGGGAATATGCTGATCAAGGCCAGCAGTATCGATGGCAAACGGGTCTTGTTAGAGTTTTCGGATGATGGCAGCGGCATCCCGGCTGAAAATTTGACGCGTATTTTTGACCCGTTTTTCACCACCAAACTTGGGCAAGGTGGCAGTGGTCTGGGTCTGAATATCTGCTACAACATCGTCACTTCTATCTTAAACGGCCAGATCAGCGTGCACAGTGAAGTTGGTGCTGGTACGCGCTTTAGCCTAGATCTGCCGCTCTCAATTTAAGCGCCAGCGATTAAAAGCGATGTTCGTCGACCAGATGTTTGTGAAAACTATATTTGCTGCCACCTTGCAAAACATCGACCAGTTTCTTGGGGTTGGCTGCCGAAATAAAAATATCGGCGACACCATCTTTGACCCGAAATTTTGTCGCTGGACTCAGGATGTTGTTCGCTTTTATCGTTAGATGACGGATTATTTTAGCTTTTTCGCTGCAAATCAAAAAATGCGTGTCTTTCCGAAAATTCGCCAAAGGGATGTTTAACCACCAACCCTCGTCGTTGACATAGCGCACCACATTCGAAAACTGGGTATTGCTCTCATTGAGCAGATTGCTACGCATAGATTCGTTGGCAATTTGTATGGCTTCGGCTTTATTCATCTTGTTCTTTTCTTAATGCATAGGTTGGCGACGTCTGTAAAGCTATTCAGGAGCGCCGATTCAAGCTGCCATTGTATAGGCAAGATCGCAAAACGCCCGTAAAAATGCCCCTAAAAACGCATTTCACTCCCTATATTTGCCGTGTGAGTGTAAACTACGCGCTATATATCCTGTCGCATCCTGCGATTTGAGCGAATCTGTGAGTGTCGCCATGTCTGAAACCAATCCCCTATTTACCGATCTTAATCTCAGCGAGCCGCTTATCCGCGCCCTGAAAGATGTCGGTTACGAATCCCCGTCGCCTATTCAAGCCGCCACTATTCCTGTCTTGCTGGAAAACCGTGACGTGCTCGGCCAAGCGCAAACCGGTACCGGTAAAACCGCTGCGTTTGCCCTGCCTATTCTGTCCCGCATAGATATCCGCCAGACTGCACCGCAAGCATTGGTGTTGGCTCCAACGCGTGAACTGGCGATCCAGGTCGCGGAAGCTTTCCAGACTTATGCCAAGCATATTCCTGGTTTCCACGTCTTGCCAATTTACGGTGGCCAGAGCTACGGTCCGCAATTGTCGGCCTTGCGCCGTGGCGTGCATGTGGTAGTCGGTACGCCGGGTCGCGTGATTGATCATCTGGACAAGGGGTCGCTGGATTTATCCAAGCTGAAAACCCTGGTGCTGGACGAAGCCGATGAAATGCTGCGTATGGGCTTTATCGATGACGTAGAACGCATCTTGAAAGACACGCCGGAAAACCGTCAGGTGGCCTTATTCTCGGCCACGATGCCGTCCGCCATCAAGCGCATCGCCCAGACTTATCTGAACAAGCCAGCCGAGATTACCGTTGCGGCCAAGACCGGTACTGCCGACAATATCCGTCAGCGTTACTGGTTGGTGTCCGGCATGCACAAGCTCGATGCCCTGACACGTATTCTGGAAGCAGAAACTTTTGACGGCATGATCATTTTTGCCCGCACCAAGTTGGGTACCGAAGAGCTGGCTGGCAAACTTTCGGCAAGAGGCTTCTCGGTAGCGGCGATTAACGGCGATATCCAGCAGCAACAGCGCGAGCGCACCATTCAGCAACTGAAAGACGGCAAGATCGATATTCTGGTCGCTACCGACGTCGCTGCCCGTGGTCTGGATGTGGAGCGCATCAGTCACGTGGTCAACTACGATGTACCGCATGATCCGGAAAGCTATACTCACCGTATCGGTCGTACCGGCCGTGCCGGTCGTAGCGGCGAAGCGATTTTGTTTATCACTCCGCGTGAAAAAAATCTGCTGAAAGCCATCGAACGCGCAACGCGTCAACCGATTTCCCCATTGGAATTGCCGTCTATACAAGCGGTGAATGACGTGCGTATCGCGCGCTTCAAGGATCAGATTACCGAGACTCTGGCGCAAGGCGAACTCGAGCAGTTCCTGGCGATCATTGAAGATTACGAGCGCGAAAAAAATGTCCCGGCGTTTGAAATTGCAGCGGCGCTGGCGAAAATGGCGCGTGGTTCCGAGCCTTTGCTGCTCGACAAAAACAAGCGTGAAGTAAAGAGCGACGATAGCTGGCGCGATGAGCAACCGGCACGCAATACCCGCACCGAGCGCGGCGATCGCCCTGCCCGTGGAGAGCGTAGCGACAGATTTGATCGTGGCGACCGCCCTGAGCGCGAAGAGCGCGGTCAACGTCGTGAGCATAGCCCACGCACGGCTGAGCCTGGTATGCGCACTTTCCGTATCGCGGTAGGGCATGAGCATGGTGTTAAGCCTGGCAATATCGTCGGCGCGATCGCCAACGAAGCCAATATCGACTCTAAGTTTATCGGTCGCATCGATATCTATGACGATTACACCGTGCTCGATTTGCCAGACAGTCTGCCACAAGACATGATGGAACATCTCAAATCGGTGCGGGTAGCTGGTCAGGCATTGAACATCCGTGCTGATGGCGCCAGCGGTTCTGCACCAGCGGCGAGTTTCAGCAAAGCACCTGCTGCTGCAGCGAGCAAGCTGACCAAGGTGGTCGAGCGTGCTGCTCGCTTCCCTGGCGAAGAAGAGGCACCGGCCAAGTCTGAGAAAAAACGCCTGGAAAATAAAGGCAAAGTGCAGATTCCTATGCTCAGTTACCGCATAGAAGTGGGCCGCGAGCACGCCGTTACACCGAGCAATATCGTCGGTGCGATTGCCAATGAAGCCGGTCTGGAAGCCAAGCATATCGGCAAGATCGCTATTTTTGACGACTACACCACGCTGGAACTGCCTGATGGCATGCCGCCTGAAGTACTAACACACCTGAAAGGCGTGTGGGTGGCGAATCGCCAACTGAAGATCAGCCCGGTCGCGGCAGGTAGCGTAAATACTGATAAACCAGCCAAGTTCTCCGCGCCCTCCGCTTTTGGCGAGAGAAAAGCCGGTGGCGATCGTCGCGTGCAAGAAAAATCGGCACCACATGCTAAAAAAGACGGCGTAAAACGTCCGTTCAAAGCAGATGGTGCAGGTAATAAACCACCTCGTAAGTAATTGCCAGCAAAGTCGAAGTCGGGCGGAAGTGCACTACAGCTTCCGTTATTAATAACTACCCGGCAGCGATTAAGTACATAAAAAAAGCCCCGTCTGCATAGACGGGGCTTTTTTCTTTGGCGGGATGTATTTTCAGCGCAGGCTAGTCTAACAATACATGCACCGCCAGGCGCTGATTATTTCTTGGCAGGATCAGCAGCAGGAGCTGAAGCTGGCGTTGCTGCGGTAGCCGAGGCTGGTGCCGCGACCGCTGGGGCTGCAGTGATCTCGATCTTGGCTTTAGCCTTCATGTCGTCGAGCATCTTCTTCATGTTTTGCTGCTGTACTTGCTGCGTCAGGCGTGGCTTGACTTGTTCCAGTGTAGGAATAGGATTAGCACGAGTGTCTTCCAACATGATCACGTGGTAACCGAATTGCGATTTGACTGGCTCTTCGGTGAACTTGTCTTTTTCCAGTTTGGCCACGGCAGCGCCAAATTCCGGCACCATGCCGCGTGGATCAAACCAGCCCAGATCGCCACCCTTGTCTTTAGATCCTGGATCTTTCGATTTTGCTTTAGCCAGTGCTTCAAAGGCCTTAGGATCTTTTTTCAGCTTGGCGATGATGTCTTTCGCATCGGCTTCTTTTTCTACCAAAATATGGCGCGCCTTGTACTGATTGCCAGCCGCTTGTGCCTTGATCTTGTCGTACTCGGCCGTCAACATCTCATCGGTAACGGTGTTGGTTTTCATGTAGTCTTGTACATAAGCGTCTGCCAAGACCGATTGCTTGATCATTTCTAATTGATCGGCAACGTCTGGTGTTTTATCCAGACCTTTTTTAGCCGCTTCTTGCGCCACGATCAATTGCATGGCCAGATTGTCGATAATCATTTTGCGAGATTCAGCATTGTCTGGCATGCCTTGACTGGCTTGCTGTTTCAAGATCATCTCAACTTGTTTCTGGCTAATCGCTGTACCGTTCACGGTAGCGGCAACCGCAGCAGGGCTGGTACTCGCACCGGCAGCAGCAGTTTTATCGGCGTCTTTAGAATTACAGGCACTTAAGGCCAACAGCGCAACAGCACTAGTCAGTACGACGCGGGACTTGATCAACATCTTTATCTTCCTTTATGGGTGAGCTATTTGGTTTGCAGGGCGCAACACTCTACGCACTTGCAGCTTGAATGAAAAACGACAGCGAATTCTACTCGCGATTGAGATAAATTACACAAAACTCACTTTTTGTTACGGATTTTTTGATTTTTACGCTGCTAAGGCGAGTGCGGTCGCCGCTGGTTGGCAGTATCCGCGTCCCCAGCACCCAGTTGAAACAGATTTTTTATAGGCATGCTCCAGAGCGCATATTCCATGCGCCCTGCAGGCTGGCATGGCCGCAGACCCGCATGGAATATGCGCGAGCGGGCAGGCACTATTGAGAATTGAATGCTTGCGCGCATAAAAAAAGCACCTACAAGAGGTGCTTATAAAAGCTAGCCCTGCGCTCTGAGCAGGACTAGCGGATACCAGCTATGGTAAAACTGCGCTTAGGACTAGATTAAGAGTGATAAGCAGATTCGCCGTGGCTAGTGATGTCCAGACCTTCACGCTCTTCATCTTCAGGGACGCGCAGGCCAACTACCAGATCAACCAATTTGAAGGCAACGATGGAGACTAGCGCCGACCACAAGATGGTGGTGCCGACTGCAGTTGCCTGTACTGTGACTTGATCGATGATGGAGTAAGGATCCGCCGACATTTTGTTGGTCACGTAATCCATGATCCCTTGACCACCCAATTTTGGTGCAGCAAATACACCAGTCAACAAGGCACCTAAAATACCACCGACGCCATGCACACCGAATACATCCAGAGAATCATCGGCACCGAGTAAGCGCTTCAAACCATTCACACCCCACAGGCAAACGATACCAGCCAGCAATCCGATTACCAAGGCACCCATAGGGCCAACAAAACCGCAGGCTGGAGTGATCGCTACCAGGCCAGCAACCGCACCGGAAGCACCACCCAACATGGAGGGCTTACCTTTCGACATCCACTCGCCAAACACCCAAGATACTGTGGCAGCGGCAGTGGCTAACAAGGTATTGATGAAAGCCAGACCTGCGATATCACCCGCTTCGAGTGCCGAACCGGCATTGAAACCGAACCAGCCCACCCACAACAGGGACGCGCCTATCATAGTCATCGTCAGTGAGTGCGGTGCCATTGCTTCTTTACCGTAGCCAACCCGTTTGCCGATCAGGAAAGCACCCACCAAACCGGCTACCGCCGCATTGATATGAACCACGGTACCGCCGGCGAAATCGAGAGCACCTTTTTGGAACAAGAAGCCGGCTTTGGCTGTTTCTGTGGCTAAGGTTGCTGCATCTTTAATTGCATCTGGGCCAGTCCAGAACCAGACCATATGGGCAATTGGTAAATAACTGAAAGTGAACCACAAGACCACGAACAACAAGACCGCAGTGAACTTAGCACGCTCAGCGAAAGCACCGATGATCAGACCGCAAGTAATCGCTGCGAAAGTTGCCTGGAAGGCGACATAGACAAACTCAGGGATGACCACACCTTTGCTGAATGTAGCAGCAGTCGAGAAGCTGGCGGTAGCCGGATTCCAGATGCCTTGCAAAAACAGACGGTCAAACGAGCCTATGAATCTTCCACCTTCGGTGAAAGCCAGGGAGTACCCATATACACACCACAATACGATGATCACAGCAAAAATCATGAACACTTGCATCAGGATAGACAGCATGTTTTTAGAGCGTACCAGGCCGCCGTAGAACAAGGCCAGGCCTGGGATAGTCATCAAAATCACCAACAAGGTCGAGACCATCATCCAGGCTGTATCGCCCTTGTTTGGCACGGCTGCCGGAGTCGCGACGGCCGATGCGGCGCTGGCCTCAACGGCTGGTGCACTGGTGACGACTGGAGTTGCTGCAACTTCTGCAGCAGCAGAGGCTGGTGCCGAGACCGCAGATGCTACTACTGCCGAAGCGGCAGCGACTTCATCGGCCGCCATGGCAGAAGAAAATACGCTGGCAGACAGTAGCAAAGCGCTGGCAGCAAGCAGGTGTGTAAATAGTTTTTTCATGGATGTCCCCTGTGGCCGATTAGAGCGCGTCGTTGCCGGTTTCACCGGTACGGATACGCACTACTTGTTCTAGTGAATAGACGAAAATTTTACCGTCACCAATTTTGCCGGTGCGGGCTGCGGTTTCTATCGCCTCGATTGCGCGGTCTACGATGCTATCGTCGACCGCTGCTTCGATCTTGGTCTTAGGTAAAAAATCGACCACGTATTCGGCACCACGATACAGTTCGGTGTGTCCTTTTTGACGGCCGAAACCTTTTACTTCGGTCACGGTGATGCCCTGTACACCAATCGCTGACAGTGCTTCACGCACTTCATCGAGCTTAAAGGGTTTGATAATTGCGGTAATTAGTTTCATGGTTGGCTCGAAGTTTAGAATGTTTTAACTGCGGACAAAACGACAGCGGTTTTGCCTGTGAATTTATTGTCTGGCGCTGGCGTAACATACAATTTTTCATTGGCATTGGTACCGATTACGGCCAGACCAAAATTCACACCGAAAAATTCTTTATTCACGCCGACTTTCCAGTCGTCATAGGCAACTGCACTATTATTTTTCACAGATTGATGACCGTAGTGCAGACCCAAGGTGTAACCCGGGGCGACTTCAAAATTGGCACCCAGATCAAGGTAGCCACTGTTTTTGCTGTTATCAAAGCCAAACAGATTCGTCACGCCGTGCGAGTATTTGATATACGCTGGGCCATAACCAACTTGGCCGTAGATTTCGGTGGTATTGGCATCAACCGCTAAGCCATTGGATGGGTAAACATAGGAAAGTACACCGACATCGTAAGACACACCTGGAACGATTTCGCCTTTTTTACCGCCATACACGTCCACTTCAAGATTGCCACTACCACCGGCATCTTTGATCCATTTAATGCTAGACAACCAAGTACCGGCATAAAAGCCACTAGGATTGTGGGTGTAATCCGCACCACCTTGCACGGCTGGTTCCAGACGGGATTGTGAGATGCCGCGATAGCGGTAGTCACTAACGGCACCAAGATTGAAACTAAATTCATTGTCACGCTTAGCCTCTTCGGCATACGCCAGACTGCCAGTGAAAGCTGCTGCAACTGCGGCACAGAGTAGTAGTTTTTTCATTGCGTTCCCTCTTTTGGTTGTATAACAAATGGAAAGATTTTCTTGCTTTTGATTTTGTATAAGCAGAACTCGTGCCAAGTATTGAAAACATACAAAAAATACGCGGATATGCTGCTCGTTTCCCAGTGTAGAGAGGGTGGCGAAGTGTATAAAAGACCTAGTACTTGAGCTGCGATACGCTATGATAAGCATCAAGCTGACTCAAAATAATAGTAAAATATTATTTAAAACATCTAGACTCTGTAATCCCGCACCAAGTTAAAGCGTTACATCTGAGCTGCTGTAAAAGTTACGCACCAAAAATGTGCAAATGACGAGTAAAAACCACTTTATAAGGAATACCATGGATAAGCAAAATTTCTTTTCTGACATGCAAGCTAAAATCAATCAGGCCCTGGAAAACTCTCCGGCAAAAGACATAGAAAAAAATGTCAAGGCCATGATGAGCCAAGGTTTTTCCAAGCTCGATTTGGTGACGCGTGAAGAATTTGATATACAGGCGCAGGTATTGGCCAAGACTAGGGCCAAGCTAGAAGAACTGGAAGCGCGCGTGGCCCAATTAGAAGCTAAATAAGCAGTAAGCCCACGCCTCGGCCATGGCACTCGCCGTACTCAAAAGCCGCGCCCTCAGTGGTATGGACGCCCCTGAAGTCACGGTAGAAGTGCATCTGGCCAATGGCTTACCCAGTTTTACTATCGTTGGTTTGCCCGAGACTGAAGTCAAAGAATCTAAAGACCGGGTGAGGGCGGCCTTACAAAATGCGCGCTTCGATTTTCCCGCGCAACGCATCACCGTCAACTTAGCGCCGGCCGATTTACCGAAAGAATCGGGGCGCTTTGATTTACCTATTGCGCTAGGGATTTTGGCGGCATCTGGGCAAATCCCCGCTGACTGTTTAGATCAATACGAATTTGCCGGTGAGTTATCTTTATCGGGCGAATTACGGCCGGTGCGCGGTGCGCTGGCGATGACTTTTGCAATTTGCAAAGGCGCGGAAAATAGCGGCCAGACAGCACGGGCATTTATTTTACCCAGAGCTAGCGCGGCTGAGGCAGCGCTGGTCGCGGAGGCGCTTATTTATCCCGCCGATTCACTGCTGCAAGTTTGCGCCCACTTCGCCGCTAGCGATCCAGAAACAAGGCTGAGCCGGCATCAGCTGAGTCATGTCGCAGTTCGCCAGAGCTATCCCGATTTTTCTGACGTGAAGGGGCAGGCACAAGCAAAGCGCGCGCTGGAAGTGGCAGCGGCAGGTGGTCATAGTCTGATTTTAGTCGGACCGCCAGGCACCGGGAAATCCATGCTGGCAGCGCGCTTCCCCGGAATTTTGCCCAGCATGACGGATCAGGAAGCCCTGGAATCAGCGGCCGTGCAATCTCTGAGTGGCGGTTTTTCTATCGATAAATGGAAGCTTAGACCCTACCGCGCGCCGCACCATACTGCCTCCGGAGTTGCTTTAGTTGGTGGTGGTGGCACGCCACGTCCTGGTGAAATTTCACTGGCGCACCGGGGCGTATTATTTCTCGATGAACTACCCGAGTTCGATCGCAAGGTGCTGGAAGTCTTGCGTGAACCTTTAGAGTCTGGCCACATCACGATTTCACGTGCGGCTAAACAAGCCGATTTTCCGGCTAGATTTCAACTGATAGCTGCCATGAATCCCTGCCCTTGTGGCTATCTCGGTCACAGCAATGGTAAATGTCACTGCACACCGGACATGGTGGCGCGCTACCAAAATAGAATTTCCGGACCCTTGTTAGACCGCATCGACATGCAAATCCATGTCGGTGCTTTGCCGCATGCCGATTTGCTCAAGCTAGCCGATGGCGAAACCAGTAGTCGCATACAGCTCAGGGTGGAGCAAGCCTTTGCGCGTCAATTAGCGCGTCAGGGTAAAGCCAATAATCTGCTCAGCACCAAAGAATTAGACCGCTATTGCCAGCCCGACGCGGCTGGCGAGCAATTATTGCGCACCGCCATGCAGAAATTGAATTGGTCAGCGCGCGCCTATCATAGAGTTTTAAAAGTGGCGCGCAGCATTGCGGATCTGGCAGACATGCCACAAATCAATCAAAGCCATGTCGCCGAGGCAATCCAGTATAGACGCGCCTTATTGGGGCAGTAGTGGCCAAATAAGTGGTACTGGCTCTGTGTAATCACCTGGTGCTGATCAAACAGAGGTGAACACATCGTGAAATGTAATATTTCGCCCAAAATGCACGAAAATATTTCAACGAGTAACCGATTACTATAAATCAAAAGCGCAGCGTTTTCAGCTATTTACCAAATACCCCACACCCTTAATTGCTTTTGTTGTTGCATATCTGTTGTTATTTGGAATTGGCTTGATTTGGCAAGTCAGGCGACTACACTAATCCCATGCATGGTGCATCCTCCTTCGGATTATTCACTGTTACTGTGCATCTCTAAGCTGCGCTAATACTACTTAAGTGTTCTGTTTAAGATGAGGGCAAAACCCTTATTAGAGTGTGCAATCCATTGTTAAAAAGTGTGCAATCGGTGTTTGCATGTTTCCTGAGAGTTACAATAGAAAAACATTTTTTTGGAGAAACTATGAAAGTGCAACCTTTACTGGCGATGCTCGCCCTTCCTTTCGCCATCTCTTCGGCTTACGCAGAAGATATTAGTAGTGCGCCTACCATTAGCATTAGCGGCTTTGGTACTGCTGCGTATACGTTTAGCGATACCGATGACGCCGAATTTGTGCGCCCTAACCAACTCAATGGCGTCAAGAAAAAACCTAAAGCGGGTCCAGATTCTAATTTCGGGATACAAGCCACTGCCAAATTTAACGACATGTTTTCTGTGACTGGCCAAGGTCTGGTGCGCAAACTGGTGGTTGATGAATTTGTCGGCGAAATTGCCTGGGCTTTCGCCAAAGCCAAGTTTTCGGATGAGTGGAGTGTACGTGCTGGTCGTATCGGTCTGCCGGTGTATATGATTTCTGATTATCGCAATGTCGGTTATGCCAACACCATGTTACGTCCGCCGGTAGAGATGTACAGCCAAGTCCCCTTAGAAAGCGTTGATGGCCTCGACGTGGTCTACCAGAAATCATTTGGCGATACCGCGATTACCGCCCAATTTGCCGTCGGCCAAACTTCGGTAAAGAGTAAATCTCAATACACTGTTGATGCAACTAAATTGACTAGTATTCATTTAGTTGCAGAAAATGGACCCTTCACACTACGCTTTGGTCGCACCGATACTACCTTGAATATTGAAGATTCGGCCTCCGTCAATGCTGTCGTTGGCGGTTTGCGTAAATTTGCAGCCAACCCTGCGCTGGACACGGCATTTGGCTTGAACGCCGCCGCCAATAGTCTGGAAGTAAAAGATACCCACGGTTCATTTACCTCACTAGGCTTAGGGGTAGATTGGAAGAATTTCATCGTCCAGGCGGAGTACGGCAAACGCGACACCGATAGCCTGTCTGTCTCAGATACCAGCTCCTGGTACACCATGTTTGGTTATCGTATAGGTAAATTCTTACCCTACTTTACTCACGCTTCGGTCAAACAAGATAGTGCTAGAACGATAGCTAGCCTGCCAACGACGGGTCCTCTACCATTGCCACCCGCATTGCAAGCGCAACTACTAGGACTTAGTGCAGGCGCAAATGCCTTGACATCACAAGCGCCAATCCAAACTAGCAATAGCATAGGTCTGCGTTGGGACTTCTATAAATCGGCGGCACTCAAGATACAAATGGACAGGTTCTCGCCAGAACAAGGTCCAGGCAATTTTGTCAATGCCAAGTCGACTTTCAAGGGTCCTGTGAATGTGTATGCGGTTGCTATCGATTTCGTATTTTAAGGAGGCCGAGATGAAAAAAATAACTCAAGCAATTTTATTGGCCGTCGCCCTTGCTGCCAGCGCACTTCCTGTGATGGCTGAAGTGGTCATCGTAGTCAACCCCAAAAACGCTGCACCATCCATGACTTCGGAGCAGGCGTCGCAATTTTTTCTGGGAAAATCTTCGTCCATGACGCCGATAGACCAGTCTGAAGGTTCGGCAATCCGCTCTGAATTTTACAAAAAACTGGCCGACAAAGAAGCATCGCAAGTCAAGGCAATTTGGTCTAAACTCGTATTTACAGGCAAGGGTACTTTACCGAAAGAGTATGGATCTAGCGCTGAGGTTAAAAAAGCCATCGCCTCAGATCAGAATGCAATCGGATATATAGAGAAATCGGCAGTCGATGCCAGTGTCAAAGTGGTCGCGACCCTGCCTTAAACGGTAGGCCAAGCTTCAGTAGTGCACAGCGGGAGGGCGAACGCCCTTCCTGCTGGCTTCTAAAAACAGTCTGATAGGGATAAATAATGAGCATCAAACGAAGAATATGGGCATTACCTGTAATTTCCACGGTGATTTTTGGCGTAGGACTGGCAGTGAGCGTGTATTTTTCCACGACAGCGATTACCTCTATCAAGACCACCGAAAGTATCGATTATCCGGTGCTGGATAAGTCCAAAACTTTGCAAAATGATGTACAGGGTTTTGTCGACGCGCTCAAACAAGCGGTCGGTGAAGGCGATAAAAAAGCCATAGATACCATCGCCGAGAACGCCAAAAAAGTACATGAAAAGTTTAAAAAGCTCGGTGAAGTACCTGGGCAGCAAGCCTTGGCAGAGCGTCTGGCCAAAGAA
Organism: Undibacterium parvum; assembly: GCF_003955735.1. NCBI lineage: Bacteria > Pseudomonadati > Pseudomonadota > Betaproteobacteria > Burkholderiales > Oxalobacteraceae > Neoundibacterium > Neoundibacterium parvum. Next base: position 1,797,764 of record NZ_CP034464.1, on the reverse strand, counting down.
TTTGATGCCTATTATGCGCCGGCTTTAACGGTAGCAAAAATCATGATGGGCACCGAGCAAGGCGATCCGCAAGCGGCCATCGCGCAAATGCAGAGCACCCTCAAGCTACTCGAAACCGATTTAGCCAAGACCGTCGAGGCCGCCCAGAAGCAGTTTGCAGCCGGCGTGGATAGCAGCGGTAATAATGTACGCAATGTTTTATACACCGCCATCTTGGTGGCCCTAATCGTGACCTTGGCACTGGGTATAGTTTCATTTTTTGTGGTGCGCACCATCTGGCAGCAATTGGGTGGCGAGCCTGAATATGCCAGAGAAATTGCGGCAGCGGTTGCCGCTGGCGACTTGAGCATGCAGATAGAAATGGACGACAAAGACGATAAAAGCCTGTTGGCAGCGCTCAGAGAAATGCAAGACAGACTCAAAAATATGGTCTCGGATATTAAAATTTCAGCCGAAACCATCAAGGTTGCCAGTGGTGAAATTGCCTCCGGCAATTCTGATCTGTCGTCCCGTACTGAATCACAAGCGAGCAGCCTGGAAGAAACCGCCAGTTCCATGGAAGGCCTGACCGACACGGTTAAACAAAATGCCGACAACGCACGACAAGCCAGCAAGTTGGTAGAAACTGCCTCGAATGTCGCGGTCAAGGGTGGTGAAGTGGTGAGCCAGGTGGTGGCAACCATGACCGACATTAATCAGTCTTCGAAGAAAATTGTCGACATTATTAGCGTCATTGATGGCATCGCTTTCCAAACCAATATTCTGGCCTTGAATGCTGCGGTGGAAGCGGCCCGTGCTGGTGAGCAAGGCCGTGGTTTTGCGGTGGTGGCATCGGAAGTGCGTAACCTGGCGCAGCGTAGTGCGGCAGCGGCGAAAGAGATTAAAACCCTGATCGGTGATTCTGTCGATAAGGTGCATGCCGGATCGCAATTGGTCGATCAAGCTGGACAAACCATGGATGAGATCGTGGCATCGGTAAAACGCGTCAGCGATATCATGAATGAAATCACTTCGGCCAGCCAAGAGCAAAGCGCGGGCATACAAGAAATCAGCATGGCGATAGGCCAGATGGACGAGATGACGCAGCAAAACTCGGCACTGGTCGAGCAAGCCGCAGCTGCGGCAGAATCGCTGGAAGAGCAAGCCGATCACCTGACCCAATCTTTGGAAGTCTTTAAACTCTCAACGGCGGGTGGCTCCATGCAAGCGCCAGCGTCAGTGCGGAGAGCCGCGGCTAGCCCGCAAGTGAAACAGCCAGCGAACAAACCGGCAGCATTAAAAATTGCTGCGCGGCCAGCACCTGCCAAAAAAGCGGCTGGGGCAGTGAGCGAAGATTGGGAAGAGTTTTAAACTAGGTTTTAGCACTGCGTTTTACTATACTCCCCTCATATTTTTTATAAATCAGGCTTTCGCGCGTAATCTATGCGGCTGCAAAAATATACTGAGGTGGAGTATCACATTTATATGCAGTCGCTTAAGGCGTCAAATAAGCCTCGGCCAGCCTAACCCAATAGGTGGCGCCGATAGGCAGTAAATCATCGTTGAAATCATAACTAGGATTATGCAAATTGCAGGGTCCTAGGCCATGCCCGAAGTCACGATGTTCACCCTCTCCATTACCGATAAATACATAGCATCCCGGCTTGGCTTGCAACATGAAGGCAAAGTCTTCCGCGCCCATGGTAGGCTCAACCTGTACATCGACATGGTTTATGCCTACGATGCTTTGCATGACTTGCGCGGCAAAGGCAGTTTGATCGGCATGATTGAGCAAAGGCGGGTAATTGCGTTTGAAATTAAACTCTACCTTGGCATCGAAGGCGGCCGCTGTGTGTACTGCCACCGCTTGCATGCGCTGCTCTAGTAAATCGATGATTTCGCTGGTAAAGCCGCGCACGGTACCGATCAGCGTGGCCTGATCAGGGATCACATTGGTGGCGCTGCCCGAGTGTATTTGGGTAATTGAGAGCACGGCGGATTCTAGCGGGCTGGTATTGCGACTGATAATGGTTTGCCAGCTTTGCGCAATTTGCACCGCCACCATGATAGGGTCAACGCTCTTATGCGGTTGCGCGGCGTGCGAGCCCTTACCACTCACCACCACCTCAAACTCATTCGAAGAGGCCATCATAGGCCCGACTCTGACGCCAAAACTACCGACCGCCGCCCCTGGCCAATTGTGCATGCCATACACTGCGTCCATAGGACAGAGATCAAACAAGCCCTCGTCTATCATGCGTTTGGCACCGCCGCCGCCTTCTTCGGCCGGCTGAAAAATCAGATACACGGTACCGTCGAAATTTTTATGCTGGGATAGATAATGTGCCGCTCCCAGCAACATCGCGGTATGCCCATCATGGCCGCAGGCGTGCATCTTGCCATCGTGGCGCGAGGTATGCGCAAAGCTATTGATCTCTTGCATAGGCAGGGCATCCATGTCGGCGCGCAAACCGATCGCCTTGCTACTCGTGCCGTGTTTGATCACTCCCACAATGCCAGTGCCGGCCAGGCCACGCACAATAGGAATGCCCCATTCTTGCAATTTGGCCGCCACCACGCCGGAAGTGCGATGCTCTTCAAAGCAGAGTTCAGGATGGGCGTGAATATCGCGTCGGATTTGCTGTAACTCGGCATGAAATGCCAGTATGGGATCGATTAATTGCATGTCTCTCTCGGTGGCTTTTTTGGAGTTTTTAGCTGCGTGGAGGAAGTTTACTGTATTTTTGCAAGATTAACAGCAGAGCAAGGTATTGCGCTTATGCCCGGCAACATAGAGATATTAATATGTATGATGACTGGTATACAAAAAATGAAGAAGATTTATTTGCTGCACTGCGATATAGTTCTCCTGTCTCCTCCAACACCTCCTAAGGTTTGGATTTCAGCCCGCACATTATGCGGGCTTTTTTTTGCCCATTTTTTCTATGTAAAAAAGCTGCACTCTGGATTAGACGAAAAACCCGCTGCATTTGAGAAAGCGCTATTCATAAATCGCATGATTGATATATAGAAATAACTATTTGCGAATTTGACGCAGTGCAGTATAGTTCTCCTGTCTCCTCCAACACCGCTAAGGTTTGGATTTCAGCCCGCAAACTATGCGGGCTTTTTTTTGCCTAAAAATTTCCTCGCAATTGGTTCTGGCCAGATTGCACTATGGTGGCGGGCAACAATTCGCTGTGCTTGCGCGAATTTGATATTCACATTTCACATGTCCGGTATTCAAACAATAAAGCAGACAAATAACTACGCCTACTATAAAGTTCTACCTGTCTCCTCCAAAACCTCCTAAGGTTTGGATTTAGCCCGCAGCCTCTGGTTCGCGGGCATTTTTTTGCCTACAGTTTAAGGTGCCTTGGCGCTCAAATAATATTTCCTTTTTTCTGTCACAAATCGGCAAGCTGCTACGTCTCATCAGATCAGCTTCAACTTAGGAATAATTTGTGACTACTCGTCTCGCCGTCTTCACCGGTAATACCGCCCGTCTGTATGGTATCGCCTATCGTATGCTGGGTTCGCGCGCAGAAGCTGACGACATATTGCAAATAGCCTATTTGCGCTGGCACGCCCTAAGCATCGAGCAAATCGATCAGTTGCAAAGTCCACAGGCATGGCTGGTCACTGTGGTGAGCCGACTCTGCATAGATCGCTTGCGCTCGCTCAAAGTGGAGCGGGAAGCGTATATAGGGCCCTGGCTGGCAGAGCCGTTGATCGAGCTAGAGTTGCGCACACCCGAATTATTGGCAGAATTCAGTGATGAGGTCTCATTGGCCTTTATGCATTTACTCGAAAGATTGTCAGTCGAAGAGCGCGCTGCTTATTTATTGCATCAGATTTTCGAGGTGGAATATGTTGAACTGGCCAATTTATTGGGAAAAACCCAAGCGAGCTGTCGACAATTACTGCATCGCGCCAAGCAAAGACTGGCGCAAGCACAAACCCGTTTTTCTGTCAGCCGGGAGCAACACACTCGCCTGTTGCAGGAATTTAGCGAGGCTGCCAGCAGCGGTAATTATCTGGCTTTAAAGGCGTTATTTAACGAACAAGCGAGTTTGACTGGAGATAGCGGTGGCAAGGTGGTTTCTGTCAATCGCGTCTTGCATGGCGCGGCTAGAATCGCCAGGCTGTACCACGTGGTGGCGCGACGCTTCGGCGCGCGCATGCATTTTGAGATGGCCAGGATTAACGGTGAAGTTGGCTTATTGCGCTATCTAGACGGTCAGCTCGATGCTGTGATCTGTATCGCGACGGATGGCGAGAAAATTCTGCATTTGTATACCGTACGTAATCCGGATAAATTGCAAACATCTTAATTTCCGAGGCTATTTGTTGGGTGTCGGTCACAAACACTCAGGCTATAACGTCTTGGCTAGGTAGCTCCGATTATCCATTTAAGGAAACTTCTATGTCAGCACAACGTATTGAGTATGCCAGCCTCGCCCCTAAAGCCTATCAAGCCATGTACGGCGTCAATTTAGCTTTGCAAGAATCGAGTCTGGATCCGCTCCTAATTGATTTGGTGTTTTTACGGGTTTCACAAATCAACGGCTGCGCCTTTTGCATAGATAAACATGCGCATGATTTGTTGCGCCTGGGTGAAGACTTTCAGCGTGTGAATAATTTATCGAGCTGGCGCGACACCAGTTTTTTTTCGGCGCGCGAACAAGCGGCTCTGGCTTGGGCCGAAGCGGTCACCGATATCATCAAAAATCATGCGCCTGAACCCTTGTTCATGGCATTGAAAGAAAACTTCAATGAGCAAGAGATCGCCGAATTGGGGTTTGTGATTGCCCTCATGAATGGCTGGAACCGGATTGCGATCAGCTTCCAACAAAGCGTTGCGCCTAGACCGCGCGCAGCCCTGGCAATCTAACTAGACTCACTATACTCCCCTTAGTATATTTTCATTGCGCACTCAATTCGTGCGCGATAGGCCGATATTGTCAGGTATTTATGGGGAGTATAGGTAATTGGCGAAAAAATGCAGGTGTGCTAGCGCCCCAAAAGCCCAGGCAAGGGGCATCCATGAGTCGGCGATGTCAGCGTGTAAGCTAAGTAATCGGTGCCATGTAGGCTAGCGTTTACTCATCTATATACACATACAGCGCGGCGCACAAAGCAGTGCCTAGCAGATATAAAAGGCGGGTGTCACTGCCTATCAGGTAGGGGTAAAACATTAAAGCTACACCCAGCCATTTGCAGCGTGGACGCTGGTTTTTTTTGCCATAGCGATAGGCGACAAAACCGACCATGCCAAATAGTAGCGAACCCAGAATATAGCTAGTGCTGGGCAGCATCGTCCACAATAAGCCGAGTAATTGTTGTTCTTCCATTAAAGTAGGCTTTCTTAGCGTATCGGCAAAGCGAAAGGAAGCCAAATAATACTTGATTGATAGCGGGACAGCGGCGCTTTCAGCGCCTATCGGCTAAATCTGATTTAGGCAGTTTGCCGAGTACCTGCGCTTACCAAGGACGACGACGGTAGCAGATGACTACGCTCTGCCACTACGTCATACCAATATACGGCCGGGCTTTGTTGGCGTTCCAGCGCGCTTAACTGCTCCCAGCTTTGTTCGCAGACGAGCGCTAGCTGATCGGCGCTACCGCTGTGCAGCCAGTTCTGTGCCAAAGAGACCAAGGATGCTTGATTTAAATTTCCCAGCCAAAATCTTTGGCTGACATCATGCGTCAGCGGTACCAGCATGCCATCGGCTTGTACCACCAGCACTGGTGCTACAGCTGTCAAACGCGTCACCGGTCGTTGCGGCACCAGATGACTGCGATACGACTGCACTTGTTGCCAGCTCAGCGCATCGACATGCACCGCCACTCCCAGTTCCTGGCCAAGGCGGGCCGCCTCCGCTAGACCGACAAACAACTCTTGCGCATCGGGTCGGGCATCGGCCAAGTTGTCGATCGCGCGTCCAGATAAGGTTAATGGATGAATTTGTACGCTACGCGCACCTTGTTCGGCCGCCAATTTCACAATAAATTCCAAACTATCGACATTGTATTGCGTCAGGGTAAAGATGAAGCCGAAGGGCACCCCTGAGGCGCGGATTACCGCCAAATTATTCAGGGTCTTAGCGTAAGCACCGTGCTGAGCGCGGATGGCGTCATGCTCCTGAGGATTGCCGTCGATAGAGATCGCAACCAGATCCAGCATGGGGCTAATTGTTGCCCAGCGCTCGGTCGTGGCCAGCATGCCGTTGCTGGTTATGCTGGTCAGCATACCGAGTGCGCGCGCCTGCTCTAATAAGCCGCTTAACTGTGGATACAAGAGTGGCTCCCCGCCCGACACCGCGAGCTGGCGGTAGCCTAGTTGCGCAGCGTCCCGCAGGCAAGCGCGCAGCATAGAAATATCGAGCTGCTGCCTGAGCCCGGGGCCGGACGAGGTATAGCAATGCGCACACGCCAGATTACACAAGCGTGTAGGATGCACTTGCAGCACCGGTGCCACACCGGTCGGGCTATTGCAACTGCCGGCTATGAAGTCCGGTGCTGAGTGAGCAAGTGAGTCCACAGCAGAATGCGCCATTGTATTTGTCACAGGATTTAGTGACCCAAACCTAATTCACGATTGAGTTGCCCAGGCAGATTTAAATCTTCACGCAGACCGACTCTGGTCACACCAAAATCAAGCTCCATGCGTACCAGATCAGGAAATGGGGTGCCGTCTATAATGATGCGCGGTGGACGCATTTCACCGCCGTGAATATGATGCCATTTGAACCAAAACAAAATATCGTTACCGCAGCGTGGCACATCATCCCCCGAATAACTAAGGGATAATTGCACGCCCGTTGCATCACTACCGCCTATCACTTTGGCAGCCAGTACCTGGGCCGGGGATTCATCGAGTGCCTTGGCTATTTCACGCACGGACTCTTCGCTCAATGTGCGGTTTTTCCAGGCGCTGAGGAGCTTTTCAGAACCCCGTAATTTTTGAGTTGTCATCATATACCTCGTATATAAAATTGGAAAATAAGCTGCAGCGCGAGGCATGCTAGCGAAGTCAATTTAGGACATGAGAATAATAATGCCAATAAATTAATTAAATACAAATGTCGTTTTGCATAGATTTGTTGTTGTTTGTGCATGGAAACAAGAAAATCTGACATTCTCAAATTTTGCCTAATCTCAGTTCCTGAACTAAGCGCTGTAACAGCGTGCTTGCTAAGCATCAGGCTAATGCGGGATACTCGCAGTGGTAGCACATGTTTCGTCAAAATAAAAAACTTGAATGCACCCACACTCGCACTCGCACTCACACTTCGCTGCATTGCTTAAGCACGCCCTTGGTCCGCGCATGCTGAGCGCGCGTATCTGCTTTGCTCTGTTGCTTGCTGGCTTAGCTTGGTCTTGCTGCGTGCCCGCCGATGCAGTGGAAACGGAGCTTCCTACACGTTTTATCATGGGTGCCAATACCGAGGCCACCTCACTACACGGTTCCTGGAACAGAAGAATATTTACCGAAGCTTTCCGCCGTTTAGGCATCGCTTTAGAGGTAAGAGTTGCCCCCTTAAAGCGTTTAGAATTATTGATGAGCAAAGGGGAAATCGACGGCGAGATGAGCCGTGCGCCCGCCTATGGATTGCAGCACCCGGAACTCTTACAAGTCGATGTTGTATTCGCGCAAGTGGTGTTTTCTTTGTACGGACTTAAGAGCATACCGGGCGTGAGCCAACTAGAGGATTTGCGTAATACCAATTACCAGGGAATTTATCGGCGCGGCGTGCTGCTGTGCGAGAAGGAGCTCACGCCCCTACTGCCAGCCCGGCAACTCACTGCCACAAACTCTGCGCTACAAGGTGTTGCTATGCTCAAGCTCGGGCATGGCGACTTTTTTTGCGATGTTAGTTCGTCTCTGGAGAACGAACAATACTCTCAGGACTTTGCCAAATTTATAGATTTAAAAAAGCTGTTTGACATCAGCAGCCCGGTGCCACTCAATCCCTATCTGGCACACAAACATCTGGCGCTACTGCCACGCTTGAGCGCGACTCTCAAACAGATGGAGAAAGAGGGCTTGATCGCAAAATATAGGCAGGAGGCAGAAGCGCAAATGCATCAGTTGTATAGTTTGCCCGCTGCCGACAAAAAATAATAGAGCCATGCAAGCAACGCACAAGAACCTATTTGATGTCATCGTCATCGGTAGTGGACCCGGTGGTGCCACGGTCGCCAGAGAAATGGCGCGCCAGGGTCAACGCGTCTTAATATTAGAGCGGGGTAGCAATGCGCCTTTAACCGGTAAGCTCAGTCAAATGGCGGCCATCGCAGCGATACCTGGGCGTGGCGCTTACTTTAATCGGGATGCCTCTTTGCTGGTACAAGGCGTCACCGCCGGTGGCAGTTCAGCGATTAATTTTGCCACCGCGATGGCGCCGCCGCTGCCCTTGTTTGATGCCTATGGGGTCGATCTGCGGGCAGCATTGAGCGCGCTGCAATCCGAGCTACCGCTAGCTCCTTTGCCTGATAATTTATTGGGCCCGGCCGCGCAGCAATTGTTGCAGGCGGCTCGTAGCCTAGGCCACAATTGGCAAAAGCTCGATAAGATGATTTATCCCTCCTTGTGTCGCACTGGTTGTTGGCGTTGCGTGTATGGCTGCCCGTATGGGGCCAAATGGAGTGCCAGAAATTTTTTAGAGCAAGCCATCGCAGACGGTGCAGAGATGTTGACGGGCGCTACCGTGAGGAAAATTTTGCAGCAAGATAGTACTGCGGTCGGGGTCGAATATCAACATGAGGGGCGCTTGCAACGTGTGTATGCCGGACGTATCGTGTTGGCCGCTGGCGGTATCGCTAGCCCGCAATTGCTGCATGCCTCCGGCTTACTTGCCGCGGGTGCTAGCCATTTCAGCGATCCGGTGGTGGCGGTGATGGGCAGCCTGCAAGGTTTGCACGCGGGTGCCGAGGTGCCGATGGCGGCCGGCATGCACTTGCCAGAAGCAGGCATCATGCTGGCCGATATGAGTTTGCCGCGCCCCATGTATCAAGCCTTTGCGATGCAGGTCGGGCGTTTTGACCGTCTATTGGCACATCAAAAAACCTTGACGCTGATGGTGAAAATTCGCGATCAGATCGGTGGCAGTATAGGGACGCGTTGGGTGAACAAATCTTTACAGGCGGAAGACCAGCAAAAGCTCAGGCATGGGGTCGCATTGGCAAACACAATATTGCGGCAAGCGGGCGCGACACAGATTTTCAAGAGCTGGCATTTTGCCGCCCATCCCGGTGGCAGTATCCGTATCGGTGCAGGCGTCGACAGTGATCTACAAAGTTCGACCAAAAATCTATTTGTCTGCGATGCCTCGGTGATTCCGACAGCCTGGGGCTTACCGCCGACCTTGACCCTGTTGTGTCTGGGCAAACGTCTGGCGGATCATCTCGCCAGCGCCTGAACGCCTGCGTTTAAAAATCGTACACGCAGCTAGCATGCGGTCGCTGGCAGCAAATGCCGCCAGCAGGCGCAGCGCGCTTGCGCCCTAGTTTTTTGATTTGCCGCTACGGCTTAGGCCAGCATAAACAAGGCCACGCAACTGGCAACACCGCCACCCCAAATCAGAGTACGCACAGTGCCGATATTCATCAGATAGGCGACCACATACAGTACCCGCAAGACCACAAAAATCATCGCCCAATTATCGATACGCGCCTGTTCAGCATGCGCCTGCTGCGCCACTAACACCGCGGCAATAAACATAGGTAGCGCTTCAAACCCATTATTCTGAGCCGCGCTGGCTCTTTGCTGCCAGCCACTTAAACCCTTGGCCCACTCGCGCGGATTACTATTGTCATAGCGGCCCGCATTCGCGGCCAGCTTGGCCGAACTGGCCTTGGCTAAACCCACAGTCAGTACTGGCAGCGTGCAAGCCGCCAAGAGACACCAATTTGCTATCGTCATTTGATCCTCGTTTAGGGAGAGTTAAGGGGTGCTAGCTCAAGCTAGGTCGGGCTAAAAGTATGCATTGCCGCTGGCAGATCATAAGCCTATTTGGTATCAAGCCGCTAGCGAGCCCTGCCACTAAACTGCGCACTGCAAACAAAAAACCACGCGACTGGAAAAATCTTGAAAAACAATTTGCGATTCAGTTGTCAACCAGACGCAAAGCGATCGCGTTCTTGGCATACGTAGATAGTCTACGAAAACTCAAAATTAAAGAACAGGATTAAACATGAACAAGCTGATCGCCACTCTCGTTGCCGCTACCTTCGCCATGGGTACAGCTTTCGCACAAAGCCCTGCCACGCCAGCGAAAGCGGCCGCCACAGCGAGCCCGGCAGTGACAGCGCCTGCAGCAGTTGCCAGTAAAACCGTAACAGCAACGCCAGCCATCACAACTGCCGCTGCTAGCCCTGCCGCAGAAGTAAAAACTGCCACGGTCGCAAACAAAGAGGCAGCAAAAACGGCATCCAGTGCACATAAAAAATCCAGCAAAAGTAGTCAAACGGCCAAGGCAAAAAGCCCAGCAAAAACAGCTGAGATGAAGGCCACTGCAGCCGCCACTCCAGTGAAATAATCTAGCTATAAAAATTCTTAAGATGCGTTGATGACAGCTGCCTTTTCCAAGACTGGAATAGCATCTGTTACATCAAAAGAGAATAGAAAATCGATCTGAAACAGGTCGATTTTTTTATGCTCTTTTTGTTGAGAAACCAAAGCTATGCGCAATCTAGATGCGCCTGCTGGCGGCATTTCGTGCTGCGAGGCGCATGCAGATTGGGTATGCGTTTTTGAAAACGCAAAAATGAGTAAGCCCCGACTGGCGGGGCAAGTTACTCAGCTAGCTGTTGTTGATGATAAGTTGCTTGCGCTTAGTGATGTGCTTAGTGATGTCTATCCCAATAACCTTCTCTGAAGCGCCAGGAATGGCCATCGTGATCCCATTGATGCGGTACCCATATATAACCGTGACGTGGTGCTTCCCAATGCCCGGGGTGCCAGATATGACGACCACTTTCCCAGTACCAGGCACCTCCTAGCCAGACATGGCCGGAGTATGGCGCCACGCCTATCACTTCTATTTGCGGTGCTGGTGGTGCGACTTGTACGTAGGAATAATTTTGAGAATAGCGATCATGATACGCAGGTCGCGGTGCCACCACAGTACAGCCACTGACCAGCGCCAATAAGGCCAGCCCTGCCGTCAATTTAGAAACTTTCTGCATTTCTTGCCTCGTCTCAATAGCTCTGAAAATTCAGATCTTTATCCTCAGTTAACGTCGAAGAAATAGTATGGGTTGACGCTGTTTTTTGACGACGAAGCTATCAAAACGTCGGCATGCCGTTTCTCAGCGGCTAAGAATTGCTAGTGCGGGGGAGGGTGACTGAGTAGCGTATAGGTTTATCTCTGTACCCGCGACATTTGCATGATCCAATTGGTTTCCCAACTCAAGCCTTCATCGCTAGAGAAAGCCTGTTGCCAGCGGGCGCTGTTGGGGCTGATATCTGACCAGGTATAGCGCACCAGGATGGCTTTGCCATCAAATTGATCAGGGCCTAGAAAGCTGCCTATGCCATTTTGAAACTGCCCGACCACGGGCGCTGCCAACATGCCGGTACTGGCCTCAATGCCGCCATTTTTATTATTCAACCAGTAGATGCTCCACATAGCGGTTTCTGGATTGTAGATGCGTAAAGACATGCCGATAAAACCGGGGCGCCAGTCTAGCGGAGTAAATTCATCGTAGTTGCCTATGCCGGCCGGTAGTTTTTGCGCATGTTGGATTGCCATAAAGCTTTCCCACTGATCCGACCCGCTCAAAGGCTGAAGTAATTTCTTGTTCTCAATTGACCAGTGTCCCATAAAAAAATCGAAATCCTGCGCGCCCTTTGATGGGCTTGTGATATTGCTTGCTAAGGCGGTCTCTGTGTTAAGTGTTGTCATAGTTTTGTGCTCTGAGCTGGTAAATGAAAATGTAGGCTTAGCCAGGGAGTCAAGAGATCGCCAGGCTAGAATTTCAGTATAGGTGTCAATTAGGACAGTTTTTGACCTAATTTGATCAAACTAGCTTTGATTTTGTATATCATGGGCACATGGCAAATCCCACTACCCGCGTGCTGGCGCTACTCGAACTTTTGCAAGCGCATGGATTGATGAGCGGCACAGAACTGGCGCGCCGACTTGCAGTCGATCCGCGCAGCATACGTCGTTACATACTCAGCTTGGAGAGTCTGGGCATACCGGTGCAGACCCAGCGTGGGCGTGATGGCGGTTATCACCTGATGCAAGGGTTTAAATTACCGCCCATGATGTTCAGCAATGAGGAGGCGGTCGCACTGGCTTTAGGTTTAGTCAGTGCCCGCAGCGTAGGCTGGGTTAGCGCGAGCGCCAGTGCGCTCGCTAAACTAGAGCGTGTGATGCCAGCAACTGTGCGCTCGAACTTGCGGGCAGTTGCCGAAAACCTTGCCTTGGAACTTCCTACTGGCAAGCCAGTCAGCCAGGTCAGCCCCGAGATTTTGAGTCTGCTCAGCAGCGCGATACAGCAGCAACAAAGTCTGCGCCTGAGCTACCATTCGGGACAGCAAGTAAGCAGCACGCGCAGCATAGACGCGTATGGTCTGGCGTACTTAAATGCGCACTGGTATGTGGTGGCTTATTGTCATTTGCGGCTAGGCCTGCGTAGTTTCCGGCTAGATCGCATCAGCGCCTTAGAACTGCTACCAGCTAGCTTTGGCAAACCGCTCAACTTTGACACCATGGCCTACCTAAACACCGCCATCGCAAGCCTGCCACGGACGCATAGCATTAAAGTTGTACTGCATACCGACTTGGCACACGCGCTTGCCGAGATTTTTAGTAGCTTGGGAGTGTTGGAGGTAGTCGATGATGGCATCCTTATGCATAGTCAGGCCGATGATTTGGTGTGGATGGCAAGAGAATTGGCCAGACTACCGTTTTCTTTTACGATACTGGAACCACCAGCACTAGGCGCCGCCTTGGCACTTCATGCTGCTGAACTACTGAAATTGGCTTGCCTTAAAAGTTAATTTCGTCGTGTCTTAAATATTTCTAGCACCGCTATTAGAGCGAATTGAGACCGCTCAACGCGCCAAATGTGGAGCCAAAACGCGCCATTCCGGGCTAGCCCGCAAATCGCGAATATCCGTCCATAGCGCTTCCACAAAGCGTGGATCGCGCTCGTATCTAAGACGGCTAACGCCGAGGTAAAGCGGCAGTTCGAGAAAAGGGTGAGCTAAAATTTCAAACTTGCCCTTGTAAGCGCTTTGTTCCAGCATTGCTTGCGCAGTCTCAATTTGTATAATGGCGACGTCAGCGCGACCGGCTAGCAGTTTCTTAACGCTCTGCTCATCACTATTTGATTCGGAATTACCGGGAACACCTAAGTCGAGCAATTTTTTTTCGACGCTAGCATAACCGCGTCTGTACATCACAGCAGTCTTTAAGCCTAGGAAGTTCTCGCCATTCCAATCTGGTCTAGTACCGGGTCTGCGCACCACAATTTGGGTAATGCTGCCTAATATTTTGCTGTGATCTACCTCTGCATTGCGCAAAGGAAAACGCATAAACGAAAAAAATTTGGGGTTGGCACCTGCACCCAAAGCAGCATCATAAGGCCCATGTTCTACGCCCAAAATACAGCGCGCCCAAGGCACAGCTTCAAACCTGACCGTATGTCCTTTGCGTTGCAGCGCTTCCCGCACTAGCCATTGCGCCTGCCCCTCATGACTAGGGAAAGATAGCGGAGGTAAATCATCATCAAGCATGCATACCACTAATTCGCGTGCCGTCGCTAGCGCTGGTAGGACCAAGAACCCGCATAAAAGTAACGCTCGAAGTATTAACACGATCTTGTTTTGAAGAGCTGCAACAGATTTAAGAGGGGCTTAGCTTTGCGATTGTTGATATCAATCTCCCTGCAAAAGTACCGACATCATATCCATGCTAAATAAGATTTTGGCAAAACACAAAAAGTCCTTAAATATTATTTAATTATTCACAGTGCGAGTTCTTACTATAAGCGCAATCCCAAAGTTTTTCAAATTTGCCTGCGAGACTCGCAGACAAATGAGTTTAGGTGCTCGAAATCATATTGCGGTTGAAAACGGTAGGATTTTTTCACAATGCGAAAAGTTGTTTCCGCATTGTGGTATGCAGCTGCGGAACAAATTAGAAAAAGCCCTCCATTTTTTTGAAAATTGATTTCATATCGCAAAAAAACATATGTAAGTTATTGAAAATAAACATGTAAATTTAAGTTATATGTCTTATATAAGACCTTGTTGTGGCGCAAAAAAACGTCTATTATTCTTCCATGCAGTTCGATTCGATTTTTTCACCGTTTTTCGCACTAGAGTAAGTAAAAGCCTCAACGCTCAATGCGATTTTCTCAATCATGCTTTATATTTAGGAGAACCCTATGTCACTGTATCAAGACGACATCAAAGCCATCGCTGGCCTGAAAGACAAAGAAGGTAGTGCTTGGAACGCGATTAATCCTGAGTCCGCTGCACGCATGCGCGCCCAGAATAAATTCAAAACTGGCCTAGACATTGCTAAGTACACCGCCAAAATCATGCGCGATGACATGGCAGCCTACGATGCCGACTCTTCCAAGTACACACAGTCTCTGGGTTGCTGGCACGGTTTTATCGGTCAACAGAAGATGATTTCTATCAAGAAGCACTTCAATAGCACCGAGCGTCGTTACCTGTACTTGTCTGGCTGGATGGTTGCCGCTCTGCGTTCAGAGTTCGGTCCTTTGCCAGATCAATCCATGCACGAAAAGACAGCTGTTTCTGCTCTGATCAAAGAGCTTTACACATTCTTGCGTCAAGCCGATGCACGTGAACTCGGTGGTTTGTTCCGTCAATTAGACGACGCTGAAGGCGCTGCCAAGCAAGCGATTCAAGCAAAAATCGACAACCACGTTACACACATCGTGCCTATCATTGCCGATATCGATGCCGGTTTCGGTAATGCAGAAGCGACTTACCTGTTGGCTAAACAGTTCATCGAAGCCGGTGCTTGCTGCATCCAGATCGAAAACCAAGTTTCCGATGAAAAGCAATGCGGTCATCAAGACGGTAAAGTGACTGTTCCTCACGAAGATTTCCTGGCTAAGATCCGCGCTATCCGTTACGCCTTCCTGGAATTGGGCGTTGACGACGGTATCATCGTTGCTCGTACTGACTCCCTGGGTGCTGGCTTGACCAAGCAAATCGCTGTCACCAACACACCTGGCGATTTGGGCGACAAGTACAACTCCTTCCTCGATGTTGAAGAAGTTTCTACAGAATCCATGAGCAATGGCGACGTTGTCATCAAACGCGACGGCAAACTCTTGCGTCCTAAGCGCTTGCCAAGTAATTTGTTCCAGTTCCGCTCTGGCACAGGCGAAGAGCGTTGCGTATTGGATTGCATCACTTCCCTGCAAAACGGTGCCGATCTGTTGTGGATAGAAACTGAAAAACCACATATCGCGCAAATCGGCGGTATGGTGAGTGAAATCCGTAAAGTAATTCCAAATGCTAAGCTGGTCTACAACAACAGCCCATCATTCAACTGGACACTGAACTTCCGTCAGCAAATGTTCGACAGCATGAAAAAAGAAGGGAAAGACGTTTCTGCTTACGACCGCGCTGCCTTGATGAGTGTTGAATACGACGCAACTGAATTGGCGATCGCTGCCGATGAAAAAATCCGTACTTTCCAAGCTGACGCAGCGCGTGAAGCCGGCATTTTCCATCACCTGATCACTCTGCCTACTTACCATACAGCTGCCTTGTCGACTGACAATCTGGCAAAAGACTACTTCGGCGACCAAGGTATGTTGGGTTATGTGGCTGGCGTTCAGCGCAAAGAAATCCGTCAGGGTATCGCTTGTGTTAAACATCAGAACATGTCCGGCTCGGACATCGGTGATGATCACAAAGATTATTTCAGTGGCGAAGCTGCTCTGAAAGCATCCGGTAAAGACAACACCATGAACCAGTTCTAAGAACTGCTTTCAGGATGTATGCAAAAAGCTCGCTTCGGCGAGCTTTTTTTTGTCTGCGTGTTTGTCTGCATGCTGTCCGAGATTGTCCGTTCCTGTTGTGCATAATGAGAGTCTAATGCTGATCAGCCGGCGACCATCCCAGCAACATCCCAAAAACATCCAGCAAGCATCGTAGTAAAAACAGTAGCACGCCAGCGCGCATATTCCACGCGGGTTTGCAGCCATACTGGCCTGCAAGGCGCATGGAATATGCGCAGTGGCAGGGTGTATAAATCAATGTCAAGTCTGCTACCATGCGCGCTCTGATGCAATTTTAAGCGCGCAAATTTTATGTCCAGCACTATCCTTATTGTCGAAGACGAAACGGCGATCGCCGATACCCTGTGTTACGCCCTGGCCACCGATGGCTTGAAGCCGCATCATGTAACGCTAGGACAGCAGGCCTTGGATCTGCTACGCGAGCCGGCTGCTCTGGCACCAGCTTTGATTGTGCTCGATGTCGGCCTGCCCGATATCAGCGGCTTTGAAGTATGCCGCCGCCTGCGTCAGTTCTCGAATATTCCCGTGATTTTTTTGACCGCACGCAGCGACGAGATTGATCGCATCGTTGGCCTTGAGATCGGTGCCGATGATTACGTCAGCAAACCGTTTTCACCACGCGAGCTGGTGGCACGCATCCGTGCGGTGTTGCGGCGTCCGCCCTTGGCGGCGAGCGTCACCGAGCTGCCGGCAGCAACCAGCGCACTAGCGGCTGCGGCGACCACTGCAGCGCGTTTTGAATTGCGCAGTGAAGAGGCGCGTATCCTGTATTTTGGTCAGCCTCTGAACCTGACGCGGTATGAATATGCGCTGCTGAAGGTATTAATAGAACGCCCAAGACAATTATTTTCACGCGCCCAGCTGATGGATATGGTGTGGACCAATGCGCCCGAAACGCTGGAGCGTACGGTCGATGCGCATATTAAATCCTTGCGTGCCAAGCTGCGGGTCTTGCAGCCCGATGATGATCCGATACTGACCCAACGCGGCATGGGATATAGCCTGGCACCCCAATGAAAATCGGCCTGCGCATCCTGCTCAGTTATTTTTTGATACTCGCACTGGCGGCCTGGTTGGTGCTGGCGGTGTTTGTCGAAGAAGTCAAACCCGGGGTGCGTGCCACCTTAGAAGATACCCTGGTCGATACCGCCCAGCTATTGGCGCAGTTAGTGGCTGATGATGTCAAGGGTGGTGATCTCGCGCATGCTGCATTGCTAGGACGTATGCAAAACTATGCGCAACGTAGCGTCGACGTGAAAATCAGCGGGGTGCGTAAAGCCAGCCTCGACTATCGCATCACCATCACCGATGCGCGTGGCATGGTGGTGTTCGATACCGATAATCAAGACCTAGGCAAAGACTATTCGCGCTGGAACGATGTCTATCTGACGCTGCGAGGCAAGTACGGCGCGCGCAGCACGCGTACCGACCCAAAGGATGAAGACAGCACTGTGATGCATGTGGCGGCACCGATTATGGATAGTGACCACATCATTGGCGTACTGACAGTGGCCAAACCTATCGCCACCATCATTCCTTTTATAGAACGTAGCCAGGCCAAAATACTGCGCCGTAGCGGCTGGCTGCTGCTCGCTGCACTGATCATCGGTATCGGTTTTTCAATATGGCTGAGCAGCTCGCTGCGCCGTCTGCAGCGTTATGCCGACGCGGTCGCACGCGATGAAAAAGTAGGCTTGCCAGAGTTGGGGAATAACGAGATCGGGGCACTAGCACAAGCGCTGGAAGCGATGCGCATCAAGCTAGAAGGCCGCCAATACGTAGAGCAAGTCATGCATACTCTGGCGCACGAGCTAAAGAGCCCGATCGCCGCGATTCAGGGTTCGGCCGAGTTGCTGACCGAAGACCTGCCTGCCGCCGCCAGACAGCATTTTTTGAACAATATCATAGAGCAAAATCAAAGACAGAAACAGCTGATAGACAAGCTGCTAGCCTTGATTAAGATCGAACAGCAGCACAGCCTGGAACAGCACAGCATAGACCTGGCGAGTTTGCTCGCCCTGGTCAAAGCCGATGCCCATGTGCGCCTGCAAGAGAAAGCCCTGGATCTGCACATCGAATTAGCGCCGGACTTAGTCCGCATCAA
The DNA here is from genome assembly GCF_003955735.1 of Undibacterium parvum. Taxonomy (NCBI): domain Bacteria; kingdom Pseudomonadati; phylum Pseudomonadota; class Betaproteobacteria; order Burkholderiales; family Oxalobacteraceae; genus Neoundibacterium; species Neoundibacterium parvum. Next base: position 1,779,655 of record NZ_CP034464.1, on the reverse strand, counting down.
GGGCGACGCCTTGTTGCTGCGTCAGGCACTCGGTAATCTGCTAGACAATGCGATCGCCTTTGCCCCGCATGGGAGTCACATCATCCTCAGCGCCAGCCAGGATAATCAAGCGATAGCGCTGAGCGTCAGCGACCGTGGCCCCGGTATCCCCGATTATGCACAGCAGCGCATTTTTGAGCGCTTTTACTCACTAGCGCGGCCGGATGCAGCCAAGAGCACAGGCTTAGGTTTGCCGCTGGTACGCGAGGTAGCCTTATTACATGGCGGCAGTATTAGCGTCAGCAACCGCGCCGAAGGCGGCGCTTGCGCCTGCCTGCGTTTGCCCTTGCCTTAAACCACGCTGTTACTGTTCAGCCCGCTATGAAGAAAGTCAAAACCACTCAACACAGAGGCACAGAGACACAGAGATTCACAGAGGAAAGCAAGGCAGTTCTCCGTTTTTCTCTGTGTCTCTGTGCCTCCTTTGAGAGGTTTTCGATTTTTTTAATAATTTTAGTAGCAGGCTGAATAGATACGCCGCGCTCAAGTATTTCAACACTGCCTAGTCGGGCGCGCATATCCCATGCGGTCTGCAGCCCGGCATGCCGGCAAACCCGCATGGAATATGCGCGTTGGAGCATGCCACAAAAAAATTATAGCCTAGCGGCATAGACGCACATCGCGTCACCCAAAAAACTGACCATCTGCGGATGATAGGCATTGTGGAAATCGCGCATGCCGGGGTTGTCTTGATAAAACAAAGCCATGCCCAGGTAGGCCGCGGGACTCGGAGTGTAAAAGCGGCAGGCGATAGTATAGTGCTGAGCGAGTAGTTCCTGGATATGCGTATCGCTGGCAGTCGAAGTGTCGATCACGGCCGCCAGCGTTTTGTACAGCGCATCCCAATCGGCATGCACCTGATTGCGATCCACATGCGCCCAGTGATCGCTTGCTGCCAGGCTTTTGCTCTGCTCTTGGCTAAGCGCATTTCTGCAAGTTTCCAGATAAGTAGGGTCGAGGTTTTGTAGGCTCATACTGTCAATTTTTCTCAATTTCAATTGATGATTTCTAATGCTATAACTTAGCATTGTACCAATAATTTAATTATCTGAATTACATCCCGCAATATTCGTGCTTCGTCTTCACTTCACACAAAACGCATCAGCAACGCACATGCCTTGTTTACAGTCAGGTTTCCTTATAGCCGGAGTCCTCCATGCAAAGAACTTTACTTTTCAAAACCCTCATCGTGGCGCTGTTGATGCTGCTGATCGGTGTGCCCCTGATGATGATACAAGCCACCATTTCTGATCGTATGCGCTTTCGCGATGCAGCCGTGCGTAGCATTGCGGCCGACTCGGTCAGCGAGCAAACTTTGCTAGGGCCGATACTGGTGCTGCCGTATAGCGAAACGTATGAAGAGCAGGAGATCGTCGATAGTGTCAGCAAAAAAACCGTAGCACGGCGCTATACCTTGCAGCATAAACACTTGGTGTATCCGAACGACTTGAAGTTGACTGGAACGGTCGATACGGACCATCGTTATCGCGGCATCCATAAGGTCTTGGTATATAGCGGCCAACATATCATGACCGGCGATTTTACTTTGCCTCTGTTGACGAATTTGGCGCGTAGCGTGGCCGGTTCTGAGTTGACTGCGGGCCAGCCGTATATTGCCTTAGGTCTGAGCGATACCCGTGGTTTGCGCAATTTCCCCAGCATACTCTGGAACGGTAAGCCGTTTGAATTCAAGCAAGAGAGCAAACTGCGCTCGTTTGGCTCAGGTTTACATGCGCCGCTAGAGTTGATGGCTTTGAGCAGCCCTGAGCAGGTAAAATTTAGCCTGGATCTGACGATAGACGGTATCGAACGCATGCACTTTGTGCCTATTGCTAAAAATAACCAGGTCAGTTTGACTTCGAAATGGCCGCATCCGCAATTTGGCGGGCGCTTTTTGCCGACCCCGAAAGAGCGCAAGATTGATCAGAACGGCTTTTCTGCCACCTGGAATATTTCGGCATTAGCCAGCAGTGCGCAACAGCAGTTTAGCGCCTTAGAACTAGGCCGTGCGATTGATGCTCCGGCGGTCGTTGCCAGCGCCACCGTCGATGTTTCAGCGGCACCTGCGGCAGCCATGGCGATGACTGAACTGGATAGTTTTAGCGTGGCGTTTATCGAACCGATTAATGTGTATTCGCAAGCGGATCGCGCCATCAAATACGGCATGCTGTTTGTGGCGCTGACTTTCGCCGCCTTCTTCCTGTTTGAAATTTTGAAGTCGCTGCCTATCCATCCCATCCAATATACTTTGGTCGGTCTGGCACTGGCCTTATTTTTTCTGTTGCTGGTGAGCTTGTCCGAACATATCTCTTTTGCGCATGCGTACTTGCTGGCCGGTGGCGGCTGTATTTTGCTGATCGCCTTTTACCTCAGTTTTGTATTGCATAGCTGGCAGCGTGGCCTAGGTTTTGGCGGCGGCCTGTGTCTGTTGTATGGGGCACTGTTCGGGCTACTGCAATCAGAAAACAATGCCCTGATCATGGGTAGTATCCTGCTGTTTGCTGTGTTGACAAGCATCATGGTGGTGACCCGTAAGGTCAACTGGTATCAACTGGGTAACGCGACTAGCAACAAAATCGCCCCGTAAATCAGCTGTGCAGCCCTCGCAAGGTCTGAATTAAAAACCTTGCGAGGCTGGCTAGTTCAGCATCAATACTTAAAATCGATGCTGAGCTTTTTTGATTGCTGGGTGGCTAAGTCAGACTAGTCGTAGTGCGCTTAGGGTTAGGCGCAGCTAGTGGGGTTGCCGGTGGCGCTGCGGCGCTGCTGAAATAGCGCTCGCGTAACCGCATGAACGGGGTCTCGACCAAGGCATACAGCAGATAGCCCGCTATGAGCGAGCACAGCAACATGAGGCTCAGTCCTAGTGCCGATTCCAGACCGATACCGGCTTGTTTGATCGGTGCGCTCAGGATGAAAAATACCGCCTTATGCACCAGATAAATCGCATACGACCATAGTGCTAGATAAGAGCAGCCGGGAATCTTGAATTTGTGGAGTAAGCAGCTTGGGCTGAGTGCCGCCAGCACCAGTAAAGAAAAACTAATCGCCATCAGCGAGTAGCCCCAAGTCGTCATGGCATAGGTATAGCCTTGCGGCTCTACATAATGATAATTGGCAAATAGGTAGAACATCAGCGCCACACAGCCCAGGCCCAAGAGCAAGAATTGATTGCCCCATTGCTGCAGTCTGGACCATACCGGACGGTGGTAATTTTTGATTAGTGCCAGCGCAACGCCGGGTAAGAGTTCATCAAAGCGCGCCAGTGAAGAGTAATAAATATACCCGTAAAAAGATTCGGCATCTTGCACATAGTTTTGCCAAAGATAGGCGCGCAGCGCAATCGCGCCACAGATCAAACCGAGCAATAGTAACCAGGCATAGATCATCGATTTCTTAAGATAGCGAGAGCCTGCCACAAAAAGTAAAGCGAGCGCTGGCAAGATCAGATAAAACTGTTCTTCTATGCACAAAGACCAGGCGTGCGAAAACGCGGTGCCAGTATGCAGGCCGAGGTTTTGGGTGAAGCTCAAGAAGCGCCACAATGACGGCGGGCTGCTGCCACCCATCACGCCTGGCAGCAGAAAGTAAAATGCCAGCACCACATAAAAACTCGGCAGTGTGCGTAAAAATCGCCGTATATAAAAGTTTTTAAGAGAGAAATCCTGACGTCGCAGGCTAGCAAAAATCTGATTCCCTATCAGATAACCGCTCAGCACAAAAAACAAGTCGACCCCGCTCCAACCGATTTGGCTAAAAATCCCGAAGGTGTCGGCACGACTCACCACCACCTTGTAGTGATACATCAAGACCAGCAAAATGGCGCAACTACGTAAAGTATCGAGACCGTGTAAGCGCCCGACTAAGGAGGATTTTTGCATAGAGAAAGTAGTGCTGTGGTGGCGAGTGCCGACTCAGACCAAGTCGCGCTTTTAAAGTTCCATCCAGATAAAAAATGCGCATAGCCAGAGCGGCAATTTGAAACATGGGTGTACATCTATTCCACCAACCGGGTTTTCCCAGACTCTTGCGAGATATAAAACACGGCATGCCTCAGCGCGCATATTCCATGCGCCTTGCAGGCCGGCATGCCCGCAAACCCGCATGGAATATGCGCCTTAAGGCATGCCCTGGTTTTAGACCGATAGAAATTGGGCTTAACGCGTCAATCTATAGATCATTAGGGCCGCGCGTATGCTGGCTCTTTCTAGCGAGGCTAGTTCCATATCCTCGTCGGGCGAGTGGGCGCCGCGTCCGCTGGCGCCTAAGCCATCCAGGCTATCCAGATACGGTGCGACAAATTGTATATCGCCGGCACCGCGCAGGCCGGGGGCGATGATTTCCAGACTGCCTAGACCGGCATCCTGGCTAGCTTGCGAGTAACGCTGGAAAATCGCCAGATTGCCAGCGCTCGGTGCCATCGCCGGATAGGTTTCGCGAAAGCTGATCTCAGCACTGGTGCCGGGCAAATTTTGCGCAACGATGGCGCGCATCTTGGCATAGGTACGCTCGCGTTGCGCATTACTCAGATACCGTAAATCGCCTTTCACCAGGGCGCTTTTGGGGATCACATTGTTCTTGCCAAAGGCCGTGCCGGTGCTGCTAGTGTCGTCATGGCTCAGCTCGCTGCCACCGAGCATCAGACCGGCATTAAAGGTCAGATCGGGCTCGATTAATTGTTCACGGAAGCTATTGAGTATGCGGGCGGTTTCATAAATGGCGCCGTAACCGTGCGCACCAAAGACCCCGGCAGAGTGGCCTTGCTGGCCTTGCACTTTCAGGGAAAAACTACCCGAGGCGCGTCGACCTATGGTGGCGGTATCCTTGCCATCTTTACCGTGGATAGCATTCTCGAACGCCAGTGCAATGTCGCTTTGTTTGGCTGCCGCGATCAGATCGGCGCGGGCGATTTCTAGCGGGCTACCTGCGCGCTCCTCATCGCCGCTGAACACCACGCGTATGCTGGCGCTGTCTAGTGCACCGATTTTTTTCAGGGCACGCAAAGCTTCCAGTATCACCACATCGCCGCCCTTCATGTCCGAGACGCCCTGGCCGCGAATTCTATCGCCATGGCGCTCCCATAAAGCGACTTTGCTGTCGGCCTCAAACACGGTATCGAGATGGCCGATCAGCAGAACACGTTTGCCTTGCTGGCCTGCGCCCTCGTGCTCGGCGATGAGATGGCCAGCTCTTTGCATGGCGGCAGGCATCTCCGCCCAGCGCGTGCTGAAACCCAATTGCTGCAACTGTGCCTGAAACAATTGTCCGACGGCGCGCACCCCGGCATGGTTCATGGTGCCACTGTTGATCTTCACGCTTTGCTCTAACAGTGCGATCGCTTGCCCAGAGTTTTCTTTGACTGCGGCGATCAATTGCTGTTCACTGAGGCTTAAATTTGCCGCCGGATTTTCGGCTGCTGTGCTGCCGTTAGCGGTTCCCGCCATGCCCAAGCAAGCCCATGTAAAAACTCGCAGTAATTGCTTAGAAACGCCGAAGTAAGTCTGCATGCATGCACTCCTGATAGAAAATTTATTCTGAAATTTCCATCATTATTGCAGGGAGTATGCAGAATAGCGAATTCCACGATTAGCGTTTTCTGCGCCGCTTGCTGTATGCTGCAGGTCTGCAGCGCATCCAGCATTATATTCAGCGTGATATTCAGCGTGATATTCAGCGTGATATTCAGATTCAGCGAGCCCAATTTCTATGAACGACAACAGCACTAGTAAGCCTAACGCCATCCCCGATAGCCTGGCCGAGATGTTACCGGTCGGTATGCTGGCCAATGGCGGGCTGGCCGCCGATGCCATGGCCGCCATCGCAAATCGCCGCCATGCGGTCGCTGGCTGGGAAGCGTTTCATTATGAGCGCATTTCTGAGAGTGAATTTGAAATCACCGGCGGCATGCTGGTGATGGCCGGCAATAGCAAAAAATGGCCTGGCCCGCACGATTGCGTCAGCATCACGGAGGCCGAGATTTTACAAGAAATGAGGGCTATGCTTGCGCCCGCCGTGGTCAGCCTCCCGCCTACACCCGCCTCCACACTGCTGCCAGCAGCAAGTTCTGCACTCGCTGCTGGACTGTATTTGCAAGTTCAGTTGGCCCTGCCGGAAGATGAGGCAGGACGTCAGCGCATTCTGAAAGCCTTCCATTTGCAGGCCGATTTTTTTGGTGCCAAAGTACTGGCTTGCTCTTTGCACGATAGTCTTAACTAGACTAGCTTAGACTAGAATTTCGTTTAAAGCCATGTCCCTCATTATTGACTTGCGCTAAATTTTTTGCGCAACCAACGTACCGGGGCACCAATCAGTGGGAGTTTTTGCCACAATTCTTCCGCCGGATCCCAGTAATCGCGGTGATCGATAATCTGCCCCTGATCGTTCAAGCGCAGATGGGTGCCGCCATTCACGGTGTAGGTTTTGCCGTTCAATCCAAACAAAAACTGCCAACTCAAAAAAGCTTGCTGATTCTGCTGAAATGAATCGATCACGATAAATCTGGGGTTTTCGGTGGTGGCAAACATGTGCAGAAAAATCTGCTGTATCGCCGCCACGCCAGTGACCTCGTTAAACGGATCTTTGAATGTGGCTAGCGCCGCGTACAGTGCATGAATCTCGGGTAGGCTTGTCGGGCTAAGTGTGGAATACCACGCTATGATTTTTTCTAAATGGCTCATGCCTGTCCTGGTTGATTTAAGAAACGATCAAATAAAGCAAAGCGCCAGCGGTAGGGCAGTATTTGCAAAAATTTGAGTACACGGGTGAAGCGACGCGGAAAGTGAATTTCAAACTGACCCTGTTGCATGCCTTTGATGATGGCAACGGCGGCTTGTTCCGGGCTCTGTAGTGCAGGCATAAAAAAAGTGTTTTTTGCGGTTAATTCGGTTTTGACGAAGCCAGGATTGACCAGATAAACATTGATATTTTTAGGATGCAGATCGAGATACAGTAACTCAGACAAATTAATCAAGGCCGCTTTGCTTGGGCCATACACACTGGCGTTGGGAAGACCCACGTAACCTGCCACACTGGCGATGATGGCGATGCCGCCGCTACCTTGCTGCATCATGTCAGGCAAGATATTGGCTAAGCCTTGATACACGCTTTGCAGATTGATTTGTAAGGTGTTGGCGGCATCGCTGCCACGCACATCCCAACTACGTTCCGGTTGATATTTGGCGGCGCAGAACATGATCAGATCTAGCCCGCCCAAGCAGTTCTGAATTTGTTGGTGTGAGCTAGCCCAGGCCTGTTCATCCTGCACGTCAAACGGCAGTATCAGGGCATTGGTGTGGGTGGCGGCGATACGTTCAAGTTGCGCTGCGCGCCGGGCAGACAATACCACTTGGGCACCCAGATGCAGGAAGGCGGCGGCCAAGGCAGCACCTATTCCGCTAGAGGCGCCGATCAGCCAGATACGTTTGCCTTGCCATTCATGGATACGGCTGTTCAATGGTGTTAGCAGGGCGGGGCACCAGCTGCTGTCGTCGATTTTGCTCATGCTGGTCTCCTGCGGAAAAATAGCGTGACTTGTCCGAGTTCGACGCCAAATTTGCGCATGCTGGTGCGATTGATTAAGGTATCTTGATCCATCAAATACATCCAATCGTCCATCTGCATTTCATAGATGCTACCCGATACCGGAAGCAATAATGTGTATTGCCAATGTAGCGCATTGCCTGCAATCTGGCCGAGCGCGATACCTTTGACATCGTCCGCAGTGCCATGCCAGGTTCCGTCGGCCTGTTTGCTCAGACGCCAGATTCTTTGTTGGGTGCTGCCATCGTCATACTCAAATTTCTCATCGAGTACCAATTGCTCATTAATTTTTTTGCCCTCTATCGTGACTTTAAAACGTTTTACCACGCTGCCGTCTCGTTGTTGAAACATGCCCCAGGCATCGCTGGTGCCAATAAAATATTTCTCTAAATCGAAACTTGGTTTCTGGTCTTTGTAGTGATTCACGTCATTCATGGCGCATGAGCTGAGCAGAGCGCTGATAAAGAGGGCGTAGCAAGTGCGGAAAAATGTTTTCATGATGGATACCGGTGGAGTAAGCGGAGCGCGATCAGTTTTAAGACGCAAGGTACAGCGGCGTACAGCAAAACCAGACTGGCACTATGGCTAGCCTGGCCGGGTTGATATTGAAGTAGAGCCAAGAGCGGCAGGCCTAAGCCTGAGACGGCCAGCGCTAGTTTTCCCAGCAGTGTCCAGAAGCCGTAATAACTGGCGGCGGGCTGTTCGGCTGGAATGATTTCTGCCAATAATACTGGCGGCAATGCCAGATCCGCGCCTAATGCCAGCCCAGCCGCCGCACAAATCAGGAAATAAGCGCCAACGTCGCCACTGGAGAGAAAACTGCAACCGACGAAGCTGAGTATCGCCAGCAGCATGCCGAGCTTCCATGCCGCGACGCAGCCGTAGCGCTTGGCAAGCTTGATCCACAAAGGTAGGCCGATTGCTCCGGTGATGAAATACAGCGCCAGAAAATAGCCGCTCAATTGGGGGGCTTGAATTCTGTCATTGATGAAAAACAGCGCCAGTGTGGCGGGTATAGAAACTGACAGTGAATTGATGAAATAGATGGGCAACAGACGCCGGAACAAGGGGTTAGCCAATACCACGCGCAAGTTGGGATTCGTGCTGCTTGCTTGCGCTTTCCATCTGGGGGCATACAGCAATAGACTGGCAAGTGAGAGCGCCAACAAAATTGCAAAGCCAATTGCGTAGTTGTTCAGAGCCAGGTTCACTTGGCTGTTTTTTTGTTGCAGGATGAAACTCGGTATCAGGCTGGCGAGTATCAGACCGGCCAGACTTAGGCCTTCGCGCCAGGCCGCGGCGCCTAGTAAGCTGGTTTGAGCCTTGTCAGAATGGCCGCTCTGACTGAGTCTGGCACCCCAGGAAAGATAGGCGATATTGAGCAAACTGTGGGCGCTGTAGGCCAGCACTAGCATCAGACCCAGCCACATCAGTAAGCCACTGCCGACGGCAAAGGCCGGAGGTAACCACAGACCAAAAAACGCGGCTGCCAATACGGCTGCTGCGGCGATGAGCCAACGCCCGATGTGGTGCTGATGGCGGTCGATCAGGCGTCCCAGCAATGGGTCTTGCACTGTGTCTAACAAGCGGGCAAAAAACAAGACCAGACCGGTACTTGCCAGTGGCAAGCCCAATTGTGTGGTGTAGTAGGCCGGAATTTGCACATATACCGGTAAGGCCGACATCGCCAATGGCATTCCTAATAGACCGTAGGCCAGCGCCATCAGTGTCGGCGATTTCATGGCTGGGCACCAATTAACTGCTGGCGCAAATTGCTGTCTTTGCTACGCGGATCAAACCAGATGGCGAAAAACGCATCGGCAAATTGAGGATCATTAATCTCTGCCAGTAATTTGTCACGACTATAAAATTTGCAACCGATCTTGGGCAGGTTGACGCCGATCAATTGCTCGCCGTGTTTGACGTCGGTGAAGGCCGTTTCCATATGCTTGCGCCAGCGTTGCAGTAGTTCAGGGCTGACACTGCTCCCTTGCAGACGCTTGATTTCATCAATGCTGGTATCGACGAAGCGCTCACGGCTGATCGCGCGCTGGTAAGTTAGCTCCAATGCAAAAGGGGATTTCGCATCAAAATTGCTCGCCGCTGACCACAGTTTTGCATTGTAGATGTGCAGGCCGAACCAGCGTAAATCACCGCTACCTAAAAGCTTGGCTTGCGGCAGATCCTGACGCCACTCGACTGCAAAAGCCTGACTGCTGATGGTACTGATCAGCAAGATGCTGAGCGCCAGTAGACGAGCTCTTATGTTGAACTTACGCATTTTTTTCCAATAAAAATTGGTAGACATCAGTGCTGCCTTCGTTGAAACCGGCTTCGCAATAGGCAAAATACATGTGCCAGATCCGTTGAAACGCCGCTCCGAAGCCTTGTGCTTCTATGCTAGTGAGTTGTTGGTTAAAAGCTTGGTTCCAGCGCCGTAAGGTCTCGGCGTAATCGCGACCAAATGCATATTCATGTTTCACTTGCAATCCCTGCTTTTGTGCCTGCTGGCAGAAACGTTCAGGGCTAGGCAGCATGCCACCGGGAAAAATGTATTGCTGAATGAAATCGGTACCGCTGCGGTAACGCTCAAAACGTGATTCTTGTATCGTGATGCTTTGTATTAAAGCTTGGCCGCCTATCTTCAAGCGTTGCTGAACGGTCGCGAAGTAGCCGGCCCAATATTTTTCACCGACGGCTTCAAACATTTCTATGGAGACGATGGCATCGTAACTACCATGCAGGTCGCGGTAATCACATAATTCCAAACGCACTAAGTCTTGCAGTTTTGCCTGTTCGATGCGCTGTTGCGCGATCGCCAGTTGCGAAGGTGAAATCGTTACCCCATGCACAGCGATGCCCAACTTGCCGGCGTGCTCGGCAAATCCACCCCAGCCGCAACCTATTTCTAAAACCTGGTCACCCGCCTTGAGTTGCAGCACGTCGATAATGCGCTGATATTTCTGATGCTGGGCTTGTTGCAAGCTGATTTGATAATCGCCGTCGAAAATCGCGCTAGAATAAGTCCAGCTAGGATCTAACCAGAGACGGTAAAAATCATTGCCCAGGTCATAATGGGCGTGGATGTTGCGGCTACTGCCACTGCGGGTATTCGGACGTAGCCAGTGTTTAATGCGGTACCAAAGTGTGCTCAGTTTGCCGCCGAACAGCGCCGGTTCTAAGCTGTTTTCATTGCGAATTGCCAAACGCAGTAAGGCCACCAAATCGGGGCTCTCTAGCCAACCAGCTTCATAACTTTCCGCAAAGCCTATATCGCCGGCGCGCAGTATGCGCTGGCAAGCTCGCCAATCATGAATCCGCAACACGGCACTGGGCGCCTGATGAAAGTCGCCGAATAATAGGTGTTGCTCGTCGGGCGTAATAATGCGCAGATGACCTTGCTTTAAATTATTCAGCATTTTGAGAAAAAGACGTGCCGACGCAGGTATTTTTTGTTCAGATTTGGTCGCATTCAGGGCGGCTGTTTGCGGGGGTTTGCTTGCGCTGTTCACTTTGTTCTCTCCTTTGATTCTGTATGACTGACGGTCAGTTTTGATGCCGGTGCTGCTGCTTGATGGAAAAACGGCACCTGTTTTCGCCATAGCAATAAGGCTTGCCAGTGGATACGCCAGACCACTCCCAAGCCGAGTAAGGGCTGGCGCAGCAGGGCCAATAGCAAATTGCCGCGGCTTAGCGCCTGCTTGCGCGCGTTAATTGCGGTATTGATCAGTACCCCTTCGGTATCGTCATAATCAATATTGACCTGGCTGCTCTGCGCGCTGTCCGCGAAGCTAAAGCGATAGCTGCCTTTGACCTCACAAAAAGGCGAAACATGCATCATTTTTGTACTCAGCAGCGTGCTCTCTTTGCGGATGGCACTACCGTCTTCATTGCGCAAAAGGTATAGATGGTGCTCGCCGAAAGTGTTGTTGACTTCCGCTAGTACCGCGACCAATTCCCCTTGACGATTGTGGCAATACCAGAGATTGATGGGATTAAACGCGTAGCCAAAGATGCGCGGAAAAGTCTGCAGAAACACATGGCCGTCGAGCGCTAGGCCCTGATTTTTGAGCAAGTCCTGTATCCATAACAAAAGATTGGAGCCGTCGCGTGGTCCATAATCTTTAAAAAAAAGTGAGAGCGGACGCCAGCGATTGACACCGAAAATGAAGTTGTTAAGGAGGTGAGTGTGCGCCAGATTGATGCGCACAAAAAATACCGGGTAGATGAATCGGTGCAGCACCGGACGCAAGCGTTGGTGCATCACCTGTGCGACGAGGAGGCTAGATTGGGAGTGCATATTAAAGACTCGCCCATTCCGGTGCCACTGCAAAATCGCGCGCCACCCTTATTGCCGATTTCAAGCCGTCTTCATGAAAACCATAGCCAGTCCAGGCACCGGCAAACCAGATCTTGTTTTTTCCTTGTATCTCAGGCAAGCGGCGCTGAGCGCGGATTGCGGCGCTGTTAAATATCGGATGTTGGTACTCAAATTTGGCCAAAATGCTGTTATTTGCTGGCGCACAAAAAGGATTGAGTGTCACCACCACCGGCTGCTTGATGCTGAGATTTTGCAGTTGATTCAATAGGTAGCTGACGCATACAGGTCGGCTTTGCGCTAACAACTGCTGAGCACTATTTCCGGAATCTGCTGCACCCAGGTAGTTCCAGGCCGACCAGACCTTTTTTCTCTTGGGCAGTAAGTTGAGGTCGGTGTGCAAAACAGCGGTATTTGCCTGGTAGTGTATCGCCGAGAGCAGTTCTTGCTCGGTGCTGCTGGCGTCTTTTAGCAGGCGCAAAGTGTCGGGCGCATGCGTGGCGAAAACCACGGCATCAAACTGCTCGCTGGCATGGCTAGTGATCAGCTCAACTCCTGCCGCATTTCTCCGTACCGACAACACCGGCGTATATAGTCTGACATCGGGCAAAACGGCGGCAATTTTTCTTACGTATTCGCGGGCACCACCAGACACCGTGCGCCATTTTGGGCGATTATTGACTTGCAACAAGGCGTGGTTGATACAAAATTGCAGGAAGCTGCTGGCCGGGAAATCTAAAATGTCCTCAGGCGAACTAGACCAAATAGCGGCCGCCATCGGTAATAAATAGGCATTGCGAAATTCAGTACTGTAATGATCCGCCAGTAAAAGTTCACCCAAAGTGATTTCACTGATCAGGCAGCGCTCTAAATTTTGTTCTGCGGCGGCATTAAATTTTAAGATGTCGCGCAACATTTTATAAAACGAAGGCGAGAGCAGATTACTGCGCTGGGCAAACACGGTATCAAGATTGGTGCCTGCCCATTCCAGTTTGCCATCTTCCAGTGAGACCCCGAAAGACATGTCAGACGGATAACTGGCAACCTTAAGCTCTTCCAAAAGTTTGATCAGATTGGGGTAAGTGTGATCATTGAAGACCAGAAAACCGGTATCGACCGCTTCCGATTTGCCCTCTAAATGGATATCCACGGTGTTGGTGTGCCCACCCAGATAAGCGCCGGCTTCAAACAAGACCACCTCATGCTTCTGATTAAGAAAGTAAGCGCTAGCTAGCCCAGAAATCCCCGAGCCAATTACCGCGATGCGCTGACCTTGTGCTTGATTTGTCATTGTTTGCTCTGCTTATCCATGGTCAAAATGCTCTAGCGAAGAGTTATTTGTTGTGATTTAATTGAGTGGATACTACTTTGCTGCTAATATTAATACTGTTCTAAAATAAATGCTACTACTTAGTAGCAATAAATACTAATGAGTATATTTGGCAAATTAAGTTTCAAAGATCAGGCGTTTAAGTTGCGCGAAGATTCTATTCTGGATGCCACTACCGGCATCCTGGCGACCAAGGGTTTTGATTTGATGACCATGGACGACGTTGCCAATTTGATCGGCATCTCCAAGCCTAGTCTGTATAAACACTTCAAATCGAAGGAAGATTTGGTTGGTAGCACGATGTTGCGCTTGCTCGATGCAGCGACGCAGCAACTGGAGCAATTGCCAGCCAGTCTGAGCGCGCAGGCAAAACTGGCGGCTTTACTGGAATGGGCGTTGCGGGTGCGACTGGAGGGCGGCTTGCCATTTTTACCCTCTACCAGTGCGCATGTGCGCGAGATGCTGATGCGCAATTTGAAGTATGTCGGCAAAGTCATCAAGCTCAACTCCCAGTTAGAAAAGCTGGTGCAGCAGGCGCAAAAGGCGGGCGACCTCAATCCTGATCTGCCTAGCGATGTGATCTTGTATAGTTATTACGCGCGAACTTGTGATCCGGCGGTAGAGTATCTGCAAAGATTTAGCAAAATGAAGCCGGATGACATCGTGCGCCACATGCTGCGAGTGTGTTTCGCCGGGCTGAAATAGTCGCGACTATGCTGAGCAGACATTCAGTCTGGGGCGCGTGCTGATGCCCAGTTCAGGCAGATGTTTGCTGGCTTCGCGATAACTCAGGCCAGATAAATGGGTGCGCTCGGCGACTAAAAATCCGCGCACCGCCTCAGAGTCGTGCCTGGCATAGTCGCGCAAAGCCCAGCCGATTGCCTTGCGAATAAAAAATTCTTTCTCGGGTGCCAGCATCTTGGCATAGGTAAAAAGGCGAGTCACATCAGTGGCCTCGCGCCAGCCTAGCTGATGCAGTATAGTCACTCGCCTGAGCCAAAAATTTGGGTGCTGCAGGGCCGCGTCCATGCAGCTTTGGCAGTCGGCTTGTGCACTCATTTGCATACTGCGCTGCGCAAATAAGACATCGCCGATTACTCCCGCCAAAGCGTCTACGCTATCCCACCAGGATTTATTCTGTACCAGCTGCAATAACTGCGGGATATCTTGTACGCTAAGTTGCCGGTAATGCTGCGCCAATAGGTCGATGGCCAGATACTGATATTCGCGTTCTGGCAGCGTCCAGAGTTGCTCTGCCAGCGACAATAGTCGCGCTGCCGTACAGCCTTTAAACGCTTTGATGAGTGGTTTGCAAGCCTGCCGGCGCGCTGGTGCGGCGACACCTAAAAACGCAAAGTGATGCTGCATATACGCCGCCATCGCAGGCGCTTTTTGCGGCTGCGCCAGCTTTGATAGCTGCTGTTGAAAACAAGTGAATGCAGAATCTAAAGGCATGGGATGCAATTTTTTTGGGGGGGACTTATTCTGGCTGCTGCAAACGCAAATAGCTGGCAAATTTTGGCAGGCCGTTGGAGGTGAGATCACGATAACGGTAACTGATAGTGCTGCCTATCGTGGGTGGATCGCGCCGCTGCGCATCCGAGAAGCCGGTTCCTAAGCGCAAACGCTGGCCATTTTCTGTCTGCACCAGCAAGGCACCGAGCATGCCCCGATATTTTCCCTTGCCTGCCTCATGCGCCAGCACGATGGCTTCGGCATCGAATTGTGGTTTGAGTTTGAGTAAGACTGCGCTACGCCCGCTCTGCCATGGCGCATCGGCACGATGCAACATCAACCCCTCGCCACCAGCTTGCACGATTTGCGCTAAGCGCGCCGTGAGCGCTGCATGGTCTTGCACTGCTTCTTGCGCAACCAGCTGTAGCCAGGGCTGCGCGGCCTGCGTCACCAGTGTCTGCAAGCTGGCGATACGCTGGCGGAAGTCACCCGCGCCTTCAGGTAATTCATACAGTTGATAGCTAATTGCACGCCACTCCTCATCGCGAGGCTGCTGCCTGCGCACGGCGGCCGAGAGTCGCTCAAAAGTCTGGCGGCCCATCCACAATTCGCCATCTAAAGCCTGTGCCGGTAAGGCAGCGGTGAACCAGGACGGCGCAGAGATTAGTCGACCGCTGCGAAAACGCAAATGGCTGCCATCCCAGTAGGCGCGCACCCCGTCGAGTTTTTCACTGAGCAAATACAGGCTGGGGTCAAACTGTGCTGAGTAATTTTGTGCCAGCGGCAAGGCGGGCGGATTGGTCACACTCTTGGCGGCAGCGGCGCACATCGGTAGCGGCAACGCCAAACTGAATAACGATACACAGAGCCGACGACGGCGAACAAGAGCTGCTGTTAGCATGGTATAGCCTTGATTAAGACCGACAACAATAAATTTTTAGGTATAAATTTCAAAAATAATTGTAGTCTTTTAATAAAGTAATTGCATCTCAATTTTACAAGAACGCGTATCGCCAAACTCAGTAGTGTCAATATAATTTATATACACCACCCAGTATATTTTATTCGCACATATATCTTCTGTGCAAATGGGCTATTTCTATAAAAAATAAGGGGAGTATATCTATTTTAGAGGTAGGAGGCTGGTGATACGCGTTAACTGTTCGGGATGTAATTCTGCCAATTGGCTGGCCAGAGCCTGCAGTTTTTCGATTAAAAATAAGGCGACCGGGGAATGGCTGCGACCTTGCAGCGAGACCACGCCCATCTCTGAATGCAACAGCGGTATGCCTGACAACGGCAAGGGGATCAGCGAGCCGTTGGCCAGTTCATCGATGACGGCGGCATGGATCAGCGCCATTACCGTATCGGAACCGATGGCGGTGCGTTTCAGTGTCATGACATCGTCGCACTCCAGCGCGATCGGCAGTTCGGCATCAGCCGGAAGTTTGAGTAGTTGCGCGATGGCTAGTCGTATCGCTTGCGGCAAGCGCACGCTGGCGATGCCAAACGGCAGGATGTCACTGAGGCTAAGCGCGCTTTGCTTGAGTAAGGGGTGTCCAGCGCGCACGAAAAAACCGCCGAATTGGCGTGCCAATAAGCTGATTTGTAAATCCGCGCTAGGCGGCAGGTCGCGCGTATCTGCAACAAAAAAATCGAGTTCTTCATTGCGCAAATGTTCTAGCAGGTAATTCCAGTTATTCACTTCCACCCGCAGTTTGATGCCAGGATAAGCTTGCCTCAGCGCGGGCATGAGCTCGGGTAGCATGCTCACGGCAGGAAAAGGCCCGACACCGAAGGCGAGGTTGCCAATCAGATTCTTGCGATACAGATCGATATCGCGCTCCAGGCAACGGCTGTCAAACAACAGTTTGCGCGCTCTTTGTATGAGAAACACACCGGCTGCAGTGGCGCTGACTTCGCTGTTGCCGCGCTCAAACAGGCGCATCCCCAACTCTTCTTCCAGCGCTTGTATGCTGCGGCTAAAAGCGGGTTGCGACAGATGCACCTGTGCCGCGGCCCGCGCGAAATTGCGCTCATCGGCCAGTGCCAAGACGTGTTTTAGTCGTTTTAAGTTCATATTGTCTTGATATGTCTCGATACCAATCGGGAATGCGCTGAGCTCAGCTCGCTAAGATCATGCAGAAAGCGCATTAAGTCTAGCTTAAATTTGCATTGGACTGCATCACAGGCAGGTTTTACTCTACATAAAAACCTAAAAAGGAGACAAAATGCAAAAAAATTCTAAACGCACAGGCCTGGCTGGTCTATCTGCATTGGCTGCAATGCTTTTGCTGCTGAGCGCCTGCAATAAAAATGCCGGAATCGGCGGCAAGGCTGGCGATGCCAGTAGCAGCACGATGAAGTCGAATCAGGCGTTCGCGCAAGAACTCAAACTCGATGACGGGCAAGACTTTGCCGACGCCAAACGTGGTTTGATTGCCAGACCCAGCGGGCAAATACTAGGCGCGGATGGTACGGTGCTGATCGACTTCGATGCTTTTAAATTTATCGAGGGCAAGGCACCCGATACCGTTAACCCTAGCCTGTGGCGACACGCCATGCTCAATGCCCAAATTGGTCTGTTCAAGGTCACCGACGGTATCTACCAATTGCGGGGTTTTGATATCGCTAATATCACGCTGATTGAAGGAGACAGCGGTTGGATCGTGGTAGACACCTTGACTAGCCGCGAAAGCGCGGCGGCAGCGCTCGCTTTTGCGCGCCAGCACTTGGGCAACAAGGCGGTGACGGCGATCATTTTTACGCATAGTCACGCCGATCATTTCGGTGGTGCGCTTGGTATTATTTCGCAACAAGAGCTGGCGCAACGCAAGATTCCTATCATCGCCTCCGAAGGTTTTATGGAAGAAGCGACCAGTGAAAATCTGATGGTCGGTACCGCCATGGGAAGGCGATCAAGCTATCAGTTCGGTAAAGATCTGGAACGCTCGGCCAAAGGTATGGTCGATACGGGTTTGGGTAAAGGCGTGGCCTACGGTAATTTTGGTATTTTGCAGCCAACTGTCATCATCAAGCAAGCTAGCCAAGAGATGAGATTGGATGGCGTACGGATGGTGTTTCATAATGTGCCGGGAGCGGAAGCGCCAGCCGAAATGAGCTTTAGTATCCCGGATAAAAAAGCCTATGGTGGCGCTGAAAATCTGGCGCAGACCATGCATAACTTGTTGCCGGTACGCGGTGCCAAAGTGCGCGATGCTTTGCGGTGGTCGAATTACATGGAGCAAGCACTAGAACAGACGGCCGACGCCGAGGTCTATTTCGGACAACATAATTGGCCAATTTGGGGGCATGAGCGTATCGCCGAATTTATCACCAAACACCGGGATGTCTACAAATATACGCATGACCAAAGCGTTAGACTGATCAATGCCGGTTACACCCCACGTGAGATTGCCGAGACAGTCAAGTTACCTAAGTCCCTATCCTCGTATTTTGGCGCGCGCGGCTATTACGGCGACCTGCGACATAATGTGAAGGCGGTGTATCAACATTATCTGGGCGCTTATGATGGCAATCCGGCCAATCTTAATCCGCTGCCTCCGCAAGAATCGGCCAGGCATTATCTGGAGTTGATAGGCGGGGCCGATAAAGCGGTGGCAGCGGCGCAACTGGCTTTCGATAAGGGAGATTACCGGTGGGCCGCCGAATTACTGAATCAGGCGGTGTTCGGCCAGCCCGACCACAGGGGCGCGAAAGAGTTGCTGGCGCGCACTTACGATCAGATGGGCTACATGGCAGAAGCGGCCACCTGGCGTAATAGCTACCTCACCGCCGCCGCAGAGTTGCGTAATGGCCCGCCAAAAACAGGCATTAATCGAGCTAATTTTAGCGACATGTTGATGCAAACCCCGATCGAGCGTTTCTTAGAGGCCATGGCGGCCGGTCTGGATGGTCCCGCTGCCGAAGGTAAAGATATAATGATCAATCTGATACTGACGGACGCCCAGGAGTCGTTTGTCTTGTGGATAGAAAACGCCGTCTTGCACTTCAAAAAAGCACCGCCTGCCGCAAGCGCGAATGCCAGCCTGACCTTAACCAAGGGCATCTTTATCAAAATGATGGCAGGAACCGCCGGTGTAAAAGACACCTTGTTTAGTGATGACCTGAAGGTCGAGGGTAGTAAGCTTGATCTGGTGCGTTTTTTTACGCTGATCGACAAAGCACCGGGTACTTTCGCTATCGTCAGTAAATAAGCGAACACTCAGACTGTCAGTGATTGAAACGCAGAGGAGCATCAGCACGTTTGCCTGAGCTTCTCTGCGGTGACTTTATCGCGCAGTGCATCGCAGCCCTTGCTTCATCTTGCGCAATATCGAAGACAGTCTCTATTCTTGCCAAAGATTACTATTTTTAGCAAAAAACCACATATCTCGGCCATAAATTAAGCGATTTATCGCTAAATGTGCGTCTTGTAAGCAGCACGAAAGCAAGCTGCTTCAAAATTTTATTTCGAAATCGCCTAATTAACCGCTGTATTACGAGATAATGTCGGTCTTATCGTCTATCAGCATGCGCAATCCCCCCATTTTTCTGAAAATTAATTCCAGCGAAAAATGCGCTAAAAGTAATTTAAACGCAAGTAAGCGTGGATAAACGCAATTAAGTTCGGCTAACACTCTGAATTTTTTTGATGTGTACATCCTTACTTCAGAATACTGGCCGGAATACCTGAGACGGTTTTTTTGTTCGTTTGCAGCCAGGTTCTGACGGAAAAGTGCAGATGCTGATATGGTCGCCCAATCTAGCTTGATTGGTATACGTTTTTGTTCATTGAAAGGGAGTTGATTATGTTGCAAGCCTATCGTGCCCACGTCGCCGAACGCGCCGCCCTCGGAATTCCACCTTTGCCTTTGTCTGCCAAGCAGACTGCTGAGGTGATTGAGTTGTTGAAGAATCCGCCTGCCGGTGAAGCAGCGACCCTCTTAGAATTGATCATCCACCGCGTTCCTGCCGGTGTTGATGATGCCGCTAAAGTGAAAGCCAGTTACCTGGCTGCGGTGGCGCATGGTACAGAAACTTGTACCCTGATCTCACGCGAAAAAGCTGCAGAACTGCTAGGCACTATGCTGGGTGGTTACAACATCAGCCCTATGATCGATTTGCTGGACGACGCAGTGGTGGCACAAGCTGCTGCCGATGGCCTGAAAAAGACTCTGCTGATGTTTGATCAGTTCCATGACGTAAAAGAAAAAGCCGACAAGGGCAATGCTCAGGCTAAAGCCGTGTTGCAAAGCTGGGCCGATGCTGAATGGTTCACTTCACGTCCTGAAGTGGCAAAATCGATCATGTTGACCGTCTTCAAATGCGAAGGCGAAATCAACACTGATGATCTCTCTCCTGCACCAGACGCTTTTAGCCGCCCGGATATCCCTATGCACGCTTTGGCGATGCATAAAAATGCGCGTCCAGGTATCGTGCCTGAAGAAGACGGCAAGCGTGGTCCAGTCAAGTTTTTTGACGAACTCAAATCCAAAGGCAACCTGGTTGCTTACGTTGGCGACGTCGTGGGTACTGGCTCTTCGCGTAAATCAGCGACCAACTCGGTGCTGTGGTTTACTGGTGAAGACATTCCTTTCGTACCGAACAAGCGTTTTGGTGGTGTTTGTCTGGGCAGCAAGATCGCTCCGATTTTCTACAACACCATGGAAGATTCCGGCGCCTTGCCGATCGAACTCGATGTCAGCCAGATGAACATGGGCGACGTCATCGAACTGCGTCCGTTTGACGGTCAGGCATTGAAAGACGGTAAAGTGATCGCTGAATTCAAGGTTAAGAGCGAAGTCTTGTTTGATGAAGTACGTGCCGGTGGACGTATTCCTTTGATCATCGGTCGTGGTTTAACTGCGAAAGCACGTGAAGCATTGGGTCTGCCAGTCTCCACTTTGTTCCGCTTGCCACAAAATCCTGTGGATACCAAAAAAGGCTTTACGCTGGCGCAAAAAATGGTCGGTCGCGCATGTGGCTTGCCTGAAGGTCAGGGCGTACGTCCAGGCACTTATTGCGAACCAAAAATGACTAGCGTCGGTTCGCAAGATACGACTGGCCCGATGACCCGTGACGAGCTGAAAGATCTGGCTTGCTTAGGTTTCAGTGCGGATCTGGTGATGCAATCGTTCTGCCATACAGCTGCATATCCGAAGCCAGTTGACGTCAAGATGCACCACGAGTTGCCAGATTTTATGAGCACCCGCGGCGGTATTCCTCTGCGTCCGGGCGATGGCATTATCCATAGCTGGCTCAACCGTATGTTGTTGCCGGATACCGTCGGTACTGGCGGCGATAGCCACACCCGTTTCCCTATCGGTATCAGCTTCCCAGCCGGTTCTGGTCTGGTTGCTTTCGGTGCCGCCACTGGCGTGATGCCTCTGGATATGCCGGAAAGCGTCCTGGTACGTTTCAAGGGCAAGCTGCAAGCTGGCGTTACTCTGCGTGACCTGGTCAATGCGATTCCTTTGTACGCGATCAAGGCTGGTCTGCTGACGGTTGCCAAGCAAGGTAAGAAAAACATTTTCTCCGGTCGTATTCTGGAAATCGAAGGCTTGCCAGATTTGAAGGTAGAGCAAGCGTTTGAATTGTCTGATGCCTCCGCTGAGCGTAGCGCCGGTGGTTGCACCGTGCATCTGAACAAAGAACCTATCATCGAATACATCAACAGCAACATCACCATGTTGAAATGGATGATCGCTGAAGGTTACTCTGATGTACGCACCATCAAACGTCGTATCGCCGCAATGGAAGCATGGTTGGCGGATCCGCAATTGCTCAAGGGCGATGCCGATGCAGAATACGCAGCCGTGATTGAAATCGATCTGGCCGATATCCACGAACCTATCGTGGCCTGCCCTAACGATCCGGATGACGTCAAGACCTTATCCGACGTTTCTGGTGCAGTGATTGATGAAGTGTTTATCGGTTCTTGCATGACCAACATCGGCCACTTCCGCGCCGCTTCCAAGCTGCTGGAAAACAAGCGCGATATCCCGGTCAAACTATGGATGGCGCCGCCAACCAAGATGGACGCCAAACAGTTGACCGAGGAAGGCCATTACGGCGTCTTGGGTTCGGCTGGCGCACGTATGGAAATGCCGGGTTGCAGCCTGTGCATGGGTAACCAGGCACAAGTGAAAGAGGGCGCAACTGTGTTTTCTACCTCGACCCGTAACTTCCCTAACCGTCTGGGTAAAAACAGTAATGTTTACCTCGGTAGCGCTGAACTAGCCGCAATTTGCTCCAAGCTGGGTCGTATCCCGACTAAAGCGGAGTACATGAGCGACATGCAAGTATTGACCGGTGCTAGCGACAAGATCTATCAATACCTCAATTTTGATCAAGTTCAGGATTACACCGCCGCTGCTGCGACTGTGAAATAAGTAAAACTGACGCTGTTTGTGCTGTTAGAAAAAGCCCCGCCATTGATGGCGGGGCTTTTTTTTGTGCCTAAGACGCATCACTGGGGGATAATGAAATTTCTGATTTTTACTGCGCTCAGTTGCGCTGTGCAGTATGGCGTATACTGCAACAAGTTCTTACTCTTTTGTCTTGCGCGAGTATTTCGAGTTTAAAACCATGACTTGAACCAAAGCGCCTTGCTGCACCCTGCCACACTGCGCTTAGTACACACTATCAGGAGCAAATATGAATTCTGATCCTCAGCTTGATGCCACGCAAGACGAATGGTTAATCGACGACGATGTGCCACCGCCCAATTCTGAGCTGGCGCCGGAACTGCTACCTTGGCGTGTGCTGATTGTGGATGATGATGTCGATGTCCATGTGGTGACCAAATTTTCTCTGCGCAACACGACTTTTAAGAATCGCCCGCTGAATTTTTTACATGCTTACAGCGGTAAAGAAGGCTTGAGTATCCTGCGCGATACACCGGACGTGGCCTTGGTGTTGTTGGATGTGGTCATGGAGACTGAGAACGCGGGCTTAGTGCTGGCGAGGCAGATCCGCGCTGAACTGAACAATCAACTGGTGAGAGTGGTGTTACGTACTGGGCAATCTGGGCTGGCGCTGGAACAAAGCGTGATTGTTGATTACGACATCAATGACTACCGCACCAAGAGTGATCTGACCACGCAGAAATTATTTACCACGGTGATTTCGTCCTTGCGCGCTTACGATAGCTTGCTGACCGCTACGCAAAGCCATATTGCGCTCCAACTGGCGATGGCAAAAATTAAGGAGTTGCGCGCCGGTCTGGATAGACATGCGGCCTTAACGATCGCCGATGAAGACGGTAAATTAATCTACGTGAACGATAAATTTTGCGCTGACTCTCAGTACGCGCGGCAAGAATTGATAGGATCGGCGTATTTGGATTTATTCAGTGAAGCGCAAAGACTCCTCTTTATGCAAGACATCTGGCGCGGTTTGCAACAAGGGCAAGCCTGGCAAGGCGCACTGCAGGCTAGACTGAAAGACGGCAGCACGCTTACTCTGGACTGCAGCATCATCCCCTTACTCGATACTCAGGGCAAGCCCTATCATTATCTGGCGATTTATTCTGCGATCAGCGCATAATCAAAAAAGAGGATAGGAGCATGCGCCCCTATCCTCTTTTTTTATGCCGCCACAGAAAAAGCGGGGTAGTTAAACCCCCGCTTAATTTTCTTAGCCCTTGCTCAGTTTCACACTAGTCGCGTCTGCAGTCAGATAACCAACGGCGGCACCGAATCTATCCTTGTAGTTGGCGCGTACCAAAGGATCCAAAGTCGGTTGTACTTTACCGTGCAAGGAGCTGATCCAGTCGCCAGGATGCTGGAAATTACTCATGATGTAAGTCCAACCGTTGAGATCATCGACTACATGCAGACCGGTCGCTTCAGCACCGGCAGGCATAGACATCAGACGCGACAAAATTTTGGTGTCGACGTTGTAGGCCCACAGGAAGTTGTTCACGTGGTAGCCGCTGTCTTCACCGATAAACAAGGTGCGCAGTTTTTCCGAGAATTTAAGGTTGTCGGGATTGCCTATCTTGTCCGGATTAGCCAGATTGCCCAGTGCGTCCGCCGCGATATCTTCACCGACCAGCAAGGCCTTGGTTTGCATCGGTACCCATTCGCTCTTGATCGCCGCACCTGCGGTGTCGCTCTGACCGCCACCCAGACTGTGCGCCATAACGCCGCCGGCTACTAAGGCCTTGTCGAGAGCGATACCGCTTTGTGCATTCCAACCCTTGGCATTGTCCTTGACCATGGAGTCAACCATATTTTGCAATGCCGAGTAAGCGACTTTATCCTTGATATTGACGGTCGTACCTTCCATCTTGGTGAAGCCCATACTGCCGCCAACCAGGTAGGCATAGCGATGGGTTTCAAGGAAGGCAGCGGCTTTTTCCATGTTCGGTTTGAGCTTAATCCAGTTGGGTTTACCACCCGTGAAAATCTTAGTAAAGCTGGCATCGAGAGGATCTGTTTTGGAGACCGTCATGATGTCGGAAGGCTTCAAAGTATTGGCCATGTTTTCGATCTCGGCGCTGGTCGCGTGGCCGAGATTAATCCATGTCAGTTTGGCGCCGGCAGCAGCAGGATCATTGGAGAAGCCTGTGCCGATTTTTGCGACATATAAGGTACCTGCCGACAGATCTTTTTCATTATCGGCGACAAAAATAAACAAGCCGCTATTGGTCGCGTCATCGCCCATCAGTACGGTACGATTGTCCGGCATCACTTGCACCAGTTCATGCGAGATGCGGCCCATGCAGTAATGCTTCTTGATGCTACCGGTACCGTCAGGATTAACCGTTACTTCTGGCAGATGGCCGTAGTGGTAAGGATTGGCTGCAGTCTCGCTGCCGAAGGTATTTTTACTATACGCTTTGAACTGAGGATCATCGCTGGCAAACGGTGCATTCGGTTCGTATTCTTCGGATGATAAATGGGTGCCCCATGGCGACAGGCTGGCACCGCAAGTGATCCACAGGCCGTGTACTTTAGAGGTGTCGACGTTGTGGTATTTAACCAGGCTCAGCTTACCTGTGATTTGATCCTGATCCAGAGTCAGCACGGCGATAGGGGACGGTAGTTTTCCATACATGTCTGCCTCGGCAGGCAGTGTGCCGTTCAAGTCTGTGCCAAATTGATTGCGTGTGGTGTACTCAAATTGCACGACGGCGAAGACTGCCTTACCTTTGATGCCCGTGATAGTCGGATTGGCTAACGACAACAGGGAGGTGCCGTCTGGCGAATCAGAAAAAATATGACGTTCTTTGCCAGCTACGGAGTTATCCATGATGGGCTTGTTATTAATGTCGTAGTAAGCGCCCGCCAATACTTTGCCGCCCGCGCCATCTGGCACCATGTCACCAGTGACGAAGAATGGCTGATACGCCAGCTTGTAATCTGTCACGCTCTTGTCACTCATGGTCACGCTCAAGGTCGAGCCTACTGTAGTCGTCGCCATTGCCGCGGCATTCGCCAGAGTTGGTGCCGCCATAGAACTAAATGATGCCGATACAAAACTCACTGCCGGAACCGCTTCAGCCGCAGTACTACCGCCGCAGCCCGTCAACATCGAGGCCAGCGACAGTGAACCCAGCGGTAGCATGGGCGCAGCAGAGAGGAATTTTAAGGCTTGACGACGACCGATTTGAGGATGATCTGACATGATTCTATTTTTCCAATGTGATTAATAACAAGATGCAGCCGCATGATAAAATAAGTTGCTGATACGCAATTGCGAAGCTAGCATGAGGCGGAAGTATAGAAAGCAAGTGTGACAAGATGATGACGAAAAAATCATCTTGAATTGTTCTAGGCCAAGAAACAATACTTTGAAACCTGAATGAGCGGTGCTGGGTAGCTGCCAGATGTTATATGGGGACTCCGCCGTGCCACCATCTTGATGGCTTCAGCTCATAGATAAATTGCTGTTGCGCAGTTACTACATCGCAGTTACTACATCGTAAGTACATGCCAAGAAAAAATTTAAACGCAATTTAGCGTGAAAACATACATTTGCACATATAAGTAGTATTTGCTCTTATCGTCAGTCGAGCGCGGTTTTTTTAACATACTTCAAATGACATTAAGTCGAAATAATCTAACCACTAGGAGTCCGTTTATGTCCCGAAATACTTACCTGCTAAAACCAATTTGTCTGGCGCTTGCCCTGTGCGCTGGTGCTGCCGCCCACGCAGCTGACTGGAGCGACACCTCGATTAATTATCGTTATATTCCTAAGGAAAGCGGTTTTATCGTGGACGCCGCAGGCAATAAAGTTGACGTCGCTAAAAACATTGTTTCGCTCGAGCATATCAGCGGCTTTAAATACGGTAGCAACTACTTCAATGTCGACATCTTGAAGTCGGATAGCAATGATCCTGCCAACGGCAGCACTTCAGGCGCGCAGGAATTCTTTGCGATTTACCGCAATAATCTCAATCTCAGTAGCCTCACTGGCAGCAGCATGAAGTTTGGGGTCGTCAAAGAAATCTCACTGACCACAGGATTTAATGCAGGTGCAAAAAATAATGAAAACGCAGCGCAACCTCTGGCATTTTTATTTGGCCCTACCTTGCAATTCGCTTTGCCAGCAGGTTATCTGAACGTCGGACTGCAAGCCTATAAGGAAACCAATAACAGTAAGTTTGCCGGTGGTAAGCAAGATTATGATGTCGCCGCCCAACTCAATGTGGTCTGGGGTATACCTTTCAATGCCGGTGTTCCCGCCAATTTCAAGGGTTTCATGAGTGTCACTGGTGCTAAAGGAACAGGTAAGGGCACTGGCATAGAGACCAGCACCGAAACCTTGCTCGATGCCTTAGTTATGTTCGATCTGGGCTCATTGTCCGGTAAAAAAGATACCTTTTACGCGGGTGTCGGCTATCGCTATTGGAATAATAAATTTGGGAATAATGAAAGCGCGCCTGGCTTTGCTGGCACTTTGAATAAAGCGGGCCATGTTTCTTCGCCTTTCCTGCAACTTGAGGCGCATTTCTAAGCTAAGCAAGAGGCTGGGGTATAGACGCAGTCTAGCTCCGATTTAATTCTGGTTTCATGGATACTAGTAGAGGGTATGAGAGTAGCTAAGGTGTTTGCGCTCATTGTATATGCGCAAGCGCCTTGTCTAACTCCATACTCCCCTATTTTTTGAAATAAGCAGATTTCTATCTAGCTCAATTTTTATCTGCAGGGTGCGGTGTTTCGATGGCCGCATGCGGCACTTTCTGGCGCTGAAAGCTGGCTCATCAGATACAAAAAAGCCGCTATAAAAGCGGCTTTTTTGCGTCTTGCTGAAGCTTTATTTGGAGCCGGGTATCTTGCCTTCCACGCCCTTGACGTAGAAATTCAGACCACCCAGGAACTTGTCGTCGGCTACCGCGTCTTTGGCAATTTGCTCCTTGCCAGTATTGTCCACGATAGGGCCTTTCCAGATGGAGAAACTACCGGCCTTCAAGCCTGCCTTGATTTCATCTATCTTGGCCTTGGTTTCGGCAGGCACATCGTCGGCGATTGCAACGATATCAATCGCGCCTTCTTTGACGCCCCACCAGCTTTGAGTCGAAGTGGTTTTGCCTTCCAGCGCATCCCTGGTGGTTTTGATGTAATACGGAGCCCAGTTGATGATGGCCGATGCCAGATGCGCCTTAGGACCGTAGGCGGTCATGTCGGAGTCCCAGCCGAAGGCGCGTGCGCCCTTGTCTTGGGCGGTCTTCAAGACGGCCGGTGAATCGGTGTTCTGGAACAAGACGTCGGCACCACCATTGATCAGGCTGGTGGCAGCTTCGGTTTCTTTAGGTGGATTGAACCACTCGTTGACCCACACTACCTTGGTCTTGATTTTTGGATTGGAGCTTTGTGCGCCCAGCGTGAAGCTATTGATGTTACGGATCACTTCTGGAATAGGTACCGACGCCACGACACCGAGGGTGCCAGACTTGCTCATCTTGCCGGCAATCACGCCAGCCATGTAGGCGCCTTCATAGGTGCGGCTATCGTAGGTGCTCATGTTGGGGGCGGTCTTGTAACCGGTGGCGTGCTGGAAGTGAACCTCCTTGCTATCGGCTGCGACTTTCAGCATGGGTTCCATGTAGCCGAAGGTGGTGCCGAAAATCAGTTTATTGCCTTGGCCTACCATGTCGCGGATAACGCGCTCGGCATCCGCAGACTCAGGCACGCTTTCAACGAACGAGGTCTGGATCTTGTCGCCAAATTCTTTTTCTAGCGCCTTGCGTCCATTGTCGTGCGCAAAGCTCCAGCCACCGTCGCCGACTGGGCCTACGTAGGCGAAGGCGATTTTCAGAGCTTCAGGCTTGGCAACTGCGGCAACCGCAGTCGGGGCAGCAGCTGGTGCCGTAACGGGTTCTTCCTTCTTGCCACAGCCTACCAGGGCAGCGCTCGCCACGGCCGTCAAGGCTGCAATTTTCAGTAATGCGCGTTTTTGCAAATCTGTCATGTCAGTTCTTTCTAAAAAACTTAGAGGTGGTGGAAAAAATCAGCATTTAGGCTGAGGAAACTATGAACCTGGGTAAAACGGTTTTCCTATCGCAGCAGGCATATTAATCTTAATCCAGCGCGGGTTACGCGAGATTAGCGCTAACACCACGATGGTCGCTACGTAGGGCAGCATGCTCAAAAATTGGCTAGGTATTTCTACCCCTATGCCTTGTAAATGGAATTGCAGCATGGTCACGCCACCAAACAGATAAGCACCTAGCAATATGCGTGCCGGACGCCAGGTGGCAAAGGTGGTGAGTGCCAGTGCAATCCAGCCCTTGCCCGACACAATGCCCTCTACCCACAGTGGGGTGTAGACGATGGAAATATACGCGCCCGCCAGGCCACACAAGGCACCGCCTAGGGTGACCGCGGCTAAGCGTATCCAACGCACTGGGTAGCCCAAAGCGTGCGCTGATTCTGGGCTCTCACCCACACTGCGTAGTATCAGGCCAGCGCGGCTGCGATACAAAAACCAGATCAGGGCCAGCGCAAACAAGACTGTCAGGTAAACCAAAGGGTGCTGGCGAAACAGCGCCGGGCCCAGCAGCGGAATATCAGACAGATAGGGAATCGCAAAATTGGGGCGCTCGGGCATTTTTTCCTGCACGTAGGCAATCCCGGCAAAGGCTGAAAAGCCCGCACCAAATAGGCTCAGTGCTAAGCCGGTGGCGTATTGATTGGTATTGAGCCAGATCACCAGCACGCCGAAGATGGCCGCCATCAGTGCACCCGCTCCTATGCCTGCCAGAAAGCCCAGCGTGTCGCTGCCGCTATGCACCACCGTGGCAAATCCGGCGATCGCTGCGCACAGCATCATGCCCTCGGCACCCAGATTGATGATGCCAGCCTTTTCATTGATGAGCAGGCCCAGCGCGGCGATCGCCAGCACGGTGCCGGCATTGAGGGTCGCTGCAATTAAGAGTGCGTATGCTTCCATTATGATCTTGCTCCTAGCGCTAAGGACTTGCTGGTGGTGGATATCCACCGCAAACGGTAATTGACCAGCGTGTCACAGGCCAGCAAACTAAATAGCAGCAGCCCCTGAAACACCCCCGTCAGCGATTTGGGAAGCCCAAGACGCGACTGCGCCAGCTCTCCACCAATATAGAACATGCTCATCAACAGTGCCGAGAACACCATGCCGACTGGATGTAGGCGTCCCACATAGGCCACGATAATGGCGGCAAAGCCATAGCCAGCCGGCACATAAGGGGTGAGTTGGCCGATCGGTCCTGCCACCTCTAGCGCACCGGCCAGACCGGCCATGCCGCCCGAGATCATCAATGCGGTCCACAGCGCGCGGCGCGATGAGAAGCCGGCGTAACGCGCCGCAGCGGGTGCCAAGCCGCCCACTTGCAGTGCAAAACCGGCGCGGGTACGAAACAGAAACACCCAGATCCCGGCCGCTCCAAGTAAGGCAAATAGCACACTAATGCTGACCCGAGAGCCTTCAAACAGGCGCGGAATCCGGGTCGCTAACTCGAAGCTTTTGGTTTGCGGAAAATTATAGCCGTTCGGATCTTTCCAAGGGCCAAACACCAGGTAACTCAAGACCTGCACCGCCACGTAGACCAGCATCAGACTGACCAGAATTTCATTGGCGTTAAAGCGGTCGCGTAGCAGCGCGGTTAAGCTGGCCCAGGCCATGCCGCCCAAAATACCGGCTAGCAGCAAGCTCGGTATTATCCAAGCACCAGTGGTTTTGTCCGCCAGCAGCGCCACCCCGCTGGCGGCAATTGCGCCCAGTATGTATTGCCCCTCAGCGCCGATATTCCATACGTTGGAGCGAAAGCAGACCGCCAGTCCTAGCGCAATGAGAAGTAGGGGTGTGGCCTTGACTACCAATTCACCCCATGCATAGGCATTGCGTATCGGCTCCCAAAAGAATACTTGCAGGCCGCGTACAGGATCTTTGCCCAACAGCGCAAACAAAATCACGCCTATGATGACCGTGCACAACAGCGCCAGTAAGGGCGAGCCGTAACTCCAGAACTGCGAGGGCTGGGGGCGTACTTCGAGTTTAAGCCGCGCCATCTTGCACCTCCGTTACTTCATTCCATAGACCGCTCATCCATGCACCAATTTTTGCCACTGTTGCCTCCGCCATCGCTAAAGAGGGCGACAACTTGCCGCGTGCAATCACATGCATGCGGTCACACACCTCAAATAATTCATCTAATTCTTCGCTGACCACCAGCACCGCGCAGCCAGCCTCACGCAGCGCTAATATTTCACCGCGTATCTGCGCTGCAGCTCCGACGTCCACGCCCCAGGTTGGTTGCGACAAGATCAGCAGCCTCGGTTTGGCATCGATCTCGCGTCCGACGATAAATTTTTGCAAATTCCCGCCAGACAGCGAGCGCGCCACCGCCAAGGGACCATTCGCCTTGACTTTGTATTCTTTAATCAGGCGCGTTGCGTGCGCTTCCAGCTGACGCACCCTTAGCCACCCTCCGGCAAAGCGCGGCATACAAATCGCATCATTGCGGGTAAGTAGTAAATTGTGCGCCAAACTCAGAGTGGGCACAGCACCACGCCCGAGTCGCTCTTCGGGTACAAAGTGCAGACCCATCTTGCGCCGCTGCCCCGGGTGCAGGTGCGAGACATCGAGCGGCCCCAACTTAATACTGCCTCGCGGCGAGCGACAGTCTTCGCCGGACAAGGCACACAACAATTCTTTCTGACCATTGCCAGAAACTCCGGCAATCCCGACGACCTCGCCGCAACGCACTTGTAGTTGAATATTCTCCAGGTCTACCCCAAACTGGTCTTCGCATTGCAGGTTCAGTCCCTTCACCGTCAACACTTCAGCGCCGGCCAGTTTAGTCGTGTGCTCCAGCGATGCTGGTTCTGCACCTATCATCAGACGCGACAGTGAGGCATTGGATTCTTGCTGCGGGTTGCATACCCCGGTGACCTTGCCGCCGCGCAGCACGGTACAGGCAGTGCATAGTTCGCGAATTTCGTGCAGCTTGTGGCTGATGTACAAAATGCTGCAGCCCTCGCTGGCAAGTTTTTTGAGCACCACAAATAGTTTCTGTACCGCCTGTGGTGTCAGCACCGAGGTCGGTTCGTCCAGTATCAAGAGCTCTGGGCGCGTCAGCAGGGCACGGATGATTTCTACCCTTTGCATCTCACCCACGCTCAGGGTATGCACCGGACGAGCCGGGTCTATGTCTAGCCCGTACTCATTGGCCTTAGCGATAATGCTGGCCGTGACTTGCGCCAGCGTACTGCGGGTTAGCCCTAGCCACACGTTCTCGGCCACGCTCATGGTGTCAAACAGGTTGAAGTGTTGGAACACCATGCTGATGCCGTTGGCGCGCGCATCCTTGGGGTTGCGGATCTCGATCAACTGGCCGTTCAGCAGAACCTGACCGGCATCCGGTTTGACCGCGCCATAAATGATTTTCATCAGGGTCGATTTGCCAGCGCCATTTTCGCCCAAGACGGCGTGGATTTCGCCGGGCATGACGGTTAACGCGACCTCGCTATTGGCTATGACGCCGGGATAGGCCTTGGTGATGCCCTGCAATTGTAGTCTGGGTATGCTCATGAAATGGGCGGTCTCACTTTTTTATGCGGCTGCAAGGGACTTCACACGATCACGCCAACAGTGGGCCTAGCTGTTGGCGGTTTCGTGCGAAAGCGACTAATTCATCATGCTGAGAAATATCAATGCTTAGGATGGCGAGTGCTAGGGACTACACTAAACCCTCGCCAATTTGCATTTTTCTATTTATATTCAGCAAAAATGATGTCAATCAATAAATTCTTATGCGCAAAGACTAGCATTTGCGCCACCCCGCATTATATGCAATAAATGATGTTAACTATTTGACGACAGCTAAACTTAAGCGACTTCATGAGGTCGGGTTGACGTGTTAGGGCTAGCTGCATGCTGCGGTAAAAAAGATAGCTTCTACATACGTGTTGTTTATCGCTCTAGAAATAACAAATTCCATGTTATTTATACAAAATCGCCCAGCTATCACAAGTGGGCGATTTTTTTTAAAACTCCCTATACTGATAGGTGTCATCCGCCTTGCAGCTGAGCTTGCTTTTATTTTTTTAAATAGATAGTTAACATCATCGGGCAGATATAGTACTAAGTGCCGCGAATGCTACTCTTTGCATATAAGAATTTCAATACGGAGCACCCATGTCTGAACCGATACGTTTTTACTTTCAAGGCCAAATCCAGCAAGTCGATGACATTGCGCCTACCCAGACTATTTTGCAGCATTTGCGCGAAGACAGACATTGCAGCGGCACCAAAGAAGGCTGTGCTGAGGGTGATTGCGGCGCTTGTACTGTGGTCATCGGCGAACTAAAGGATGGCAAGCTAGAGATGAAATCGGTGAATTCCTGCATACAGTTCATGCCTACGCTAGATGGTAAGGCCTTGTTCACGGTAGAAGATCTCAAGCAGCCCAATGGTGACATGCATCCGGTGCAGCAAGCACTAGTGGAATGCCATGGCTCGCAATGCGGCTTTTGTACGCCGGGTTTTGCGATGTCCTTGTGGAGCCTGTATTTAAAAAAAGACGGAGAACAGACTCAGAAAAGTGCACCGTGTCGCAAAGAAATAGACGAAACTTTATCTGGCAATCTGTGCCGTTGCACCGGTTACCGCCCGATTATCGATGCGGCAAAACGCATGGGCGAACTAGCTGCGGTTAGCTTTGATCAAGCGGCATTGACGGCCTCTTTGCAAAGCTTGCAACGTAGCGAAATGTTCCGCTATCAGCAAGCTGGTCAAACTTTCTACGCTCCGCGCACAATCGCGCAATTAGTGGCTATCCGTGCCGCTAAGCCTAAGGCTTGCATCTTGTCCGGCTCTACCGATGTCGGCCTGTGGGTCACTAAGCAGATGCGCGATCTGGGCGATATTATCTACATACGTGAAGTGGCGGAACTGAAAACCATCACGCAAGCGCATGGCATGTTAGAAATCGCTGCTGGCGTGAATCTGAACGATGCTTACCAAGCGGTGTGCCGTCACTACCCGGAGCAATTGACCGAGATGTGGCAGCGCTTCGCCTCCCAACCGATACGCAATACCGGCACCTTGGGCGGCAGTGTCGCCAATGGTTCGCCGATCGGCGATTCCGCGCCCTGGTTGATTGCGCTAGGCGCAGAAATCGTCTTGCGCGGTATCCATGGCCAGCGCGTACTTTTGCTAGAAAATTTCTATCTTGATTACATGAAAAAGGATATGCAGCCCGACGAATTTGTCGAGGCGCTGCGGATTCCTATGCCACGCGAGCATTTGCAGTTTCGTACTTACAAACTGGCGAAACGCTACGACCAAGACATTTCGGCAGTCTGCGCCGCGTTCGCCATTACGCTAGACGGCGATATCGTGCGCGATGCGCATATCGCATATGGCGGCATGGCGGCCACTTCCAAGCGCGCGCCGCAAGCGGAAGCGGCCTTAAATGGACAGCCGTGGAATGAAGCGAATTTGCAAAAAGCGATGACACTGCTGGCTCAGGATTACACGCCCTTAAGTGATATGCGCGCCTCGGCTCAATACCGTATGCAAACAGCGCAAAATTTAATGCGCCGCTTCTGGCTAGAGACCCGCATCGATGCGCCGCTGGCGCTGAAATCCCTCAGTGCTTTTGCTAACGCCTAAGGCTGCTCGCTTAGAAATAAAGATAGAGAATTGAATGAATAAGCAAACTGAAGCTTTCCTGACTAAGTTACCCGATGCCACTTCCGCCTGGGCTGAAGTCGGATTAGCGCGCACCCACGAATCGGCGGTCTTGCACGTACTTGGTGAAGCCACTTACACCGACGATATTCCTGAAGTACAAGGCACCCTGCATGCCGCACTCGGACTGTCAGCCAAAGCGCACGCGCATATCCTGTCTATGAATCTGGATGCAGTGAAGAGTTCGCCTGGTGTGGTGGCCGTCTACACTGCCAAAGATATTCCCGGTAGCAATGATTGTGGTCCCATCATCCATGATGATCCTATCCTATCGGAAGGCCTGGTTGAATATGTCGGCCAGCCACTCTTTGTAGTCGTCGCTGATAGTCACGATAATGCGCGCCGTGCCGCCCGCAAAGCCGATATCAGTTATCAGGAATTACCTGCGATTTTGACCCCGCAAGAGGCCAAGCAAGCGCAGTCTTTCGTGGTGCCACCGATGCGTTTGCAACGCGGAAACGCGCAAAGTGCTTTCGAAAGATCGCCACATCGTGTCAAGGGTGAACTGTACGTAGGTGGGCAAGAACAGTTTTATCTGGAAGGCCAGATTTCTTATGCGATTCCGAAAGAAGATAATGGCATGCTGGTGTATTGTTCGACCCAGCATCCTACTGAAATGCAGCACGTAGTGGCGCATGCACTCAATGTTCATTCACACAAAATTGTAGTTGAATGCCGCCGCATGGGTGGTGGCTTTGGCGGCAAGGAATCGCAGTCTGCCTTGTGGGCGGCCTTGGCCGCGATATCTGCTTCGCACTTGAAGCGCCCGGTCAAATTGCGTGCTGACCGTGACGATGACATGCTGGTCACCGGTAAGCGTCATTGCTTCCATTACGAATATGAAGTCGGCTATGACGACAGCGGCCGCATCATTGCCGCCAAGGTCGAGATGGTATCGCGCGCTGGCTATTCGGCCGATCTGTCGGCACCGGTGGCGACCCGCGCGGTCTGTCATTTCGATAATACCTACTACCTGGCCGATGTCGACATCATCGCCATGTGCGGCAAGACCAACACCCAGTCGAACACTGCTTTCCGCGGCTTCGGTGGCCCGCAGGGCGCGATCGCGATCGAATACATTGTCGATGAGATCGCCCGCAATCTGGGACAAGATGCACTGGATATCCGCAAGATTAATTTCTACGGTCGCAACGATGCCGAAGGTCGCAATGTCACCCAATACGGCCAGAAGGTGGTGGATAACGTGATTCATGAACTGGTGGCAGAGTTAGAAGCCAGCAGTGAATATCGTGCGCGGCGCGCTGCAGTTATCGCGTTTAACGCGAGCAGTGCTGTCCTGAAAAAAGGTCTGGCGTTGACACCGCTGAAGTTCGGCATTGCGTTTAATGTCACACATCTCAATCAGGCTGGCGCTCTGGTGCACGTGTACACCGACGGCTCGGTACTGGTGAATCATGGCGGCACTGAAATGGGCCAAGGTATCAATATCAAGGTTTGCCAGGTGGTCGCGCATGAACTTGGCATCCCTTTGAAAATGGTGCGTGCCACCGCTACCGATACCAGTAAGGTGGCCAATACCTCGGCCACCGCAGCGTCTACCGGCGCTGATTTGAACGGCAAAGCGGCGCAAGCTGCGGCGCACACGATACGCCAGCGTTTAGCCGAGTTTGCCGTCACGACTTATGGCGGTGAGCTGACAGCCGTGCGTTTTGAGCATGGTCTGATTCATGTCAATGCCCAAGCTATCCCATTTGAAGAAATCGTCGGTAAAGCTTATCTGGCAAGGATACAACTGTGGTCGGATGGCTTCTATGCTACGCCCGGCTTGCATTGGGATCCGAAAACCATGAGCGGCAATCCTTTCTCGTATTTTGCTTATGGCGCTTCGGTGTCCGAGGTGATCGTCGATAGCCTGACTGGCGAATGGAAATTGTTGCGTGCCGATGCGCTGTACGATGCCGGAAAATCCTTGAATCCTGCCATTGATATCGGCCAGGTAGAGGGTGCTTTTATTCAAGGCATGGGCTGGTTGACCACCGAAGAGTTGTGTTGGAATCAAAGTGGTAAGTTGATGACGCATGCACCTTCCACCTACAAGATACCGGCGATCTCGGATTGCCCGGAAGACTTCCGGGTAGCCTTGTTTAAAAATAGCAATGTGCAAGACAGCATACATAGATCCAAGGCGGTCGGTGAACCGCCGCTACTGTTACCATTCTCAGTATTTTTTGCGATCCGCGATGCGGTCGCCAGTGTCGGCGCATATAAATTTAATCCGCCTTTAAATTCGCCCGCTACTTCCGAGGCGATCTTGACGGCGATTACTGCAGTTAGCAAGATGGCCAATGCGGCCTGATGGGGTGGATCTATGATAGTTTGGCTCAATGCTTTGCTGGCGCATAGCGGTCCAAAAATACTGGTGACAGTGGCGCAGGTACTAGGCTCAGGCCCGCGTGAGCCTGGCGCAAAAATGCTGGTGACCGCGCAGCAAAGCGTGGATACGATAGGCGGCGGTCATTTGGAAATGCGCGCTATCGAGATCGCGCGCGAGATGCTGGCGCTGCCGGCCGGTGCACTGGCCGCTGAACGCAGGCTGGAGCGCTTTGCGCTCGGGCCTAGCCTGGGGCAATGCTGCGGTGGGGTCGTGCACCTGGCGTTTGAGCGTATCGAGCAGGATGCGCTGGCGTATTTCAGTTGCCTGAATCAGCGCTGGCGGCTGGGGCAAGATAGCCAGCGCTTTGTCTGTCTCGATCAGCTGAATGCTGTTTCCCTAGGTGAGACTGCTGGTACGCATTTACTCGGGCCGGATTTAACGACACAGTTAGTATCGCTGGTGGATCACAGAGCGGCTTGCGAGGTGATACAAGATTGTGCCGGACAGCGCTGGCTGGTGGATACCTGTTTGGCCTATAAGCCGCATCTGATGCTGTTCGGTGCTGGTCATGTTGGTAGCGCCATCGTGCGGGCACTGGCCGACTTGCCATGCCAAGTGACCTGGGTCGATGAAAGGGAAGACTTGTTCCCAGCGCTATTGCCGGCCAATGTCAGGATAGAAGCGACCGATACGCCGGAAGCGCTGATTGCCAGCGCGCCGGCAGGTGTGAGTTTTCTGGTGCTGACGCATAGCCACGTACTGGATCAGCATTTGTCAGAACATATTTTACGGCGTGATGATTTTAGTTGGTTCGGCCTGATAGGCTCACAAACCAAACGCGTGCAGTTTGAACGGCGCTTGCGCGAGCGCGGCATTCCGGCTCAGCGTTTGGAACAGATGGTTTGCCCGATAGGTCTGCCTGGCATACGCGGCAAACAACCGGCAGTCATCGCCGTAGCTGTCGCGGCACAATTACTACAGGTGTGGGAAACTATTGAGCAGCAGCAAGAACTTAGTGACGCGCTTGCTCAGATGAGTAGAGCTAGCAGCCGGCAGGATGTCTTAGACGAATGCCACTAGCTGGCTACGGCGCGCAATGCAGATGCGCCGTAGCACCTGGATTGAATATTCTAGGGCGGGTGCGAGCCGCGCTGCTTTGCCCTACATTAGCGCGGGTTTCACCCGCCCTACGTCACCATTAATATTATTTGTATTGAAGGAAGCGCCACCATGGCCACCACAGAATCCAGCAGCGCCGCCGTGCAAGCCTACCGCGCTAGCGTCCTGCACTTTAGCAATGACCCCGCGTTTCACCAGCAAGCCTATGAATGGCATGAAGACGGTTTACTGATCATCCAGGACGGCAAAGTAGTGGCCGCTGGCGATTACGCACAACTGAAAAATAGCTTGCCGCAAACTACTGACGTGCAAGATTATCGCGGCAAGATCATCATGCCAGGCTTTATCGACACGCATATTCACTATCCGCAAACCGACATGATCGCTTCGCCAGCAGCGGGTTTATTGCCTTGGCTGGAGACCTATACTTTCCCGACCGAACGCAAATTTTCAGACCCCGCGCATGCGCAAGAAGTCGCCAGTTTTTTTCTGGATGAATTGCTGCGCTGTGGCACCACTACCGCCATGGTGTATTGCACCGTGCATCCAGAATCGGTCGAAGCTTTCTTCGCCGAGAGCGAAGCGCGTAATCTGCGCATGGTGGCAGGCAAGGTCATGATGGATAGAAATTGTCCAGAATTTTTGCGTGACGGTGCAGAAACTGGCGCACGCGAGAGCGAAAACCTGATCAAAAAATGGCATAAACGTGGTCGCCAGTTGTATGCGATCACGCCGCGCTTTGCCCCTACCTCTAGCGATGCGCAAATGCAATTGGCAGGTGAGTTGGCACGCGCCTATCCAGACGTGTATCTGCAAACCCATGTGGCCGAAAACACTGAGGAAGTGGCGTGGGTCAAAGCCCTGTATCCGGAAGCGCGCAGCTATCTGGATGTCTACGATCATTACGGCATGTTGCGCCCACGTTCCATGTATGGCCATTGCATCTGGCTCGATGATGCAGATCGAACACGGATGGCAGAGACTCAGTCGGCGGTCTCGTTTTGCCCAACCTCTAACTTATTCCTGGGCAGTGGTTTGTTCGATTTCGAGCGTGCCGACGCGCATCAAGTTTCCTTGTCGCTGGCCACCGATGTCGGCGGCGGAACCTCGTTTTCTATGCTGCAAACCATGAACGAGGCGTATAAGGTGGCGCGCCTGGGCGGCAGCTATCTGCCCGCTTTGCGCATGTTTTACCTGGCCACGCTGGGCGGCGCACGCAGCATGCAACTGGAAGGCACGATAGGCAATTTTTTGCCCGGTGCCGAAGCCGATTTCATCGTACTCGATCCGCAAGCCACGCCGCTATTGGCGCGACGCACAGCGCGCACCAATAGCATGGAAGAATTATTGTTCGCGCTTGCCATGCTGGGCGATGACCGTACTGTTCTCGCGACCTATGCGGCCGGTCAACTAGTACATCAGCGCCAGACCTAAACGAAGCCGTTGTATTTGAATCGAGTTTATTGATTTTAGAAGTTTTCAAAAGTGTAGGCGCAATATCCATGCGCTCTCCAGACCAATATGCTCTGGTAAGCCGCATGGATATTGCGCAAGCTAGTTTGGGAACTTCTAAAAACCCTATACTCGGGCGCATCGCGGCGTTGCAAATCCTCGCAATACCGACGTATTGCTCCGGTTTGCGCCTTGCGCTGCATCCCGATTAACGGGTTTTTAGAAGTTCCCGTTTAGAACTTCTAAATTCCGAAGCTAGCTGCTTGGTGTATTCCGCTAGCCCAGTAAGTCTGACAAACTACGGGCGATCACCTTGGTGGCACGTCTTAAATCTTCTAGATTCAATCGCTCATCGGCGCGCTTGGCGTGCGATTCCAAAACTGTGCGTGGGCCTGCACCGTAAATCACGCCGGGGATACCCACTTCGCTAAACAGCCTGACATCGGTGTACAGCGGGGTACCGAGTGCCGGGATTTTTTCGCCAAATACTTGCTCACCATGTTTTTGTATCGCCGCCACCAGCGGTGCATTGCCTGGTAATGGTCGCATCGCATTGGCCAGCAAGATGCGTTTGATCTCCACGCTGATACCCGGCATGCTGCTGGCCGCGTTTTGTATGACTTGATGCAGCGTGGCTTCTACCTCGGCGGGATTTTCCTCAGGGATCATGCGTCTATCGAGTTTGATCGTGACGCGGCCCGGGATCACGTTGGTATTGGTGCCGCCTTGTATCATGCCCACGTTCAGATACGGGTGAGTAATGCCTTCCACCTCTGAGCAGATTTTTTTGTACAGAGTGTTTTGCGCATACAGGGCGTTCAAGATCAGGGTCGCACCTTGCAGAGCATCGACGCCAGAATCGGGAATCGCAGCGTGCGCCATCTTACCGTGTACTGTCACTTCCATTTGCAGGCAACCGTTATGCGCGGTGATGACCTGATACGAAAATCCGGCCGCAATCATCAGATCAGGCTTAATGATATTTTTTTTAAGCAGCCATGCTGGTCCGACTTCGCCACCAAATTCTTCATCGTAAGTGAACAACAGTTCTACACTGCCGGCCTGCGGTTTAGCCACCGCTTCCAAGGCGCGCAAGGCAAAGGTAAAAGTAGAGAAATCACATTTACTCACGGCGCTAGCACGGCCATAGATATGCCCGTTTTCTATCTCACCACCATAGGGTTTTTTGGTCCAGCCCTCACCTGGCGGCACCACATCACCGTGCGCATTCAAGAGCACGGTTTTTCCCGGGCCGTAGTGGCGGCGTACCAGCAGATTGGTGATGCTTTCTAAACCCGCAGCGTGTACTTCGGCTTCTGGTACTGCATATTTTTCCACCTCCAGGCCAAACTCTTGCAGCAGTTCTGCGGTGCGCTCGGCATGTGGGGTATTGTTGCCTGGTGGGGTGTCGGTAGGCACCTGTATCAGTTTCTGTAAAAACTGTACCTGCTCGTCAAAATGAGCGTCAATCCAGGCGTCTAGTTGTGAATAATTATTCATTTGCATCCTCAAAATTTTATAAATGATTGCTAGTGCTGCAGTGCGTATCTGAAACGCGTTTTAAATAGCGTCTTATTTTGCACCGGCTTCATACCAGACGGCGATCAGCTCACGTTCGGCTTCGGTGATCTCGGTCAGATTAGCGATAGGCATGGCTTTTAATACCACCGCTTGTTGATACAGCTTGGCAGCGTTCTGGTGGATCTGCTCCGATGTGTCGAGTAGGATGC
Source organism: Undibacterium parvum (assembly GCF_003955735.1). Taxonomy (NCBI): domain Bacteria; kingdom Pseudomonadati; phylum Pseudomonadota; class Betaproteobacteria; order Burkholderiales; family Oxalobacteraceae; genus Neoundibacterium; species Neoundibacterium parvum. The sequence goes on along the minus strand of NZ_CP034464.1, from coordinate 1,739,150 downwards.
CGGCCGGTGCGGTGGCAAAGCCAGGCTGGCTAGGTTGCACCGAATGGCAGCTGGCACAACGCTGCTTGATAACCGCTTGTACTTGGCTAAATTCGCCGACGTCGGTGACGCCAGCTGCGGCCGCTAGCCGCTTTACTGGCGGTTTTGGGGCAATCGCGATCGCCACGACCAGTAATAAACTTAGGCCCGCTGCCGGATAAGCCCAATTCGTGATGCCTTTGTGGCGCAGGTTAAAGAAGTGACGTATCAAAACACCAGCGGCAATAATGCCTGCCAACACCAACCAGTTATAGCTGTGGTTATACGTCATGGCGTAGTGGTTACTGATCATGATGAACAGCACTGGCAGGGTAAAGTAATTATTGTGGACGCTGCGCTGTTTGGCTTTCTGGCCGTGGATAGGATCCGGCGATTTTCCGGCTTGCATCGCTTCGACTAGTTTGCGCTGGCCAGGGATAATCAGCATCAGCACATTCCCCACCATCATAGTGCCTATCATGGCACCAACGTGGATGTAGGCAGCGCGCCCGCTGAGTAATTTCGAGAGTACGAACGCCACCGCCACAATGAACAAGAACATCACGCTGCCGAACAAGCCTTCGCGCTTGCCCAGTGGCGAGCGGCACAGCAAGTCGTAGAACGCCCAGCCAGCAATCAACGTACCCAGACCTATGCTGATCGCTTGCAGCGTGCTCAGGTCGGCCACCGATTTGTCTATCATCATGGCCGAGGCGTTGAAGTAATACACGATAATTAGCAGCGAGAAACCGGATATCCAGGTCCAGTAGGCTTCCCACTTGAACCAGTGCAATTCTTGCGGTAATTCTTTCGGTGCCACCAGGTATTTTTGCGGATTGTAAAAGCCGCCGCCATGCACCGCCCACAGTTCGCCCGAGACGCCTTTATTCGCCAATTCCGATCCGGGTTTCGGTGGTCGGATGTTGTTGTCTAACCACACGAAATAAAACGATGCGCCTATCCAGGCGATGCCGGTAATCAGATGCAGCCAACGCACAATTAAATTGAGCCATTCCGTGCCATAAGCAAGCAAAAATGCCGGCAAAAAAGCTTCCATCTAGATCTCTCCTATGTGAAGCTCGTCTGCCACCGCGGGCTCTCCAGACGAGAGGGACTAAGTCCCAATTTGGTCGCGAACTGTAATCAGCTCCGCTGCGACCGCAATATTGACTTTCGCTTACACAATAGCAGTGACTCCGCTAGTTTTGCATTTGTGCAGGCAAAATTTGCGCCTCCTTTTCCAGAGATCGCAAAGTTTTATAAAGTCTAAGCAAGATAAAGGTATTTGTAGCTTTTTTCATTGGAATCAACGTATATTAAAAATACACATTTCAATATACCGCGAAGATCATGGCCAATTTACCCAATCACTTAGACTTGCACCTGATACGCATTCTATATCTGCTTTTGAGTGAAAAAAACGTCTCGCGGGTCGCACTCAAGTTGAATCAGCCTCAGCCTTCTATTTCGGCTTCCTTACGCAAATTGCGTGAACTGACCGGCGATCAACTGCTGGTGCGTGGTGGTCGCGGTATGGTGGCGACCCCGCATGGTGAGAGTCTGTTGAAACCTGCCAAGCGTATCCTCGATGAAACCGAATTGCTATTCGAGCGTAAGCTGCCGTTTGCCTCGCAGCAGGAGAGTCGCACTTTTCATATTGCCGCGCCGGATTCGCTGGATATCCAGTTTTTGCCCGGTGTGGTAGAACGTTTTCGGCGCGAATCACCGAAGAGCCGTATCGTGATTCATGGCCTGGGGGCCGAGGTGGATTACATACGCAAGTTATCTGACGGTGATCTTGATCTGGTGATCGCCAATTGGGATGAGCCGCCGCAACATTTGCACTTATCCAAACTGTTTGAAGATCCTATCGTGTGCGCCATGCGTGCCGACAGCCCGTATGCCAAGCGTACCGCCAGCGATCAGATGACACTGGAAGATTATCTGAGCTTGCCGCATGTGGCTCCGTCGCAAATGCTGTCCGGCTATCATGGAGTGATCGATGCTTTTCTGGAACGGCAAAATTTGCGCCGGAATGTGGTGGTGGAGTCGGCTTACTTTGGTCTGATGCCGTATATGCTCAGCAACACCGAACTGGTGTTGACGACTGGCAAGCAATACCTGCGCTATTACGAAAAAAACCTGCAACTCAAAACCTTCGAGGTGCCGGTTAAATTTCCACCGCTGCGCTTTTATCAGCTATGGCACGAGCGGGTACATCATGCCCCCGAACATAAGTGGTTGCGCGAGCAAATCACTGATGCGGCCAAAGCAATTATCGTCAAGTAGGGGCCAGCGGCGAGCGCCGCTGCGCCGCAAAATTAACTGCCGCGATAGGTTGAATAGGCCCAAGGCGAAACCACCAAAGGTACATGGTAGTTTTGCGTCACATCGGCAATCCCAAAGGCCAGGGTGACGCGGTCAATAAATTTGGGGCTAGGTAAAGTGTGCCCTTGCGCATCAAAATAATCTCCTGCCGCAAACACCAGTTCATACAGACCCGCCTTCAGGTCGGCACCTTCCAGCAGGGGTGCATTGCAGCGCCCATCGTGGTTGGTGAGTTCGGTTTTTAATAGACGCTTGCCGCCGGCCTCGACCGCATACAACTCTATCTGGACACCGACTCCAGCTTGTCCTAATGTGATATCCAATACGTGTGTGCTGAGCTTACCCATGGTTTCTTCCTATATCGTCGTGTTGAAAATAGCTATCAGTCAAATCATATACTGCCAGCAAGCGATCACTATATTATTCGACATATACAAATCATGTCTGCGTCATAAGCCTAGCGCCGAGCAAGCGCTTCATCATTGCTGATTTCAGATTAACCCCTCATTCTTGCAGGTGTACATTGAACGATAGCTACCAGAATTACCCGCGTGATTTGATCGGCTACGGCCGTGATGTACCACATGCGCAATGGCCAGGTGCTGCCAGAATCGCTCTGCAATTTGTCCTCAATTACGAGGAGGGCAGTGAAAACTGCGTGTTGCATGGCGACCGGGCTTCCGAAACATTTTTATCTGAAATCATCGGTGCGCAGGCTTTCGAGATGCGTCACATGAGCATGGAAAGTCTGTACGAATACGGTTCGCGCGCTGGCCTGTGGCGCTTGTTACGCTTGTTTGAAGAACGCAAATTACCGCTGACGGTGTTTGGTGTTTCTATGGCGCTCAAGCGCAATCCCGATGCTTTGGCAGCATTTCAGGAGCTAGGTCATGAGATCGCCTGTCACGCACTACGCTGGATCAGCTATCAGCACATGGATGAAGCGACTGAACGTGCGCATATGGCCGAAGCGGTACAGATCATCCAGCAGATGACAGGTGCGGCACCGGCCGGCTGGTACACCGGACGCGATTCACCGAATACCCGTAAGCTAGTAGTCGAACATGGCGGTTTTCGCTATGACTCGGATCACTACGGCGACGATCTGCCGTTCTGGCAAGAAGTTGCGATTAGCGATGCGGCAGGCCAGACTGTGTTGAAACCGCATTTGATTGTGCCATATACCTTAGATACCAATGACATGCGCTTTGCCGCCATGCAGGGCTTCAATTCTGGTACTCAATTTTTTGATTATCTGAAGGACGCCTTCGATGTTTTGTATGCAGAAGGCGATCCGCAAGGATTAAATCGCCCTAAGATGCTATCGATAGGCATGCATTGCCGCTTACTCGGGCGGCCGGCAAGGATAGCTGCACTGGCGCGCTTTCTCGATTATGTGCAAGCGCATGATCAGGTCTGGATTACGCGGCGCATCGATATTGCCGAACATTGGCATCACACTCACCCTCATACTTTTTCTAAATGACGACTACTCTGGACTATCTTAATCACGCTAGCGCGGATGAATTTGTGGCACTGCTGAGCGGCATTTATGAACACTCTCCATGGATACCGCAAAGCGCAGAAGCGCAACGCCCGTTTGCCACGCTAGCGGCCTTAAAACTGGCGCTGCAGGGCGTGGTCAGCAGTGCCGCCGAGAGTGCGCAGTTGGCGCTGATACTGGCCCATCCCGAGTTGGCTGGAAAGGCAGCGATTGCCGGTGAACTAACCAAAGAATCTAGTGAGGAGCAAGCGCAGGCCGGTTTAAGCCACTGTAGTCCAGAAGAATTCAACCGCCTGCATCAACTCAATGCCGACTACAAGACTAAGTTCGGTTTTCCTTTCATCGTCGCGGTCAAAGGGCCGGATGGCCTAGGTTATACGCGTTCGGCCATCATCAGTATTTTCAGTCGCCGCATCAAGAACCAGCGCGACTATGAGTTGGCCGAATGTCTGCGCCAGATTAGCCGTATCGCGGAACTGCGCCTCAACGACTTACTCGGACATTGCCTGCAATTTGGCAATCGCATCATGGCATGCAGCGAAACCCTGGCCGCTTGGAGCGATGAAGAAAATGCCCTGACCTGCGCCTATATGACAGCAGCCCATCAAAAAACCGCGGCACAGTTGGCGCTGTGGATGCGTGAGGCTGGTATGCAAGTGACTATTGATGCGGTGGGTAACGTGGTCGGCCGCTACTTGTCCGATGTGGCGAATGCCAAGACGCTCATGACAGGCTCGCATTACGACACCGTTTGCAATGGCGGCAAATATGATGGGCGTGAAGGTATTTTACTGCCGATAGCCATCGTTAAACATTTGCACGAGCGCGGCGAAAAGCTGCCGTTTCATTTTGAAATTATTGGCTTCGCGGAAGAAGAAGGAGTGCGCTTTAAGAGCACTTTTCTCGGTAGTAATGCCATCATCGGTCAGTTTGATCTGGCCTTGCTGGATAAATGCGATGCCGATGGCGTGACTATGCGTGAGGCATTAACGGCGGCCGGGCATGATGTTACGGCTATCCCTGCGATCGCGCGTAATCCTGCTGATATTCTCGGTTTTGTTGAGGTTCATATAGAACAGGGGCCGGTATTGTTAGGGCGTGATTTGCCGGTCGGTATCGTCACTTCTATCGCCGGTAGTTGCCGCTATCTGGTCGAGTTGACTGGCGTGGCTAGCCATGCCGGCACCACGCCGATGACTATGCGTAAGGATGCTGGCGCGGCAGCCGCCGAAATCATTTTGTATATTGAAGAACGCTGTGCGCAGTCACCGTCTTTGGTTGGCACGGTCGGCCAGTTGCAGGTGCCGAATGGCTCGGTCAATGTGATCCCTGGTGTCTGCAAATTTTCTATGGATATCCGGGCCGCCGATGATGCGACGCGGGATGCCGCAGTGGCCGACATTTTGCAGCGGATACAAGCGATTTGCCAGCGCCGCAATATTGAGTTCAGTCTGAATAAAGTGATCGCGGCGGCGGCCGCACCTTGCGCCAGTTGGTTGATGCAGCAGTTAGCCGCTGCCACTGCGCGCGCCGGTGTGCCAGTCTTAGAATTGCCCTCGGGGGCTGGGCATGACGCCATGGCGCTTGCTAAAATCTGCGATGTGGCGATGTTGTTTACCCGTTGCGGCAACGGCGGCATCAGCCACAATCCGCTGGAAAGCATGACCGCTGACGATGCCGAGGTATCGGCCCAGATACTGCTGGATTTTTTGCGCAATTTTAAAGCTAAGGAGTAGTTTTGCGTGTATTGGGAGGGCAGAGTTTCTGCTCTCAAGAAAGCGGGTGCTGCCTGAGCCTGGCACCCGCTTTTTCATATACTGCTACCGGGTATATTTTCAATGCCAACGTCGTTATTGCGCAAGTGATAGTGTTTTATTTCATTTTATAGGGAGTATATGAAATTCTGGCAAACGCCAATGGCCAGAATTAGGGGGGGGCTACAGTATCAGGATCGCCCGGAAATCATTGACATTGGTCAGGGTCGGCCCGCTCACCACCAGATCAGCTAGGGCGCTGAAAAATCCATAACCATCATTGTTTTCCAGCATAGCTTTGGCATGTAGATTGAGGACGCTGGCGCGCACGCCAGTCGCCGGCTCGTACAGTGCACCGGCATTGTCTTCCGAGCCATCGATGCCATCGGTATCGCAGGCAATCGCGTGGATACCTGGCTGGCCGTCCAGGGCCAATGCCAGACTGAGTAAAAATTCTGCATTACGACCGCCGCGCCCTGTACCGCGCACGGTGACCGTGGTTTCTCCACCCGACAGCAGGACGCAGGGTTTTTGAAAAGGTTGGTCGTGTTTTGCCACCTGTTTCGCGATCGCCGCATGCATCAAGGCTACATCGCTGGCCTCGCCTTCTATGCCGTCCGACAAAATATAGGCAGTGATACCGGCGGCACGCGCCGTGGCGGCAGCCGCTTCTAGCGCCATTTGCGCGGTGGCGATGATGTGATGGGAGTTGCGGGTAAAGCGCGCGTCGCCAGGCTTAGGCGTTTCAGCGGCACCGGACTGCAAATGAGCGCGTATTTCGCTAGGAATTTCTATCTGATATTTGCGTAAAATCGCCAGGGCTTGTTGGCAGCTAGTGGCATCGGGCAGGGTAGGACCGCTGGCGATGATGCCGGGATCATCGCCCGGCACATCGGAAATCATCAGGCTCACCACACGCGCCGGTGCGCAGGCCAAGGCCAGTCGACCGCCCTTGATTTTGGATAAGTGCTTGCGCACACAATTCATTTCAGAAATCGCAGCACCGCTTTTGAGCAGGGCTTTATTGATCGCCTGTTTTTGTTCCAGCGTGATGCCGTCTGCCGGCAAGGCCAATAAGGCCGAGCCGCCGCCCGAGATCAGGCAGATCACCAGATCGTCTGGGCTTAGCCCCTGCACCATGGCCAGCATGCGCGTGGCCGCTAGTCGGCCAGCCTCATCGGGGACCGGATGCGCCGCCTCCACTACCTGTATGCGCTGGCAAGTTGCGCCGTGCGCGTAACGCGTGACGACCAGGCCAGAGAGTGCGCCAGTCCAATACTGCTCCAGGGTTTTCGCCATGGCCGCCGCGCCTTTGCCAGCACCGATGACTATCGTGCGGCCTTGCGCGGGTGGTTCTGGCAGAAAGGCCGGCAGACACTTTTCGGCGCTGACGGCATGCACTGCACTGGAATACAGATCGAGTAAAAATTGACGTGGCGCTAGAGTGCTCATGCTGGAAAACTTTCAAAAAAACCGGAAGAGGGTAAAAACGCAGTGCAGGATAATTTATACGCACTATAAATTATCCTTAAATCAGGCAAATACGAATGAAATTTTTTTGTGTGTGCTTGGATTTTTTAAAGTGAGTAATTAGCTCAGCGCGATCTGTTGATGCAACATCAATTCAACACAATTCGACCAAGCTGCACAACACCGATTGCCTTACGCCTTGTAAAGCCGGGTCCAGATATTTTTTCTGTCGGCCTACCCGAAAACCCCGCTGCCGGTCTGCAGGCCGCATGAAATAAGCGTCTGCGCATGCCGCTTGTGGCGGCACAGGACTGTACTAGCTTAGACTCTGAACGATGCGCTCGCACATCAGGTGGGTGGCTAAATCGGCATCCGCTGTCTCGCTAGTGAAGGTAGCTTGCGCAGTACGCGCCCTGACACGGTTTAAAAAGTCTTGAATGATTTGCGGAAAACCGCGCCTATACAGTGCGCTATCCCAATCTTTTAAGACATGTTGAGTCTCTAAGCCTTGCGCAAAATGGCTAGTGTTTTGCATACCCGTGACGCGCCATTTTTGCCCCAGGCTCAGCACTTCCAGCACTTCTTCTGTGATCCCGCTATCTCTATGCATGATGCCGCTGGCGTTGAAATTCTCGCCGCTTAAATTTAGGACGATATGCCGGGTTAAGCCGTCCACAATGTTGGCGCTTACTTGCATTTCACTGACCGCAGCAGGTGCCAGAAACAACAGGGTATCGACCACGTGGATGAAATCGTCGAACACAAATTGGCGTAAAGGCGCAGGCTGAAAAGTACGGTTCTTTTGCATCAAGATCACTTGTCGTTGCGGCTGGCTGGCTAGCGCCTGATACATGGGCGCGTAACGACGATTAAAGCCTGTCATTAGCAGGCGTCCACAGGTCTGGGCTAAGGCCAGTAATTGCTCAGACTCGGCAGCGTTATCGGCGATAGGCTTGTCGACATACACGTCTATCCCTTGCTGTAACAGATAGGCCACGATCTCGCGATGGGAGGCGGTGGCGGTATGGACAAAGGCTGCTTGTACGCCTTGTTCCGCCAGTTTTCTGTAGTCGGTCTCGGTGGCAGTAATGCGGTATTTTTGTGCCAGTTGCTGCAATTGCTCAGCATTGCGGGTACACAAAACCAGCTCTACATTGTCCAGACTAGTGAGTATCGGGAGGTAGGCTTTTTGAGCAATATCGCCCAAACCTATGACGGCTATACGCATGTTGATTACGCTAAGAAGCGCCTGAGGCTGTGAATTAACGCCATCATACGCAAAAAAGCCGGGACGGATCCCGGCTTTTGCTGATGCTTAAAAAAATGCCTGAAACTAATGTCTGCTTAGGCTGCGCTTAAGCTGCACTAGTGTCAGCCGGTTTTGCCGACAAACGGCGCAGTCTGTCCATGGTGCTTTCGCCGCTGGTGTCGCCCAGTGCCACAGATTTTCTGATGGCATCAATCTCTGCGGCCTGGTCTAGTGGCTTCTGACCGATGTCGGCCACGATCTTCATGCCGGCCGCTTCATTGCTGACAGTTTGGGCGCGCTTGGTTAAGGCATTCAAGGCGCTGGAATGGCCTTGCAAACCGGACAGCCCGGCCAACTGGCTCTGGCGTTCTGCACGCAGTGCTTGCAAATCTTTTTGCGCATTCGCCGAGGCCAGAGTCTGCAGCGCTTTTTTGGCTGCTGCATCAAAATCAGCCAATTGCTTGGAGAAGGCGTCGACGATTTTTTGCAGCTCGTTCATGTAGTCTTGCGCATCCTGTTCTTCTTGAAGTTCTACCGGCAAGCGTGATTTATTCGCTTCCAGTTCGTCGCAAAACATGGTGACAGTAGCTTCCGAAATTTTGCCTGAGGCCAGCCTGTCGGCTAACACTTCCAGCGCTTTCTCATCGGTGGCGATCAGGGTGCGCAGCTTGATCACATCGTCGTGTTCTTTGTCGAAAGAGGCACGTGCGGCCGCCAGCTTTTGCGCGGTTTGGCGCAGCGTATCGGCCAAACGATCGCGATCTGCTTCGGTCGCCGTTTCCGGATCAAAATTGGCGATGGCTTCAGAAATTTTGTCGCCCAAAACACCAAAGTGTTTAGAAATCAAACGCGCTGTCAGGCCCCAACCATTTAAATTACTCATTTTTACTTCCTCAAGAATTAGAAAAATATCCAGCTACTACATTTATCGGTGCAAAGATTTTTACCTACTTACTACTCGTGCTGCTGTTTTTTACTATCGAATCACGACACGGTCTTGCGCTAAAGGCAGGCCTATCATGAAGTCGACATGGATACCACGGCGTGTCGCATCGCCATCCTGATCCGCCACAATTTCGGTGCTGATCAATAAATATTCCGGCGTGCCGGCCACATCGCGGCTATATGGCATGAAGATGATCTGCTGCTTCAAGCCATGTTCGCCAGCGGCATCATCGATGCGGGTTTCCGTGCCTTTAAACGGTGGCACAAATTCTGCCGCCGGGTTGCCCGCATCGCGCTGGTAAGTGAGGCTATCGGCATCGCCAAACACCGCAGCCAGATCAGCCTCAACCCAACCCAGTCCGGCTAGTTGTTCGCGCCACAGCGTATAGGTTTTATCGCCCAGACCATAACCGGCGCTGCCCATGAAGGCCTCCTGGTCTTCTGCGCTTTCCGGGATCATCCGGGTTAAGCGGGTGCAGTACATCAGTTCGCTAACCTTGCCTTCGCTATCCTGGTACAGCTGCAAAAACTTTTCCTGCGCCTGATCCGCAGCGCTGTCATCGTCGCCGGTGGACAGGTAATAGCGATACAGTATGCCCTTCATATCCAGATCGACGCGGCTGATCGCCTTGATCAAATTGTCTGCCAATGCCGGTATCTGCATCAGTGAGCCATTGGTGTTGGCGTGAATAAACGGTGTCATTTGCAGACTCAGTATGCCGCCTATGCGCGCGCCCAGAGGCAGGCTCTGGTCTTCGCGCTTTTCGCCTTCGGCGATACCGTGTCGTGCCGCTATCCCACGTACGTATTTGTAGGCATCGTTCCAAGCCATGTCAGACCTTTCCTAGTGAATAATTGGGGGATTTTTTCATACTCTTGCCGCGATTTAAAAAGCGAACCAGGCCCCAGCCCAAGCCGCCCAACACCGCAATCCAAAATAGAATGCGCAGCATATGCATAAACCCAGATGGTTCATCTTGCTTGACGCTGGCCGGCAGTCGCGCTGCGCCCGCGCCCGCATTAACGCCGGATTTATCATACGCAATCACGTCGCTGCCATCGCTGCCGGCATTTGCATTGCGATTATCGATAGGCTCCAGCCCGCCGTTATGGCTAGTGTTATTGCTCGGTGCCGGTGCCCGGCTATGCATGGATTGGCCTAACAAAAACCACATCCAGCCATTGCTAGAGCCGCCGCTATTGTTATTGATGATGATGGGCTGTTGCGCTATCGGCGGTGCAACCGGCGGTGAATACTGGCCACCGTTAGCCGAACGCCCAAACTGTGTGTCGTTGCCGCGACCGCTATTGCCCGCATTGTCGTATCCGCGATTATTATTAGCGTTGGCAGCGTTGCTGGCATTGGCGGCATTTCTGGCATCCATGGTTTTCAGCGCATTCGCATTGGCAGCATTGCGATCCAGATCCTTATTCATAGCTGAACCAGATTTTTGATCGTTGCCATTGCCATTGCCGGAACTAGCGCTGTCACTACGCTTACCGAAAGAGCCAAACGAGGTATTTTTGCTGGCACTACCATCAGAGCTAGTGCTCGATGATTTAGCCGCGCTACTACCAGAGCTGCTGCTGCGTTGCGAAGAGAAGCCGCCCTTGAAAGACGAGCTGCTAGATTTACCCGAGCTGCTGCTCTTGGCCTCGGCCATGCCGGCACCGGGCATCGCCAGCGCCAGGCTTAAGCTCAATAAACCGATGATAGTGCGTAATTGCGTCATGGCGTTTCCAATGCGTTTCTAATAGTGATTGCGGTAGATCAGGCTGTTTTGTTCTTTTTTTGAGTCAAGGCGAGCGGTTTAGTTCACACCGGCTTTACCCTGGCTGCGCATAGAGCTTAAAAACAAGGCCAGACCGCCAAAAGCTAAAATCAAAATCACCAGCAATTCAAATAGCGACATATTGCGTAAATTAAAGTGCAGCGAGGCGATCACGCCAAACAACAAAGCCCCCAGCGAGCCTAGCGCTAACACCCAGCCGAGCAAACTCTTGACGTTGTAAAACACCATGGCGATGCCAAGGATGAAGGGAATCATGATCATGCCGCTGGTAATGCTGATGTTGCCGCCAAAGGCTTGCACCCCGTACATGCCATAACCCATACCAAAACTCGATTGCACCATGACTGCATTAAACAGCATATAAAAACCGCCGCACATCATGAACAGGCCAATAAAAAATTTGCCTACGCCGCCTTCTGTTCCGCCTGCACCTTGCATTGTTTGCTCCCGATAAAAATATTATTTGATTTTTTGCGCCAGCCTTTATTGCTAGCTGAGCGAATTGTAGGCGAGATCATAGAAATCGCGCATGGTAATAGAAGCGAGAAATTACCATAGATAGGTAGCTTATTGCTAACTTAATGGTAAGTACTTGTATCGATGGGATAAATTTTATAGAAATAGGGCGAGTGCAACCCGCAAGGCTAGAGCGGTAGGTGCGATTAGCAACGCGTAATCGCACGTATGTAGCTGCGCCGTAGCGGTTTTAGAAAACGACCTTGCCAACGCGCATATTCCATGCGCTTCTTCAAGCATGCTGGCCTGCGAGCCGCATGGGATATGCGCGGTGGGCTTGCTGGTGTTTTTGTTTGCTGTTGTTCTGCGTTTTATTGTTTTCTGTGGTTGTTGTGCGATTGCTGGCCGGTGGTAGACCGGCGGCTACTTACTTTTCTTGCTTCGCCAAGAAACGTAAGCAAAAGAAGGCGCCGCAAAGTCGCTGCCCTTCGGGTGCCCAATTGTGCAAGTCGTAAAATGGGAAATGAAGCAAACTCGCTGCGCTCAGACAGCTTCACTTCTGATCCATTTTCCGCCCCGCACAATTGGCAGCGCCACATGCGAATTCGATTCAAAAGCCAAGTCAAAAGCCAAGTCAAAAACCAAGTCAAAAACCAAGTCAAAAACCAAGTCAAAAACCAAGTCAAAAGCCAAGTCAACAGCAGCAGATTGCCGTAGCTTGATAAGCTTGGGCGTTGCTTGTGCGGAGAAGCGGCGGCTGCACTACGGATGTGTTGACCTTCGCTTTCCGCATGTGGCGCTGCCGCTTGTGCATGGCAGAAAATGGATTAGAAATGAAGCTGTTTGAGCCGCAGGCGAGTTTGCTTCATTTCCCATTTTTTGACTTGCACAGGCGGGAACCCGCAGGGCAGCGACTTTGCGTCGCCTTCTTTTGCTTCCGTTTCTTGGCGAAGCAAGAAAAGGGAGTAGCCGCCGGTCTACCACCGGCCAGCAATCGCACAGCTACTACAGAAATATAAACAAGACCAAGCCACAGCCACAGCAAAGCAAAAACAGCATGCCGCCAGCGCGCATATCCCATGCGGCTCTCAGGCATGTGTGCTTGAAGAGGCGCATGGAATATGCGCAGTGGCGCTGTCTGTTTTTAAATTTCATTCAGCACAGCATGCGTACGATTACGCTGCGCTAATCGTACCTACGCGGGCTTACGGAGACGCGCAAGTCGCACTACGGATGTTTTGACCTTCGCCGTCCGCATGTGGCGCTGCCGCTTGTGCATGGCAGAAAATGGATTAGAAAGGTTCGTGTTTGAGCGTAGCGAGTTTCGAACTTTTCCCATTTTTTGACGTGCACAGGCGGGAACCCGAAGGGCAGCGACTTTGCGTCGCCTTCTTTTGCTTCCGTTTCTTGGTGAAGCAAGAAAAGGGAGTAGCTGCCGGTCTACCACCGGCCAGCAATCGCACAGCTACGACAGAAATACAAACACGCCCAGGCAAAAGCAAATCAAAAACAGCATGCCGCCAACGCGCATATTCCATGCGGGCTACAGGCCAGTGTGCTTGAAGAAGCGCATGGAATATGCGCAGTGGCGTTGCCTGCATTTGGAATTTGATACGGAGTACTAATTGAAGCCAAATACGCCTTACCGAGTTATGTAATGATTGCGGCGTGCCGGCATTGTGTGTTCAAATCGGTAGGGTGCGCCATGCGCACCGCTGGTTCAAGATCAACAACAGGTAAATTCGGTGAGTATTGCTTTTAATGGTGCGCATGGCGCACCCTACGATTTACCCACGCTACGCTTGCTTAATGTTTTATGCGTCACTCGTCCGATTCGCCCGTCACCGTGACACACATATCTAGTTATGCCTTATGAATTCTCCGTCGTCATCGAGTCCGAACATTAGCCCAGTCATGTTGCCATTCACACTTGCAGCCGTGGTTCAGGTGCTTGAGTGGGGCGCTCAACCTGAACAGTCTCCGCACTCTCATAAACAAATTGCGATGTGGTGTGATCGATTCTGGTGTCAGTACATTGATGTTGATGTATCGCCCGAGATTGAACGTTTGCTCCCGATCCTTACTGACGTTGAAACCCATTGGGATTTATATCTCGCAAACACTTATCAAATAGAAGAATTGCGCGCTCGTTCTTTCGAGGATGAGCGTCTTCCTGTTGAGTGGTTTCAAGACTGGTTATCAAAAGTAACCGCATAACATGACAGTCGATTGTGACGCCGTGAAATTGTTCGTTCTTCGTGTTAGCTGCGACTCGCTGCGCACATCACTTTTGCGTTAATTGCGATTGCCAAACCGAAATCGCATACCCACAGCAGTACCTGAAACAAAAAAGCGACCCGCAGGTCGCTTTTTTAATTTCAAACAAATGCGCCTACTTCACGCCATGCATTAACTTCTGCACCAGCGGTGCGATCAATAGCAGTAACACGCCTGCGCCTAGCAGAGAATAAAAGCCCAGGGTGTAGCCGGCTAGCGCCGACTGTACCGACAGGCCAGAGTCGCCGCTGACGTGGCTGGCGAAGATGCCGGATAAATTGTTGCCGATGCCGGTAGAGAGAAACCAGCCGCCCATGCCTAGCCCGACCAGACGGCTTGGTGCCAGCTTGGTCACCATCGACAAGCCGATAGGTGACAGACATAGTTCGCCTACCGATTGGATCACGTAGACCATGATCAGGGTCCAGAACGGGATCTCGTTGTTGGCGTCTACCAGCGACGACAAGGCGAACATCAACAGGGCAAACGCCATCGCGTTAAAGATCAGGCCCAGGCCGAATTTACGTGGTATCGATGGGTTGGCATTGCGCCGCCCCAGCATTACCCAGATGGTGGCGATCACCGGTGCCAGAGCGATCACGGCGATAGAATTGACGCTCTGAAACCAGGCGGTAGGGAAGCTGAAACCACCCAGATCACGGTTGACGATATGTTCGGCCAGGAAGGTAAACGAGCTACCGGCTTGCTCTAAAAATACCCAGAACAAGATATTGAAGGCGAAGATGATTAGCATCGCAATCGCCTTGTCGCGCGCCACTTTGCCTTCGCGTATCCCTTCCAGCAACAACATTACCGATAAGCCGACGAATAAAACGGTGAGCAGCATTTGTAATTTTTGCGCACCGACGGCGAGTAAGAAATACATCAGCGGTATCACGCACAGCGCACCTAGCGCCACATACGCGACCCGTGCCAGGCTGTGCGCGCCGGCCGGTGGTGCACCTATGCCCTTGAGCATCTTGCGCCCTAGCGCAAACCAGATCAGGCTGATTACCATGCCGATCCCGGCCGCGATGAAGACGATTTTGTAAGCAGGGGTGTCGCCGGTATTGAAGACTTTTTGCGCCAGTAATTGGGTCAGGATAGGGGCGAAGAAGGCGCCGACATTGATGCCCATATAAAAAATCGTGAAGCCGGAATCGCGCCGTGTGTCGTTCAGGCTATACAGCTTGCCGACCATGGTGGAGATATTCGGTTTGAACATGCCATTGCCGACGATGATGGTGGCCAGACCTAGCTTAAATACATCGGGATCGGGAAAAGAAATCGCAAACAAGCCGCAGGCCATGAACACCGCGCCGAGTAAAATCGAGCGTTGATAGCCGAGGTAGCGATCCGCGATGTAGCCGCCAAACAGCGCGCCGGCATACACCAGCGCAAGGTAAGAACCGTAAGTCAGATTGGCGACCGCCTGGCCGCTGGAGTCGCCACTGTAAAACTGGCTGACGATGTACAGCACCAGCGCCCAGCGTATTCCGTAGAAGGCAAAGCGCTCCCAGAATTCGGCCATGAATAACATCCACAGGGGCGCCGGATGCCCCAAGATTTGCTTAAACTCCGGTATCGCCACCTCGTGTTGCGCTGCGCTTGCAGTACTGCTCATGCCATACTCCTGTTGCTGATCGATGAAGGGATGTTCATAAGTAAGTAGCAGGCCATGCACTGCGCATGATAAGCGCGCCGCAGCCAGTCTTACTTTGGACGGCATTCTAATCTACAAAAGCCTTGGCACTGTCGTTAGCGTGAGGTATTTTTGAAAAAGCCCAACATGAGCAAGCCCAGCGCGCATATTCCATGCGGGTTTGCGGCCATGCCGGCCTGCAAGGCGCATGGGATATGCGCGCTGGCGGGGTGCCGTTTGTTGGGTGATTTTGTAGCCTCACTAGAGCAGAGAAGCCTGGTCGCTACACGCTGAGTGAAAAAAAGAGGCCACTATCGGCCTCTTTTGAACTTAGCGCTTGGCGATCATAGACCGGTCTTGAACTGGGTATAGATGCGGGTACGAATACGGCGTATGTCGCCGTTCACCGCTTCTGCTGCCGCGAATTTTTTCTTGTCGGCGTCGCTGACAAACACGGTCTTATTTTCGCTGACTTCTTTATTGACAAACTTGACGCTGCTTAAATTGGTATTCGCGTAGAACACCTTATTGGTCAGGCTGGCGTGGACTTCGGGGCGCATGATGTAATTCATCCAGAGTAAGGCATTGCCTGGATGCGGTGCGTCGATAGGGATCGCCATATTGTCCATAAAAGAAACCGTGGCATTGGGCATCAAGGCCAGTATCTCGTTACCGTTTTTTGAGTCTATGGCGCGCTGGCGGGCGATGTTGATATCGCCGGAATAACCGAGCACCGCACATAAGCTGCCGCTGGCGAGATTATTGATATAGCCGGACGAACTGAACAGGCTAATGTAGGGGCGAATTTCTTTCAGGCGCGCGTTCACGTCCTGATAGTCGCCGCTATTATTCGAGAATGGGTTTCTTCCTAAATATTGTAAAAACACCGGTATCACGGTGGAGGGTGCATCGAGGACCGAGACGCCGCAGGACTTGAGTCTGGAAATATATTTTGGATTAAAGATCAGCTCCATAGGATTGTCCGGCATAGGTAAATCGCCGAGTGCTTCTTTGACTTTTTTGGTATTGATACCTATCGTTTCAAAACCCCATAGCCAGCTGGTCAGATAGGCGTTTCCCGGGTCGGCCTTGGCCATGGCGGCCAGCATAACAGGATCCATATTCACCAGATTCGTCAGTTTGCTCTTATCTAGTTTCATTAATAAGCCGCCTTTGATCTGTATGCTGGCCCACTCGGTCGAGGTGACCACTACGTCATAGCCGGTTTTGCCGGCCACCAATTTGGCGTGCAGGGTTTCGCTGCTGTCCATGGTGTCATAGCGCACTTTGATGCCAGTCTCTTTCTCAAAATTGCTGACGGTATCTTCTGCAATGTAGTCCGACCAATTGTAGACGTAGAGAATTTTTTCTTCCTGCGGCAGTGCCGCCTGCGCTAGTGATGTCACCAGTCCAAATATCGATGCGAGTAATAGCTTACTCAATGTCGGTGCCGAATTTACTCTCAATCTTGCTCTTAGTGCTGGTCTCGAAATTGTTGATTTCATATCAATCTTTCAAAAATACAAATTTGTAAATAACGCGATATCCCTGCTTCGCAGCGATCCTCGAATGCCGGATGCGCAGCGCTAAATCTAAGCGAGGGGCTAAATAAACACGATGACGCTCTTACCCTGGGCAATAGTATTGGCTGTCACGTCTTAGCAAAAGTGAGGTTTCTTACTGGAATTGATAAATATTTATCATGAGTACAGCGGGCGCTAGGCGTGGCGCGTGTGCGGGTATGATTACGCAGCACAGCGTAGTGAAAAATCGCGAGGGCGTATCAGGAAGAGATGGCCAAAATCCAACAACTAGGGGCTTGAGGCGAATCGGTTCGGTTTAGCTATGCCACCAAAGTAACTACTTGAGCTCGGCTGGGTGATTCAAAGCTTGCTGTTCTATCGAGTGAGTAATTTTCGCCAGCTCGCCAGATTTTTTGAGCCTCTGTATGCTGAAACTTATGAAAGGAACTAAGGCGCGATGCTTGACGTGAAGATACAAATATAAGTCCCGGGTATCTAGTACAACGGGTTCGTTAATATCGGTGATGCCTAGTTTTTTGATGGCTATTTTTCCGTTTAAGCTCGAGGTAATAGCGATATCAAAGCGCGCCAAATTGAGCATCTGCATCAGTTTATCAACCTGGTTTGTTTCGGTGATCGAGGGGCGCCCCGCACAAGCTCTGCCGAAGTATTGATGCCACGTACCATGCCGAGCTTGTAGGACAGTAAGTCTTGCGGTTTTGTGATGATAATATGAGAGCCAGATTTGAGGAAAGCACTGGTTTGAAACGCATAGTAGGGCGGATCGACACGGATTAATTCTGGAAATGCGTCGGCGTAATTGACGTTTCTGGCAACCTCCCCATCCAATAGCCCAGCCCGAGCTTCCAAGGTGGCACGCGCTGCGGGGCGCTTCTCTGAACTAATAATAATGTCGGTTTTTTTGAATATTTCTATCAATACTTTGCTGCCGACCTCGCTAACCGACGAGTCTGCATTGACTGCTAACTTTAGACTGGTTTGCGCCAGCGCTTCAGTCTGTGTCAGCAGCATCAATAACAAGATAAGTATTTTCATACATCCCCTTTCGCGAGTATCTAGAGCATTGTGCTATACGCTAAGGTCGATGTCACCAACGCGCAGACGGGTGCTGCGTTTTGGTGATCGCGGGTGGGCTTGGTCTTATAGCGATTAGCTCAACTCGGTTTCTTGGCTAGGCTGACAGTCTCACCGCTGGGAATACCATCGGTTTTCCAGCGATCAAATTCGCCTTGTATCGCCACCAAAGTTTGCTGACTTATTTCGGGCAAGCTGCCGCCCAAAATTTTCTTGGCCTGCTCAAACCCTAGCTCAACTGCCGCACGGATTTTATCGATTTTTGCAGGATCACCACCAATCGCGCCCTTGGCAAAACTGAGTATGCGCTCGGCTGTTTTTTGCACGCCAAATTCACCGTCTGGCCCTATCGCTGCTTTGGCGGCTTCTATGGTCTTAGGATCTACCGTCAACTTTTGTTCGCCGCTCACCACTTTTTGCAAGTTCAAACCTTGCTGCTCTATCAGTGGTCGTATCAGGTCTATGATTTCTTGCGCCTTGCGGTCTGACTCTTCTAGCAAGGCAGCCAGATCAGGTTTTTCTTTGGCCTGGCTTACGCGTGGATCGCTGTAAGTAAATGAGGTTTTGCTGCTGGCACTGGCCGATAAACTGACGCTATCTTGCGATAGAGTAGGGCTGGGCACGTTACGGGTGAGCGTCTCGGCGTGCTCGTTATCCCGTAACTTAACGGGCAGTTTGCTGGCAGGCAGTGGGCTGGGGGCGGTAGTATCGATACGGACAGTCATGATGTACTCCTTTTTGTTTGCCTAAAGCAAACTGAGTAATGCAGAAAAATACAGAAAAACACAGACGAATACAAATAAATTCTGAGGAGAAATTCCTTTTACCTTACTGGTCTAGCATAGAGTATTAACGGCCAGATTACCGAAAAATCAAGGGCTAGACCACAATGCGGTATAATTCTGGTTCATATTCATTGGGGAGTAGCCTCTTTCAGCCAGCTGAAAGAAGCGCATCAACATACTTGGCCATCCGGTCATGGTGCGTTTGATCAAGATAGAACTTTTCGCTGCAGCAATTTAGCTTAAGTCCTAGAAAATTTTGATTTGGCAAGACTTTTGATATATGCGTTTCCGCTATCCAGGGATGGGGCGGGGGACGCGTGTATCATCAGTTTAATCGCCCTATCCCAAGACTAATCATGGAAGCTTTCTTCGTCTCTACTCTTGCTGTCGCCGTGGGTGAAATCGGTGACAAGACTCAGTTACTCGCCCTGTTGCTGGCGGCGCGCTATAAAAAACCGATACCCATCATCCTCGGCATCCTAGTTGCTACGCTTGCCAATCACGCTTTAGCAGGCTTGCTGGGGCATTGGGTGGTCCAACATATTTCTTCCGAAATGTTGCGCTGGGCCTTGGGCTTATCGTTTTTGGGCATTGCCGCCTGGACCCTGAAACCAGACGAAATGGGTGATGAGGGCCTCAATGAAGGCCGCTACGGGGTATTTTTATTAACCTGCGTAACGTTTTTTCTGGCCGAGATTGGCGACAAAACCCAATTGGCAACGGTCGCGCTGGCAGCCAAATATAGTAATTTGTGGCTGGTGATTGCGGGCACTACCCTGGGCATGATGATTGCTGACGTACCAGCGGTATTTTTAGGCAAGATCGCGGCACCGAATTTCCCTTTCAAATTGGTACGCTGGATTGCTGCGACGCTGTTTGCCATTTTGGGCGTTCTGGTGTTGCTGGGTATAGGCGACAGATTTTTATAAATAAGACTAAATTATGATTACCATCTACCACAATCCTCGTTGCTCCAAATCGCGTGAAACTCTGGCCTTAGTGCAACAGGTTTCCAGTGAACAGAATCTGCCACTGGAAGTGGTGGATTATCAAAAATCGGCTTTGAATATCGCCCAATTGCAGCATTTGCAGCAGCAATTAGGCGGCAGCCTAAGCGCTATGCTGCGCGAGAATGAAGACGAATATGCGAGCTTGAGCTTGGCTCAGGCCGATGATGAGACATTGTTGGCTGCGTTAGTCGCGCACCCAAAATTACTGCAAAGACCTATCGTTAGCTATCTAGGCAAAGCGGCGATAGGGCGACCACCTGAACTGGTGTTGTCGCTATTTAAAAACACCACTAAGGCATAGGCATGAGCGAATTTATTTTATCTGCAGGCAGCGTCGTCAAATTCGGTACGATTTCGACTGCGCTTTACCCTATTTTCCGCAATGGCATCGCAGCGGATACTCCGCGCGCAGGCTTTCAAGACGGCCGTGAAACGCTGCCATCGAATGGCGTTTATGTCGGTGAATTAATGGCCTACTTTGCGGCCTGCGGGGCTTTTTGCAATGCCACCAGTACTTTGCATGGCGCGCATGAAGAAGTGATGTCGCGCTTCGTGCAGCAGTTGCAAAACGCCCACGGCGAAAAACCTGTGATGCCAGAATTGGAAGAGATCGCGACGCAAGCAGGCTTGCCGGTGATACTAGAAATCACTCTGGAAGAGGATTGCGTCTTGCTGGCTGACGATCAATTCATTACTGATGGGAATGCCGAAAAAAGCTGGAAACTCTGGCGTAGCGGCATCTTGAGGAGGGCTGGTGGTATCCCGGCTAGCTGGATCAAAAAATTCTATTTTCCGCGCTTACTCGATTATCGCGATGTCGCCAGCGGCCGCAATACCCGCGTCTTGGAGCAAACTACAGATAGCGCGCTGATGGTAGGTGGCTTGATGCAGTCCTGGCACAAAGATACGCCGGGCGACCTGTTGCAGGCCTTCAAGAAGCAATACGGTCGCATCAACTTCTCGCAATCTAGTGCGTTTGACGAAACCGCGCTGGAGCGTTTTTTCAATCTGAGCGCCATGCTTGATCCTGCTACCCGCCTACTCAATCAAATGACGATTTGGCAGGATGTCGATGCGCTGGCCAAGAAGCAGGCAATACCGCTAGGCTGATGGGAGCGGCTTAGGTCAACAACCTAGGCCGCAGGGTTGCGCTTGACGAAAAACAGCGCAGCCCCGATTGCCATCAAAATACCACCAAAAAATCTGTTCTGCTTTTTGAGTAAAGCCGGATCACGGAAGAATCTCTGCATGGACGAGGCGGCAAAGGCATAGCTATGCATCACCACCAAATCGACCAGACACATGGTCACGCCGAGTATTAGCAACTGTGGCAAGACGGGCGCGCTCTGACTGATAAATTGCGGCAACACTGCCACCATAAAAATGATGCCCTTGGGATTGGTGGCATTGGTAAAAAAACCGATCAAAAAACGTTTGCTCCAACTTGGCAACACGGTTTGTGCGACGGCGACATCGGAGGTTATAGGACTCAAAACTTTGGCACGCCACTGGCTGATACCCAGATAGATCAGATACAAAGCACCGATGGTCTTGACGCTGTTAAACGCCACTTCGGAAGCCATGAGGAGAGAGCCAACCCCGGCCCCGGCGATTGCCAGCACCAGCAATAAGCCCGCTTGCAGACCAATAATCGTGCCGGTAGTTTTTTTGACTCCATACGAGAGACCATGCGACATCGATAGCACCGCGCCGGAGCCGGGCGAGATGGCGATCACGCAAGCGGCGAGAAAAAAGGCAAACCAGGTAGTGAAGGGCATGATCAATTCAAATGAAATAGTGGGAGACTGAAGTCTAACATAGCTCCGAAACGAAATTACTCGCGCTAGCCGCGCATCATGGCTGCTATCAATTGACTCTTGAGGGTTTTAATCAGGGCGGTCTCATCGGCTGGCACCCCTTCCTCAGCAGTCAAGGCGCGATCCGCGTAAAAAAAGCCTATGGCCTTTTTTTGCAGCACTAGCGGCAAGATAATAAAACTGCGCGTATCTGGTAGTAAATCTTTATGCCATTGCGGCAAAAGGTTTTGTATTTTTGCGACCGCAGCGTCGGAAATCATCAGATCGACATTATTGCTCATGGCTAGGTGGAACACATCTTTTTCTTCTTTGACTGGAAACACAAAGCGTCGCTGTCGCTCTGCATACAGTTCACCGACCGAAACCCTGGCCACATACGCACCTTGCTTCATATCGCGCAGGCAGGCGGTGGCAAAACGAAATCCCATGGCGCTGTACAGAGTCTCTAGCACCAATAAAATCATGTCATTGAGTTTGACTTGATCCGAGGCCATCATCTGCATTACATCCTGCACGCCGGCCAATAACAAATCTCTGGCATTGCTGGGTTTGCCGCTAGGATGACGCGGCGCAACTTGCAAAGCTGCGCTATCAAAAGTGCTCAGCATAAATTCACTGTCTAACAGCCCGCTGGCATCGGCTTCTTCGCTCAGGTCGACTGCGCCGACCTGAGCATTTTGCAATAAGCCTATACCCATACTTTCGGCCAATTCACGGGTCTCTATTTCTACTCTATCGAGCATTTGCTCGAAGTGCGACTTGTCTAATTCCAGCGCCTTTGAGAAACGTGGCAATAAAGTACTGCAACGCGCTGCCAGACTTTGGCTGGATGCTTGCGCGCCTGGTGCGAACATGATGCCGGCCACCGCATCACTAAAGCTGGCAACCTGCTTTAACCAATCGCTACGATGCTGTGCTTTCTTGACTTCGCCATTGGGCAAAGGGCCCAAGGATTGGATGATGGTATCGGGGATTTTCCATTCCTGTAAAACGGCCTCACCGAGACGCGCATAACTGCAACCAAGCAAAAAATTGGCGGCGTCACTGGCCTGGTCGATCGCACTGGTTTCCATCAGATGTATGCGCTCATGCAATTGGTGATCGAAAGACGCCAATAAAACCTTGCCGATATTTTTAAACAGGGCGGCCACCGCGGCTTCTTCGGCATCGGCAAATTTACTACGTTGCGCTAGCTCGCGCGCGACGATGCTGGCGCACAGGGAATGTACCAATTCTTTACGTACGCTTCTGGCTTGGTTTTTATTGCTAAAGCCATCCACTAACAGCATCGCCAGTGCGCTGGTTTTCACCGCATTAAAGCCTAGCAAGAAGATCGCGCGCGACACCGTCGTCACTGGGCCACCAGCGTGGCTGCGATATTGCAGAGTGTTGGAAAGTCTGAGAATTTTTTGTGTCAGGGCGACATCGGCCAGCACAAAGTGCGCCAATTTTGAGACTGGATCTTCACCGGAGGAAGTGATCTCCAAAACCTTGGCGATAGAGATGCCCAAAGTCGGTAAGGTTTCATCTTCTTTAATTTTTTTAAGCAGACGATCGCGTGGCAATTCTTGCCCCGGTGATCCAAAATACTCTGACGAATGCGTAGACATGCCGTCCCCTCTTTTTATTCTATTTTTGTGCTATTTTTTGTTTTGCACTATGGTAATGCCATATTTTTTCTGTAATTCATCATACAAACCGCGGATCGCCTTCATGCGTGGATTCATAGGGTCGAGTTTGGCGGCGGCGGCGATCAGGCTCTTGGCTTGTTCACCGATTTTATTGTCCCAACCCAGGTTCTCCAGGCACTTGAGCGCGGCCAGCGCGGCGTTCATCACCACTTGCGGATTATCGGGCGATTTGTGGGCGGCGCTAGACATCAAATCGAGCGAGCCACGGAAATCGCCTTGCTTGGCTTTTTGCACACCTAGCGCCACCAACTCCATGACTTCTTTCTGACTACGTTGTGCCAATTCTTTACCCAGATGTCCTTTGCCTGCGCTCTCGAATACGCCGATAGCGCGATTCATGAGTTTTTGATCGCCAGCATTGCGCATCACATCCATGATCACTTCTGAGGCGGCGTCTTCCTTATCGTTTTCCAGGCAGCTTTTGGCTAAACCCAATTTATTTTCTACCGACAAACCTATGTCTTCGCGGCTCGCCAGCACCGCAGCATCGAGTTCATCACTGAGTCTGGCGTCCCCGGTTCCGGCATGTACCATGGCCGCTGAAATGGCGCGGCAAGCCGCAGTCTTTTTCAGACCGACCATGTTTTTTTCCATGTCGCGTATCACCGATTTAGCCTGCTCATGGTCGCCTTTTTTGACCAAGGCACTGACCAGATTGAGATGATCTTCGGGGTCGCGAAATTCTGAAAATTTAACCTTGCTGACGACTTTTTTAAACACCGTTTCGGCGGTTTCTATATCGCCAGTACGCAAAGAAATTTCACCCAGATGACGCAAGCGCCGCACCGCATGCGGCGACACCGCGACCGCGTTGTCGAGGACGTTTTTCGCTTCGGGTAATTCGCCTGCGGCTTCATGCGTCTTGGCTAGCCAGTCATAGGCATCCATGTACTTATCATTCTCGCCGACCAGGGTCTTTAAAATATTTTCGGCTTCTTCGTAGCGGCCTTGCATGAACAGAGTTTTGGCCAAACCCAGTTTGGCCCAGGCCACCGCCCTCATCTCAAATACTTTGCTGTACAGTTGCTCGGCCTCTTCGGCCTCACCGAGTATCACGTAGAGTTCGGCGCGGAAGCGCATAAAGTCGATCAGATAACGCGGATAATTGTTTTCGCCTT
This sequence comes from Undibacterium parvum, assembly GCF_003955735.1. Lineage (NCBI taxonomy): Bacteria > Pseudomonadati > Pseudomonadota > Betaproteobacteria > Burkholderiales > Oxalobacteraceae > Neoundibacterium > Neoundibacterium parvum. Next base: position 1,714,675 of record NZ_CP034464.1, on the reverse strand, counting down.
CAACGCAAGCGGCGATCGCTTCACGGATCGCACCCTGTTCCATCAAGCCATACACTTCGATAAACGCCTTGCGCTTTTCTATCGCTTTCATGACGCGTTCTAGCAGGGTGTCGGCAGTAAATGGTTTGAGTAAATAATCGGACGGTGCCAGCTCGGCCGCGCTGACTACTTTGGCGTAGCCGCGCTCGGCCGTGACCATGATGAAGATGGTGGATAAAGGAGTGAGTTTGTGATGCCGCACATCTTCCAGCAATTGCTGGCCATCTTGACCTACGCCCAGATCGTATTCGCACAAGACCAGATCGAATACCTTGGCCTGTATGGTACGCGCCGCGATACCGGCGGTATGCGCATGCTCGATCTTGGTGATGCCACATAAGTTGAGCATATTGTGCAAGCTGACGCGCATGCCCGGATTGGGCTCGATCAGCAAGGCGCGAAAATCACTCAAATCGATCATGAAAACCTTTAACTTTATTAGGACTTACGCAAAATTGTCCCAGCTAGGGGTACCGCCGAAGACAGTACTTTCGTACGACAAGGCGGCTACAACAACGCTGGGGCGGTTTTGCGTAAGTCCTCTTTATGTTTTGACTGGAGGCTTAGTTTCTAAACAACAGCTGTCGCACCACCAGAACTCTGCTTTCATTATAGACAGGATATGGTGTGTAAACCGCGACTTATTGCCGCAAACTCTAGTCGATTTTTCAAGCAGTCGCTAGTTTCTGCCTTGATCGATACCAGGCTGCGCGCTTAATGTGAATACCAATTTGTATTATTTATGGCAATAAAAGTAATTTTTTATAAATGATTTTGCTTAATTTTTTACGTCTTAGGAGACGGTATGGTTGGCCGTGAGATAGCGCAAACTAACAGTAAACCAGCCTAGGCAAGCGCTGGCCTGGCGCTACTTCAGAAAGCGCGCGATCAGCAATACTGCCAGCGACAACAGGATGGTGGAGGCAAACGGTAGCGAGAACACGCGACCGAATAACTTGAAACGCAGATCGCCAGGCAAACGCCCTATGCCGAGTTTTTCTAACCAGGGCAAGAGCGCGGAAAACACGATCAAGGCGAAAAATATCACGACTACCCAACGTATCATTTCGTTTCCTTTTTTTGAATTTTACAGATACTCCCCCCATTTTTTATACAAATTGCTCGTTTGCCCGCATATATAAAGCGGCATGTATAAATACTAGGAGGGAGTATAAAGTGACTCTGGCTATTTCAATTTTAAAATGGGGCACTACAGCCTGTGCCTACGATCATGTCTTTGCAGCTCAGCGGGTAATTGCGCCCCGCAACCAAGCACTAAGACCTTAAACAATTCCCCCATTTCTGCTGGCGAAACCAGCTTTTGCAGGGCGTTGGCAGCCGGCAGATAGCGCTGTGGATCTTCTACCGGTGTGCGCAACAGGATCTCGCCTATGCCAGCTTCCAGCAAAAAACCAGCTTGACTGGTGTAGGCCAAGAGCTCCAGGCCACTCTCGAGGGCGGCTCTGGCGATGGCGGTAAAATCCACGTGCGCCGTAATATCTTGCAAACCTGGCAAATAAAACGGGTCGGGATGCGCGTGATGCCGATAGTGGCACATCAGCGTGCCCTGTATGCGTTGATCCAGATAATATTCATGGGCAGGGAAGCCATAATCGAACCAGATCGCGAGCCCGGCCTTGCCATTTTGACTGTGACCTGCCTGCAACATCTGTGCCACGCTGTGCATGAAACCGATCGCGACCGCATGCACTTCGGTCGTATAGCCAGGTGCAAAATTCTCGGCGTCGGGTATCTGCGCCACCAACTGCGCAGCTGCCTGGCGCGACGCTTGCGATACAAAATCACCTTGCGCATCGAGCACCACATCGAGTTCGGACCAGCCTTGCCCAGTCTTTTGCACCAGCGCGACCGGCATCGCATCGAGCACCTCATTACCGAGTACCACACCAGAAAAAGCGCCCGGCATAGTTTGCAACCAGAGCACTTGTGGGAAGTCTTTCAGCAATTCTTCTTGTCTGGCTCTGAGCTCTCCGGACAATTCCACGATAAAATAGCGCTCTAGCGCAATTCCTGAGGTTTGACATTCAGTTAAGAAGTCAAACGCCAGCCTACCGCTACCGGCGCCGAACTCCATGATATTGGCCGAGGTTTGCGGGAATAATTTGGCGCACACTCGCGCCAGTGTGGCACCGAACAAGGCGGACATCTCGGGTGAGGTTGTAAAATCCCCGTCTTTGCCAAGTTTAATCGCGCCGCCACTGTAATAACCGAGTTGCGGTGCGTACAAGGCCAGCTCCATATAGCGCGCAAACGAGATCGCGCCAGCGTTGGCGGCGATCTCGGCGCAGATCACTTGTCGCAAGGCCTCTGAGGCAGCTTGCGCATCAGCACTGGGGACGGGTAGGGATAATTTGTTATTGGGTGTGGGATTAAGAAGTCGCATACCGCCATTGTAGTACCGCAGGCTATCGAAACTCTATAGAAAACGCAGAAATCAGCTCATGACCCAAGCAACTAGCAGCACAACACAGCACTCGCCACGGGTGGCCTTAGTCACCGGCGCCGCTAAGCGTATCGGCCGCCAGATCGCGCTGAGTCTGGCGCAGCGCGGCTGGGACATCGCCGTGCATTACAGCCGCTCTGCTGATGAGGCTGCCAGCCTGGTCGCTGAGATACAGACTTTGGGCCAACGCGCAGTCGCGCTGCAAGCCGATCTGGCCGATGAGGCCGCAGTGCAAAGCCTAGTGCCGCGCGCCATCGCGGCACTCGGTAGCATCAGCTGCCTGGTGAATAACGCCTCGCTGTTTGAACAAGATGATGCCGCCAGTTTTACTAGCGCATGTTTGAATAAGCACATGCAAGTCAATCTGAGCGCGCCGCTGTTGCTGACGCAAGCCCTGCATTCCGCCACTGCCGAAGGCACGCAAGCCTGCGTGATCAATTTGTTAGATCAAAAACTGTATAACCTTAATCCCGATTTTTTGTCCTACACCTTATCCAAAGCGGCGCTGCAATGCGCTACCACCACGCTGGCGCAAGCCTGCGCGCCGCGTTTGCGGGTGGTCGGCATCGCGCCTGGCATCAGCCTGATTTCTGGCGACCAAACCGAGGCCGACTTTGCGCTAGCGCATCAACGTACCCCATTAGGTCGCTCCAGCACTCCCCAGGATATCGCCAATACGGTATGCTTCGTGGCCGAAGCGACGGCGATTACCGGCACCACGATCTTAGTCGACGGTGGCCAGCATTTGATTCCCCTGCAGCGCGACGTGATGTTTCTCGCCAATGCCAAACCAGTTTCACCTCTCTAAGTCAGCAAAGCCCATTATGTTATCTATCCTGCATCATCCTCAACTCGCCGATTGCCGTCGCCTGTTTTTGCGCAACTACGAAGTTTCTATCAACATCGGCGTGCACGAGTTTGAAAAGAAAGGTGAGCAGCGCGTCATGATCAATGTCGACCTGTACATCCCGCTGGCCTTGTCGACCCCAAAAGCTGATCATCTCGACGAGGTGGTCGATTACGATTTCATGCGCAGCACCATTGCGGCCCGGGTGTCGCAAGGCCATGTGCATTTGCAAGAGACGCTATGCGATGACGTCGCCACCATCATGCTGGCCCACCCACGCGTACGTGCGGTGCGAGTCTCGACCATGAAACCGGATGTCTACCCGGACTGCGAAGGCGTAGGCGTAGAAGTATTTCAGATCAAGAACGAAGCGTAATTAAGAAACCTATCATGCAAGCAATAACACCCCTAGAGCAGCAGCCCGCAAGCCAAAAATCGCAGGAAAAAATCACCTACGAAAACAATAAGCTGCACAAGCGCTTATGCCGTCAGGTCGGCCAGGCGATTGGCGATTTTAATATGATAGAAGAGGGCGACAAGGTCATGGTCTGCCTGTCGGGCGGCAAAGACAGCTACGCTCTACTGGATATTTTGATGACGCTGCGCCAACGCGCGCCGATTAATTTCGAGATTGTCGCGGTCAACCTGGATCAGAAACAGCCGAATTTCCCTGACCATATCTTGCCCGCGTATCTGGAAAAACTTGGTATCCCTTACCACATAGAAAATCAAGATACCTATAGCATCGTCAAGCGCCTGATCCCGGAAGGCAAGACCACCTGCTCGCTGTGTTCACGTCTACGGCGTGGCATCTTGTATCGGGTCGCCGATGAACTCGGTGCGAATAAAATAGCACTGGGTCATCACCGCGACGACATCCTGGAAACCTTTTTCTTAAATATGTTCTTCGGCGGTAAGCTCAAAGGGATGCCGGCCAAACTGCAATCGGACGATGGCAAACATATCGTGATCCGCCCTATGGCTTACGTCAAAGAAGCCGATTCCGAGCGCTATGCCCAGGTTAAGCAATTCCCTATCATCCCTTGCGACCTGTGCGGCTCACAAGAAAATCTGCAACGCAAGCAGATCAAAAACCTGATGCGCGACTGGGAAAAGCAATACCCTGGCCGCGTCGAGAGCATTTTCTCGTCTTTGTCTACGGTAGTGCCTTCGCACCTGATGGACCAGAACCTGTTCAACTTCAAACAGCTGCAAGCGACCGGTGTGGCCGACGCCAACGGCGATATTGCCTTTGACGAAGAACCCTGCGCAGTACCGACCAGCGGCGTGATTTCGCTGCATCTGGATCAGGACTAGTAGCAAGCCTTAGCCGGGGAAATTAAAAAACGGATCCGGCTAAGGCGCATATTCCATGCGCCTTGCCAGCCTGCCTGGCCTGCAGCCCGCATGGGATATGCGCGTCTGGCCTATGCCTTAAAAATTTTCAATCTGGCTAAGCAAGCAGCCAAGGATTAGGTTTCGGTGCTGACCTTATCCCAGTCGTTTTCTTCTTCATACTGGCAGATCCAGTTGACGGCTTGATGCCATTGTCTTACGGTCACGGCGTTAATGCTGGCGGGGCAAGCGCGGCCTGTGAGTTGGCTATGCCGCACTTCCCAATGCAGGCGATACAGTAGGTCGGAGTAATCCATGATCGCGCTTTTACTACGCGGTTTCAGTGCGGTGCTCAGCTTGTCCGGTGCTTCCAGCGCATGTGGAAATAATTTACTAAAATTTTTCAAATTAGAAGGCGTTGCCGCAACCGCGATTTTGTCGGTGAGGCCGGCGCACCAGGCCAGAAAATACCAGGCTTCCTGACTTTCAGAAAATGTTTGAAATTGCGCTTCACTCGGGCTCGTCGCAAATATAAACGCATGTTCTTGCACCGACAAACAAGACTCCAACTGATGGGTGCTGAGGTAAGCTCGCATGGCGGTGCAGTCGCGCGCCTGCGCCGCACTTACCACTGCCCACAAGGCTAGCAGCCGTTGCAGCAGTTGCTCTGGGCTGCGCAAAGTGACTTCTTCATCACTCTCTATCACGTGCAATTGCACATTAATGCGTATGCCGCGTTTGTGGAGTTGCAGCTCTGAAGCTTCTTTGCGTTGTTCTGGATTCATAGATAAATTTCAAGCAGTCTGATGCAAGCATCATAGAGGATGGAATTATGCCATGCGTCGCGCTCCTGACTCGCACTTTAAAGTGGGCGACTAGTGGCCCAGCCAAGCGCAGAAAATTTAAGCTGCAAAAAGTGCTATGCTTTTATCCAATAAATTACTATTATTGCAATCAAAGCCAGCGCGCTATTCATATCGCGCTGGCGCTAACGCTGATTGAAAACAGTGGGTTTTCTGTATGTGCTTCCTGACCTAGGCGAATACATGATTTTTTTAAACCAAGTGACTAGACGCTGCCATATAAGTAGCCAACGGCTAGTGCTAGGATTTTGTGTTTCTCTAAGCGGCCTATTCGCCCCCAGTGCTGCGGCGTTGGACGACATCAATCTACAACTCAAATATCTACATCAATTTCAATTTGCTGGTTATTACGCGGCATTGGAGCAAGGTTATTATCGCGAGGCTGGTTTGGATGTGCATATCTCGGAAGGGATCAGTGGTAAAGAGCCGCTGGAAAATGTGCTCTCAGGGAAAAGTCAATTTGGGGTCGGCAGTAGCAGCCTCTTGCTGGAACGCCATGCTGGAAAACCGGTAGTGGTGCTTGGGGTGGTTTTTCAACATTCGCCCTATGTGTTGTTAACTCCCAAAACCACAGCGACCCAAACCATCCATGATATTGCAGGAAAATCGCTGATGTTGGCGGCGCAATCGGAAGAGATTATTGCCTATCTAAAAAAGGAAGGCATCGCCTTGGATGGCATTAAGCAGCTCGAGCATAGCTTTAAACCGGATGATTTAATTAATGGCAAGGTCTACGGATTTTCTGCTTACTCTACCAATGAAACCGATTATCTGGATCGCGCCGGTTTCGCTTATCAAGCGTATACGCCGCGCTCGGCCGGTATCGATTTTTATGGCGACAATTTATTTACCAGCGAACAGGAGATTGCCAAGCATCCGGCTCGCGTGCGGGCTTTTCGGGAAGCGAGTATGCGTGGCTGGCAGTATGCGATGAGCCATACAGAAGAAATCAGCGATCTGATTTTGGCCAAATATTCACAACGCAATAGCCGAGAGCATTTGCTGTATGAAGCCAAGCAGATGATGCCGCTACTGCAGCCAGTCTTGGTAGAGATGGGCTATATGAATCCGGGTCGCTGGCAGCACATAGGCGAAGTCTATGCCGAATTGGGTATGCTGCCTAAGCACGTCTCTCTGGACGGCTTTTTATATGAGCCCAATCCACGTCTGGATTTGGTTTGGTGGTATCGGGCCTTGGCCGCAGTTGTCTTGATCGCGGCCTGCGCCTGGTTGATCCACATTAAACATCTCAGCACAGAGCGAGGCATCGCCCGGGCACGCATCAAGGCCAGTGAAGAACGTCTGAATTTCGCCATGCAAGGCGCAGGTTATGGGGTCTGGGATTGGGACATCCCTAGCGGAACCGTAATGTATTCGGAGCGCTGGCGTGAGATGCACGGCTACCAGCAAGACGAGGTGCCAAATTGCTTAGAAGGCTGGGAACAACGGGTTCATCCAGATGATCTGAGTAAAATCAAAGTGGCGATGCTTGATTATTTGAAGGGCAAGAGCGACAGTTACGTCAATGAACACCGCGCCCTCAATAAAGATGGGAGTTGGAAATGGGTAGTCGATCGCGGTATGGTGGTGAGTCGCGATGCGCATGGCAAGCCACTGCGCATGGTGTGCACGCATGCCGACATCAGCGAGCGCAAACAGTACGAGTCCAACCTACAGCATCTCAATGAGCAATTAGAGTTACGCGTAGAAGAACGCACCCGTGAACTGAGTCTGGCGATGCAGCAAGTGATACAGTCGGAAAAATTAGCATCGCTCGGCTCTCTAGTGGCAGGCATTTCCCACGAACTCAATACACCGATAGGCAATACCCTGATGGTTGCCTCCACCCTCAATGACAGAATAAGCCAACTCGATGCGCTACTCGCCAGTGGACATATTAGCCGCAGCAAACTCCATCTATTGCTGGAAGATTGCCAGAACGCGAGCGCACTGATCATGCGCAACAGCCAACGCTCGGGCGAATTAATCGCCAGCTTCAAGCGCGTCGCGGTGGATCAAACCAGCGAGCGCAGGCGCAACTTCGATCTGCACATCTTAGTCCAAGACATACTCAATGCGCTGGGGCCAGCAATACGACGTGCCAAGGCCGAGGTAGAGATACGCATCGCAGCCGGTCTGCAAATGGATAGTTATCCCGGTTACCTTGAGCAGATACTCAGTAATCTGGTGATGAACTCACTGCACCACGGTTTTAATGCGAGCAAGAGCGGGCATATTCTGATCAGCGCACAGCAGCTAATAGACAGCGTAGAGCTGGTGTATCAAGATGACGGCTTGGGCATCGCCAAAGAGCTACAGCATCGCGTATTTGAACCCTTCTACACCACCAAACTGGGGCAAGGCGGTTCGGGCTTGGGTCTGTCTATCGTCTACAACCTAACCCATGCCATCTTCAAGGGCAAGGTACAACTAGAGAGCGAAGCCGGACATGGCTTGCGCATCGTATTTAATTTTCCCTTATTGCCGCCTGAGCAGTAAAACCGCGGCCGCTATGGTCCAGCAGCAGCTCCGCACTAAGCCTAAGCTAGCCTAGTCAGTTTTTGCAATCATTTCGCCTAGAAACAAAATGGGCGGTATGTTAAAATTTGCACAATATTCACTAGAAAGCTCTCCCATGAATGTCGTTATCCTCGCCGCCGGTATGGGCAAACGTATGCAATCGGCCTTACCTAAGGTCTTGCACCCCTTGGCCGGTAAGCCTTTGCTGTCGCACGTGATAGACACGGCGCGCAGTCTGCAAAACATAGGTTCTGCCAATATCTGCGTGATCTACGGCCATGGCGGCGAGCAAGTGCCCGCCACAGTAGCTGCCGACGACCTGCGGTTTGCCAAGCAAGAGCCGCAGCTAGGCACTGGCCATGCAGTGGCGCAAGCCAGCGCTGTGTTAGACGACAGCGTGCCGACTCTGGTGCTGTACGGCGATGTGCCTTTGACCACCAGCGCCAGCTTGCAAAGACTGATCACGGCTGCGGGCCAAGACAAACTCGCCATCCTGACCGCCGAAATGGCCGACCCGACTGGCCTGGGTCGCATGGTGCGTGAAGACGGCAAAATAGTGCGCATCGTCGAGCAAAAAGATGCCAATGAAGCAGAAAAACAGATTACAGAAATCAACACCGGTATCCTGATCGCGCCGACTGCCAAGCTGAAATACTGGTTGACCACGCTCTCCAACAATAACGCGCAAGGCGAGTACTACCTGACCGACATCGTGGCGCGCGCCGTGGCCGACGGCGTGGCAGTCGTTTCGGCACAACCAGATGCGATCTGGGAAACTCTGGGCGTGAATAGCAAGGTGCAACTGGCAGAATTAGAGCGCGTCCATCAAAGTAATATCGCCAAGCGTCTGCTGGAACAAGGCGTCACTTTAATGGACCCGGCGCGTATCGATGTGCGTGGCACACTCACTTGCGGACGCGATGTCAGCATCGATGTCGGTTGCGTGTTTGAAGGCTGTGTCACTTTGGAAGACGGCGTTAGCGTTGGCCCCAACTGCGTGATTAAAGATGCGCATATCAAAGCCGGTAGCAGCATCAAGGCCTTCTGCCATATCGACGAAGCGATCATCGGTGCCAAATCGCAGATCGGCCCCTATGCCAGACTGCGCCCCGGCACAGAATTGGCTGACGACGTGCATATCGGTAATTTTGTCGAAGTAAAAAACAGCCAGATCGCGGCTCACAGCAAGGCCAATCATCTGGCCTACATCGGTGATGCCACCGTCGGCAGCCGCGTCAACATCGGTGCCGGCACCATCACCTGCAATTACGACGGTGCCAACAAGTTCCGCACCATCATAGAAGACGATGTTTTCATCGGTAGCGACAGCCAATTGGTAGCGCCGGTCACGGTAGGTAAGGGCGCAACCCTGGGCGCTGGCACCACCCTGACCAAGGATGCACCAGCGGGCAAATTGACCGTTTCACGCGCCCGCCAAATCACCCTAGACAACTGGCAGCGTCCGCAAAAAATCAAGAAGTAATCAAGAAGTAAGTTGCCTCAAAAAATTTACCAGCACCACCCCGCTCGCGCATATTCCATGCGGCTTCGCAAGGCACAGCCCTGCAGGCCGCATAGGATATGCGTGCTGGCAGGGGTGGTTTTTAAATTTACGCTACGCAGGCTTGCTCTTAAACACGCCGTAGATACGCTGCAATAGCGTCACCGCGACCAGCACGATGGCGCCGGCGATCACTCCAGCTATGGCATTCAGCAGCGATGGTGTGAGCGCTGCCAACAGCGCGCCTACTCCAGCCACACTGGCAACTGCTAGTGCGCTGTTTTCTATGAAGTGATGCACCGCTGGGATGCCATGCGTCAGGATGCCGCCGCCGACCATGAACATGGCGATGGTACCGATCACGGTCAGCGCCCTCATCAGCTTAGGGGCAAACGCCAGCAGCGCATCGCCGACGCTATGACGCAAGCCACGCAAGGCGGCGCTACCTTTTTTTGTTTTTAGATACAGGCCGATATCGTCTAGCTTAACGATCAGACCGACCAGTCCATACACGCCGACCGTCATGATGATGGCGATCGCGCTGAGCACCACCACTTGGCGCGAAAACGCGGCCCCCGCCACCGTGCCCAGGGTAATGATGATGATCTCACCGCTGAGTACAAAATCGGTACGGATCGCGCCCTTGATCTTATCTTTTTCAAAGGCCAGCATATCGACTTCTTCATGCGCCAAAGCCTGCACCAGATCATCATGTTCAGCCTGATCTTCAGCGGCGCTATGTAAATACTTATGCGCTAGTTTTTCAAAACCTTCAAAACACAGGTAAGCACCGCCGAGCATTAATAAGGGCATGATCAAGACCGGCGCAAAGGCACTCAAAGCCAATGCCAGCGGCACTAAGATCAGTTTATTTTTAAACGAACCCATTGCTACTGCCCACACTATCGGCAACTCGCGACTGGCGCGCACTCCGCTGACTTGTTCGGCATTCAAAGCCAGATCATCGCCCAAGACGCCAGCAGTTTTTTTGGCTGCCAGATTGGTCATGGAGGCGACATCATCTAGCACACTGGCAATATCATCGAATAGAACTAAGAGGCTGGCACCGGCCATAACAGAAATTCCTTTTTGCGTGAATGCGGTATGACCTGCGCAAGAATAAGCGCTGGCCGAAAGCTGCCATTATGCCACTGCCATGCTCTGTCTAGCGCTCCAGATAGCAGAAAGGGCGATGGCCAACCGGTATAGAAATAAAGCGCTAAAATACTTGTCAGCCTCACGATGAGATCGCATGATGAAAACATCGCCTTTTTTCTTGACTATCTTGCTGTCCACCATCAGCTCTTGGGGAGTAGCGGCCGATACGCTGCCAGCTTGCCAGACCCAGACCCTGCAGCTGGCTTTTGCACAGCATCCGGATGAATGGGCGCATGTGCCCTTGTCTAAATTTAAAAACGATACCCAGTACAAACTAGTGCAAGAAGCTGGGCGCAAAGTTTTACGTGCCGAAGCCGACGATTCGGCCTCGCTGTACGCGCTCAAACTCAAAACTCCCAGCACAGAATTTAGCAGCTTGCAATGGCGCTGGAAAACCGACGCCTTAATCCCCGGCGCCGACAACCGCGATCAGAAACGCGAAGATTCGCCCTTGCGCGTGATGCTGTCGTTTGATGGCGATCTTGCTAGCCTACCGGAGACCGAGCAATTTCGCATCAAGATGAGTAAGGTAATCGCAGGCGTTGAATTACCGTTTGCCACCTTGATGTATATCTGGAGCGAACAGCACGCTCTTGAAAGCATCATTCCTTCGGCGCATACCAGTCAGCTCAAAATGCTGGTAGTGGCATCGGGTAAGCACGGGCTGGGCACATGGCAAGCCATGCAGCGAGATATTGCGGAGGATTATCGTCGGGCCTTTGGCAGCGCGCCTGGCCGCCTGATAGGCGTATCGGTGATGACAGACACCGACAATACCGGGAAAAAAGCGGTGGGTTGGTATGCCGACTTGAGTCTGAGCTGCGCCAATAAATAAGGCAATGAGTATGCTAAAAATGCGCTACAAATGTGCTGCTAAACTGAAGCAAGCGATCTGTCCCCGGAACGGGGCTGGTACTGTAGATGGACTATGCGATGAAATTAATTAAAACGGCTTTTACAACATTCCTACAACTATTCACGAAAAAAACACAATAAAAATTAATTGCCTTCTTTATTTACGATGACCGAAATCAGAGCAATACTGGTCAGTGCAAAAGTGAGCAAAATTTGAACTTCGATGATGGCGTTAAACATGATTTTCTTCCTAAAAGTGGGTACGGAAGGCATGATAAGCAAAGAACAAATATAAGTACAATGATCCTTTCTGATGTTAGATATTCATGATTTGAATATCTATTCTAATTTTATTGCCAGCCTTGCTTGCGCCTATTTTTTAGGCAAAGCCTAGCTTCATTCTAAGTCTTTACTTGTGTAAATAGTGTTTCTTGGATTGGCAAACAGCTTACGCAGCATAGGTTCAAACTCGACCACAGGGAAAGTCTCGGCATGCGGATCGAAGGATGGGCTATCGTATAATTCGCAAAATTCTGCAGTACGTTCGAAATTCGGATTGCTGCGAAATTGCTCGCGCATATCTCTGTCCATGCCCAGATGATGGAAGAAATAATAGCCCTGAAAAATCCCGTGATGTTGCACCATCCACAGATTTTCTTCGCTGACGAAGGGTTTTAAAATCGCCGCCGCGATATCCGGATGATTGAAGGAGCCTAAAGTGTCACCGATATCATGCAGCAAGGCACAGCACACATATTCATCATCGCGGCCATCGCGCAAGGCGCGGGTGGCGGTCTGCAGCGAGTGGGTATAGCGATCGATACGAAAGCCGCCAAAATCACCTTCTAGCAATTGCAGATGACGTATCACGCGATCCGGCAAGCCCTTGCTGTACTGCATAAATTCTTCTGCGATAATTTTCCAATCCTCGGCACTGCCGTCTTGCATACGGACAAAATGAGCACGGGCACGCATGATTTTTCTCCTCTGAAATGTAATTGCAGTTTCCATCTGGCCAGCAGTGTCGCTACCGATCGGGGCGCCAACCTTAGGCTTACTAGCCTACACCTCAGTGTAGTTCAGAGCGAAGGAATATTGGTGTTTTTTACAATTTATGTGTGGTTTTCAGAAATCATTATTCTGTGTGGCGATCAGCAAAAAAACCAAACGAACAAGGCGGGCGGATAAATCATTTTTGCGTTCATGCCTGGCTAGGGTTTGCCCTGAGTGTCATTGGTGGCCTACAATGGGCGAGCATCTGCCAGTCAAGGTTACGACCAAGTCCAACGCCAAGCCTAGGATTTTTCCATGCTCCTGGTTTCAGGACTTGCACTCCAAATGCGGTAACGCACTTCAGTCCCTGCAGGCACATACACCACGATAGGCAAACGGCTGTTATAGCGGATCAAAAAAGGCTCGCCGCCCAGGCTAACAAAGCGCGCCAGCTTAGGCGCATTTGGGTCTATCGCCATCAGCGTGCCCGCCATAGGCCCGATTTGTTTGACCAGATAGCGCTCGAAACCCCAGCCCTGTATGGTTTCGGTGCTGATCTGGCCGCCGAAAAAATAACGATTGTGCGCGTCCACCTCTACTGTCTTACCGACGATTAATTCGACCTTGAACCCAGCCTCATCTTCTTGCACCGGCACTTGCAAGACATGTCTGAGCATGCCTGGTTCGGCTGCCGGAAACGCCTGCATATTGTCAGCCGCCTGGCTGATAGGCATGACACACATTACCAATAGGCTAGCACCGAAGAATTTTTTGACAGTCTTGAGCATGGGGTTTCCTTTTTTTGAGAGAATACAATCTGACACAGTGTGGCGCGGCTCACTATGCTCAGAATAAATTATAGCATTGGCCTAACACGCATATTCCATGCGGCTTAGCGGCCAAGCCTGCTGCAGGCCGCATGGAATATGCGTGAGCGGCCGAGGTCTTTTTTTTAATTTAAGTGTGCAGCAGACGACCACCGGAAAACGACCAGTTTTCCCACTGGGTTTCCTTGAACACCAGCATGACATTTTCTGGCTGTATATTTTTCTTGCTAAATTCCTGCATTAAGAAGGATAGAAATTCTTTTTTTACTTTGACACTACGGCCTAGCGACCAGAGTATCTCGATCAACACAAAATCGCTAGTACGCGCGCCTTGCACATCCGGATAGCCAGTATCAAAGCGAAAGTCTTCAGCATCTAATTCCAACACGCGCTGGAACTTGTCGGTAGCGGGCACGCCGACATGCTGCAAGGCCAGATGGATGGTATCTAAAATCAGTGATTTAAATTCGTTTGATTTTGGTTTGCAGACGCTAATGGTAATGAGTGGCATGATGAGACTCCTGTCAGTTTGTAAGGAAAAACTAAATAGCTAGATCTACTTCTACATCAAAAAATCGACTCCGCCAGCGCGCATATTCCATGCGCTTCTGCGGGCATGCCAGCTGCAAACCCGCATGGGTATTGCGTCACCGGCCAGTGCTCATAATTTCTATCGTACCGCCAATTTGGCCGCGCGATAGCCCCACCATGCGGCTTCTTCAAATACCGAAAAGCCTGACAAGTCGGCGTGTGCGAACAGAATCGGGCCGTCTAATTCTCGCAGCGCCTTCAGACCGGCATTGCTACGAAAGCCAGGACGTGGCGCGGCCATGGCGTGACCGCGTAAGGTGATGTCGACCCGCTCTACGTTAGCGGCAAAGCGCCAGCCGTAGGCAGTCTTTAAGTCGGCGCTGGCTACGGCGAGTAATTCTTTCGGGCTGGCTGTCTCCATCCATTTGCGCGCCTGTTCAGGGCTGCGGTCGGACAGCGCGACATAGGCGCTGAACACGGTTTTGTCCGGCGGCGTGACGCGTATATCCTGATGGGTAGAGACCACATAACCGAGTCCCGGTTCCTGATACACCACGTTATCCCACGACAGCGGCGCTTCCGGCAATTCCTTGGGGAAGGCTTTCATGAGAAAGTTCGCCACCATCCACGGCGCGTAGACCGGCGTATGTAGGGTCGGATCAAAGCCATATTGCCGGATATTCTCGATCACGCGTGCCGCCACATACAGCGGCATGGCGCAGATGGCTTTACGGGCGCGTACCGTGTAGGTGGTGGCAACGCCATTGATCAGTTCAAAGCACAGCGCCTCCACCCCATCTGGCGTGGGTGTGAGCGAGATGGCGGTGCCGTTTTTACGGCCACCCCCGGCGGCTTTATCGATTGCTTCGGCCACTGGTTGCATGCCGCCTGGCCAGGTCAGCCAGGCACCATTGCCGGCGTTCTCGGCCTGGCCCCAGCGGCTGCAGTAGTAATGCAAGCCGGCCCAGGCCGAGACCTGGTCGTAGCGCGTACCATAATCATCACGGCAGCAATAATTCAGATACCAGTGCAGGCTGGGTGCGTGATAGCCGTTTTGCTCTAACCAGGTTTTCAGCGTGATCTTATCCAGCGCCTGCCACTCGGGATCGGCCGAAGACTGCACGGTGGGGAATACAAACACGCGCTTGCCATCGCTGCCATGCAAATTGCGCAGCCGCTCGACTTCGGCGAAGAAGCGCTGATGCTCGGCCAGATCTTGCGGCGGCACGCCTGCTGTGGGGATGAAGCCATCCTGCCATTTGCCGTTGATCAGCAAACGCTCTTCCGGCCCATGCAACAGGTAGCGCTCGTCGTAGTAAGGTTTTTCGCTGTATGGATTGCGCTGGATGATACCCAGATCACTCAAAATTTCGCGCACATGCACAGACTCGGGCGAAGGCAGCGGCAGATAATGGCCGCCGGTCGGGTAGGCCAGATCGCCAAAATGGCCACCGGCTGCATTGCCATATGGCTGCGGCCCCTTGATCATCAAAAAATCTTGCCGCCCTAGTTTGTTTAGCTTCCACGCGGCAGTCAGGCCGGCAATGCCTGAGCCCAAGATCAACACATCGGTATTGATGATTTCTGAAGGCGGCGGCATGGCGCTGTTCTTACGCAAATTATTGCGTAAAAAATGCCCTTGCTCGCGGCCGGGGAAGTTCACGCTGGTATCGATCTCTTGCCAGCGGCTAAATCCAGCAGCGCTACCCAGCGCAGCGGCACCACTGGCGGCGCTCCAGACCAGAAACGAACGACGCTTCATCTGAACCTCATCATCAGCGGATTACCTGACGCCAGTCTTGCTCAAATTCATGCACCAAGGACTGGGTATTGAGGCGATTGGCCGGCATTTCCTGACGCGGCATATCCGGCGGGAAGCTAAACATTTCACGCGTGGTAGCGGCATTCAGGTAGCGCATAGGCAGACGATATTCGGTAGGCGGGGAATACGCCTGCTGCGGTGAGGCCAGCACAAAACCCCATTCGCCAAACGAGGGCACATAGGCGTGATATGGATAAGTGCGCAGACCGACTTCGCGCAGCGTGGCATCGATAGTCCAAAACGCGTGTGGCGCAAAAAACGGTGAGGTGGCCTGCACCACCATCAAACCGCTGGCAGCCAGGTGTTTTTTTAAAATGCCGTAAAACGGTACCGAATACAGCTTGCCTAAGGCGAAGCTAGACGGATCGGGGAAATCAACGATGGCGGCATCAAACATGTCCTGCGTATTTTGCAACCAGATGGCGGCATCCGCATTCACCACTGTCACCCTAGGATCACTGAATGAAGCATGATTGAGTTTTACCAGCTCAGGGCGTTGGGTAAAGGCGGTCGTCATGGCGGGATCAAGATCGACCAGCGTCACCTGTTTGACATTCGGATAGCGCAGTACTTCGCGCAAAGCCAAACCATCGCCACCGCCAAGTATCAAAACAGAGCGCGCCCACGGCAGGGTTTGCATCACCGGATGCACCAGCGCTTCGTGGTAGCGATATTCGTCGCGTGAAGAAAACTGTAGATTGCCATTGATGTACAGACGCAGATCGTCTTTCCAGTGCGTGATCACCAGACGCTGATATGGTGTGCTGGTGGTAAATACGATTTCGTCGCCAAATAAGCCGTGCTCACCCCAAGCCACCAAACGGTCCGACATGATGAAGCCAAACACCAGAAAACACATGACGCTAGCGGCCCGCAAAAAACGGCCGGCTATGTTTTTCAGTTCGGCCTTAAATACGTGAATAGTCCACAGCGCCACCGCCACATTGAGCATGCCAAATAAAAAACCGGTGCGCGCCAGCCCCAGATACGGCGCCAGTACCAGCGGAAACAAGAGCGAGACCGCCAACGCACCCAGATAATCGAAGGTTAGTACGCGGCTGACCAGCTCATTGAAGCCGGTATCACGGGCGTTCAGGGCGCGCATCACCAGAGGCACTTCCATGCCGACTAGGGCACCGATCAAGAACACCAGCACGTACAGCAAAATGCGAAACGGTGCCGCCATCCAGGTGAAGGTCATAAACAATAAAGCGGCTGAAACGCCACCGATTAAACCCACCGCAAGCTCAATGTCGACAAAGCGCGATAGCACGTCCTCGTCTTTGACATATTTAGAAAAATGCGCGCCCACTCCCATGGCAAACAGGTAGCAGCCTATGATGGTAGAAAATTGCAAGATAGAGTCGCCCAGCAGGTAGCTAGACAAGGCGCCCGCGATCAGCTCATAGGCTAAACCGCAGGAGGCGACCACGAAGACCGAAAGAATTAATATTTTTTTATTCATAGGCTCACTTTTGGACTAGTATACTTTCTTCATGCCATTCTAGTAATTTTCTTTTGTACATTTTCTCTGAATTTTTAAAGTGAGAGCGCCGTGCCCATCATTCTCAATTACCTACTCCATCTGGCCGTAGCCAGTGGCCTGATTGCACTGTTTTTGTGGGTGTACACCGCCATCACACCTTTCAATGAATTTCTCTTGATACGCCAGGGTAACAACGCCGCTGCACTATCACTGGCGGGTAGCCTGATCGGCTTCTCTTTGACCATCGCTTCTAGTCTGATCCACACCGCCAATTACCAGCAGTTTGCGGCCTGGGCCTTTGGCGCGCTGTTGGTACAAGTATTGGCGTATGGCGTCACCACCATGATTTTGCGCAATTCTAAAGAGCATATCGAATCCGGTAATACCGCCTATGGCGGCTTGCTGGGCGCGATCTCTTTATCTATCGGTGCGGTGAATGCCGCCTGTATTTCCTAAGCAAATATTTACAGCTATTTTTAGCGTATTTATTCAGCGTATTTTTTACCGAACATCCCACCACTATCTCCGGAGACCATCATGAGTATCGGTTCATTTATCAAGAAGCAGTTTGTCGACGTACTGCAATGGAATGAAGACACAGAAGGCGTACTGGCATGGCGTTTTCCTATGCAAGATTTTGAGATACAAAACGGCGGCATGTTGACCGTGCGCGAATCGCAAGTAGCGATTTTCGTCAACGAAGGCGTAGTGGCAGACGTCTTTGGCCCAGGCAATCACAAGCTCAGCACCAATACTCTGCCGGTGCTGACCAATCTTAAAAATTGGGACAAGCTGTTTGATTCGCCGTTCAAATCAGATGTGTATTTTTTCAGCACGCGCATTCAGACCGGGCGCAAGTGGGGCACGGTGCAGCCGGTCACGATACGCGACAAAGATTTCGACATGATCAGAGTGCGCGCTTTCGGCATGTATTCGTATCGCGTCACCGATGCAAAAAGGTTCTTTACCGAAATTAGCGGCACCCGCGATGTCTACACGCGCGACGAAGTCGAAGATCAGTTGCGCGGCATCACGCTCGCCACCATGGCCAATTCTTTGGGCGGTGCCAATGTGTCCTTCCTTGATATGGCGGCCAACCAAACCTTGATGGCGCAGCAGATCAAGGGCGAGCTGGCAACCGCCTTCGATAAATACGGTCTGGGTCTGGATGAATTTAATGTCGCCAGCGTCAGCTTGCCGGAAGAGCTGCAAGCGGCCTTGGATGAGCGTATCTCGGCGGGCATGAAGGGTGGTTTGGGGACCGACAAGATGGCCGGCTTTACCAAGTTTCAGGTGGCAAGCTCAATTCCACTGGCGGCGCAGAACGAAGGCGGCCTGGCCGGTCTCGGTGCAGGTTTATCGGCTGGCGTAGGTTTTGGCCAGGTCATGACGCAAGGCTTGCAGGACGCGATGCATGCTCAGCCTGCTGCTGCTGCTGCCGCTGCTGCACCTTTGGCCGCGGCAGCGCTGGTGGCAACGGCCGCCACCCCGGCGCCAGCAGAGCAAGACATAGAGGCGCGTCTGGGCAAGCTCAAGGGTTTACTCGACAAAGGTTTGATTACCGCCGCCGACTACGATAGCGCCAAAGCCGAAATGCTCAAAAAATTGATAGGCTAGATCGCACCATCCATGCAAACTGTTTCTTGTCCCGGCTGTGGTGCAGCAGTCGTTTTCCGTTCGCACGCCTCCGTCATGGCGGTCTGCGAGTATTGCAAAACCACGGTCTTAAAAGATGCCGATACCGTCAAGGATTTCGGCAAGATGTCGGCTGTGCTGGAAGATTACTCGCCGCTGCAGCTAGGTAGTTCCGGCGTGTTTGGCGGACGTGCCTTTGATGTCATCGGTCGTATCCAGCTGCGCTATTCTGCTGGCATGTGGAACGAGTGGTATCTGCTGTTTGAAGATGGCACAGCCGCCTGGTTGGGCGACTCTTCCGGCCAGTTCACGCTCACCACTGAAAAAACCGGCAACAGCAATCTGCCTGCCTTCGCCGACATCGTGGTCGCGCAAACTTACGAGATCGCTGGCTTGCCGTATCTGGCCGCTGAAGTGCGGATCGCCGATTGCATAGGCGGGCAGGGCGAGTTGCCGTTTAAAGTCGGGCCGGGTTGGCAGGCCAGGCTGGCAGACTTCCGTCATGGCAGTCAGTTTTTGACCCTGGACTATTCGGATGTAGACCAAGCTAGCGACAACAGTAAGCAAAACCAAGCCGCGCTGTATATCGGCAAAGCGGTCACGCTGGGCGAATTAAAATTTCAGTTATTGCGCGATGAAGATGCGATTAAAGCCTCGGCCGGAAAATTTCGCGGCAAGATTACTAGTCTCAATTGCCCCGCCTGCGGCAGCAATATGGATTATCTACCCGGTCTCACTGCCAATGTAATTTGTTCGCGCTGCCACTCGCAGCTAGACACCAGCGGCACGGTAGCACAAGTGCTGGCCAGCGCCGATCGCATGAGTAAGCTAAATACCACGCTAGAACTCGGTGCCAAGGCGACGATTAGCGCCAACAACTACCAGATCATAGGCCTGATGAAACGCAAAGACGATGAGAACACCGTCTGGACCGAATACCTGTTGTACAGTACCCGCGCTGGCTTCTTGTGGCTGATAGAAACCAATGAAGGCTGGGCCAGGGCACAAGTGCTGGCCGACTGGCCGCTCTGGTATCACGGCGAGAACGCTACTCTGGGCGATAAGAGCTATAAAAAACTCTATGACTACCGCGCCAAAGTGATCTTCGCTGCCGGTGCCTTCAATTGGCGGGTGGCGGTCGGCGGCAGCATCAATGTCACTGAATTTGAAAGTGGTAGAAATAAGCTGGCCGCCGAAATCAGCGCAGATGAAATCACCTGGTCATTATCCACCCCGGTGGCGGCCGATCAGATCCGCGCCTGGTTTGGCGATACTATCAAGGCCGATAAAGCGGCTGGCGCTGACAGCGATGAAGCAGCCATCGCCAGCCTAAGTCGTAAGTTTATTTTTGCGATTTTGGCGATTAACTTAATCCCTTTATTAGCTAGTTTTGATGCCAACTGGTGGGTGGTCGGGCTGGCGGTCGCGGCGATTTATTACCCCGCCAAATTGATGGGGCCAGCCGGTAAGGGCGAGGACGAATAATAGATATGAAGAATAAATTTTTTATCTACGCAATGCTGGTGACGGTGCTCTCATCGAGCGTGAGCTGGGGCCGGCTGCTGTTCTCCAGCCGCAACGCCGGCAGTGGTAGTAGCTGGAGCTCTAATTCTGGCACTAGTGGCGGCTCTTGGGGTAGCGGCAGCGGTGGTGGCGGTGGCCACAAATGATACCCATGTCTGCAACTGTGGCTAGCTATCTGCCTTGCGGTCGGCATTTAATCGCCGATCTATACGGCGTCGCAGCTGAGAAACTGCGCGATGCCAGCAGCATGGAGGCCTTGCTACGCGCCGCTGCCGAAGCGGCCGGTGCCCATATTCTGTTTAGCCACTTCCATAGCTTCGATGCCGGGCAAGGCATCACCGGCGTGGTCTTGCTGGCCGAATCGCATATCACGATACACACCTGGCCAGAACACGGCTATGCCGCGCTGGATATTTTCATCTGCGGTCAAGCGCAAGCCGAACTGGCGCTACAATACATCAAACAGAGCTTAGCAGCGACTCACTGCGAGCTAAACCGCATACAGCGTGGCCAGAGCAAAATGTAAACAGCACTAGCCCAGCGCGCATATTCCATGCGCCTCTCCGGCCTGCCCGGTCTGCAGCCCGCACCGGATATGCGCGTCTGGCATGCCCGTTTTAAATTTTTTTTGTGAATAGTTGGTAAGCGCAGATATCAATTAACGTCATCCTCGCGATGCGATGATTGATCTCCCTTCTCCCGCTAGCGGGAGAAGGGTAGGGGATGAGGGTGATTGAGTAAGGCATCAGGTCAATAGAAACAATACTTGAAGCGCCAGACAAATACGCATTTCTGTATCTGAACCATCCTCATCCCAACCCGCAAGCAGGAGAAGGGCTTTGTAGAGCGAGCTGAACAGTAACCCGTAGCCACGCTAGCTAGCACAAGGTGTCACCTCAATGCCCGATATTCTGATCCAAAAATTTCTCTACCCGGCTCCAGAAATCGACATTGTTTTTTAATAGATGCCAGCCATGGCCTTCTTCTGTGTACTCTATCCATTCCACTTTGGGGTTGCTGTTCTTGACGGCCGAGTAAAATTTATTTCCGTGTACGATGGGCACGCGGAGGTCAGAGCCGCCGTAGGCTAATAACAGCGGCTGCTTGATGCGCTCTGCCAGCAATAAAGGCGAGGTGGCCTTGATCTGTGCCGCATCTTTTTTCTGGTCAGCCACCAACACCGGCATCCCGTATTTTTCCCATTGTTCGCCCATGTCGCTCCAGACTACGTCATACATCAGATTGATGTCGGTAACGCCTACCCAGTTGATACCGCATTTATACAAATCCGGGTCTTTGATGAGACCCATCAAAGTCGCATAGCCGCCGTAGCTGGCTCCGGCGATACAGATACGTTTAGGATCGGCATAACCTTGCGCGATAGCCCAGCGGGTACCGTCGGCGATATCGTCTTGCATGGCTAGGCCCCATTGCTTCCAGCCCGCTTTAAAATGCTTGCTGCCATAACCGGTGCTACCTCTAAATTCTGGTTCCAGTACGGCATAACCACGTGACGCCAAGAATTGTGCATCGTGATCCCAGCGCCAATGCACGCCACGCATGTAGGGGCCGCCATGCACCAGTACCACCATAGGCAAATTTTTATTTTTGCCTTTTGGCAGCGTCAGATACGCGGGAATACTGAGGCCATCTCTGGCCGTGTACTTGACCGCATCTTTGTAAGCCATGTCGGCTGCCTTGATGTTGGGGCGCACCGCGCCTAGCTTGTCCAAAGTCTCGGTCTTGAGGTGGTACAGGTACCAGGCGCCAGGATCAATATCTGAAAATGATTGCACCAGTACCACATCAGTGGTGTTTTTTTCGGCCACAGAAATACGATTTACGGTGCCCGGTAGTGTCGCATCAATTTTCTGCTGGATTTTTTGCATGGCCGGATCTAGCCAGAACGTGCCTTCGGCATCAGTCTCATAATCCACACCGAGCAGCTTGTTTTGTTGCATATTAAAGATGACGCTACCGCTAAAATCATAGCCCTTCAAAGTGACCAAAGGCGCGGCATCCATCTGCTTTTTCTGTATGTCATACCGATACACAGATCTAATATCCTGACCGTTATGCGCAGTCACCAGCAGTGTGCCGTCCGGGGCCAAAAACAAGGGTGTGAAGCCAGCTCCCATATGCCTATCGAACTCAATTAACTTGTTCCAGCTATCGCTGACAGGATCTTTGTAATGCACCGCCTCGAGGTTTTTGTCAAAAGTCACGGCCACGCGTGGCACCCCCTGTTTATCGATCAGCCATTTATTGACTTCGCCAGGCCGGTTGACCGAAGTCGCTTGCGCCGTCACGGTATTGAGACGTATCAGATTGTAGCTATGGCGTTCATTGCGATAAGGGTTGGTCACCTGGATGACAAAGATCTCGTCCGAATTTTCAGCATGATTTACATCGGAAAAAAAGGTATTCCAAGGCTGGATTTTAGCGATGCTGGCGCTTCTTACAAAAGCCGTTGAGCGTTCTACCAATTGGCGCGCCTGGCTACCATCCTTGTTGATGGCAAACAGGCCGGGCGCGGTGTGGGTATCGCCTACACCGATTTTTCTATCGGTCAGGTCATACACCAGACGATTACTATTCACCCAGTGGTAGCTTTGGATGTCGGCATCCTTGTAATGCACCAGCACCTTGGGCACTAAAGTAGCGAGATCCATCACCGCCAACATCAGGCGATCTTGATTATCCGAGATTAATAAAGCCAAGCTACTGCCATCCGGCGACAGCGTGGCCTTAGTGAATTTAGGATTCTGAAAAAAATCTTCTATGCTGTAGCGCGATGCGGATGCTGGTGCCGATGCAGGCTCGGCGGCACGCGCCAGCAAGGGCGCAAAAAATAGACCACTCAGTAAGCAAATAAAAAGCGATTTACGCCCAACTGCTAAGGATGTTTGTTTCACGGCGGTGCTCAAGGTGGATGAAGAAGCTTGGCATTGTACCTAGAATAAATGCCAACAATCGGCTAATTTCAAATATTGGTGCGCATACTCTATGCGGCCTCTGGCACGATATCGGCCTGCAAGCCGCACGGGGATTGCGCGAACGATTGTGAATACCAGAAAAATCCCGCAACGCGCCAGCATCAGATGATCTGGCCCGCGCAGATAGCCGCTATTGCGCATGCCGATCCGGTGCGTTTTTTAACAGCACCTCCCCGCTCACGCATATCCCATGCGGCTTTGCCGACATATACCTTGGCAAGGCGCATGGAATATGCGCGAGGGCAGGGTGATATTTTGGATGTAGCGAGCTAACGTGTAATCGTTAAATAAAAATCAATTTGTGACTTATAGTCCGTAGACCTATAAGTCACACCATCGCATGCTTTGCCCAACGAAAATACTAGGGCGAACGCATGCTTAATCCACAGTTGCAAGAGTTTGGTCTTCACCTCAAAAAGCTGCGCCTAGCGCGTGGACTGAGTCAAGAACAATTGGGTTTGATTGCCGAATTGGATCGCACTTACATCAGTGGCATAGAGCGTGGCGTGCGTAATGTGAGCTTGACCAATATCTTGCGCATTGCCCAGGCGCTTGGTGTGCCGCCCGCAGAGTTGTTCAATGCTGGTGATCAATAAATGTCAAAGCGCGCCTACTACGCAGCGACCATCGCTGACTTTCTTACTGCATCGCCCGACGCCATCATTGGCCAGATTACTCAGCATCACTCCCAAAACTTAGAACACTTGCAAACCGGTGCGTGGGCCAGCCAGATCGATATTCTGCAGAGCGCATTAAAAACGCTTAATGCTGGTCACATTTTGTTTGAAGTGCAAATTCCACGTATGGGTAGACGCGCCGATGTGGTCTTGATTGTTGACGACATTATTTTTGTGATCGAATTTAAAGTTGGAGCCAAACACGCCACGCCGCAAGATCTAAGGCAAGCGCATGGCTACGCCATCGACCTACATCATTTTCATGAAGGTAGCCACGACAAAACCATCGTGCCACTTCTGCTAGCGACTGAATCCGCTGCCAAAGTATTCTGTCTGCCAGCGCAGCTTGAGCGCGTGTATGCGCCACTGTGCGCCAATGCCGGCAACTTGTTGGCGCTAATTACTTACTGCGTGAGTCACATCCCCGCACCGCAGGCGATCAACTATCAAGCTTGGCAGCAATCTGCCTACAAACCTACGCCGACCATCATAGAAGCGGCGCAGGCCTTATATTCAAATCATAACGTGGCCGACATCGCTCGCAGCGATGCGGGTGCGCAAAACCTGCATCTGACATCGCAAGCGATACAAGACATCGTGCACGCCGCACGTATCAATCGGCGCAAGACTATCTGCTTTGTTACGGGTGTACCCGGTGCCGGTAAAACTTTGGTCGGCTTAAATATTGCCACCTCTAGCACCCATCTGGATGATGACGAGCACGCGGTATTCTTATCTGGGAATGGCCCCTTGGTAGAAGTGCTAACCGAAGCGCTGGCGCGCGATAGCGTACAGCGAGACCCCGGCAGCACCAAAGCGCATCAGCTAAGAAGCGCCGAAGCCAAAATACAAAACATTCATAAATTCAGAGATGAATCATTAAAGGATCTAAACAAAGCGCCGCCAGAACGTGTCGTCATTTTTGATGAAGCACAACGCGCTTGGGATCTAGAGAATACCGCCAAATTCATGAACCAAAAGCGCGGGCAAAAAAACTTTAATCAATCCGAACCAGAATTTTTAATCAGCGTGATGGATAGACACGCCGACTGGTGCGTGATCGTCGCCCTGATCGGCGGCGGGCAAGAGATCAACACCGGCGAGGCCGGTCTGCAGGGCTGGGTCGATGCGCTGGCAACGCAGTTTGCGGGTTGGGATGTGCACTACTCAAACAAACTTACGCAGATTGAATATGCTGGCCGCGATGTCAATTTCAGCGCTATCGCACACGCAAAGCCGCAAGCTAGCCTGCATCTGGCCACAGCGATGCGATCATTCAGAGCAGAAAAACTCTCGCACATGGTGCACTACCTGATCCACAATCAGCCAACAAAAGCGCGGGCATGCTACCAAGGATTCAAACATAAATTCCCGATCAAAATCACGCGCAATCTAGCCACCGCCAAAGCATGGATCAAGCAGCAAGCACGCGCCAATGAAACCAAGGGCATGATCGCCTCATCCGGCGCAGTACGTCTGAAACCTGAAGGCATCTTCGTAAAAAATAGATTATCCGCCGCCGACTGGTTTCTCAATCCGCAGGACGACATACGCTCTTGCCATTTTTTAGAGGACGTCGCCACCGAATTTGATATCCAAGGCCTAGAACTAGACTGGTGCCTGTTAGGCTGGGACGCCGACTACCGCCACCACAAAACGGATGGCAAGCAAGACGGCCATTTTGAACACTGGAAATTCACTGGCACCAGCTGGAAGCGCAGACAGCAAGAAGAACAACAGCGCTACCTAGAAAACGCCTACCGCGTACTACTGACCAGAGCCCGCCAAGGCATGGTGATCTTTGTACCGCAAGGTGATGCAGAAGATGCGACCCGTTTGCCGGAATATTTGGATGGGACGTTTGAGTATTTGTTGAGTTGTGGGCTTGAGGTTTTGGGATAAAGAAATTGAAGACGTAATCGCCATGCTGTGCTTGGCAGGATATGGTGAAGTCGCTAACAAATCAACTTCAATTTTAATCAGATTTGCCCTTCATTGTTGTTTTATTGATTATTTCCAAAAAGAAATTGTATTTCATGAAATAGATATGATATTGTAAATTTGTGTGTTTATTTAGAAAGCTATTTATGGCGTTAGTAATGGCGAAAGCTGGATCATCAAGTAAGAAGAACTCGATGGAGAAATTTTATACCGACGAAATCGTTATTGGATTATGCGGGCCAATTGGTGTTGATTTACCATTAATTGCAGTAAAAATTATCGAAAATTTGCGTTCATATAATTACGATTCTGAGCATATCAAGATGAGTAAATTGATTGGTGAATGTAATGGAGATAAAGATGATACTGGGTTAGAGAGAAAACGTAGATTGATTCAAGAAGGTAATGCATTAAGAGAGAAGAATGAGCGGGGCTCTTTTCTTGCTGAAAAAGCGATAGAGAAAATATTTGAATCCAGAGCTACTGCTTTCCCGGATGGAAAATTCGCTTCACGTCGAGTATGTTTTATTATTGACTCGATTAAGAATACGTCCGAAGCAAAGAAATTTAGAGAAATTTATGGGGATTCTTTTTATTTAATAAGTGTGTTTTCTGCAAATACGAAAAAAATAGAAAATTTAACTCGTGGAGCCGATAATCTTAAAGCGCAAGCAAAACAGATTATTGAGGATGACTTCAATCAGAAAGGGGAATTCGGTCAGCAAGTCAGTAAAGTTTTTCAAACTGCTGATTACTTTTTTCGATTGGATGGCGCTGCAGATGCTGATGGTAAAGTACAGCGACTATTTAAATTGATTTTCGGGGCCGAAATTATCACACCTGAGAAATCGGAAACGGCAATGTATTCAGCTGCGTCCGCGGCACGAAATTCAGCGTGTCTTTCACGTCAAGTCGGCGCCGCAATTATTGATGCTGACGGGGATGTAATTTCAACTGGATGGAATGATGTTCCAAAATTTGGTGGCGGCACCTATAGATTTGGTGAAGTTGATAATCGTTGTTTTAATAGTGGAAAATTCTGCAGGAATGATCAAGAAAAAAACACTTTAATAAGCAGCATAGTTGACGAATTAATTGATAAAGGTGTTGTAGATGGCGCAAAAAAATCAATTGCTTATCAGGTAATCGAAAAATCCAAAGTAAGTGATCTCATTGAATTTTCTCGCGCGGTCCATGCAGAAATGCTTGCAATATTAAATGCTGCAAAGTCATCCTCAGGGCAGTTAAAAAATGCCGTGTTATACTGCACGACGTACCCATGTCATTCATGCGCAAGACACATCGTTGCAGCAGGAATCAAGGAAGTTTATTTCATCGAGCCTTATGCTAAAAGTAAAGCTGTTACGTTGCATTCGGATTCAATTACAGAAGATGAAAATGATAGTGGTAAGTTAAGGATTCTCGCCTATGAAGGCGTGGCACCAAGTAGGTTTTTAGATTTTTTCTCAATTAAAAAAGATAGAAAATTTGGTGAGGGTGAGTATAAAATTCATCCGAAAATAGAATTAAAACCTCAAGTAGATAAAATGTTTGAAGCAGTCCATGTGCTTGAAGCAATAGTTGTTGATGGCCTATCTTCAACTGACGGAGATGATGATGGAAACAAAAAAGAAATCCCAGAAGCCAGCAACAAGGCAGCTTGAGTTTGATTTTGAATCGAAGGTATTTATTCGAGCAAATACTATTGCGTCAGCAAAGGTAATAGATTTTAACTTGGCGAAAAGACGATTAAACGTAGATATTGTGCGTGAAAATATTCCTGCTTCTGAACTTAAACAAATTATAGAAAATTTAATTTCTAGATACAAATAATATAAAAGCCAATCAATCGATTGGCTTTTATATTTAAACTACAGAAATTGAACGGAAGCCGATGTCAGCGCGTAGGTTGGGCTAAAGCTCTATCAGCCCAACGCTTTTAAATGGACATTGAATCAAACGGTTCCGCATCACATAAATTTTCTATCACCGCATCAACTCGTTTTCAAAAACTGAAAACCATCCTTCAAATCATTCATCCATGTGATCGCGATCAGCTTTTCATGTTGCAGTCTGCCGACTACGATGCCTGGGTGTATACCAGTTTTTTTGGCGAAATTTCGTATCTCGGTTTTGTTTTTTCCTAGCGCTGCCAGTTGCTGCGCCTGCTCTGCCGGGATTAAAAAATCACGTGCCCAGGCGTTGGCTTGCTGTTCTTCTTTTGAGCTGGTATCGGCTTTGCTCGGGTCATCGAGGAACACGGATTTTTTTTCTTTGCTGTGCAGCAGGATGTGCGCCAGCTCGTGGAATAGCGTGAACCAGAATCTGTCGTTGGATTCGCCGTACAGCGAGAGCTGTATTAGGGGCCCGTGCGGGTTAAGCCAGCGCGCTACGCCAGAGACGTGGGTACCGGGGATGGCAGGCACCAGCACCAGTGTCACCCCCGCTTCTTGCAGCAGGCGCTTTAGCTGCGGCTCAAATTCTTGCTGTGGCAGTTGGGTCAGCGCTCGTATTTCTGCCAGCTTGGCGCGCAGGCGCGCTTCATCGTAGTGCGGGGTATCGGCTTTTTCTGCCAGCTGCTCGCCCATGCGCAACCAGGCGGAGATCGCGCCGATGTTGGCTGGTTCGCTAAGGCTACGGCGGAATTGCATTTGCATGCTGCCATTGGTCCGGCGCCAGCGCGCATATTCCATGCGGGTTTGCTGGCATATGGCTTGGGAAGGCGCATGGGCTATGCGCGTTGGGCTTGTTGGCTTTTATTTTTTTGGGGCACGCACGCTAGTATCTCTCGGCTTGGCACTGGCGCAAATTAAAAGGGCTGCATCGCTGCAGCCCTTTTAATTTGTTTGCTGTTGCTACTAATATTGCCGCTACTGCTGCAATTACATGCCCAGCGAGCGCAACAGTTCGTCGGCGTCGCTGTCGTTGTTGGCTGCTGGTGCCGGGCTGGCTGCTGCGGCATTGCTTTGATTGGCTTGTTGCAGGTCCATAAAGGCATCTGGGTCGACGATTTCGCTGGAATCAAAATCATGCAGTTTGATGAATTCGGTGCGGTCTATGGCGAGTTCAAGATAGAAAATATTATTCGCTTCGGTGAAGAAAGAGACGCGCCGCATTTCCGGGCGGTCTAGCGGGGTGTCGACGCTGAGCATGACTTGCTTGGTCAGTACCAGCATCTTGGGTTGGTTTTGGGTGATATTGGTTTGCAGTTCGCGCCGCACCTTGCCGGTAAAATCGCCGACGATTTGGTTCATCAGTTCGCCCAAGATATTTGCTACTTCATCCGAGGTGAAGTTAGTAGCCAGTTCGGACTTGGGCATGCCCATGCTGAGCATGTATTTTTCGTAGATTTCTAGCGCTGCGGCACCGGCAAAATTGAGCACTACCAAACCAGAAAAGCCACCGTCAAACAAGACGAAGCAGCCGATGTCGGGCTTGAGGCCAGTCTTGGTAATGCGTTGCACCATGCCTGAATAATGGATCTTGGTTTGGGTGGCCACGTTCAGCACCCGCGTGACCGAATTGCAAAGACTGGTCAAGACATCTTCTGTTCCGTAGACGACACCGGTTTCTTTATTAGGCATGTTCAACTCCTGAAAATATTTCTTGAAAAGCAATTTATCTTATCTTGCCAGTCTGCACAGGCTAGCACTATGAGGCGGTATCGTCCAGCGTCTTGCTGTTTGCGGACATGGTTTGCTGCTATGCATGGCTTTTCCAGGGACGGGTAGCGCTGCTGAGCTTGGCCTGGTGCACGGCCTGTCGATGGGAATAGTGAAAGAATATGCAATGGGACGCGTTGCGTCCAGCAGTTTCACGCTTTCTGCGTGCTTTCCGCATGATTTATAAGACTTAAGCCTACCGCGCTGCTTGTGATGTTGTTAAAAGGTATTGCACCAGAGGGCGGGGAAGTGGCAAAACCGTGCCTTTACTGGCCGCTTTTACGATTTCCTGAAACTGAGGGCTGGGCTTGATCTCGGGCCGTGAGTATTGAGTGTGCGCAGTTACTTGTTCAGTCCGCTATGAAGAAAGTCAAAACCACTCAACACAGAGGCACAGAGACACAGAGATTCACAGAGGAAAGCAAGTTAGTTCTCCGTTTTTCTCTGTGTCTCTGTGCCTCCTTTGAGAGGTTTTCGTTTTGTTTTTAATAATTTTAGTAGCAGGCTGAACAGTTACCGTGCGCATAGAGTTTCATAAAGCATGCCGCCAGCGCGCATATTCCATGCGCTTGTCCAGCCTGGCTGGCCTGCGAGGCGCATGGGATATGGGTCTCCGGCGTGCCGCCTTGTTAGATTTTGTCGAAATGATATAGATCTATAAAATTTTCCTGACAAGAAATTTTCTATGTATAATTGCGAATCATTATCATTTACATGAAGATCTGATTTTCTGTTTATCGCCTTATGTCTAGCCCAGTTTCTCCTCCCCTTGCTATGCCAACTGCGCCTAATGTTGCGACTAAGCTTGCGCCTGATGCAGCGCCGCTGTGCGGCTTTCAGGCGGCCGCCTTGGGTCAGCAGAAGCGCGCTTTTTGGATGCGCCAATTGCATCAGTGGCATTGGATAAGTTCGGCGCTGTGTCTGATGGCGATGCTGATGTTTGCACTCAGCGGTATCACCTTAAATCATTCGGCGCAGATAGAGGGGCATCCTGTGCTGACGCATACAGAAGCGCAATTGCCTGATTCTCTGTTGAAGCTGTTGCAGGCGCGCCAGGCTCGGGTGGCTGACGCGGCTGGTATGCCTGCTTCGGCTACCTCGGCTGCCACTGTGGAGTCGGTCGCATTGCCATCGGCGGTGGCTCATTGGCTAGAGGCGACGCTGGCGGTGAGCGTGGCACAGCGGGCGCTGGAGTGGTCGCCGCAAGAAGTGGTGGTGGCTTTGCCACGCCCCGGTGGCGATGCCTGGCTGCGCATAGAGTTAGACAGCGGTGCCATCGAATATGAGAAAACCGAGCGCGGCTGGATCGCCTACTTAAACGATCTGCATAAGGGTCGCAATACCGGTGTGGCCTGGAGCTGGTTTATTGATGCCTTTGCCGTCGCTTGTCTGATTTTTTGCCTGACTGGTTTGCTGCTGCTGCAAGTACACGCAGCGAACCGGCGCGCCACCTGGCCTGTGGTGGTCCTGGGTTTGTTATTGCCAGCCTTGCTTGCCATCGTGTTTATTCATTAGGGGGATGGCCGCAAAACCGCCCGGTGTCGTACCCGACGCCTAGCCAAAATAGTTTTGCAGCCGTCTCATTTTTTTGCTGTCTGTTGATACTGAAAGCGCATTTTTTATGCATAAGTTACTCCCCTTTGCCCTTGGTAGTTTGCTCGCCGCACCCGTGGTGGCGGCCGATTTGAATCTAAAAATTGAAGTGCCGCGCTTAACGGTGGCGGAGTATCACCGTCCGTATGTGGCGGTCTGGATAGAGCGCCCGGATCAATCCCTGGCCGGCAATCTGGCGGTTTGGTATGACCTGAAGAAGCGCGATAACGAGGGCAGCAAATGGCTCAAGGATATGCGGCAATGGTGGCGTCGTAGTGGCCGCGATTTGCAGATGCCAGTTGATGGCGTCAGTGGTGCGACTAAGGTAGTGGGTGAGCATAGTCTGAGCTTCTCGGGCGATAAGGGTGTGCTGGCAAAATTACCGGCAGGCGATTACCAATTGCTGGTAGAAGCGGCGCGTGAAGGCGGTGGCCGCGAGGTCGTGAAAGTGCCGTTTCAGTGGTCGGGCAAGGCGGACCAGCAAATCAAGGTGCAGGGAACCAATGAGTTGGGGCTAATTACCCTGAACATTAAATCTTAAGCCGCTCTTCGATTACCTCTAAAGAAAATTCAGTATGAAAAATTTGCCCATCCGCTCTTTCGCACCGCGCTTTAGCCTGCATCTTTTGCTGTGCGCCGCCCTGATAACGCCGCTTGCTGCGCAGGCGCATCGTACCTTTTTACTGCCTAGCGCCACCGTGGTGGCGGGCAATACGCCTTGGGTCAGTTTCGATGCGGCCGCTGCCACCGATCTGTTTTATTTTGATCATGTGCCTTTGCAGCTCGATAGCCTGGTGATCGCAACCCCGGATGGCAGTGCTGCCAAAGCCGAAAACGCCAGCACCGGTAAATATCGCAGCAGTTTTGATCTGCGTCTGAGCCAAAAAGGCACGTATAAACTGAGTCTGTTAAATCAAAACTTGTTCGCCAATTACAAAGAGCAAGGCGTGGCCAAACGCTGGCGCGGCACTGCCGAAGCGATGGCGAAAGAAATCCCGGCTAATGCAGAAGAGCTGCAAGTGACGCAGATGCAGGGACGTATCGAAACCTTCGTGAGCAACGGTAAGCCCGGCAAAAAAGCGCTTGAAGTGACTGGCAAAGGTTTGGAACTCGATCCGATCACACATCCGAATGATTTGATGGCTGGCGAAGCAGCGCAGTTTCGCTTGCTACTCGATGGCAAACCGGCGGTAGCGGTCAAGGTAACCGTGATCGCCGGTGGCATACGCTATCGCCAAAACCTTGGCGAGCAAATCATCAGCACCGATGCCGATGGCAAGTTCAGCGTCAATTGGCAGGGCGCCGGTATGTATTGGATGGAGGCCAGTGTCAGCGATAAAAATACCACGCTGCCAGCAGCCAAGGAAAGACGCGCCAATTACGTGGCGACTTTAGAAGTTTTACCGCAATAGGCGCAGGTTTTTAGCGCGTTTAATTCGTAGTTTATTTTGGTAACTGTTCAGCTCGCTATCCAAAGCCCTTCTCCCGCGAGCGGGCGAGGGAGTTTTCATCGCTGGCTGAACAGTTACTAATTTGTTTGTAGTTTGTAATTTGTGTTGCTGCACTCAGACTGAGCCACCAGCTCTTAAAGAGTGCCGCTATGATTAAAAATCCCAGCAATCGCTAGCAAGGATGCCTCGCATGAAGACCACTGTAAATTCCAAACGTGTGCTGATACCAAGCGGCTTAGAGGCGCCGCCAGCGCTGCCCGTTGATGCTCAGTTACGCCAGTTGCAAGGTGCGACTATGGGCACGCACTGGACCGTCAAGTTAATGGTTGCGGGCGAGATCTCTCCGGCATTTTTGCAACTGGGGATAGAGCGGCAACTGGCCCAGGTGGTGGCGCAGATGAGCCATTGGGAGAGCCATTCCAATCTCTGCAAATTTAATCATGCTGCGGCAGGGACTTGGCAAGTGCTGCCACCAGAATTTTTTCAGGTGCTCGATTACGCGCTGTATCTGGCGCAGCAAACCTCTGGTGCTTACGATCCTAGTGTCGGTAAGCTGGTCGACCTGTGGGGCTTTGGCCCCAAGTCCAAGCCACAAAAAATGCCGAGTGCCACTGCCATCGCGGCCGCCAAGCAAGACGCTGGTTGGCAGCGGGTGCAGGTCGATAGACTTTTGCGCAGGGTACGCCAGCCTGGCGGCTTGTCTTTAGATCTGTCTTCTATCGCCAAGGGCTATGCGGTCGACCAGGTGGCCCGCTGGCTGCAGAGTCAGGGCGTGGTCTCGTATCTGGTCGAAGTTGGCGGCGAACTAC
Organism: Undibacterium parvum; assembly: GCF_003955735.1. Lineage (NCBI taxonomy): Bacteria > Pseudomonadati > Pseudomonadota > Betaproteobacteria > Burkholderiales > Oxalobacteraceae > Neoundibacterium > Neoundibacterium parvum. The sequence continues at coordinate 1,681,146 of NZ_CP034464.1, read as the reverse complement.
GCGGTTACGGCATCAAGCAAGACCAGCAGCCTTGGTGGGTAGAGTTAGAACATCCGGCCACCCTGGCGGCGCAGGGAAGTGCCGCTGCCAACGACAGCAGCACCATCTTGGCGCTGCATGGCTGGTCTATCGCCACCTCGGGTGATTATCGCCAGCAAATACAGCTCGGTGATCGCAATTTTTCGCACAGTATCGATCCGCGCAGCGGCTATCCGCTCACGCATAATTTGGCTTCGGTCACGGTGCTGCATGCCGAGTGCATGGTGGCTGATGCACTCGCCACCGCGCTGATGGTGATGGGGCTTAAGCAGGGCATGGCGTATGCCGAAGAATGGCGTCTAGCTTGTCGCTTCATCAGTAAAACCAAGGATGGCTATCGCGAAAGTATGAGCCCGGCGATGCGCCTCATGTTGTCGTAAGGGAGGTTTATGTCACGCATGCAAAAATTGCTGAACTGGCGCGGCTACCACCGCTTGTTTGCCGCACTGGCGCTGAGCCTGATAGGCGCTGCCTTGTTATTGCTGAGCCAGTTGCCGGCGCACACCACCGATCGTAATCTGGCGGCCATGCTCTTGCTGCTGGCCTACGGCGCGTTTTGCCTGCCGTATTTTTGGCGTGCCCGTGCAGCGCTGCTCAGCGCCGATGCGCCAGATCCTAGCCAAATTTTGTATATCGTGTACGCCAGCCAGACTGGCTATGCCGAGCAGCTGGCCCGCCAAACCGCACAGGCTTTGCAGGAGCTAGATCTACGCCTGAGCCTGCTGAGCATCTCAGAATTTGATCGTGCTAGGTTGCAGCAGGCGCGCCGCGTCTTGTTCATCGTTAGCACTACCGGCGAGGGTGATGCGCCGGATAGCGCCGCACATTTTTTGGATAGTTTAAGTCAGCCAGGCCAGCCTTTAGATTCTTTGCAATACGCGATACTCGCCTTAGGCGACCGCCATTACCGCCACTATTGCGCCTTTGGATTTCGCCTACAGCAATGGCTGCAGCAACAGCAGGCACAGGCCTGGTTTGAATTGATAGAAGTGGATCAGGGCGATCCCGCTGCCTTGGCCGATTGGCAGCAGCAACTCAACCAGACCTTGAACTCGCGCGCTGGTACTAGCCTGGCGATGGATTGGCGTGCCCCGGCGTATGGCGATTGGATTTTGCATGAGCGCAGCTTGCTTAATCCTGGCAGCGCTGGCGCACCAGCCTTTCATCTAACATTAGGTTTAGCCGCTGATACGCAGGCTAGCGCAAGTACATGGCAAGCCGGTGATATTGCCGAAATTGGCCCGCAAAATATCCCGCAGCAGATCGAGCATTGGTTGCATAGCCATGCTTTAAACGGCGCGACCCAAGTTTGCATAGGCGAACAAAACCTCAGTCTGCGCCAGCATCTGCGGCATAGAGTTTTGCCAGTCAGCCTGTCTGATCTGAGGACTAGTCCCGACGATGACAGCCTGGCTTGGGTGGCGCAATTGCCTATGCTGCCACATCGCGCTTATTCGATTGCCTCGATCGCGGCCGATGGTCAGCTAGAATTATTGGTCAGACAGATTCGTCTGGAAGATGGCGGCCTAGGTTTAGGCTCGGGCTGGCTGACCGAGTATGCCGCCTGCGGTAGCCAGATCGCCTTGCGGATACGTGAGAACCGCGCCTTTCATGCGCCGTTTGATGATAGACCGCTCATCTTAATCGGCAACGGCACCGGGCTTGCTGGCCTGCGCGCGCATCTGAAACAAAGAGCCTTGCAAGGCCATCATCGCAACTGGCTGCTGTTTGGCGAGCGCCATCAGCAACACGATTATTTTTATCAGGATGAGCTACAAGCCTGGCACGCTAGCGGGGTTTTAAAAAGACTCGATCTGGCATTTTCGCGCGATCAAACTCAGGCGCGCTATGTGCAAGACAAACTACTAGAACAAGCCGATAGCCTACGCGCCTGGGTGGCGCAAGGTGCCGCCATTTACGTCTGTGGCAGCCTGCAAGGCATGGCTGCTGGTGTGAGCGAAGCCCTCATCAACATACTTGGTGCCGCGCACCTACAAGAACTGAGCCAGCAAGGACGGTATCGGCGCGATGTGTATTGACGATGGGTATTGACGATGTGTATTGCGTGTCTAAAAAAATATACGGCATAGGCCGCTGGCCCATATTCCATGCGGGTCTCCAGCCTGCCTGGCCTGCAGCCCGCATGGGATATGCGCGCTGGCAGGGTTGACTTTTTATTCTTGCGGCCGCTCTAGCGTGTAGAACACTTCTATCGCATCCTTCATCTCACCGCGGGTCCAGCCTTGTTTGGCATAGAAACGATCGGCGCGGGTATTGGCCTCAGTGCCCAGCGTGACTTTCTGATGGCCCTGATTAAACAGCCAATCGCTTGCCAGTTTGAGTAAGGGCGCGCCTGCGCCTTTGCCTTCGGCGTCCGGGCTGACAAACAAGGCCCAGATCGAGGCATCGGCGCTGGCTGCATACGAAAATCCTATGATCTTGCCTTGCTCTTCACAGACCCAGCCGCGTCCCAGTTGCGCTAGATAGTCTTCATACATCTGCGCGGGCACGCGGGCCGGATTGTTTAGCACGTTTTCTTTGACCGCCAGACGTATCACTTGCATGGCGGGGATGTCGGCACTGACGGCGCGACGAAAGCTTAAATTTGTCATGGTATCGCTAGCTGAAAAAAACGCTGATTATCCCTTAAATCTGGGTGCGTTCCTAATCCGCGCCTAATCAGCGCCGATCAATACCTTTACGTGGGCCGCAGCGCTACGCCCCAAAGGCGAGAGCACGTAACCACCTTCCAGGCAGGAGACAATGCGCCCCTGTGCATAGGTGTTGGCGACTTTGACGATTTGCGCGGTGACCCAGGCGTAGTCGTCCTCGACCAGACCCAGATTGCCCATATCGTCTTCACGGTGGCCATCAAAGCCGGCCGAGATAAAGATCATTTGCGGTTTAAATTTTTCTAGGGCCGGGATCCAGGTCTCGCTCACCGAGGCGCGGAACGCCTTACTGCCAGAGCGGCTAGGCAGGCTGACATTGACCATGTTGGGGCCCATGGGCACCGCACCGGAGAAGGGGTAGACGCCTTCTTCAAAGGTCGAGCACATCAGTACGCGGGGATCTTCATGCAGGATGTTTTCGCTGCCATTGCCATGATGCACATCAAAATCAATCAACGCCACCCGCTCTAAGCCATGCACATTCAGCGCATGGCGGATGCCGACCGCGACATTATTGAAGAAGCAAAAACCCGCCGCCGAGGCACGCCCTGCATGGTGGCCAGGTGGCCGTACATTGCAAAAAGCCACCTTGGCGTCGCCCTTGATGACCAGATCGGCGGCCAGCACCGCGGCACCAGCGGCACGTTTGGCAGCCTGAAAGGTGAACGGATTCATGCGGGTATCGGGATCTATCTGCACATAACCAGAACTCGGGCGGTGCGCCTCGACATCGCGCACAAACAGCGCTGAATGGGCTTGCTCTAATTGGCTCGTGCTCGCCAATGGTGCTTCATAGCTTTGCATGTAGTCGAGCAGACCAGTGATGAGCAATTGATCATTGATGGCGCCGATACGCGCCGGACATTCGGGGTGATCCACGCCCATTTCATGCTTTTGGCAATCAGGGTGAGTAATGTAAGCTGCCAGCAAGGGAAGTTCTCCACAAAAATGCGACAAAAACTCATTGTAGGACTAAATACAGGCACAACTTTGCGCCTAGACAAAGGAAAACACCGAAATCTCACTGAGGCGCGGATTTTGCAACACTGCAGCGACAGCCCAGAGCCTGGCTGGCGCTGCAGGGCAAGGGTTTAGGCTTTTTTCAGGTAGCAGGCTTTTAACATGAAGCTGCCGGCATCCATCTTGCAGTCGACTTCATGATCGCCACCGACCAGACGGATACTTTTTACTTTTGAGCCCATCTTCAGCGTAATCGAAGAACCCTTAACTTTTAAGTCCTTGATCAGAACCACCGCATCGCCATCCGACAAGACATTGCCCAGGGCATCTTTGACGATACGCTCGTCATTGTCATCGGCTGCCGCCGCAGCCACCATAGGCCATTCGTGACCGCAATCGGCGCAGACATAATTCTCAGCGTCAGGGTAAGTGTTTTCCATAGAACATACTGGGCAAGCTGGCAGGGTAGACATGATTTCTTTCGGTAAATGCGAAGTGCTAAGTCCGCCAGTATAAACCAGCGACTGCTGCTTTCCCTAACGGTGGGCGCTCAAACTTGCGGCTGGCTTAGGAATTGCTCTAGCGCCAGCAGTAGGCTGGCGCGATGTTCGCGCGCCACTTGTTGCCAGCTCAGGCCAGTCAATGCGCCTTCCAAGGCCCACAATAAATTCAGGCTGACATTGCCAGTAACGCGTTGGCAGCGTGCATAGGCCGCCACGGCACCGAGCTGGCGCAATTCTTGTAGGTTGTGGATGCAGGCTTGCGCCAAGATGTGCTGAGACTTGGGTCCCAGATTCGGCAAGTCGGCAATCTTGGTGTGCTGCATGGGCGACGTATTAGGCGACGGGTTAGGCCACGTATTAGGCGACGTATTTACTCTGGATTAATTCGATACGATTGCCAAACGGATCTTCGGTAAACACTCTTCGCACTTCCGGTAATTCTTCATTTTTCAGCACCGCGTAGCCAGCCGCGCGTAACAGCGTGCACAGGGCATCGAGATCTCTGACGATAAAGGCCGGATGGGCTTTTTTGGCGGGCTGAAAATTAACTTCGGCACCCAGGTGGATTTGCCTATCGCCACAGGCAAACCAGGCGCCGCCACGCAATTGCATCAACACCGGCTTAGGCAGTTCAAGCATGCCCAGGATGCCGGCATAAAACTCTCTGGCCAGTTCCTCGCCGCCTACTGGTATTGCAATTTGTACGTGATCGAGTTCAATAACTTGCATGGTTAGACCTCAAAAATAGATGATGAGAATTCTATACCAGTCGCAGGTGTTTGTGCTGCGTAGTCAGTGCTGTCGCCTGATCAGACGCTAGTCTAGTCGTGAAAAATAAAAACCGAAACGAGTTCGGTTTTTATTTTGTTCGCAGTGCCTAATATTTTCAATTTTCAATTTTCAATTATTAATTTTTCTTCTGCGTACCGCTACACCGACAAAGGCCAAACCAGCCAATAACATGGCGTAGCTGCTAGGCTCGGGTACTGCCGATACCGCTTGTGCAGTGTAGCTATAGCCTGCGCCCAGATCGGCATCGGTGACACCAAAGACGTAAAACTTATTATGTCCGGCGCTGCCTGCGACGAAGTCATTATCGTTAGACACATACAGAGTATGCGTTTTAACCCCTTTGATCATCAAATCTTCACCGAAAGCCATGCCTTCAATTTTTGAAGGGATATTATTGCTGCTGATACCGTTCGCATTCAGAGTGCTCACCACATCGAGCAATAAAGATTTCCCGACCGCTTTAGAGCTCAGATCACCGCTGATATTGCTGACATCTTGCGCGCCTGTCAGATCGATTTTAAAGATTTGTTTTGCCACTGCAGTAGTGCCGTCGCCCAGACCTTTGCCATCGCGCTCGTCGACTAAGAACTGGTGATCGTTGAGTGCCACGATTTCGCTCACGCCACTACCAGTGCTCAGTTTGTAGGCATATTGATGAGTCGCTCCGGAAGCGATATCGATGGTCACGATACGCACATTTTTGTTACTGTCTTGCGCTAGCGGGGCCTGCATGATGCCCACCAGGGTTTTGCCGTCGGGCGAAATCGCCAAACCTTCCATGCCCTTGTTGGTAACGCGGCCGCTGCTATTGCCTGCAATTTCTATGCTGCTTTGTGCGCTCGGCTTGCTAATCGCAAGATTGGAGGGCAATTCAAACGATTTGATGCGAGTGCCGCTGGCGCGATCAAATTGGTAGACGTAAGGGCCGTATTCGTCAGACACAAAAACGCTCTTGCCGTCGTTCGAGACCCGCACCGCTTCCGGGTCTAAGCGCGCATTATTCGGGTTGCTGGAAGACTTGCTGGCATCAAAATTATCCGAGCGACCGGTAAAATAATTAGTTTTGTCGATCGCATTGAGTAGCGGTACACCACTTCCTAAAGTATACGAGGTGCTGCCCACGGTGCCTGTGCCCAGTGCGCCTGTGCCGTACACCAAAGGCGTGGCGCTAGATAATAGAGTCGTGGCGCTGAGTACCGGCGTTAAGTTGTAGGCCAAGCCTGAGCCTGAAGTGTTCTGAGTCAGCGCCAAGTTAATGGTTTGGAAGCGCGCAATGTAAGAAGTGGTGTCATCTACCAGAGGATTGTAGGCAGTGGCGTTGGGGCCGCGATCCGGTGTCGCAATAAAGGTATTGCCACCGGCCCATGCCAGGCCAGAACCGACGCCGCCGAGTAAATTGCCGGCCAAACCGTTTTCCAGCAAACCTGAGGTTTTCGCGGACAGATCAGCGCCGCTGCCATCCAAAGTGCCTATCGCCAATAAAGAAATACTCGCGTTGGCAGCTTGCGTGGCGAATGCGGCTAGCAATAACAAAGGCAGAATTTTTTTTGGCGACATGGGTGGCTTTCAGTTTGGTTTTAGGGAATTATCATGAAATTTTAATAAGTAAATGTGACTTGGCGATGACAAGGCTGAGTGTTGTGGAATATTGAAAAAAACAGCAAAGCCCTGATATACACTATCCGAGTAGCGAATTTTTTTCCCAATCAGGAGCAAGACCATGAGCGATAACAAGAGCCAATTAAGCGATAAGCTGTCAGAGTTTTTGGATGAGACTGAAAAAAATCTAGAGGTGATCGCAAAAGTGGCTGCGGCCACCGCTGCTGAATTTGCCGAGCAAGCTAGTCGGGTCGCTGACCAAGCCTGGGATAGCGGCAAGCTGGCTGCCAGTGAGGTGAGCGCCAAGGCCTTGCTGGTGGGTGATGATCTCGCCATGAAAGCAGCGCAAGCCGCTGATGCCGCTAATCTACTGGCCGAACAAGTCTCGTTGAAGGCGGCAGAGCTAGCCGATAGCGCCACTCTGGTGGCCGATCAAGTGTGGGACAGCAGCGCCCAGACTGCCAATGAGGTCGCGGCCAAAGCGGCCATAGTGGGCGAGCAACTGGCCTTAAAAGCCGCCAATGTGGCACTTAAAGCTGATGCGTTGGCGGTGCAGGCAGCGATTAAGATGGGCGACTTCGCCGACAAATTACGCGACAACGCTGGCGTAGAAAAATAGTTTTACAAATTTAAAATGGCACCGGCCGCTGGCGCATATTCCATGCGGGTTTGCAGGCATACCGGCCTGCCAGCCGCACCAGATATGCGCGCTGGCGGCATGCCATTTTGCATGCTAGCGCCGCCGTCACTGTTCAGCCCGCTATGAAGAAAGTCAAAACCATTCAACACAGAGGCACAGAGACACAGAGATTCACAGAGGAAAGCCAAGCAGTTCTCCGTTTTTCTCTGTGTCTCTGTGCCTCCTTTGAGAGGTTTTCGTTTTGTTTTTAATAATTTTAGTAGCAGGCTGAGCAGTTAGTGCACCGCTGTCATTATTTAGGCGCGGTCTTTTTCTTAGTGCTAACTGGCCGCGCTTTTCCCGCCATCAAGCTGGCAAATTTTTGTTCCGCCAATTTGCGTAATTGCGTATCGCTGATTTGCTTAAGCTTGGCTGAACTAGGCGCGCTGGCTTTACGGGCAGCCGGCTTGGCTTTTAGGTCTTCGGGCAGATTGGCGACAAAATACATCAGGGCTTCGCGTGAGCCATCGACTGGGCTTTCTGGCGTTGCGCCCGCTCCGGCTTTCTTCAGCGCGGTTACCGCGTTGGCAGCCAGCTTGAGTGGAGTGTCAGTGCGCGGAGTGCTGCGTTTGCTCAGTTCTGGTAATAGACTCTTGCTCTGATACACACCGGCCGCGCTGCTGGTACGTGCGCTCAAGGGCGGCATCGCCCATTTATCGCAGAGGTAACGCAAAATACTGCTGTGCTCAAACTGCGTTTTGCAGACTCCGGCATCGACCCAAGGCGAGACTAGGATGGCGGGCACCCTTACCCCTAAACGATTAAATGCAAACTCCTTGGTGTTTGAGTCGGGAGCAACCGTCAAGGGCGGCGGCACATGATCAAAAAACCCGCCATGTTCGTCATACGTAACGATCAATAAAGTCGACTCCCATAACTCTTGGTTGGCGCGTAGCGCCTGATACACATTGGCGATCAGCTGCTCGCCCAGCGCGACGTCGGAAGGTGGGTGTTGATCGTTTTCGTCTGCGCCAAAATAGGCCGGCTCGATAAACACGTAGTCAGGGAAGTCACTTTCAGGACCGGCCACGTCAGTATAAAAATTTTTCATGCCTGAGTAATGCGAAGTGAATAGTTTAGGCAATAGCTTGGTCATGACTATGCTCTGCGGCACACCTTGATGGTAGATGCGCCAGGTTTTATCGGCATCATCGAGGCGATTGTAAATGGTGTCCTGATTGTTGCCGAACAAGTTAGCCGGATGCTGACGTGAAGGCATCAGCACTCGGCCCAGGCAAGTGCCGCTGTGCACAAAGAAGCGGTTCGGCCAGGTCGGCCCTGGCATAGACGAAAACCAGTGATCGCAGACTAAAAAATTGCGCGCCAGACCATGCAAGGCCGGCAGACTATCTTTGGCCGCAGTGGCACCGAGAGGGAAGTAACTCATGACTTGCTCGACTTGGCCGGGATTACTTTCCTTGACGCCAGCCACACTCAGATAAGCATCGACAAAGCCACCCATGGGCGGCACTGTACTGCTACCCATTTGCGCCATTACATCGACATACTCGTGCGGCATATCGATGGCGATCTTGTTCATCGCATTCGGTTTTTGCGCATAGGATATTTTGCTGGCGGACGAGGTATTTTGATAGCGAGGGCCATGCTGCGGTATGCCTTCCAGATCCGGATAAATCTTGCTGGCGTCTCCCAGCATGTGATCGAAAGAGCGGTTCTCCAGCATGAGCACGATCACGTGGCGTATCGGGTCGGGATGCGTGGCCACACTGATTGTTGGGTTGGCGCCCAGGATGCGCTTGTGCTCCTGCTCTTTGACGATAGTCGCATCGGCGCGCTTGCGCACATAACTGCGCCCGAATTTCACTTTGCCTTTAATCGCTATCCGCTGCTGCGCCTTCTTATCATCGGGGGCCGCATAGGTTTCATGGGTGCGCGACTGCGGATCGTAATAACCGACATAGCCACCCGGATTGACGCCGAAAGAGTTGAGCGCTTTGCCCTTCGTCAGGCGGCCGAGAAAATCATTACGCCCGCCTTCCTGTTCTTCTGTGGTGAAATACAGCGGTAAGACAAAATTCGATACCTCCACATCGTCAATGGCATAGGTATCCGATTGCACCGCATCGCACATCTCAAACCAGTGAAATACTTCTTTACCCGGGATGCTCGGGTGCGGCCCCTGCACTAGCAGATTGGCTTGCGCATCACCGATTAATTCCATCGCCTCATGCGACAACGTTACCGTCCAGCTTTCCTTGAGCTGTTCGCATAATTCTGTGAACACAAAACCATACGGGATGCCACGAAAATTTTTATCATGATAGCCCAGCGCATCTTCTACATCGGCCTTGTCGGACAGATAGAGTATGGCGTCGCCACGTAATTCTGGCAGCGCATTTTTATTGACGCTTTTGCCGATTCGGCCCTCTAAGCGCAGCGTTGCGCCAAAGCTCCAGTAAGGCTCGAAATCTTCCTTTACCTGACGGTTAATCGCGCGTATTGCATTCTGCACCTGTTCGTCAGTGATTTTTTTGGAACGGTTAATGATGCTGATTAGCATGCTGTGTCCTTTATTTTCAATTGTCTTAATTTGCCAAAATCACTGCAGTATTTCTATGAATATTTTCTCTATTTTTGCTGCGGCTAGCAGTTGCTTAAACAATTTGTCGAAAGCTATTTTGCTCTGCCTGATTTCGTCTTGAAGTCTTTCCACTCCGACTAAAATGCAGCCCTCGGTATCTACATCGGTATTGCCGGGATGTATCCGTATCCCGTCAAAATTTGGCACTGCCAGCAACAAAGGCAAGGGCTTTTTAAATCGCTCTGAATAACTGATGATGACTTCGTAGTGTCCATAAGGGACCGCGGTGCTACCCTTGACCTTGACCGGACGTATCCTGTCCTCCAGCGTAAAACACTCAAACACCTCATTTACATAGAGGCTGCCGATACTACTTTTCTCAGTGAAAATCTCTCTAACAAGTCGCAGATTCATGATGTGTTTTCCATAAAAGCCTCGCACCGTAGTTCACTTATAAAAATCGGTGCGAGGTAATAATTAACCATTAGAATTAGGTAAAGGCTGTTTATCTATCTGGGTTGCGATTGCATTCAACGCATGATTTTTTTCTGAACTACCTTTGGAGCTGCCGAAGTAATAACCGAGTATGGTGGTTAAGGCCGAGGATAAGACGCCCAGCACGTACAGCATGATTTCCTTCATCGTTGCCTGGCGCTCTTTGACGGTGTCCAGCGCCGACTTAGCGTAGTCGCAAAGTATTTTGCTGTGCGCTAGCTTATTTCTTAGCTCATCTTCGGAATTTTGTTGGGCTATATTCGCTGTGCCTGGCTTGGCTTCAGGGTTTTTTATGGGACTTTTCACCGCGTCCAATTGCTGCTGTGCCACTGCCATATCACGTATGCAGGAATTGAGATTGTTAATTTCTGCCGATGGCCTACTGCTGACCCAGACGAAATAAAAAAACATCCCAAACGTCAACAACACCGTGACTAAGGCAAGCACCGGTCCGGTCACCTTTCCCAGCAAGGTATCGCGCTTGGAAAAAGTATCCAGCATCGCGGCAGATTTATCATCCAGAGTGTCTGTTGTACCCATGGCGCGCTCCGGTTTCAGTTTACATTTGTTTTTTCGTGAGAAAATTTTTCATAGGCCGCCGCCATCAGTTTGTCGTAATTGTTTTTCCAATACTCGGGGCCGTTATAGCCTTTGGCAAACGCCACCCAATCATGCTGGCGCAGTGCATTGCTGAGGTGATTGTGTTTGATGTATTCGCAAAAGGCATCGAGCTGGGATTTTTCATCTGTTTGCATGGCGTTGTAGAAATCATCCACCGAAGTAAAACCGCAGGTGGCAAAATTAAAACCCATCACCTGAAATTTGCCGTAACTGGCCGACATGCGCGCTGCGGTTTTATTCAGCGCCTCGGCCTCTGCCAGTCTGCCGTATTCTTTGATACCACCCAGATAATATTGCTTGGTCCAGGGCGTATAACAGATACTCGGATTGCTATCTTTAAAAGCCCCCTTGGTGTACTTGTAAAAAATATGTCCTTCAAAAAGAATTTTCGCCTTGCCTTCGTTTAAAAAGCCGTTCCCGCGACTCTCCACCTCAGCCACTGCTTTGATGGCCGCGACATCACAATCCAAGAGGTAGGCTGCGGTCTCGAAATCATGTTCTTCAAGTAGTTTAGACATTTTATTTATTCCATAAATTTCTGATCTTATGAACTAAAAGTAAAAAAACCAGCTGGCGTATGCAGTTAGCGTACAAGAACTGTAGCCTTTGATAAGATCTAATAATGCCAGCACAGCTCCCCCCAATTTTTATGTGATTGTTCTTCTCACGAATGTGCATCTCAAGTCAAAGCTCCACGTCAAACTTGACGCAAGCAACAGGGTGGATGGAACATGAATTTAGGTATCGTGAAACTGATAAAAATTGTTTCGTTCGACTTGTTGGCAATGAAAAATTACATAAATTTCCCACCATAATATTGCGCCCGTCCCTTGTTTAATTTTGCGTGTGGCAAATTCTAATTTGGCGCGGTATGCAATATTAGTGGTCATAATCAAGTCACCCTTTCGGCTTTCAGGACATTAAATTGGCGTATGATTTAGGATGGATGGACAAATGGCATTTTCTCCATAATTTTTCCTTGAAAAGCTCTGATGCCAACCATCTCCATTCACTACCTGCGTTACTTCAAAAGATGACAATATTCGTGGTCGTACGTCGGTAAAAGTTGCAATCCCTAGCCAGACTCTGTTCGAATCATCAAGCATTAACATATATCCTTTTGGAACTGTCATATTGGTATCATCGGGATAAAAAGCAGAAAAACATCCAGCTTGAGAAATTTTCCGGGAAGAAAATTTTTCAATATTCGGCAATAATGTTGGCAACGGGGTAACTGATTGTACTGCACCAGTTCCACCTGCGGCTGTGGGGGACGAGGCTACTACTTGATTTAAGGATGGCGTCTCCCAAGCAGTTGAATAGTCAATAAACTCAATATCCGTTCCCCTATTTAGTAATTTCAATGCAGCGTTTCTGTTATCTGGTAATGTTAAAATTCCGCGTATCTTCGCCATTAAATCGGGAATCTCAGCTTTCCATTTAGGAAAATTAGGGAACGTGGGTCCATAAGCTTTTTGACCATCAGGAACTTCAGGCAAAACTTCACCAAGTCCATAATGAGTAGCTATCATTTCTCCAGTATCTTTCAAATCTCTGAAACAGTCAGAAAACAGTTTAGTCTGGGGCCAATCGGACGAATGCATGGACTCATCAATAAAAGCTTTCATCGTAATTGCTCTATCGGGCTTACTTAAACGAATTTCGGTACTTAATTTTGTGTAAATTGCATTGCATGTCTCTGAAGTGTTTTTATTTGGATTTGAAAGATCTTGCCCTAGGCTTGGTGATCCTGAATTTAGTACTTGTAAAATATTCGGCAGACCCGGTTGCTCCGGATAAGCTAGGACATGCTTTGTTAAGGAGTTCTCTCTATTGGGGAGATAATTTGGTCCGATTGGCGCGGAATCAAAAATTGATCGAACGTAATCAAATTTAAGTACAACGGTAAATTGTTTATTATTACTGTCTAATTCCCCGCGTTGGAGCCGAGTAATTACGTCTGCCGCGCTCTCATCCCACTTTGTTTCTGCGAGATATACCGGGATCTCATATTTTATTGGGACTTTTCGAATCTTGATCCAATCTTGTTCAATGACCGAAGAACCGTTCGTCATATTTCCGGCATATTTTTCAAATCCTTCAATAAACGGTAACAATGCCGGTTCGCCGATTTTCCCCATTAACGTTGTGAGCGCGATTGTGGCGGCACCTGTTGTAAAAATTGCGGCGGCACTAACGGCGATTTGAGCCTTCTGTACAAGTTCATATTTTGTATTTGTCGTCGATCTGACGTTTAACATTATTCTTAGGTCCCCAACAGAACCGGATAAACTCGATTCCAGTCTAGTTAAAGGAATTACTGTGATTGGTAATTTAGCAGGAGAGATACAATCCCCTTCGTGACCAGTGGAATCAAAAGTGGCAATAGGGATATCTTTATCGGAAAGATTTGTTTGGAATCCGCTTGTTTTTAAAGACAACGCAACTTGTGTCGTTTGTTTACTACCAAAGAAAGGGTTTTTTCCGAGTGCGATACAGCTTGTTGGCGGTATTTTTACTTCAGCAGAGATTCTCACGTACCCATCATCTCCATTCGCTAGAGACATCCAAAGAGGCGGATCCATAGATTCGCTTAAAATCGGTTCTGCTTTTGGAAATAATACTTGTTCTGCATTTGACGCTTGGCTAAACAAGTAGGACATAGTAAATACTAGCCAAACTGCCTGTGTTTTTTTAAAGAAAATTTTCATCTAAATCTCGCTATTTTTGAGTTGGAACTGCTACATGTGCGACTCAAACGACTTGTTACTTTAATTGGGTATTTATTATTAATATTGATAATCCCTATAAAAGTAGAACATTTTATAAATAAAACAAGAATTAAATTTAATGCAACGTTTTGTTGCTGCTCAAGAACTGTTCTTCCCAGCACTTTTTTTAAATAAGCTAGCTTCGCTATGACTAGACTCTCGACTATTGTTTACCGTCAAAGATAGAAAAATCGTAAGCGTCCAACAGATCCGTCTAGCATTTATTCCTAAAGCGCATTAACAAGGCAGCGGTAGCAGTTCATCAATCCGGCTGTTTGGATGCGTCGGTAATTTTTCGAGTGTGCCTTTAAGCCATGCCAAAGGTTCTATGCCATTGGCTTTCGCGGTGGCGAGCAGGCTTTGAATGGCGGCAGCTTGTCGGCCTGCTCGTTCAGAACCGGCGAAGAGCCAGTTCTTTTTGCCAATGGCAATAGGGCGAATGGCGTTTTCAATCGGATTATTGTCGATTGGCAGATGACCGCTATTGGCGTAGCGTTCAATCGCGCTCCAGCGTTTGAGGCTGTAGTCGATGGCTTTGGCGAGACTGCTGCCATCGGCGCTCTGTTGGCGTGTGTGAATCAGCCAGGCATGCATCGCTTTGAGTTCTGGCAGCGCCTGTGTAGCACGTCGTTGTTGTCGTTGTTCGATACTGTCGCCTTTACCCTCGGCCTCAATGTGATACAGCTTTGCAATGCGTGTAAGTGCCTCATTGGCAATCGGATGCCCATTGGCGGCGTGCAGGTCGAAGAATTTGCGACGGGCGTGCGCCAGGCAGGCCAGTTCGGTGATGCCCAGCGCGAACAGGGCTTTGTAGCCGGCATAATCATCCACCATAAGATGGCCTTGCCAATGCCGCAGAAACGCGCGCGCATGACTGCCACTGCGTCCGGTTTGGAAATCGAACACGATGATGGCAGGCTGGTCTTCTAAGGCATTGCTGCGATATGCCCATAGATAGGCACGCTTGGTCTTACCATTGCCGGGGTCGAGCAGCGGCACCGGGGTTTCGTCGGCATGCAGCACTCGTCCTTGCTTGAGTATTTCTGCCAACCGGTCACTGAGCGGTTGCAGGGCGACGCCAATACGTCCTACCCACTCGGCCAGTGTGGAGCGGGCAATGCCAACACCGTGTCGACTGCTGATTTGCTCAATCCGATACAGTGGTAAGTGATCGAGATATTTTTGAATTACCACCCATGCCAATAATCCTGGTGCCGCCAGACTACGATCGATCACTGCCGGGGGAATGGCTGCTGCGGTGACTGTCTCACAAGCGCGACAGGCGTATTGAGGGCGAATATGCCGATGCACAAAGAAGCGTGCTGGTTCGACGTCGAGTTGTTCACTGATGTCTTCACCGATCTTGATCAGGTCTTTGCCGCATTGAGCGCAGGTGCAGCTTTCTGGCTCATGACGATGTTCAATGCGCGGCAGTTCCGCTGGCAGTGGCCTACGTCCGGTAGGGCTTGGCTTACGTGGTGTTGTCGCTGAAGATAATTGGGCAAGCTCGGCCTGCATCGCAGCCAGGTCGCTTTGTTCGCACTCTAAAAACAGGTCGCGTTGTTGTACCGTAAACGCTTCGGCTTTTGCGCTGAATTTGAGACGTTTGTGATACGCCAGTTCTAAAGTCAAGGCTTGAATTTTGCATTCTTTGACGTGAAGATCGTGCTCCTTGCGACGTAATTGATCCTGCAAAGCAGCCTTCTCCGCCTGTGCCAGTCCGGCCCCATTCAACTGCGCCATCACCCATTGAGTCAGTGCGGGGTCAGCGTTGAATTGGGCGAGTTTGGTGGCGATATCCATGCACGAAAGTATACCTCGCCCGACCGAAAGTTAACAGGGGGAGGCATCCCTTTTTATACGCGCCAATTCGATTGTGGCGGCGCGTTAAGTCGGGGCCAGTCAACGCCCGTGGTGAGCCATTGCCATTCTTCGTTCGACAAGACACACGCCGCATCATGGCTCTGCGGCCAGACGAAGCGACCTTTGTGCAAGCGTCGCATACATAACCAAACACCGGTGCCATCCCAGATCAATAGCTTGATGCGGGTGCTATTCTTGTTACGAAATGCATAGGCACTGCCATCGCAAGGTGGCTTACCCAAACTTTCTTGTACATGCAGGGAAAGTCCGTCAACACCGCTGCGCATATCGATCGGTTCGACAGCGAGATACACCTGTGCCGGAGTCAGTGGCAGGCTCATGGTAGTTGCCGCAGCAATTGCGCCAACACGGGTAAGTCAACATGGTTAGAAATAGTCACCTGCCAACCGGCCGGGCTGCACAAGACAATCTCGGGAAGTGATGCCCTGATCGACACCGGCACCAACTTGCAAGGCTTCATGGCTGGCCGCGGCGATGTCGATGCGATTGTCGTGAGGGAGGTGTGCTTAGCTTGAGAAACTACTGGCGATTTTACAGCGGGTGTGGCAAGTGTGACACTCTGATCAATAACGATGGAAGCGAGGCGTTTGCGCCAGGTATAAAACGTTGAATAGCCGATGGCTTCACGTCGACAATACGCGCTCAGTGATAAGCCGCTCTCAGCCCAGTGCTGCTGATGCTTAGTCCAAAACGCCACTTTGAGAGGATTGAAATTCATGCTAACTCCAGATCATTGAAAGAGTCGAGTGTCACTTATATCGTTATCGATTTCCAGATGGTTGCGTTGGACGCTTACGAAAAATCCACGCTGGGGGCCGGATGAAAAACCGAATGGGCATAAAAAAAGCCCGGAAAAACCGGGCTTTTTGCTTTTGGGGAATATTGCTTTACATATTTCTACGATATTGGCCACCGACCTCAAACAGCGCCGTGGTGATTTGCCCTAGCGAGCACACTCTTGCTGCGTCCATCAGTTTGGCGAAGACGTTTTCGTCGTTGATCGCCGCTTGTTGCAGGGCGACCAGTGCTTGCGGTGCGACGTCGGCGTGGCGGCTGTGGAAATCGGCCAGGCGATGCAATTGCGATTGCTTCTCTTCGTCAGTCGAGCGTGCCAGTTCGATTTTCTGGGGCGTGTCGCCTTGCTTAGGATTGCGGAAGGTGTTGACGCCGACGATAGGTAAAGTACCGTCGTGTTTCATGTGTTCGTAGTGCATCGATTCTTCCTGAATCTTGCCGCGCTGGTAACCGGTTTCCATCGCACCCAACACACCGCCGCGTTCGGCGATACGTTCAAACTCTTGCATCACGGCTTCTTCTACCATGTCGGTCAACTCTTCGATGATGAAGCTGCCCTGGATAGGGTTTTCGTTTTTGGCTAAACCCCATTCGCGGTTGATGATCAGCTGGATCGCCAAGGCACGGCGTACTGATTCATCGGTAGGCGTGGTGATGGCTTCGTCGTAGGCATTGGTGTGCAGGCTATTGCAGTTATCGTAGATCGCGATCAAGGCTTGCAGCGTGGTGCGGATGTCGTTGAAGTCTATCTCTTGCGCATGCAGGCTGCGACCGCTGGTCTGAATATGGTATTTCAGTTTTTGGCTACGATCGTTCGCGCCGTATTTATCGCGCATGGCAATGGCCCAGATGCGGCGTGCCACACGACCCAGGACCGTGTATTCAGGATCCATGCCGTTGCTGAAGAAGAAGCTGAGGTTGGCGGCGAAATCGTCGATGTGCATGCCGCGCGCCAGGTAGGCTTCGACAAAGGTGAAACCGTTCGACAGCGTAAACGCTAACTGAGAAATAGGATTGGCACCGGCTTCGGCGATGTGATAACCGGAGATCGATACCGAGTAGAAATTGCGCACCTGATGATGCACGAAATACTCCTGAATATCGCCCATCACTTTCAAGCTAAATTCGGTAGAGAAGATGCAGGTGTTTTGGCCCTGGTCTTCTTTCAGGATGTCGGCTTGTACCGTGCCGCGCACGTTCATCAGCACCCAGGTTTTGATCTTGGCGGCTTCGTCCGCAGTTGGTTCGCGCTTATTATCCGCACGGAATTTATCCAGTTGCTGATCGATTGCCGTGTTCATGAAGAACGCCAAAATCGTCGGCGCCGGACCGTTGATCGTCATCGATACCGAGGTAGTCGGATCACACAGTTCAAAGCCGTCGTACAGCACCTTCATGTCTTCCAGTGTCGCCACCGAGACGCCGGAATTGCCGACCTTGCCGTAGATGTCAGGACGGATCGCCGGATCGGCACCGTACAGCGTGACCGAGTCAAACGCGGTGGACAGGCGCTTGGCATCCATGCCTTGCGAGACTAGCTTAAAACGGCGGTTGGTGCGGAAAGGATCACCTTCACCGGCGAACATGCGGGTCGGGTCTTCGCCTTCACGCTTAAAGGCAAACACCCCTGCGGTGAACGGGAAGGAGCCAGGCACGTTTTCCAGCATCAGCCAGCGCAGGATTTCGCCGTGATCGACAAAGCGCGGCAATGCCACTTTGCGGATTTTGGTACCAGACAAAGTACTGCTGACCAACTGGGTGCGGATTTCCTTGTCGCGGATTTTCACTACGTATTCGTCACCGGCGTAAGCCGTCTGCATGTCTGGCCACATCGCGACCAGTTGCTTGGATTCGGCGCTGAGGTGATTGTCGCGTTCGCTGATCAGTTCGTCGAGACTGGCAAAATTCTCGCTCGCCTTATTCGCCTTGCTCAGCATGCGTCGGGTTTCTTGTAATTGCTGACGCTCGCGCGCCAGCGTGACTTGCTTGCCGCTGTGTTTGTGATAGTGGCGCACTGTGTCGGCGATTTCGGCCAGGTAACGGCTGCGGGCTGGCGGCACGATCACGTTTTTACCGCTAGAGTATTTCACCGCGATCAAAGGCAATTTACCGGGCAGCACTTTCAGGCCGCGTTCGGCCAGCGCTGGCAACAAGCCCTGATACAGGGCGGTCACGCCGTCATCGTTAAAACGCGATGCCTGGGTACCGTACACCGGCATTTCGTCCGATTTTTTTGTCCACAGTTCGCGGTTGCGCTGATATTGCTTGGCGACATCGCGCAAGGCATCTTGCGAACCCTTGCGATCAAATTTATTGATGGCGATGAAGTCGGCAAAATCGAGCATGTCGATTTTTTCCAATTGCGAAGGCGCGCCGAATTCTGGTGTCATCACGTACATGCTCAGGTCGACATGCTGCACGATGGCAGCGTCGCCCTGGCCTATGCCTGAAGTCTCGACGATCACCAGATCAAAGCCAGCCAGCTTGCAGGCGGCGATCACATCGGGCAGCGCTTGCGAGATTTCAGAGCCGGCTTCGCGCGTGGCCAGCGAGCGCATGAAGACCTTGAGTTGGCCTTTCCACGGATTGATCGCGTTCATGCGGATACGGTCACCGAGCAAGGCGCCGCCCGATTTACGACGCGACGGATCGATAGAAATGAGCGCGATATTCAGATTATCGTTTTGATCCAGACGTATGCGGCGTATCAGTTCATCGGTGAGTGAAGACTTACCTGCACCGCCGGTGCCGGTGATCCCCAGTACCGGAATCTTAATTTGTGCTGCGGCCGTATGGAGTGCTTTGAGCAGCTCCGGTGCGACGCGCTGGTTTTCTAAAGCCGTGATCAATTGCGCTAGCGGCCGGTGTTTGGCAACAATGTCGCCGCTGCTCAAGACATCGAGGCTAGTCGGTGCGTAGGTCGAAAGATCAATATCGCAAGCTTGTATCATGGATAAAATCATGCCGACCAGGCCGAGGCGCTGGCCGTCTTCCGGACTAAAAATGCGTGTCACGCCATACGCGTGCAGCTCGGCAATCTCTTCCGGCACGATCACGCCACCGCCGCCACCGAATACCTTGATATGCTCGCCGCCGCGTTGCTTGAGCAGATCGATCATGTATTTGAAGTATTCGACATGCCCGCCCTGATAGCTGGAAATCGCGATGCCTTGCGCATCTTCCTGCAATGCGGCAGTGACGATTTCTTCTACCGAGCGGTTGTGGCCAAGGTGGATCACTTCGGCACCATTGGCCATCAGGATGCGGCGCATGATGTTAATCGAAGCGTCGTGGCCGTCAAACAAAGAGGCGGCTGTGACGAAGCGCACTTTGTTGGCGGGTTTATATTCGTTTAATTTTTCGGCTATGGACAGGTCGGTCATGTCTTCCTCAACGGGTCTGAAACTGGGGGGCGCACAGTAATGGCTGCGGCTACTCACTAATTGTTTGGTTATTTATATGACGCTAAGTTAGCTTACGTTAACGTAAACGTCAATGTAAACGCTAGAAAAACGCAATATCTAAGCCTAGCTAAAATGCTATGCGCAATATCCATGCGCCTCACAGACCGAAAATGGCTGGAAAGGCCCATAAACATTGCGCAATACGTTTTGGAAACCTCTAAAAACCCCATAATCGGGCGCATCGCTGCGTCGATTGTTCAATGCGATCCTCGCAATACCGACGTATTGCTCCGGTTTGCGCCTTGCGCTGCATCCCGATTAAAGGGTTTTTAGAAGTTCCCTTTTAAAACACTAAGCCGCGTGCGGCACTGTTGGAATCTGGCCTATTACTTTCGCTTTAGGCGGTTGCAATAAGATCGCTTTTTGCGTCTGATACTCTTGCATGGCTTTTTCTTTAACATGGCCAAAACCACGGATTTTCTCGGGCAGGTTCGCTAAGGCGATGGCCTGCTCCAGATTCTCTTGATCCAGTTTGGTGCTCAGCATCAAGATCATCTCGCGGTATTCTGCGATCAGGGCGCGCTCGCTCTTACGTTCTTCACTATAGCCAAAAATATCTAATTTACTACCGCGCACGCCCTTGCACTTGGCCAGCAGCTTAAACGCCTGCCATACCCAGGAGCCGTATTGCGCCTTGATCAGATGACCCTGGCTATCTTTTTTCGAGAAGATAGGCGGTGCCAGATTGAATTTCAGACTAAAGTCGCCCTCAAATTGCTGCTTGAGTTTATCGGTGAAATCGCCATTGGTGTACAAGCGTGCGACCTCGTACTCATCCTTGTAAGCCATCAGCTTAAACGCATATTTCGCCACTGCCGTGCTTAATCGGTTGCCTGCGTTGAGCTTGGCTTCGGCCTGGCGTACTGCGCCTAGCAAATCAGAATATTGCTGGGCATAGGCGGCGTTTTGGTAATCGGTCAAAAAGCTGACGCGTCGCTGTATCAGGCTATCCAGACTTTGCGGCATCTGCACGATCACCGGTTGCGCTGGAATCGCGATTTTCTCTACCCGGCTAAAATCGACGGCAGCACGTCGGCCCCAGAGGAAGGCTTTCTTGTTCGACTCTATCGCTACGCCATTGAGTTCTATGGCGCGCAGTAAGGCCGCTTCAGTCACCGGGATCGCCCCTTTTTGGTAGGCAAAACCGAGCATGAACAGATTGGTCGCGATCGAGTCACCCATCAGCGCCGTGGCTAATTTGGTGGCATTGATGAAATCAACCTGATTCCCGACCGACTCGGCGATCAGGTGTTCGGTCGATTCTAGCGGGAACTGCCAATCCGGATTTTTGGCGAAAGGCCCGGTCGGCTGCTCGTGCGTATTGATCACGGCACGGGTGCGGCCTACCCGCATTTTGGAGATGGCGTCATGGGCACCAGCGGTCAGGATATCGCAACCAAGGATGAGGTCGGCTTCACCGGTGGCGATGCGCTGCGCGCGCAACTTGCTGGCTTGCTCGATGATGCGGATATGCGACGTGACCGAGCCATTCTTTTGCGACATGCCCGTCATATCTAGTACCGAAGCACCCTTGCCTTCCAGATGCGCGGCCATGCCCAGCAAAGCGCCGACCGTAATCACCCCGGTGCCGCCTATGCCATTGAGCAAAATATTGTAAGAGCTGGCGCAAGCTGGCAAGACCGGTTCTGGCAAAGCGCCAAAGTCATCTTGCTTGGCGGTGCCGGTCTTGGATTTTTTCAGTTTGCCGCCTTCTACCGTGACAAAGCTAGGGCAAAAACCTTTAACGCAGGAATAATCCTTGTTGCAAGACGATTGGTCGATAGTGCGCTTGCGGCCGAATTCTGTCTCCAGCGGCATGATGGAAGTACAGTTCGATTGCACACCGCAATCGCCGCAGCCTTCGCACACGGCTTCATTGATGAACATGCGCTGATCGGGGTCAGGGAATTCGCCTTTCTTGCGGCGACGGCGTTTCTCGGCGGCGCAGGTCTGGTCGTAGATCAGTACCGTGCAACCCGGCAGTTCGCGCAATTCGCGCTGTACCGCATCCATATCCTTGCGGTCGTGCAATGTCAAAAATGCCGGCAAATTAGAGCGGTCGGTGTAGCGCGACAAATCCTCGGTCACCAGCGCGATGCGTTGTACGCCTTCGGCCGCCATCTGCTGTGCCATCATCGCTACGCTAATGGTGCCGTCTACCGGCTGGCCGCCCGTCATCGCGACGGCATCGTTGTACAAAATCTTGTAAGTGATGTTGACCTTGGCCGCTACGGTGGCGCGTATCGCCAGATAACCGGAGTGGAAATAAGTACCGTCACCGAGATTCTGAAAAACATGTGGTAAGGTCGAGAATGCGGCCTGGCCTATCCACGGTGCGCCTTCACCACCCATGTGGGTGGTGAGCTTATTAAATTCCGGGTAAATCGCGGTTGCCATCACGTGGCAGCCGATACCGGCTAAGGCCAAACTGCCTTCCGGCACCTTGGTCGAAGTATTGTGCGGACAACCTGAGCAATAGTAAGCCGGACGCGTCGGTGTAGTGACCTGCTTGGTCAGTACCACATCCTTGGCTTCTAAAAACGCCAGTCTGGCCTTGATCAGATCACTGGTATGGAAGCGTGCGATCCGCGAGGCGATCACACGGGCGATTTGCGCCACCGAAAAATCGGCCTTGGAAGTGAGCAACCATTCGCCGCGCGGATGTACCCATTCGCCTTTTTCATCAAACTTACCGATCACGCGCGGACGCACGTCGTCGCGCCAGTTGTACAGCTGCTCTTTCAGCTGGTATTCAACCATCTGACGTTTTTCTTCTATGACCAGAATTTCATCGAGACCCTGGGCAAATTCACGTACGCCATCCGGCTCTAGCGGCCACGGCATCGATACTTTATACAGACGGATACCGATCTCGGCGGCGAATGCCTCATCAATGCCCAGTTCTTCCAGCGCCTCCAATACATCCAAATAGGATTTGCCGGATGCGACAATACCCAGACGCGCAGTCGGGCTGTCGATGGTGGTGTGGTTGAGCTTGTTAGCGCGCGCATAGGCGAGTGCCGCATAAATCTTGTAATCCTGCATCAAGGCTTCTTGCTTGCGCGCTTGTATCCCCAGCGTATCCAGAGACAGGCGAGTATTGAGACCACCTTCTGGCATTACGAAGTCTTGCGGATACACGATCTTCAGACGGAATGGATCGGCGTCTACCGAAGCGGTTGACTCTACCGTATCGGCCAGCGCCTTGAAGCCTACCGCGCAACCGGAATAGCGCGACATGGCCCAGGCATGCAGACCGAGATCGAGGTATTCCTGCACATTGCAGGGATACAGCATGGGGATCATGCAGGCGGAAAATATATGGTCAGACTGATGCGGCAAGGTCGAAGAGTAAGCGCCGTGATCGTCACCGGCCACCAATAATACGCCACCGTGTTTGGCAGTGCCGGCGTGATTCATGTGCTTGAAGACGTCACCGCATCGATCCACGCCCGGGCCTTTGCCGTACCACATAGAAAATACGCCATCGTATTTGGACGGACCGATCAAGTCTACCGTCTGGGTGCCCCAGACCGCAGTGGCGGCCAAATCTTCATTCACGCCGGGCACAAACTTGACGTGGCTTTGTTCAAGTAATTTTTTGGTTTTCCACAAGGTCTCGTCCAAGCCACCCAGGGGTGAACCGCGATAGCCGGAAATAAACCCGGCGGTATTTAAGCCTGCGGCCAAATCACGCTGTCTTTGTATCATGGGCAAACGCACTAAGGCCTGGATGCCAGATAAAAAGATGGTGCCGCTGTTGGACGTATATTTGTCGTCGAGACTGACCGCTGCCAAGCCTGAATGTGATGCAGGGGGCGGAGAATTTTTCTCGGACGGAGTGGATGACGAAGCGGATGACGAAGTAGTCGAATAAGGTGCAGAACTAGACGCAGGCGCGAGCGCCGGACCAGCAGATTTCTTAGCTGTGTCGGATGACATGTGAGGCTCCAAAATTTGTAATTTAGTGTGCAAAGAACATGCGCTGTATCCGGTAAGAAACAATTTTGTTCAGAGGCTAGACTGAGGTATCAGAACTAGCTTCATATTGCGGTGGCTGTGATAGCAGCCATTTTAGTCCAATTCTTGCTCAAAATCGAGCCGCCAGCGAAGTGACAGCATGAATGATCACATTGATGATCACACTTTTGATCACACTTTTACCTCGCTAGTTGCGCGATTTTGAACAGACTGGGCGGCATCAAAGAAAGCTTTCGAAATAGTGCTGCAGCGCTTTCTCGACTCCTTTGAAATCTGCTGTGACTACAGTGTAGGGCCAGTCGAACAATTGCGAAAATACGAAATTTCAATAGGGCTATCATGAAAACTTATAGCCGATTATTTTTGGGTGAATTTTGTCTGAATTCTAGCTTAACGCTGCTCCAGTTGCCCGCGCAATTGGCTCACTATCAGGTCGACAAAACTCCTCACTTTGGTCGATGCATAACGGCTTTCCCTATGCACCACATGCACCGGCAAAGGCTGCGGTTCATAGTCGGGCATTAGCCGCAGTAATTTGCCCGACTCAAAATGCGCCGCCACCTGATACGACAACAGGCGGCTGATGCCCAGACCTAGCAGGCTAGCCTCGATCGCTGCATCATTGCTGCTGACGGTCAGACGCGGCTTAACCCGGATCGTGGTCTTGCTGTCCTGCCCGAACTTCCATTCCACAAAAGGTGTGACGCCACTGGCTGCAACGATGCAATGCTGCGCCAGATCAGCAGGGCTAGTAAGCGCGGCATGTTGCTCCAGATAAGCCGGTGTGGCGCACAGCACACGGCATATCTGGCCTACGCGTATCGCCTTCATGCTCGAATCGGGTAACTCGCCTATGCGGATGCCGACATCGATACCTTCTTCCAGCAGATTAACGACACGATCTAAAAACAGCGCCGAGACATCCATGCCCGGGTAACGGTTCAGGTAGTCGACGATGCCAGGCATGACAAACATCTTGCCAAATAAGACCGGTGCTGTTACCGCCAGATGGCCGCGCGGTTCGGCATTGATGCCGGCGGCGGCCTCATCGGCAGTCTCGACTTCGGCGATGATGCGGCGTGCGTCATCCAGATAGCGTTGGCCGGCATCGGTGACCCGCACAAAACGCGTGCTGCGATTGAGCAACTTGATACGCAAGCGCGCCTCTAAGGCGGCAATCGCGCGTGTTACGGCTGGTGGCGACATGCCCATACGACGCGCGCCGGCAGCAAAACCTTCTTCTTCGGCAACTGCCACGAACACCGTCATTAAATGCAGCTTATCCATAGCTTGGTCCTAGTTTTATGTCTTAGTTTGTTGCTAAAAATTGTAAGAAGAAATTTTAAGTCCTAGACGCTTTTACTTCAAAGCGCAATTCCCTAGGTAAGTGCTAAATCGTTACTGTTCAGCCCGCTATGAAGAAAGTCAAAACCACTCAACACAGAGGCACAGAGACACAGAGATTCACAGAGGAAAGCAAGGCAGTTCTCCGTTTGTCTCTGTGTCTCTGTGTCTCTGTGTCTCTGTGTCTCCTTTGAGAGGTTTTCGTTTTTTTTAATAATTTTAGTAGCAGGCTGAATAGATACGTTAAATCAAAATTTGAAAAGTGCTGCTGCCGTTGGCGCATAGCCCATGCGGCTTTCCGGCCTATCGGCCCGCTCAGGCATATTCCATGCGGCTGCCCAGCCTGCCTATCGCCAAACCCGCATGGGATATGCGCGCTCAGGCATGTGTGGAATTACTTGCGCTTATCTTTTTTCTCAAACAACAAGGCTTCGCGTCTTAGCCATAGTTCAAAGGCGAGCACAGTAGGGCTTTTCTTTTTGCCGCTGGCGGTCACCATGTAATAGGCATATTCGGAAGGGGCGATTACATCGAATAGACGCACCAGTCGGCCAGCTGCGATGTCGGCCGAGACCAGGCTGCTGCGACCGATCGCGATGCCTTGCCCGGCGATGGCTGCGGCCAGCATCAGATTACTGTCACTGAAATAGGTCTCATGTTTGAAGCTGGCGCTGTCTAGGCCCGCGAGTTTGCTCCAGGTGTCCCATTCCAGCGGACAGTCGTCGCAGAGCAGACGGTAGCGTTTTAAGTTATTGATATTGTTGGGCAGCTTGCCTTTATTGAAGTTCGGGCTGCAAACTGGAAAGATGCGGTCTTCCAAAAACTTTTCGGCCTCGCAATCAGCCCAATTCCCTAGGCCGTAGCGTATCGCGATATCGATGGACGAGCGTTCCAGGTCGTGGATTTCTAGCGAGGCATGGATGCGCACCGCCACACCCGGTTGCAGTTTTTGGAATTTGTTCAGGCGCGGCACTAGCCAATAGGTGGCAAATGAGGGCAAGGTCGATACCTTGATCGCAGGTGCCTCGTGGCTCTTGCCGAGTTCGCTTAAAGCCCTTCGGATTTGTGTTAAGGCCGGTTGTATCTGCTGCTGCAATGCGACTCCGGCTGCGGTGAGTTGCATCTGTCGCCCCTGCCGCACAAACAGCGTGAGTCCCAACGAGTTTTCCAGATTACGTATTTGCTGGCTCACCGCGCTATGGGTAATGTGCAATTCTGCCGCGGCCAGCGTATAACTTTGATGGCGGGCCGCGGCTGCGAAACTGCTGAGGGCATTGAGTGAGGTCGGGAACATCAGACATTGTTAGTTTTTCTTACAGAAGCTGTCAATAAATATCGTTCGCTTTCGATTGCCAGGCTCTTTATGATGGCAGCCTAAGCCATTCTGGCCATCATTTAAGTTCATCATGTCTAACTCCAATCTCGTACGACTCCTCTTGCTCAGCCTGATTTGGGGCACTAGTTTCATGCTGATGCGCATTGCCGCACCGGTGTTTGGCCCTATGCTGACCACGTTTGGTCGGGCCGGACTCGGTGCTCTGGCCTTGTATTTGTTTGCGCGCTATCGTGGGGTGGATATGGCCTGGCGTCGTAATGCCAAATTCTATCTGGTGGTCGGTCTGGCCAATACTGCGATACCTTTTAGTTTATTTGCCTGGTCGGCCTTGCATATTCCCTCGGCGTATATGGCAACCATGAATTCACTGGCACCTATTTTTACGGCCGTATTTGGCTTTCTGATGTTGGGTGAGCGTCTGACCACGCTGCGCATCGCGGCTTTCTTGCTGGGTTTGTTTGGGGTCGCGGTGTTGGTCGGCTTAGGCCCGACCACGGTGACGCCACTGTTGATCGCGGGTGTGCTGGCTGGTATGGGCGCTGCCATCAATTACGGTTTCGCTGCGACCTATACCCGCATGCACGCCGGGAGTATTCCCTCGCTCGCCACTGCCGCAGGTAGTCAGTGCGCGGCAGCCTTAGCTCTGTTACCGTTTGCCTTGCCCGGCATCCCGCATGCCTTAGAGTTTGGCACTGTGCATGCGAGTCTGGCGGTGCTGTTTCTGGGCTTAATCTGCACTGGTGTGGCGTATGGCTTGTTCTTTCATTTGGTCAGCAGCGAAGGAGCTAGCAAGGCCATCACCGTCACTTTTCTGGTGCCAGCCACCGCCTCGGTCTGGGCCTGGTTACTCTTGAATGAAGCCATTACCTTGGGGAGCGTGATCGGTATTTCTATCGTCTTACTGGCGACCTCGATGGCCTTGGGTATCCTCAAGTTACCGGCACGGGCTGCCGCATAAATATGCTGAGGGCAGAGCCGGGTAGGGCTGCTGCTTGGAGTCGGTAAGTCGCATCGTGCTGGCAAGTCATATACAGAATTGCTGTTAATTAGGCAATTAACCGAATTATAAAAGGCCTGGATAATTCGTCATGGTAGCGCTGCAGGCGCAGTATCCATGCGGGTTTGCCGCCCTATGCCGCCAACAGCCGCATGTTTACTGCGTGTCCGGCCAGGCGCTAAATCGGATTCAAGCTGATAGAATGGCGACTGCGAGCTTTTGCGCGTGGTTTCGGCGCGAGGGCTTAGGCTCAGATTTTAGTATCAGCTGTACATCACTTACCTACGAGGACAAAATGACACAATTAAAAGCTATCATGCAAACCAATAAAGGTACGATTAACATCAACCTGTTTGCCGACAAAACGCCGGTAACTTGCGCCAGCTTCGCCAACTTGGCAGCACGCGGCTACTACAACGGTCTGACATTTCACCGTGTCATCAGCGACTTCATGATACAAGGCGGTTGCCCTGACGGTACCGGCATGGGCGGCCCAGGCTACCAGTTTGAAGACGAGTGCACCGGCGATCTGCGCCATGACAAGCCAGGTATCTTGTCGATGGCAAATGCTGGTCCACGCACCAATGGCAGCCAATTTTTCATCACTCACGGCCCTACGCCTCACCTGAATGGCAAGCACACAGTGTTTGGCGCGGTAGTGAGTGCAGAAGACCAAAAAGTGGTCGATAGCATCGCTAAAGGCGATGTCATCGAAAAACTGACTATCGAAGGCGATACTTCAGAATTGATGGCACAAGTAGCCGAGCAATTAGTTAAGTGGAACCAGGTCATCGACAAGCGTTTCCCACAATTGACACCAGCCGCATAATTGCAGCTGAGTTGGTAGCGCGCCGCCAGGCGCATTAAAAAACGCACTAACCGGCAACGGCTAGTGCGTTTTTGTTTGTCTGCGAACTGCAAACTGATATTTGCTTGAGTTTAGTGGGGCATGGCCAGATACAGTTCTTCTACCCGGGTTCTGGCCCAGGGTGTTTTTCTGAGAAACTTCAGACTAGATTTGATACTCGGATCGATGGTGAAACATTTAATGTCGACCATGCGACCCAGACCTTCCCATCCGTAATGCGCCACCATTTGCGTCAGCAGCGCTTCCAGGGTGATACCGTCTAGCGTGCGGTGTGATTGTTGATTGCTCATGTTTTTTCCTTTTCAGACCGAATCATAGCAGCATGGGACAGCGCTGCGCTGCTGAAAAATTTCCATCCCGGCTACTGTCAGAGCACAGAGCGTGTCAAAATTGCGTATGCGACCAAAACCAACATCAGCAGTAAGCAGTAAGCCCTGTGCGGCCAGCACGACAAATCCGACTGGCAAACTGCATACACGCAATCGGCATCAGGGGCGCTATGACTTTGCCCGCCTTATCCTGGCCGAGCCCGCCTTAAAGCAATTTGTAAATCTGAACGCGCATGGCGAGCAAGGCATAGACTTTGCCGACGCTAGCGCAGTCAAGACGCTTAATCGTGCCTTGCTGCAGGACAGTTATGAAATCAAGGGCTGGGATATTCCTGAAAACACTTTGTGTCCACCGGTGCCGGGGCGGGCCGACTACGTGCATTATCTGGCCGATTTATTAGCTGGCAGCAATCGTGGCAAGATCCCAAAAAAATCGGGCGTGCAGGTGCTAGACATAGGCACTGGCGCCAATCTGATTTATCCCTTGTTAGGCGCGAGTGAATACGCTTGGCAGTTTGCCGCCGCCGACATCAACCCAGCCTCGCTGGCAAACGCGCAGATTATTCTCGATGCCAATCCCAAGCTGGCGCAGCAGATCGAACTGCGCTTACAGGCTAGCGCAAATGCAATCTTTAAGGGCGTCGTTGCCGAGGACGAGTGGTTTGACCTGAGCATGTGCAATCCACCATTTCATAGCTCACTGGCAGAGGCGCGCGAAGGCACGCAACGTAAATGGCAAAACCTGGGAAAATCCGCCAAGCAGTCAGATACCGCACTCAATTTTGGTGGTCAGGATGCTGAACTCTGGTGTCCGGGCGGCGAACTAGCGTTTATCCAACGCATGATCAAGGAAAGCACGCAGATTGCGACGCGCTGCTTCTGGTTCACGACCTTGGTCTCGAAATCGGCTAGTCTGCCCGGCATTTACGCGGCACTCAAGCAAGCCAACGTCGTGACGCAAAAAACCATCAGCATGACGCAGGGACAAAAGCAAAGCCGCTTTGTGGCCTGGACTTTTTTAAATCCGGCACAGCAAGCGGCTTGGGCTAAATTGCGCTGGTAGGCTGAGTAAACCTTATTGAAAGTCTTGATAGCCAACATACGGTATGTAATCCTGCGAGTGGTTAACGCTAGCTGATTCTGCTTTTGCTCTGGCAATATTGCGCAATTCTGCCTGTTCTGCTTCCAGCTTGAATACCTCCGCTAATTGTTCTTTAGAGAGAACTAAATGTGCTGAAAGTAGAACTCCGCATTTTTCGCAGCGAGGATAGCGATTGTTGAACACGGTGAAGCCGCAATCCTGGCAACGAGGTGATTTTTCTTCTGGCATTTTTTCGCTCGCTTTACTTATCCCTCTTTTTTCTTCAGTAAACCCTGCAATGCCGCAAATGGGTTATGGGTCGCGTGCTTAGTCGAGTTGCTGCCGGAATCTGAATTTCCTTGCTGATCCGCTTCCAGATAGCGTGAGTGTTCATTGTCGTGGCAATACAGACAGAGTAATTCCCAATTGCTGCCATCGGGTGGATTATTGTCGTGATTATGATCGCGATGATGCACCGTCAATTGCGACAGATTGGCATGCGTGAATTCCCGCATACAACGGCCGCAGATCCAGGGATACATCTTGAGCGAACGCTCACGGTAACCAGTGGCGCGTTGCGCCGCATTGCGATTCGCCTCGGCGACGATCTGGTCTAGTCTGTTGTTGTCGGGTTTTTTACTGATCATGTTGTGCTCCCTGAATAAACTTAAAAACGCTCGTAGCCTAGCAGATAACGCCACTCACCAACTGGTAGGCTGGCCATAGGCACCCTTGCGATACGGATGCGTTTGAGCGCCACCACGCTAAGGCCGACCTTTTCGCACATATGGGTAATTTGAAACGGTTGCGGACCTTTCAAGGCAAAACGTAGCCGGGTTTCATTCTGCCAGCTCACTTTAATCGGTGGCAGAGCCTTGCCGTTAAATGTCAGGCCGTGATTGAGTAGCGCTAAGCCGTCAGGCGCGATGTTGCCAGCCACTTCGACGATATATTCCTGTTCTATCTTGGCGGCATCGTCGACTAGTTTGCGCGTGATCAGCCAATCCTGGGTTAGCACCATCAAGCCACTGGCCTTGGTTTCCAACGCATCGGTAAAATTAAGATTACTGGTGTGGCGTTTTAAGAATGTTAGGCCAGAGCGGTTACCCGCGGCCATGGTCTCGGCCTTGATGCCGCGTAACACGGCTGAGGCTTCGACGCCGGCAGGTTTGTGAAACAAGATGGTAACCGGGGCTGCCGGAGCCAGGCTGGCTTGAGGCAATAGCGTGATTTGCTGTTCTGGCTGCACTCTATAGCCAGGTTCTTCTATGATTTGCCCATCGACCTGTACCCAGCCACCGGCAATGTACAGTTCGGCTTCCTGGCGCGAACAAGGTGTGATTTCGGCCAGTCGTTTGGCGAGACGTAAAGAATTTGGCATGTTGCTTAGCTAAAGAGATGAATTTGACCAGCATTGTAAAGGCTAGCAAGGTCTTCCCCTAATCCTATTCCTATCCGAAATTAATTCAAGTTTTTCAACAGACCAGACCGGCATCAGGCATGATGTTGTTTTTTTGAGAAATTCATAGTCAAAGAACTATTTTTCATCAGAACGCGCCATAGCGTGGTGCCGATGTGATGGAATATCAGTAAGCAGCCTAGGCGCGTAATTGCCCACGGCAAAATCAGCATTTTAGTATTTACCACCATTTTTTGAAGCTGCTTGTATCGTCAGCTTCTCTGCACCGAGATCCGCAAAGCGCTAGAACCACTATGTTAAGTAATCGTCGTTTTCGTAAGCCCCCTTTTATCGTGCGCGCATTGCGCAAGATGCGGGTACAAGTTGCTTCCATGCGCTTAGCTCCTAAGGCCAGTGTGCCTCCGTTAAGCAAAACTGCTGGCGTCGTACCCGTGATGCCCGTGCTTGGTGCGCATAAAGCGCCGCACTTGCCACCAGTTGTGCCTAAACCCGAGCAGAAACCGAAAGTAAAAAAACGCCGCATCTGGCCGTATTTTTTCTTGTTTTTTATAGGCTTGCTGACAGCAGCGGCCTGGTGGGTTTGGCAAGAGACGCGTAGTTACGAAAAACAGGCAGAGTTTTTTGCCAAGCTGGCCGCGCAACTCACATATAAAGTCGAAGCTGGCGCTAGTCCCGCCAACAAAATCCGTTTCCCGCACGACAGCCCTTACGATGAGCGTATGGGCTATGCAAATTTGCCGGATTTTTTGACTAAGCTGCAAGCCAAGGATTTTACGATCACAGCGCAAGCTCAGATATCTCCTAAAATGGTGGAGATGGCAGATCGCGGCTTCTTCGCGACCTATCGTGAAAAAAATGGGGTGGGATTGAGCATACTCGATTGCCGCCAGCAGCCCTTATTTGCGGCGCGCTACCCAGAACGCTTCTATGCCAATTTTGACGCGACTCCCAAAGTCTTGATCGATAGCTTGTTGTTTATCGAAAATCGTGAATTACTCGACCCCACTTATCCCAAGCGCAACCCGGCTATAGAGTGGGATAGATTGAGTAAGGCGGTGTTTGATAAATCGATGAACGTGATCGGCGGCGGCCATCGTTCGGCCGGTGGCAGCACTTTGGCAACCCAGATAGAAAAATACCGTCATTCAGCCGAAGGCCGCACTAATTCACTGACCGACAAATTTAACCAGATGGTGTCAGCCTCTTTGCGTGCCTATCAGGGCGGCGAAGATACCACGCAAGTGCGACGTCAGATCGTGGTTGATTACATCAACTCTGTACCTTTGTCGGCTAAACCTGGCTATGGCGAAGTCAATGGTATCGGGGATGGTTTGTGGGTCTGGTACGGCCGCGATTTTGCCGAGATTAATTTAGCCTTGAAAGGCCAGCTGGAAAGTGCCGCCAGCGCGCTGGCTTACAAACAAGCGCTCAGTCTGTTTATCGCACAGCGCCGTCCTTCGTATTATCTGGACGCTGGCGCTGCGGACCTGGAGCAACTCACCGATAGCCATCTGCGTCTGCTAGCGCAGGCGGGTGTGATCCCCGCCACTTTACGTGACGCGGCGCTGCAAGTTAAATTGCAGCCAGTCGGGCGCGGCGGCAATGCCATTGCTGCAAATAATTCTTTCGTCTCGCACAAGGCCAGCAATGCGGTGCGCAACCATCTGGCCAGTTTGTTGGGTGATTCTAGTCTGTATAGCCTGGATAGATTAGATTTGAGCGTGGTGAGTACCCTAGATGCGCAGGCGCAAGAAGCGGTGACCAATGTGCTGCGTAATCTGCGCGACCCGGAAGCCGCCAAGGCCGCCGGCCTGACTGGCAAGGGGATGTTGGGTAATGGCGACCCGGCCAACGTGGTGTATAGCTTCACTTTGCTGGAGAAGGGAGAGCACGCCAATTATTTGCGCCTGCAAACGGATAATTATGATCAACCGCTGGATATTAATGACGGTGCAAAACTCGATCTGGGCTCTACCGCCAAGTTGCGCACCCTGGTTACCTACCTCGACATCGTGGCGCAACTGCATCAGCGTTACAGCATTCTTGATGCTGCTGCGCTAGGCAAAGTGGTGCTTGATCCGAAAGACCGCCTGTCGCGCTGGGCTCTAGATTACTTTCAAGGACGTGGCGCAAAAGACTTGCCAGCGCTACTCGATGCCGCAATGGAACGCACTTACTCGGCCAGCACCAGCGAAGGTTTTTTTACTGGCGGCGGCATGCATTACTTTGGTAATTTCAAGAAAGAAGATAATGGTCGCATTCTGAGTGTGCGTGAATCCCTGCGCCATTCTGTCAATCTGCCCTTCGTGCGCCTGATGCGTGATGTCGTGCATTTTTACATGTTCCAGACTCCGGGTTCATCGGCCAGTTTACTGTCCGATGCGCACGATCCGCGTCGTGCCGAATATCTGAGTCGTTTTGCCGACCGCGAAGGACGAGAGTTTTTGCACCGCTTCTACGCCAAGTACAAGGGCAAGACTGCTAAGGAAGCAGAACAATTGCTATTGTCTAGCCTAAGACCAACTGCGTTGCGGTTGGCGAATGTTCATCGCACCATTGCAGCTGATGCCACGGTGGCGGAATTTGAGCGATTTCTGAATGAAAATTTAGCTTCGCAAAATGAAATCAGTAGCGAGCGCGCCGCCAAAATGTATGAACAATATTCTGCGCAAAATATGTCTTTGTCTGATCGTGGCTATCTCGCTACCATCCATCCGTTAGAGCTGTGGATGGTCGGCTATTTGCGCCAGCATCAGACGGCCAGCCTGAGTGAAGTGGTGGCGGCCAGTGCCAAGGAGCGTCAGATTGTGTATGAGTGGTTGTTTAAAACTAGCCGCAAACATGCCCAAGATAAACGTATCGCAGGTTTGCTGGAGGTGGAAGGCTTTCTGGAAATTCATAGACAATGGCAGCGCATGGGTTATCCATTTGCCTCGCTAACCCCCTCGTATGCCAGTGCTTTAGGGGCTTCAGCGGATAGACCTGCGGCATTAGCTGAATTGATGGGCATCATCGTGAATGGTGGTCTGCGCAAACCTAATCAGCGCCTCAATTCCATGCATTTTGCCAGTGGCACACCTTACGAAACTCTATTGATTCCCGGGCAAAAAGAAGTCAGCGAGCAAGTCTTAGCTCCTGAAGTGGCACGTGTGGTGGCCGATGCGGTGCGCGAAGTGGTGTCCTTGGGTACGGCCAGACGCGCGCGCGCAGCGTTTATTAGCAAGGATGGCACAAATATACCGGTAGGCGGCAAGACTGGCACGGGCGACCAGCGTTTTGAAGTCTACGGCGCTGGCGGGCGCTTAATCGAATCGCGCTATGTGAACCGCTCTGCGACCTTTGTCTTTAACATAGGCGAACGTTTTTTTGGCAGCATGACGGCCTATGTACGCGGCCCACAAGCCAAAGACTACGATTTCACTAGCGCATTACCTGTGCAACTGCTGACGGTATTGGCACCGAGCTTGATGTCGCTAATAGAGCCTCCAACAGAGGCTGCTACCTTGCCACATTGTTCGCATTGAGATTGCAGTGTGTGTGGGGGGGGCTTTGCATGGCGCCGCCCCAAAGAATGAGCGCTGAATCTCAGGCAATCGCAGGATAAATTTCAAAACCAGCTAAATGTGACTTGAGTGTTAAGATGCATTCTTTATATCGAAGTTGCAGACTTGTATGCATGGTTAAACTTGGTAAAATTGCAGCATAGTCCTTGTTTATCCGATAAAATCTATTTTTCACGCAGCATTCTGTCATCCAGAGATTATTTTGAGGTGATCTCAGGATACTCCATCGTATTGCCCAGAAATCAGAAAGCGGTTCGGCCTCAATGAGCATGTCACACGTAGCGAAAACTGATGAACTTTGGAATCAGATCGATAGTTTCCAAGTGTTTCAATGGAAAAACTACGTCCGTAACCGACGTTTGGGCTCTTTGCTAATCGTTTGTGGTTTATTGCTCAGCGTAGGCACCACTGCTGCCGCTTTTTTGGAATATACCCAGATTGCGGTCTTTCTAGGTCTGGGCACGACACTCTTCATCGGTGTCAGGGAAGCCTTCAATTTCTCTGAAAAAGCCGAATTTTTTTGCGAAATTCATGGCCAGGCAAAAAATCTCCGCGATCAGGTCCGCTTTTGTGTCAATTCCGAGGCAGATTTCAATGCCGCTTTTGATGCCTTGCAGCGTCTGCGTCAAAGGGTGGCACGTGATATTCCTAAAGGCAAGGGCCAGGCGCGTGGCGCCCGTACTCGGTAGTGATTGCTTAGCTGGTCCTAGCTCCTGACTCCGCATGTTTTAAAAGTATGCGCTCTCTGACGATACCGTTAGATTGCTTGAGAATATAGATTTCGTTAAAGTGGCTTTGCGGCATCTCTAATTGATTCACTCGGGCAGCGATTTCTTCAATTTCCTTCATCCAGGCCTGAAACTGCTCCGGCTCAGGCGGATAGTTCTCCCAAACTTCGTCTTCGAGTAATTTAATCTCACCATACCAAGCTATTAAATCGCGTTTGATGATGTGCTTGTATACCTTTGGCATTATCTGAAACAAGGGCAATAAGATAATCAAGAGATCTTCGATCAGATTTGCTAGCCAAAACGGCAGATAGCGCTGCAAAAAAGGATCGCCTGAATCAGCAAAATTTTTACATCCTACTGAATTTACCCCTGGTTTTTATGCTGAAAACGACAAAATGCAGATTCTTTCCCCAGCGCAAATGTACTGAGCTTATAATCAGCTATCTGTACTAACTACGAGATCAAAGAATGATGGAAGCGCACCTGTCCTCACAAATCCGCACCCTGTCGTATATAGAAAATGAAGACCATCCGGTGTTCGGCACTTTGGTCGAACAAATTTTGCATTTGCTCAATTCGCGGCTCAGTTTCAGTGACATTCTGATTCATCAGAATAGCCCTATCATGCTGCGCCAACCCAAAGGCTTGGTGGCGGTTTCGGATTCTCCGATTACCAAAGAAGAATTGGAAGAGTTTTTCGAGGTGATAGAGCCGAACTGGTTCGAACGCATACAAGATCGCGCGTTTGACCGCTCTATCGATCTCAATACCGCACGCATACGCGCTAACTGCTTTACCTTTCAAGGCAAAAAACGCCTCGGTTGCGTGATACGGCGCTTCCCCAAAGAGCCCGTGGCTTTGAGCCAACTCGGCTTACGCCAATGTGAACAAGATTTTGCCAAGCTCACCAGTGGCCTGGTTTTGATCATAGGCGACACCTGTCAGGGTAAGTCGACCACCATCGCTTCTATGGTAGACCAGATCAACCAGACCCGCTCCGGCCATATCATCACGATAGAAGACCCGGTCGAGACCCTGATACCGCAACGCAAATGCATCATCACGCAACGCGAAGTCGGTTTTGACGGTGACGTAGAAAGTTATTACCTCGGTGCGCTGGATGCCTTGCGTGAACGTCCTGATGTGATCGTGATCGGCGAAATCCGCGATGCCCAGACCGCACAGGAGGCGCTGGCACTGGCCGAGTCTGGTCCATTGGTATTGGCCTCGCTGCATGCGCGTTCAACTGAGCTGGGTTTGCAAAAGATGTTGCGCTTATTAGGCAATGGCGAACCCCAGGCGCAAGCGCTGGCACAAGCCTTGCGCGGCGTCTTGTGCCAGGCCTTATTACCGTCTCTGGCTGGCGATCGTTATTATCTGGCGACCGAATGCCTGACCTCGAATCCCGAAGTCGTCAAGATGATAGAGAGTAATGGCATTGCTGGCATACGTGCTTTGATGGATGGCGAGGCGGCCAAGGCCAATCCCGGTTGTTTCTCTATGAATGCGGCACTTAATTTGCTGTTACACGAGAAAAAAATCAGCGTTGATGACGCCAGAAATGCGACTACCGATAGAATTGGATTTATGGATGTAAAGCGAAAATAAACACCTCGACTAGTAATGCAAGAAGCAATCTTTACAGGCAGTGCAAAACTCAAGTTTTGCACTGTTTTTTTTCGGCCATTTAATCTGTCACTCATGCCGTAGCGCATAAAAAACCTTGCAAGGTTTTCGGGATTTATCGGTATTTTTTTAAAAATATTACCACCCTCTTGGCATTCCGTGAGGCGCGCCTTCCCGCTAAAATAGCCACGCATCTTCGCCGCAAGGCCGCTCAACAATTTCTTCAGAATTTTAATTTATCTTTCAGGAACAGATCATGGCCATGGACGTAATTGATTACCAAATTTTCGGCGACGACATGCAATTCGTCGAGATCGAGCTCGACCCTAACGAAGCTGTCGTAGGAGAGGCTGGCGCTATGTTTTATATGGAAGACGAGATACAGATGGAAACCATCTTCGGCGATGGCTCTGCCTCACAAAGCGGCTTATTGGGAAAATTGATGGGAGCAGGAAAACGTCTGGTGACGGGCGAATCGGTATTCACCACCGTGTTCATGAATGGCGGTCATCGCAAACGTAAAGTGGCGTTTGGCGCGGCTTATCCAGGCAAAATTATCCCTGTACATCTGGGCGATATGGGTGGCACTTTACTGTGCCAGAAAGATGCCTTCCTGTGCGCAGCTAAGGGCGTTTCGCTAGGTATCGCCTTCCAGAAAAAGCTAGGCGCGGGCTTCTTCGGTGGTGAAGGTTTTATCTTGCAAAAACTGGAAGGCGACGGCCTGGCCTTCATCCATGCCGGCGGCGCCATCATAGAGAAAACACTGGAAGCCGGGCAGACACTGCGCGTCGATACCGGCTGCGTGGTGGCGTTTAGTAGCAGCATAGATTTCGATATCCAGTATGTTGGCGGGGTCAAAACAGCTTTGTTCGGCGGCGAAGGCATGTTCTTCACCACCTTGCGCGGCCCCGGCAAGATTTGGCTGCAATCCCTACCATTGGCGCGCCTGGCCAACCGCATCGTCGGCGCCTCAAAAGTAGGTGGCAGCCACGGTGGAGAACAAGGCTCGGTGTTGGGTGGTTTGGGTAATTTGTTTGAGAAGGATTGAGTCATGCTAATTTTTGCAAATAAAAGGAAATAGAAATCCTTGCACTCCGTATTTCTACATAAAAAAACGCCTTGCGAAAACAAGGCGGTTTTTATTAGTTATTTACATCAACAGACTATCTTAGAACTTGTAGCTACCTGCCATGTAGAAGGAACGCAAAGTTGGATCTGCGTAACGTGGATCAAATCCAACTTGGTGGCCGGACGAGGCGCGCAAAGACAATGGTGGAGCAACATTGAAAATGTTCTTTACACCAGCGCGAATTGTCACCGCTTTGTTGAGGTTGTATATACCTTGCCAGTCAACCGTAGTGTAAGAAGGCACGTCCAGACGCAGAGTTTCATTCAGATTTGTGCTTAGATTGCGAACACTGGTCTCTGCATCTTGATAGCCATTGCGATAGCTAACAGTCAGAGTATTGGTGAGCGCACCGGTTTCCAATGAACCTGTGAATTTAAACAGATTGCTGAATGATACCGCATCGTTGATGCCGTATTTATCCATACTGTTTTCCCAGACATTATCGGTACCTGGAGCGGTGTAATCAGATTTTATCAGGTAGGTGCCTGCCAGGTTTCCAGTCAAAGTACCAAAATCAAATTTCTGACGTCCAGTCATATCCCAGTCGATACCACGATTGTGCGATTTACCAATATTGACTGACAGAGACTTAAAGGCCCAGTAAGTGTTTCCCGTTGCTGGTTCTGTATACGTAGTGAACAAATCACGGAATTTTACAGGGTCGGCAAACGCTTGCTTCTCACTTACTTGCGAAACCTGATTGCGCATCTGTACATCCCACAAATCCAAACCAAACGAGAAGTTTTGGATAGGTTCAATACGGAAACCTATAGTGTATTGCTTCGAAGTTTCAGGTTTGAGGTTTTCATTACCACCAGCGATCTGGTTGTATTGTGACTTACCAGGACGGCAGTAATCGGCGCTAGCAATCGGACATTCGTAGGCGCTAGCTGTGAAACCATTGTTTACCAATGGTTGACCA
This sequence comes from Undibacterium parvum, assembly GCF_003955735.1. Lineage (NCBI taxonomy): Bacteria > Pseudomonadati > Pseudomonadota > Betaproteobacteria > Burkholderiales > Oxalobacteraceae > Neoundibacterium > Neoundibacterium parvum. The sequence goes on along the minus strand of NZ_CP034464.1, from coordinate 1,642,003 downwards.
ATTTCCAGCATGGTCGGAGCCTTGAAGCCTGTGCCATAAGAACCGCGCAACAGCACTGCTTGAGTTGGTTGATAGCGCATGGATAATTTATAAGTGCCAGCGCTTTGTTTTTCACCCATATCGCGATTTGCTATCGCGTTTTTAATAGCCGTGAAGCTGTCAAAGCGAGCTGAAGCTGTTAACTCCAAGTCTTTTGTGACAGGTGCAACCAGTTCACTGTAAAAGCCTTGGTTTGAACGGGTCATATCGTAGGCTGGGCTGGCGTTAAAGTTATAGATTAAACCCGCCAATGCCGCTGCCGAAGGTGTCTGCTCGTAATGGTATTCACGATAATCGGCACCGATACCTATGCCGGCCTTGCCGCCTGGCAGATCAAATAGTTCACGTGATCCGCCTATGTCAAAACCCTTTAAGGTCGTCGACGCAGTGCGTATTGAACCATTAAATAGTGAGCCTTTGATTAATGCCATGGTTTCTGCAGATTGTTTGCCGATAGGTGCAAATGGATCAAAGGAACGATTTGCCAGCATGCTCTTAAATTCTGTAGCTAATGCGTAACCACCAACATAAGACTCGTTGATGGCATTTTTGGATAAAGTCAAACCGCTTTTGAGATCCCAACCAGCCAAATTAGTTTCGCCACTCAATACCAAATGCGTAGAGTCTGTGATCGTGTTGCTGTCACGCGTACCCCAGTCATAGGTTCTGTAGTTACCAGACATAGTCTTGGTATTTGCTGCCTGAGCTGGGGTTAACCATGGCAAGACATTGTCGTTATAGTAGGCTGAGCCTTTGAGTATTGTGAACGGTGCAGTATTTGGGGCAATACGTGCGGTCAGGTCATAACGTGAAATAGCGACATCTGCAAATAATTTGGTGTCACTGCCGACTTTCAAGCTACCTTTAGTGAACAAACTGTCACGTTTAGCTTCAGGTACGATTTCTACAGTGGATGCGAAATCGAAGGCGCAATTTTGCGTGGTAGCAGTATTGTTCAAACTTATAAAGTTACGCTCTGGACAGGAACCATTCTTTTTCAGGTAGGGGCTAAAACCGATTGCAGGCAGTCCACCGGTAAATGTCACTGCAACGTTGGCCGGTACTGTGGCAGTGCTGGTGCGATCGTAGACATAGTTGGTACCGTTTTTGCTGAATGGCACATAGGCCGTTTTGGCAAATTCACGATCGGTCGCTTTCATCTGTGTCTGTTCGTCATGACGGAACGAGGCCAAAACGTTGTAGCCATTTTCGTCTAAATTGCCGAAACCATAGCTAGCATTGACATTCCAAAATTTCCCGCCGCCACTGGCTTGCGGTGCATTGAATACAGCCTCAGCCGTACCACCTTGCTGATTTTTCTTCATGATGAAGTTAATTACGCCAGCAATCGCATCTGAGCCGTACAAAGCACCAGCACCGTCAGTTAAAATTTCTATCCGTTCAATCGCACTCAGTGGAATTGCATTCAGATTGACCGCACTGCCCGAGCCTTGTGGTGCCATGCGACGGCCATTGAGCAACACAAGTGTGTAAGCAGTGCCGATGTCATGGATGGAGGCACCGACGTTACCACCTGAATTACTACCAGCTGCCGTGGCTGTGATAGTAAAACCTTGCATCGCAGGTAGAGATTGCATTAATTCCGATACGCTGGTCGCACCAGAGCGGGCAATTGCTTCAGCAGAAACACGTTGTACCGGTAAAGCACCTTCTACCGCGATGCGTTTGATACTTGAACCGGTAATTTCGACGCGTTGAACTTGTTCTTGCGCCATGGCTTGGCCTGCAATGAATAAAGAGCCAGCCAACACACCGAGTGCCAGACGCACTGAACGAACACCTATTTTTTCCTGAAGTCTCATCTTTATTCCTAAGTAATTGATTAAGCGGTGCTTAAATTTAAATGGATTATCTCTGCGTATGCCTATTGCAGTGCTCGAAGTTACGGCGCTGTAAAAACAAATATTGCTTAATTTACGTGCTTTACTGGCAAGGCTCTCATGAGAGAACGCTTAGGCTGAAAACATGCTCGCGGAGAATGGAATAATTATGAAGGTATATTTGTCAAAACCAAAAATAATTATGAAAACTATTTTTCAAATTTAAATTTAATTTTGTTTTTTTTAAATCGCCAGTGAAATATTCTGAAAATTGCTATTTGCATATATTTTTATGATGTTTTTATGTAACACACTGTAAGGCCACATACGGCTTGAAGTATCGATAGAAATTTTCGCTACCGAGCAAAGATGTGCTTGTTATCTAGGTGTTTCCAGTATTTTCTATTTTTTTTGACCTATCGGTTTCGTAATAATTTCGATATGCGGTTTTGAAATCTACTTTACGCCCCCCCGCAAATCGACGTGCAAATGTAGTAAGCCATGATTACCCGCCCGCTCAAAAATGCGGCAACAATATAAGTCCACTGTTCATCACATTTAGGAGACATCATGGCGGCTAAAAAAATACTTATGTTGGTTGGCGATTTCGTTGAGGATTATGAGGCGATGGTGCCGTTTCAGACTTTGCTGGCAGTCGGGCACGAGGTGCATGCAGTGTGCCCTGACAAAAAAGCGGGCGATTATGTGATGACCGCGATTCATGATTTTGAAGGGCAGCAAACCTATACTGAAAAACCTGGCCATCGCTTCGGCATCACCCATGATTTTGCCGGTGTGGATGCCAGCAATTACGATGCTTTAGTGATACCTGGTGGGCGCGCCCCAGAATATTTACGTCTGAATCCAACGGTGATCAGTATGGTGCAGCATTTCGCGCAGGCAAAAAAACCGATAGCGGCAGTCTGCCATGGGGCACAAATTTTGGCGGCCGCCAAGGTGCTGGAAGGGGTGCGTTGCTCCGCCTATCCAGCTTGCAAACCTGAAGTCGAGCTGGCTGGCGGGCATTATGCCGAGATCGCAGTTACCGAGGCGGTGACGGACAAAAACTTTGTCACCGCGCCAGCCTGGCCTGCACATCCAGCCTGGATGGCACAATTTCTGACCCTGCTAGGCACCAGGATTTCCTTGTAAAAAACCAAACATCCAAAGGTATAATGACAGCGGCAAAGCCTACGCAGGCTGTGCCGCCGGTTCTTCCCTTAGGAGTTCTTATGTGCGATATTTTCGTCAAAGCGGATCCTGCGCTGTACCAGGCCAAAGCCCGCTCGCTACGCCTGCATGGTGTGGTCACTTCTATCCGACTGGAGCAACTGTTCTGGCAGGTACTGCAAGAAGTAGCCGAACGCGATGGCATGAACACCAATCAATTGATCGCTAAGTTGCATGATGAGTTGATTGCCTACCGCGGTCAGATAGAAAATTTCTCTTCGTTTTTGCGGGTCTGTTGCCTGCGCTATTTATCTCTGATGGCCGACGGGGATGTTCCCCGTGACAAGCAATTGCCCTTATCCGCTCTGCATAATAATCAGAATACCCAGCCGCAAATTGCGGCTAAGACTAGCGCTTATTTGCTGTAATGTTTGCTGGATAGTTTCTTGGTACGAAGCTTATTTATGCGGACTAGACAAACCGTATTTTCTCAATAGTTTTTGCCACTCCGTGTCGGTTTTCATGTGCTGAACTTGCAGATCTAACCAGTCCGTCAAATCTTTATTGTCCAAGCCAGACATGATGCGTAGTTGATTGCGCTCCTGCGTAATCCAATTCTTGCTCACGTAGTAGTCTTTGGAAAACTGCGGGTCTTGCTGCGTCAAATAGCGATACAGTAGCTCAGGGATAAAGATCGCATCGACCCTGTCAGCAGCTAACTTTTTTAAATTCGATAGCATATTAGGGGCATCGTCACGCTGAATTTTTCCTGCTTCTATGTCTGGTGCGATAGTCACATACTGATGTCCAGCCACACCACCAAATCTCAGCCCATATAAGCTACTCGGACCTTGCCATTCTAAAGCGCGGGTGGGTAATGACAGGACTCTATCGCCATCTTCCAGTATCACCTTAGACCAATGGTAGCGATTGCGCGGTGTATCTTGCAGCCAGGCTGGCATGACCCAGGGTACGATGCCATTCCAGTTCGGGCGCTGTATCGTCAGCATCAGTCGCCTTTTGGGCAAGGTTTGTAGTTCGAATTGGTAGCGTCCCTGGCTGGCATTGCTCAGGTAAGTCGCCAAATCCTGATTCAGCCCGTGAGTCTCGCTAATCAAATACGGCGGATAGTCATATTGCGAAAGTAGGGGGATGCGCAGCGCGGCTGCGCGACTAGTGTTGCAACACAGGGTCGTCAGCACGCCTATCAGGATAGCTAATTTGGCGTACTTTTCGATAAAAATCATAGAGGGTTTAAGCCAGAGCATGGTCGCGAGTACATCTTCTCAGAAAATGCTGGGCGAGTCTAGCTAGCAGGCGAAGCGCCACGATTTTACCAACTTTTACCAAGGGCCCTGCCAGCGCGCATATTCCATGCGGGCTACAGGCCGATGTGCTTGAAGAAGCGCATGGAATATGCGCGCTGGCAGGGTGCGCCCGGTTCGGCTGCGCTAATCGGGCTTACGCGGATGTTCTTTTGTCGCTTTACTTCAATTGATACGGTGCATCGGCGAATGAGCTGGTGGCTGGCAGGTCGGGGTAGTTGGTCGGGCGTCCCTGTTGTTTGGCCATGAAGGCTTCCATCAGGTTGGCGCTTTGCCAGATGCCCGATTGCAGCCAGCCCATTTGTTGCAGGGCGTCGTGGGTGGAATGGTCGCGCGCGTAGTGGATCGCCTGTTTGCTGCCCCAGATGGCTACCGGCGGTTTTTGCGCGATTTCTGTCGCCATCAGCATGGCCGCTTCCAGCATTGCTTCCTGAGTTTCGAAGACTTCATTGACTAGACCCACGGCCAGTGCACGTGCGGAAGGCAGGCGGCGGCCGGTATAGGCCATTTCGTGGACTATGCCTTCCGGAATCAGTTTAGGTAGGCGTTGCAGCGTGCCCAGATCGGCGGTCATGCCGATATTGATTTCCTGTATGCAGAAGAAGGCATCTTTGCTGGCCAACCGGATATCGGTGGCGCAGATCAGATCGACCCCGCCGCCTATGCAGCCACCGTGGATGGCGGCGATCACCGGCATGCGCAGTTGCTCGATCAGGTTAAATGACTGATGCATGTCTTGCAGTACCAGGGCAATATTCGCGCGGCCGATGGCGCTGCTATCGTCCAGTGTCATACCGCCGCCGGCAAAGACGTCCAGCGCCATACCGGCGGTGAAATGCTTGCCCGTCGAGGAGATCAACAGTGCGCGGGCGCTGGCGTCGCGCTGCAAGCCTTGTAAGATACTGACCAGTTCGCGAAAAAATACCGGTTGCATGGTGTTCATGCTGTCTGGGCGGTTCAATTGCAGGTGGGCGATCTTGTTGCTGATGCTGAACTCAAAACATTGGTAAGTCATGGCGGCTCCTGGTAGATGGTAGGATTAATTAGGATTAATTTTCTGGATGGGCGAGTGAATACAGGACGGCGCGCACGGCGGCGCGATACAGCTCGTCTGAATGTTCTTTTTTCAGGTAATAGCCTTTCAGTTCCAGGCTGATCACGCCGTGCATGGCCGACCATAGCAGGCGCGCCGCCATGCCGGGGTTGGAGGCGGGCAGGCTGCCATCTTGCATGCAGTGCTCGAATTCAGCGATCAGCGGCGTGAAGGATTCCCAGGCCGCGGTGCGCGATTCCAACGGTGGCACGAAGCCGGCAATGGCGTCACCAAACATCACCATGTAGTAGCTGGGATTGCGGCGGGCGTACTCGTGATAGCTGGCGGCGTACAACCATAAGCGGTCTATGCCTTGAGTGGCGGTGCTGCTGACGTCAGCCTTGTTGAGATTGTTTGCACCGCGATTGCTGGCGCTGAAATTATTTTGAAACGCGGCGAAATCCTGCTTGAAGCGGGCAAAGCCTTCCAGATACAGGGCGTTAGACAAGCCATCCTTGCCGCCGAAGATTGAATACAACAGTGTGGTCGAGCAATTGACCGCGTCTGCAACCTTGCGCACCGTCAGCGCGGCGGCACCTTCTTCCACCAGCAAGCGTGAGGCGGCGTCTAACATACCCTGGCGCAGCGAAATGCGCAGCTCGTCCTGAGCCTGGCGAAAATCCACAACTTTTGTTGCGCTCATAAACTAACCTTAAAGAATCAGAGTGAATAACAACGTTTTTTCTGATAACATCATATCAGTAGCTTTAAAAAACACCAAGCTCAGCACTTAATTCATCACTGCTTCAGCCACTTTATCCGCGCCAACCGATAGGAAACCAATATGAGCAAGACCTCGCATTTGCCTAAAGCACTACAAAATTTAAGTATGCCGGTGATCGCTTCACCGATGTTTATCGCCAGTGGCCCTAAGCTGGTGGCGGCGCAATGCAAGGCCGGTATCGTTGGTTCTTTTCCAGCATTGAATGCGCGTCCGGCCGAATTATTGGATACCTGGCTGACTGATCTGCAAGCCGAGTTGGCGGAATTTCAAGCGGCCAATCCGGATGCCAAGGTGGGCCCGATCGCTGTCAATCAGATCGTCCATCAATCCAACGACAGGCTGGCGGCCGACGTCGCCATGTGCGTCAAGCATCAGGTGCCTATCATTATCTCGTCGCTGCGCGCACCGCCGAAAGAGATGCTTGACGCCATCCATAGCTACGGCGGTATCGTCTTGCATGACGTGATTTCTATTCGTCACGCCCAAAAAGCTTTAGAGGCGGGCGTGGATGGCTTGATCCTGGTGGCTACCGGTGCTGGTGGCCATGCCGGTGGTTTGTCGCCGTTCGCGCTGGTCGGTGAAGTACGTAAATTCTTTAAGGGCCCAATTGCCTTGTCCGGTTCTATCGCCACCGGTGACGCAGTGTTGGCCGCCTTGGCCATGGGCGCTGATTTTGCCTACATAGGTTCGCGTTGGCTGGCTAGCGAAGAAGCCAACGTCGATCAGGCTTATCGTGATGCGATCATAGAATCCGCTGCGGCCGATATCGTCTACACCAATTTATTTACCGGTGTACATGGTAATTATCTGAAAAAATCCATCATCGCTGCCGGCCTCGATCCGGATGCCTTACCGGTGGCCGATAAGAGCAAGATGGATTTCGGTGGTGCCAGCGGTGCCAAAGCCTGGCGCGACATCTGGGGCGCAGGTCAGGGCGTAGGCTTGATGCACGATGCGCCATCGGTGGCAGAGATCGTCGCCCGACTCAAGGCAGAATTTGAAGCCGCCAAGGCGCGCGTGTTGGCCAACTAAGCGCTGCATGCGCTAGAAAAAATAAAGGCATCCTTTTGATGCCTTTATTTTTGCCTCAAGCAAACAGCAAGAGTTTTTAAAATATTGCCATAAAGAATTCAAGTTTTAGACGAGTGAGCCGTAACCAGACTATCTCCTCTTTTTGATTGACCATTTTATGCGCCGTCTATCTGCCGTGTTGGTATCACTGCTGATCTGTGGATCGGCGATTGCCAACGATCCACCTGCTAAGCCTATCAAACAAGCCTCCGCCAAGGAAGACGCGCCGGATAAAGAGGACAGCAAGTCCAGCAGTAAAGAAACTAAGTCGAGTAAGTCTAGCAAGGACAAAGAGGCCAAGTCTGCCGAAGCCGCGCGCGCCAAAGAATCGATGGCGGCCGATGAGCTGGCCGTGAAGATTGCCGAAAGACTGTCGGTACTGCGCAAAGAAAAAGATGATGCCGCCAAAATGGCTCCGCGTCCGGTCGTGCGTAGTTATGCGCCACCCGTCAGACGGCCGGATCATGCCGAAGTAAAACCTAAAGCCGCTGCTGCAGACGGTCATGCGGCCAACGCCGCAGCTCTGGCCGGTGCCAGCGCGCATAGCGCGATTCACTGGAGTTATGAAGGTGAAGGCGGTCCTTTAAGCTGGGGCAAACTCAATCCCTCGTATGCTGCCTGTGACAATGGCCAGCGGCAGTCGCCTATCGACATCCGTGATGGCATCCATGTCGACCTCGATCCGCTTTCCTTTGATTACAAACCCTCGCGTTTTAGCGTGATCGATAACGGCCACACCATACAAGTGAATATGGGCGCGGGTAATTACATCAATGTCTCGGGTAAAAACTACGAGCTTTTGCAATTTCATTTTCACAAACCGTCTGAAGAACGCGTCAACGGCAAGAGTTTTGAAATGGTGGTGCATCTGGTGCACAAAGGCGGCGACGGCAAGCTGGCGGTGGTGGCGGTCTTGATCGAGCGCGGCAAGGCGCAAGCCTTGGTGCAAAGCGTCTGGAATAATCTACCGCTGGAAAAAAACGAATCGGTGCAGGCCCTCAGCACCATGGACTTAAACCAGCTGCTGCCCACCAAACGCGAGTACTACACCTACATGGGCTCACTCACCACGCCGCCGTGCAGCGAAGGCGTGCTGTGGCTGGTGATGAAAGAAAACATAGAGATCTCGCCAGAACAACTGGCGATCTTCAACCGCCTCTACCCTATGAACGCCAGACCAATACAAAAAACCGCGGGGCGTTTAATTAAAGAATCGAATTAAGCGCCCACGATTTAGTCGCGTCGCGCCTGTTTTAGCAGAAATCTCAGAGGCACCCGGCCAGACGCGCATATTCCATGCGGGCTGCAGGCCAGGCAAGCTGGAAAGCCGCATGGGATATGCGCGTCTGGCCTGCCTCTAAAAAATCAGGCTTGTCGCCTCTTAACGTCTTGCTTTTGCGCAGGTCTGTCAAAAGTGTTCTGATATATTCAATGAGCGCTGGCGCCATTGGTCACGTCACGTGTTCGTTTCTTTTGGGGCTTATTTCAATCCGGTATTGTGGTTTGTTCTTCCTCCAAGCGGAATAGTAGATTGTTTTTTTTGGTGATTCTCTTTGTTCTTCTGTGCAGGCATAGTCTCGACATCGTCAACACACCATCAAAGCACGCCGATATGAGCATTCACCAATTCGCCGCTCCTGCCAGCACGCCCCTGGTCACCACTCTGACAGCAGGTGAAATGCGCATGCCCCACGCCCCCAGCGTGGAGTTACCCAACGGCAAATCGTGCATCCCGCAGCATTACCTGAGTTACCAGCAAACTGCGGTGTCGATTGCCGAGATCGTGGTTGACATCGATTTTGATGCCCACACCCCTATTTTTGCCAGCGCCGACCACAGCGGCATGTACCTGCAAGTGGGATTGGTTGGCCGTGAGAACTACGACCGCAGCCACCAGCTACGCCCGCAAAAGTTGGTGTATGGCCGCAAGTGGCGCATCGACACCGATACACCCACCTCGGAAATCATTCAAACCGCGTTTCTGGCCATAAAAAAAGCCCGTGAGCATGAAGTGCGCGAGCTACTCACCCAGCGCGACCCTATCAGCGGCAAAACCAGCACCCCTTTCAGCAGCCACCTGGACTTGCCCCTGATGGCACTTAACCTTGACTTGGTGGGCAAGGCTGAAATTCATGCCCCGGCGCCATCCGCCGAACGCATCGCCGAGTTTCTGGCCCCTGTGCGTTTTGGCCAGCGCGTGATCGAAGTGCTTGACGTGCTACCCCGCCCCAATGGCACCCTGCTAGTGGATCTGCAACTGGGGGCATTACCTCTGGCGCGGCAAGCGGAAGGCGATCTGAGCGAGTTCAACCATCTGAGCTTTACTGTGCTGCTGCGCGAGCTAAGCCAAAGCGAGCTGCTGCACGAGATCATGGCTGCCATGGTGCTGCACAGCGACCGGCTGGTGGACGAGCGTTTCACCTACAAGGGTTTTGCCCGCTTCAGCCGCGTCCATGCACCGGCCCGCATCGCACAGCTCTCCATCGCCACTCGCCCCTATGCCCGCGATGCTGCCAATGCCAGCTTTACCCCGGTCTTCAAAGCCATGAACTATGAGGTGGATGCAGCACGTGCTCCCGCTTTGGGTAGCGGCGCCTTGGCTAGCAAAAATCGCAGCAAAATAGCGGCATTTGGCCCTCAATTGGGGGGGCATATGCCAGCAGGCTATCGGCCAACGCAATTCGCATATGACGCTGTCGCATAAACGGCATCTTGAGTTGCTAATACTTTACAAAACCAGAGGGAGCTGGTCGGCCCGAGCAAGCTTACTTCCTACCCTATGAGTCAGGTGTTGAGAAAAACGGCGGAGCCATAGCGGCATGCGGCCACCGCTGCGCCCCGACCTGGATTCGTCAAACTTAAGCAGTAGCGCGCAATTCTGGCCAGGCTAGCATGGCCAATTCCGCCATTTTATCTAATGCCGCCAAACCTGCGCCATCGTGGGCCTGTACTGCCATGCCTTGCAACACCATGGAAATATACGCGGCCAGCGCGGCGCTATCCGACTTTGCGGGTAACTCTCCAGCGGCGATGGCGAGCTCCAGACGTTGCTGTATGGCTGCTTGTGCTGTCTGGCGCGCGCTGCGTGCTGCTTCGGCAATGGCGGCATTATCAGTGGCGCTATGAATATTCGCGGTCGCGACCATGCATCCGGCGGCATGTTCAGCGCCCGTATATTGGCGTGCGGCGCCCATTAGCAATGTAGAAATCGCCTCCTTGACAGGGAGCGCTGCCGATAGTGCGGCACTAAAAAAGCTGCCATATTGGCTCTGGTAAAGCGCCAAAGCTTCAAAGTAAAGCTGATCTTTTGATCCAAAGGCGGCGTATAAACTGGGCGCGGCGATGCCCATGGCGGCGGTCAACTGGGCGGTAGAGGTACCCTCGTAGCCATGGCGCCAGAACAAATCCATCGCAATCGCCAGAGCCCGCTCGCGATCAAATACCCGGGGTCTTCCCGCACTGCGCTTGGCTGCGACTTCGTTCATCACCACTCCCTAGTAAAGTTGTTATACGGCAAGTAATGCCGTGAATTCACCATTATTATAGCGGTCACTAAATAAATCTTGAAAAAATTATTTACTCGAATTAATATGTAGTGATCGCTACATATTAATAAGGAAACACCCATGACTTCTCGTCACTACCAATTAAGCCCAGGCACTGAACGCGCCGCACTACAAGCTAGCACACGCACTTTGGCTGCGCTCAAACCGAACCAAGTACTGATACGTGTTGCTGCTGCCAGTTTGAATTACCGTGATCTGTTGGTACGGCAAATGCAAAGCGATAACCGCGCCTCTCTCACCCCCTTGTCAGATGCTGCCGGCACCGTTGTTGCGGTGGGCAGCGCAGTGACACAATGGCGTGAGGGAGATCGAGTCAGCCCTGGCTTTTTTGCCGATTGGGTAGATGGCGCGTTTCGCCCGCACCACATGGCGTCGGCCTTAGGCGGCGGACAAACCGATGGCGTGCTGGGTGAATACATCCTGGCAAATGAGACCGCGGTGGTTGCCGTACCAGCGCACTTAAGCCTGGCAGAGGCGGCAACTTTGCCTTGCGCTGGGGTCACCGCATGGCATGCATTGTTCGAGCGCGGCAATTTGCAAGCCGGTGAGACTGTACTGGTACAAGGCACCGGTGGTGTCGCGATGCTGGCTTTGCAATTGGCCAGCGCGTATGGTGCCAAGGTGATCGTGACTTCATCCTCAGACGAAAAACTCGCCCGTGCACGCCAGATGGGTGCGTGGCAGACGATTAATTACCGTGAGCATGCCGACTGGGATCGCGTGGCACTTGAGCTTACCGATGGTGCTGGCCTAGATCATATTTTAGAATTGGGCGGTCCGGACACTTACACGCGCTCGCTCAACGCGATTGGCTACGGTGGACGCATTGCCCAGATCGGCGTACTGAGTGGATTCGACGCAGCACCGCACATCACCCCGATGCAGTTTAAGAATGCCAGCATCAACGGCATTTGCGTTGGCTCAGTCGCGCACTACACACGCTTAAATCAGTTCATCAGCCAACACCAGATCCATCCCGTGATTGACCAAACTTTTGCTTATGAAGATGCCGGCGTAGGGTACAGCGCATTGGCCACCGCCAAGCATTTTGGCAAGTTAGTCATCAGCGTCAACTAGTGTTGCAAAAAATAGTAACGCACACAAAGTATCGCTACACCTTTTACTCCACCGCAGGGCGCACCAGCGTGCACCATGCGTCATTTTGTCACTTTCTAAGGAAAATAATCATGAGTCAATTCCCTATTCACAACATGGAAACCGCCCCAGAAGACAGCAAACCGCTGCTGCAAGCGGCAACGCAAGCCTACGGATTCACCCCCAACTTGTTCGCAGGGATGGCGACATCACCCTCATTGTTAGAAGCTTACATGAGCGTGACCAGCATCTTCAACAACACCAAGCTGAGCGAAACGGAACGTCAAATCATTTTGATGAGCGCGAACCGCATCCATGGCTGCACCTATTGCATGGCCGCCCACAGCCTCATCGCCAGCAGTTCAGGTGTGCCCGCCGAGGTGGTGACAGCTCTGCGCAATAACAGCCCGATTGCCGACGCTAAATTAGAGGCCTTACGCCAGTTCAGCATCGTGATGGTCAATGCTCGTGGCTGGCCATCAGAAAACGATATGCAAGCGCTCATCGCGGCCGGTTATAGTCAGCAAACTGTATTGGAAGTGATACTCGGCATTAGCATGAAGGTCATGTCTAACTACACTAACCACGTGCTGCAAACCCCATTGGATGGCGTGTTCGAAAGTACCGCCTGGACTGCACCCAACTAATACACCCGGTGCGCCGAATAATAGTATTGGTCGCACCCCATCATACTTAAGGATCATCATGCCCGCTTACATCACCGTCGATTTCAGCCCCACTGACAAAGAAAAATTACAAGAATATGGCGCCGCCGTGCCCGCAAGCCTGACTAAGTTCTCCGGCGAATACCTGGTAAAAGGTCCTGCCGAACAATTATTCGGTGATACTGAATTTCAAATGCAGGTGATCCTGACTTTTCCGTCACGAGAATTGGCCTTGGCGTGGTATCACTCTCCCGACTACCAGACACTGGTACCGCTGCGGAATGCGGCAATGCGTTCGGAGTTTAGATTAGTCCATTCCGTGCAATAAAGAATTGCGTTCAAACCGCATTCTCATTTATTTAGATCGGTATATAGTGAACAAACGCGTTACATGCGTACTGTTCACTAAATACTAAAGGAGATACAAATGGATCTTGAATCAGCAATCGGCAAACATGCAGAGTGGAAAGTAAAATTTCGCGCCGCCATTTCAAAAAACCAAAAAATGGATATCGCCCATGTCGGAAATGTCCATATCTGCGAATTTGGCACATGGCTAGATGGTGATGGTAAAAAACAGCACATGCATTTACCGGAATTCTCTAGCTTGGTCGAGATTCATAAACACCTGCACCAGGAGGCAGTGAAAGTCGCCAGTTTGATCAATGCGGGAAAGTATCCAGAAGCAGAAGCGGCTTTGAGTGGGGCAAGCTATTCGGAAGCGTCTAAGAATATGAGCGCAGGGGTCATGAAATTAAAAAAAGCCGTGCAGGTTCGATGAGCTTGCTCATGCATCAATCTGGAAACTAGGCGAATAGCCAAGTAAAAAATCAGAAAATATGTTCTCTGAGGGTCCAAGGAGGAGCTCATTTTTGCGCAACTATTTTGCTTGTCAGCCATGCTCGCACTAGTTGGCAGACTACTTCCGGGCGTTCTAGTGGTGACATGTGGCCACAATCTTCTATGATGTTCAAGTGCGAGTTGGGTAGTGCATCCGCCATATTTTTGGCTTCTTCGATACTACGCATCTGGTCGTTGCGGCTGGCGATTATCAGACTGGGGCAAGTAATCTGGGCTAATTCGGCGTGACCGTCCTGGCGTACCAGACCCAGTTGGCGCAAGAAAACCCCTTTGCCTAAATTGAGTGACATGGCCTGCAGATGTGCCAGCAGCGGCGCATCGTCGGTCCTATCCGGATGCAGGGCGCGCTTGAGCGCGCTGAGCGTCTGCCCTTTGAAAGGATACAGCTCGGACATGCTGATCTGTTGCTGATTGCGCTGCAATTCTTGTTCTGTGCTGGCGCGTGCCGAGCTGTTGACTAAGACCAAACCCGCTAGTTTTTGTGGTGCCAGATAAGCGATACGACGCGCCACGTAGCCGCCTAGTGAAAATCCTATCAGTACGCAGTGTTCTGGCAGGCTAGGGATGATGTGCTCTGCCATCGCTGCTATGCTGCTGCCTTCATTGATGTCGGCAAACTGGATTGCTGCGATCTTGGATAATTCCGGCAGCATGGCTTGCCACAGGCTGGCATCGCACATAAAGCCAGGGATTAGCACCAGGGTGAGCGGGGCAGGGCAGAGTGGTTTCAATTTTATTCTGTGCCAGTATTATCAGGCGCTGAGGGCTAGGCGAAGAGTGTAAACCATCTTCACTTTATCCTCATACGCAGGCCTTATTCATACTTGCGCACATCATCGATTACCTTGCCGTCGTTGGCCAGACTACCAGTTGCGACAAATGCGACCTCGCCGCGTAGTTTGGTGATCTCGCGTATGCTCGCCACTATTGCCGCTGTCAATGTTTCGCCTGGTTTTTCATCTCTGATTTCACACTGCAGTGTCATGGCGTCGTTCGCCATTTCGCCGGTCACCACCAGTCTGGCCTTGCTGATTTCGGGATGGCGTTTGATGACTTCCGCCACTTGTGATGGGTGCACGAACATGCCCTTGACCTTGGTGGTCTGGTCGGCGCGCCCCATCCAGCCCTTGATGCGGGTATTGCTGCGACCGCAGGGCGAGATGCCGGGCAGGATGGCTGACATGTCGCCGGTGCCGAAGCGCAGCAGCGGGTAATCCAGATTAAACGAGCTGATCACCACTTCACCGACTTCACCTTCTGCGACCAGGTCGCCAGTACCTGGTCGTACGATTTCTATGATCAGATCCTCGTCCAAAACCATGCCGGGATTGAGCTGGCCACTGCTTGCTGTTTCATAAGCGATATTGCCGATGTCGGCCGATGCATACATTTGCAGTACCAGCGGTACCCCATGTTGTTGCAGCCATGTGCGCAGCGACGGCGGTAGCGCTTCGGCACCGACCACGGCGCGCTGCAAGCTAGAAATATCGGCACCCAGTTCCAGGGCCTTTTCTATTATAATTTTTAAGAAGCTAGGCGTGCCTATATAGGCATCAGGGCGCAACTCTGCGATAGCCTGTACCTGCATTTCGGTTTGGCCTGCCCCCGCTGGAATGATCACGCAACCGAGTTTGGCAGCACCGCCCTCGACCATGTAGGCGGCCGGCGTGAAATGATAGGAGAAACAGTTTTGCACCAGATGGCCGCTACGTAAACCGGCAGCGTACATGGGCCGGGCGAAGCGCCACCAATCCTGGCCTCTACCCTCAGGATCAAAGATGGGGCCGGGCGACATGAAGATGCGTTTTAATTGCTGCGGCGCGGTGCTATTGAGCCCGCCAAACGGACGCTGCTGGCGCTGTAAACCGTGCAGATCGGATTTGCGCGTGACTGGCAGTTGCGCTAAGGCGCTACGGCTACGAATGTCGGCGGCGCTCACGCCTTGCAAGATGCTAGCCCAACCGGCGGCGCTTTGCGCTTGTGCCACCAACTGCGGCAGGCGCGTCATCAGGGCTTGCTCGCGGCTGTGTGGATTGCGCGTCTCTAGAGCGTCCAGATATTCACTCATGTGTGATCTCTCGTTGCAGTTTTTTTGTTAATCTTGAAAAAATCAAATTGTAAGAAGCTTGCAGTAATTCCAGAGCCTCGGCGTCGCTCATCGCCATCGCATCGACCACCTGTATCCATTTGGCGCGTGCCATATACGGCGCCGGGACGATGTGCGGCCTGTCGGTAAATTCCAGAAAACGTTGATCTTCTACTTTGAAGCTGAAATTGCGTAAGACATCGTCTCTTAACCAACTCACCGCAAACATTTTTTTCCCTACCGAAAACACCAGGTCCGAGCCCCACTTGGTCTCGACCACTGCACCCGGTAGCCTGCTACAAAAATCGCGTGCTAGATTAAAGTCCATACCCACTCTCCTGCCTTAAGCCAGCCAGCGTTTGCGGCGGCGATAAAACTTCATCTCGCGAAAACTCTTGCGACCGGCGCTGGAGACGCCCAGATAAAATTCTTTGACGTCTTCATTGGCGGCCAGATCTTTGGCGTCGCCTTCCATCACGACCCTGCCGTTTTCCAGAATGTAACCAAAATCGGCATAGCGTAAAGCGGTATTGGTATTTTGCTCGGCCAGCAAAAACGAGACATTTTCTTTGACGTTGAGACTCTTGACGATCTCAAAAATTTCTTCTACCAGTTGCGGCGCGATACCCATCGATGGTTCGTCCAGTAAGATCATGGAAGGTTTAGCCATCAGGGCGCGCCCGATCGCACACATCTGTTGTTCGCCACCCGAGGTGTAGCCGGCCAGCGAACTGCGGCGCTGGCGCAGACGTGGAAAATAGTGATACACCATCTCCAGCGATTCTTTCAGTTCTGCGCGCGAAATCTGGCGCGTGTAGGCACCGGTCAATAGATTTTCTTCTATGCTCAAGTGGGCGAAACAATGGCGGCCTTCCATTACCTGCGACAAGCCGCGCTTAACCAGTTCATTCGGGGTCAGATGGTCGACCCGTTGGCCTTTAAAACTGATGTCGCCCTTGGTGATGTCGCCACGTTCATTGCGCAATAAGGTAGAGATGGCCTTGAGCGTGGTCGATTTTCCGGCACCATTTGCACCTAATAATGCGACGATTTTCCCCTGTGGTACTTGTAGCGAAATGCCTTTCAATACCAGTATCACATGGTCGTAAATCACCTCGATATTATTCACGCTCAAGTAAGCCGGGGTGGCCGGGGCGGCGGGGCTGGCATTGCTAAAATTCGCTACGGTGGGGCTAGTCATGGTGTTCTCATCTATCTTCAAAGACAGTATTGCCTTACTTTAGGCGCTCGTTTTGGCAAGCTTAAAAAACCCCACTTCCACGCGGATAAAAAATACCTACCGCTGCGGAGGTGAGGAAAACCCAAGGAAAAACCGTTAAAATTTATTTCAAACAGCCTGGCGTGATTTTTTTCTCGGCCGCATATTTGGCCGAAGACTCTTCCAGCAACGCACGCGTCAATGCCTTGTCGCCCACGATCCAGTTGGGTGTTACGGCTATCCATTTATCGCCGTTCCATTGCTGCACTTTGACTGCGCCCGAACCTTCATGATCTTCACAAGAAGTTTTGACTGGTGGGAACATGCCCATCGCCCCCAGCGTTTTTTGACGCGCCTCATTCACATCGAGATTCTCAAAGCCCCAACGGATTTGCTCACTAGTCATGAGCTTACCTTTACCAAATTTCTCTTGCGCTTTCAGGATAGCTTCGGTCCACAGCATGGCAGCGGTGACGCCGCGCATGTGATACACCGAGCCTACCCGTGATTTATCGCTCAGATTGCCTTTGCCAGCGGCATACACCTTAGTGCGGATTTCATCGAGTACCGCGTAATTGCCTGGCGTGTTGAAGGTCATGGTGGTGTAACCTTTGGCGGCATCGCCTGCCGGTACCGTGTCTTCTTCTGAGCCAGCCCACCAGACGCCCAGTATCTTGTCGCGTGAAAAGCCATTACGCTGGGCAGTTTTTAGTGCCACCGCATTCATCACGCCCCAACCCCATAAAATCACGTAATCAGGATTGGCCTGGCGGATTTGCAGCCATTGCGATTGCTGCTCATTACCCGGGTGCGCTACCGGTATTTTAATCAGCTCAAAACCATATTGCTTAGCTTGTGCTTCCAGGACTGGCAGAGGTTCTTTGCCGAAGGCAGAATCGTGATACAGATGGACGATTTTTTTACCCTTAAGTTTTTCCATGCCACCGGATTTGTCACCCAGATATTTAGTCATGGCAGCGGCTTGATTCCAGTAACTGGTAATCAAAGGGAAGATATAAGGAAAAACCTTGCCGTTTGCGGCATCAGAACGGCCATAACCGAGTGTGGTCATAGGGATCTTATCTTCTGCCACTCTATCCAAAATGCCGTAGGCGATGCCGGTAGAGAGCGGCTCCACCAGTGAGGCACCGCCATTGTTTTTCTTGAGGCGCTCGTAACATTCGACCCCGCGCGAAGGGTTGTATTCAGTCTCGCATTCTTCCCAGGAAATCTTGACACCATTGAGACCACCTTTGGCGTTGATGAGATTGAAGTAATCGA
Organism: Undibacterium parvum; assembly: GCF_003955735.1. Taxonomy (NCBI): domain Bacteria; kingdom Pseudomonadati; phylum Pseudomonadota; class Betaproteobacteria; order Burkholderiales; family Oxalobacteraceae; genus Neoundibacterium; species Neoundibacterium parvum. The sequence continues at coordinate 1,623,967 of NZ_CP034464.1, read as the reverse complement.
TGGCGCCGCCGTAAAAACCGGATCCACCAGCCGCATACGGGCCAACGCGGTAAGACAGGATAGGGATGTATTGTTCTGAGGTTTGAGCTTGCGCTAGTGGCACGGAGCCGAAAGCGCCTAGTATCGCAGTGCTTAAAATAACGGATTTAATCAGTTTCATGGTGTCTCCTGGTGTGGTTAACAGCGGCTTGGTAGTACCTGGCGCTTGATGGCTAGCTATCCCCATTGCGCCTTCTTATAAATATAGGACTTACGCAAAACCGCCCCAACGTCGTTGTATCCGCCTTGCCGTACTAGCGTACTGTCTTCGGCGGTACGCCTAGCTGGAACAATTTTGCGTGAGTCCTAAAAGTGCTTAGAAAAATTTCTTGAAACGACGAACAAAATCTAATGCGGGAAAGGCCAGAGCCGCAGTTTCTCTTTGGTGATTTGCCACAGTCGCGCCAGACCGTGCGGTTCTACGATCAGGAAAAAAATGATGAGCGCACCAAACACCATCAATTCTAAATTCGAAGCCACATTGGTTGGTAAGGACAGCGCGTGTGCCAGCAAATTGAGGCCAATAGGCAGCAAGATGATGAAGGCCGAGCCCAGGAAAGAGCCTAGAATAGAGCCGACTCCGCCTATGATGATCATAAATAAAATCCGAAACGAGAGATCGAGATTGTAGGCTTCAGGCTCGACCGTGCCGAGGTAGGCGTAGGCGTACAGCGCACCGGCAATGCCGCAATAAAATGAGGAAACCGCAAAGGCCAGTAGCTTGGTACGCATCAGTCGAAAGCCTATCACTTCGGCCGCCACGTCCATGTCGCGCACCGCCATCCAGGAACGGCCTACGTTAGAACGCACCATGTTCTTGGCCAGCAATGCCATCACGCAGACGATGCTCAAGGTGAGTAAGTATTTTTTCATCGGAGTGTTGATGCTGTAACCAAAGATCAACATTTCTTGCGCGGTGATCACGCCGGACGAGCTGTAATTGGTGAACCACTGTATCTTGGTCAGGCACCAGACTACAAAAAATTGGGTGGCCAGAGTAGCGGCGGCCAGATAAAAGCCACGTATGCGCAGCGACGGCAGACCAAAGGCGATCCCTACCGCAGCGGCCGATAAACCGCCCAACACAAAACCGAGTAACAGCGGTATGCCGGGGATGCGCAAAATAAAGTTATACGAGGCAAAGGCCCCGACTGCCATAAACGCGGCCGAGCCTAGCGACAGTTGACCAGCGTAACCCGTGAGAATATTCAAACCCAGCGCGGCCAGCGAAAAAATCAGGAAGGGAATCAAAATCGCCGAAAAAGTATACGGGGTGGCTATTAAAGGCACGACCAGAAACGCCAACGCCAGTAGCGCAGCCATCGCTATCCTGTCCTGGCGGATAGGGAAGATCTGATTGTCTTCGGCATAGCTAGATTTAAATTGACCTGCTTCACGGTAGAACATGGAATTCCTTTATTTCAATTTCAATTGCGCAATCAACATGCGGGTTCCCAGCCATTTATGCCCTGCAAGGCGCATGTTTATTGCGTACTTAAAAGTTGTACCTTTAAATTCTGCGTATAATTTTTTCGCCAAACAGACCTTCAGGGCGTACCAGCAAAAACAGCAAGGCCAACACATACGGGAACCAACCTTCTATGCCGCCACCGACTAAGGGGCCGATATACACTTCCGCCAGTTTTTCAGACGCACCTATGATTAGGCCGCCGACGATCGCACCGGGGACCGAGGTAAACCCACCTAAGATCAAGACTGGCAAGGCTTTCAGGGCGACGAAGGTAAGCGCAAATTGCACCCCATTACGCGCGCCCCACAGCAATCCCGCCACTAGCGCGACAAAGCCGGCCACTGCCCAGACTATGCCCCAGATCTGTTGCAAGGGAATGCCCACCGCCAGCGCCGCCTGATGATCGTCAGCCACTGCGCGTAAGGCCCGCCCGATTTTTGTTTTAGAAAACAGTAGCGCCAATCCTGTCACCAGCAGGGCGCAGATCAGGGCTGCGATCACATCAAATTGCGAGACGATGATGTTGTACTTTTCCAGCAGCCATTCGATAGGCACGTCTTCAATTGGCAGTTTTAACTGATGCGGTTGCGAGCCCCACAGCAATTGCGCTAAGCCTTCGATGAAAAACGTCAGGCCTATGGTGGCCATGAATAGGGTGATCTCAGGTTGATTCACCAGCGGCCGCAAGACGATGCGTTCGATTGCCAGCCCGAGGGCCACCATGACTAACATGGTTAAAGGAATAGCCAACCACAAGGACAGGCCGAACTGCTCGGTCAGACCGACGCAAGTCAAGGCCGCAAAAAACACCATGGCACCCTGGGCAAAGTTGAAGACGCCCGAGGCCTTGTAGATCAGCACGAAACCCAGTGCCACTAGTGCATACATCACACCAGATAGCAGGCCACCGATCAGGACTTCGAAGAAAAAATTGATATTCATTTTTGTTTAAAAACCTTTTTTAGTAACCGTTCAATTCGCCAACTGAGTGCTGATGTTATCCCCTCTCCCGCTGGCGGGAGAGGGCTAGGGTGAGGGTGTTTGCAAGGGCTGATTCAGTTCAGAAATCCTAAACACGACGACTAGCCATATTAATTGCAGACCTGTTCACGACTAGCCTCATCCCCGACCCTGGATTTACTCAAACTCGCCGCCCGCGGGAGAAGGGAGTAAAACCTAGTGCGCCACACCTAAATATGCATTAATCACTTCCTGATTCGCCAGAACCTCGTCGGGTGTGCCGTCGCCAATTTTTTTGCCGTAATCGAGTACCACCACCCGATCTGAAATATCCATGACCACACCCATATCGTGTTCGATCAAAACGATAGTCGTACCGAGTTGATCATTGACGTCCAGGATGAAACGACTCATGTCTTGTTTCTCTTCAACGTTCATACCGGCCATAGGTTCATCGAGTAAGAGTATCTCAGGCTCGGCAGCCAGCGCGCGTCCCAGTTCCACGCGTTTTTGCAAGCCATACGAGAGCCGCCCTACCGGGGTTTTACGGATGTGCTGTATCTCTAGAAAATCAATGATCTCTTCCACCTTTTCTCTATGCGCTATTTCTTCTTTTTGTGCAGGGCCCCAGTACAGTGCCTGCATCAAAAAATTACTCTTCATCTTCAGATTGCGTCCGGTCATGATGTTATCGAGCACGCTCATCCCTTTAAATAAGGCGATGTTCTGGAAGGTACGCGCGATGCCGCTCTTGGCCGCGGCGTAGGTGTTCATATCCTTACGCTGCACGCCGCGATAGGTGATCTCGCCTAACTGAGGTCGATACACGCCGTTGATGACGTTGAGCATCGAACTTTTACCGGCACCGTTGGGGCCGATGATGGCGCGGATTTCATGTTCCTTGACGTTGAAGGAGATATTCGTGAGCGCCTTAACGCCACCAAATGACAGGGAAATTCCCTGTAAATCGAGTATCACCTCACCAATTTTTCTAGTCTGTGTCATCGCTGTCTTTACGCTGCTTGCTGGGCTGGATGGAAAGTTTTGACATCGACGATGCGCAGATCGGCGGCCACCGTGCCTTGCCGTCCATCTTCAAACTTGACAAGGGTTTCTATGTATTGGGATTGTCGGCCGCTGTACAGTGCGTCGATTAGGACCTTGTACTTTTCTGCCACGAAGCGTCGCCTGACTTTACGGGTGCGTGTCAGCTCATCATCGTCGGGATCGAGTTCTTTGTGCAGTATCAGGAATCTATGGATTTGGGTACCGGCCATCAGCTCTTCGCTGGCCAGATCGGCATTGACCTTTTGTATGCATTCGGAGATCAGATCGTAAGTCTCTTTTTTTGCCGCCAGATCGGTGTAGCCAGAATAGGCAATGCCGCGTCGTTCTGACCAGTTGCCGACCGCTTCTATATCGATATTAATAAAGGCGCAGACCATGTCTCTATCCTGACCGAAGGCCACCGCTTCTTTAATAAATGGGAAAAATTTCAGCTTGTTTTCTATGTAGTTGGGCGCAAACATGTCGCCATGGGTCATCTTGCCGACATCGGCCGCGCGGTCTATGATTTTTAGATGGCCTTCATGGTCGAATATACCGGCATCACCGGTGTGGAAATAACCATCGGCATCGATCACCTCAGCGGTGGCATCGGGGCGTTTGTAGTATTCCTTGAGCATGGCGCAGGATTTCACCAGCACTTCGCCATTCTCGGCTAACTTGACTTCTACCCCGGGCGCGGCCAGACCAACGCTGTCGAACTTGATATTGCCATCCGGTTGCAGACAGACATAGGCACAGGTTTCGGTGGCACCGTAGAGCTGTTTCAGATTGATGCCGATAGAACGGTAAAAGCGAAACAGATCGGGGCCGATCGCCGCACCGGCGGTGTAGGCGACCTTGACACGGCTCAGGCCCAGTACATTTTTCAGGGGGCCATACACCAGAGCGTTGCCGACTGCATAGTTCAGTTTGTCTAGCGTCGCGACCGGCTTACCATCGAGAATATCGGCACCGACGCGGCGCGCCACTTCCATGTAGTGATGAAACAGACCGCGCTTGATGCTACTGGCGTCTTCCATCCGTATCATGACGGTAGTGAGCATGTTTTCAAATACGCGTGGCGGTGCAAAATAATAGCTAGGCCCGACTTCGCGTAAATCACTGAGCACGGTATCGCCCGACTCAGGGCAATTGACGGTGAAACCGGCGACCAAGGCCTGCGCATAAGAAAACAGGTGATCACCGACCCAAGCCATAGGCAGGTAGGAAAGGATATCTTCGTTGGCGCTGAGTTTATCGAAAGCGATTCCGCCGATGGCGGCGCTCATGAAGGATCTGTGGGTCTGGCAGACCCCCTTCGCTTTGCCTGTGGTGCCCGAAGTGTAGAGCATGACGGCAGTATCATCAGGCTGACCCAGATTGACTTGTTGCATGAAAAAATCAGGATGGGCGGCATCATATTCTCGTCCCAGATCTTGCAGTTTTTGGTAAGACACCAGGCCAGACTGGTGATAGTGACGCATGCCCTTGTGGTCGTCGTAGGCGATGTTGGCCAAGGCCGGATAGTCTTGCTTGATGGCGAGTAATTTATCTACCTGTTCCTGATCTTCCACCACGGCAAAGCTGATCTCGGCGTTCTCCAGCACGAAAATCATGTCGGCGGCGGGGGCATCCTGATACAGAGGAACTGCGATGCCGCCCAGACATTGCGCGGCTGCCATTGCCCAGTACAGGCGCGGACGATTGTCACCGATGATGGCCAGGTTCATGCCACGTTGAAAACCCTGTGCCGCTAATCCGCAGGCCAGTGCCCGCACTTCAGCAGCGACTTGTTGCCAGCTCCAGGTTTGCCAGATACCCAGATGTTTTTCGCGAAAAGCGGGGTGCAAAGGTCGCACTAGTGCATGCTGCAGCATGAGCCTTGGAAAAGTCGTGTTCGCTAGATCGTTTTGGTTCATGGTCTCCACCAAGGTTCTTTTTTGACACTAGTCTCTGCAGCTATACTTACGGGGTGCTTACGCCCGCTCGTATCTGCTGGTATCTGTAACTGAGCTGTTGTCTTTTATCTGCGATTGATGAAAAGTATCGTAGAGCTGATCACTGGTACTAGCAGTTGTACATAGTGGCTTACAATGTCTCTGTATCAATTTATATCTTTTGTTGGAATGATAGTAGAGGCTCGCTATTTCGCTTGCTGTCATTTAACCGACAATCTGTCTGTATTTATCAACTATCGGTGGTGCGCTGCACAATATGATTGAAGACGCAAAGAATATTAAGCAACAAGAAACCAGTGAACCAAAAGAACGTTTTGCTAAAAGCATGTGGGCCAAGATGTTGGCGCCAGAACATCTGCAAAGAGTAGAGAGCGAAGTGGTGGAGCGTTTTGTACCGGCTGGTTCCTATGCCTGCCGTAAAGGCGATAGCGTCGATCATTGGATGGGTGTGATAGACGGTTTCCTGAAGATGAGCAGTATTTCGCCCGAGGGTAAAACCATCACCTTTAGTTGCATGTTAGCGGGCGGCTGGTTTGGCGAAGGCTCGATGCTGAAAACGGAAAATCGCAAATACGATGTGGTGGCCTTGCGCGATACCCGGGTTGCGTATATGCCGCGCACTACCTTCAACTATTTGCTCGATAACAGCATCCCATTTAACCGGTTTTTATTACAGCAACTCAATGAGCGTCTCGGCCTGTTTATTTCCCTGGTTGAGTTTGACCGCATGTTAGATACCGATACGCGTGTGGCGCGCTGCATCGCCGCCATGTTTAATCCCTACCTCAATCCTGGTGGTGGTTTGCAGTTGCAAATCTCGCAGGAAGAAATCGGCTATATCTCCAGCGTCTCGCGCCAGCGTGCCAATCAAGCCTTGCAGTTACTGGAAAAGAAAAAACTTCTTTCGGTCGATTATGGCGGTATCACCATTCTTGATTTACCCGGCTTGCGCAGTTTTTCCAGCCAGTTTCCTGATTAAATTTATAAATACATTCGTGATGAAGAGTTTGACTAAGAGCTTAAATATTATTGGCGCCGGTAAAGTGGGGCGCGTCTTGGGACGGCAATTTTCTCAGCATCAGGTGTTTCATCTTGGTCAAGTGTGCAATCGCAGTCTGGCCTCGGCATTGGATGCATTGCAATTTATTGGTGCCGGTGAGGCGATCAGCGATATGGCCCAATTGCAGCCCGCCGATGTCACCATGCTGACGGTGCCGGATGACCAGATACAGGCCAGTTGTGCCGCTTTATTAGAGCTTGGTTTGCTGTTGCCCGGTAGTGTGCTGTTTCATTGTAGCGGTGCCAAAGCCTCGACAGAATTAGCCGCCGCCAGTGCTTTGGGCGTGCAGATTGCCAGCCTGCATCCGGTGCGAAGTTTTGCCGATCCGGCAGCGCTGGCGGCCAATTTTTCTGGCAGCATTTGTAGTATCGAAGGTGACGCCGCGGCTCTCATAATCCTTAGTACTGCGCTAAACGCGATCGATGCCAAGGTGGTCGAGATACAGGCGGAAAATAAATTGCTATATCACGCAGGCTCGGTGTTTGCCAGCAATTATCTAGTGACCTTGATGGAGACCGCCTTGCAGGCCTATCAGGCAGCGGGCATCCCGCGCGAGACGGCCCTGGCGATGGCGCAACCCTTGGCTACGCTAAGCCTGGACAATGTATTTAAGCTAGGTACTGCGGCGGCTTTGACCGGCCCGATTGCACGTGGGGATATGCAGACGGTGGGCTTGCAACAGCAAGTGGTAGAACGCTGGGATAAGACGGCCGGGGATTTGTATCAGGCGTTCATTCCGCCAACCATAGAATTGGCAGCACGTAAAAAAACCTTGTAAGGCTTATTCTGAAAAATACACGCTGTTGCGGCCGTTTTCTTTGGCTTGATACAGCGCCACGTCGGCCCGCTCAAACACGCTGTCTTCATTCTCTTTATCTTTGCATAGCGCCACCCCCATACTGACCGTGATGCTCAGACGCGTTCTGGCCAAATCGGTGGTGCGGGAAAAATCGTTATTGGCGATGGTCAGGCGTAGATTTTCTGCGATCGCGGTGGCTTTTTCTAAGGTACAGTTTTTCAGCAAAATAACGAATTCTTCACCACCCCAGCGACAGATGACATCGCTCTCGCGCAGGGAGCGTTTGGCAATCATGGCAATCTCTTTGAGCACATGGTCGCCGACTAAATGTCCATGTTTATCATTCACTTTTTTGAAAAAATCGATGTCTATGATAGCCACGCACAGAGGTTGGCGCGAGCGTTCGCTATCTAACAAGGCGTTTTCAAATACAAAATCGAAAGCCTGGCGATTTGGCAATGAGGTCAGTTGATCGGTCGCCGCGGTTTTTTCTATGCGATTTTGATGACGCCGCACCGTGATCAAGACCAGACTCAATACGATCAGCGTAATGATGGCGCTGATGATTGCATCCATGAGCAAGACATCGTGTAGTGGTTTGAGTTGCTCGTTCAATTCTTGTTCGACCAGTAAATGCCAGCCTAACTCAGGAATAAAGCGCGCATTGAGTAAGATTTTTTCATCCTCTAGGTTGTACTCTAAATGCAGGGAGTCGTTCTTGCTATTGGCTAGTATCTGACTGGCGATACTACTGATACCGGGGGCTTTAAGGATGTTAGTGCCGAGACGCTTGACCGCGCTGCCAGCCAGTACCAGATTGCCTTTGGCATCGACAAAATAGATATTGCGATGAAAGCGTGTTTGATAACTGTCTATGACACGCTTCATACCGTCCAGAGTCAGACCTATGCCGGTAACGCCTATGAATTTGCCGCTGTAATCGAGTATTTTATGATTGATGAAGATCGTCATATTGTCGTGATTCGCCATGTCGGCATCGACATTGGTTTCATAAGCGGTTTTTAATTTGCGCACCCTGAAGTACCAGGCATCACGTGCTTCAGTTTCTTTGACGATCTTAAGAGTGCCGTCCGGATGGTAATACTGATGACTTACATCCGACACCAAGAAGCTAGAGACGGCATTGTTCTTGGCCTTAATCTCTTTTAGATACTTGCTGATCAGCGCAGGTTCTTCTTCGCCATTGATGATCCAATCACGCAAAAAAGTATCCTGCGCCATTTGAGCCGAAATGAAGACCGGGCGTAGTATGTCTTTTTGAATTTCTGAATACACACTGTCGCCGGTGATGGGCAGGCTTTTCTCTGCGATGCCTTGCTGTAGAGAATCTTTAGAGACTATATAACTAGTGAGTAAAATAGCTACAAATCCTGTGATCAGGATGAAAGTAAGCCAAATCAGCAGACTGTATTGTCTTAAAAATTTTCGCATGGACCCTGGGAAGGAAGTTGGGCGTGAAGCTTAAGCTTTCAGCATGTTAATCTCATTGAGGCACGATCATACTATAAAAGTAGGGTATTTCCTGGCAAATTCTGTGGGGCTAGTGGCTAGAAAGTGCGAGTTTGAATGAAAAAAATGCCGCAATTCGCGGCATTTTTTTCACGACTGGCGCGTGTAGTTCAAGGGCGCGTCAAGGGTGCGTCAAGGGCGCGGTGTCAGGGACACATGTAATTTCAGGCGTGAGCCTGGATCATACGGCATGATGCTGGTGTAGCTGCGGTTATGGTATTCGTAAGTGACGGCATAACCAGTGGTACGGGTTTCCCAGTTGTCAATATTGCGACAGATACGCACCGGGCGACTTTCTGTGACGGCTTGGTTATTGTAATTGTTGCCATTGTTGTTATTGTCTACGCGGTCACCGACGATGGCACCGGTCAGCGCGCCGACTGCGGCGGCTGCAATTTTGCCGTTGCCGCCACCGACTTGGCTGCCCAATAAACCACCTGCGATGCCGCCAATAATCGCGCCGCCGGCACTACGTTCTGGTTCACGCGTCGGATAACGGGTGGTGTTCTCATATTCGGTACGGCAGTCTTGTCGTGGTACATTAATTTGCTCGACTTGCGGACTGACATTGGTAACACGGGCATAATCTTCAAAATCTGCCGCGCGTGCCTGGCCAGTTAGGGTGCTTAGACTAAATACTGAGGCTAAGGCTGCGACAGTAAGGGCTGTTTTTTTGATCATGGTAAACCTCAATTTCCTGATGTAAGTGAGACATTCACTAGTTAACGCGGCAAGTACACAAAAGGTCTACACACCTTATGTAAAGTATTGTTGCAAATAATTCTTGATAGTTGGACATTCAAGACCATATCTGTAGTTTAGAAGAATATCTGGGGGCGAAATATGCAATTTCTATGGACATCTTGGGTCACAGTCGCAACTTTATGCATGTATTTCTGGATTATCGTCAAAGTTGGCAAGGCCAGAATAAAATATCAGGTGCTGGCACCTTCGGTCGATGGTCCGCCGGAGTTTTTACGCAGCTTACGCGTGCAAATGAATACGGTAGAGCAACTAATCTTCTTTTTTCCTGCCTTATGGTTATGTGCATATTGCCTAAATGATCAATTTGCAGCCTTGCTCGGTGTGGTATGGATAATTGGCCGTATCTGGTATGCCTTAAGCTACTACCGCGAAGCCGCCAAGCGAGCAGCTGGATTTAGTATTGCGACATTTGCCTCGGTCACGCTGTTATTGGGTGCTGTGTATGGTTTGTTACGTTAAGCGCAGGTGAATCTCCCCATGAGTTCAACGATTAAGAATAGCCCTGCAATCCTCGCTTCGTATGTGCTGGCCGCTCTGGCCTTATTGCTGGTACTGAAAGCGGGTTTATTGGTCGCCTTGTATTCCGGTTTGCTGGTGTATTCCCTAGTGCATTTGTTGACCCCGACCATAGAGAAAAAGTTCAACAATAAGCAAGCGCGGATGATTGCCGTGATCCTTTTATCGAGCTTAATCGTTACTAGTATCAGCGTCAGCATCTGGGCTTGCCTGGTGTTTTTTCGCAGTGATGCTGGCAGTATGCAGAGCTTGCTGGAGAAAATGGCGGCCATTATTGAGGCATCTCGCAGTCAATTGCCCAGTGTATTGAGTTCCTACTTGCCGGAGGGGGTAGATCCTTTGAAGGGCGTGCTTTCTAACTGGCTGCGTGAGCACTCTGGCGAGGCGAAGTTGCTCAGTCAAGAGGCGGGGCATCTTATCGTGCATCTTTTGCTAGGGATGATTATCGGCAGTATGGTGGCCTTGCAGGATGTGAATAGTAATAGGCAGTATCGGGTATTCGCCGCAGCCTTGCACCAGCGGATCACTATCTTGGTCGAGATGTTTCAAAAAGTGGTTTTTGCCCAGGTACGTATTTCTTTGATCAATACGCTGTTCACGGGTATTTATCTGGCCATCGTGTTGCCACTGGCAGGAGTGCATTTGCCACTCACCAAGAGCATGATCGCCATCACCTTTTTCGCCGGCTTGATCCCGGTTGCTGGGAATATCATTTCCAATACCGTGATTGTGATTGTCAGTCTGGCGCACTCGCCACAGATGGCGGCCATTTCGCTGGCGTATATGGTGATTATCCATAAGCTAGAATATTTTCTCAATGCGCGCATCATAGGCTCGCAAATCAATGCCAAAGCCTGGGAATTGCTCACTGCTATCCTGGTGATGGAGGCCTTGTTTGGGCTGGCAGGCGTGGCCGCCGCGCCGGTGTTTTATGCCTATATCAAGAAAGAGCTGAGTAATCGGGATTTGGTCTAAAAGATGGCATAATCTCTTATCCCCCAATATTGACATCTTTATTTTAGGAAAATCATGATACTTGAACTCGCAGACATACGCATACACGCTGGCCAGCAAGCCGAATTTGACATCGCGATACAACGCGGCCTGGATGAAGTGATCACCAAGGCGACTGGTTTTTGTGGCTATAAAGTAAATAAGGGCATAGAGTCGCCTGAGCGCTATGTCTTGATGATTTTTTGGGAAACTTTGGAAAACCATACGATAGATTTCCGCGAATCGCCGGCTTTTTTAGAATGGCGTGCGATCGTCGGCCCTTACTTCGCCTCGCCTCCGCTGGTTGAGCATTTCACGCTGTTGGGTAAATCGCTCTAATTGCCAGCGCTGTATCGGGCAGATCCTAGCTTGAAGTTTGCTGATTCATCCCAAGCTAGGAGGGTCTAAACGTCCGTTAGCGTGGCCAGCCTCCTGCCTGTTCTGCGCCACGTGCATGCACAATAATAAAGGCTACTATGGTTCCGCATCTGGTTACCGCCCTCAACGGGCCGCTACTTGATCTTGAAAAAAAGATATTGGAGGCAACGCCAGCAATTGAGCGTTGGTTCCGGCTCGAATGGCAAGAGCACACCCCGCCTTTCTATTGCTCGGTCGATTTACGCAATGCCGGTTTTAAGCTGGCGCCGGTCGATACCAATCTGTTTCCTGGCGGGTTTAATAATCTCGCGCCAGAAATGCTGCCTTTGGCGGTGCAGGCCGCGATGGCTGCCATAGAAAAATATTGCCCGGATGCTAAAAACCTCTTGCTGATACCCGAGGTGCAGACACGCAATGCTTTTTATCTGCAAAACATCGCAAGGCAGATGCAAATTTTCCGCCAAACCGGTCTGAACGTGCGTCTCGGTACCCTGGATGAAAGCATCAAGGAGCCGACTAATATTAATTTACCGGACGGCACGCAGTTGACTCTGGAGCCTTTGCTACGCTCGCCCAATGGCCGTCGTCTAGGTCTGAAGAATTTCGATCCTTGCACGATTTTGCTGAACAATGATTTATCGGCCGGGATACCCTCTATTCTGGAAAATCTGAACGAGCAAACCCTGTTGCCGCCTTTGCACGCGGGTTGGGCCATGCGTCGCAAGAGTAATCACTTTTCGTCTTACGATGATGTGGTAAAAAAGTTTTCCAAGATGGTCGACATCGACCCTTGGTTGCTGAATCCATTTTTTGCCAAATGTAGCGGTGTGAATTTTCATGAGCGCACTGGCGAAGATGCGCTGGTCGCCACCATCGATACTTTGCTGGCGAAGATCCGTAAAAAATATAAAGAATACGGTATCAAAGATAAACCCTTCGTGATCGTCAAGGCCGATGCCGGCACCTACGGCATGGGAATACTCACGGTGCGTGATTCTAAAGAAGTACGCAATCTGACCGAAGAACAACGCGATAAGATGGCCGTCACTAAAGACGGCAAGGCGATCCGCGATGTGATTGTGCAAGAAGGCGTGTACACCTTCGAGCAAATCAATGATGCCGTGGCCGAACCGGTGGTCTACATGATAGACCGCTATGTGGTCGGTGGTTTTTACCGCGTGCATGAAGGCCGCCGTGTCGATGAAAATCTAAATTCGCCTGGCATGCATTTCGTACCCTTGGCGTTCGCGCATCAGCATGCAGTGCCGGACATGCGCGCCAAACCAGGCACTGCGGCACCTAACCGCTTTTATTTATACGGTGTAGTAGCGCGTCTGGCTTTATTGGCCGCCTCACTGGAATTGGAAAAGACCGACCCGAATCCAGAAATTTATTAAAATAATCTCCGCTTACTTTAGATTGTCTTCCTCATGAAAATCGCCTTTCTGACCGACCCGCTGTCGCATTTTAAGATTTACAAAGACACCACTTTTGCCATGATGCGCGAGGCGGTCAAACGCGGCCACAGTATCTATGCTTTTGGGCCTGAGCACATGGCGCTGGAGAGCGGTGTGGTGGTGGCGCAGATTAGCCAGGTGATACTGACTGGTGATAGTCAAGACTGGTATCGGCTGGAGGCCGCCAGTTCGCTGCGTCTGAGCGATTTTGATGCGGTATTGCAGCGCAAAGATCCGCCGTTTGACATGGAATACATCTACGCCACCTATCTGCTGGAACTGGCGGAGCAGCAGGGCGCGCGGGTCTACAACAAGCCAGCGGCGATCCGCAATCACAACGAAAAACTCAGTATCGCCCAGTTTAGCCAATTCACCACGCCGACTCTGGTGACGCGTGATGAGCAACGTATCCGCGCTTTCCATGGTCAGCATCAGGACATCATACTAAAACCTCTGGACGGTATGGGCGGCGCGGGGATATTTCGTATCCGCGAAGATGGCATGAATCTCGGTTCGGTGATTGAGACCCTGACTCTGAACGGCAGCCGTACCATCATGGTGCAGCGTTATATTCCTGAAATCGTCGATGGTGATAAGCGTATCTTGCTGATTGCTGGCAAAGTGGTGCCGTTTGCTTTGGCGCGGATACCGCAAAATGGCGAAGTGCGCGGCAATCTGGCGGCGGGCGGGGTCGGTGTGGCGCAAGAATTAAGCACGCGTGATCTTGAGATTGCACAGACTTTGGCGCCCATCTTGCACCAGCGCGGTCTGTTGCTGGTAGGATTAGATGTAATTGGAAATTGTCTGACCGAAGTGAATGTGACTAGCCCGACTTGTTTCCAGGAGATTAGCCAGCAAACCGGTTTTGACGTGGCTGCTATGTTTATTGATGCACTCGAAGCGGGCTCCGTCTAGTCTGTAATACTGGGGTAGGGTATTTTATTTTACGTAGGTGTTTATTGCGCGAGTGCTAGTGTTTTTACCTATACTCCCTAGGAAATGAAAATATGGTCGGGATATTATTGATGACACACGCGCCTTTGGGGGCGGCTTTTTTGCAAGCGGCGGCGCACGTGTTTCGTGGCATGCCTGAACATTTTGAAGCCATTGATGTCATCGCTGATCAAAATATCGACGAAGTGCACAGCCTGGCGCGTGCCGCAGTAGCGCGCCTCAATCAGGGTTCGGGGGTCTTGGTAATTACCGATGTGATGGGCGGCACACCGTCTAATTGCTGCCGCCAGTTAGGCGAGCCCGATCAGGTGGCGGTGATTGCCGGCATCAGTTTGCCTATGTTATTAAGAGCCATTACCTACCGCCAGGATACGCTGGATGTGGTGGTCGAAATGGCGCTGACGGGTGGCCAGAATGGCGCGATGCGCATCGATAATCGGGTACGCGTGGCGAATTGACTTGAGCGCGCGCCCGCTGAATAAATTTTATAGAAAAGTGAATTAGGTATGATCCAGCAAGACATAGAAATCATCAATAAACTCGGTTTGCACGCGCGCGCCTCGGCCAAACTAACCCAGTTAGGCGGCAAATTTAAATGTGAAGTCTGGCTGACGCGCAATAGTCGTCGCGTCAACGGCAAATCCATCATGGGTGTGATGATGCTGGCGGCAGGCAAGGGCAGTAAAGTGCTGCTCGAGACCAATGGGGTCGACGAACAAGAATGCTTCGACGCGATCTTGGCTCTGATTAATGACCGGTTTGGCGAAGGCGAGTAAGCTCAGTAAGGCTGGCAAGCCGACTGCGTGGTGGGCAGCGCGGCGCTAAGCTGAGGCAATTCTCGCTGTTAGCGACAGACAAGAAAAAGACAAGCAACAGACCAGCAGCACAATTAAAATAAAAACGGCATCAAAATGACCGTGTTAGATGCAAGGCTCGTTTTGCTCGCTTAAAAATACAGGGACACAGCATGGCTTCATTCACACTGCAAGGCATTCCCATCTCGCGCGGCATCGCCATCGGTCGCGCCCATCTGCTGCATCCCGCAGCCTTAGACGTACAGCATTACCTGATTGGACAAGAGCAAGTCGAAGCAGAAGTGCAGCGACTGCAAGAGGCGATCGCCAAGGTTCAAAGGGATTTACAAGCGATCTGGTCGGATTTGCCGCCAGACGCGCCAACTGAATTAGGCGCCTTCCTCGATGTGCATGCCCTGATCTTGTCCGACCCTATGATCTGCGAAGAACCGCTGGATATTATCCGCAGCCGCCATTACAACGCCGAATGGGCGCTGGTGACGCAGATCGATGTGCTGTCGGCGCAGTTTGATGAAATCGAAGACGAATATCTGCGCGAGCGTAAAGCCGATATTCAGCAGGTCGCCGATCGGGTCTTGAAAGTGTTGACTGGCAGTGCGCATGACTTACCGCGCGCCGTCGGGGTCGATGAGAGCAATGCCAATATGATCGTGGTGGCCAGGGATATTTCACCCGCCGACATGATGCAGTTTCGTAACGTCGCCTTCACCGGTTTTGTGACTGATGAAGGCGGGCAAAATTCGCACACGGCGATTGTTTCGCGCAGCCTCGGTATCCCAGCCGTGGTCGGGATGGGCAATGCCTCACGCCTAATTATGCAAGATGACTGGCTGATCATTGATAGCGATGCTGGCGTGGTGATCGTGGCACCATCGGCATTGGTGATTAGTCAATATAGGGATAGACAGGCGATCCTGCTGAAGGCCAGAAAAAAACTCAATCGACTGAAAAAAACCCAGGCGGTGACACTCGATGGCATAGAAATTAGCCTGCTGGCGAATATAGAATTGCCGCAAGATGCACAGGCCGCGCTGGAAGCCGGTGCCAACGGCGTTGGCCTGTTTCGCTCTGAATTTTTATTCATGGGGCGTACCGGTCACGAGCATAAATTGCCGACCGAAGAAGAGCAATTTGTTGCCTATCGCGACGCGGTGGTGGCGATGAAAGGACGTCCGGTGACGATACGTACGCTTGACGTCGGTGCCGATAAACCTCTTGATAGCAGCGAGCAAAATATCCTCAATCCGGCCTTGGGTTTGCGCGCGATACGTTATTGCCTGCAAGAGCCGCAGATTTTCCTAACCCAGCTCAAGGCTATTTTGCGCGCCTCGGCCTTTGGCGAAGTGCATATTTTGCTGCCCATGATCGCTCATTCGTTTGAGATCGATCAGTCGTTGGCGATGATACAGCAAGCCAAGTCTGAGCTGGCGCTGGCAGAGATCGCGTTTGACAGCAAGATCAAGATCGGTGCCATGATAGAGGTGCCGGCGGCTGCGTTGAGTCTGCCTATGTTCGTTAAAAAACTCGATTTTTTGTCGATAGGTACCAATGATTTGATCCAGTACACGCTGGCCATCGACCGCGCCGACCACGAAGTGGCGCATCTGTATAGCGACACCCATCCGGCTATTTTGCAATTGCTGCACATGACGGTTAGTGCCGCCGATAAGGCTGAAATACCGGTGGCGATTTGCGGCGGTATGGCGGGCGATGTACGCCTGACCCGGCTGCTGATAGGCATGGGCTTCCGCGAGTTGTCGATGCCGGCTGCCTTGCTACCAGAGGTGAAGCAGGCGATACTCACGACCAATATAGAAAGCCTGCAAGTGCACATCAAGAAAATCCTACGTAGCTACGACCCGCTAGTGATACAGGAATGTTTGCAGCAATTAGCCAGTGTCGGTAGCACCTTACACTGAATCTGGTAGCGTCGTTTTAGACTAATTTTAAGGCAAGGCCAGCGCGCATATTCCATGCGCCTGTCCAGCCTATCTGCCCGCAAACCCGCATGGATACTGCGCGTTGGGCTTGCACCTATTTTGTTTTTGAACTTTATTGTGTCTGCCTAGATGGCCCCGGCATAAAATTGATACCGGTACGCTCGACTAATTGGGCATAGCTAATCGGCTTGCCCGGTCTGGCTTCATCGGTGTTTTCTAGCCAGTAGGCCCAGGACTTCTGGGTGGCAGGGTCGTACACCATCTTGAACAGATGGCGCGGTACCCAGACCTTGTTGCGGCCTATGCTTTCCGGGTGTTTATCGAACACCGGACCGGTAATCACATACACATCGCCGCTGGCGCGCATCACGTATTTACGCGTGGCTTTTTCTATGCTGGCCCATGCTTTACGATTGTTCTCGGGCGCTTGCGGCACCATGTTGGCGAGCGAAAAACTCTGGGACATGGCGACGCTGGTGGCCATGTCGGCAGCCGGCGCCATGTGGCCGCGATCGTAACCCGAGCCTTTAAAGTCTTCCAGCTCGGCCCGTTCTGAGCGGGGTAGACGCGCATCTGAAAAGAAATGATTGGTGCGTTTATTCTCTTTGGCCTCGGTCAGGGTTTCTTTATTCAGACGCTCAGCCACATACACGGGCGTGCGGCTTTTGCCAGAATGCAGGACGGCAAAAGAGGAGAAGCACAGCGCGCGCAGTTGCAAGTCGGGCGCTGCGGGCATCACTGGCGCGCTACCGTTGACAAACAGGTGGCGGCATTCCGAAAATTCTTGTACTGCGAGGGACAGGGTTGAAAAGAAGAGAAGTAAGCTAGAAACGAGGATTTGTTTGATCATGAGAGGAAGGAGGTAAAGCGGTGCAAGCTACTGCGGTTAACAATGGCAGGTCTGCCAAAAGGGATGCAGAGTCTAGTAATCCGGTCTTCAAGTCAAGTCATGTTTAGAAAAATTTCCTTCTGGAGAGTCTTAGGATTTTGAACTCCAGGCGCATAGGAGTCAGAGTTTGCGCGCGCGGTTTGACGTACTCGATAGAGTTCGCTATCCTTCTAGACTTAAGCGCCGATTTGAAATCAGCTTGCGGGCGCAGTTTTGACGATGTCGAGACAAATAAATACGGCTAAAGCGAGCTTGAATGCCGCAGTTCTCCCCTCATTCAGCCTTTAGCCCCCTAGAACGCATTACAAGAGATCGTCTATCTCACGGGAAGAATGTATGTCATCCATAGGAATCGTCACGCCACAAGCGTATCGCTTCACCGAGCCGCTGGCTTTACAGAGTGGTGCCAATATCTTTGATTACACTCTGATGGTGGAAACCTACGGCACCCTCAACGCCGATAAATCGAATGCGGTACTGGTCTGCCACGCACTCAATGCCTCGCACCATGTGGCAGGTTATTACGCCGATCAGCCTAAAAATATAGGCTGGTGGGACAATATGGTCGGTCCCGGCAAGTCGCTCGATACCGATAAATTTTTCGTCATAGGTGTCAATAATCTGGGGTCCTGCTTTGGTTCTACCGGCCCCATGCACACCAATCCAGCCACCGGCAAGCCCTACGGTGCCGATTTCCCGGTGGTCACGGTAGAAGACTGGGTCAACGCGCAGGCGCGTCTGGCCGATGTAATGGGGATACAGCAGTTCGCAGCCGTCATGGGCGGTTCGCTCGGCGGTATGCAGGCACTGGCCTGGAGCATCATGTATCCGGATCGCTTACGGCATTGCGTAGTGATCGCCTCCACCCCGAAACTCTCGGCACAAAATATTGCGTTTAACGATGTGGCACGTCAGGCGATTTTGACTGATCCGGATTTTCATGGTGGCGATTTTTACGCGCACAATGTGGTGCCGCGCAACGGCTTGCGGGTGGCGCGCATGATAGGCCATATTACCTACCTGTCGAATGACGACATGGCAGAAAAATTCGGCCGTGAACTGAAAACCGGCGAATACCAATTCGGCTTTGGCGTCGATTTTGAGATTGAGTCTTACCTGCGTTATCAGGGCGATAAATTCTCTGACTATTTTGACGCCAATACCTATCTGCTGATCACCAAGGCGCTCGATTACTTTGATCCGGCCCGTGCTTTTGGTGGTGATTTGAGTAAGGCGCTGGCCAATACCAAGGCGAAATTTTTTCTGGCCTCGTTTTCTACCGACTGGCGCTTTTCGCCTGAGCGCAGCCGTGAGATTGTGCAGGCCCTGGTCGAGAATAAACGCACCGTCAGCTATGCCGAAATCGATGCCCCGCATGGACATGATGCCTTCTTGCTCGAGGATGAGCGCTATCTCAATCTAGTCGCTGCCTACTACGCGCGCATCGCCAAGGAGCTGGCATGAACTTTACCGAACTCAATACCCTAAGGCCCGATCTGGCTTTCATCGCGCATTGGATCAAGCCCAATGCGCAGGTGCTCGACGTCGGTTGTGGCGATGGTGTGATGCTCGACTATCTGCAGAGCGACAAGCAATGCACAGGCTATGGCGTAGAGATCGCCGATGACCGAGTACTGGCCTGCGCCCAGCGCGGCG
This sequence comes from Undibacterium parvum, assembly GCF_003955735.1. Lineage (NCBI taxonomy): Bacteria > Pseudomonadati > Pseudomonadota > Betaproteobacteria > Burkholderiales > Oxalobacteraceae > Neoundibacterium > Neoundibacterium parvum. The sequence continues at coordinate 1,604,740 of NZ_CP034464.1, read as the reverse complement.
TCAACGTGATCCAGCAAGATATGGAAAACGGTCTGGGTATGTTTGCCGATAATGCCTTCGATACCGTGCTGTGCCTGTCTTCCTTGCAGATGATGAAGCACGTAGAGCCCTTATTGCGTGACATCGCCCGCGTCGGCAAAGAGGCCATCGTCTCCTTCCCCAATTTTGGTTACTGGCCGCATCGTACCGCGCTCTTACGCGGCAAAATGCCAGTCTCCAAGACCTTGCCTTATGAATGGTATGACACGCCCAATGTACGCTGCGCCACCATCTATGATTTTGCCGATCTGGCCGATGATGTCGGGCTAGACGTATTGGAATGCATGGCCTTGCATGAAGGGCAGCCGATCAAATGGCTGCCGAATCTGCGCGGTAGTCTGGCGGTGTTCCGCCTCAGAAAAAAATAGACGTGTAAAGCTCAAACCATGACAAATATAAGCAGCTCCCAGATGACGCAGCCTGCCGCGCCAGGCTGGCGTAGTTACCTCAATCGCCGCATGTTGACCCTGGTGTTCCTGGGCTTTAGCTCAGGCTTACCCTTGTTTATTCTGATTAATCTGGTGCAAGCCTGGCTGTCTAAGGCAGGGCTGGACGTTAAGGCGATCGGTCTGTTTACGCTGGTGATGTTTCCGTATCCGTGGAAATTTTTATGGTCGCCTTTGATGGACCGTTTCAGTTTCGGCAGTCTGGGCCGGCGCCGTGGCTGGATGGCCTTGACGCAGGCCGGTCTGTTCTTTGCGATAGGCAGCATGGGCATGCTCAATCCTCAAACCCAGCTTTCTATCATCATAGGCTGCGCCATCATGGTGGCTTTTTTATCGGCCAGCCAGGATATCGTGATCGATGCCTATACCCGCGAAATTTTGGACGATAACGAGCAGGGCTTGGGGGCCGCCGTCAAGGTCAATGCCTACAAAATTGCCGGTCTGGTGCCGGGCGCCTTGTCCTTGATTTTGGCCGATCATATCGCCTGGAGTTGGGTATTTTGGATCACTGCGGCGTTCATCTTGCCCGGCCTGATCTGTACGCTAGTGGTCAAAGAGCCGCCTTCGTACGGCGCACCACCCAAGAACATTCGAGAAGCGGTGGTCTTGCCGTTTCAAGAGTTTGTCACGCGTGATGGTTGGCTCAATGCCTTTTGGATACTCAGTTTTATTTTCCTGTATCGCCTCGGTGATAGCATGGCGGCGACCTTGGCTACTAAATTTTTTCTCGATCTGGGCTTTCAACTGACGCAAATCGGTGCCGTGGCAAAACTGACGCTGTTCTGGGGCAGTATCGCTGGCGGCGTGGTCGGCGGCATCTGGATGATTAAACTAGGTATCAATCGTGCGCTGTGGATCTTTGGCGTGGCGCAAGCTTTGAGCATTCTCGGCTTTGCGCTACTGGCGCATTCCGGCCCTAATCTGATACTGCTAGGCGTGGTCTTGGCATCGGAAGCCTTTGGCGTCGGCCTCGGTACTTCCGCCTTTATCGCCTTTATCGCCAGATCGACAGATCCACGCTATACCGCGACTCAATTTGCCTTGTTTACCAGCTTGGCCGCAGTACCGCGCACCTTTACTACTTCGCTGATCGGTTTCATCGTGGCAGAAACCGGCTGGTTTCACTTCTTCCTGATCTGCTTCGCTTTGGCTATCCCCGGCATGTTATTACTCTTTAAAGTCGCGCCCTGGAATGAAAAAAAATCGGCATAAAGTGCTGGCCGCACTTTAGTTTGCGGCCAGTGCTACCATCTTGGTCTGTAGCTATTATCGGGACTTATGCAAAATTGTTCCAGCTAGGCGCACCGCCGAAGGCAGTACTTTAGTACGACAAGGCGGATACAACGACGCTGGGGCGATTCTGCGTAAGTCCTATTATTGAAATTCGCAGGAGTATTATCATGAAACACCCGCTTATCCACCTGGCTATCGGCAGTCTGTTTGTCGTGAGTGGTTCCGTCATGGCGCAAAACAATGCGCCGCAAGATGGCGTCAAGGTCGGCGAAATGTCGATTTTCCGTAAACTCGCAGGTAACGGCCAATTAGAAGGGCAAGCGGCCCAGCAATATGCGCAAACCATGCAGCAGGCGCAAGAGCAACATGCCCTAGCGCCGTCGAATAATCCGCAAGTGATACGGCTGCGTGCGATCGCCGCCAAGCTGATCCCGTTTGCAATGCGCTGGAATGAGCGTGCGCTGGATTGGAAGTGGCAAGTCAATCTGTTAGGTTCCAAGCAAATCAATGCCTACTGTATGCCAGGTGGAAAAATTGCCTTTTACACCGGCATCTTAGATACCCTGAAACTCACCGATGATGAAGTCGCCATCGTGATGGGGCACGAGATCGCCCATGCTCTGCGTGAACACGGGGCCGAGCGCGCTGGTAAAACCATGGCCGCCAATCTCGGCGTCAAGGCGCTGGAATTACTTGCCAGCGTCAAAGGCTACGACCCCAATTTAGCGGGTGCGCTAGGCGGTGGCGTTGCCAAAGTCGGTATGTTGAAATTCTCGCGCGATGACGAAACCGAGGCCGATGTGGTTGGCCTCGATATCGCGGCACGGGCCGGCTACGATCCGCGTGCCGGGGTCGCACTCTGGCAAAAAATGGGAATGGCAAGCAAGGGTGCACCGCCGCAATGGCTCTCTACCCATCCTGCCGGTAGCGACAGAATCGCCGAAATACAACGTCATCTTCCAGAGGTCATGCCGCTGTATGCCCATGCCAAAGGCTTGGACCTGAATGCGATCACAGCGTATAAAACCAATGTAAAAGGCATCGCTGCCGTCGATTAATGCAATATTGCGTTGCAGCATAGCTTGCTGCAAATGCGCAATACCCAGGCTCCCATCCTGCCCCACATCAAATCACTAGCGCATTAGCGCGAAATCCTTGTCATCAAAATTTTTGCCGCCGAGCTCAACAAGGCATGGCTTGTTCAGGCTTGTCATCAAGTTTTCATAATTGGCTGGCAAACTTCGGTCTATCGAATTTCTGTGCTGAACTAAGTTTTACACTGTGTTACATTTGTCATAAAGCTAGATCGGTAAGACAGAGTCAAAGGCAGTGAATAATAAGTGAAGTTCGCATGAATATAGGTGTTGTCATAGAGGCGCCTATTTTTTTGAGCTTCAATAGCAATCGTTTGCGTAAATAAGAATATTTTTTTGAAGTAACTAGCAATCGTTTGCGCAAAAAGAGCTAGACATCAAAAAATTTGCAAAAACGCTGGCATTTGAGCGGTTTTGTTGTGAGTACACAACGATTTTATTTCAATGTTACAAAATATTTTCGTCAGAATATGATTTAAGTATGTTTGCTGCACGTGCACATGAGTTCCGATTTTCCAAGCAATTTCCAAGCAATTTCGAAGCAATAAATAGCAGCATTGTCGTCCTAGATTATTTAGTCATTTTTTTAAACATAGTTAACCTCCACTTAATACGGGAATCTAAATGAAGCCATCCAAATCCTCGTCGGGCGCGTTTCCATCGCGCTTATCGATGCTTGCCGTTGCAGCACAACTGACTTGCCTGAGCATGGGCACAGCCTTTGCGCAAACGGCTGAGTCGAATGAACCTGTCAGTTCGCAACAAGTCACTATCACCGGAAAAAAAGTTGGTATGGGTTTGATGGTGCAAGAAAACGCGCCTAAGGCACGCAGCACCATCACTGCAGAAGAATTGGCGAAACAGCGTCCGACCGGTAATGCCTATGAAGCCCTGGAATTAATGCCAGCGGTAAATAGTTATAACTATGATGCCACTGGTTTGTTTGGCGGTGGTTTGACATTGCGCGGATTTAATAGCGATCAGATTGGTGCCACTATCAATGGCGTACCAGTCAATGACTCTGGTAGTTTTGCCGTGTACCCGCAAGAATTTGTGGATCAGGAAAATACCTGTACCCAGTTTGTGACTCAGGGTTCTAGTGACATAGACTCACCGCAAATCGGCGCTACTGGCGGCAATTTCGGTATCACCACTTGCGATCCGTCCAAGGAAAAGAATTTCCGTTTCATGCAAACCATAGGTGAGCTCAATTTAACTAAGACCTTTATTCGTTACGATACAGGTTTGTGGTCGGATGGCCGTTCCCGTTTCTTTATCTCGGCCTCGCATGCGCAGGCCGATAAATGGAAGGGTTTGGGCGGTGCCAAGCGCGATCATATGGATCTGGGATTCCGCACTGACTTTGATAGATTTAATTCTATCAACGGAACAATACTGTACAACCGCGCTATCAACCAAAACATCAGTACCTTTAATCTGGCCGATCTGAACAATCCAAGTAAAGGTTACTACTACGATTACGCAACGACATTCGCTGGTCACAAGACACCCACCCCAGGCAAGGCCGATGTCGATGTGGAGCAAAAAAATGCGGATGCATTTTATAAGTTGACGCAGAACCCATTTGAAAACGTGATCGCATCGGTGACTGGCAAGTTCCGTTTAGGTGAGAACACGGATATTAAAGTGACTCCTTACTACTGGTTTGGTTACGGTACTGGCGGCGTGCAACAACGTCTGCAAAACGAAAACACCTTCTTGAATCGCGCAACAGGTAAAAATACCGCTGGGGTAGATCTCAATGGTGATGGCGATACTTTAGATAAAGTAACCGTCGCCAGCAGCAGTGTGACGCGCACCAATCGTCCAGGTATCACCGCTTCCCTGACTCATACTATCGGTATGCATCAGATACTTGGTGGTTTCTGGTATGAGCGTGCGGTGCATGAACAATTCGCGCCTATGGTGGCAGTGGATGCAGCGGGTAATGCAGCGGATATCTGGATGCAAGAAGGTCGTATCAATCGCCCGGATGGATCGCAATTCCAGGCACGCGATCAAAAAACCATCAGCACCGCATATCAGTTCTTCTTGCAAGACACGATTAGCCTGATGGATGATAAATTGAGTTTCAATCTTGGCTTGCGTGCGCCAACTATGAAGCGTGATTTCACCAACTATGCGAATGAAGGTACCTCGAATACCTCAGCCGGCTCTGCGAATAATGGCTCTGGTGTGAACTATCAAATTAGTAAAACATATTCAGAATTATTGCCGCAATTGGGCGCGCGCTACCAGATTGATAATAACAATCAAGTGTTCGCCAGCCTGGCAAAAAATATGAAGGCGCCGCCAAACTTCATCTACCAGACTTCAGGTAGTGTGGTGATCGTCAATGGCCAGCCAACTATGCCGGTCGATGTCAAAGCCGAAACTTCGTACAATCTTGACGTTGGCTATCGCCTGCAAAGCGACAGACTTACTGCGCAATTAACTGCCTACATGGTTGATTTTTCGGATCGTCAGGCAACTGCCTATGATCCTATCTCCGCCACTAGCAGTCTGTCGAACGTCGGTAAAGTACGCACCCATGGTATTGAAGTTGAGTTGGGAAATACACCAGTGAATGGCTGGTCTTTCTACGGTTCTGCCGGTTATGCACATAGCGAAATCAAGGATAATCTGGTCGTCAGCAAAACTGCAGTGTTACCAACTGCGGGCAAGCAAATGACTTTGACGCCTGAGTGGAAACTGGGTCTAAGCGCGCAGTATGAAACAGCCGTTTGGTACACCCGTCTGAAAGCTAAATACACGGGCGACCAATGGGCGACCATGACCAATGATGAATTGGTTCCTGCATATACTCAGGTGGGCTTTGATGCCGGTTACCAGTTTGCGAATTTCGGTTGGGCGAAAAAGCCAACTTTACGTTTAAGCGTCAGCAATTTGCTTAATACTGAGTACCGTAACCCATCTAGTTTTAACGTCACCAATGCGGTGGCCTATGGTTCAGCAAGTGCAAAAAGCGTGTTCTATAATCTGGGCGCACCACGCTTTACTTCTGTCACTTTATCTGCCGATTTCTAATCGGATAATCGGATAAACGGCTAAGCGCCATCCGCCATAGAGCAGCGGGCGTTTAACATCAAGGTCTGCAATGCGAGTTGCAGACCTTTTTTATTGCTAGCAAGCGAAAGCAACTATGTTCAAAATCAAACTACTTTCTACCATCTGCGCCTTGTCGCTGCTGGCGGCCTGCGCTACGCCCGAGTCGGCGCGACAAGCGGCCAAAACAGGCAGCGCCGAAATTACCATCTTCAGCTTCAACGATTTTCACGGCAATCTGCAAGCCGAGCAGCCGGTGCCCTATATGGCACCCTCGGCTCCCGTGCACGATGGACACGGACATGTAGGTGCGCCAACAGCGGCGGGCGGCTATGCGTATTTCGCCAGCATGCTGAAGCAACGTCGCGCTGCAGTGGGTGCTAGCATTCTGGTCGGCGCCGGTGATTTGATGGGGGCTTCACCGATCGCCTCGGCCATGTTGCGTGACGAGCCTGTGATTGCCGCCTTGAATCAACTCGGGTTGTCGGTCACCGCATTAGGCAATCATGAGTTCGATGCCGGTGGCGCTGCCTTGCAAGCTAAGCTGGCTGGAATCTGTCCGACCGACGGCTGTGCCTTCCCGGGTTTTAGCGGTGCCAAGTACGACTACATCGCCGCCAATGTCAGTAAAAAATCCGATGGCAGCGCTTGGGTGAAGCCCTATGTGATACGCCAGGTCGGCGAATTTAAAGTCGCCTTTATCGGCGCGGTCACCTCGGACACGCCGAATCTGGTGGCCGGCGATGGTGTCAAGGATTTGCATTTTGAAGAAGAGGCCAACGCCATCAACCGCTACGTGCCGGAGATCCAGCGCCAGGGTGTGGCAGCCATCGTGCTCTTGATACATGAAGGCGCTAGCTATCAGGGCGCTGCGAATGACCCAAGTTATGCCTGTGAGGGATTGCAGGGGCCTATCATCGCCATCAGTAAAAAACTCGACAAGGCGATCAGTCTGGTGGTGTCCGGCCATACCCATCAGGGTTACACCTGCAAGATCGATGGCCGTCTGCTGGTGCAGGCGCGCAGCTACGGTGCTTACCTGACCGAAACCACCTTAACCATAGACCGCAGCAGCCAGCAAGTGATCAAGGCAGTGGCGAGTAATCATTTGATAGAGCAAAGCAAGCTCAGCGTCGACCCTGAGGCGCAGCAATTGCTAGCCGAGGTCGCCAGCCTGACCGCCAAGGTGCGCACCCGTCCGGTGACGCGTCTGAGTGTTTCACTGACGCGCGCCAGTGAAGCAGGCAAATTTGACAGCAGCCTGGGCAATGTGATCGCCGATGCCCAACTGACATTTGCAAAAAGCATAGGCAAGGCCGACTTCGCCTTGATGAACGCCGGTGGCATACGCAGCGATCTGGTCTTAGGCAAGCAGGGCCAGCCAACTGAAATCAATTACGGCGACATTTACGCTGTACAGCCTTTTGGCAATACGCTGATTAGTATGCAGTTGACGGGCGAGAAAATCCTCGCTTTACTACAGCAACAATGGCAGGGCGGCAGCAAGGCCAACCCGAAAAAACTGTTTGTCTCTGACGGTTTTAGCTATCGTTGGAAAGCCGGCGCCGAGCCGGCAAACATGCTGCAAGATGTGCGCCTGCACGGACTAGCCTTAGATCCGCTTAAACAATATACGGTGGTGGTGAATAGTTTTCTGGCGGACGGCGGTGATGGCTTCACAGTCTTCAAACAAGGTACTGAGCGCAAAGTGCTAGGGCGTGATCTGGAAGCGTTTGAGCAGTATATGCGGGCCCAGGGCGCAGACTTAACGGGCCTGAAAACCGACCGAGTACAGCGTCTCGATTAAGCGCTGGAATTTGGCAAGGGGAGGCTATCAAATCAGATACTCCCCTTATTTCCAACATAAACACAGGCATTCGCGCAATAAACACATGGGCAAGCAAAATTTACTGGAAGGGAGTATCTTTAATTACAGGCTTTACGCGTAATTAATAATCAAGGGTGCATGATCGCTAAAACGCTGTTCTTTGTAGATAGAGGCAGATTGCGCGGTGCCAGCGATGCCTTTAGTGGCGACATGATAATCGATGCGCCAACCGACATTATTCGCCCATGCCTGGCCGCGATTGCTCCACCAGGTATACGCGTCACCAGTAGTTTCCGGATGCAGCTGGCGATACACATCGACCCAACCGACATCATCAAACAAGGACGTCATCCAGGCGCGTTCTTCCGGCAAGAAGCCAGAGTTTTTCTGATTACTCTTCCAGTTCTTGAGATCGATTTCTTTGTGCGCGATATTCCAGTCGCCACAAATCACCAGCTCGCGCCCCTCGGCAATCAAGCCCGCCAGATGTGGCATGAACAATTCCATAAAACGGAACTTCGCCTCTTGCCGCTCCGGCGAAGAAGAGCCGGAAGGGCAATACACCGAGATCACCGACAAATTACCAAAATCGCAGCGCACATAGCGCCCCTCAGCATCAAACTCAGGGCTACCAAAACCGATATGCACGGCATCCGGTTTACTGCGGCTATACACACCAGCACCCGAGTAACCCTTCTTCTCGGCATAATGAAAATGCCCATGATAGCCATGCGGTGTCAAAAAATCAGGCGTCATATCCGCCGCCTGTGCCTTCAACTCCTGCACACAAACAAAGTCAGCCGCTTCCTTCTCAAACCATTCAAAAAAACCTTTTTTAGCCGCGGAACGTATGCCATTAAGATTGGCGGAGATGATTTTTGTCATAGTGGGAATATGGAAATTAAAATGCAAAAAAAGATATGTTTTGTGGTCGTGTTTTAAATATTAAATTCATCAGCAAATAGCTTGGTTTGTATGTTTAATATTGTGAGCGATAGCTTTCTATCTAAGCTGAAAGTAGGATGCTAATTTTTTATCAAAGATAAGCAGCACTAAGAAAATTGTGCGGGATGCTGGTCTAGGGGAGCCAAGTCGTCGGTTGCCTTGGATTTATCCATCAAGCTAGGATAATTTCCACTGCAAAAGCAACGGCAATACCCACCAGAACGCCGGCAGCAATCTCCACGCGCGAATGGCCCATGCGCTCTCGCAACTCCTGGTGATCTATTGATTCAACCGCCAACTTGTTGATAGCCGCAGCATGTTTTCCAACTTGACGACGCAGGCTGCTCGCATCGAGCATCACGATGAAGGCTAATGTGATCGCCACTCCGAAAGCCGGGTGTCCAAAACCTTCCTTGATCGCAATGAGTGCGGCCATGCTGCTAACGATGGCGCTGTGATTGCTGGGGAGTCCGCCATAGCCAATCAAGCCAAAGGCGAATTGTTTTGCCTTGATGCTATTGATCGAGAACTTCATGATCCCAGCGACGAGCCAGGCCAAGAAAGGCGTAAGTGCATATGATAAATCCATCATAATCCCTGCCCCGGCCACAAAGCCCAACCGCACGCCGCTATCCACAACACAACGGTGAGCAATAACTGCCAATCAGCTATCAGTGCATCGGTTGGTGATTCTCCGCCATCCAATTCCTCGACCACGTACCAATAACGGAACAAACCAAACAGTACCAAAGGGACAGTGATAACCAGTTGAGGCTTAGCCGACATCACGAACATACTGTAGAAAACCAATGCGCCGGTCGCTGACATTTCAGCATAACGGTCTACCAGCGATACTGAGTACTTCGCGAGTACCTTGCGGCCTTCTATGCCATTCTGGCTAAGTTCCTGTCGCCGCTTTACTGCAGCCAGGTAAAGAGCAAGGCAAAGTGTGGTGATAAACATCCATGATGACACAGGTACTCCTAAAGCTACGGCTCCAGCATAAACACGAAGCACGAAACCGATAGCGATGGTGAATATGTCTACTACGGGTTCGTGCTTCAAGATAAACGTATAGGCTAGGTTTAAAATCATATAGGCTGCGATAACCTGCACTACATCAGGTGCAACAAACCAGCCCCAAACTAAGGTGCTATAAAGTACTGCCAATAAAGTTAGGGCCATAGGAATCGTGACAATTCCGGCTGCTAAGGGGCGGGTCTTGGATTTCTTCGGATGACGACGATCATGCTCAATATCGCGCATGTCGTTGACAATATAGGTCGCAGAAGAAGCCAGGCAAAAAAGCAGTGTCGCGAACAATGCATGGCTCACAGCACCAGCGTTCAAAAAATCCCCAGAAAACATCAGCGGAGCAAGGACGAAGCCGTTTTTGACCCATTGTTTTGGCCGCATTAGTTTGAGAAGGCCAGATAGTCGAGCTAGTGTTGTGTAAGTTATTACGGTATCATGCATATTTTAGTCGTTTGTTATTATGAGATGATTTTGTTTGCATGAATTTAACAATCAAATATGCGATTTTCGCACTAATTGCGACAGCGGTAAACATCGGAGCGCAGGATATTGTAATTCGCTATTATATTGGGGCGTTTGACATTCTTGCGTCTATGATCATAGGTACAGGTGCCGGCCTAATCGTTAAATATATCCTAGACAAGCGCTATATTTTCCGCTTCCGCGCTCGTGATGCTGCACACGATGGTAAGACGTTCGTCCTCTACACCGTAATGGGACTGGCGACTACGGTGATTTTCTGGGGCTTTGAGTTCGGCTTCGACCATATCTTCGAGACTAAGGAGATGCGCTATCTAGGAGGCATCATTGGCCTGGCAATCGGCTATCTGACTAAGTATTATCTCGATAAGCGATACGTTTTTCGCATGGAATCCGTATGAGATCTGTGTCCTCCTGGGGACGCCTGAGTGCAAATCAGCACGAAGCCGCGGTGTTGAATGATCCTGCTAAGGTCTCATCTATTGTTTGTGAACGACGCAAACTTGGCATTGCCCACGGCATGGGACGCAGTTACGGGGATGTCTGTTTGAATCCGGAGGGTATGCTTTGGGTCACTACCGGCCTTGATCACTTCATCGCATTCGACGAACAAACTGGCCGCCTTATCTGTGAGGCAGGAGTTCTGCTGCGTGATATCCAGCGATTAGTGATTCCGCGCGGCTGGATTCTGCCAGTGACGCCAGGCACCCAGTTGGTAACCATGGGGGGAGCTATCGCCAACGATGTACATGGTAAGAACCATCACGCCCTAGGATCTTTTGGCGATCATGTTCAACGCATCAGGCTGATTCGTACCGATGGAGAATCCTTCGATTGTGGCCCGTTACTTCGACCAGACTGGTTTGCAGCTACAGTAGGCGGCCTAGGATTGACCGGTGTGATCGCTGAGGCAGAAATTCAACTGCGTCGCGTTCCAGGTCCGTGGCTTGATACCGAAACAGTGCCGTATGGTAATTTGCAGGAATTTTTCCAGTTGGCCGATAACTCGGAAGCAGACTGGCAGCACACAGTTTCCTGGATAGATTGCATCTCGGGCGGTGGTGGACGGGGTTTGTTCATGCGTGCCAATCCGATTGATGTCGGGCAACGTTCCAAGCCGAGAGGGCGCAAACGCATGATGCCGTTTGTGCCGCCAGTCTCGCTGGTAAATCGGTTTTCCCTACGGCCCTTTAACCTTGCCTATTACAATATCAAGAGATGGCAAACTGCGAGGAACATTGTTCATTACGAGTCCTTCTTCTACCCACTAGACAACCTGCTGGAATGGAATCGCATGTACGGCCCGAAAGGCTTCTTCCAATACCAAAGTGTGGTGCCTCGCGAAGGTGGCAAAGACGCTGTTCAGGCCATGTTAAAGGAAATCGCCCGTTCTGGTGATGGCTCTTTCTTGTCCGTCCTAAAAACCTTCGGTAATCGGCAACCAGTCGGTATGCTCAGTTTTCCGAAGCCTGGCGTGACCTTGGCTTTAGACTTCCCGAACCACGGTGAGCGCACGCATACGCTGTTCAAAACTCTCGATGCTATCGTTCGAGAAGCAGGTGGACGCATCTACCTTGCCAAGGATGCGCGCATGCCGCGTGAACTCTTTGAAGCGGGTTACCCGCGCCTAAATGAATTTCTGAAATACCGTGACCCGGGCATCAGTTCGGGCTTGTCACGCCGCTTAATGGGAAGTTGAATTAGCATTGATTTCCTTTGTGTAGCCCAAAAATGTACAAATATAAAATAAACAAAATAATCGCACTTTTGTCATCCGTCATCCTGTTGCTGGCACTAGCTTGGCAGTTGACGGGTGTTGATATCAGGCAATTTCCAGATACGACCACCTATATGGAACTCGCAGGAAAAAAATCGTTTCTTGACAGCTTGTTTGCAATGAGACCATTTTTTTCCATTGTATTGTTCAAAATATTTAGCCAACATTTAAGTGCCTACTCGTATTTTCAAGCGATTTTATATGTAGCATCCTGGACATATCTCTTTTACGTCCTATCCGGTGCAATAAAAGAAAAATTTATTTTAGCTCTAGTGTGTCTTGCACTACTGTATTTTTCGCTTTATCCAGATTTTGTGCTTTGGATAAAAACTGCACTAACGGAGTCGGTAAGCATTTCTCTGTCCGTAATGGCGCTTGCTTTTTTTATAAAATATTTAGATAAAAATAATGGTCGTACACTAATTGCTTTGACGGGCGTATTAGTTCTTAATGCAGGTTTGCGGGATTTTAATGTCTACTATTCAATACTCTATATTCCATTGCTTTTCGCTATTGGACTCATAAGAGGTACAAAAATTAAGCCGGTTGTTCTTACCATTTTCGGTATTGCAATCGCTTGTACTTTTTTCATTTGGTCAGCAAACAATGTAGGCCCAGAATCACATGAAACGCGATGGTTCTTCTCTATGCTGAATAACGTAGGAAAGCGAATTTTACCAAACGAAAATTTCGTCAAATTCTATGAAGCTCATGGGATGCCAAAAAATGAAGCTCTTATGCAAATGACTGATTTCTATGGACATGAAAACGAACATGCTTTTTATACTGATCCGAAATTGAGTGAATTCCGTCACTGGCTTCGAATGGACGGGAAAACCACGTACGTTAAGTTGCTTATTGAGAACCCGCGCTATACATTTGGACAGTTATGGCGCAGTGTCAATGAAATTTTTCAACCGTATAATTATCTGTTTGGAAGTTATGCTCCGGAAAATTTTAAGGGGATTATTAATATACGACTTCCGTATATATCTCTTTATTTCTTGGATTTTTTCTTGCTGTCAGTCATGTTGGGTGTCGCGCTATATGCTGGACATAGAAATGCACGAATAAAATTTGCGATTGGTCTCGGTTTTATTGGTCTTTGCTTTCCACTGGCATTTATTGCTTACCATGCTGACGCAATGGAGGTTGCTCGGCATGCATTGCCCGTCAATCTACATGCTGTATTATCGTTGGCGTTATTCGCGTATATTATTGATGACATTTGGAAATCAAGATGCGTATATTCGAAAGATAAATTGCCGATTTTGATTACGTCATTGGTAAGTTCTTCGGTTTTTCTAGTTATCTTCTGTCTTTTTCTTCTTTCTGTGCCTTCCATTCCATCTAGCAATGGCAAATTTGACACAATTGGGTCTGTTTATAAATGGCGTGGATGTAAGTTATCCACAATTATTGGGAAATATACCAAATCTTGTGAAATCGAAACTACCGCTTTAGCTAAATCCGGTTTTCTTGCCTTTGGGCCCTATGAGCGGCTTAAGAGAGGAAAATATTCGTTTGAGGTTGAGTATGTTAGTTCCAAACTTAAAACAGATACTGCGGGCGAATGGGATGTCGATGTATCCTTGCGCGATGATATTAAGTTTCTCGAAAAAGGAAAAATACTCGGCACAGAAAATGAGTTAGGACTAATCAAAGGCTCTTTTAATATAGATACTGCCTTCGAAAATGAGATGATTCAGATCAGAATTATAGTGGATGCAGATGCAGCGATGAAAGTCAATTATCTTAAAATTAATCGATTGGAATAAAATTGTATTTTTTTGCATCAACTCTAGAAAAAAATTAACTTACAGAGACTGCTTCAAGTTATTGCTTTCATCCGATTAAAAATATCGAGACATTGTTTTTTTGTTTATATAGCGCATCTCATTGCACGATGTTTTTTTGCAATTAGGAAGAATGGGTGTCGATTTCATTTATCTTGTCAACAATGTTCGTATATATCGATACCTGCTTAAAACTGTCGATCAACGACCAATGCATCGTTAATATATTACGCCAAGGTGAGCAAAACCCAATGCTCCTGCATGGCTTTATGGAAAATTAGAATGAAATATAGAGATAAAATTGTTATTGTAGGAGCAACATCTGCTATTGCCGAGAATTGTGCACGACTGTGGATTCAAGACAGGTCAGTAGACATGATACTTGTTGGGCGTGATGCAACCCGTATTGAACGAGTTGCTGCCGACCTTAAGGTTCGTAGTCCGCAATCGGAAATCCAGATATTGCAGGCTGAGTTCCTTGATGAAACTGCCATTCAAGCCACTGTGGACGGTATTGTTGCGCAGGGAAGGGTAGACATTGTCTTGATCGCGCATGGCTCCTTACCAGAGCAAACACAATGTCAAGATGACTTGCAGGCTTGTCGGGAAGCGTTGGAGGTAAATGGATTATCGCCAGTACTCTATGCAGAGGCATTCGCGAAACACATGGCAAAAGCCGACCATGGGACTATTGCTCTGATCGGATCAGTTGCCGGTGACCGGGGACGTAAATCCAACTATGTTTATGGTGCAGCGAAAGGTTTGGTAACTCGTTATGCGCAAGGATTACAGCACCGATTTGCCAGTACTGGAGTCAAGGTAGTACTGATAAAACCCGGGCCAACTGATACCCCTATGACTGCACACCTTAAGGGGCAAGGGGTAAAGCTGGCATCGGTAGAAGACGTGGCAAGGAAGATTGTGGTGGCAATTGAGCGAGGTCAATCTGTTGCATATGTTCCTAGTAAATGGAAGTTCATCATGTTTGTAATTGCCCATATACCATCATTTATTTTTAATAAGATTGATATTTAAATGTCATTATTTAGTATTCGACTTTTTACAGCACCTATTTTTTTAGTTGTCGCAGCAGGATCAATAGTAATTTCATATTTAGCAAAAGACCCAGCCTTAAAAGATCTTTTTAATTCAGATGCCGTTTTCCTACCATTATTATTTCAAAATTTATTTGATTTCGGTGGAAATATAAGAGATTGGTATTTAACGCCAGCACCATATTTTTTTCCAGATTACTTAGTATTTCTGGTGAGTCATTATGTCGGCGAAAATATTTACAGTAGGATTGTTATTTTTGCAATCATTCAGACATCAATTATGTTTGTTTTCACATATCTGATTTCGCGGCAACTCGAAAAAAAAAGTGCTCTTTTTACTTCCACGTTAGTTACTATATTGATGACTTGGCTATCTTTAAATGCTGGTGAGCCTTTCATATTGATGCTTTTTAGCGCTTTTCATTTCGGCGCGTTTATTTCTAGTATGATATTCATCCTACTGCTCTTACTCTACCCAAAATGTAAAACAAATAGTCATAGAGCATTAATTTTATCGATTCAATCAATACTGACATTTTTATCGTCACTTTCAGACACACTATTTGTAGTCCAGACTCTAATACCAGTTTTTTTCTCCGTTTTATTAATAAACATTATTTTCCACGAAAAACAGTTTAGAAATTATCTTCCGGCAACTATTCCATTGCCCTTCGGAATACTTGGGTTAGTTTTGTATCCTAATTTAATTGAACATAATACAAGGTATTCAATTGTAATAGGTATCGAAAAAATCGACGTTAATTTTTCCACTATACTTTCTATATTTAATCAAGTAATTGTAAAAACTCCATTTTTTGGAGTTGCTTTTATTTTTTACCTCGCATTTAGTGTCTTATGTTTTATGTACTTATTAAAAAAGCGCTTTCTTTTTAATATCTCAAAGCAACTTATTCAGATTATTATATTTGTATTTTTTTCAATTTTATCAATGTTATTCGTAGCTTTGCTAGTTACGAACCAAGCACAACTCCCACCTAGATATTATATTGCGACCTTCATATGGCCAATAATTATTGGCACAATTGTTTGTGCTTACATGCTAAAGAATAAATTTTTCTATTTTTATTGTTCAATATCTATCGTAATTTCAGTTTATCTTTGTCTTAACGCTCTTTCTATCGCAAGAAATAATGAGGTTTCAGATGATTTTTATCCGAAAGATATATCATGTCTCGACAGGGCGATCAGTGAAGAAAATTTGAGTAACGGTATTGCACAATACTGGGATGCGAAATACATACAGGCCTTCAGCAAGTCTGGGGTTACGTTGGCGCAGTATTGGGACGATCTTAACGAAATGAGGTGGATTACTTCTAAAACATTCTTTAAAAATAATTATGATTTTGCCATTGTTTCAAAAGATGCCAAATTGTTCAAAAAATCAATTGAGCAAATTAACATAGTAATTGGAGTGCCCCAAAAAACAATTACTTGCGGTAATCGAGACTTACTAATATACGGTAAAAACAATTTTCGAACTCGAAAAATTAATATCCCTGGTGATTCTTATAAATGGTTAGGATGTAACTTACCAACAGTGAGTGGGAACTATACTTCGAAATGTGAAATCGAGAATGAAAGAAATAGTAAGCCAGGGGCACTATCATTTGGCCCGTATGAGAAACTTCCATCTGGAAACTATTTTTTTGAGATTGAATATGTTAGCGATCAACGTAAATCTGACGTAGTTGGTGACTGGGATCTCGCTATCGCTTTGCCCGAGCAAGCAAAAGTACTACAAAACGGAACCTTGTTAGGTACTGATGCTAAGGAGGGAAAAGTTAGCGGTTTTTTCTCAATAGATAGTGTTTTTAATATGGAAAAAATCGAATTTAGAACCTTCGCTCGTACTGGTCAACGAATTAAAATTATTTATTTTGTTCTGAAGCGATTAACATAGAAGCGAGTGGTAATCACACCAAAAAATTCTCAATGCAGGCTATTTCTTCGGGTCCCTATATTGCTCTAGGGCGCTCAAGGCAAACGAGAATATGAATGGTCTGATCCGATAGTTGCTGGCTAAAAAACTGCGCTTCGAAAACATTAGTCCCGCGGATATCGTACAGGCATGCATAATCTAACTTATTGCCCCTGAAAATAGCAGAAGTCCAGTTCGCCACACGATGTATTCATGGATCAGTTGAAATCGTATTAACATGGTATTAGAACTGCAAAGTTGAATCTGATTCGTATTAAATTTTATAGAGCAAAATTGTCAATGGACACTTCACGAAACAACGCTGCATAGGCTTTGCCTAATGCAGGACCGGAAAAAAGTCGCTCGTAACGCTCTCTTGCCGCTTTTCCCAAATTGTTTGCCAATCCTTCATCCGCTAACAGCGTATTCATTGCTTGTGTTAATTGTTCTGTAGATTCCGGAGCGACTACAAAGCCAGTTTCTTCGTGCGAATTCACATACGAAGTACCAGTGCCGATTTCACAAGAAATCATAGGGCGGGAAAACATAGCCGCTTCCACCAATACCATTCCGTAGGCTTCGGAGCGTAAGTGTGACGGCAGTACCAATGCCCGGCAGTTCTTAATTAATGCAACTTTTTCCGCATCGCTAACTTGTCCAGCAAAGACTACATTCTCAGCGCCGATTTGGGTTGCCAGTGATTGCAGAGCCCCGCCTTCGGGACCCGAGCCTGCGATGATCACTTTTGCCTTGAGGTTTTTTGCTGCTTGGATCAGAAAATGCGCACCTTTGTAATAACGCAATACCCCTATAAACAAGAAAAAAACTTCATCTGTCCCAAGTTTTAGACGGTCGAAAATTGCATCGTCACCTTCTTTGGGGTAGGAGTCCTCTTCAATTCCTAAGGGGATAATTCTGACTTTATCGCGAATATCTGGATGAGATAAAATCGGGCTGGTTTTGGCATACGCTGGAGAATTCGCTACAATTACGCGCATTTCACGCATGGTCTTCCACATTAATGGCGCGTACGCTGCGCCTAACCATCGTTGGCGTACCACATCAGAAATGTAGGTCAGGACCGCCGGGCAATCAGGTCTTATGGTGGCATTCAATACGTCAGCGAATGGCCAGGGGAATAGGTAATGTAATACATCAGCTTGTTTTGCCAAGCGAGAAAATGTTGTAAACGCTCCGGTACCACCTAAATCGCAAGACGCAGGCGCGGCCCACGAGCGGCTGCGCACCACGGTTGCCTCTGGTCGTATTAATACACTGGGTTCAGGTTGAGGTGATAACGTAAATATCGTATTCGTGACACCTTGTGCACCAGTTGATAGCGCAATCTGCCGTATTGCCTCCTGCAAACCTCCAGGTGGGTCGGGAAAATAGGTACGGTACACATGTAGTACTGATGTACTCAATTGAACTACTCCTCTTTAATTTCTTTTAATTGTCTGCTCTGCAGTATTATTCCCGCAGTAAGACATGCACCCAGTATTGCTTCAGTTAGTACCGTCATCCATGCGGCGGCCATGATGCCATAAGTTGGAATTAACAGCAGGTTTCCAACAATACTTATTAATGCCGCGATTGATGCTGAAATCGCAAACCATCGCTCTAGTCCTAACGCTAAGGCGGCTTGATTTAACACGCCATTTGGTAAGAGAAAGACAAGTGCCCCACCTAGAACTAAAAGTAAGGTGCCTGCGCCTTGATATGCCGGGCCATAGGTGAGGGCGACAAGTTCATTGCTAAAAAGCCATAGTAGAAATAATAACCCCATGCCAATTAAGGTTGCTACTATCAAAGCAGGCAATATTTCTTTAATGATTTTTGATGGTAAAATGACATTTTGCCGGAAGCGGCGGAATAAAATTAAACCTACTGGAGATGCGAGTAAAAGTGTTGCATCAATTAGACGGTAAGCGACTCCATACTGGCCAACCTCAATTTTTGGTAAATCCAAAAATTGAAAAAGAACCATATCTACTCTTAAATGAAGTGTTGTTGCTAAATCAAGCCAGATAAACGGCAATAACGCTTGGTAAACTTTTGGTGATAAGTTGAATAGAGGGCTAACCCGAAGGTAGCGTACGACTAAAAAACCAAAAGCGCTGGCACCGATAAATTGTGCCATTAATACTTGCCATGGGTGGCTCGCTCCTAGTAATAATGCGAGAGCAGCGCAAACTGCAGTGAAACTGCGATTACCTATTTGCCACGAAGCATCTCGCACCAAACGACCATCGCCTCTTAAGATAGCCAGACCAAATTGATTTAACGCAACAGTACCAAAGAACCAGATGGTGGCTAACGAAGTTAATGCATATGTGGGGGAAAGTATTACCGAAAAAAATGAAAGAGTAAGTATGACCAATAGCGCATGGCCATATGCCAGCCCCGGTAATTTTGGTAATAATTCGGTTAATGTAGCGCTTGATCGTGCACGTTCACGTTGCAATAGCTTAGCAAAACCGCCATCCGCCAAGATGGCGACGATTGCACCGACTGATAAGGCGATCGCATAAAGACCAAACTGATCTGGGCCTAGCATACGGGCGACCAAGACGCTTATGGCAAAAGATACTGCGCCAATAAAACCTACGGCTATCCACTGTGCTCCCAAAAATCGCAATATCATCAGTGAACCGTATTGTTTATTGTAAGTATTTTAGTTGGCAAGACGTATTTTTTGGTACGTATCGATTGTTTGAGTGACACATTGATCCCATGTGAATAATCTGCTTCTAGTTAAAGCCTTTTCAGACAAGTCTTTTCTGGTTTTTGGATCCATTACCATATTCTGAATTGCTTCTGTTAAAGCAGATACGTCATGCGGATCGTCTATTAGCAAACCAGTGTCACCTATTACCTCGGGGATCGATGAGACATTCGCGGCGATGACAGGTACCCCACACGCCATAGCTTCAAGTGGTGGCAGCCCAAAACCTTCATAAACTGAAGGGTAAATCAAGGTTAATGCTCCCGCGATGACTTTGGCAAGATCTTCGCGTGATAGATACCCCAATTGACGTACTTCACCAGATTGTATCATTGGAGCAATTTTTTGTTCCAGTTCTGATGTATGCCAACCTTTCATTCCGACCAATACGAGCGGATAACGTTTGCGTATCGCAGGAGCTAATTGCATGAAGGCCTGTAAAGCCACTTGCAGGTTTTTTCTGGGCTCAATTGTACCTACTGCGAGCAAATACTCTCCATGGATTAAGGAGTGTTGTTGTAGTACTGGCATCGTTGCATCCGCGGTCAGAGGGGTGAACAACGACTCTACGCCTAGTGCAATAGGACGTATCCGCTTAGGGGACACACCAAAAACGTCTATCAGCTCACGTTTTACAAAGTGAGAGTCTGTCAGTATCATCGAAGCACGATTCAGTCCTGACTCAAAATACTTGTCCATTGCCCGTACGCGCTCTGGAGGATGCATCTGAGGAAAGCGTATCCAAGATAAATCATGCACCGTTACAACCGTCAAACCATCAAATGGTAAGGGAAGGATGTTTGGTTCATGGTAAATATCAAAGCGACCACCCCTAGTATGAGATGAAAAGCGCTGGTTCTGGATGACGCGTCTTAGCGCATAAGAAAATGGTACTTTACTGCGTATCCAAGGTAGTAAAGATGCTGCGGCCGGCAGTGGCGCGCTGCGAACTTCTTTGCCCCAGAAAGCGCCATAAAAAAACTCGGGTTCTATATCTTTATGCGCCGCCAATCCCATAGCCAAATGAGCGCTGTATTGTCCTATCCCAGTAAGTGGTGACAGAAGGGCTGTTGCATTGAACGCGACACGCATTATGCACTTTCCGATTGTTCTAGCATCCACTGCAAGGTTTCTCGCAGGGGGCGGTGCGACACTGGACCGATTACATCTATTAATTTTTCAGCGCTGCCACACAAACGATGAATTTCATTATTGCGTACGAAAGCTGGGTTGACGTTGACTTGCAATTGATGGCCAGTGATGTCGCTGAGCAATGTAATGACCGATTTCAGTGTAATGGGAAGCCCTGAACAAATATTGATCGCCATGCCCGGTTTTGCTTTCTCAAGCAATTGTAAATAAGTTTCGCATACAAAACGCACGTCATTAAATTCACGTTCTACATCTAGGTTACCAAGCTCAACCGACTCTGCCCGTTTGGAAAAATGCGCAACCAGTTTTGGAATCACGAATGATGCTGCTTGCCCAGCACCAGTGTAATTGAATGGACGGACAAAAAACAAAGGCAGGCGATCAAGATAAGTGCGAGCCATGTGTTCCATTGCCAGTTTGCTCATGGCATAGTGGTTGACTGGTGCCGGCGGTTGTGATTCTGTAATTGGTGATTGCTCGCAGTTCCCATATATATTGGCACTGCTGGCGAGTAGTACACTGCGCGGTGGTTCTGGCAGCGCAGCTAAAGCATCTAGCAAATTTAATGTGCCGATTACGTTAACGCTATAAAAAGCACTTGCGTCGGCGTGTCCGACAAAGCTGATAGCAGCGAGGTGAACAACAGCCTCTGGTGCCAAGGCAGCAATTTCAGTTTTTACGGCTGTGCTGTCATTGAGGTTGGCGCGCAAAGCGACAACCTCATGGCCGCGGGCAACAGCGGTCGATACAAAGTGGCGACCGGTAAAACCATCAGCTCCTGTGACCAGAATCCTCAAAATGAAAATCCTGCTGTATTGCGACGGATATCGGCCTCTACCATCATCTTGCACAATTGTTCTAGAGTAGTGCTAGGTGCCCAATCTAACTTAGCTTTGGCTTTTGCAGGGTCACCAATCAGCAGCTCAACTTCTGCAGGTCGGTAGAACTTTGGATTGACACGCATGACAGTTTTTCCGGTGACAACATCGATTGCCGTTTCGTCTTCTGCCGAGCCTTTGAAATCAACAACAATGTTCGCAGCCTTAAATGCCATACGAACGAAATCACGCACTGTTTCGGTACGGTTTGTCGCTAATACGAAGGTATCTGGTTCATCCGCTTGCAACATGCGCCACATTCCCTCAACGTACTCTTTGGCAAAACCCCAGTCTCGTTTGGCATCGATATTACCAAGCTCAAGTACATCTAGCTTTCCAAGTTGAATTTTTGCAACTGAATCGGTAATTTTACGAGTAACAAACTCGCGTCCGCGCAGTGGGCTTTCGTGGTTGAATAAAATCCCGCTGGAGCCAAATATCCCGTAACTTTCGCGGTAGTTGACTGTCATCCAATGGGCATACAACTTGGCAACACCATAAGGACTCCGTGGGTAAAAAGGAGTCTCTTCAATCTGAGGAATAGCCTGTACCTTGCCAAACATTTCAGATGTAGATGCTTGGTAGAAACGTATTTTTGGATTGACCAAACGAATCGCTTCTAACAGATTTACTGCGCCAAGTCCGGTAATCTGAGCTGTCGTAGTTGGTTGATCAAAACTGACACCGACAAAACTTTGCGCGGCCAGATTATAAATTTCATCAGGCTGCACTTTTTGAACTAAAGAAATGTTGGATCCCAAATCAGTTAAGTCGTATTCGACCAAATGCAGATTTGGGTGGTTCTGAACACCTAGTTCTTCAAGTCGCCAAAAATTAACTGAACTGGTACGGCGATAAGTGCCATAGACAGTGTAGTTTTTTTCCAGCAGCAGTTGTGCTAAATAGGCGCCATCTTGCCCGGTTATTCCTGTGATGATTGCCGTTTTTTTGGTCATTTTAATTGCACGTTAAGTAATAATATAAATAGAGGATTATAAGCTGTAATGATTTTATTGGCTATTTTGTAGTGGTTACCGTAATTGGGGTACTCACGATTTTCATTCCCATGTTATGAAACCATTCGACCCCATCTTGTACCATGGATACTTGGAATTGGTAATTACCTGGTAGCGATGGGAGTATTGCAAGCAAATCAATTGAAGCACTTGTTTTCGGTGCGATGGTAAGTGCCATATCCTGTCTTGGTTCCCAATTCGCGTTCAGTTCTTGATTTTTTGATTTTTCGTTAATGAAACGCCACGACACCCGTAAAGCGGGACCGTCACTGCGTAATGTATTGAAATCAGCTTCGGAGTTATTTTGAATACTAAGTTTGGTTTTTAAAAAACTCTGATCAAGTGTTATATCGCTTAGAGACAGTTGTATATGTTCTGCTTGCGAAGCTGCGATCTTCCCTGATCCAGCAATAATAGGTTCATGCTCGCAGTTTTCCAGCGCAACAACCATCACACGTGCGGCTAATACGTTTGCCGCGGCAAGTGGCAGCTCTTGGAACTTGGCATAGGCATTGATACGGTTATGGAATGACGTACAAGGCGATGGGTCTAAATAATTCGGCGGTGCATTCCCGGAGTACCCATTTAAGGTGGGGTGCCGCATATCTTGCGCCAAAATCATCCCATCAAGCTCTGTGACAAAACTTGGGTCGGAACTTTTTCCTGAAACATATAAAATTGTATCCGCGGTTAATGGCATCGTTAATTTATTTTTGAGTGCGGTTTGTTGCGCAGCCCAAACTGCGATCGACGTATTGTATATCTTGTATGTGACAACTTCAGCGCCTAGTAAAATTATGATAATAAGGGCGAACACAAGTTTTGCACTCATATTTTTGATGTCTATCTTATTCCAAAGTTGCTGCGTGCCTATCGCTACTAAAATGGAAATAGGCATGAGCATTACGAGCGCAATCCGGGTAACCGCTCTGACTGCACTCAAGCCAGGAAGGTAGGATATTGCACGGTATAAAGAAATGCCTCCTAGGTTCAGCGTAAATAAAAACATGAAAACGAAGGTGAACAGCGCGATTTTTGCAAGTTGCTTCATTTCCGACTTACTCCATGCGACCGCCGCACCATAAATGCTTAGCGCCCATATTCCAGCCCCAAAAAACATTTGATGTTCGTGGCGCATGGGAATATCAGTGACGAAACCACCGATCCAAGAGCTCAGTCTAGAATGATCTGCGAGAAAATAACTGGAGATTCTGGGCAGCGTAGCCATAATTTCGCTCGGAGAGCGTTTAAATCCATACGATGCGCTAATCGACTGGTATCGATAGAGTAAGTAGCTTACAGCAATCGTAGAAATTGCAAGAATGGCTATAAAAGCAATTTTTTTATGGATCGGTTCTCGGACTATTGATACCCGCATTTCTTGAAAAAAATTACTTGCACGACTCCAAAAAAACACCCCGCAAAAACTGGCTATCAATAAATAGATTAAGAAAATCCCTAAATAGATAGAGCAAAAAAACTGGACTGCCGTCCAGAAGGCGACGCGCCAAAACGGAAAGAGTCGCTTGGTTTCCAGCATCTCAAAAAATGCATAATAGGCAAGAGGAATGGCAAAACGATAGGTCAATTGCGCGTGACTTTCTTGCGCCAAAACAGGTAATGCAAACGTAAACGCAAAGGCGCCCGCCGCTGCCGAAAAACCATTTAAGCCTAGTCGTTTTATCACCAGGTAGGAACAAATAATATTTAAGCTTATACCGACGAGAAACCAGCTATCAAAAGCTACTTCGCGTCCCGCCCCCAAGCTACGAAATAAGATATAGGCGAAAGCTGACCCAAAATGATTGTCACTGAATGCCAGTACACCCCTAAACGGATAAAAAAATGTAGGGCTCCATAAAGAAGTTCCTTTTTGCGTCAGCCATTGAAATAGGTGTTCCAGAATGACACTATTAAAACGAGCGTCACCGATATCACCAGGCACTGCCGTAAAGTAATCGACAGCGGGTAAGCCGTAGGCGAAAAATCCTAGGATAAGGAACAATAAGGCAAACCAGTTTGATTGTAAGGCCTTTAACATGTCGATTCTTTTTTCAATTGCGGCGTTATCGTTAAGTTTTTTCATCAATCTTCTATCAGTATTCAATTCCAAAATTCATTGGTAAATTTTCAAGTGTTTTGAGAGTAGTTCCTGTATATGGAATATAGCTATGCCAATACGAATACATTAATATTAAATTAATAGAAATAAAACAGAAAATAAGCGCCCAGGTCCAACGTGCTCCCCATTTTTTTCTAATAGTTACGATGCTGGTTGCTAGAGGTACTGATACTAAGGGCATCAGGTCTACAAACGGTCTGCAAGCAAAACTTGCACCGAAAGACCAAGTCCACCAACTGGAGCAAATATAAATATGAACAGCTAGTACCAAGGTAATCAGTCCAGGAAAAACGTGGTCGCGCTTGAGCAATGACGGTAGCCCTAAAAAGCCTAGTAATGTAACAGGTGACCAAAAAAATAGACCTCGATCGATACTAAACAGAAATTTAAAAATTTCTGGTTTAGTCCAGTTAAATCCTTCTAGCTTGCCGTTTTTTGGCGGGAATGCCGCATAAGAGTTGAATATAAAACTACCACTAGTTCTATACCAGTACGCGAATAGTGGCATTGTGCTTATAAATGCGGCGATTCCAAAAATTGCGAGATGTTGGAATAGATGTATTCTGCTTTCTAATTTCAGATTTTTTTCTACGATTAAACCAAGCGCCAAAATCCCTAAAATTGCGTTGGGTAACCGGATCATGGCGATTAAGCCTATCGCAATCCCTAAGCCAATTAGGTAATAGGTATCGCGGTTTGGGCTGGAGTTTCTATATTGGTCGAGTAATAGTGTATAAATGGAAATAATAGCAAACGAATATATATGCGAAAAAGAACCATCATAAGTTGCGTAATGGAATACATTGGTGGCAAATGTCACTAGTAAGAGAACCATCCCCGCAATTTGCGATGGATATTTTCGTCGCAAAGTAGTGTAAATTGCAAGCATGCCGATACACAGATAAAAAATCCCAGATAATATATTGGCGACTTGATAGGGTGTTGAATATCCGGTCCGCGGGAATTTGTATAATTTAGCAAATACGTCTGCGGCGATAAAAAAAGGTGTTGCAAGTAAAGCCGTTCCAGGGAGGTATTTGGTGAACATTTTACCGGTAGTAGGATGCGGACCAAGTCCATAGGCTTTACTTGCCAAATCATCGTCCGATACTTCCGTTAGAGCGGAGTGAAAAGACAAATCTCCATCGATAAAAATAGAAGAAAGATAAGAGTTGTAACCAAATCCATCGGATCGGATTGGTGGGCCATTTAAGTTGTCTTCGTATATATGAAGACAGCAGGCAGTAGCTAGTAAAATTGTAAAAAAAACCACAAAAATAATATTGAATTTTGCGTTTCCGTATGAAGCAGTGCCCCATATTTTTCTATTGATGCTCACAATGTAAAGCTTTCAGAACCTGTCATAAATTTGGGGGTAAATGTTTGCTTGGGAAATCGATAAAGTCTAAAGGAAATAAAAGAAAACTTTAACGAAAATGGATTTGCAATTGGCTGTCGGTTTTTTTGAGCAATTTAATCAACATACGTTGAAGCCTTAGCTATATTGAATTGCTGTTCTAAGTTTAGTGGGAAAGACAGGTATCGATTAAATTATTCTGGAGTATTGAAATTAAAATACGATGAATTGATTATGCGAAAGAGAATATTGCGATATTGTCCGATACCCTCTCACAACATAAAATGCATAATTTTGAAGTGGTTTAATGACTATTAAGTTGAACCTGTGTATTTATACATTCGTATTCAGAGGCCTTTTCACTATGAAGAAAAGGATTTACTAGATCGTCTGTGTATTTACCCATGAGAAGACGTTGTTTTGGCAAAAGATTGCGTCTGAAAAATCTACTGGCGTTGGCTAATTGTGTACCTCGCTCAGTTAGCATGACGCAACCGTTCTCAATTTTTATAGTGCCAGACGCCTGTTGTTCTGTCAGGCGCACATCGACCAGACGATGTTCTTTAACGTATTCTTTGGTGAATATTTCTTCAAATTTTGCAAACTGTATGCCGCCGCCTCGCTGCTGTATCTTTTCTAATATGTAAAAGGATAAGGATCGGTCTATTACGGTAGGGATAGAAATTGCAAAAATATAACCGCCTAGCAGCCAAATGAAAGATAACTGTAATTTTTCAAAGTGATTAAAAATATTTAATCTCTGCCATAAATATAAGGGCACAGAGACTAAGACTGTTGCCATCAGCGCGTCGGCAAGAGAACTGTATAGCACCACATCGACTTTGAAGTAATTGACGTGCAGCCAATATGTAAGCAGCAATACGCTGATAAATAGTGTCGTGCTGAGTAATGCCCAGAAGATTTTTTTCATTTTTTAAATACCAAAAATTTGTTGCCAATGTAGCTTAGCGATACCTGAAGTGCCGTAGCAAGTAAGAAGCCTATACGATAATCATAGCCCCAAAGATCACTCCAGACGTAGAGGAGTAAGCCGTGAAAACAGGCAATAATCGCATACAGGGCAAGGAACTTGCTCGCTTGCGTTAACAGTGTTTGCTGATGATCTTGAAATACATAGTAGCGACTACCAAGAAAAGAGACCGTAATACCAAAAAATGCGGCGATAAAATTAGCTATGCCGGCAGATGGTATATGCAATAACTTGAGATTGAACTGCAGTACTCCAAAGTGCACCATGGTTGCGACTACACCATTTATTAAATAGCGCATTAACTGCAGTTCTAGCAAAGCCTTAAAGCGTAACACTTGGGTGCGCATGAGTTATGGTATCTACAAAATCCCTGTAGGCAACGTTGGCCACTAGGCCGCCACGCACCACGCCGGTTAGCATGAGTGTCATCAAGGTCAGTGCGCCAGTTTGCAAGAACACCAGCAACAATATGCCTAAGGCAACCGAAAACCAACCTGGGGTTGCTACGCCAAACAGTTTAAGCGCAACCGCGGCGACGCTCGCAAGTACCGATAGTATTGCCACCAATGCGCAAGCAATCCCAACGCGGACTAAAACATCTTCGGCAAATACCATTAGTCCTTTGAAACCATGCAGAGCGAGACCTACAAAATTCAT
Organism: Undibacterium parvum; assembly: GCF_003955735.1. NCBI lineage: Bacteria > Pseudomonadati > Pseudomonadota > Betaproteobacteria > Burkholderiales > Oxalobacteraceae > Neoundibacterium > Neoundibacterium parvum. The sequence goes on along the minus strand of NZ_CP034464.1, from coordinate 1,577,109 downwards.
CTTACTTTGTCCTGCATATCTTGAGCCTCGATCGAGTGGGCAGGTCGCCAGGCGTAATTTGGATGTCAATGTACAACCAGCAACGTGTATCCAAAGTTCTTGCATGGCAGATAAACGTTGTACCGCAGCAGGCTTAAGCGCCATAAAGTTACCAAAACTGATGGTTCGACCCGTGAGTAATTGAAACATCCATTTGTAGGCGACATAAAACGCTCGGAAGCGTAAAGTTTCTACGCGGCTCTTACGTTGTGCAACCACGACATCAACTTCCGGTGCTTCTAACGCTAAGATGAGTTGTTTGATGGATTCGGGTAGATCTTCTCCATCCGAATCCATGACGACAACACGTTCTGCGTCAGGTAGCTTATCCGCGACGTAGTTGATACCTATCGCAATTGCTCTTTGGTGCCCGACATTACGTTTCAGTTTGATAATCACGCCATCAAGTCCTGCCGTTTGCAGACTGGCGATATCTACTGGTTGGCGTACTGATCCGTCATCTACAGCAACGACGTATACATCAGACCCAAAGGTTTTGTGCAACTCTTGAAAAAGCTGACTGGATGCTTCGACGTCTTCGTATACCGGCGTCACTATCACCAGTGCTGGTTTGAATGTGTGAGTCATGTTTACGCGTGTTTCCGAAAATATTCTATAGTGTGCCGCAGCCCCTCTTCTAATTCGATAGTCGGTTGCCAATCGAGTTGCTGTTTTGTTGCTGTAAGGTCAGGCTGACGTTGTTTTGGGTCATCCTGAGGTAAAGGTTTAAAGCTTAATTTACTGCTAGTCCCTGTAAGTGCTAGTACTTTTTCTGTAAGTTCTAACATGGTGAATTCACAAGGGTTACCTAAATTGAGCGGACCTGTGATTGCATCATCAGCGTTCATGAAACGGATGAAGCCTTCGATGAGGTCATCAACATAGCAGAAACTGCGTGTTTGTGAACCATCTCCGTAAATGCTTAAGTCTTGTCCACGTAAAGCCTGGATGATGAAGTTACTTACTACGCGACCATCGTTGGGGTCCATGCGTGGGCCATAAGTATTAAAAATGCGCACGACTTTGATACGCACACCATGCTGACGGTGGTAGTCAAAAAATAAAGTCTCTGCGGCACGTTTTCCTTCGTCATAACAACTACGTATGCCTATGGTATTGACGTTGCCCCAATAACTTTCAGGCTGGGGGTGTACTGATGGGTCGCCATACACTTCTGAAGTGGATGCCTGGAAAATTTTAGCGTTTTGCAAACGCGCCATTTCGAGTAGATTGAGTGCTCCCAATACCGACGTTTTCATCGTCTGAATAGGATCGAGTTGATATCGCGGCGGCGATGCTGGGCACGCTAAGTTGTAAATCTCATCAACCTTTATTTCGGGTAATGGCAAAGATACGTCGTGCCGGATTACTTGAAAGCTTGGATTTGAACGTAAGTGTTCAATATTTTCTTCTCTGCCTGTAAAAAAATTATCAAGGCAAATTACCGTATGACCTTGGTTTAAAAGTTTTTCACATAGGTGTGAGCCCAAAAAACCCGCGCCACCTGTTACAAGAATTTTTTTCATATTTATTATTTTTAGCGTGTTTATTGAGTGGGTTTAACGACGACCGACACCGATATATTCAAAATTAAGTTTTTTAAGATCGTTCATCGGTAGGTGATTACGACCATCAAATACGACAGCCGATTTCAGTGAAGCTTTTACCTTAGCAAAATCTGCAGTTTGATATTCTTTCCACTCAGTTACCAATACTAATGCATCAGCATTTGCTAAAGTAGTCATAGGATCGTGTTCAAGTTGTAATTTTCCATCTTGAATTAGATCGGAAAAAATACTGGTAGCCATCTCTTCGGCGACAGGGTCATGTGCAATTACCTTGGCACCAGCTGTAGTCAGCGCGCGAATTAAATCAATCGAAGAAGCTTCACGCATATCATCCGTATCCGGCTTAAAAGCCAAGCCCCATACCGCAAACTGGCGGCCATGTAGATTTGCCCCAAAGCGTGCTGTGATGTTTTGAAATAAATATTGTTTCTGTTTTTTATTTCGCGCCTCAACCGCATTTAACACAAGCGGATCGACACCTACGCTTTGGGCTATTCTTACCAGTGCCTGCACATCTTTAGGGAAGCATGAGCCGCCGTAACCACAGCCCGACTTTAGGAAGGCAGGGCCAATCCGTGAGTCAGCACCAACTCCGCTACGTACTTGTTCTACATCAATGCCAAAGCGATCACATACATTGGCAACTTCATTCATGAATGAGATCCGAGTAGCCAACATTGCATTTGCCGCATATTTTATTAATTCGGCCTCTTTAATCCCGACGATCATCAATTGCTCTGGCTTCGCAACAAACGGTAAATACAAGGCGCTCATTTGTTCTTTGGCTATTGGGTTATCCGTGCCGACGACAATACGATCGGGATTAAAAAAATCATCGAGTGCGACACCTTCCTTGAGAAATTCAGGATTGCTAACTACATCGAAATCAAGAAATATTTTACGTTGAAACAGTTGCCAAGCGATCTCGCCTTTGACCAAATCAGCGGTACCTACTGGTACGGTAGACTTGTTAATGATGATGGCGGGCTGTTGTAACTCTTGTCCAATTTCACGGGCGACAGCCAATACGTATTTAAGATCAGCCGAACCATCTTCACCTTGGGGTGTACCTACCGCAATAAAAATTAATGTGCGCTGATCTGCCGAGGATGGGGCTAGCATTGTGAGTGCCGATTTTACGTTATTCGTAAATGACAGATGTTTTGTTGTTACTGCATCGTGTACTACCTTATCTAAACCGGGTTCATAAATTGGCAAAATACCCTGAGCAAGTTTATCTAGCTTAGTTTGGTCTTTGTCGACGCAAATTACATGATTTCCTTTGGTAGCAAGGCAGGCTCCGGTGACAAGTCCGACATAGCCGGTTCCTACGACGATAATATTCATTACTATTCCTTAAGTTTGTTAATTTTTAATGGGTATCTAATCTTAAACATGTAGTTAGCTGTTCTGCACTTTGTGCCCATGTCAAGTAAGGCATGTCGTCAGATTTTGGATATCCGCCAGTCTTATATAGTGACAACCAATTATTGAGTTCACTCGCTAAATCAGCAGCGTGTAAACCTTGAAAATAATGGGCGTATTCACCGGCGACTTCACGGAAAACTGGGATATCGCGCGCGATAATGGGGAGCTTATGTTGTGCGGCCTCAATAAGTGGGAGACCAAATCCTTCGCCTTCTGATGCAGCAATTAAACATGTGGACGCAGCATAAACCTGCTCCAAATATTCGTCACTGATACCGTCTAGCCAAAATAGTCGCTTTCCGAGCTCTGGATGTCGCTGGATGTGTTTAATCAGGGAGTCTACTAACCAGCCTTGCCTTCCAATTAGTACTAAATTAACATTGACATCTTGATTCCATAGGAGCTCCAATGCCTCAAGCACCTGAGTTTGACGTTTCCGTGGCTCGATAGTACCTACACATATAAATGATGGGCATTGCTTAATCTGTTTCAGTATTCGTACCGCATCAGCGGGGAAGCCGCGTGTTGGGATTGAATTTGCGACATCTGCTCCGAGATGAAACCAATCAATTGCATAGGGACGTAGGCGATTTGGCCCATGAGTTCGTTGCCATATTTTTAATTCGTCTGCCACTGAGCGTGAAATGCATAACGCACCATCGAAGCTCATTAATGTATCAAGCCAAGCTTTATGGTTTGAATCAGTGCCGGCTTGGAAAACATGAGGAAGCAAAATAGGAAGAAGATCATAAACAACAAACAATATCTTTACACCATCCTGACGGAGGGCTGATAAATAGTTTTTTTGAGCGGCAACCACGTGATGTTGCAAGTCGAGGCCTAAGAATATATCACCCGGCTGATGATCGATAACATCATCGTTCATAGTACTTGTTGTACCTAACATCTTAGCGGTGAAATGTCGGGCGTGGCGATATCCTAAATTGCCTTGTGTCGCATATACCGGAGCTACTATATAGCCTTCGGGTGGATTTACTAACAACTCTTTTAAAATACTACGTGTAACACGTTGAATTCCAGTTCCCGCGTCCCTTTGTACCAATTCCGAAATATCAATAAAGAGTTGCGATTGCTTGGGCTCTGTTTGAATATAACTGATGGAATGCGCGATACTGCGCATCTCTTTATTAGATATTTGGGATGGAACGAGTGCGGCAATTTTCTTGATCAGAATATTTTGGTTTGCCTCAATGGCATTTTTTTTCAACGTAACATCGCTATTGACAGGGCTAAATTTTATATTGGTGATCGCCGTCATTGCACGTTTGGCGCTTTCATCCCATGAAAATTTTTTAGCTTGTTGCAAGCCATGTTGCGTTAGCTTGGCATGGAGTGCTGGATTGTAAAGCACCTCAGCCAATTTTTGACTGATAGACACTTCATCATTTGGGTCGAATAACGCATCTTCCCGACCTATGACTTCAGGGATGCTGGTCGTATTTGAACCTATGACCACAGCACCGCATGCCATCGCTTCAAGAGCAGGAAGGCCGAATCCTTCATGTAAAGATGGCAATATAAACAACGCACAGAGATTATAGAGCCACGCTAAATCTTCGTCGGCTATATAGCCAGTAAATAGTAATTCTTCTCTGTCCACGCTCGCCGACTTCGCAGTTTTCCATAAAGCGCTCTCTTCACCTTCAGGCATTTTCCCCGCCAACACCAATTGATGAATTTCACGCAGTGTTTTTGGTAAATGCCCATAAGCCAAAATTAATTTATGCAGATTTTTACGCGCATCGGCCCCACCCGAATATAAGATAAAAGGCTGGGTTATTTTTAGTCGGGTTAAAAAATTTTGTTTCTGAACTTCAGAAATTTCTAAAGGTTGAAATGTACTATTACAGGCCGTCGATATATTGACCGTTGCATTAGATGATAGGCGTGAGATATTCGCACTTTCATTTAGTGCAGATGCAGATATGGCTAACCATTGGTCCGCACGCTGAAGGTGGTCTATTTTTTGTCGATAATATTTCTCGTAAATTGGATTTGTGGCGAGATACGTTTCTGGGTTCAGTAGCGGTATTAAATCGTAAAAAATCACTGCCGTAGGGGGGCTCGAGAAGAACTTACCTACGCTGGTCACTGCATTGTCACCAAAACCTTCAAAAAGACTAGTTATTAAAACAGCATCCGGTTTTAGACTGCCAATAAAGGCTTCGCGTATACATTCTGCGACGTCTCTACGCCAACCATTAGCTGTTTCAAGTTCGCGTACAGGCCCAGGTGCGTACCAAACTTGGATATTTTTTTGTGGTAACAGGTCGTTAAATGCTGCTCTAATTGGCTCAATTGATTCAGGCAGCAAACCATTAAGCAATAGGATAATTTCGTGATCCCCACGATTGCGCACGATGGCCTGCGTAAGTGACAAACTATAGCGACCTATACCCCGAAAACGACTTTCGCTCTGCGCACCCTGCATGTCAATGACAATTCGCATTAGTTTCCCCGCTCTTCCACTGCGGCTTTAAGTTGAATATATAAATTCAGCGATCGAGGTGACATTGGTAAGTCCATGCTATGCAGAGTATCTGATCTACCTTCTGGAAATTGAGTGATCATAGAGGCGTCTGTGATTATTTGTGCATTGATAGCAAAAAAACGTAGATGATGCTTCCATCCTGGATGCTTATTTAATAAATTCAAAGCCCTTCTCTTTAATACATGATTGTTAATCGTGTAGCGTATGGCTGAAGTTAATACAGGCTTTAGTAGTTGTTTTATTGGGTAAACTGTTTTGCGTAATATTCGAGTGATACGAAAGGATTTAATGTCGTTTACGTTCATAACTCCTGCCCCACTAGCAGATGGTTTTCTATTAAACCTCGACATAGTTCCGAGTTGGCTATTTCACTTAAGCGTGAGAGGTTGAATTGGCCATTGAGCCAAATACAACTAATGGAAATTTTTTTTTCTATGGAAAGTCCTAAGCGGCGATCGATGATTTCAGGAAATAATGACCAGTCAAAAGTGTCGGACATCAGATAGCTTACATAAGCATATTGGTTGTCAATGCCAGTTAGTGCTGCTGACAGGGCAAGGGCAAATATCAAAATTTGCGCTAAAGGATTTAAAACCATCCATAAACCGCTTAATTGGCTGCGGACGAGTTTACTCCGTAGTTCGGTTTTAATTGATGAAAATATAAAAGAACGGTAGCGCCATGCGCCAGACAACATGCCAAACATTAGTTACTTTCATTAGGTACGGTACGTATGTTTCTGAACGTATGACTGTTAAAGTCATACGTTCAATTATTATTGCTTATGTGACATTAACTGCCGTGAAGTGGTATTGCGATTAAAGTATGATAATACGGCTATCAAATCCGTCCATAATTATCTTCAAAACGAACAATATCGTCTTCTCCGAGGTATTCGCCGCTCTGTACCTCAATCATGACGAGGTCGAGCACGCCTGGATTTTCCAGGCGGTGTTTATGACCAGCGGGTATATATGTCGATTCATTGGTACTGATAAGTAATTCATTGCTGCCGTTGATTACCTTTGCCATGCCGCTCACTACTATCCAGTGCTCACTGCGGTGGTGATGCATTTGCAGGCTTAAACTGGCACCAGGTTTTACCTCTATGCGCTTGATCTTGAAGTTGCTCGCTTCTTCCAGAACCGTATAGGTACCCCATGGACGGTGGACGGTATTGTGTAATTTGTGAGCTTGGTGGTTTTGCAGTTTCAAGCTGGCGTAGATATGTTTAACGTCTTGGGCCCGACTGCGGTCGGCTACTAATAAGGCATCCGGAGTATCGACAATAATTAAATTGCTGATGCCCACTGCTCCTACGATACGTTCATTGCTCTGTATGTAACAGTTGTCTACATCATGCAATTGAACTTCACCCTCTATCCGATTGCCTTTGCTATCAGGTTTGGTCAGATCACCGATTGCATTCCATGAGCCTATATCGCTCCATCCTATGCTGCACGGGACTACCGCGACGTTGTGCGATTTTTCCATGACAGCGTAGTCAATTGAATCGTCAGGCACCAAGTTGAAAGTGTCAGGAGTCAACTCTACTTGAGAGAAACCTTCTCCGTTGGCTTTAATTGCACGATCCATGCAATTGCGAGCTGCAGCGAGAATTGCTGGGCAGTGTTGTTCCATTTCGCGCAGAATGGTACCTGCGGCGAAGCAAAACATACCCGAATTCCACAGATATCTACCAGTAGCCAAGTACTCTTGAGCTTTCTCTAGATTTGGTTTTTCGACAAACCGTCGAACTGCAGTACCTTCTGTCTCAATGTAGCCATAACCAGTTTCTGCTGCATCCGGCTGGATGCCAAATGTGACCAATTTCCCCTGCTGCGCTATGAGAGTCGCCTGTGCGACTGCAGCAGCGAAAGCATTTTGATCTGCGATTAAGTGATCGGCTGCCAGTACCAGCATCAGTGCATCATCACCGTGTTTGGCCGCCACGTGTAAAGCGGCTGCGGCAATCGCCGGCGCAGTGTTGCGACCAAATGGCTCAAGAATGAAACTATTTGGTAGATTCTTGAATGTGGCTCCAGCAATCTCGCGGTACTCATCTTCTGTTTTGAAGAATAGTTCGCGATTGGTAACTGTTAGCACCTCAGCGACATCCGGCAAAACCGCACCTCTTAGCCAGGCTTTTTGTAGCAGACTTTGTCCGTCAGCCAATCGAATGAACGGTTTTGGATGTAATTCACGAGAAACCGGCCACAAACGGGAGCCAGCACCGCCACATAATATTGTTGGTATTAATTTCAAATGAAGAGCCATAGCTTTGTTTTTTTAGAATATTAAAATATCTATAGACGTGAAATACACGGCAAATTATTGAAAAACACCAAGAGTAGTGATATAGAGTTATCAGTGCTTACTATTCACAACCCGCAATTATACATCGCGGCTCATGATTTTGAAATTTTGTTGCTAAAAAAGTTACACTTGTAACATATAATAAGCTTTGGCATGAAACGACGTCGTTTGATAAAAAAACAATAGGTATTTAGAATTTTTGCTACCTATTTTGCGTTGGCATTGATGGATATACCGAGTCTGATCGATTAAAGTGCAAGGGTCAGTCGAAATATTCTGCATTTGCAAATGGTTTTCCTCTACGGTCTTTCACCGATAAAGTTGGTTCACATGCTAACGGCCATTGAATGCCAATGAACGTATCGTTCCAAGCAATGCAGCGTTCGAATTCTGGTGCCCAATAGTCAGTGGTCTTGTAGAGTAATTCGGCAGTCTCAGACAGTGCCACGAAACCATGCGCGAAACCAGGCGGTATCCAGAGCATGTATTTGTTTTCTGCGGAAAGCTCTACTTCCACATGCTGGCCAAACGTGGCTGAGCTGCGACGTATATCTACTGCCACATCATAGACAGACCCTTGCACCACGCGCACTAGTTTGCCTTGCGGTTGTTGTATTTGGTAGTGCAGTCCTCGCAAGACGTTTTTTGCCGAACGCGAATGATTATCTTGTACGAACTGGACATTGGTCCCGGTTAGTTGATTAAATTGGCGCTGGTTGAAGCTTTCAAAAAAAAAGCCGCGTTCGTCGCCAATTATCTTGGGCGCTATAATGAGTACGTCGGGAATAGTCGTGTTGATAACGTTCACTGTCGCGCCCCCTCTTTTGCCAGCCGTAATAGATAATGACCATAGCTGTTGTTCGCTAGTGCTTGTCCCAGTTTTTCTAGTTGTTTGGTATCGATAAAACCTTTGCGGTAGGCAATTTCCTCAGGGCAGCAGACCTTTAATCCCTGGCGATTTTCTATAGTCTGAATGAAATTACTGGCCTCAATTAAATTCTGATGGGTGCCAGTATCTAGCCAGGCATAGCCACGCCCCATCATTTCTACGTTCAGTTGGCTCTGCTCTAAATAGATGCGATTCAGGTCGGTGATCTCTAGCTCGCCGCGTGCCGATGGCTTCAAGTTTTCCGCCATTTTCACTACTTGATTATCGTAAAAATATAGACCAGTGACGGCGTAATTACTCTTTGGTACCAGCGGCTTTTCTTCCAGGCTGGTAGCGCGCTGTTGTGCATCGAATGCTACTACGCCATAGCGCTCTGGGTCTTGTACGTGGTAAGCGAATACGGTCGCACCCTGCTCACGTTCCATGGCTTGCTGAAGCTGGCCTTGCAGATCGTGGCCGTAAAAAATATTGTCGCCCAAGACCAGTGCACTTGGGGAATCGCCGATAAATTCTTTGCCTATGATGAAGGCTTGCGCTAAACCGTCTGGGCTAGGCTGTACTGCGTATTGCAGATTGAGGCCCCATGCGCTGCCGTCGCCCAGTAATAGCTCAAAGCGTGAAGTATCTTGTGGCGTGGAAATGATTAGGATGTCTTTAATCCCAGCCAGCATCAGGGTGCTGAGCGGATAGTAAATCATCGGTTTATCGTAAATCGGGAGTAGCTGTTTTGAGACTACTTTGGTGACCGGGTAGAGTCGGGTGCCCGAACCGCCAGCTAGGATAATGCCTTTACGTTGTGTCATTGCTAGTCCTTAAATTTTTCTGTCGATAGTTTCGTTCAGCATGCGGCTAACGCCGGTTTGCCAATGCGGCAGATGCAGATTGAAAATCCTTGATAGCTTACTTGTATCCAAGCGCGAATTTTTTGGGCGTGGTGCTGGCAGCGGGAAAGCGCTAGTTGGCACTGGGTTGATCGCTGCGGCGGGCAGTTTGATACTCATGCCAGCCTGCCGGGCAAATTCGATCACGAAATTGGCGTAGCCGTGCCAGGAGGTCGCGCCTGCCGCCACCAAGTGATATATGCCGCTTAGTTGCTGTGCATGTTCTTGCGTCACTGTGCGTATCGCATGGGCGGTGATGTCGGCCAGCAGGTCGGCACCGGTGGGGGCTCCGATCTGATCGTTGATGACATTTAAAGTATCGCGCTCTTGTGCCAGCTTAAGCATGGTTTTGGCAAAATTAGCGCCGCGTGCCGCATACACCCAACTAGTGCGGAAAATCAGATGTTTGCATTCTGATGCACGTATTGCTGTTTCGCCTTCCAGTTTGGTTTTGCCGTAGACGCTCAAGGGGGCAGGCGTATCCGTCTCTAGCCAGGCCTGATCACCGCTGCCGTCAAATACATAATCAGTAGAGTAGTGGATCAGCCAGGCGCCAATGCGTTTGGCTTCTTGCGCCAATACGCCTGGTGCCAGTGCGTTAATAGTGCGCGCCAGTTCGGGTTCACTTTCAGCCTTGTCGACTGCGGTATGTGCAGCTGCATTAACGATAATGTCTGGCATGACGCTACGTATAGTCTGCGCTATGCCTTCCAGGTTGGTAAAGTCACCGCACAGATTCGTGCTGTAGGCATCTAGTGCAATCAGTTCGCCCAAAGGCGCGAGACTGCGTTGCAATTCCCAGCCCACCTGGCCATCCATACCGAATAAGAGGATTTTCATGCCTGGCGTTCCGCGTAATTTTTGGCGACCCAGTCGCGGTAATTGCCGGATAAAACATTGGCTACCCAGGCTTGATTTTCCAGATACCATAAGACTGTCTTGCGTATGCCAGTCTCAAAGGTTTCTGCCGGTTTCCAGCCTAGTTCGCGTTCCAGTTTGCTGGCGTCAATCGCATAACGGCGGTCGTGGCCTGGCCTATCAGTTACGTAACTAATCTGTTCTGCATAGCTTTTGCCATCGGCTCGGCCGCGCAATTCATCGAGTATGCAGCATACAGTGTGGACGATTTCCAGATTTGGTTTTTCGTTCCAGCCGCCGACGTTATACACCTCACCTACCGTGCCTGCGGCTAGTACTCTGCGTATCGCGCTGCAATGGTCTTTGACATACAGCCAGTCGCGGATTTGCTGCCCGTCACCATAGACTGGTAAGGCTTTGCCTGCCAGGGCATTAACGATCATCAAAGGGATGAGTTTTTCCGGGAAATGATAGGGGCCGTAATTATTTGAGCAATTAGTGGTCAGTACCGGCATGCCATAGGTGTGGTGGTAAGCGCGCACCAGATGATCGCTGGCCGCCTTGCTGGCTGAATAAGGGCTATTTGGCTGGTACTGATGGGTTTCGGTAAAGGCTGGCTCATCCTTGCTCAGCGATCCATACACTTCATCGGTCGAGACATGCAGGAAACGGAAATTTCTCTTAGCATCGCCTTTCAAACTACCCCAATAGGCGCGCGTGGCTTCGAGTAATTTAAAGGTGCCAACGATATTGGTCTGGATGAAATCTTCCGGGCCATGGATGGATCGGTCCACATGGCTTTCTGCGGCGAAATTAATGATGGCGCGTGGTTGGTGTTGTGCCAGTAAGGCGCTCACTAACGCAGTATCAGCGATATCGCCATGCACAAAATTATGCTGCTCATTGCCTTCTAAGGAGGCAAGGTTTTCGCGATTGCCAGCGTAAGTCAAGGCATCAAGATTGATGATAGCTTCGTCAGATTGCGCTACCCAGTCGAGTACAAAGTTTGCACCAATAAATCCCGCGCCTCCTGTGACTAAAAGCATTTCATTTCCCTAGAAAAATATCTGTATTTCCTCTTTGAAGTGATCAAAAGAGTACCAGCGCATTTCAATAAAAAGGCGAAATCATTTTTATTGGCGTATCAATGTTGGCGTCGCTATAACGCAATAGCTATGTTCGGCGCAAATGCAAGTCTGAAAGTATACCTTAGCTAAGGCGCGACCTTTAAGGGATGGTCTAAGTGATAATTTTCATACATTTAATTCTAGTTGTTTAATTGTTGTGTTCGTATTGTTTTGATTGTGGTTTGCTAATTAAATCACTTGCGTAGAAGTGGATACCCCCACTCAGTATTTTTAGTTTACGCACTAGGCATAGGCGTAAATAAGAATTTTTTCCGTGATTTGTGGGGAGTATTTAAATTCAAGGCCTTATCATAGGCGCATGCGCTCTCAAAAATCAAAAGGCAAACGTATCGAACTAGGGATGATGTCATGTCTGACTATGCTGCGCGGCTGGTGCTTACCGGATAGAGCATCTGGGCTCCAGATCCCTTGCCAACCGGGCGGCCATGGCAAAGGTATGCCTGCGTATTCAGGCAGGCGTTGCCTTACTGTGATGATGGGTAAATGTGGCGGCAGAGGCAAGTTGGGCTGATCCATGGCTAAGCTATACGCATAGTTGGGTAGCAAAGCATCGCAGACAGTGGCAAACCACAGACTGTGATCTTCATCGCGGCCCAGGGCGTGCGCTAAGCCGACCGGGTCGAATTGCGCCAGGGCATGGATCAATTCTGTGCTGCTGGCGCCGGGCGCATCGCCCCAACCCATAACCGGATTGAAATTATATTCGGCACCGGAGCCATACCAGCCTTCGCGCCACGGCCTTTGCATCCAGTGACGCGGGCCGGTAAATAATTGCCAGCGCCAGTGCAGACCGGAAGGTTTGGGCCAGCTATACAAATATAGTCTTTGATAACCTGCCTGATGCAGCGCGCGCACCATAGCCATCAAACGCGCATGCGGCATGCGTTCTGGTGGCATGCGGCGGAATAGAATTAATTCGCCATCGGCATGCTGCAACTCATCATGCGATAAATCCAGATCCAAGGTGCGCGTTTCATCGCCAAAGCGCGCCGCCACCCAACCGGTGAGTAAATTCACGGCAGTGAGCACGCCATAACCGCGATGACGATGAAAAATGACGGTTCCAGGAGCGATGGGTTTCATGTTGCTATCGTTTAGACCAGGGCGCAATACATCACTATAGCCTACCCGAAGCGCTTCAGTTTGAGAGTGTCGCTGTACGCCTCTGGTCGCTTGATTTTTTCGAAAGCTTCGATATAGGCAAGCGACGTTTTGCCTTTGGGCGCATGCTTGCGCTGCAGCTTGCCTTAGCAAAATCACACAATCGCGCTACAATACTCGCTTCCCCAGCCCCTACTTCAGAGAGCTTTACCATGACTTTACGCATTATCGCTACCGGCGGCACTTTTGATAAACATTATGACGAGATCGCCGGGCGCTTAGGCTTTGGTGATAGCCATTTGCCGGAAGTGCTCAAGCGCGCGCGTCTGACAATGCCGGTGGCGCTGGAAGCGGATCATCTGATGGATTCTCTGGACATGACAGATGAGGATAGACAGCGTATTTTGCAGTCTTGCCAGCAAGCGAGCGAGCAAGCCATTGTCATCATTCATGGCACCGATACCATGCGCGAAACCGCTGAAGTGTTGGGTGCGGCAGACTTGAATAAATCGATCATTTTTACCGGCGCCATGATCCCTTACGAGATCGCCAATTCAGACGCGATGTTTAATCTGGGTTTTGCCTGCGGTGTCGCCAAGCTCTTGCCAGCGGGCGTGTATGTGGCGATGAATGGCCAGGTGTTTACCTGGGATAATGTACAAAAAAATCGTGTGGCTGGCGTATTTGCGACTGTCGAGACGCAGCTTTAAATTGATCTGCTGATCTGGAGGTAAGGCGATGAAACGGCTACTCTGTGCTCTATTATTTCTGCTGTGGGCGACGCTGGCGCAGGCGGCACAACCGCGTTTTGATGAAGTGGTGTTTTTTCAGTCTGAGCAGGCGATGTTGCAAAAAGAAGTGAAGTTTGACGAAGTCGCGCGCTTTTCGCGCAAGCTGCAATCGAATATTTGGAATGCCCTTAAAAAAGCCAAGCTGCCGGTCGGTAATGGCTATGTCGTTATCGCGGTACGCGCCGACGGTCAGGTCGGCGCTTGGCTAGATATGGAGCCGGCGCTGCACGAGTATTACGAGAATGAAGTGCTGCAGGCTGCCATGAAAACGCCACCGTTCTTTGTCGCCGAGGGTAGTGTGGTGTTAGGCCTCAAGATGGCGATCGATACGCCCAAGCACACCAGCAAAGCCAAGCCCGATCCCAAAGAGTGGCAGGCTGCTCGTAGAAAATTAGGCAACACGGCGGATATAGAAACCGTGGTACAGGCCGCTTGGCCAGAATAATTTAGGAATAATTCATGCTCCCGTTTCAAGCAGGTATTTTGCAGGCATTGCCGCAACACGCCAGTTTTTTAAGCTTTTCTGTTAAACCCATTGCTGACAAAGACAGCGTAATCAAGGCCTTGCAGGCGCTTAGTACCTTGGTCGATGGTGAACGCGTGGTACTTGGCCTAGGCGCAAGTTTGTTGCAATTACTGGGTCAGCAGATCGCTGGCTTGCATGATTTTTCTGGCATTCCCGGCAGTTTGGTGCCCTTGCCAGTTACGCCTGCCGCCTTGTGGTGCTGGTGTCGTGAGAGTGAGCGCGGTGAACTGGTGCATCAGGGGCGCCGCATACGCCAGGCTTTGGCTGGTGTATTTCAAGTGCAACAAGCGGTCGATGCGTTTAAATACGCTAGCGGGCGCGATCTCTCGGGTTACGAAGACGGCACCGAAAATCCTGAGGCTGAAGCGGCTTTGACGGCCGCGTTTGTGCAAGGACAGGGCGCTGGCTTGGACGGCGGCAGCTACGTTGCGATTCAGCACTGGTTGCATGATTTCGAGAGTCTGGAGGCGATGTCCGGCGCGCAGCAAGACGATTTGATCGGTCGCCATAAAAGCGACAATGAAGAGTTCGACGAGGCACCCGTTTCGGCCCATGTGAAGCGCACCGCGCAAGAAAGTTTTACGCCCGAGGCCTTTGTTTTGCGCCGTTCTATGCCCTGGTCCGAGCAAAGCAAGGCAGGTTTTCACTTCGTCGCTTTCGCTACCTCGTTTTACGCTTTCGAGGCGCAGTTACGCCGCATGTGCGGTGCCGAAGATGGCATCGTGGATGGCCTATTTAGTTTTACCAAGCCTGTCAGTGGCGCTTACTTCTGGTGCCCAGCGATGCGCGAGGGACGCCCGGATCTTGCTGTAATTGGCCTGTAGGTTTTTATATACTGGTTAGGGGTATGTCAAAAAGTAGCGGAATTCGCGCAATATCTATATGCGCATGAAAATATACTCCCTTTATTTCCCAATTTCTTGGACGTAGCTAGCGCCGCCTTCACGGCATGCAGCTGTGCAACTATTTTAAGCTAACATGCAAAAAATTCTGATCATAGGTTACGTCTGGGCTGAGCCAGGTTCTTCGGCGGCCGGTAGCCGCATGCTGGAATTACTGACACTGTTTCGCGCGCAGGGCTGGCAAGTGCTGTTTGCCAGTGCCGCCGCTTTGTCCGAACACCGTGCCGATCTCTCTGCACTACAGATAGAAGAAAAAAGCATCGCTCTCAATTGCGATAGCTTCGATCAGTTCATCGCCGACTATCAGCCGGATATGGTGTTGTTTGATCGTTTTTTTACCGAGGAGCAGTTTGGCTGGCGGGTAGAAAAAGCCTGGCCGAGCGCCTTGCGGGTGCTCGATACCAGCGACTTGCACAGCCTAAGGCACGCGCGCCACGCCATGCTGAAACAAGCCCAGCAAGCCTGTGCCAACGAGACTGAACGGCAACAACTGGGAGCGGTAGCGACCGACTTCGAGGTCGCCTATCCCTTGATGGCGGACGATGATATGGCGCAGCGTGAGATTGCCGCCATCTATCGCTGCGATCTGACGCTGATGATATCGCCAGCCGAGATGTCGCTGTTGCAGCAACAGTTCGGCATCCCAGCCGTATTACTCCATCATTGCAATCTGATGCTACTGCGTACGCAGACCGAGCAGACCGAGCAGACCGAGCAGACCGAGCAGACGCACGCGCCAAATTTTGCCCAGCGTCAGCATTTTCTGAGCATAGGTAATTTCCGTCATGCACCGAATTGGGATGCCGTGCTGTGGCTGAAACACGCGATTTGGCCGCGCATTCGTCAGCAGCTACCGCAGGTGCAATTACAGGTGGTAGGGGCCTATCCACCACCCAAAGCGACAGCTTTACACAATCCTCAGCAGGGGTTTCAGATGCTAGGCTGGGTGCCGGATGCGCATGCCGTGATGTCGCAAGCGCGGGTTTGTCTGGCACCCTTGCGTTATGGTGCTGGCATCAAAGGTAAGCTGGCCGATGCCATGGCTTGCGGCACGCCCAGCGTCACCACAAAAATTGGCAGCGAAGGCATGTGCGGCGACTTGCCTTGGGGCGGAGCTGTTGCGCAAGATGTCGACGGCATCGTGGCTGCCGCAGTGAACTTGTATCTGGATCAGGCGGTCTGGCAGACGGCGCAACAACAGGGGAATGAGATTTTACGCTTGTGCTTTGATCGCCAGCAGTCGGCGGCAGAGTTAGTGCAGCGCTTACTCGTGGCAAAACAGCAGCAAGCAGAAAATCGCCAACGTAATTTTACCGGTGCCATGCTACGCCATCATCTGCATAAAAGTAGCCACTATATGTCGCAATGGATAGCGGCAAAAAATGCAGCTTCTGCGCCTATTTGAAGCCGCTGGTGTTCCTCTAGCTAGGTCACCAAATCTTGACTGGCACTGACGATAGGCAGGGTTTTATGCATGGCGATCAAGGCTTGAAAGGCTTCTGCCGGTATTGGTTTCGAGAATAAATAACCCTGGAAAGAATAGCAGTGGTTTTCTATCAGAAAACTGCGTTGCGCCGCTGTCTCTACGCCTTCGGCTATCACGTTCAAGCCCAGATTGATGCCCAGCGCAATGATGGCGCGCACGATGGTGGCATCGTTCTCATCGAGATTAATATCGCGCACAAATGACTGGTCTATCTTGAGTTGATTCAGCGGCAGGCGTTGCAGGTAGGCGAGCGAAGAATAACCGGTGCCAAAATCATCCATAGAAAAAGCGATCCCCAGCTTTTTCAGCTGATGCATTTTTTCTGTGGTGGCATCGACATTGTCGAGGATGGTACTTTCTGTGAGTTCAATTTTTAAGCGGCTGGCATCGATCTGATGCTTGTGCACGATATGGCTGATGGTATCGACAAAATCGGCCTGCTTAAACTGTTTGGCACTGACATTCACAGCCAGGCTCAGATGCCGGGTGTCCGCTTGCGCTTCCCATAGTTTGAGTTGGGCGCAGGCAGTATCCATCACCCACAGACCGATAGGCACGATCAGACCGGTTTCTTCTGCCAGCGGGATAAATTCGGCGGGCGAGATAAAGCCGCGATCCGGGTGTATCCAGCGCAGCAGTGCTTCGGCGCCGATCAGCTGTCCGTCGGCATTCACCTGCACCTGGTAATACAGTTGGAATTGATTTAAGGCTAAAGCGATACGCAGATTCGATTCCAGCATCATGCGCACCACCAGCACAGCTTGCATGGCAGGATCAAAGAAGCGCACCGCATTGCGGCCCGAGGTTTTGGCTTCGTACATGGCGGTATCGGCGCGTTTAAACAGATCTTTGACGGTATTGTCAGCGCCCTGAAACAGGCAGATTCCTATGCTGGCCGAGCCGTGATGTTCAAAGTCCATGATCTGGTAAGACTGGCTGAGCATTTCTCGAATTTTTTCACCGACCTTATCGGCCTGGGCGATCGCTTCGTCGCGGATTTCACTGAGTTCTTCCAGCACCACCACGAATTCATCACCACCCAGACGCGCCACCGTATCGCTGTCGCGTACACAGCTTTGCAGGCGGCTGGCCGCTTCTATCAGCAGTAGATCGCCAGCATCGTGGCCGCGTGTGTCGTTCAGGGTTTTAAAGTTATCCAAATCCAAAAATAGTAGTGCGCTGTGGCTGACATTACGCTGGCTGACCGAGATCAAATGCTGCAATCTATCCATCAATAAACGCCGATTCGGCAATTGGGTCAGTGGATCGTAAAAAGCCAGATTGCGGATTTCTTCTTCATAGCCTTTATGCAGACTGATGTCGGTAAATGAGCCTATGTAATTGCTGACCTCGCCCTTGCTATCGGTGATCGCGGTTAGTGTGATCATCTGTGGATAGGTTTCGCCGTTTTTGCGTTTGCTCCAGAGTTCGCCTTGCCAGAATTGTTGGCTACGCAAGCTGGCGTCTATGGCATCAAAAAAACTCTGATCCTGATGCGTGGTGTGCAGGCGCTGCACCGGGATGGCCAGTAATTCATCGGCCGCAAAACCAGTGATGCGGCTAAAGGCCTGATTCACCCTGAGCACTTTCCAATTGCCATCGGCGACAAAAATACCTTCTTGCGATTCAAAAGTGGTGGCCGCGATGCGCAGATCTTGCTCGGCTTGTTTGCGTTCGGTGATGTCGGTTAAAAAACAATGCCAAAGTATGCTGCCTTTGGCTTCTTGCTCGGGCAAGCCATCAATGTACAGCCAGCGCACACTGCTGTCTCTGCGCTGATAGCGAAACTCGCTTTGCCAGATAGATAGCTCCTGGGTGGCTAGGGCCAGAGTCTGCTCGCCTTTCTCTCTATCTTCGGGATTGATGCGCGCAAACAAAGCCTTGGTACTGTCCTTCAATTCTTCCTGAGTAAATTCCAGCATAGCCGTAATCGCACTGCTGGCGTAGGGGATGCTGCTGCTTTGATCGGCATGCACCCGGTATTGCAGTATCAAGCCGGGCAAACGCGATGCCACTTTGTTGATGCGCTCGAATGAATCCTGCAATTCGCTGGTGGCGGCCAGACGCTCGGCTTGCAGGGCTGCGATCAGCAAGGAAGACACCGTCATGGTGCTGGCATACAGCCACAGCAAAAATAGATTAGCTTGCATGTCAGCGGACGAGAACGGGCCTTGGCCTTGGTAGCTAGCCCATCCGGCAATATAGATCGAGGTCAATACCGTAAAAGAGGCCCAGGTAATGGCGAAACGCAAGGCGGCCCAAATCATGACTGCCATCGCAACAAAGCTCAGGTGCATGGTATTTTGGGCAGAAAAAAAGATCAGCCAATGCACCACAACAAAAATCAGAATAAACGTCAGCATTTCGGCACGACGCGCGGCTAATTTCCGTATGCTGGAGTAGCTGACCGAGAGTAATAATGGACCTGCCAATAGCACGCCTACCGTATCGCCTGCCCACCAGCTGAGCCAGACTAAATCCGGGTGTGCAATCAAACCCATTAGCCACAACACCAGAGCGCCGCCGCTGGCCGAAATACTCATGCCCATCACGGCTGCAAGGCAGAACCAGATGACATCTTGGCGGCGTGCAAATTCCGATGAAAATCTCTTGTTTTTTAAGAATAGATAACAGAAGTAGGGCGCAAGCGTATTTCCTATCGCAATACTAGCAGCGGCGAATATAGTCAAACCGCTGGATAGATTGACGAGCAAGGCGGCCAGATAGATCGCTGGCGCCATCTTGGGGCCCCATCGGACCAAAGCCGCTAACGCGATTCCGCTGGGTAGCCAGATCAGGCTGACATTGGGTTTTACGTAAGGGTGGGCGAGGGCGAGGTAGCCAGTGAGGACATACCCTAGTAACACCAATAGCAAGCGCCAACTTAATCTTCCTAAGTGATATTTGCTTCGTGAATTGGGGTTTTCCAGCATGTGCATGAGATGTTTTATATGCCAGTTCAACTGGCTAGAAATATACAATAAATTAGGTCTTGATACTTTTAAAACCACGCCAAAGAGCTGTTATTTTAGGTTAGGACTTACGCAAAATTGTCCCAGCTAGGCGTTTAGTGCGACAAGGCGGCTACAACGACGCTGGGGCGGCTTTGCGTAAGTCCTAAGGGACTATTTTTCGGTATAGCGTAACTCTTTGGCGATTTCTGCTCCCACATGACGCTTGAAAATCTGTTCCAGACTGCCGTCTTCACGCATGGAGATGATGGCTTTTTCGATTAATCGGTATTGATCCTGATCCACCAAAGTACGGGAAAGAATAAGCGAGGCCACCACTTTATCGTTTGGCGACCAGTCTTTCACCAGCACTTTACCCATCAGGTTTTCACGTTTGAGTAAGGGCTGCCAGCCAGTCGGCAAAGCCAGCACCGCATCGACCCGGCGTACTGCAAACAGGCGCATCACACTCTCAAAATCGGGGCCTTCATGTACCCGATTTTGCGCCCTGAGCTTAGCAATCCATTCTTCATACAGCTCACCGTGCCGGAAACTCTTGACGATCGCTATTTGTAATTTGGAGTCGGCTAAAAACCCTTGCATGGTCTGCGCCGATGGCGGTGCATCGGTATGCAGCAAGGCATAGTTTCTACTGACCATGTAGGGAATGAAACGCGAAGCTTTCTCGCGCTCTGGGGTGGCGATGCCCGAGACCGACATGGCCAGCGTGCCGTTATTGAGTTGGGTCCAGATGCGGATGCGTGATTCTAAGACGGTATTAAATTGGCAGCCAGTGCGGCGCGCTACTTCTTCCACCACATCTTTGTCTATGCCAGCGTAACTGCCATCGGCATTGCGATAATACAGAGCGCCATTTTCATAGTAGGCCAATGCGATGCTGCCGCAACCAGCGCGTGCTGGATCGGCCGCAACAGCCTGAGTCGCGAGCAGCAAGCCTAAGAACATAGCGCTGAGGGTTTTCATTCCTAGATCCTAGTGTGGGCAGAACGCAAACTATCTAATTCCGTTTCTAAATCATTTGTGTTTAGGCGACGAGCCGAAGACAGTGCTGTAGCACGGCGAGGCGAAGGCAACAACGACACGAATGATTTAGAAATGGAATAAGCAAGTCAGAACTTGAGCGTAGCTTACCTAGGGCATAAACTCAATAGCAAAAACCACAGGCGATCCGGCGCTGCGCTGCTGACGAAGTGAAAAATTTCAGATGTGATCAGCCCCTAGGCCTGAATATAGCCCCTTGTAGCGCCCGTAATTTGTACTATACTCAGTACAGTATAAGATTTTTGATATACTTTGCGCATACACAATAAGACCAGGAGCCACATCATGTCAGATACTCCCCCCCTCAAGATAGTTTCAGGGACAGCGCTCACAGAGCAGCAAAAGAAGGATTTATTACATCGCTTGGCGCGCGTAGAAGGGCAATTGCGCGGGGTGCAAAAACTGATCGCAAAAGCCACAGAGCCGGGCGATTGCGATGGCATCGCACAGCAAATGTCAGCCGCACGCAAGGCGCTGGATCGCTCTTTCGTGACCTTGCTGACCAGCTCTATGGTGACGCATGCCGAGAAAGCCACCAGCGTGGAAGAAGCCGTTGCCAGTGCCAAGCATCTCAGCAGTTTTTTGGATAAATACGTTTAATTTTAGCGAGTATTTTTCAGCACTTATTTTTCAGTACTTTAAGCCGCCAGATGGCGGCTTTGTCTTTGCGGTGTGGCTTTTGCTGTGGCGGTTTTGGCTGCATTACTGGCCTCGGCAAGTTTAGCGGCCAGGGCTTTTTCTGCGCCTTGTTTGTGCTTGGCGTCGCCCGCGTAGTCGCTGGAGACGATGGCTAGCACTTGGGCTACGCTCATGCCGCGCTCTTCCTGTAGCCATTTACTGACCAGATTGGCCAGTCTATCCAAGGCGATTCTGTGGGTGGCATCGGTCTTGGCGTAAATCCAATCGGATAAGTCCATGAAGTTCTCGAACGGTAACTCGCCTAAGATCGCCGGCAGGGTATGCGTAAAGCGCCCGGAATTCGCCACCAAATCCCAATAGCGCGCAAAACGAATTAACTTTTGCATCTCGGCAAATGGTACGTCCTTGTTGGCCAGGATGGTGTAAGGCGGGTAGGGATCAAACACCAGGCCGTATTCAGCGGTATGGCGGATAATCGGCGTGCCGCGCAAGCGTTTCAGGATACCAAACTGGATTTCGTGCGGTTGTAAGGCATACAGACGATTAAACCCGAGCGCGAAACTCTCTACCGTTTCGCCCGGCAAACCGGCGATCAGATCGACGTGTAAATGGGCGCTAGAATGTTGGCATAGCCAACTGATATTCTCGGCCGCTTTTTCATTGTTTTGTTTGCGGCTGATACGCGCCTGCACTTCGGGATTAAAGCTTTGTATGCCGATCTCAAACTGCAAACTGCCGGACGGGAATTTCTGTATACCTTCTTTCAGCGCATCCGGCAAATGATCTGGCACCACTTCAAAGTGGGCAAATACCGGATCCTCAGGATTGGCTTCTAGTTTATCGAGAAAAAACTGCATGATCTTCAAGCTGGTCTTGATGTTCAGATTAAAGGTGCGATCGACAAATTTAAACAGGCGCGCACCGCGTGCGTGCAAAGCTTCCATTTCAGCCAGAAACCGGTCTATCTCAAACGGCCAGGCGGTTTTATCCAGCGCCGACAAGCAGAACTCACATTTAAACGGGCAGCCACGCGAGGCTTCTACGTACAAGGTGCGGTTTTTGATATCGTCATCGCTGTACAGGCTGTAGGGAAGGGCTAATTCATCGAGCTTGGCTTGCACGCCGGCGTGTATCTTCATCAGTGGCTGCGGGCCGTGGATGATTTGTTTGCAGAGTTCCGGGAAAGTGATTTCACCCCAACCGGTGACGACAAAATCGGCCAAGCGTATGATCTCTTGATCGCTGGTTTCGTGCGAGACCTCGGGGCCGCCGAGTATCACCACCACTTCGGGCGCGACCCGTTTCAATAAGGCCACCAGCCGCGTGCTTTCTTCTACGTTCCAGATATACACACCCAGCCCGATGATGAGTTTTTCGCCCGGTTTTTGCCACGCCAATAGCTTTTCGACCAGATCGGTGGTTTTGGCGCCGATCACAAATTCTTGTAACTGGGTCTGTGCCTGCAATGGGCCCATGTTGGCAAGTAAGTAACGCAAGCCCAGTGAAGCATGGGCGTAGCGGGCATTTAGGGTGCTCAAAATTATGGTCATGGCGCTGCAAAGAAATCAAATAGAGCGCCATTGTACGCTAGCGCTAAGCTGAAAAAAAACCGCTCAGTTTTTGGCTGTAGCGGTTTTTAGTTAAATTACACAGCCGACTACAATCAGAACTCTTCCCAATCATCGGTGGATGCCTTGCTGGCGCTGGCGCCCTTCGCGTTGCCGCCAGCGGCATTAGTATTTGCGCTGGCACTGCTGGCTGGCAAGGCAGGTCGTTTCGCGCTTGCTGTCTTGGTGCTGGCGCGCATGGCTGGTTTGACAGCGGCCTTGCTGCTCTTGGGCGCTGGCAGTGCCGCCCTGGTTTGCTGCTCACCGCTGAGTTTGAAAATACTCACCACCTGAGTCAGATTACCAGCCTGATCTTCTAGCGTTGCGGCGGCGGCGGCGGCTTGCTCGACCAGCGCGGCGTTTTGCTGGGTCACGGTATCCATTTGCGAGATCGCGATATTGATCTGGTCCAGACCCTGAGTTTGCTCATGGCTGGCGGCACTGATCTCGCTCATCACATCGGTCACGCGCCTTACGCTTTCGACGATTTCGTGCATGGTGGCACCAGCCTGATCGACTAGTTTGGTGCCTATCCCTACGTTCTCTACCGATTCATCGATGAGGGTTTTGATCTCTTTGGCGGCTGCCGCCGAGCGTTGTGCCAGATTGCGCACCTCGGAGGCGACCACCGCAAAACCACGGCCCTGCTCACCGGCGCGCGCCGCTTCTACCGCCGCGTTGAGTGCCAGAATATTGGTCTGAAACGCGATGCCATCGATCACGCTGATGATGTCGGTGATCTTCTTGGCCGAAGTATTGATAGCGCCCATGGTCTCGACCACTTGTGCCACTACGGCGCCGCCCTTGCTCGCCACTTCTGAGGCGGTGGCAGCTAATTGATTGGCTTGTCTGGCGTTGTCGGCGTTTTGTTTGACGGTGCCAGTCAGCTCTTCCATAGAGGCGGCGGTTTCCTCCAGCGAACTGGCTTGCTCCTCGGTGCGCGAAGACAGATCCATATTGCCGGAGGCGATTTCGCGCGAGGCGGTGGCGATGCAGTCGCTACCTACTTTAACTTGGCTGCAGACATTGTTCAGGCTTACTTGCATGTCGCTCAGCGCTTGCATCAGTTGTCCCGACTCATCGCTGGATGCGACTGTGATCTGTCCGTCTAAATTACCGGCTGCGATGCTTTGCGCGACCTCTACCGCAGTTTGTAAAGGCTGAGTAATACTACGTGCTACCCACCAGGCAAAGCCCAGACCTATGAGCACCGCCGCTATACTCAAAAAAATCAATTGGTTGCGGGCAGATTGATAGGTTTCGGCGCTATGCGTACCGGTTTCTTCAAAAATTTTTTGCTGGAATTCGTTCATGTCACGCAGATCACCAGCGAAAGCGTGCAATGCCTTATAGGTTTCTCCGTAGGCAAGTTTGCTGGCTTCTTCTCGATTCCCGTCTTTCATCAGAGCGGCTACTTTGCCAAATGAAGTTACGTAGGCAGTTCGACTTTCTTTAATTTTTACCAATATAGCCTTGCCTTCCGGACGCACGATCAAAGGTTCGAGTTTTTCAAGTGCCTCATTAAACGCTAGTGTATTGGCAGCGAGCCTTTCTTGTGCCTTGGCGATATCCGCAGGATCGGTGGCGGCAGTTGATTGCAGTACGCGGGCGATACTGCCACGCACATTGTCGAGTGCTTTTACCACTAGCTTGGTCTTGACCCAGTCAACATTGACTAGCTTGTCTGTGTTGGCATTGAGGCTCGCCATCTTATTCACGCCCATGCTGGCGATGATCACCAGCAGTAGCAACACCAGGCCAAATCCCAAACCCAGGCGCTGGCCAATTTTAAAATTATTGATGTTCATTTGCTTCCTCATCGACTAGTAAGAATGACGTGTTTAGGACGTATTTACTGAGAAACTAAGATGATGCGAACTGAAATACTGAATTGCAGTGCTGCCAATGTGACTTATGCGTTGCTGTGAGCGATGTCTGAGCCGGCCAAATAATTCTGAAACTAATGCTGATACTAAGATTGAAGCAAATGTTGAACTCGCGATTTAAACCGAGTATTTTGTTAAGATCATAGGGTAAGCCTGCCTATTTTGCCAGCTATAAACGCTTAATTTAGCGGTCTGTTGTGTGCGTATTTTGTAAAATTCCCGTGTGGCAATTTTAAAGCGCTAGAGAACGCCCTCAATCTGCAATGGCGCCGGAATTTTCTCTCTTTTTATCTTGTTTTAATTTCCATTTATCCTGCATTTTCGCTGTTTTATATCGCGCTATCCGCCGTTTGTCGCAGAGCCATGGCGGGACTAGTCGCGCTTGTCTACAGTGATGACATCGCCCCATCACAAACTTGTGCCAGCAGGCGCTACACCAGGAGAAAAAGCATGAAAACCGAGTCAAGTTCTAGTCGTCAGAGTCATCGCAAACATGGCAAATTAAGCGTGCTCAGCGTGCTCGCGCTGAGCCTATTGATGGTGGCGGCAGGAGCACAAATAACTAGCGCCAGTTTCAATGAAAAAATTCCTACGGTGCAGATCAGCGCCAAGCGTATGAGTGTCGATGAGAAAATCGCCTACGATACCGCAGGGCTCACTATCCCTACGGTTGTGCTGACAGCGACACGTTTAAGTTCCGAGCAAAAACTGGCGATGGATTTAGCCAACCCGAGCACGCGTCCTAGCCTCGCGCAAAAAATTGCTAAATGGCGTCAGCATGGTTGATCTGAGCTTACTGGGTGGGAGTATAGGTAGAGAGAGTAGTCTTGGCGCATATAGAATAAGCGCAAGCGCGAGGGCGGTAGCCGATACTCCCCTTATTCTGAAAATAGCCGAGACGCTGTAAGAATCTAGATCTAAGCATTTTCTAGCCTGTGCCGGAGAGTACTTTGATCTAGGTTTTGTCCAAATAAGCTAGCTTAGTTAGCTAGCTTAAATATTGATACCGTAACGCTGGCGATACGCCGCCACCGCTGTTTTATGGGCGCTTAGTTCGGTGTCGGCACCGGCGGCGGACAGATAGTCGAACAAGTCGTTCAGATTGCCGATAGAAACCACAGGCATGGCATACGTCTCGCTGATTTCCTGCACTGCCGAGTTGGCAGATAAGGCATCGTCTTTACCCGATTTTTCCATACGGTCGAGCGCGATCAAGACTGCGCAAGGCGTGGCACCGGCGGCGCGTATCATGTCTACCGATTCGCGTACCGAAGTGCCGGCTGAAATCACGTCATCGATGATCACCACTTTACCCTGCAATTTAGCGCCGACGATGGTGCCGCCTTCGCCGTGGTCTTTGGCTTCTTTGCGGTTATACGCAAACGGCACATTGCGGCCTTTGGCAGCCAGCGCCACAGCGGTGGCCGAAGCTAAGGTAATGCCTTTGTAGGCCGGGCCGAACAGCATGTCGAACTCGACGCCGGAATCGATCAGGGTTTGGGCGTAAAAGTCAGCCAGTTTGCCCAGATTAGCGCCGTCGCTAAACAAGCCAGCGTTAAAGAAGTAGGGCGAGTTGCGGCCAGCCTTGGTGACGAAGTCGCCAAAACGAATGACGCCAGCCTCAACTGAAAATTGTATGAATTCTTGTCGTAGATTTTTCAAAATATGCTCACAGATCTATGGATTTTTTAGTTAGTGTTCAGCTCGCTACGAAAATCCTTAAAAACGAAAACCTCTCAAAGGAGAACACAGAGGCACAGAGGAAAAACGGAGAACATGCAAAGCAATTATTGGCACTTCTCTGTGTCTCTGTGCCTCTGTGTTGAGAGGTTTTAAGATTTTTTGATCTTCATAGTCTCTGAATCCTTATTTTTTTATGTCATTGGCGTATCAGCCAGCCAGTTTTTTCTTTAATAATTCATTCACTTGTGCCGGATTGCCCTTGCCCTTGGTGGCTTTCATAGCCTGGCCTACCAGTGAATTAAAGGCTTTCTCTTTACCGGCGCGGTACTCATCTACCGATTGCTGGTTGGCAGCCATGACTTCATCAATAATTTTTTCCAAAGCGCCGACGTCGGAGATTTGCTTGAGACCTTTACTGTCTATGACCTGGTCAGCCAGATTGGCGTCAGGCGAGGGCGCGGCCCACATGGCGGCAAATACTTCTTTGGCGATCTTGTTGGAAATCGTGCCATCAGAAATGCGTTGCAGCAGCACCGCCAATTGCGCAGCACTGACCGGAATCGCGCTGATTTCTATGCCTTCGCGGTTGAGGGTCGATGCCACATCGCCCATCAGCCAGTTCGCTACTTGCTTGGCTTGCGCGGCTTTATCGCCGTCAGGGCTGGCCTTGATGGCAGCCTCAAAATATTCGGCGCTGGCTTTCGATTGCGTGACTATCATGGCGTCGTAATCGGAAATGCCAAATTGTGCGATGAAGCGCTCACGCATGGCTGCTGGCAACTCGGGCATGCTGGCACGGACGCGCTCTACCCAGTCGGCACCGATGCGCAAAGGCGGCAAATCCGGATCCGGGAAGTAGCGATAATCCATCGCGTCTTCCTTGCTGCGCATGGTGCGGGTTTGCTTACGATCAGGATCGTACAGGCGGGTTTCCTGCACCACGGTGCCGCCGTCTTCGATCAGCTCGATCTGACGTCGCACTTCGATGTTGATGGCTTCTTCCAGGAAGCGGAACGAGTTCAGATTCTTAATCTCGCAGCGGGTGCCGAATTCTTTTTGTCCTACCGGACGCACTGAGACGTTGGCATCGCAACGGAACGAGCCTTCCTGCATATTGCCATCGCAAATATCCAACCAGACCACCAGCGCATGCAAGGCCTTGGCGTAGGCCACCGCTTCGGCGGCGCTGCGCATGACTGGTTCAGTGACGATTTCGAGTAACGGGGTGCCAGCGCGATTGAGGTCGATGCCGGTCATGCCTTGATAATCTTCATGCAGCGATTTACCGGCATCTTCTTCCAGATGGGCGCGCGTTAGTTCGATTACCTTGACTTCGGATTTGCCGTCTTTTTCGACTACACAAGTGACGAAGCCGCCTTGCACTACCGGGATTTCAAACTGGCTGATCTGATAGCCCTTAGGTGAATCCGGATAAAAATAATTTTTACGCGCGAAGATCGATTCTGGCGCGATGGTGGCGCCGACGGCCAGGCCAAATTGTATGGCTTTCTCGACTGCGCCCTTGTTCATCACCGGCAAGACACCAGGCAAGGCCAGATCGACCGGACTGGTTTGCGTATTCGGCTCGGCGCCGAACTGGGTGGACGAACCGCTAAAAATTTTAGAGTGAGTCTTGAGTTGCGCATGTGTCTCAAAACCGATCACGACTTCCCATTGCATAATTTTTCCTTTTAATCAGGTATGAATCTGGTACGGCAAACGCGCTCAATACCGGTGTTTAATTTTTCTACTGCTGTGCGCAATATCCATGCGGGTTTCCAGCCTTTTTCGGCCTGCAAGGCGCATGGATACTGCGCAAGGCATTTTGAAAGTTTGCGCTAAAAACCTAAATCACTCGCTACTCATCGTACTGACACACGCCAGTCTTTAAATTGACTGTCAGTGCGCTAAAGTTATTGCGTGATCCGCACAAACTAGGGCAGCTGGGCTTGATACGTAATTGCTCGCCATCGCGCTCTAGTCGTATGCTGCACTGGCTGCCACGTTCGGTATCGTAACCGCGTCGCTGCCGTGCCGCTGGCGCATCTTTAAGGCTAATGCGCCAGCCTTTTTCTGTCACTTCAGCAATCGGCTCATCACTGCTGTCGATACTGCATTCATGCCCATGACTACTTCTGAATAAGCTAGATTCCCACTGCAAGGTCAGGATCTGGGTTCCCGCTAACTGTATCCTTGCCTGATCGGCATACGTCAAGCGCTCGCCATCGCCATCTTCTTGCCGCGTCAGGCTGCAAGAAAATTTCGCATCCAGACTGGCGGCAGTCTGGGCTTGTGCTGCGGCACTCAGCAGACACAAGAGCAGACTTAATCCGGCCAGCAGTGGACGCTTCATTTGATTTAGACCGGCGATTTTTGATGCCAGTCTGTCGCCAACTGATACTGATGGGCGATATTGAGTAGCTTAGCTTCTTCAAAATAATTGCCTATCAATTGCAAGCCCACCGGACGCTGCGCGTTCTTTTCGCCCTGACCGAAACCGCAAGGGATAGACATGCCGGGCAAGCCCGCCAGACTGGTCGACAATGTGAAAATATCGGCCAGATAGTTGGCGACCGGATCGTCGGCCTTGTCGCCCAAGTCCCAAGCGACGGTCGGTGCTACTGGGCCCATGATGACATCGCATTGCTTGAAGGCGGCTTGGAAATCTTGCGCGATCAGACGACGGATTTTTTGCGCTTGCAAATAATACGCATCGTAATAGCCATGCGACAGCACATACGAACCCACCAGGATGCGACGCTTGACCTCTTCGCCAAAACCTTCGGCGCGGGTCTTCTTGTACATCTCGGCCAGGTCTTTGTAATCAGCCGCGCGGTGGCCGTAACGCACGCCATCAAAACGACTTAAATTGGAAGAGGCTTCGGCCGGCGCGATCACGTAATACACGGGGATAGACAACTCGGTCTTAGGCAGAGAAATGTCGACCAGAATCGCGCCGAGTTTTTCGTATTCGGCCAAGGCGGCACGCACCGCTTGCTCTACATCGGGGGCTAAACCTGCACCAAAAAACTCACGCGGCACACCGATGCGCAGACCTTTGACATCTTTATCCAGGTCGCGATTGAAGTCTTCCTGCGCGCGTTCCAGACTGGTTGAGTCTTTATGATCAAAACGTATCATGGCGTTGAGCAGCATGCCGCAATCTTCCGCCGTTTGTGCGATCGGGCCACCTTGATCAAGCGAGGAGGCAAACGCGATCATGCCGTAACGCGAGACGCTGCCGTAAGTCGGCTTGATGCCAGTCACGCCGCAAAAGGCGGCTGGTTGACGGATAGAGCCGCCGGTATCGGTGCCGGTCACGGCAGGACTCAGGCGTGCCGCGATCGCAGCGGCCGATCCGCCGGACGAACCGCCCGGTATCGCACGCAGATCCCAGGGGTTTTTTACTGCACCAAAATACGAGTTTTCATTGCTAGAACCCATCGCGAATTCATCGCAATTGAGCTTGCCTAGCGTGACCATGCCGGCTGTCTTGAAATGCTCAACCACGGTGGCGTCAAAAGGACTGACATAATTTTCCAGCATGCGTGAGCCAGCTGTCGAGCGCCAATCGCGCGTCACAAAAATGTCTTTGTGCGCAATCGGGATGCCAGTCAGGGCACCGGCGTCGCCGCTGGCCAGGCGCTGGTCGGCCAAGCTCGCTTGTTGCAGCGTTAGCGCAGGATCGACATGGGTGAAGGCGTTGAGCGGGCTGGCAGCGATGCGCGCCAGATAATGTTGCGCCAATTCGGTGGCGGACACTTGCTTGTTTTGCAGCAAACTGGAGAGCTGCTTGAGGGTGTGCTTATGCATGTCTGAGCTCTTGAATTATTCTATGACTTGAGGAACTAGATACAGGCCGTCCTGGGTCGCTGGCGCGACTTTCAGATACGCTTCGCGCTGGTTGCTTTCGGTGACCACATCGTCCCGCAGACGCAGGCACAGTTCCGGCATCAAGGCCGCGATAGGATGGCTTAAAGGTGTAATTCCTGTGGTGTCGACCGCTTTGAGCTGCTCAACCAGTGAGAAAATCCCATTGAGCTTGCTCAGCGTGTCGCTGGCCTGGCTGTCCGAGAGTTCTAGTTGCGCCAGATTGGCGATACGTTTCACATCTGTTAGATCTAGTGACATGGTTATTAACGCGCAAACGCGTGCAAAAAATGTTGAATAGAAAGCAAATCTGCCGAGTGGAATCCCGCAAGCAGAAGCGCTTGTTGCGGTATCCAAAA
Source organism: Undibacterium parvum (assembly GCF_003955735.1). Classification (NCBI taxonomy): domain Bacteria; kingdom Pseudomonadati; phylum Pseudomonadota; class Betaproteobacteria; order Burkholderiales; family Oxalobacteraceae; genus Neoundibacterium; species Neoundibacterium parvum. The sequence goes on along the minus strand of NZ_CP034464.1, from coordinate 1,546,607 downwards.
ATGGCAAAGAAAGCTGATTTAAACCAAGATGCTAGATTGCCTATTAATCCTAAGATTATAAGGTAGAATATAGGGTTAATGCCTTGAATATTAAGGCTTAAGCAAATACTCTAGCGAGATTTTAATAATTTCCAGGATTTGCGCTACTTGGTGGTGTGGCGGTGTTGCCGTCTAATTGTAGTTAAAAGCATTCTTTTCCATTTAAATTGCACTTAATTTGTTTGGTGATGTCTTAATTATGATAGCTCCGCTTTACCTAGTCGCGCTATTTCTGAGAGTCTCGCTGGATGTTGAGCGGCTATATTTTTCGCGCTGTTTTTGGCGCATGACCACCACACAGAATACACAGGATTTTACATGTTCGGTTTTTTTCGCAGTTACTTTTCAAATGACCTCGCCATCGATCTTGGCACGGCAAACACTCTGATCTACCTACGCGGCCAAGGCATCGTGCTCGATGAACCATCGGTAGTCGCGATCCGCCAAGAAGGCGGCCCCAACGGTAAAAAAACCATACAAGCGGTCGGCAAGGAAGCCAAGCAAATGCTGGGTAAAGTACCTGGCAATATTGAGGCTATCCGCCCTATGAAAGACGGCGTGATTGCCGACTTTACCGTCACCGAGCAAATGCTCAAGCAATTCATACGCATGGTGCACGACACTAAATTTTTCAAACCTTCGCCACGCATCATCATTTGCGTGCCTTGCGGTTCTACTCAGGTAGAGCGCCGTGCGATCCGTGAATCTGCCTTGGGTGCCGGTGCTTCCCAAGTGTATTTGATTGAAGAGCCAATGGCGGCGGCGATCGGTGCTGGTTTGCCAGTATCCGAAGCAACCGGGTCCATGGTGGTCGATATCGGTGGTGGTACTACCGAAGTGGGTATCATCTCGCTGGGTGGTATGGTCTACAAGGGTTCGGTGCGCGTCGGTGGCGATAAGTTTGATGAAGCGATTGTCAATTACATCCGTCGCAATTACGGCATGTTGATCGGTGAGCAAACTGCGGAAGCCATCAAAAAAGGCATAGGTTCAGCCTTCCCAGGTTCCGAAGTGCGCGAAATGGAAGTTAAGGGGCGCAACTTATCCGAAGGCATTCCACGCTCTTTCACTATCTCCAGTAATGAGATCCTGGAAGCGCTGACCGATCCTTTGAATAACATCGTCTCTGCCGTGAAAAACGCGTTGGAACAGACTCCGCCAGAACTTGGTGCCGATATTGCTGAAAAAGGCATGATGCTGACCGGCGGCGGCGCCTTGTTGCGCGATCTGGATCGCTTGCTGATGGAAGAAACTGGCTTGCCAGTGATCGTCGCCGAAGATCCTTTGACTTGCGTAGTGCGCGGTTCTGGCATGGCTTTGGAGCGTATGGATAAATTAGGCTCGATTTTCTCCTACGAATAATCGGCGCATTTATAAATTTAATTAATGGGCGCATAGCGGTGTTGTAAATCCTCACAATACTTAAGTATTGTTCCGGTTTACGCCTTGCTCTGCATCCCATTAATTCAATTTCTAGACGCGCCTTTAAAATATTTAATTAATTTTTTATATTTTTGACCTGGCTGTTATCCGCTACGATTTTGGCATAAACCTATGCAATACAGTCCTCCACCACTTTTCAAGCAAGGCGCGTCGGCTCGTGCCAAAGTGGTGTTTTTTGCGATATTTTCTATCTTCCTGCTGGTGCTCGATTCCCGTCTGCAGTCGCTGGAGCGGGTGCGTCTGGTAGTCGGCACGCTCCTGTATCCGGTGCAAATGGTGGCGGTGGCTCCGCGGGATGCCTTGATGGGAGTGGCAAACTATTTTGTCGCTACCGCTAGCCTGGAAAAAGAAAATGCCAAATTAAAACGTCAGCAAATGACGAATGCCGATGTGTTACAGCAGACCACGCAACTGGCGTTGGAAAATGCGCATTTGCGTCAATTGATGGGCGCCCGTGATCGTTTGGCGGTGAAGTCGATATTAGGCGAAATTCTCTACGACGCGCGCGATCCGTTTACCCGAAAAATTATTCTCGACAAGGGGCTGCAACATGGCGTGGCACTTGGTCAACCTGTGATCGACGATCTGGGCGTAGTCGGACAGGTGACGCGGGTGTTTCCTTTGACTGCTGAAGTCACTTTGCTGACCGATAAAAATCAGGCGATACCAGTGCAAATCGCCCGCAACGGCATACGCAGCGTAGTCAGTGGGCGTGGCCAGTCTAGTTATCTGGACATGCGCATGACCACCAACGCCGATGTGCAAAATGGCGACATGCTGGTCACTTCAGGTCTGGACGGCGTTTATCCTGCTGGTTTGGCGGTAGCCAAAGTAGTGCAGGTGGAAAACAAGGCTTCAACGACTTTTGAAAATGTACTCTGCAGCCCGGCTGCAGGCATAGACCGAAATAGACAATTATTGATATTACTGGTCGAGACTAATCAATTGCCGCCACCGGACACTGAAGAGGTGAAAGCGAAAAAAGAAAAAATCAATCGCAAAGTAACCCGCGATACGATCAAAGAAACCGCGCCAGCTGGCGTCACTGGTGCTGAGATTAGAGCCCCTGCGCCAGTGCCAACTGCTGCTGCCGCCTCGGTGGCGACTACCTCAGCAACCGCCACCACAGCCAAGCCTGCGGCAATCCAACCTGCCCCGGTAATACCAGTTGTGGTACCCGCTGCCACGCAAGCGAGCAAGGTGTTAGCCAAATGAATAGTCCTCACTACATCCTGCTACCGGTCAGCTCACTGTTTATTACTGTGAGCCTGATCTGCGCATTTTTTCTTAATTTCCTGCCGACCGGAGCCTGGGTAGGTATGCCTGATTTTGTGGCACTGGCACTGGTGTTCTGGAGCATACATCAACCGCGTAAAGTGGGTATAGGTGTCGCCTTCGTGATGGGTTTATTGATGGACGTGCATTCCGCTGTGCATCTGGGCGAAAATGCGCTGGCCTATACTTTACTGTCGTATCTGGCGATTACCATTCACAGACGCGTGCTGTGGTTTAAGCCGCTAGCACAATCGTTTTATGTGCTGCCGCTGTTTATGTTCGTGCAGGCGGTGCAGTTAATCGTGCGCTTGATCGTGGCACCGGCCGCGCAATTTCCTGGCTGGTGGTATTTTGTTGCCAGCATCGTGACCACGCTGTTGTGGCCGGTCGCGACCTGGGTCTTGTTGGCGCCACAGCGCCGTGCTGTCGATAAAGACAACACGCGTCCGATTTAATGCTTTATTTAATCGACTATGTTGCGACTATGTTGCGCCTATGCTGTGCCTAAGCTGAGCAAATTTTCCCCATGACTGAACTTAAGAACGCTGAACGTGAGATTTATCTCTTTAAAACACGGCTGATTGTCATCGGTGTGTTTGCTTTCATTTGTTTCTCTCTGTTGGTAAGCCGCTTCGTTTGGTTGCAAATCATTAAGCACAATGTGTATGCTTTACAAGCTGATGAAAACCGTATTTCTATCGTGCCTGTGGTGCCGAATCGTGGCCTGATCATGGATAGAAACGGGGTGGTTCTCGCTCGCAATTTTTCAGCCTACACCCTAGAAATTACACCAGCAAAAATCAAACAGGATCTGGATGTATTGATCGATGAGTTGTCCGCATTGGTGGATATACAGCCTAAACATCGCAAGCGCTTTCGTAAGCTGATCGAGGAATCGAAAAGTTTTGAGAGCCTGCCATTGCGCACCCGTTTGACCGATGAAGAAGTCGCGCGCTTCACGGCGCAACGCTTCCGTTTCCCTGGTGTGGATATTCAGGCTCGACTATTTCGCCAGTATCCGCTCGGTGACGTGGCCTCGCATGTGGTCGGTTATATCGGTCGTATCAGCCAGAAGGATGCCGAGACGATAGACGATATGGAAGACGGCTCCAATTACAATGGCACCGACTATATCGGTAAAGAAGGGCTGGAAAAAAGTTACGAAAGTATCTTGCATGGCACCACAGGTTTTGAAGAGGTTGAAGTCTCGGCTGGCGGTCGTGCGGTGCGTACCTTGTCACGTAGCGCCCCTAGTTCGGGTAAAAATCTGATCTTATCGATCGATATAGAATTACAAAAAGTCGTAGAAGAAGCCTTCGGCGATAGACGCGGCGCCCTGGTGGCGATCGAGCCTGTGACTGGCGATGTGTTGGCCTTTGTTTCTAAACCGACCTATGATCCAAATCTGTTTGTCGAAGGCATCGATCAGCAAAGTTGGAACGAATTAAACACCTCGGAAGATCGGCCGCTGTTAAACCGTCCCTTGACTGGCGCCTATCCACCAGGCTCAACCTACAAACCCTTCATGGCACTGGCCGCGCTGGAATTGGGCAAGCGTACTGCCAGCCAGACGATTGCCGATCAAGGCTTCTTTATGTTTGGTGGGCATCGCTTTAATGATGATATTAAAGGCGGTCACGGCATGGTCGATATGTATAAATCCATCGTCCAGTCTTGCGATCCGTATTACTACATGCTGGCCAATGATATGGGGGTGGATGCCATCCATAATTTCATGAAGCCTTTTGGTTTTGGTCAGATTACGGGTATCGATCTGGAACACGAACGCAAAGGCGTATTACCATCGACCGCCTGGAAGCGCAGTGTGTATCGTAAGGCAGCGCAGCAAAAATGGTATGCGGGTGAAACTATTTCTCTCGGGATTGGCCAGGGTTACAACACCTTTACGCCCTTACAAATGGCGCATGCAGTAGCGACATTGGCGAATAACGGCGTGGTGATGAAGCCGCACTTAGTCAAAATGACTGAAGATCCAACCTCGCGTGTGAAAACCCTGACGGTACCCAAGGAAAGTTATCGTATCCCCTTGAAGCAAGAAAATATCGATGTCATCAAGCACGCCATGGTGGGCGTGACCAAAGAGGGGACAGGCAGAACCGCCTTTGCCAATGCCGAATACGAATCCGGCGGCAAGACTGGTACTGCACAGTTGTTTAGCGTCAAGAAAAACGAAAAATACGATGCCAAGAAGCTGGCTAAAAGTCTGCATGACCATTCCTGGTACACCGCCTTTGCACCGGCCGATAAGCCGCGCATCGCGATTGCTATCATCGTAGAAAATGGCGGTTTTGGTTCTACCGGCGCCGCCCCTATTGTCAGGAAGGCTTTGGATTACTATTTGCTGGGCAAGCGTCCGAATGAAAAAGATAAAACTCCGACGCTCAAGAGTGATGCGCTGGCAACTCGTGCCGAGTCTGAGGCGAAGGCTGATGCTGAATCTGAGGGTGGCCCTAAACCGGGTGGCGAAACTCAGGGCAATAAGGAGTGAAGGAATAAGCTATGCAAAACAAGGGAATTAACTGGCAGCGGGTACGCTCGCACATCATGGTGTTCGATGCGCCTTTGGCGATCTTGATATTTTTGATTATCTCTACCGGCATCATCACCTTGTATTCAGCGGGGATTAATTTCCCGGGACGGGTCGAAGATCAGTTGAGGAATATCCTGATTTCGTTTGTTGTGATGTGGATCATGGCGAATATTCCGCCTCAAACTCTGATGCGTTTTGCCATTCCTATTTATACCTTTGGGATAGCCTTGTTGATCGCGGTGGCGATGTTTGGCATGGTGAAAAAAGGCGCGCGGCGCTGGATCAATGTGGGCCATGTGATACAGCCTTCAGAAATGATGAAAATCGCGACACCTTTGATGCTGGCCTGGTATTTTCAAAAACGTGCCGCTGCTTTACGTTGGAATGACTTTATTATCGCTGCCATCATCTTGCTGATACCGGTAGGCCTAATCGCCAAACAACCTGATTTAGGCACCGCTTTGCTAGTGGTAGCCGCCGGTTTCGCTGTCATTTTTTTGGCAGGTTTATCCTGGCGTGTTTTGCTTACTTTAGTGATACTCGCTGGCGCCAGCATACCGATCGCCTGGCCCATGCTGCATGATTATCAGCGCGACCGCGTCATGACCATGATAGACCCGACCACCGATCCTCTGGGTAAGGGCTTTCATATCATACAGTCGCAAATTGCGGTTGGTTCTGGGGGCTTTAGTGGCAAAGGCTGGCTCAAAGGGACGCAGTCCCATCTGGAATTTATTCCCGAACACACCACAGATTTTATTTTTGCAGTTTTTTCTGAAGAATTTGGTTTCATTGGAAGTTGCATCCTAGTCGCGCTGTATTTTTTGCTGGTAGTGCGTGGCCTGATGATCGCCGCCAATGCGCCTACCTTGTTTGCGCGCTTGATGGCCGGTTCGGTTACCATGATTTTTTTCACCTATGCGTTTGTGAATATGGGAATGGTCAGCGGTATTTTGCCGGTGGTCGGGGTGCCGTTGCCCTTCATGAGTTATGGCGGCACTGCCTTGGTGACGCTGGGCATGGGCGCCGGGATTTTGATGAGTGTGCAGCGACATCGTAAATTGGTGCAGACATGATGCCTACTCTGCGCCCGGCGTATGTCTGTCCCTTGCTGCTGGCTTTGCTTTTATCTGCTTGCGGTAGCGCACCGAAAACCACGACTGAGCACGCCAAGCCAAATGCCGCATCGGCTAGTGCTAAGTCTTCCAGCACGAATCACTCAAATCAGCCAAATCTGCCTAAAGCCAATTCGGGGCGCGGTGCTTATTACAAGGATGATGGACCGGGAGACAACACGCCGCCCGATCTGGAATCGACCGTCGATCCTATTCCCATGGTTGAAGCTTATTCGCGCTCAGGCAATAAGGCCTATGTGGTCTTTGGTAAAACTTATACGCCAATAACCGACACCAGCACCCCGTTTAAACAACGTGGTATTGCCAGCTGGTATGGCAAGAAATTCCACGGCCAAAAGACCTCATCGGGCGAACTGTACGATATGTACAAGATCACCGCGGCCCATCCCACTTTACCTATACCTTCGTACGCGCGGGTCACTAATCTCGATAATGGTAAGCAAATTATCGTGCGCATTAATGATAGAGGCCCGTTTCATTCCAGCCGCATTATCGATCTGTCGTATACCGCTGCGCTGAAATTGGCTTATCTGGGCAAGGGCAGCAGCCAGTTAGAGGTCGAGCGTCTATTGCCCGACGATATAGAAAAAATGGCGGAGAATCGCAAGAACCAGCCGCTGACGGTCGGCGCCTATCCCAGCTCCAGTCCCAGCTCCAGTCCCAGCCCCAGCCCCAGCCCAGTTAGCGCCTTGGCTCTGCCCAGTCCCGCAGCAGTGACCGTAAGCGCAAGCGCCAAGACTGATAGCATGTCTATCGAGAGTTTGCTAGCCAGCCAGGAAGTGAAAGCAGCAGAAAAAATCGACAACGCTGCCGCTAGCGCTACGCCCAATTTTTATATACAACTAGGAGCCTTCGCGATCCGTGCCAATGCCGAAGCCAGCATGGAACGTTTGAAGGCGAAACTGGCGAGTCGGTTGCCCGATTTTGATATTGTCCAGCAAGGTAGTTTATACCGTCTGATCAGCGGGCCGTTCAGCACACGCGCCGAAGCAACGAGCGCGATCGCGCAAAATGGCGATCTGGGTGTTGGCAAGCCGGTAGTGGTGCAGCGCTGAGCTTTTTCTAGGCGCATAGGCCGGCGCGCATAGTCCATGCGGCTTTTCAGATACCCCCCGCCACTGCGCATATTCCATGCGGGTTTCCAGCCTATCTGGCCTGCAGGGCGCATAGGATATGCGCAGTGGCAGGGGTAAGGTTTAAATCTCTTGGATAGCTGGCTTAATCAGGCTGGTCCTGATTCTCTCCCTTCATCTCCAGCGCTAACTGATACAAGGCGTTTTTCTTTTGCCCTGTGAGTTGCGCTGCCAAGCCGGCCGCCTGCTTGACCGAGCATTCCTTGAGTAAAATCGTCAGCACTCGTTTGGCTTCCAGATTATCGTCGGCCGCCGCCTCAGGCGCGGCCTCAATCAGGACCACAAATTCGCCTTTTTCCCGGTGACTATCGGCATTGAGCCAGGCCGCCGCCTCGCCTAAGCTGCAGCGGTGGATTTCTTCAAACAGCTTGGTCAGTTCACGCGCAAACACCACCTGACGTTCTGGGCCAAAGGCGGCCAGCATGGCGGCGGTGGATTCGACAATGCGATGTGGTGCTTCATAAAAAATCAGGCTGGCGGCGGTGCTGGTTAAGCTTTGCAATAGCGTGTCGCGTTGCCCGGCCTTGGACGGCAGAAAGCCGACAAAGAAAAAACGGTCGTGGATTAAGCCACTGGCCGACAGCGCGCTGATTGCGGCCGAAGCACCGGGCAAGGGCGACACCTGCAATCCTGCGCGTTTGACTGCGTCGACGATTTTTGCGCCAGGATCGGATACGCCAGGGGTGCCGGCATCGGACACCAGTGCGATGCGTTCGCCGGCTTGCAAGCGGGAGATGATCTTCTCGGCAACCTCGCGTTCATTGTGCATATGCGCAGCGAGCAAAGGTCGATGCAAGCCATAGCGCGTCATTAGCTGGGCGGTATTGCGTGTATCTTCGCAGGCCACCGCATCGGCGATGGACAGCAAGTGCAAGGCGCGTAGACTGATGTCGCAAACGTTACCAATTGGCGTGGCAACTACATATAATGTGGCAGCCGGATAACTTTGTCTGGACACCGCCTCCATGATGGCGGCGTTCGCTGACAAAGGGGAAATTGCTGTATCTGGCTGGCTCATGGCGCGTTCGCTTCGATTGATCAAAGCAGGATTGTACGACAATGACAGCACAAAGTTGGATAGGAAAACGTTTAGCTAGTCTGCGTACCGCACGCCAACGTATCGGCGACGAGGGCGAGCAGCAAGCTTTGTTGCATTTGCAGCAGGCTGGTCTGCGTCTGATACTGCGCAATTTTCTCTGCAAGGGCGGCGAAATCGATCTGATCATGCAAGATGGCGACAGCCTGGTGTTCGTCGAAGTCAGAAAGCGCGCCAGTGCGCAATTTGGCGGCGCTCTGGCCAGCGTCACGCCCACCAAGCAAAAACGCATGGTGCACGCGGCGCAGGTCTATTTACAAAAAATTCATCCTACCCCGCCCTGTCGTTTTGATGTAGTGGCGATACAAGACGGTGAAATTGTATGGTTGCAGAATGTGATTACCGCTTAGCGTTGTAGTGTGCAGCGCGCATCGATGATGCTATAGCACTTACTTACACTCAATTACCTGTACCTCAGGCTAGCTGCTTTATAATCACATCTATGAAAAATCAACGCATCCTTTCGCACTTCCATGAAAGTGCCGAATTAAAAATTCAGTGCGCCACTGTTTTGGCGCGGCCTATAGAGCAGGCGATTGAACTTCTGTTCACGGCGCTGTCCAACGGTAACAAGATACTGGCTTGCGGTAATGGCGGCTCGGCTGCTGATTGCCAGCATTTTGCGGCCGAACTGGTAGGGCGCTTTGAACGTGAACGTCTGCCGCTGCCGGCTCTGGCACTGACCACGGATACGTCTATCCTGACCGCGGTCTCGAATGATTACAGTTTTAACGAGGTGTATGCCAAACAGGTGCAGGCCTTTGGCCAGGCTGGTGATATCTTGCTGGCCTTGTCTACTTCCGGTAATTCAGCCAGCGTGGTGAATGCCGTGAATATGGCACTGGAGCGTGATATGCGCGTGATTGCCCTGACCGGTAAAGGTGGTGGCGAGTTAAAAAAGGTATTGACCGATGCGGATGTGCATATTTGTGTACCGCATGACAGAACTGCCAGAATTCAGGAAGTTCACTTATTAACCATACACTGTTTATGTGACGGTATTGACACCGCACTATTTGGAGGAGATGCAGATGATTGAGATTTTGTTTAAAAAAATAGCGCGACCCCTGGCCAGCATAGGCCTATGCTGTGCTGCTGCGATTAGTCTGCAAGGCTGTGTAGAGATCATGGTGGGCAGTGCCGTAATGGGCACATTTGCTGCCACCGATAGACGTACCTTTGGTGCACAAACCGAAGATAAATCTATCGTGTTGAAAGGCGAGAGCCGCGTGGCACGGGTAGCTGGTAGTGCTGCCCATATTAATGTCAGTAGCTTTAACCGCCGCGCACTATTGACCGGCGAAGTGCCGGATGAAGCGACTAAGGCGGCGGCCGAACGTGAGATGCGCGCCGTTGAGGGCGTATTGGATGTCGCCAATGAACTGACGGTAGGGCCGGCTACCAGCTTTACCGCACGCTCGAATGATTCTTTACTCACCACCAAGGTCAAGGCCTCATTTGTCGATACCAAGGATTTATACGGCAGTGCTTTTAAGGTCGTGACCGAAGATGGCAGCGTCTATCTGATGGGGCGAGTCACGCAGCGCGAGGGTAATCTGGCCGGTGAAGTGGCACGCGGTGTAAGTGGTGTGCGCAAGGTCGTCAAAGTGTTTGATTACATCAGTGAGGGAGAATTGACTGCGCTGACGGCAGCGGCCAAAGGATCAGCGAATCCAGCAGAAACCACTCCCGCAAATTCAGGCGCGACAACGCAAGAAGTAAAATAAACTTACGATGCGGTGAGTTGGAATATGAAAAAAGGGCTGATTCAGCCCTTTTTTATTTTATTCATTAGTGCCTCGTTGGCCTAGTTGGCGGTATTAGCTGCGCCCGACGATCGCTGCCGTTACCATCAACTCCTCTATCAGAGCCAGTGACATTTTCCCCGACATCCGGTGCGGATTGAGTTCTGGTAAGTCGGAATACTTGAGCATTATCGATGGATTGATCTTGCTTAAGTTGGCCTGACCCATGGTCCAGCCCGAGTAGCGCCGTTCGCTGATCTCTTCGTAGTGCAAGATCACGACATCAGTATGGCGCGGGTCGCGCAGTATCTTGCCGTATAGGGTATTGATGGCCTCGCGTCCGCCTTCCAACACCTGCATGAATACCTGATCGCTGTGGCATAGGATACCGGTAATACCATTTTGAGGATTATGCTCACGTGATTGCTGCATGATGCTTTGCACCATTTCGCATAGCTTGTCGTCGGTGGCGCGGCTGGCGTACAGGAGGCGGACTAGCATAATTCTCTTTCTCTATTCAGCGTTTGATCAAGGATAAAAATTCGCGGCGCAGATTCGGGTCTTTCAGGAATGATCCGTGCATGACGCTATTGATCATCTTGGCGTCAACATCCTTGACACCGCGCCAGTGCATGCAAAAATGATCTGCTTCCATCACCACGGCCAAGCCGTCAGGCTGCATTTTTTCTTGCAAGGTATCGGCCAATTGCACCACTGCTTCTTCTTGAATTTGCGGACGGCTCATGATCCATTCAGCGATTCTGGCGTATTTGGACAGACCAATCAGATTCGAGTGCTCGTTAGGCATCACGCCTATCCAAACCTTGCCCATGATAGGACACAGATGGTGTGAGCAGGCGCTGCGCACCGTGATTGGACCTATGATCATCAGTTCGTTCAAATGCGAGGCATTCGGGAACTCGGTCACCGCGGGCATGGGAACATAGCGCCCCTTGAAGACTTCGTTGATGAACATCTTGGCGACGCGGCGTCCGGTATCCTGGGTGTTGTGGTCGCTGTCGGTGTCTATCACCAGACTTTTTAATACTTCCCGCAACTTAGCTTCGACTTCGCTGAGTAATTCATCGAGTTCGCCCGGTTCTATGAATTGTGCGATATTGTCATTGGCGTGATAGCGCGTCTTGGTCTTGACGATGCGTTCGCGTATCCGTTGCGACATCGGTATCTGGACTGGCTTTAGTTCTGTAGGCATGAAGGGTGTTCCGTCTAAGGTGCACGTATGCAGCAAAAGCGTTATGGTAACTGAATCAGCGCAAACTTGTTTTGCGATACCACTTACTCAGCTGGCTGGATAAAGAGCCCGCTGAGCAAACTCATTTTCTACTCTCTTCATTGCTATCGCTATTCGCACTGCGTAATTTCCGCATGGCCAATCTGAGGGTCTGCATTTGCGTATTAAAGTTGGTACAAGAATCACAGATGCTCAAATGGAGTTTCAGGCGTGCCCGCTCCGTAAGGCTTAGTTCACGATCCAGTCCTTCAGACACCATTTGGTGCGCCTGTTTGCATTTGTAGATGAGTTGCATAAATTTTACAAAATAGATAATGGTTATCGGTGTGTCTAAGCTTTATTTGCAAACCAGTTGAGATCAAGGCATTCACGCAAGCGCAACCTGGCGCGAAACAGCAGCACCCAAAGATTAGACGTGCTCAAATCTAATTCCTTACAAATTTCTTCAGTTTCTAGTTCTAGCCACTCACGCATCATAAAAACACGGGCGGTTTTTGCCGGAAGTTTTTCTAGACAAATTTCTAAAATTCTAAAAAAATCTTTCTGCGAGAGGCTTGCATCCGGCTCGCCCCAAGCCCTTGCGGTCTCTACCGTGTGGCCATTTTTCTTGAATAGGCTATCGATTAAATCGGCTTCTGACTCTTCATCTTCGACCGGTAATTGTTTTTCTTTGCCCGCTGCGCGTAGGCTATCGATGATTTTATATTTGAGTATGCCGGTGACATAAGTGCGTAAAGATGACGCTCCGGCGAAATTGCCAGGTTTCTCTAGTATCGCCAGCAAAGCTTCTTGTACAGCATCTTCAGCCTGAGCTTCATTTCTAAGCTGTAGCATGGCGAAGCGGAATAATGCCGGACGCATGCTTTCAAGTTGCTGGTGGAGCTCGGGTATCGATGTCATAGCGATCTGATTAATTCTGGCGGTAGGCGAAAAAACTGCATCATGCTTAGGCAAGTTCCCTGTAAAATTCTGGAAAGCTCAGTAAAACTGAGTAATTCTAAGCAATTCTCCCTAGGATACCTCCATTATGACTAATGTGACCAATATAGCGCCAGAAACTATTAATCGACTAGCTGGTGTCGCGCCCGAAATTAAAGCGGAAATTCTGGCTGAGGCCCTGCCGTATATTCGCAAGTTCCATGGCAAAACCATCGTGGTTAAATACGGCGGCAACGCCATGACCGAAGAACGTCTCAAGCACGGCTTTGCGCGCGATGTCATTTTGTTGAAATTGGTGGGGATGAATCCGGTGGTTGTGCATGGCGGTGGTCCGCAAATTGATGCCGCGCTCAAAAAGATCGGTAAGCAAGGCAATTTTGTACAAGGCATGCGTATCACCGATGAAGAAACCATGGAAGTGGTGGAATGGGTGTTGGGCGGTGAAGTGCAACAAGATATCGTCATGCTGATCAATCATTATGGTGGTCAGGCGGTGGGTTTGACAGGTAAAGATGGTGGCCTGATACGCGCCCGTAAAATGCTGATGCCGGATAGAGAAACACCGGGAAAATTCATCGATATCGGTTTCGTCGGCGAGATCGATGCGATTAATCCAGCGGTGGTCAAAGCACTGCAAGATGATGCTTTTATCCCGATTATTTCGCCTATCGGTTTTGGTGAAGACGGCCAGGCTTACAATATCAACGCTGACGTGGTGGCTGGCAAAATTGCAGAAATTCTGAAAGCCGAAAAATTGATCATGATGACCAATATCGCCGGTGTTCAGGATAAGCAAGGCAATCTGGTGACGGATCTGTCGGCACGCGAGATCGATGAGATGTTCGCAGATGGCACCATTTCCGGTGGCATGTTGCCAAAAATTTCCTCTGCTCTGGATGCGGCTAAATCTGGCGTGAACACTGTGCATATCATCGATGGTCGTATCGAACATTCATTGCTGTTGGAAGTGCTGACCGAACAGGCTTTCGGCACCATGATACGCAGCCACTAGGCATATCGATAGCCGGCATCGCCTGTACGGGCGACGCCGGAAACTGTATCGCACAACGGACCTAAACTAAAGCATGAGCAGAGCCACGCCGATCTGGCTATTTGATCTCGACAATACCCTGCACGATGCTAGTCACGCGATTTTTCCTGCCATTGCTGGCAATATGAATCGTTATCTGGCCGACTTACTCGGTGACGGTTTACAGCCTGCAGATGAAGCAACCGTGAATGCAGTGCGCCAACAATATTGGGCACGCTACGGTGCCACTTTATTGGGCGTGGTAAAGCACCACGGCGTCAAAGCTGAAGATTTTTTGCGGGAAGCACATCGCTTCGATGACCTGTCTTCTATGATCCGTGCCCAGCGCGGCGTGGCGCATCTGTTAGCTCGCTTACCTGGCCGAAAAATATTACTTACCAATGGTCCGCGCCAGTATTCGCATCAGGTATTGCGTCACCTAGGCTTGCATAGACATTTTTCTCAGCATATCGCGATAGAAGAAATGCAGGTGCATGGAAAATTACAGCCCAAGCCTTCACCACAATTTTTACGTAAATTGCTGGCACAGTTAAAGGTCGATGCGCGTGATTGTATTCTGGTTGAGGATACGCTAGCCAATTTGCGTACTGCCAAGCGCTTGGGCTTGCGCACTGCCTGGGTGACGGGTTACACGCAACGCGCCGCACATAATAATTTTGCCGCTTGTGCTGATGTCACAGTAAAATCCGTACTTCATTTGGCGCGACATGCTCGGCGCCTGTACCACCGCTGATCCTCCGCGTCTCCTTGAGTTCGTTCGATACGATTTAGCGTTTTCTAGCAAAGCAGATTTAACACATGGCCACTACTAAACCTGGCGAGCGCAAGCTACAAATTTTACAAGCTCTGGCAGCGATGCTGGAGAATCCCAAAGGGGAAAAAATCACCACGGCCGCTCTGGCAGCCAAAATAGAAGTGTCAGAGGCTGCGCTGTACCGCCATTTTGCCAGCAAGGCACAGATGTTTGAGGGCTTGATCGAGTTCATCGAAAGCTCGGTATTTGGCTTAATCAATCAGATAAGCCAGCAACAGGAAGAGGGCTTGGCGCAAGTGCAGGCCATGACCTTGATGTTGCTCAATTTTGCCGAGCGGAATCCGGGCATGAGCAAGGTCTTGATCGGTGATGTGCTGATGAATGAAGATGAACGCCTGCAACTACGCATGAATCAATTTATTGATCGTATCGAGTTGGCCTTCAAACAGTCTTTGCGTCTGGCCGTCACTCAGGGACAGATTGCAGAGTCGGAAGTGAGCAGTCGCGCCACTCTGCTGAGCAGTTTTATCCTTGGCCGCTGGCATCGATTCGCCAAATCAGGCTTTAAGATACTGCCGAGCGAACAAGCCAATCTACACTTGTCTTTGTTGCTGCGCTAGGCGTACCGACACCACGTTTTCGTGAGAAAACAGCAGGTAGGCGTTTTTACCGCTGGCCTTGGCATTTTTTAAGGCCAGATCAGTATTATTGAGCAGTAGTCTGATCTCCTTAGCGTGCAAGGGGCAACAGGCTATGCCTATGCTACCGTTGATGACGATTTTTCTGCCGCGCAAGCTCATCGGACGATTTATCGCATGGATCAGCCGTTCGGCTAAGGCCAGCGCCATTTCCGGGCTTTCAATTTGCGGCAAGATGGCGGCAAATTCATCGCCATCGACACGGCATAGCGTATCGGTATTGCGTAGCGTGGCGCTGAGGCGATTGGCAATGGTCGCTAAAATCAAATCTCCGGCTTCATAACCAAATTGCTCGTTGAGTGCTTTAAAATTATCCAGATCGATGAACATCAAGGCGGCAAGTTGTTGCAGTTCGCAAGCTTCCCTGATGCAACTGCCTAGTAATTGCTGAAAATATTTTCGATTCGGTAATTTGGTTAAACTATCGTGATTCGACAAAATATCGAGTCTGCGTTCGGCTTCTTGCCGTTCACGCATTTCACTTTGTCTATCGGTTTCCCACGATTCTATGCCCTCCATGATTTGATTAAATTGTAGATTCAGATGATTTAATTCATGGCCCTCGTGCAGGCGCACCCGCAAACTATAGTCGTTCAGGGTGGCCACTTGATGACTGACGGTATCGAGATCTGACAGCGGTGCTAGTCGGCGTAGTTGTCGCTTACTCAGATAAAACGCGCTAATAAGACTGATGATGCATGCCGCCAATAGCGCGCCCAGCAAGCTGAAAATCGCTTGTAGATACAGCCAGCGTATGCTGCTACTCATCTGTATTTTACCGATGATTTCATCTTCGTAGAACACCGGAATCTCGGTCGTCAACATGGCTATTTGTAGCTTGCTTTGGGCTTGATCAATTAATTCGGATGCGGGGACGCTGCTATTTTTTTCAAATTGCTTGAGGTCATTCCAAGCCACCAGCGCCTGTGCATTTTTATCGTAGACCAGTACGCTTAAGAAATCGGAGCGCTCACTGGCTTTGAGTATGCTTGCCTCCAATCCTTTCACGTCATTCATCTTAAGCTTGTAGGCAAGTTTTCCGGCCAAGACTTCGGCCTGATAATGCGCCGCCAGACGTAGATTTTTTTGGCCTAGATAGACGCTGAATAAAGTGAAAAGCAAGGCCATGCTGAGACTGGCAAGAGCTATGCTGCTCAGATTTTCCCGGCATATTTTGCTTGCCATCGGTAATTTTAGAAATGCGAATTGCATAAATTTTCCAAGATGAGAGGCTGACGGTTGAAAGTTAATTTTAGTTTAACACTCAAATTCAGGTATTAGTGTTGTAAATTACACATACAGATTCGAGCTCATCCTCGTTTTCCTTTTTGTCTGGTGTATGCAAGGATGACGCGCTGCGAGTAAACTGCGGAATATTCTGTTTAATGAGCTGCCTAGTGTTGCCTTCCCACTCCCCTAATCCTGACGCCTTAGCCGCTGCTCAGCCATGTTTCGCTTTGTTAGATGACGCGCATGGTGAGCCCTCTATCTCGCGCCTGTATACCGATTTGTTAGACACCTTAGTGTGTACTGATAGCTTAGCTTGGCCAGATTTTTTAGCGCGCACGCAGAGTGCAGTGGCGCAAGGGCTGCATGCCTTAGCCTTGTTTTCCTATGAAACCGGAGCCGCCTTGCAAGCGATAGCGCCACGTCAGGAAATCGCCCTGCCGTCACGGGTATTCTTGTTTGCGCATTGTGATTTACTCGACAAACAACAAGTCAAAACCTGGCTAGCGCAACAATCGGCACAAGAATCAGCACAAACTAGTGCGCTAGCGGGTATCGCAGCTTTACAGTCTAGTGTCGATCAGCAAGAGTTTTGCGCCGGATTGGCGGCGATCCAAAACTACATCGCCGCCGGCGATACTTATCAGGTGAATTACACCTATCGTCTGCGCTTCCAGACTTACGGCTCGGCACTGGCTTTATATCGACGTCTGCGTGAGCGTCAGCCAGTGCCTTATGGCGCCCTGATTTGCCTGCCGGATGGCGAAGCCGTTTTGTCTTTATCGCCCGAGCTATTTGTGCGGCATCAGCAGGGACGTTTGTCAGCGCGGCCTATGAAAGGCACGGCGGCGGCCACTGGCGAGGCCGTAGAAGATGCGCGGCGCGCCGAAAATTTGGCCAATGACAGTAAAAACCGTGCCGAAAATCTGATGATCGTCGATTTATTGCGCAATGATTTAGGACGTATTGCCGTCACTGGCAGTGTCAAAGTGCCGCATTTGTTTGAAGTGACGCGCTTTTCCAGTGTCTTGCAAATGACCTCCAGTATCGAGGCCAGCTTACGCCCTGATTTAGGTTTGGCCGAGATCATGGCCGCGCTGTATCCCTGTGGCTCGATTACGGGTGCCCCTAAACATCGCACCATGCAAATCATCCGCGAGGTCGAGAACGCCGCGCGCGGCATCTATACCGCTGCGATAGGCTGGTTTGATCCACCGACTCAAGCTCAGCAGGTCGGTGATTTTTGCTTATCTGTACCTATCCGTAGCTTGCATCTGCAAAAGCCAGGCGCGGATGGCTTGCGCCACGGCGAGATGGGGGTTGGGGCCGGTATCGTGTATGACAGCATGGCGACTGAAGAATTTGCCGAGTGTCAGTTGAAGGCGCGTTTTCTGACTGGCTTAGCCGCGCAATTTGAGTTGTTTGAAACCATGCATGCCAGCAAGGATGGTGGCTGCCGTCATCAGACCCGCCATTTGCAGCGTTTGCAAACTTCGGCGGATTATTTTGGTTTTACCTATGATCAGCAAGCGATAGCGCAAGCGCTACGCGGCTTTTGCGAGGATTTGCCGCCACAAGGCGCATACCGCCTGCGTCTAGCTTTACAGACTGACGGTCAGTTTAACTTGCAAAGTGGCGCACTGCAGGAATTAGCCCCGATCGTGAAACTGCTGGTATCACCCAGTCCTAGTCATGCTGAGCCTATCTTCTTAAGGCATAAAACCAGTGTGCGGCAGGAATACGATCAGGCCTGGCAAGAGGCCGAAAAACACGGCGCATTTGATATGTTGTTTTACAATCAGGCCGGTTTTTTGACCGAGGGCGGGCGCAGCAATCTGTTTATCTGTCTGCAGGGACAGTGGCTGACTCCGCCACTGAGCGATGGCGTCTTGCCAGGTGTGATGCGGGCGGTCTTGCTCGAGGATGCTCAGATGCAGGCACGTGAGCAACAACTGACACTGGCCGATCTGTATGCCGCCGAGCAGATCATACTGTGCAATTCCTTACGCGGAAGCCTGAGGGCGGAAATCATCACATTGTGAAAAAGAGAATATATTGGTAATAGTGATTGATTAAACATTAATTTTTGAACTACTATGAGGTGTCTAGCTCGTTCAGGATGCCGTCATGAATTCCACTGATACCAGTAGCAACTGCCACACCGCGCTGCTAGTTCGCACGGCTTTTTCTATGGCCTTGCTGGGGTGTTTTGGATCGCTGGCACATGCCGCGGCTGACGATCTGACCGAGCTCTCGCTCGAGGATCTGATGAAGGTGGTGGTGGTAAGTGCCTCCAAGTTTTCTCAGTCTAGCTCGCAAGCCCCGTCCGCAGTACAAGTCATCAGCTCGGAAGAGATACGTCAGTATGGCTGGCGCACTTTGGCCGAAGCGCTCAATAGTCTGCCCGGTATGTATGCCAGTAGTGACCGTGCTTATGGCTTTCTGGGGGCGCGCGGTTTCAAAATACCAGGCGACTACAATATGCGCTTCTTGTTGTTGCTCAATGGCCAGCCCATGAATGACAACGTGTACGGGCAACCGAATCTGGGCCACGAATTTCAGCTCAATATGGGGCTGATAGACAGAATTGAGTATGTTCCGGGGCCAGGCTCCTCTATCTATGGTTCCAACGCAATGTTTGGTGTGATTAACGTCATTACCGCCAGCGCCGACAAATTAGCCGGTGTTAAGTTGGGCGCGCGCGTGCAGGGCGATGGTTGGCGCGAATTAAATTTGCTGAGCGCACATAAGGCGCAGGGTGGCGGCCCCAATCTGGTATTCGGTTTGAGTCGTGCGAATAAATCCGGGCATGATCTGCGTTATCCGGATGCGATCGGTTTGGTGACGGCTGATGGGAGTCCTTCGATTGATGGGATGACGCACAATCTCGATCAAATGATGGTGACTCGTAGCTTTCTGGAAGTTCGCCAGGATGCCTGGGCGATTTTTGCCTGGGCCGCCAGGCGCGACGTGCAACCCTCTTCGCCCCTGTTTGGGAGTAATTTTAATGATGCACGTTTGCGCCTGGTCGACAGTAGTTACGGGCTTAGCAGCAGCTATCAAGCGCTGCTCAGCGATCAACATACGATGAATTTTCGCCTGGCCTATCAGCGCATGACCTATAGCTCTGATGTGCCAACTACTGATGAGGCCGGCATCGCCAGCGTTAGCCGCGATCAGGCGCTAGGAAATTGGTTGTCGGGCGAGGCCAGATGGCTGTATTCCGGTTGGGATAAGCATAAAATTATTGCTGGCATCGATTTTCAATATGATCTCGAGGCAGTCCAGAAAAATTTCAATCTCGATGACGTGGCTAGCCCGCCCTTTGCCGTGCACACACCACAGCGCAGGTATGGGGTATTCGTTCAGGATGAGTGGAATTTCTTGCCTGATTGGCGCCTGAATGTGGGCCTACGTCATGATGATTACAGCAATCGAAAAACCAGTGTCAGCCCACGCTTGGGCTTGATCTGGAGCGCCACCGAGCGCGCCACCTTTAAGCTCCTGGCAGGGCGCGCCTATCGCGCACCAAACGCCTATGAGGTCAGTTATGCACGCTCCCCCACATTTATTGCCAATCCTAATTTATCCTCGGAAATTATACGCACGGTGGAAGCGGTTGCTGAATATAGGCTAGCCGCGGGGCAGGAAATTGGCGCTTCGCTGTTTGACTATAGACTGACTGACCTGGTGCGTCAGGTCGATCTTGGTGGTGGCCAGTTGCAGTACCAAAATCAGGCTGCCGTGTATGCGCGTGGTGCCGAGATTTTTTACAAGTTGCGTAGCAATCACGGATTGAATTTGACCGGCAGTATTGCCTTTAATCGCAGCCACGATAGTTGGGAGGCATCCTTAAGTAATAGCCCAAGTTGGATCGCTAAATTAAGGTTGGCTCAGCCAGTCTGGCAAGACAAGTTGACGTTGGCAGCCGAGCTTAACGTGCTCGCCCCCAGGTCAGTAGTTTGGCACGATGAAAAACGTGAATTAGCCACGCAGACCCAGATGAATCTGGTGCTTAATTCAAATCGTTTGCTGCCAGGGGTGGACTTGCAATTGCGCCTGGTGAATGTTTTTAACGCCAGGCTTACTTCCCCGGCGTCTACCGATACCAGTGTGGCCACTTTGCCTGCCGATGGTCGGCAATGGCAATTGGGATGTCGTTATGGTTTCTAGGCTGCTGGCCGGCCTGAGCATGGCGCTAGCTTGGCTATTGCCGGCAACTAGCCTGGGTGCGCAAGAAAGCACGAGCAGCAGCGAATATGCGGTCAAGGCGGCCTTTGTGTATAACTTTGCCTTATATACAGAATGGCCAGTGGCACCCGTGACTACATTTAATTTTTGCGTTTTAGGGAAAGATCCATTTGGTGCACGTTTCGATGCGCTGGCTTCAAAAACCTTGCAAGGCAAGCCCATACAAGTTTATAGAATTGCAAACTCGCTAGAGATTAAGAATTGTCACCTTTTGTTCGTCCCGGCGCTGGAAAAGGACAATTATCAACGCGCTGCATCGGCGCTGAGCCAGCAAGCGATACTCACCATTACCGATGCCACGCAAATCGATGAGCGCTGGCCCATGATTATGATTAGTCTGGTGGCAGAAGGTGAGAGGTACACTTTTGATATTAATCAGGCCGCGGCAAAATTAGCAGGATTAAATTTCAGTTCGAAACTTCTGCGGCTGGCACGCAGTGTGAGGTAAGCCGTAAATTTAGCTCAAGAAAGGTGGGGGCATGGAGTCCGGTTTGATCAAGCATACTCTTGAAAAAAAACTGACTATGGTCAATCTGACGGCTTTTAGCTTGGCGTCGGCGTTTGGCTGCGTGCTGATAGTGAGCTATTTTTTCATTACTTTACGAGCTGATCTGCGGAGCAATACAGAAATCACGGCACAAGTTATTTCGCAAAATAGCGCTCCTGCATTTTTATTTATGGATGAAAAAGCGGCCAATGAAGTGATCAAGGCTTTGGCGCAAGACCAAAATGTCAGCGGTGCCGATCTCTATCTGAACAATCAAAAATTGTTTGCTAGTTACCGTCGCAAAGTCAATCCGGATGCCGATTGGAAGGGGCCCACAGTTGGACAAGTGCGTCCAGTGAGCAGCATGCAAGCCCAGTTTTATAGTAAGTATCTGGAAGTCGTGACACCGGTATTGGCGGAGGGAAATCCGGTCGGCACTTTATATCTGTATGTGGATCTCGCTGCCAGCAATCGCCGTCTGATTAATCTGGTCGCGATGGTGTTTTTCGGCGCCTTCGGGGCTGTGTTACTGGCATGGGGACTCTTGCGGCGTTCTTTGCGCGGTATTTTGAATCCGATTAATGAGCTAGTCCTCACTATGCACGATGTCTCTAGTAATGATGACTATACGCAACGCGCCAGTATCAAGAGCGATGATGAAATCGGTGCACTAGTCGAGAAATTCAATTTCATGTTGGAGCAAATCCAGCGCCGCGATACTGCACTAGGCAAGGAATTGGTAGAGCGCAAACGGGCTGAAATTCAACTCGATCATATCGCCCACTACGATAGCGTGACTGGCCTGCCCAACCGACATTTTTTTAATCGTCACACCATGGAGTTGGATAGGCAGCAAGTGGAGAGTGGCCTTAATTTTGCGCTACTCTTCATTGATCTGGATAACTTCAAATACGTCAACGATACCTTTGGGCATAGGGTAGGCGATCTACTTTTGGTGGCGGTGGCAGAACGTTTGCAATCCGCTTTACGGGTGCGTGATCTGGTGGTGCGTCTGGGTGGCGATGAGTTTTCGGTGTTGTTAGATGACCCGCAATATCTGGAGGTAGCGCTGCGTTTGGCAAATAAGATGTTGGCGGTGTTAAGCCTGCCCTTCAATTGTGAAGATCACGAATTTTTAGTCAGTGCCTCAATCGGGGTGGCCCTGATGCCGGAACATGCTGACCGGTTTGATGAGTTACTCAGTTGTGCCGATGCCGCAATGTATGCTGCCAAGGCCATGGGTAAAAACAATGTACAGGTTTGGACTCCGGAAATGTCTCAGCGCACCGCGCAGCGCTTTACCATAGAGTCGGGCTTACGGCATGCCATAGAAAATGGCGAGTTGGAAGTTTATTATCAGCCCATCATGCATCTGGCCACCGATAAAATTGCGGGTATGGAGGCTTTGCTGCGCTGGGAGCATCCGATTTTGGGCTTTGTCTCGCCTGTCGAATTTATTCCTATCGCTGAAGAAAGTAAGCTCATTGTGAGTATCGGTGAGTGGGTATTGCAGCAAGCTTGTCGTCAGGCCAAACTGTGGCAGCCGCGCTTTGGTGAGTTATTTATTGCGGTCAATGTCTCGGCCAGACAATTCCGTGATCCTGGTTTTGCCGATAATGTAGAGCGCATCGTTAAGGAAACCGGCTGTCCTCCGAACGTTCTGGAGTTGGAAGTGACGGAAACCATGCTGATGTCGCAGACCAACGAAACCATGGCGATCTTGAACGACTTGTCGGGGCGTGGTTTTCAACTGTCCTTAGATGATTTTGGCACCGGCTATTCTTCGCTGGCCTATTTGAAACGCTTCCCTATCAATAAACTCAAAATTGACCGCAGTTTTGTCTCTGATTTGCCGCACGATAAAGACGATGCAGCGATCGCGCAAGTGATCGTGTCACTCTCGAATCATATGCAAATGCGGGTGGTGGCCGAAGGCATAGAAACCCTAGAGCAAGCGCACTTCTTGCGCGAATTAGGCTGCACTTATGGACAGGGATTTTTGTTTAGTCAGCCTTTGCCAGTCGGGCGTTTTGAAATCTTCGCCGAAAAAAATCTGGGCTTGCGATCGACCGATCACAGTATCAGCCTCGCCTGATTTTGTGATGCGCAGTATCCATGCGCCTTGCAGCCGCTTTTCATGCCGCAAGGCGCATGGATACTGCGCAAGAGCTTTTAAATTCTATTCAGATTTCAAGCAGCATGCTTCTGACCGCAGACCGGGCAGGCTGGATTGCGCGCCACCTTTATCGTGGTCCATTCCATGTGCTGGGCGTCTAGCAGTAACAGGCGACCGCTCAATGACTGGCCTATTCCCATGATCACTTTGAGTGCCTCGGCTGCCTGCATGCTGCCTATGATGCCCACCAGTGGCGCGAACACGCCCATACTAGAACACATGGTCTCTTCAAATTTGTCGGTAGGTGGAAACAGGCAGGCGTAGCAGGGCGAATTGGCATCGCGCGCATCAAACACACTGATCTGGCCATCGAAAGAGATCGCCGCACCTGAGATCAGAGGCACAGCCTGATTGACGCAGGCCGCATTGATGGCATGTCGGGTAGTGAAGTTGTCGCAGCAATCGAGTACGATAGTGACATCTTGCAGCAGTTCGGTCAGACGTTCCGCATCCACGCGTTCTTGCAGGGCGATTACTTGTATCTCGGGATTAATTTGCTGCAGGGTTTGTTTCGCTGAGCTGACTTTAGGCTGACCCACGCGTTCGGTGGTGTGCAAAATCTGACGCTGTAAATTGGTCAGATCGACTGCATCATCGTCCACCAGGGTGATCTTGCCGACCCCGGCACTGGCCAGATAAAATGCGGCCGGTGAACCTAAGCCACCGGCGCCTATCACCAGCGCGTGCGCAAAATTGATTTTCTCTTGACCCTCTATGCCGATTTGATCGAGCAGAATATGGCGGGAATAGCGCAGCAATTGTTGGTCGTTCATCGCAGTTTTCTACAGAAAAAAGCCGCATGATCTGCGGCTTTTTTGTTGATCGATTATTTTTTCTTTTCGTCTAACTTAGTATCAGATTTGGGTTCAGTTTTGGATTCAGATTTCGCTTCGGCTTTGGGCTCAGACTTGCCGTCAGACGCGGCACTCTCTTTGCTCTCTTCCACTTTGGTGGTCTTGACTGGCAAGCCTTTCAAGTGATTGAGTGCCTGCGCCAACTGGAAATCATCCTTACTGCCATACTCCAATGGCTTGCTTTTTTTCGCTAGTGCAAACAGCCTTTGCTCTTCTTCCAGTTCATCGACTTTCAGTTTGGCCTGCTCCGCTTCCTTGTCATTGCTCAAGTGTTTTTGCAAATCGGATTCACGGGTACGCAAGCCATTGAAGCCGTCGCCATCCGCGGTTTCTTCTACGTTCAGGTCAGGGATGATGCCCTTGGCCTGGATAGAGCGGCCGTTCGGTGTGTAGTAGCGCGCCGTGGTCAACTTGACTGCGGTATCGGCAGAAATCTGGCGTATGGTTTGCACCGAGCCTTTACCGAAACTCTGGGTGCCCAGGATGGTGGCACGTTTGTAGTCTTGCAAAGCGCCTGCCACGATTTCCGAGGCTGAGGCCGATCCGGTATTGATCAACACCACCATAGGCACGTTTTTGATTGCCTCTGGCAATTTAGCCAGCGGATCACCGATCGCACGGGTGCCGTAGAACTCACGTTTGGCATAAAACGTGGCTTTCGAATCGGCCAGCTGGCCATTAGTAGAAACGATCGCCACATCCTTAGGCAAGAAGGCGGCCGAGACTCCGATCGCACCGGGTAAAACGCCGCCCGGATCATTGCGTAAATCAAGTACCAAGCCCTTGATGGCGGGATCCTGGGCATACAGCGCCTGTATCTTTTTCGCCATGTCTTCTACGGTAGGTTCCTGGAACTGAGAAATCCGCAACCAGGCATAACCAGGTTCTATCATCTTGCCCTTGACGCTTTGCTGTTTGATCAGCTCGCGGGTGATGGTGACGACGATAGGTTTGTCTTCGTTTTTACGGGCGATGGTCAGGGTGATCTTGCTGCCAGGATCGCCGCGCATTTTTTTCACTGCTTCGTCCAGCGATAGTCCTTTGATAGGCACGGAATCGAGACGGGTGATCAAATCGCCAGGTTTTAGACCAGCGCGATAGGCGGGGGAATCTTCTATAGGCGAAATGATTTTCACATAGCCGTCTTCCATGCCCACTTCTATACCGAGACCGACAAATTTACCTTGGGTGCCTTCGCGTAATTCTTTAAAGGCTTTTTTATCCAGATAAGCGGAGTGCGGATCGAGCGAGGCGACCATGCCAGTAATCGCTTCAGTCAGCAGTTTATTGTCTTCGACAGCTTCAACGTAATCTGATTTGATCAAGCCGAACACATCGGCCAATTGTCGGAGTTCTTCGATAGGCAGCGGGCCGCTAGTATTTTTTTCCGCCATTGCAGAAAACTGCACGGTGGCAGCGACACCGGCCACCATCCCCAAACTGATTAAACTGAAATTCTTAAATTTGCTACCCATGTCTCACCTTATGTTGCGGGAAGTGCCCGCTGTTTTCTGTATTGCTATCTTGTGAAGGAATAATTTACTTCGTTTTTTCTTTTAGCAGTTATGGGGATTTACCTGTCCACGTCAAAGGGTCAAACACCCGACCTTGATGTCTAAGCTCAAAGTATAAACCTGATTCTTCATTCCCACCGCTATTGCCAGCACTGGCAATCACGTCGCCACTCTTGACGTTGTCGCCAGCATGCTTGAGTACCGCTTGATTGTTGCTGTAAAGACTTAAATACTGACCACCATGATCGACGATGATCATATTTCCAAAGCCGCGCAACCATTCCGCAAATACCACTTTGCCAGCGGCGATCGCCTTAACTTCCGCCCCTTCCACAGCCTTGATGAAGAGTCCTTTCCAGCTCGGACCGTCACCGCGTTTGCTGCCAAATTTTGCGATCAACTCGCCTTTGACGGGCAAACGCAAACTGCCTTTGAGGTTCTTAAATTCAGTGCCATCGTTACTGCTGGCAATCGGTGTCGCTTCAATTCTGGCCGCCACTTTGGCAGGCGCCTCGTCCGCATCGATAGGATTAGGATAGGTAATCTTACCGGCTTTACTACCCGGTTTGGCTTGTTGTGCCGCTAGTTTTTCTCTTTCTTTGCGGATTTTCTCCGCGGCTTGTTTTTCCTGACGCAGTTTTTCCGCCTGCGCTGCCCTGGCTAGCTCCGCCTTGGCCTGCTCTTCCATGATTTGATTCAGGCGTGAGACCAGACTGCTCAATCTTTGTTCATTTTTCTGCAGATTATCGGCTTCTTTTTTTTGCACATGTAGCTTGTCGGCCAGTTGCGCTAAGAGATGCGCGCGGCGTTTTTTTTCGTTCTCCAGCAAGACCTTATTTTCGCGCTCTTCTTTGGCGATCTCATCGAGATCATCTTTAGCCTCTTGCGCTTGCTGGGTATTTTTTTCTATATCGAGTAAGCTCACTTTGAGACTGGCGATCAGCTTGGCTTGGGTCTGCGAGACGTAGCCCATGTATTGCAAGTCGCGATTGATGCGATTCGGGTTGTCGCCCGAGAGCAAGAGTTTGATGCGGTCACTGTCGCCACGCATGTATTGGCGACGTAAAAATTCGGATAATTGGGTCTTTTGTTTATCTACCTTGAGGCTCAGTTGCGCCTGCTGCTGCTTGAGTTGCTGCAGTTTTTCTGTGGTTAGTGTTTGTTCTGATTGCAGATCACGTAAAGATCGATTCGCCTCCGAGATGGCTTGCTCCGAGTCTTCCAGAGCGTCGCTGGCCTTGTCTTTGGCCGTTTCGGTTTTATTGATATCGGTTTTTAAAGCTTTCAGTTTTTGCTGTAATTCGGCCCGTTCAGACTCCAGTTGTTTTTTCTGGGCAGTGCGTGGCGTGCTCGCCGCTTGCGCATAGGAGAACGTCGCTGCCAGTAGCAGAGACGACAGCAGGCGCGCTGCAAACGGAGCGCGCCTCAATTGTTGCAAGCTAAGCTTCAAGGTAATTATTTGGATTTTCCCTGGCTCGCTACCGCGTGCAAGGCGGCTGCGATCGCTGCCTGGTCGCCTAAGTAATAGTGCTTGATTGGCTTCAAATCGGCATCTAGTTCGTAAACTAGCGGCTGGCCATTAGGTATGTTCAGGTTGACGATATCGTCATCGCTGATACCATCCAGCATTTTAATCAGCGCGCGCAGGCTGTTGCCGTGCGCTGAGATGATGATGCGTTTGCCGGCCAGTATGGCGGGCGCTATGCTGTCATTCCAGGCTGGGATCACGCGTTCTACTGTGTCTTTCAGACATTCAGTCAGCGGAATTTGCTCGCGCTTTAAGCTTGCGTAGCGCGGGTCATTGTAAGAAGTGCGGACATCGTCTGCAGCCAATGGATTCGGTGGTGTGTCGTAACTGCGGCGCCATACCAGCACTTGCTCGTCGCCATATTGGGCGGCGGTTTCGGCTTTATTCAGACCCTGCAAGGCGCCGTAATGACGCTCGTTCAGACGCCAGTCATTGATCACAGGCAACCACATCAAATCCATTTCGTCTAAGGTGCCCCAGAGTGTGCGTATGGCACGCTTGAGTACCGAGGTGTAGGCCAGATCAAAGCTAAAACCGGCTTCTTTGAGTAGCTTGCCGGCTTGGGCTGCTTCGGCGACGCCTTTGGCAGTCAGATCGACGTCGGTCCATCCTGTGAAGCGATTATCTAGGTTCCAGGTGGATTCGCCGTGGCGCATTAAAACGATTTTATACATGGTGGGGCAGCTATTCTAAAAAAATAAATGAGAAAATAAGCGAGGAGCTAAGTAAAAAATAAGCCAGAAAATAAGTGAGTCGAATGTAGTTGCGCCATCTATTTTATAATGACAGGCTTCTTTATAACCATACTAACTTCAGGAATCCTGTGAAATTCATTATCGACAACATCTGGCTGATCGCCATTGCCTTGGTTTCTGGCGCTGCTTTACTGCTGCCTAGCTTGCAACGTCGCGGTGCAAAAGTGTCTCAATTGCAAGCTACTCAGATGATGAATCAAGGTAAAACCTTGGTTCTGGATGTGCGCGATGCGGCCGAATTTGCCACTGGGCACTTACAAAATGCTAAACATATTCCTTTAAACGAATTAAGCACACGCCTGAAAGAACTGGAAAAATCCAAGACCAACAACGTCATTACTGTTTGTGAACGTGGTGTGCGCTCGGCCAGCGCTGCTGCTTTATTGAGCAAACAAGGATTTACTCAAGTGTTTAGCCTTGAAGGTGGGGTTGCGGCTTGGAAGTCGCAAGGTTTGCCTACGGTTAAGTGAATAGGAGAAGATTATGAGTGTGCATGTTGTCATGTATAGCACCGCTGTTTGCCCCTATTGCACGATGGCGGAGCGTCTGTTGAAGTCTAAGGGCGTGAATGAAATTGAGAAGATTCGCGTTGATCTCGATCCTCAGGTGCGTGAAGCAATGATGCAAAAAACCGGGCGCCGTACGGTGCCGCAAATTTACATCGGTGATACCCATGTGGGCGGCTTTGACGATTTATCGGCTTTGGATAGAGCCGGTAAGTTGGATGCTTTGCTGGCGTCTGCGTAATTTAGCTTGAGTTGCCGAGCTTGAGTTGCATCAACTTGAGTCCTTAGATTGCTGTTAGTGTAAGCAACTTGTAAAATAGCGCGCTGTGATCTTGAAATGGCCGGAAGCGGCCATATCTTAGTTACCTGCTGTGCTATCGTTGTCCACTATTAATCTCCTAGAATATTTAGAAAGTCTCACATGTCTGACGAAAATCTGCAGCCCGTATTTCAAATTCAACGCGTTTATCTGAAAGATTTGTCGCTTGAACAGCCGAACTCTCCAGCGATTTTCCTGGAGCAAGAAGCCCCAACGATCGAGGTTTCTCTTGATGTGGGCGCAGAGCAGTTAGCCGAAGGCGTGGTTGAATCGACCGTCACCGTCACCGTCACTGCAAAAATCAAAGATAAAGTGGCTTTCCTGGTTGAAGGTAAGCAAGCTGGTATTTTTGAGGCGCGCAATATTCCTGCGGATCAATTGGATCCTTTGCTGGGTATTGGCTGCCCTAATATTTTGTATCCTTACCTGCGTTCGAATATTGCTGATGCAATTACACGTGCTGGTTTCCCACCGATACATTTGACTGAGATTAATTTTGAAGCCTTCTACCAGCAGCGTTTGCAAAATGTCGCTGAGCAACAGGCAAAATTGCAGGCAGAAGCGGGCGTTGAAGCAAGTTCTGCAACCACGCACTAAAAATTAGCTGGCTAAAACTAGCGAGTAAATGATGAAGATCGCGCTATCCTTGAGGTAGTAGCGGTCTTTATTCACAACCGGATGGCTGATGATGCGTGGTCTTTTAACTTTTTTGGCGCTGAGCACTAGCTTGCTGTGCGGACTAGCGCAGGCGCTAGAGTTTAAATCTGTCGGTGCTAATCCTGTCATTTTGTACGATGCGCCCACTCTCAAAGGTGGCAAAGTGTATGTGGCGCCACGCGGTATGCCAGTCGAGTTAATCCTCACTTATGGCGCCTGGAGTAAGGTGCGCGACATGGCGGGCGACTTGAGCTGGGTAGAGTCTAAGGATTTAGTCGCGAGACGCAATGTGATCGTCCGTGTCAGCAATGCCAAGGTGCGCGCTGCTGCCGATGAGACTGCCGCAATGGTGTTTAGCGCAGACAAAAATGTTTTGCTGGAAATGGCAGAACCGGTTGCCGGTGCCTGGATCAAGGTCAAGCATAAAGATGGGCAGCTCGGCTATATCAAGGCATCCGAAGTGTGGGGCAATTAAATAGTGCGTGTTAAATACTGAAAAAAAGGACAGTCTTCTGTCCTTTTTTATATACTCCGCCAAAAACATGCACGCATCAGCTTATTCGCGCAATATTGCTGCGGGTTTCTTAAATATACTGGATGGAGTATGCTCTCTGTCCATCTGGGCAACTCAGGCTAACCATCAACTCTGGTCTTGATATGAAAATTTCTATACTTGGCGCAGGTGCCTGGGGCACCGCGCTGGCGCTGGCACTGGCGAGCAAAAATCAGCTGATCTTGTGGGGTCGCAATCGGCAGATGATGCAGGAGATGCAAAGCACGCGGAATAATCTAAGTTATTTGCCGGGCTTTGTATTGCCACCGACGATACAGGCAACTGCTGATTTTGATGCTGCACTCAAGGGCGCTGACTTAGTGATTATTGCGTCTTCGGTGTCAGGTTTGCGTCCTATTTTGCAGCAATGTCTGCCCTATCAACTCAAGCAAGTGGTGTGGTTGTGTAAGGGTTTCGAAGAGGGCAGTCAATTGTTGCCACATCAGGTGGTACGCCAGGTGCTGGGTGACCAGATCATGGCGGGCGCACTGTCCGGGCCTTCTTTCGCGCAGGAAGTGGCGCGCGGTTTGCCCTGCGCGCTGACCATCGCCTCGACCTCGCCAGCCTTGTGCCAGCAAGTGGTGACGGCGCTGCACGGTAATGCGATGCGGGTGTATTCGAGCAATGATGTGGTTGGCGTGGAAGTAGGTGGTGCGGTTAAAAATATCCTGGCGATCGCCACCGGTGTAGCTGATGGTCTTGGCCTGGGTTTGAATGCGCGCGCCGCGTTGATGACGCGTGGTTTGGCAGAAATCAGTCGACTAAGTTCGGTCTTAGGTGGGCGCAATGAAACCTTAATGGGTTTGACCGGGGTTGGTGATTTGATTTTGACCTGTACCGGTGATCTGTCGCGGAATCGAAAAGTGGGATTGGGTTTGGCGCAAGGTAAATCTCTGGCAACCATAGTGGAAGAACTTGGCCATGTGGCGGAAGGAGTGCGCTGCGCGCAAGCGGTGAAGACTCTGGCACAGAAGTTGGGAGTGGAGATGCCGATTACCGAAGCGGTGGCCGGGGTCTTGTTTGATGGTGTGGCAGCACCGCAAATGATAGAGCGCCTATTGGCACGCGATGCGCGGCAGGAAATTCATTAGATGATCAAGGCCGGGCGCCAAGATGCCTGAGCATAAGCGCTAAGGTTTGCGGCGTTTTTGCGCTCTATGTAAGACCCGTGCAATCACGCTCTCAGAGACATTTTTTACACGTAAAAACAGGGCTGCCTTACTGGCACCTAAAGTGCTAGCATAGTGCACGCCTATATCCACCAGCATGCGGGTAATCTGATCAGCGCGTCTGGATAGTTGGCGTGTCTTATGCTGATATTTTTCTAGATATTGACGCTTGCGGCTTCTGTTACCAGGCACGGTAGCCCCTTTGAGTTAACCAGATGTATGGCTAGAGTTTAATCTGGTTCGACCTCTATTGGGGTTTTTTTGAGCGCACGTTTGCCCGCCTGTCGTAGCGATGAAACGCTTTTCTGATGACTACCGGCGCCGCTCTTTTGCGCCGTGATCGCCACCAGATTCCTAGGCTTGCTAAGAGACGGCGTTAGACGGAAAACCAGTTTTTGGCGCGTGCTTAAAGTCTTTTTTGCCATACTGAGTTTCCGCCCTTGTTGGTTTGATTACAGCACATAGCGCGATAAATCTTCGTCTACCGACAAAGCCTGTAATCTTTGATCGACGTAGCTGGCATCGATCACTATGGTTTTTCCAGTGTTTTGATGGGCATCGAAGGAAATTTCTTCCAAGAGTTTTTCCATCACGGTGTACAGCCGACGCGCACCGATATTCTCTGTGGTTTCATTTACTGAATAAGCGATTCCCGCCAGGCGTTGCACCCCTTCATCGGTAAAATCTATCGTCACATCTTCGGTTGCCAACAGTGCTTGGTATTGCTTGGTTAAACAAGCGTCAGTACCGGTCAAGATGCGTTCAAAGTCGGCGATCGAGAGCGAATCTAGTTCTACCCGTATCGGGAAGCGCCCCTGTAGCTCAGGGATCAGATCAGATGGTTTGGCCAGGTGAAAGGCGCCGGAGGCGATGAATAGTATGTGATCGGTCTTGATCATGCCGTATTTGGTGTTGACCGTAGTGCCCTCAACCAGAGGCAGTAAATCTCGCTGTACGCCAGCACGTGAGACTTCAGCACCACCGCTGTCGGAACGTGAGGCAATCTTGTCTATCTCGTCCAAAAACACGATACCGTTTTGCTCTACGTTGCTGATCGCTTCTTGCTTGAGTTCGTCTTCATTGACTAGTTTGGCAGCTTCCTCTTCTATCAGCAGCTTAAGCGCTTCCTTGATTTTTAGTTTTCGGGCTTTTTTGCGACCATTGCCTATGCCGGAAAACATAGACTTAATTTGCTCAGTCATCTCTTCCATGCCTGGCGGTGCCATGATTTCCATTTGCGGACCGGCTTCGGCAACGTCGATTTCAATTTCCTTATCATCGAGCAGGCCTTCGCGCAGACGTTTGCGGAAAGTCTGGCGCGTGGTATTACCGGAGAGTTCGCTCTCGCTGGCGGCACTGCTAGGCGTGTCGCTGCTGGTGTTCGATGTAAGATCGCGCGCGCTCGGCAGTAAGATGTCTAGGATTCTATCCTCCGCTGCATCTTCGGCGCGGCCGCGCACTTTACGTGTCGCTGCTTCGCGGGTTTGCTTGATACCAATATCGACCAAATCACGGATGATGGTGTCTACATCGCGCCCGACGTAGCCGACTTCGGTAAATTTGGTGGCCTCTATTTTGATGAAAGGCGCGTCGGCCAATTTTGCCAGGCGCCGTGCGATCTCAGTCTTACCGACCCCGGTTGGGCCTATCATCAAGATGTTTTTTGGCGTTATTTCTTGGCGCAATGGCTCGGCCACTTGCTGGCGCCGCCAGCGATTGCGTAGCGCGATGGCGACCGCACGTTTGGCTCTATCTTGACCGACTACATGCTTATCGAGTTCGGAAACGATTTCTTGGGGTGTCATATTCATCTTGTCGTATCTCTATGGGGTCGTGTGGCTTGCGGCAAGGCTAAGCGCGTGCGCTTATTCCAGCGTTTCTATAGTGTGTGATAAGTTGGTGTAGATACAGAGTTGACCTGCGATGGTCAGCGATTTTTTGACGATATCGATGGCGGGTAAGTCGGTATTTTCATACAGGGCAATCGCGGCTGACTGCGCGAATGTGCCGCCTGAGCCTATCGCACCTATGCCGTCATTGGGCTCTAAGACGTCGCCATTACCGGTAATAATCAGGGTGGTGTCGCGGTCAGCCACCAGTAACATCGCTTCTAATCGACGTAACATGCGATCTGTGCGCCAGTCTTTAGCCAGTTCTACCGAGGCCCGCATCAGATTGCCTTGATGCTTTTCTAGTTTGGCTTCAAACCGTTCTATCAAGGTGAAGGCGTCGGCGGTGCCGCCGGCGAAACCTGCCAAGACCTTGTTGTGATACAGCTTGCGCACTTTCCGCGCAGTGCCCTTCATGACGATGTTGCCCAAGGTGACTTGGCCATCTCCGCCCAGCGCCACGAGATTGCCACGTCTTACTGTCAGTATGGTAGTGCCATGAAATTGTTCCATGAATTCCTCAATATGAAAATTTCCTTAGACCAGCGAAAAAACACACGCAGACCAGCGCTTAGTCTGACTAAGGAGTTGTTGCTATTGTAGAGGTGGGGATGTGCATCCCAAATTGCAAGGCTTTAGATTACAGGGATCTAGTGCTTGCGTGGGAAAATTGCTGCGACGTTTTTCAGGCCCATTGCATTGAATAGGCAGGTCACTAAGTAATTTACTTCGTGAAATTGTATGGTGATACCTTTTTTCGCCGCAATCGGCACTAAGCCACTGAGTAATTGTGCAGAGGCGCCAAATTCAACGCGCTCTAGAAGCGAGCAATCAAGCAAAACTGCGCTGTGTGTTTTTGCATGATCAGCAATTTGATTGATTAAGGCATCGGTCCTGCCTTCGATGATGGCGGGCATCATGAAGCGATTACTTACCTCTTCGACTAACTGGATATCTGAAGTGGCTGTGATGACACGGTTTTGTGGTGCCTCGAATGAAGGGGGCGAGACTTCAAAAGTGATGCAATAATCGATACTGGCTTCTTCAAAAGCTTTTTCGAAATGCAATAGTTGTAAAACTTCTAGCAATAAAAGCCAAGGCGCTTCGGTCTCATCGCGTCTGCCAACTTCAAGAATGGCACGAATTTTTTCGGTGAGGTCTTGAGCTCCCACCAAAATTAACTCATGCTTAGTTTTTTTCAGGTTTTTTAAACTGCGTAGTAATAAGCCGCAGCCGATAGGATCGACTTGTTTAACCCGCATAAAGTCGAGTTTTAAGCTTTGACTCTGTTTGCTCAGACTTTGCAGTCTTTCCAGCAATTTGATTATCTCAGCATCAAGAGTTGCCGGAAATGTTAGATTTGGAGTAACTTCTACGGTTTGTGTATTGAGTAACTCACGCGCCTTTGAGGCTGCGCTATCCCAAATTGGTGGAGATGTCTCAAATTTACTGGCGTAGTCCAAAGACAGCTGTTCATAAGCGGCCTGATTATTACTAATTTGGTGCAAATCAAACAACATATACCATGCTGTTTGCATGGCATTACCTAAGTTATCTTCTTCTATGGCTGATTGCAACATCATCTCGGCCACTTCTTTTTGCCCGCTGGCAAACAAAATAGCGGCTTCTTCAAGTACCGGTACCGATTCAGATTGAGTCAGTGTCGAGGCTGCAATATCTGGACTTTGTCCAAGCAGAAAATCGGTGGCTGGCACCGTGCTCGCAAATTCTATGCTTGCCGAATCTTGATCTAACTGTAAACTATTTGGAGCCGCGACTGGACTGAGTGTTGGTGTATCGACAAAAGACGTTTGACTTGGAATGTTTCTTGGCTTACCCATATCGCGCGACATTTCAAATTCTATCGCGTCTATCTTGCGCTCAGTAGCCCTGGCAATGTGTCTTTGCGCCATCACAGATTGTGACAGTGCTTCGTCATCCTGTGCATTAGGAGTGGCGTTATTGAGACTCTTGGATCTTGTTTTTTGGGCAGAAGCTTTCTCCGGAGACTTTTTCTCCAGATCATTATTCTTCTTGCCGAAAAGCGAAAAAATCCCCACGTTGACCTTGAATGTAGATGGAAAATACGGTTTGATTATTGTATAGCCTAGCGAGTCGTAAAAAGTAAATGACTGCTAAATGTTTCTTTCGAAAGTATAGTCTGATTCGGGTGTTTTTTGTTAGTTTTGCTTGAACAGCTTACTATTATTGCTTAGTTAAAACTATTTTTAAAGTAGGGGTATTTGGCGAGTGCTAGAATTCGTTTAAAGTGCATATTGCCGCGTTAAATTCTATTAAAAAATTCTAATTTCGCTTATTTACTCAAAATATACTTTTGGAATCTGACGTCTAAGTCCTACTTTGAGTGTTTCTAATTTTACACAAAATTACAATTTCATCCTAGCTTTTGCCAGAATAGGAATTCGCTAATTGGATTTTCTTGAGAGCTTAATTGGGATCATGTTGTCTGAATTTTCACCTTCAACCCAGATGTACTGAGCTGGCCGCCGAATAAAAGACAGAAGCAGCAACTTCTATTTCGCTCAAAATAAAAAGCGCGCAGCTTAACACTGCGCGCTTTTTATTAATAATCGCGTCCAGCCTACTGTGAACTACTCAGTCGCCATACAGCTTTTGCTTCATCTCACGTCTTTGCTGTGCTTCCAGCGATAAACTCGCTGTCGGACGAGCAACCAAGCGTGGGACGCCTATCGGTTCACCGGTCTCTTCGCACCAGCCATATTCGCCGGCATCAATGCTGGCGATGGATTGCTGCACTTTTTTCAGCAATTTGCGTTCACGATCGCGAGTGCGCAATTCCAGAGAATGCTCTTCTTCTATCGTGGCGCGATCAGCTGGATCGGGTACCAATACGGTTTCACGCAGATGTTCGGTTGTTTCGTCGGCGTTTTTAAGCAAATCTTTTTCAAGCTGTTGCAAACGGGCTTTGAAAAATGCCAATTGGGCATCATTCATATAGTCCTGCTCACCCATAGCAAGAATTTCTGCTTCGGTGAGTAGGGCTGCGGGTGCACTGACTGTAGCAGTCGATTTAGGTGATTTAGTTGCCACTTCGCTTACTTTCGATACAACGGGTTAATACACACAAATAACGGTTTAATAAGATTAAAACTTAATTGAAGAACCATTATCCTCCCCTTGCCAATAAAGTAAATGGTAAATTTCACCATCTCTTTTTTAGCTGGTACTACGGAATTAAACTCCGCCAGTATCCATTAGGGCGCTAGTTTATACCAAACAAAGGCTTAATCCTTGAATAAAAATATCTTTTGGTAGATTTTTGCCAATAAACACCATTTTACTCTCGCGCAATTCGCCATCCGCCCATTTTCCAGCGACATCGGTACCCATAATTTGATGCACACCTTGGAATATGACTTTGCGATCGGCGCCCTCCATGAGCAAGACGCCCTTATAGCGCAACATACGCGGCCCGAATACTTGTACCAAGCCACCTAAGAATTCATCAAGCTTAGCGGTGTTGAATGGCTGTGTACTTTTAAACACAAATGCGCTGATGTCGTCGGAATGATGGGCTTGATGATGATTGTGCTTGTGCTTGTGCTCGTGTGCATGAGTATCGTGAGTGCAGTGCTCATCACACTCTTCGTGTTCGTGCTCATGAGGATGTTGGTGAAGCTCTTCCGCCAGTAAAAAATCCGGATCCAGTTCGAGTTTTGCATTGAGATTGAAACCCTTTAAATCCAGCACTTCGGAAATGGCAATTTTGCCAAAATCTATAGAGCTGATGCTGGCACGTGGGTTCATACGGCTAAGGCGTTGACGCAATACTGACACCTGTGCAGCATCCACTAAATCGGTTTTGGATAGCAAAATTTTATCGGCGAATCCAACTTGTCTTTGCGCTTCTTCGTGCTCATCGAGCGTCTGCATTGCGTGACGCGCATCGACTACGGTCACCACAGCATCTAGCATGTAGTACATGCCGACTTCTTCATCAACAAAAAAGGTTTGCGCAACCGGGCCTGGATTGGCAAGGCCTGTGGTTTCGATAATGACGCGGTCAAAATCGATTTTCCCTTCATTTTTTTGCTGTATCAATTTACCCAAGGCCACGATCAGGTCACCCCGTACTGTGCAACAAATACAGCCATTATTCATTTCTATGATTTGCTCATTACTATCTTGAAGCAAAATTTCATTGTCTATGTTTTCCTGGCCAAACTCATTTTCGATCACGGCGATTTTATGGCCGTGATTTTCTTGCAATATCCGATTGAGGAGGGTAGTTTTTCCTGCACCTAAAAAGCCGGTCAAGATGGTTGTTGGTATCAGTGCCATAGCAGAATGTCGATTTCTAAGAGGGGGGGGGTTATTTGGAGCAATCTGCACACCAGCCTTTGATGGTCAGTTCTATATCGTGATTTTTAAAACCTTTGGCTAGGGTGGTTTGCAAAGTGTCACTTAATTGATCTTTGAGTGAACTAGCGGCTTGTTCCCCATCGAGGCAAAATATTCTGGCGCAAAGACTGCATTTGAAATGTGCATGTTGATGCTGTACGCCGCGCGTCGCATGCTCGCTTTGCGGTTCATTGCCAGTACTGTAACGAAATACTCGGTCGTCGCCAGGGATTTTGTGTGCCAGTCCAACTTCGGTCAGGCAGTCGAGGGCGCGGTACAGGGTCACACGATCTAGCTGCGGTAAGGCGTCCTGTATCTCCAGATGCGATAGCGCACTATGTGTTTCTAGCAATACATTCAAGACCTGTAATCGAGCATCGGTTACCCGTACTTGTGCCTGCCGTAGCAAATTCTGCGCGCGCATTTGGGCTAGTTTGGGAGTGTTGCTTGCTATGAGGCTGATGCGACTGGTTTTCATGATGCTAACAACGTGCGAACAAAACCTTATTATGCATCAAAATGCAATTGAGTTGCAAAAGGTGGTTTCTATCTTGATTTTTTTGCACGCGGATGGGTGGCGTCATACACCTTCGCCAAGTGCTGAAAATCCAATGAGGTGTAGACCTGCGTGGCAGCGATAGAACTATGTCCCAACATTTCCTGTACTGCTCGTAAATCGCCTGATGATTGCAGTACATGCGAGGCGAAAGAATGGCGCAACATATGCGGATGGACATCTGCCGCAATTCCTATGCTTTGGGCATAGGCTTTTAGTCTTAGCTGCACCAGGCGTACTGAAATACGGGTGCCACGCTCACTCAAAAACAGAGGATGGGGATCGGCCTTGAGCAGCGTCGGGCGTAATAGTAACCAATCGCGTACTGCGGCTAATGCAGGCTTTCCTACCGGTACGATGCGTTGCTTATTGCCCTTGCCTGTCACATGTACCTCAGCTTGTTCCAGATCTATCCATCCGCGACTGGTGTGATCGCTTTGCTGAATATCATGCACATCTAAGTCTACGAGTTCTGAGACCCGTAAGCCACTGGAATACAATAATTCATACATGGCGCGATTGGCGCTGGGCGTGGCTTCATTGCAGTGGCTTTGTGAAACCAGGCGCACCGCATCATCCACCCCTAAGGCCTTGGGCAAAGATTTAGTTTTCTTGGGCGACTTAATGCCATCGACAGGATTTGCGGCTAGGCTAACTTGCTCGGCCAACCAGCGATAAAAACCGCGCCAACAGGATAGTCGACGCGCAATACTTCGTGCATTTAGTCCTTCGGCATGGCGCAAGGATGTCAGGCGACGTATGTCGGAATAACCTAGTGAGGCCAAATCGCGGCCATCGGCAAAGTTCACCAGATCGGCTAAATCGAGTTGATAACTACTGATAGTGTGTGGGGACAAGCTACGTTGGGTGCGCAAGACCTTTATATAGGCATCTAGATAGCTCTCTTGCGCAATCTGACTCATCTTAATCTAGCATGCAAGCCAAAGCCGCACTACTGGTGTCAGCGATTTTGGCTAAGAAATCAGTAGCCATTGCTTTAGTAAACCGCGCCTCATCTGGTGAGCCCAAGACCAATAAACCGAAGGTCGGTGCATGTTCTGACAAACGCAAAGGCAGCATCGCAACTGACAATATTTTTTGTTCAGACTCTATCCAGCTTGCGGCTTCGAAATCTTGATTTTTTCCACAAAATGGGGCGCTCAATCCCTTAGCGAACAATTGCACATCTTCAGAGCTGGCCTGTGCGAACCAAGTGTGCGTGACCTCATCTGAGACCTGCCATAAGCGTAGCGTGGCGTAGGGCAAAGAAAAAATCTCTTGCAAGCCCTGGGTTAATACATGTGGTAGGTCGATGTCATTGCGGGCCAATAGCAGTGAGCGGGTCCAGAGTTGAAATTTCGAGGTGATGGCATCATTCTCTTGTGCTAGCCGCATTAGTTCAGAAAGGCGTAATTCTAGTAATTTATGTTTTTCACGTACCACTTCCATTTGGCGCTCTTGCAGAGAAATGGCGCGACCAAGCAGTGGGCTACTGAGTTTGACTTTGGCGAGAAGTTCAGCGTGTTCTTCAAAAAAATGCGGGTTATTGCTTAGATACTCAGCGATGTCATTGGAATTCATTGGGGGTTTCTATGTATTTTTTAATGTTAATTTAAATCTCGATTTCGCCGTCAAAAACAGTCACAGCAGGGCCGCTTAAAAATACAGGGTGATCAGGCCCCTGCCAGTCTATCGACAATTCACCGCCATGCATGGACACACGCACGGGTGATGTTAGTAGACCGCGCAGTATGCCGGTTACGACCGCAGCGCAAGCGCCGGTACCACAGGCCAGCGTTTCGCCAGCGCCACGTTCGAAGACGCGTAGCCGGATATGCTGAGGATTGATCACTTGCATGAAACCCGCATTCACGCGCTTTGGAAAACGTGGATGATGCTCAATTAACGGGCCATCTAGTAAGACTGGGTAAGTTTCACTATCCTCCACGACTTGTACTGCATGTGGATTACCCATAGAAACGGCGGATACGAATACTGTTTTTTCATTGATGCTGAGCGGCCAGGATAAATCATCGGCCTGCGTTTTCGCGTTCAAGCCGAATGTATCAAAAGGCACTTTGCTTGCATCGAGAATAGGGGCGCCCATATTCACGCAAATACTGCCGTCGCTCTGCAGTTGCGGTTCTATGATGCCGGACATGGTTTCTACCCTTATCGCGTTTTTGTTGGTGAGTTTTTTATCCGTGACAAAGCGCACAAATGCACGTGAACCATTGCCACATTGCTCGACTTCACCGCCATCAGCGTTGTAGATGCGGTAGCGAAAATCGACATCTGCACTGACAGGCTGTTCCACCACCAAAATTTGATCCGCACCTATGCCAAATCGCCGGTCTGCTAGGTGCTTCCACTGAGTCGGCGTAAAGTTAATGTTTTGATTGATGGCATCGATGACGATAAAGTCATTCCCAGCACCATGCATTTTAGTGAATTTAAGTTTCATCTCGCCATTATATCCGCTACTTGGTGTTTTTCTTGTGCGTCTGCTATTTGTTGTGCTTACTATGTTGTGCTTACTAATAACTGCGAACTGAGCTTACTTGCGCTCTATGCCGATTTATACACACCGCAACCGACCACGATATCTGCGGAGATCGGTTCCAGATAAGAGGTTTTGGTTTCTATTTTTTTTGTCACAGGATTGACAATGGTGTAATCCACCCAGCCGCCAACGGCACCGAGTGCAAAGGCGTCTTCGACCAGTTTGCGACCGTCAAGCCCACTCACGGTCATGAGGTTTACTTCCAATTTGGCGGCGTTACCGGCAAACGCGAGGTATTGTCCATCACGGTTAAAGGCAAACACATACATATCGCGGTCGGCAAAAACGTGGTCATAATCATCGGTGATTCTTTGCAAGGTCGACATACCGTTGACGTGGAATAGGGCCGTGGCTTTTTTAACTAAGGCATGCGCCTCATCGGCGGTACCTTGGCGCAATCTGAACATCGATACCGCTTCAGTCAGTGCCAGCGCACGTGTTTCCAGGTCGATAGAGGCATGCTTGGCTTCTTCTGCCATTTTGCCATTGCTTTGTGTGATCTCATCCAAATGCCGGATGGCTTCCGAGATCTGCGCTAAACCATTGCTTTGATCGGCTGAAGCGGTGGAAATCGAATTGGTATTGCTCGCCAAATTTCGAATGCCGCTAACGATGTCGGCCAAAGTGAGATTGACCTCATTAATTTGCTCAACACCAGTCTCTACTTTAGACACCGCATCGTCT
The DNA here is from genome assembly GCF_003955735.1 of Undibacterium parvum. Lineage (NCBI taxonomy): Bacteria > Pseudomonadati > Pseudomonadota > Betaproteobacteria > Burkholderiales > Oxalobacteraceae > Neoundibacterium > Neoundibacterium parvum. The sequence continues at coordinate 1,505,424 of NZ_CP034464.1, read as the reverse complement.
ATCAGTCGCCGGATTTGGCGGGCGGCGTCAGCGGTACGCTGAGCCAATGCTCTTACCTCATTCGCTACCACGGCAAAACCCAGACCGTGGGTGCCCGCATGGGAGGCTTCAACCGCAGCATTGAGCGCCAGGATATCGGTCTGAAACGCGATTCGGTCTATCATGCTGACGATCTCTTGCATCTTGTTAGCGCTAGTATGGATACCCTGCATACTTTCAACTGCGGCATGCATGATGTCACCGCTCGATTCGGCGATTAAGCGTACATTCGAGGCCAGATTGTCCGCCGATTTGGCGCTGTCCGCATTCTTTTTGACAGTCGCAGCGAGATCTTCAACACTGGCCGAAGTTTGTTCCAGACTCGATGCTTGCTGTTCGGTACGTATGGCCATGTCGCTGATACCAACGGCTAAAATTTGTCCGAGTTGCGACACCATGCTGGAGTTAGTACGTACATTTGCCACGAGTGCTGACAAATTTAAATTCATTTTTTCTAGGGCATCACCAGTTTGTGCTAATTCATCTTTACCATCGATGTGAACTTGCTTGGTCAGATCGCCCTTTGCCACCGAGAGCGCGGAAGCGCCAACATCGGCCATTGCCGATATAAAACTCCGATAAAAACCAAATACCAAATAGGCGGTGGCGAACAGCGCAGCTAGCATAATGAAGATAGTCAGATTGCGCTGTAGTGTGAGCGCGCTAATACGCTCGCTGAGTATGCTGTTTAAGCGGTTTTGCAAATGGGTTTGTAGAAGTACGGTTTTTTCTATCGCCAAGCTAGCTTGTGCGAAGTAGGCACTAGCGTCCCCTTCGATATTTTCACCTAACAAATTTTTGCGCACCGTTGCGGCGAAATCGGTACTTGTTTTGAGCGCTAGTTGTTGCTCGGCGCTCATAGTTTCCCCAGCGCGTTTTAAGGCTGCATCCATTTCTGTCGCTGCAGCGATGGCGCTGCGCAAGCCGTCCAGGCGTGAGATTAAGGCGGCTTTTCCGGAAAAATCGATGTTGCCAGATTTAATAAAACCGGCACCCATGCCGCGCAAAATCGCCAGGTTCTCTATCCAGACCGGGATTTTTTGTATCGCAACGTCCATCAATAAATAACTGGACGCTACCGGGTCAAATAAGAGGCCACTGGTTTCATTATTTAAATTCGAAAAGCTGAGAATTTGCGCGATCAGGCGGCTATGTTGTGCCAAATTATCAGCGCTATTGCTAGCGATTTTTCCTGAGGCTAATTGACGTAGTTCATCAGCTGTCGCTTTCCAAGGGTTGGCAAGTGCGAATTCTGAGTAGAGCTCTATGGCGGTATCAAGCTGGTTCAGGCTTTTGTTAAGTTCGCTTCTGAGCGTTTTTAAGCTCGCATCGGTATCCTGTCCTGAAAGTTTAAGATTGACCAAGCCCCTATGTTTTTGGGTCTGTATCAAAACCAGCATGATTTGGCGCGATAGCTCTACGCCTTGCGACTCACTCCGGGCTGTGTTCAAGTCGGTGTTTTGGTTGGAGACAGTATATGCACCAAGCACGATGATGGCGGCGATGAAGGTGCCAAACATGCAGAGCAGTTTGGTGCGCAGACTTAACTTGCTCATCAGGACCGAGCAAGGGTGCATCACGCGGTTTATCAGTTCATCCCGGGATTTGGGCATAGATGAGGCACAAATGCGGGCAATCAGGTCTTTGATATTTGGGGGCATGTTGCGTTCTTCCTTGGGATTTACCTGCGGGAATGCTGAATCTATTTTCTCAGATTTTTGTAAAATTGATATAACTAAATACGAAAAGTGAGGCATTTCTTCAAAAGAAGCGTCCTCTGTTGCAACCAGTACACTTTGCGCAATTGTCAGTCATACTGTACTGGTCTTTTTATTGCTTACTGTCCCTAGCGTTCGGCAATACACAATGTTAATGTGCCAGCCATCCTAAAAGGATATGATTCATTTACAAAGTGATTCAGATCTGTAGCGTACATCCTCGCCACACAATAAAAGCACGGAGACATCATGAATGCACCGAATAAAGTCGAACAGCAGGCGCTGGTCGACAATAATATTTCACTAGACGACAAATTTACCTTAGAGCGCGGCCGCGCTTTTATGACAGGTACTCAGGCGTTGATACGTCTGACCATGCTACAACGTCAAGCCGATGAAAAGGCGGGTTTGAATACCGCTGGCTTTATTAGCGGATATCGTGGCTCACCGCTGGGCAATGTCGATCTGACCGCTGCCAAAGCTAAAAAACATCTGGCCAAACATCATGTGAAATTTCATCCTGGCGTGAATGAAGACTTGGCTGCTACCTCGGTCTGGGGTACGCAGCAAGTGAATATGTTCCCCGGTGCCAAATACGATGGCGTGTTTGCCATGTGGTACGGCAAGGGCCCAGGCGTAGATAGATGCGGCGACGTTTTTAAACACGCCAATCTGGCTGGCACCTCAAAATTCGGCGGTGTCTTAGTGGTGGCAGGCGATGATCATGCCGCAAAATCTTCCACTGCTGCGCATCAAAGTGAACATATTTTGAAAGCTTGCGGTATCCCCGTGCTGTACCCGTCTTCGGTGCAAGAGTATCTCGATTACGGTCTGCATGGGATAGCGATCTCGCGTTACACCGGTCTATGGGTGGCGATGAAATGCGTGACCGATATCGTTGAATCCGGTGCCGTGGTCGAGATCGATCCAGACCGCGTCCAGCCTATCATTCCCACCGACTTCGTACTGCCTAGCGATGGCGTGAATATCCGTACTCCGGATCCGGTGCTGGCGCAAGAAACGCGCATGAATAATTACAAATGGTACGCTGCGCTGGCGTATGCGCGTGCCAACAAGCTCAATCAAATTATCTGGGATAGCCCGGTCGCAAAAATCGGCATTATCACTGCTGGTAAATCCTACCTCGACACCCGTCAGGCGTTGGCGGACCTGGGCATCGACGAGCAAGTCGCCAAAGATATCGGTATCCGCCTCTACAAGATAGGCATGACCTGGCCATTGGAATCGGAAGGCGTGCGCGAATTTGCGACTGGCCTTGACGAGATCTTAGTGGTTGAAGAAAAGCGCCAGATCCTTGAGTATGCGCTGAAAGAAGAGCTGTATAACTGGGAAGATAAAGTACGTCCACGTGTGGTTGGTAAGTTTGACGATAGCGGCGAGTGGAGCAATCTACACGGTTCCGGTCATGGCGAATGGTTATTGCCAGCCACGTACGAGCTGAGCCCGGCACAGATCGCGCGCGCCATCGCCTCCCGCATCAGTCGCTATTTCGCCGGTCATCCGGTCGAGCAGCGCGTCAAAGAGCGGGTCGCTTATCTGGAAGCCAAAGAGGCCATGCTCAATGTGGTGAGTAAGCCAGATCCTAACAAAGATCGTATCCCGCATTTTTGCTCAGGCTGCCCGCACAATACCTCGACTAAAGTACCGCAAGGCAGTCGTGCGCTGGCTGGTATCGGTTGCCATTACATGGTGACCTGGATGGACCGCGAAACCTCGACCTTTACCCACATGGGCGCAGAAGGCGTGACCTGGGTAGGTCAGGCACCGTTTACTACCGAGAACCACGTGTTCTGTAATCTGGGTGATGGTACTTACTACCATTCCGGCTTGCTGGCGATTCGTGCTGCAGTCTCCGGTGACGTGAATATCACTTACAAAATTCTGTTTAATGATGCGGTTGCCATGACCGGCGGTCAACCTTTCGATGGCCCGCTTGATCCTGGCATGATCTCGCGTCAGATCGCCGCCGAAGGCGTGGGCCCGATTATCGTCGTCACCGATGAGCCAGAAAAGTATCCTGCCGATTATCCTTGGGCCGCTGGCGTCACCGTGCGTCATCGTAGCGAACTCGATGCGGTACAACGTGAATTGCGTGTCGCAAAAGGCGTCTCTGCGATGATTTACGATCAGACCTGCGCCTCTGAAAAGCGCCGCCGCAGGAAGCAAATCGACAAGAATGGCAAGCCAGGTTTCCCTGATCCGGCCAAACGTGCGGTCATTAACGAAGCAGTCTGCGAAGGCTGTGGTGATTGCAGTGTGCAGTCGAATTGCCTGTCGGTAGAACCGTTGGAAACTGATTTCGGCCGCAAGCGCCAGATCAATCAATCGTCTTGCAATAAGGATTTTTCTTGCGTTACCGGTTTCTGCCCTAGCTTCGTCACGGTCGAAGGTGGCAAATTGAAGAAGCCTGCAAAGGCCAAAATAGAGAAGGGTCAGTCGCTTGATGTCGCTAGTTTGCCGCAACCGGTATTACCGAGTACGGCGCAACCGTTTGGCGTGCTGGTCACGGGCGTGGGTGGTACCGGTGTGGTTACCATAGGCCAGATCATGGCGATGGCTGCGCATCTGCAAGGCAAGGCTTGTTCGGTCTTGGATATGACCGGGCTGGCACAAAAAGGTGGTGCCGTGATGTCGCACGTCAGGCTTGCGGATAAGGCTGAAGACATACAATCGACACGTGTAGGTACCGGCATGGCCGATCTGGTGATAGGTTGCGATCTGATCGTTACCGCTAGCAAGGATGCCTTGTCACGCATGGGCGAAGGACGCAGTTTTGCCGCAATCAATACCAATGGCACGCCGACTTCAACCTTCATCAAGAATCCTAACTGGCAATTCCCTGCCGACTCGGCCGAAGAGGAAATCCGCAAAGCCTGTGGCAGCGACCGGGTAGATCTGATCGATGCTGGTGCGATTGCCACTGCCTTGATGGGCGACACGATTGCCACCAATATGTTCATCCTTGGTTACTCGTGGCAAAAAGCCTGGGTACCTTTGACCGAAGCGGCATTGATGCGCGCGATAGAACTCAATGGTGTGGCGATCGCATTCAATAAAGAAGCCTTCAACTGGGGTCGTATCGCCGCTAATGACATGGCAGCGATCAAGCGCCTGATCACGCCATCGCAAGTGATAGAGCTCAAGCGCGCGCCTACTCTGGACGATACCATCAGCAAACGCGTGGCCTTCCTGAGCGACTACCAGGATGCGGCTTATGCGCAAGCTTACAGCGACTTTATCAGCCAGGTCAAAGCGGCCGAGAGCAAGATCGCCGACGGTAAGCCTTTGCGCCTGACCGAAGCGGCCGCCAAATATTTGTTCAAGCTGATGGCTTACAAGGACGAATATGAAGTGGCACGCTTATACACCGATGGCAAGTTCAAGAAAAAAATTGCCGACATGTTTGAAGGCGACTACGCGATCAACTTCCATCTGGCACCACCGCTGTTCGCCAAGCGTGATGCACACGGTCATCTGATCAAGCAGCAGTTTGGCCCGTGGATGATGAAAGCCTTCGGCGTGATGGCGAAGATGAAATCCCTGCGCGGTGGTAGCTTGGATATTTTTGGCTATACCGCAGAGCGTAAGATGGAGCGTGCCCTGATCGTCGAGTATCGCCAGACCCTGAATCAGTTGCTGCCGCAGTTAAATGCAGGCAACCTATCCAAGGCGGTGGCGATTGCCAGCATTCCTGAAGATATCCGCGGTTATGGTCATGTTAAAGAAAGAAATTTGAGCGCGGCCAAGACCAAAGGAGCGAGTTTGTTGGCTGAGTTCAAAGCACCGCAGTCGACTCAACAGGCGGCTTGATGGACGCAATGATGGACGCAAGCTAGACTGGTTTTTGAGTAAAAAAATCTGTAAAAAAAGCTGAGTAAAAAATGGCCGGAATTGTTCCGGCCATTTTTTTCGTCCTGTTCTATCCTGATTTACAATGGCGCCATTCACAGGACGCTTTGTCCAACAATAGACACATTTCACCGGAAGCACGCCATGCCAGAACGCCGTTTTATCTTCGCCGCCGCCCTCAATATGCTGATCGCAGTCGCCTGCGGCGCCTTTGGGGCGCATGCGCTGAAGCAAATTCTGAGTAGCGAGATGCTGGCCGTCTGGCAAACTGCGGTGCATTATCAGATGGTGCATGCGCTGGGTTTGCTGGCGGTTGCGCTGTTGATGCCTAGATTAGATTCGCCCTGGTTGCCGCGCGCCGGCTATTGCATGTTGGCAGGAATTGTTATTTTTAGCGGCAGCCTGTACGCGCTGGCGCTGAGTGGCATACGTCTGTTGGGTGCGATCACACCTATCGGTGGTCTGGCATTCCTGGCCGGATGGGCGATGCTGACATGGGCTGCCTGCCGCTCACCTGAAAATTTAAAATAGGCATAGGCTCAGCGCGCATATTCCATGCGGGCTGCAGGCCAGATAGGCTGTAGACCCGCATGAAATATGCGTGTCCGGGCAGGACGCATAAAATAGTAGGCAAGTTTGCTGTCTTGGCACTTGCATTGAAATACTACGTTACAAATCAATTTTTAACTGCTGTCAGCGCAAACGCCTGCGCTTCGTTATAGCTAGCAAGGCGCAACACTGTCGTTACGCTGCTAACTCAAAATACTCAGGAGTCACTATGAAATTGTCACAATTATTAGTTGTATTAGTCGCTAGTCTGGTCGCCAGTGCGAGTTTTGCGCAGACAGTAGCGAGTGAAGTGCAACGTGATGTGAACCAGCAGCAGCGTATAGAAAACGGTCTGAAATCTGGCCAACTCAATACCAAAGAAGCAGCCCGTTTGGAAAAACAAGAACAAAATATCAGCAACGCCGAAGCGAAAGCCTTAAAAGACGGCAAGCTCAGCCAGGCTGAAAAACAGCATATCGATCAGATGCAAAATAAGGTCAGTAAAAACATAGAGGCGGAAAAACACGATGGCCAGTTAGGCAATCCTAATTCGGCATCTAGCCAACGTATGCAAGCCGATGTGCAGCGTAATGTCAATCAACAGCAGCGTATAGAGAATGGTGTGAAAGACGGTAGCCTGACTAATCATGAAGTGGGCAAACTAGAAAAAGGCCAGGCTAAAGTCGATGGCAAAGAATACCGAGCAGGCAAGGACGGTCACGTCGGTCAGCATGAGCAAAAAAATATTCAGCATGCTGAAAACAAACAGTCGCATAAAATCCACAAGAATAAAACAGATGGCCAAAATCGTAGTTAATTAAGATTTTGCTTTGCTCAAACGGCGCAATTTGATTGCGCCATTTTATTTTTTGGAATTCAAATAAGGGCATGCCCAGCGCGCATATTCCATGCGGCTCGCAGGCCAGATAAGCTGTAGACCCGCATGGAATATGCGTGTTAGCAGGGGGGATGCAGCTAGCTCTGCCAAATAATGCGCTTAACGTGTTTCTTTAAGGCGCAGGCGTTTGCCACTTCAGCTCTAATTTCTTGTAGGTGCCGTCAGCACGTATTGCCAATAGACCCTGATCCAATAAGCTCGCATAATGCGCTGACTCTGGTCTGATTTTAGAAAAACTAACAAATAGTTTATCGTCCAGAACGGTGCCGACCTGAAAGATTTTCCCTTTAAATTCCGCCGGATAGCTGGTTTCCAAATAGCTGGCGACACGCGTATAGATCAAGGAATAGTCAGAGCGTCCTATTACAAGTTTGCGCAAATTGGATAAATCCGAAGGTGCCACTTCGCGGATAATTGCTTTGTCATTTTCTATCTGGTCGCCATAGGTGTATTGATGAGTGACACCGATACGATGTCCACGCAGATCAATTTCTTTCAAGGGTTTTTTTGAGTTTTTCGTGCTTGCGTAGATTCCTATCATGGCTCTAAAGAGCGGGACTTCATGGAATAAGAATTCCGGTCCAAGACTAGCGTCGTTTAAGCTGTTAAAGCAGCCTAGCGCATTTCCGGTTTTGGTGAGCATCAGGCAGCGGGAATAAGGTGCGGAAGTAAACTCTACGGTAATGCCGACTTTTGCATAGGCGGCTTGTATGACATCAACTGCGAAGCCGCTGATTTTTCCGTCTTTTAGCGCCGCATACGGGTACCAATTGTCCTCACTGACTAAGCTGATGGTTACTGCAGTTGCAAAACTGAAGGGCGCGCAAAGCAGAAAAAGTGAGAACAATAATTTCAACATGGGAGCGATTTTCTATTTGTCTACTCGGACTTGCTCAGCACTGCATTTTTCATTTATTACTTTAGTCTAACATTGAAAATAGGCGAAAAGTTTGATAAATATTAATCCTCACCATCTTCAATTACGCTGAAATTAGGCGTTATTATCCGAATGGCCTTAAGTTTTTCTTTGGGCATAGGGCGTCGAAATTTTTAGGGACTAATGTGGACTGTATTTTGATACACGGTATGGGGCGCACCTCGGCTTCTATGCTGCTACTGCGGCATAGGTTGCGGTGCGCTGGTCACCATGTACATTTGTTTGGCTACCTGCCTACGCTGGAAACTTTAGACGGTGTCAGCATGCGCCTGCAGCGGCTGTTGGCAACGCGGATCCAGGCCAGACCGTATGTGTTGGTTGGCCATTCTTTGGGTAGCGTGATCATCCGTTATACCGTCGCTCAACTTAGTTCGCAGCGGCCTGCAGCTTGTTTTTTGTTGGCACCACCGATGATCGCTTGTCGCGCTGCGAAATATTTTTCGCAGTTTTTCTTGTTCCGCTGGCTGACCGGTGAAATGGGGCAGTTGCTGGCGCAAGAGGCGTTTATGCGGCAATTAGCCGTGCCGGAAAACACCACGATTTACGCCGGTATCGGCGGCCCCAGAGTCAGCTGGCTACCGTTTGGCAGCGCGCTCAATGATGGCATACTCTTGCTGGAAGAAGCCTGTGGCGATGGAAGTAGCAGTGTGCTCGAGTTCAGCTGCGGCCACACCTTTATCATGAATTCTCGTGCAGTTTGTGAGAATATACTGGCGGCTTTAAACGAACTGGAACCGCCGAACATAGAAATCAGCGCATAGTGACGGCGCTGACTGAAGCACTTTTAAACCTAAAGAAATGAGCCCAACTATCGCAACCCCACATTGCTCCTCCTGCCTGCGTCTAATGCAAAACCGGACGTTTCAACATTGCGCTTGGTGTGGACATGCTGTGCCCGCCACATTGCTGTTTACTGCGGAGGAAATAGCTGAGGTGCATGAACGTGCGCGGGTAGAGAAAAAAAAGGCCGATGCCCTATCCGCCAATGGCAAGAGTAGCGTGGCCTCGGGTGGCATCGATGCGAGCGACGTGGTGGATATCGTGGATGGCATAGCCCAGGCCTTAGATCTGAGCGATCTGTTTTAATCTACGTCGGCTCAAATACATCATCCAACCCGTGACGGCAAGAACCGGCATCAGTAATGCCGCCAGCATCATGATTAGCATACCGGTGCTACCAAAAAAACTTCCTGAATGCAGGGCATATAAACTGGCGCTTAATTTGGCACCCGGGCTTTTGTCGGCATAGCGTTCATGGGTTTGCAAGGCGCCACTGGCGGCATCGAAGACCATGCGATTATTCGCATACGGGTGCGCAGCTTGCTGATCCAGATACAGGATTTGCAGCGTGCTCGCCGAGCCTGAAGGCAGAAGTAAAATCAATTTCTGATAGTGCGGCACTTCGGCTTGAAAATTCTTCCAAACGGCGTCTAGATCTAGCGCCTTGGTGGGGTGCTGGCTAGGCGCCGCACGCGGCGCTTTGGCTATTTTGCTGATCGTCGCACTGTCCTTGCCTAGCAAGGCATTGAGCCCCTTGCGATACCAATCGTAAGACCAGCTCAGGCTAGTTAATGCAAAGATTAAATACGCCAGCATCGCCACAGTGGCGAGTACTGCGTGTAGCCTGCTTAAAAAATCCCTGCCACTTAAACGCCAGTCCAGATTTAACCAAGAACGCCAGTAGAGCGATTTTGCCCTCGGCCAGCGCAGATACATGCCTGAGATTATTAGCAGCAATAAGGCCAGGGTGGCAGCGCCGGTGATTGCCTTGCCGCCTTGATCCAGCGCCAGCTTTCTATGCAGATTGAGTACCCAGCGGAAAAAATCTTCTGAGGCTGGCTTACCCAATAATTCTCCTGTGTAGGGATTCAGATATTGCTGTTCAAATTTTTTGAACTCGCTGCCTGCTTGCGGCCTCATGAAGCCGACACGGGCAGCTTGTGACGGGTCATCGCTGAGGCTCAGTGACGAGACGTCAGGGCTTTGCTGGCTGACTCTTTCCAGCAACAAGGCCGGGCTTAAGGGGGCGGCGTTGCCGGGGCTGACGCGGGTGATTTGCGGATCAATCAACTGTATCAATTCACTGGAAAAGCTATACAGGCCGCCGCTCAAGCCCATGATCGCCAAGACCAGTCCGGCGCTGATGCCGATCAGCCAGTGTAGTTGTAAGCAGGCGTGTTTAAACATCAGATCTCCACAAAAAATACCAGCGCGCACTATAGCCTAGCTAGCCTAGTTTTTGCTGCTCTGGCTCGCGATTAAATGCGCATGCTGCGCGCTATTCATCGTAAAAATAAGTTCAATCTGTGTGTGGACTCAGTAAAAGGTAGCGTAACGCAGTACCAATCGAGGCGTAATCTGCCGCTTCTCAGCTAATTTTGGTGCTTACTGAAAAGCCCAATTAATCTTCGTTCCGAGCTTGTGGCTGGACCAGATTCTGTATCACTCAAGCGCAATTCAGCTTCCATTACACATTAAGGAATACCGAACATGAAATCTCATTTTTTAGCCTTACTTACTTTAAGCAGTGCTTTCTTCGGTTTGCCAGCGATGGCACAAGACAACGGCAACCTGGCATCGGGTCGCGCCAGTCAGCGTTCCAATGAACAAGCCGAGCAAGTGCTAGGCGTCGGTGTTGGTTACGGCACACCTTTATTCAGCGATAAAAAACAATGGGCCGCTGGCTTATTGGGCGAAGCGAATTTTTCTAATGGCGTATTTTTGAGCACGGTAGACGGTATCGGTTATCGCTTCCTGAATAACGCGAATGGTTTCTCGGCTGCCGCCAGCTTGGGTGTCAGCCCTTGGCGTAAAGAGTCTTTCGGCGACAGCGATGGTAAAAACCATTTGACTGGCATGGGCGATGTGAATGCACGTGCTCAGGCGAATTTGTTTTTGAATTACGATATGGGCGCTTTCCACTTCAACACTGCGGTGCATCAAACCATGGGTGACCGTCACGGTACTTCGGTAGATCTGATAGGTCGTTATGATGTGTTGGCGACTAAGACCGATCTGGTTGAGGTATCGGCTGGTGTGAATTTTGGTAGTAGCACGCAGAACCAGACTTTCTTCGGTGTGACCAAGGCGCAGTCAGCTCGCAGCGGCAACGCGGTGTATAAAGCCGATGCCGGTATCACAGGTACGGGTGTGGGCGTGACCTGGCGTCATGCCATCAACCAAAATTGGATCACTTCGGTCAGCGCCGGTGCGGTGCATCTGAGTAATGTGGTGAGCGACAGCCCATTGACCGATAAGCGTACCGTGGCCGGTATCGGAGCTACCGTCGGTTACCGCTTCTAAACGCTCGCTAATGCTATGCCAGTTTCAGAATTGAAATTGGCATAGCCCTGAGGCGTACTGTTTATGCGGGTCTTCAGGCATCGTGTCTGAAGATCCGCATGGCTATTGCGCACTGGCAGGCCATTAGTCCTATCTCTATTAAGAACAATTACGCGCCGTTCTTGGCTACCGCTCTTTGGTAGGCTGGGCGCGCTTCTATCATATCGACGAAACGCGTCAAATTTGGGTAGGCCTCGCGCCCCGCACCTTTCACCGCAATCTGGGCGATGAAGGAGATCTGTACATCCGCACCGCTGAGTGTGCTGCCGACAAAATAATTACGGTCTTCTAATTCACTGTTCAAATAACCCAAATGATTTTTTAGTTCGCTTTGTATGCGAGGCTGTAGCGGTGCACCCGCTTCACCCAGCATACCCACATACAGTTTCAGCATCAAAGGCAGCATGGCCGAGCCTTCGGCATAGTGCAGCATCTGTACGTAGCGGTTGTAATCGCTAGTGCCAACGGCGGGAGAAAAATTTCCCTTGCCATACACGCGCACCAGATACTCGATAATCGCACCCGATTCGATCAAAACCTCGCTACCGTCGCGCACTACCGGTGCCTTACCTAAAGGGTGGATATTCTTTAATTCTGGCGGTGCCAGGCGGGTGTTGGGGTCGCGATCGTAATTGATCACTTCATAGTCCAGCCCCAACTCTTCCAGCATCCAGGTAATGCGGCGCGAACGTGATTCTCTTAAATGGTGAACTTGTATCATGGCGTGCTTTCGTTAGTTTTATGCTTGGAGTGAGGTGGACGGCGCACTCATTATGCCTAGATTTAGCAGAGCGCGCAGACAGGACGATGCCCTAAATTCATCCAAGTGAAAAATCAGGGTATTGCGATCTTCTTTTCTTGGAGCTAAGTTTAGATAGACCTTGTACGTGCTTAGGATTTAAAATAGGCGCTTAAGTAGTTGTTTTTTTGTTTATCCCCAGAGGAAACTTTCGCATGATTAAGTCCGTAAAAATGGCAGTAATTGCCCTCAGTCTGGTGTTGACTGGATGTGCCGCGACGGTTAATAAACCGGGCAGTAGCACTGCCGCTATGCAACTGCCTGCCGGCTCAAGCAAAAAAATTGTGATGACCGTCAAGGCAAGTCCAGCTGTCACAGCGACCGCCGACTGGAAAATTTTTCAAGAACAGTGGCGTGCCGGGATGGCAGCAGCTACTGCCAGCAAGGGCTTGAATTTCAGCTTTCATGATGCAGAGAGCGCCCCAGCCTCCGAGGCAGGTGCTCTGATTGGTGTAAAAATCAATGATTACCGCTATGTCAGCGCTGGTGCAAGAATCGGTTTAGGCGTTATGACCGGCAATGCCTTCCTGGATGCCGAGGTCGCGTTTAGCGATTTACAGACGCAACGCCTAGTCGGTACACGTAAATACCATACTACCTCTAGCGCGTGGGATGGTATTTTTGCGGCTATGACTGACAAGCAAGTGCTGGCAGTCAGCAATGAGATCGTGGCGGAGATCGTCAATTATCGCGCTGCCAATGCTAACGCTACTAACGCCGCGCCTGTTGCTCCGGTTACCACCAACGAAACAGCGACAACTTATGCGGTGCAGCCACAAGCATCGGTAAGTAATGTTGCCGATAGCGTTGCCAGCACCCCAGTCAACACTAGCGCTAGCGTACAAGCGGTAGAATTTCGTGTGGGGTCCTCCTCGGTGACGGTAGAAAAAATGGCGAAACAAGCTGGTTGCGTCGGCGGTAAGGGGGCCGGTTTGGTGACTCCTAAAGGCGCGGTTGAGGTGTATCGTATGGCTTGTGACAATGGTGGTAATTTTGTAGCGAAATGCGAAATGCGCCAATGTAGCGCGATGTAATCGCTCTACAGATTGTGTAAAACAAAAAGCCATCGGCCTCAGTGCAGATGGCTTTTTTTATTTGCCGCATAGACTTCAACAAGAACTGATTTTCTCAGCCTTAGCGCTGACGAAAGCGGTTGCCGCAGCGCTATGGGCACTCTATAATCGCCCACTCTTACCTTTCCAAAAAGTACTATGAAACTTTCTAATTCCTACTCCAAACTTTCCACTCTGGTTTTAACTGCGGCGCTCTCCTTAGGCCTCGTTGCTTGCGGTGGCGGCAGTAGTACTCCTAGCACACCTGCGGTCGATACCTCAGGCTCGGCGGCCGTAGTCGCGCTGAAAAAGATCGATACCGTGGTTGGTGCTGGCCTCTTCGTAAATACCAATAATAAGGTGACGGTGAATTACACCGGTTGGCTATATGACGTGAAAGCGGCAGATTTACGCGGCGCAAAATTTGACAGTGGTAAATATAGCTTTACTCTCGGTGGCAATGTTATTGCTGGTTGGAATCAGGGCATACCTGGCATGCAAGTCGGCGGTAAACGTACCTTAATCATCCCAAGTTCTTTAGCGTATGGCGCACAGGCGAATGGCCCAATTCCGCCGAATGCGGCCTTGGTGTTTGACGTGGAATTAGTCAGCATAGACTAAGCACTAAGCAAAAAGAAGCTGGCGCTAACCGCGTCAGCTTACCGCTTTGCAAGCTCAACTCGGAGCCTTTATGTACATCGGTGAACTCGCAAAATTAAGCGGTGCAACGCCCAAGGCGATACGCCATTACGAGGCGCTGGGCTTGCTAGGCAAGGTGCAGCGTAGTGGCGTGTATCGCTGCTATGGCGCGCCAGAATTGGCGCAGATCAGGCTGATCAAGCAAGCCCAGCTCTTGGGTTTTAAATTGTCCGAGTTGGCCACCAGCTTGGCCGCCGATGCCGGCCAGCCAGATTGGTTAGGGCTGAGTCAGCAGATACAGCAAAAACGCCAGGCGGTGCAGACAGAAATAGCTAGACTGACTAGCTTAGATCTACAATTGGCCGAAATTCATCTAGAGATACTGTCTTGTCTGGGAAGTGAGCCATCAACTGCGCTTACCGAGCTAGCCTGCAGCGCGCCGGAATTCTCTGGCGCTAGCGCTTCCAAAAAATAAGCCAGCAGCGGCTTGACTCTGCCCTTAGGGTCAGACTTATCCTGAGGTTTAGGACTTACGCAAACCGCCCCAAGCTCGTTGCACTCGCCTCGACTTACTAAAGTGCTGTCTTCGGCGGTACGCCTAGCTGGGACAATTTTGCGTAAGTCCTGATTTCTATTCTTCAGGAGTTTTGCGCAATGAGCAAAAAAATACTAGTCATACTCGGTCATCCGGCACGCAGTAGTTTCTGCGCTGCGCTGGCTGATACTTATGTGGCGGCGGCGCAAGCGGCCGGACACCAGCTTAAATTTGTGCGCTTGGCAGATTTGGTCTTCGATCCGATCTTGCATCAGGGCTATCAGGAAATCCAGGCACTGGAGCCTGATTTACTGCAGGCACAGCAAGACATTCTTTGGGCCGAACATCTTTGCCTGATTTATCCGATTTGGTGGGGTGGAATTCCGGCATTGCTTAAAGGCTGGCTAGACCGCATCATGCTGCCTGGTTTTGCCTTCAAATTTAGTCCGGCTTCGTCTTTCCAGCAAAAACTCTTGAAGGGGCGCACTGCCCATATCCTGGTCACGATGGATACGCCGCCCTGGTATTTTAAATGGGTTTATAGGATGTCGCCGGTGGCGCAGATGCAAACCACGACCTTGGAATTTTGTGGCATTAAAGTGCGTAAGTCCTTGCTGTTTGGGCCTATGGTCAATTCTTCGCTGAAACAGCGACAGACTTACTTAGAACTTGCCACGAGGCTTGCGTCCAGGCTGTGAGGGGGGACTGGCAGACTGTGGCTAATTGTTCAAACTAGTCGCAGGAATTAGGCAAATTTCCGAATTTCCCTACAAAGCTTGTTTAGTCGCATCGCTAAATTCAGCGCCTAAAGGTATCATGTTGCCATCAAGTTTTAACTTGCAGGCTAGCCTAGGAATGACTAAGTGGAACAAGGAAAGGTATACCCAATGGCGCAATGTAGTTTATGTGGACAAGCAGCATCTTCACCCGTAGGCGAAAAACAGGGTTCGGTTTTTGTAAAATGTAAAGCATGCAGTCTGATACGGATAGAGCCGCATCCTACCGATAAAGAGCTGGAAGTCTTCTATCAAAATTATGTGTACACCGAACGGGTGGTTAATCCCAGAAAAAAATGGCTGCGTTTTCGTTTGCGGGTTTGGTTGCTACGCTTACTGGCACCGGGCAGAAAATTTCTCGATATCGGTTGTAATGTCGGCAGTATGGTGTCGGCGGCGCACGCCATGGGCTGCGATGCAGTCGGCATCGACGTCGGCCCCAGCGCCATTGCGCATGCCAAAAAACTCTGGCCAGACTGCCGTTTCTATAACGAGACTTTAGAAACCTTTACTGCGCGCGGTGAGAAATTCGATATCGTGTTCTGTACCGAAGTGATAGAGCATGTACGCGATCTGCACGGCTTTATGCAAGCCCTGACCCAGGTCTTGAATCCGCACGCCATCCTGTTTTTTACCACACCCGATTCCGGTCATTTCCGGGTCTCTAAGACAGATCTGATTTCCTGGTCAGAGTTGCGTCCTACCGAGCATCTGGCGATCTTCAACAAGGCGAATATTCAGCAATTATTCAAGCAACATGGATTCGGTAGTTTTTCTTTCGTGCCCATGCACCGCGCCAATTTGCGCTTTTACACGCGCTATCAATCACTGACTAAATAGAGTTCTAAAACCGGCACTGCCAGCGCACATATTCCATGCGCCTGCTGGCGGCATCTGCCCGCAAAGCCGCATGGGATATGCGTGAGCGGGGTGCTGCTGTTTGCATTAGTCGGTAAATTCAAAATTACCGACATAGCGTGCGCGCGGTCGTATCAGCTGGCCATATTCGATTTGTTCTGCCGCATGGGCGATCCAGCCGGCCGAGCGGCCTAAGGCAAAGATAATCTGAGCTGCGCCTAGTGGTAGCGCAAAACAGTATTCCAGCGCTGCCAAGCCAAAATCAAGATTTGGCTGCTGCCCGCTGAGTGCCGATGCGAGCGCTTGCAGTTGTTGAAATCTTGCCTGGTCTTGCTCAGGGAGTAAAGAGAGTAAAAATTTACCACGCGGATCGCCCCCCGGATATAGCGGGTGGCCAAAACCCGGTAACCCACTGGAAAAGCCATGATGCGGCAAGGCTTGCTGCAGGCATAGTTGCAGATAGTCGTGTAGTTGGCTATCGGGTAGTGCCAGTGCCTCACGTAAAAAACGGCCTACGCGCAGGCTTTCGCCGCCGTGCTTGGGCCCCGACAGGGCGGCTAAGCCAGCGCTCAAGGCGGCACTTAATTCGGCTCCGCTTGAGATGACGCAGCGCACCGCAAAGGTGGAGACATTGAGTTCGTGATCGGCGCAGATCACCAGTGCTGCGCGGACCGCCTGCGCCGTCTGTGCCGGCAATTGCCAGGCTTGCGCCAATTGCTGGTGTAGCGCCAGATCAAGTATTGGCGTACCTAGCAAGGCGGAGGCGAGCATGCGCATCAGTTGCGCGCCCGTGCCAGTCGCTTCGGTAGTTGTGCCAGCCTCGCTTGGAGCCAATGCCGCCAGCATGCTCATGGCCCGGTTCAGCGCGCTTTGATTGGCGAGCGCGGTATTTAATGCATTCCAATAGTGGGGCGTGGCAGGAGGCGCGATCTCAAAATAATTGCGCTTGGGCTGATCCCATAAAAGCAGGGCGGCCTGCTCCAGGCTGGCGTTTTGCGCCAGTTGTACGACATCGTGGCCGCGATAGCGTAACTTGCCGTCGGCAATCAGGCTGATGCGTGATTCGAGTATCGGTACTCCCCAGTCTATCGTTGCCTGTGCGGTGTGGCCAGCGCGGCGGCTATCCGCATTGCGCGCAGCTAAGCGCAATACTTCATCTTGAGCATAGGTTTTGCTGCGTTTAACGTCGGCCACCATCGAGACTAACAGGCCATGGCTGACATAGGCGTACAGGGTGGCCAGGCTGACGCCGAGAATTTGCGCCGCTTGCTTGGCGCTGAAAGTTGCTTTGGTCGATGACATTTTATTTTTGTATTGATTGCAGCAATCAAGATTGACGCTCACTGGCGCCAGCACCTAGACTAATCTTCATCCTGTGGCATGACAAATGTCCCTATTGTCTTAGGTTTTATCGCGTTTATGGAGTTTATTTATGTCGGCAACAAGCACACTACATGCGCTCTGGAAATTCGCCGGAGGCCATCCTGATTTTTTACGGCATCTGCAATTTACCGGTGCTAGCGCACAATTACCCTCGGTGTTTCAGGTCGGTGATATTGCCTCTGCCAGTATTGCGGCGCAAGCGCTGATGGCAGCGCAGATCTGGCATCAGCGAGGCGGCGCTGTGCAGCAAGTATGCATAGATCAAAGACATGCGCTGGCGATGTTTCGCAGCGAGCGTTATCTGAGGCTAGACGGCCAGGCTCAGGCGGATCCATGGAGTCCTATCGCCGGTTATTACCAGTGTGGTGACGGCCGCTGGATACAACTACATACCAATTTCCCGCATCATCGCGACGGCGTGCTTAAGCTCTTGCAATGCGCTGATGATAGGGCGGCAGTGGCGCAGGCAATTAGCGGGTGGCAAGCGGCTGAGCTTGAGTCGCAGCTGGCGCAGGCCGGTATGTGTGCATCTATGATACGCACACCGCAAGAGTGGCAGGCGCATGCTCAGGCGAGGGCGATCGCGGCCTTGCCCTTGTTTGAGATCGAACGCATAGGCGATGCTCCGCCACGGCCTTTTTCAGATATTTGTACAACACAAAATGCGCGGCCCCTGAGCGGGCTGAAAGTGCTTGATTTGTCGCGTGTCATCGCGGCTCCGGTGGCTGCGCGTTGTCTGGCGCAACACGGTGCCGATGTGTTGGCGATTAGCGCCGCCCATCTGCCGAATATTATGCCGCTGCTGATCGATACCGGACGCGGTAAACGTTCGGCACAGCTCGATTTGCGTGAGGATAGTGGGCGGGCGCAGTTGCACCATTTACTGCGCGATACTGATGTGTTTTTACAAGCCTATCGTCCCGGCGCTTTGTCGGCACAGGGTTTTTCGGCGCAGGAAATGGCGCAGCAATACCCAGGCATCATTCACGTCAGCCTGTCGGCGTATGGCCATGTGGGGCCGTGGGCAGAGCGGCGTGGCTTCGATAGTCTGGTGCAATCGGCCAGTGGTATCGCTTTTGAAGAAGGGCAGGTCGCTGGTTTGGCCGGACCTGGTAAATTGCCTTGCCAGGCACTCGATCACGCCACCGGCTATCTGGCGGCATTCGCCACCATGCTGGCGCTGCAAAAACGGGCGCAAGAAGGCGGCAGTTGGCAGGTCAGGGTATCGCTGGCGCAAACAGGACACTGGTTGCAGAGTATGGCCAGGCGCGGCTTGCACGAGAATGCGGCAGAACTAAGTCCGGCCGAAATTGCCGCCAGCTTACAAGTGAGCAACAGCGCCTACGGCCAGATCAGCGCGGTAAGCCCGGTCGAGCAGATGAGCGCAACACCAGCATATTTTGATAAGCCGCCAGTGCCTTTAGGCACGCATAGTGCGCAGTGGTAAGGCCGGAATAAGCAGGGTAAAATGCGCATGCAAATTTAGCGATTCAGGCTGCATGCCCATTTTGAAAGCGATTTAAATGAAACCTAGTCTATTTTTTTCTGGCCTCGTCTGCGCTAGCGCCCTCATCGGTACTAGTTTGCAGGCACAAGACATGCCTGCTGCAGTTGCGGTTAGCCCCGCCAGCGCTGTGCTTGCCGAACAGCCGGCCGCACCGAAAAACGTCAGCTCCCTGATCAAGACCGATACCCTGGTTGGCACCGGCACGGAAGCCACTTATGGCGCGAATGTAGAAGTGCATTACACGGGCTGGATCTATAACAATAAGGCTGCCGATTTGCACGGCGCGCAATTCGATAGCTCGCGCAATGGTGGTGCGCCATTTGCCTTTATGTTGGGCGCGCGTCAGGTCATCAAGGGTTGGGATATGGGCGTGCAGGGCATGAAGGTGGGCGGCAAACGCACCCTGATCATTCCTAGCTATCTGGCGTATAGCACCAACGGCTCGAACGGCATCCCACCGAATACCCATCTGGTGTTTGATATAGAACTGCTCAACGTTAAGTAATAGCGACAGTGAGCGATCTCACAGCTTTGCTGCAGCAAGCCCTGGCGCTGCATCAAGCGGGTGACTTGCGGCCGGCGGCGGAACTGTACCGGCAGGTGCTGGAAAAACAGCCGCAGCATTTTGATGCTCTGCATTTATTGGGGGTGATTGCCAGGCAAAACGGTGAGGCGCAGGCCGCCGTTGAGTTAATTCGTCAGGCTCTGGCAATCGATGCCAGCCAGGCAGTGGCGCATTGCAATCTGGGTGCGGCGCTGCAAGACTTGGGCCAGCCCGAGGCCGCGCTGGCCAGTTACGAGCGGGCTATCTGTCTCAAACCCGACTATGCGATGGCCTTGCAAAATCGTGGCAATGCCTTGCGCATCCTGGGCCGCGTAGACGCCGCCTTACTGAGTTACGATGCGGCGCTGGCGATCCTGCCCGACTATCCCGAAGCCTTCTACCATCGCGGTCTCTGCTACCAGGCATTAGGCCAATCTCAAGCGGCGCTGGACGATTATCAGCAGGCCTTGCAACTGCGAGCTCGCTATCCGCAAGCGCTATGTGCCAGCGGTGTCGCCCTGCATAGTTTGCAGCACTACGAAGCTGCCATTGCAGAATATGAGAACGCACTCAGGCTACAGCCAGACTACGCCGAAGCATGGTGTAATCGTGGTAGCGCTCTGCATAAATTGCAAGAGTATGAGGCGGCGCTCGATAGCTATCAGCATGCGCTGGAAATCCGTCCTGATTACGCCAAGGCGCATGAATATTGCGGCAATGTCTGGTGCGCACTGGAACAGCCGCAGCAAGCAATCGCAGCGTATCAGCAAGCCCTGGCCTGCGGTGGCGACGCATCTCAGCTTGATTATTTGTTGGCCACTTTAGGCGTGGGGGCGACGCCAGTCACCGCACCGTCTGCCTACGTCAGGCAATTGTTTGATCAGTACGCAGGACATTTTGATCAGCACCTACAAACTGTGCTCGGCTATCAGCTGCCCGCTTTGCTGGATGCAGCGATCACGCGGCAGCGGCCGGCGCAGCAACTCGCTACTCTGGATGCCGGTTGCGGCACCGGCTTGTGCGGGCCGTATCTGCGGCCTTATTCACACAGTCTCAGCGGTGTCGATTTGTCAGAAAAAATGCTGGAGCAAGCGGCGCAAACTAGCTTGTACGATGAGCTGACGTGCGCCGAGTTGAGTGTCTACTTGATGAAGCAGCCAGCGCGTTTCGATTTGATCATGGCGGCCGATGTGCTGGTGTATATCGGCGACTTAGCTGCGCTGTTCGCAGCTGCCAAACTGGCGCTGCGCAGTGGCGGCTTGTTTGCGTTCTCGGTAGAACAGGGCAGTGCCACGCAGTCTGAAGATTTTTATTTGCAGGCCTCGCATCGCTACGCCCATAGCGGCACTTATGTGCAGCGTCTGGCTCACCAACATGGCTTTAGCATCGCCGAAATGCAAGCAGCAATCGCACGCCAAGATCAGGGTGCGGATATTGATAGTTGGGTAGTGGTGCTGAAAGCCAGCCAGTACTGAGGCGAGTAAGCTCTATCGTCTCTGGAAGAGTAACTATTCAGCTAGCGGGGAACAAGGGTAAATAAACAAGAAAAACGCAAGAACGAAAAATCTTTGCCGCAGAGGCGCGGAGTACGCAGAGTCGCTCTTTCTCTCTTTTCTCTGCGTTCTTTGCGCCTCTGCGGCAAAAGCTTTTTATCATTTATCTAGTAGACTGAACAGTTGCCTGGAAGCAGCTATTTGCTAGAAAACGGCAAGGCACTTTAAATTGAATATATAAATAGTGACCCTGCCGCTGGCGCAGTATCCATGCGGGTTTCCAGCCTGTCTGGCCTGCAGACCGCATGGGATATGCGGCTTGGGCTAGGGTCGTTTTTTTAAGCGTAGGCCAATGCGGCTACGTCTTTTTCTATGCAATTTTCAACGCAGATGTTGGCTGCTTCTGCAGGCATACGCCACTGTAATTTCTCGCGCAGGCGCACTACCTCACCAATGATGATCAGACAGGGCGACTGAAATCCTTCGGTCTTGACCTTGGTCGCGATGTCGCTCAGATTACCGGTGATGACGCGTTGGCGTTGCGTCGTACCGTTTTCTATGACGGCTACCGCCATCGCTGGTGTTTGACCATGCGCGATGAGTTGACGGCTGATTTCTGGCAATGCTCCCAGGCCCATGTAAATGACCACAGTCTGGCGCGGCTGCACCAGCGTATCCCAGGCTAGATTGAGGCTGCCATCTTTCAGGTGGCCGGTGGTAATGACGCAAGACTGTGCATAGTCTCTATGCGTCAGAGGTATCCCGGCATAGGCCGAGGCACCGCTGGCACTGGTGATGCCGGGCACCACCTCAAAGCTGACTTGTTCAGCCACCAGCACTTCAGCTTCTTCGCCGCCACGCCCAAAGATGAAAGGGTCGCCGCCCTTGAGACGCACCACACTTTTACCTTGTTTAGCCAGCCGCACTAGCAAAGCATTGATACCGTCTTGCGGCAGGCTGTGCCGGCTTTCCTGTTTGCCTACATAGATTAGTTCGGCCTCTGGCTTGATCAGGGCCAGGATTTCGCTGCTGACCAGATGGTCGTACACCACGGCATCGGCTTGCCCCAGTAAGCGTGCGGCGCGTACCGTTAATAGCTCGGGGTCACCGGGGCCCGCGCCTACCAGATAGACCCTGCCCATGCTGTGCTTTTTGAGGGGGAGTGATGTTGCGGACGGCTGGCTCATGTGGATGCTCTGCTTGCTGTTCTGGATAAATTGATTCTAAAGCGACATAGCTAGAAAATCGTTGATGCTAGTCAATGAACAAGAATTTCGCTCAGAGTAATCTGATGGCATTCGGCAAGCTTGGCTGGCGTGGTGTAGTGCGCCGCCCTTGCTGAAGCGATTCACCTACCTCATGAGTTCCATTTTTTTGAAAGGAGTGCCCGCATGAAATCACAGCTATCCACGCTCGGTATTCCGGCCAAAGCGCTGCTCTCGCTACTACTGCTGGGCGCCATGTCTTTGCCTAGGGCCGCAACAGCGCTGACTGCAGAGCCCGTGCCAGTGGCGCCAAAAATGGAGCGCCGTGCCGAACTGATTACGCTGGTGCGCCAGGATTGCGGCTCTTGCCACGGCTTGACACTCAAGGGTGGCCTTGGCCCTGCCTTATTGCCGGAGGCGCTCAAAGATAAGCCGGACAGCAGCCTGGTGGCGACTATCTTGCATGGCCGCCCCGGTAGCGCGATGCCACCCTGGCAGCGTTTTTTGAGCGAGGCAGAAGCGCAATGGATAGTGCAGCAGTTACAAAAAGGATTTCCCGATGATAAATAAATTAAGCCGCATGCTGTGCCTAGCTAGCGTGGCCTTGCTCGGCGCGTGTGCCAGCTCAGGCTATAACATGCCATCTGCATTACGTGGCACTGGCGACTTGGGCGTGATCATAGAACGCGCCAGCGGTAGCGTACAGATCGTCGATAGCAGCCAGCTGACATCGATCGCCAGCGTGCCCGGCTTGGGTGACCTGTCGCATGCATCGCTGGTGTATTCTCGTGACGGGCGTTATGCCTACGTGTTCGGGCGCGATGGTGGTTTAACTAAGGTCGATTTGCTCAAAGGCGCAATCGCCTTACGCGTCATGCAAGCCGGTAACAGTATAGGCGGCGCAATCTCGCAAGACGGCCGCTTTGTCGCGGCACAAAATTACACCCCGGGCGGCGTCAAAATTTTTAAGGCCGATACCCTGGAACTGGTGGCCGATATTCCAGCTGCCTATGGCAGTGAAGGCAAATTTTCCAAAGTGGTGGGCTTGGCCGATGCACCGGGTAACCGCTTTGTCTGGAGCCTGTTTGATGCCGGTGAAATTTGGACCGCCGATGTGAGTGACATCAAAACACCGCGCGTGGAAAAATTTAAAAACATAGGTCGTGAACCGTATGACGGCCTGATCACGCCTGACGGTCGCTATTACATGGCCGGCTTGTTCGGCGAAGATGGTATGGCCCTGCTCGATATGTGGCATCCGGAAAAAGGCGTGCGCCGTATCCTCGATGGTTATGGCAAGGGCAGTGAAAAACTTCCTGTGTACAAGATGCCGCACTTGCGCGGCTGGGCGGTGGCAGGGCGTTTCGCTTACGTGCCGGCGATAGGTCGCCATGAAGTGCTGGTGATGGATACCGAAAGCTGGAAAGAAGTGGCGCGCGTCAAGGTCGCGGGGCAACCGGTGTTCGTGATTGCACGCCCAGATGGCCGTCAGATCTGGGTGAATTTTGCCTTTCCTGACAATGGCCAGGTGCAGGTGATCGATGTCGAAACCCGCAACGTGATCAAGCATCTGCAACCAGGTAAAGCGGTACTGCATATGGAATTTACCCCGCGTGGCGAAGCGGTCTGGATTTCGGCGCGCGATGATAATCGTGTGGTGGTCTACGACACTAGTAATTTTGCGGTGCGTAAGGAATTACCGGCACAGGCTCCCAGTGGCATCTTCTTTACGCATCGCGCAGCAAGGATAGGATTTTAAAAAATGAATGCGCCTCTAGCTAGCCTTCGCCAGCCTATGCATGCGTTTGAGTTCAGTTTGCTCAATAGCTTTCAGCGGGATTTTCCTTTGCTCGCCAGACCCTATGCGGCGCTCGCGCAGCAATTGGACAGTGATGAAGCTACGGTCATCGCCAGCTTGCGTGATTTGCAGCAAAGCGGCGCCATTAGCCGGGTCGGCGCGGTATTTCGCCCCAACGCCATCGGTGCCAGTGCCTTGGCGGCGCTGGCGGTGCCCGCCGAACGACTGGCCGAAGTGGCCGCTTTGGTCAGCGCCCGCGCCGAAGTCAATCACAATTATGAACGCGAGCATCACTACAACCTGTGGTTTGTGGCAAGCGCTGCCACCCAGGAATGTCTGCATGCGGCCCTGCATGAGATAGAACTGGCGTGTGATTGTGGCGCGGTCCTGATACTACCTATGCTGGAAGATTTTCATATCGATCTGGGCTTTGATCTGAGCCGCTGCGGTCCACACTATCGCGAACCGCGTGCGTCTGGCCTTAGCGCGCGGTGTACTACACCTGATCAAATAATGCACTTGGATCAGCACGAGAAAATTTTGCTGGAGGCACTGCAAAACGGCTTGCCGCTGGTCGCACAGCCGTTTGGCGAACTGGGGGTGCCGCAAGCATTTGCATTGGAGACGATACAGCGCTGGTGCCAGCAAGGCGTGATCAAACGCTTCGGTGTCATCGTGCGCCATCATGAGCTGGGCTTTAAGGCCAACGCCATGGTGGTCTGGGATGTGCCCGATGCCGAGGTCAATGAAGTCGGGCGCCGGATTGCCGCTTCCGGCCGAGTGACCCTGTGTTATCGAAGGCCAAGGCAGTTGCCGCACTGGCCTTACAATTTGTTTTGTATGATCCATGGCAAAGACCGTGCCGAAGTCGAAGCGCGTATCGTCGCGCTAGCGCAGGCCTGCGGTTTGGATCAGTATCCGCACAATACCCTGTTTAGCCAAACCCGCTACAAGCAGCGCGGCGCGCATTACATCAACGCTAGCGCCAATCAAGAACAAATGAAAGAACTTGCGCATGGATGACTTAGATAAAGCCATCATCAATCATCTACAGGGCGGTTTGCAGGTGTGCGAGCGGCCGTATCTGGTGGCTGCCAATGAACTAGGCATAGTCGAAGACGAGTTAATCACGCGTTTGGCTAGCCTGCTTGAGCGCGGCGTTCTGACACGCATCGGTCCGCTGTTCCAGATCGAACGCGCTGGTGGCGCTTTCACGCTGGCGGCCTTGCATGCCCCCCCGGAAGATTATGATGCGATTGCCGCCAAAGTGAACGCCTTGCCAGAGGTGGCGCATAACTATGAGCGCGAGCATGAACTCAATATGTGGTTTGTGGTCGCTACCGAAACGCCGGAACAAATTTTTGATGTCATCAAACTGATAGAGCAACAGACCGGATGTGCCGTGTTTAATTTTCCTAAGAGTAAGGAATATTTTGTCGAGCTAAAGCTGCGCGCATGAAGAATATGAATACTACCGATCACAGCAATATGGATTACAGCGAGCTCGACCGTTCCATCATCGTCGCCACCCAGGGCGGTTTGCCGCTGGTGGCGCGCCCCTACCATCAGATTGCCGGACAATTGCAGATCAGCCCTGAGTTGCTGATGCAGCGCATGACGCAGATGCAGGGCAGTGGCGTGATACGTCGCATCGGCGTGGTGCCGAATCATTACGCGCTAGGGTTTCGCGCCAATGGCATGTCGGTCTGGGATGTGCCGGACCAGATGATAGACCTGCTCGGCGAGCAGGTCGGTAAGCTGCCTTACGTCAGCCATTGCTACCGACGTCCGCGCCATTTGCCGCAATGGCCGTACAACTTGTTTGCCATGGTGCATGGCAAAACCCGTGAAGAAGTTGAAGTCCAGGTGGCCAGTATCGCCGCTTTGCTGACGCAATTGCAGGGCGAGCCGGTGCGTGCGCACCAGGTCCTGTACAGCACCCGTATTTTGAAAAAAACTGGCTTGAGATTGTCAGAAAAAAATCACGAAAAAAATCACGAAAAAAATCGCATAAAAACTGCGCCAACTGAAGCAATTCAGTCTACTACCGCATAGAGGAAAAAATTATGTTTCGTATCAGCCAATACATGCGTGAAATCGCCGCACCAAGCCCGTTAGGACCTAAGCGCAATCCGCCTGGGCCAGTGGTGATCTGGAATTTAATACGCCGTTGCAACCTCACTTGCAAACACTGCTATTCGATTTCTGCTGACAAGGATTTTGCCGGTGAACTGAGCACGGCCGAAGTCTATACCACCATGGATGACCTGAAGAGTTTCGGGGTGCCGGTGCTGATACTATCGGGCGGTGAGCCGCTATTGCGTCCCGATATTTACCAGATCGCCAGACGCGCCAAACAGATGGGTTTTTATGTCGGCCTGTCGACTAACGGCACCCTGATCGATGAAAGCAATATCGCGCAAATCGCCGAAATCGGTTTTGATTATGTCGGCATTAGCTTAGATGGCATGCGCGAAACCCATGATGAATTCCGCCGCAAGCAAGGCGCGTTTGATGCATCGCTGCATGGCGTGCGCCTGTGTCGCGATGCCGGTATCAAGATCGGTGTGCGCTTCACGCTGACGCAAGACAACGCTCACGATTTGCCCGCCTTGCTCAAATTAGTGGAGGACGAAGGCATAGACAAATTTTACTTGTCGCACCTCAATTACGCGGGACGCGGCAACAAGAACCGTGGCCGTGACGCTTTCCTGCAGACCACCCGTAACGCCATGGATCTGTTGTTTGATACCTGCTGGGATTACCTGCAGCGCGGTCTGGAAAAAGAATTTGTCACCGGTAATAACGATGCCGATGGCGTCTACCTATTGCAATGGGTACGCGCCCGTTTCCCTGAGCGCGAAGCGGCATTGCGTGCCAAGTTGGCGCAGTGGGGTGGCAATTCTTCAGGCGTGAATGTCGCCAATATCGACAATCTGGGAGTGGTACATCCCGATACTTTCTGGTGGCACTATCCGCTGGGTAATGTGCGCGAGCGTAAGTTCTCCGATATCTGGACCGACGTGTCCGATCCTCTGATGGCGGGCCTGAAAGCGGTGCCGCGCCAGATCAAGGGGCGATGCGGTGAGTGCAGCTATTTTGATGTATGCGGCGGCAACACCCGCGTGCGCGCCCTGCAACTGACCGATGATCCATGGCAGGAAGATCCGGCCTGTTATTTGTCCGACGAGGAGATCGGCGTTAGCGGTGAACGCGAGCGTGTGACCCTATCTCCTTATATCCCGATTCGCGGGGTAAAAATAGCATGATATCCAGAATTAGAATTAGACTTAGGCTTAGCGTTAGCCTTAGACCGCACCCTCTGAATACTTTTTTTTTGTGCTTGCTGGCGGCATCCTCGTTTGCGAATGCGGCCGATGTTGCACTCGCGCCAGCGGCCGCAAAAATAGACGGCAATGCCCTGTATCAAGCCAATTGCGCGTCCTGCCACGGCGCGGACAGACTAGGTATCAACGGCCCGGCCTTATTGCCGGGTAACCTAGAGCGCTTACGTCGTCCGGATGCGATCAAAACCATCGCCGAAGGACGCATTGCCACCCAGATGCCTGGTTTTGGCGATAAGCTGAGCAGCGCCGAAGTGACAGCGCTGACCGAATTGATCTACACGCCGCTGGCCACCACGCCAGCCTGGGGCATGCGCGAAATGCGGGCTTCGCGTATCGCGCATCAAACCGGTAAATTGCAAGACAAGCCGGTGTTCAAGGCTGATCCGCTCAATTTGTTTATCGTGGTTGAACTCGGTGATCATCACGCGACTATCCTTGATGGCGATAAGTTTGAGCCGATTACGCGTTTCGCTACCCGTTATGCGCTGCATGGCGGCCCCAAGTTTTCACCGGATGGCCGTTATGTGTACTTTGCCTCGCGCGATGGCTGGGTCGCCAAATACGATATCTGGAACCTGAAACTGATCTCGGAAATTAGGGTCGGCATCAATACCCGCAATCTGGCGATCTCTAGCGACGGTCGTTATGCCATGATCGCCAATTATCTGCCGCATACCATGGTGGTGTTAGATACCAAAAACCTTACTCCGCTCAAGATCGTCGACGTGACCGATGACAGCGGCAAATCCTCACGGGTGTCTGCCGTGTATGACGCTGCGCCGCGCAAGAGTTTTATCGCTGCGTTGAAAGACATTCCTGAAGTCTGGGAATTTAGCTATGACGCAAAAACGGACAGGCTGAACAGCAAAAAAATCGAGGAGCCATCGTTTCAGCCGCGTCGCTTACGACTCGATGATTATCTGGATGATTTTTTCTTTGATGCTAGCTACCAGCATCTGATAGGTTCGTCGCGCGGCGGCGTCGGCCAGGTCATCGATCTCGATGCCGGCAAGAAAATCACCAGTGTTGCCTTACCCGGCATGCCGCATCTGGGTTCCGGCATTACCTGGGAATATCAGGGTAAGCCAGTACTGGCAACGCCCAACCTGAAAGAAGCTGTGGTCACCATCGTCGATATGAACACCTGGCAAACCGAAAAACAAATCCCAACTCTGGGGCCGGGTTTCTTCATGCGCAGCCACGAAAATACGCCTTACGCCTGGGTCGATGTATTTAACGGCACTAAAGACCGCGACGTGATCCAGATCATCGACAAGCAAAAACTTGAAGTGATCGCCCAGCTGCGACCTAGTCCTGGCAAAGTTGCGGCGCATACCGAGTTCACCCGTGATGGTAAATACGCACTGGTCAGCATATGGGAGAACGATGGCGAATTGGTGATTTACGACGCCAAGACCCTGCAGGTAGTGAAACGCCTGCCCATGAAAAAACCTAGTGGCAAGTACAATATTTTCAATAAAATTTCACGTTCGGCCGGCACCAGTCACTAGTTAATAAACGAGGAAACGGCCGCACTTGAGCAAGATCAAGACTTGCCAAATAAAACAGCTTCATACTGAACGATACAAATTAAAGGAGGTTGAGATGAGACTGTTAAGCGAACTTTTTTCTAGCGACTCGGGTCGTGCCAGCATCGCTGGGATCATCTTCATGTTAGGCATGGGCGTGTTTTTTATCCGTTTTTTCTTGCGTAAGATGGAAGAAGAAACCCTAGCTGAGCAGAAAAAAACAAAAAAATAGAAAGAGTTAATACTGTAAATAAGGATCAGGCGTGGCGCGCGCCTGATAGCGGTGATGCTTGCTGGCGAATAGTTGCGAATTTATAGATCCACACTAACAATGATGAATTGGTGTTTTCGCCAATTATGCATGAGCGCTACCTCCGTGATTTCAGTTATGTAAAATAACAATTGGCAATTAATTCCATATGGAAATATAATTTTGACTCTCAAATTTAGTCGAAATTAAACCTGTCATGCAAGCGCAATTAGTGAATACCGCTGTCGATATTCAGGCACCAAAGTCAAGCAGTAAAAAAATATCAGCGCGTATCGCTGGCACAGCAATCGCTGGATTATTCCTTGTTGGCCTTATTTTGTATTTTTGCGTTTTAAATGCCAGTTGGCTTTTTGGTATGCTGCGCGCCAGCCTGGTGTTTTGTGTATTGATCATTGCTCTCCCCTGTGTCGGAATTGTTCTCCGTCATCTCCTTCCAAAAAAAATAAACTAGCAGGATTGGTTTAAGCTTCGTCTCGCTAGTCAAACTATCGATGACATGCAGCCTTTGAGTCGCTGGTTTAGTTTCGACTTACATCTATCTCTAGTAAAAAAAACCATAGGCCCAGCGCGCATATTCCATGCGCCTTTCCGGCCTATCTGCCCTGTAAGCCGCAGCTAGGTTGCGTGTTACGGCCTCATTTTATTTTATGCCCACGCTAGTGCTATCATCAGCCTGGTCGTTACTCTTGCCTAAAAAGCTATCGGCCTCTATTTGAGGTATTCTCTTGCGTGTATCGTTTGTAGCTAGGTGTTAAAAACCTAACAAAAGTGAATTGATTTGATCTCCAATTAATATGCCTAAGGAATACCGCAAGATGAAAAAACTTTACACCCCAATTCCTGCGCTGCTGCTCATTTCCATGCTCTTGCTGAGTAGCGCTTGTACTCGCATAGGCACAGGCGAAGTTGGCTTGCGGATTAATTTTGATAAGACCACCGATCCAGCCGAGCGTTTGCCTGGCACCTTTAATCAAACCGTCATCGGCGATATCCTCACTTTCAAGATCCAGGATGTGGCGGTGGCGGTCGATAATATGACGCCGCTGGCTTCGGATAATTCGACCATCAAGGATTTCGATATGACGGTGGTGTACAACATCAATCCTACGGCGGTATCTGAATTGTGGACCACCAAAAACCGTACTTTTCACGGAATCTCTGAAAAAGACATCTTACTGATGCAAAATTATGTGGCACTAAGTGCGCGCAATGCAGCCTACAAGGTGGCGCGCGGTTATGAGTCGCTCAAGATGGCCGATAATCGCCCCTTGATCGAGCAGCAGATACGCGAAAACATCATCAAAACTTTAACCGAAGAAAAACTGGCCGACAAAATTACGGTTTCGCAGATACAGGTGCGTGCAATCACTCCCGCCGACATCATCGTCAATAGCGCCAATGAATTGGTACGCGCCCAGAATGAACTCAAGACCAAAGAAGTAGAAGTGCAGACGGCTAAAAAAGAAGCGGAGCGGATTGCCGCACTCAATGCCAATGCCGGAGCGATAGGCTACATGAACGCGATGGCCAACCTGAAAATAGCCGAAGGCGTCGCTAACGGAAAAGTCAATACCATCGTGGTGCCTTTCGATTTCCGTGGCATCGTCAACGCCAAGTAATTGAACAATGCGTTGCGCTTGCAGTTTGTGGGGCAACATGTAAATGTTGCTTCAGTTGTTACAAGATTAGATGCTTTATTTACAAAATTTTGTTTGACTAAGGATGTCTGACTAGGGATACTCGGAGCTTATTTTTTTATAATCTTTCCGAAGGCTTTTCATGAAATTGAAATTTGCACTAAGCGCAGCTATGTTGCTGGCAATCGCTGGTAGCGCTGCTGCTCAATCCCATCAATACCGTTTAAATGGCAATCTGAATGACGATTTCGGTGGTCCCGCTTTGATTAGTGCCGGTGGTAGCCTGAGCGCTAACGACTACAGCTTTGCTAAAAACCAGGGTTTGAAGATGGATGTGGCTTTGGGCGGCGTCTACACTTTGGATATGAGCTTCCATTTTAATAATCTGGGTGGTTATCAAAAGATAGTCGATTTCAATAATCTGGTGAGCGATACTGGTATGTATGCTTTGGGTAATAATTTTATTTTTTATCCAGTCAGTGATTCTGTTTCCAATCTGTCTAATGGTGTTGATACACGATTGACCTTGACGCGCGACGCCAGTTCTATCTTCACTATGTATGTGAATGGTGCGAAAGCAGTTAGTTTTAGCGATACGATTGGTCGCGCCAATTTCGGCAGTAATCCCGCGCACTTTTTTATCGATGATCTCGCTACTAGTCAACGTGAAGCTGGTGCTGGCGCAGTCGACTATATCCGCACTTATGACCACGCACTGAACGCCAGCCAAGTGGCCAGCATGACGGCGCCGGTGCCTGAGCCAGAAACCTATGCCATGTTGTTGGCGGGTCTGGGTCTATTTGCCGGCATGGCACGTAAAAGAAAACAAGCGGAATAAGCTAAAAGCTAGAACATAGCTTCATCTTAGAAAAGATCGCGTGATTATTTCACGCGATCTTTTTTGCTCATTTTTTTTAATCAAGATCGCGCGCCTCGCCGCTAGGATCTACCCAATCATCCACGTCGATACTGGCAAACGCCAGCCGCAAAACTTGCGCGGCATCATTGGCCTAGATTCCCATAGATTTGGCCACGCCGCGATTGAGTTCTATCTTCAATTTTTTCTTGGGATCTTGCTCGGGTACTTCGATATCCACGGCACCAGGCACAATTTGTTCATTTAGGCGTCGCCAACGGTAAAGTCAACGACTATCGTCGTGCCTTTCGATTTCCGTGGAACCGTCAACGCCAAGTAATTCAAGAGGTCGCCAGTAAGGCAATCCAGTTGTGGCTGGATTGCACAATCGTGTGCGCTATTCTGTGGCGATTAGGCGAGCGTATCGCAAACAACGCCAACTTCACATTCGGCGATAATTTCTTCTTCAAGCAAGGCTGCTGCTAACCATGTCTTTACGTCCGCGTCGTTCAGTACCATCTGCATATATGTGCTGCAGATCTGGTTCATGACGACGCCATACGTTTTGAAATGTAATACCAGCGGCACATACATGGCGTCGGCAATGGTAAATTCCCCAAACAACCATGGAGATGATTTGGAATGCTGCTGACGCAGACAGCTAGTCCAGATCTCTTCGACTCTACGTATTTCTGCTTGTAACTCGGGGCTGAACATGAGCTTCCGCTTGTTGGCTCTACAGTTCATAGGAATTTGGCTCCGAATAGCTCTAAATCCTGAGTGCATCTCGGCACAGATGGCGCGTGCATGAGCGCGCTGACTGGCATCTAAGGGCCACATCTTAGGATTGCGCTCCGCGATGGTCTCGCAAATAGCAAGACTGTCCCAAATCCTCAGATCTTTCTGAATCAGCACTGGTACCAATCCAGTTGGCCCATATTCCAAAAGTTTCTCCTGGTAGCCATCGACGTACAGTGCTTTCTTGATTTCAGTAAAGATGACGCCTGCCTTACGACAACATAGCCAAGCCCGGAGTGACCATGTGGAATAATTTTTGTTACCTATGAGCAGATATATATTTTGACTGCTGTCGTCCTTGTTAGTCATGCTTTTTCCTATCAGTATCATATGGAGAGTAAAGCTTATCTCACATTAATATCCAAATAAAGGGGCGTATACTTAATAGATAATTCATTAAATCTTAATAATGGTGCGAAGTGGATCAACTTTTTAGCATGGGCGTGTTCTGTCAGATAATCGACTCAGGCAGCATGGCATCCGCCGCCAGAACGCTGGGCATTGCGCCAGCTACGGTGACCGGGGTACTCGCCGCCAGCGAGAAAAGGCTGGGTGTGCGCCTACTCGATCGCACCACACGGCGCTTGAACCCGACCGAAGCGGGGCAGATCTGGTATACCTATGCCAAGCGAATATTGGAAGAGTCAGCCGTAGCCGAAGATGCGGTCAGAGGTTTGTCGTCCGAGCCGCGTGGGCTGTTGCGCCTGAGCTTGCCGCTTGGTGTCGCGACGACTTTCGTCTATCCGCATCTGCAAGAATTTTCTAGGCAATTCCCCTTGATAGAACTAGATCTACAGGTCAGTGACAGAACCGTAGATCTATTGGAACACGGTTTTGATATGGCATTAAGGGTGGGGCGCTTGAAAGACTCTGATCTGGTAGCCAGACCTTTGTTGCAGTATCAAAGAGCTTTATATGCCAGCCCAGCCTATCTGGCGGCGTATGGCCGGCCCGAGCATCCTGATGAGTTAGTCGCACATAGATGCCTGTTGTATCAACACGATAGGCAGCCAGTTTATTGGGAATTTTGCGTAGGTGATAAAACGCAAAAAATCTTGGTGAAGGGAAATTTGCATAGCAACGAAACCAACGCTTTACTGACCTGGGCACGTGCGGGACTAGGTGTGACGAGGCAGCCAACATGGTTGTTAAGACAGGATCTGAAGTCAGGGCAACTGGTGTCGGTACTTGATGATTATATAGTCAAGAGGCCATCAGAGTTGCCTGGTATATATGCGATATTACCCAAGGCGACTCGTTATCCAGTCAAGGTGGAGGCGTTTATTGCATTTTTTAAACAAAAAATTCGGGATCAGCCTAGCTGAACTACTAAATTTAGTGCCGATAAAAAAAGGCCTGCAAGCGCAGGCCCAAAAGCGGAAATCTTTTTTGCCTGGCTGATGCGCCAGGCTGCATTTTTTAGTTTAGTTGTTGACGATCTGCACCGTGGCTAAGGGCTTGCTCTTGTTACGACGTTGGGCGATCATAGTCACAAGTTTTTTCGCAGCGCGATACAGTGCGCGCAGCAGACTCAAGGTCATCAGCGCCTCTAGCATGGTCAGGCAAAATCCGACTAACGGGTTATAACGTTCCATGCGCGACCTCATTTTCTCCATCATGCGATCACGTGCTATTTCTATGCTGTCGTAGAAGGTCGGTACTACCAGCAAGGTCAGGATAGTCGAGGTGATGGTGCCGCCTATGATGGCGATTGCCAGTGGGCGGTAAAACTCACCACCTTCACCCAGGCCTATCGCGACCGGCATCATGCCGGCGATCAGGGCAAAGGTGGTCATCAGAATAGGGCGCAGGCGCATGCGGCCGGCCTGCATTAAGGCATCTTCGCGGCTGGCGCCTTCGGCTTCTTGTTTGCGGGCTGCATCCAATAACAAAATGGCGTTTTTAGCGACCAGACCCATTAGCATAATGATGCCGATGAAGCTCATCAGATTAAGCGTGCTGCCGGTGGCCATCAGCGCCAAGACCACACCGATCAGTGACAGCGGTAAAGACAGCATCACGCCCAGCGGTGCCGTGAAAGAACCAAACTGTATCACCAAGATCAAATACATCAAGCCTATGCCCGACAAGAGCGCGATCAACATGGCACCAAATACTTCTTGCTGATCTTGCCCCGAGCCACCCAGCGACAGGCCGTAACCAGGCGGATAGTTGAAGGACTCGGCCAGTTTCATGGCATCGGCGATCACTTCGCCGTTGGAACGACCTTGGGCATTAGCGGATACCGTGATGGTGCGTTTGCCGTTGGCGTGTTCTATGCCGGACGGGCCCTTGCCCATGCTCAGGCTGGCGATCTGATCTAAGGGCACCATTTGATTGGTACCAGTGACCGCGATCGGCAGACGTTCGATATTTTCTTTGCTGACCCTGTCATCCGGATGCAGGCGTACCGCCACATCACGCGCCTCGCCGGTAGGATCTACCCAATCGCCCACTTCGATACCGGCAAACGCCACGCGCAGGGCTTGTGCCGCATCATTGGCCGAGATCCCCATAGAGTTGGCCAGACCGCGATTAAGTTCTATCTTCAATTCTTTCTTAGGATCTTGCTCCGATAAGCCGATATCCACAGCACCCGGCACCAGGCGCAATTTATCCATGTAGGCGTTGGTGATCTCCAATAGCTTGCGCGAATCGGGTCCGGTAAATTCTATTTGCACCGGTTTGCGGGCACCGTTGTTCAAATCATCGAGTACTACATATTCGGCACCGACCAAGACCTTCACTTTTTCACGCAATTCGACCGCGATTTCCTTGGCGCTGCGTTTTCTTTCATTGCGTTTGCCAATATCGACATAGATGCGGCCGCCGGCGGTCGTGATATTGCTATTGGTGTCCTTGGTTTCTGGCAGGCTGCGGGCGATTTCGGCGGCTCTCTCCATTTTCAAACGGGCATATTCTAGCGACGACGATGATGGTGTGCGCACTTGTATCATTAGATTGCCAGAGTCGGCCACCGGCAAGAAACTGGTGCCGCCAAACTTCACCTGCAAGGCCAGTGCGCTGACGAGGCTGACTAAGGCAATCGCACCCATGGCACGTCGGTGATGCAAGGCCCAGGCGATCAGATTGCCATAGCGATCGGCCTGATGATCAAACCAGTCGTTAAAGCGCGCCAATAGCAGACTGATGCCTTTTTTCGGTGCTTTGTGGTGGTCGGCCGGGTCGCCCCAGTAAGCCGACAACATAGGATCGAGCGTAAAGGAGATTCCCAGGCTGACCAGTACCGAGCAAGTCACGGTTAAGGCAAACGGGCGGAACCACTCGCCCGGCATGCCAGGCATGAAGGCTACCGGGATGAACACGGCGATGATGGAGAAAGTAGTCGAGGCCACTGCCATACCGATTTCTGCCGTACCTTCAAGTGCCGCGGTGCGTCGGTCTGAGCCGCGTTGCATGTGACGCACGATGTTTTCGCGTACCACAATCGCATCATCGATTAGCACACCTATCGCTAAAGACAGTCCCAGCAGAGTCATAAAGTTGAGGGTGAAACCGCACAGCCAGACTGCGATAAAAGCTGCAATCACCGAAGTTGGCAAACTCAGTGCGGTGATCAGGGTAGAACGCCATGAATTTAAAAATGCATACACCACAAAAATCGTTAGCACTGCGCCGAAAATCAGTGATTCGATCACATTGTTCAGACTATTTTGCGCATCTTTACCGCCATCGCGCGTTACTTCCAGCTTGGTGCCTGGCTGGGTTTTCTCCAGATCTTTATTGATTTCTTTGACCATCTCGCGCACTGCAGTGGCGACGCTGACGGTGCTGGCATCGCGTGAACGGGTCACCTGTATGCCTACATTCGGTTTGCCGCTGCGTATGCTCATTCCATTGAGGTCGGCAAAGCCGTCTTGTATGCTAGCCACTTGTGCCAGACGCACGATCTGTTCGCCATTACGCTTGACCACGATATTCTGGAACTCTTCGGGTGACTCTATGCGGCCCACCAGACGTATGCTTTCCTCATCGAGTGCACCGCGTACTTTTCCGACTGGCGCATTGGTATTCTGGTTGCGCAATGCGGTGACCACTTCGCCTACCGAGACATTGTATTCGCGCAGTTTTTCTGCCCGTAACAGTACCGACAGTTCGCGTTTCAGTGCGCCGTTCACCACCACGGTGGCGACCCCGCTGATGCCGCGCAATTTATTGGCAAGTGTGTCTTCGGCCAGACGCGAGATTTCTGCATGGCTCTGGCTGCTGGAAGACAGTGCCATATTCATGATAGGCTGGGTAGACGGATCAAAGCGCGTGAGTACCGGCTCGCGCATTTCGCTAGGCAGTTTATAGCGCACGCTAGAGATCACATTGCGGACCTCGTCACTGGCTTCTATCATGTTTTTCTTGAAGGAAAACAAGACCTCGAAACTGGCGCTACCTTCTTTTGCGCTGGAATACACCTCGGTCACGCCGGAGATACTTTGCAGGGATTTTTCTATGCGGTTGATAATTTCACGCTCTACCGTGTCGGGTGATGCGCCGGGATAGGCGATCGATACTTCCAGACCCGGCACCTCGACATCGGGGTTTTGATTCACGCGCAGTTTTGTCATGGCCAGCAAACCCATCGCCATCAGAGCCAGGATCAGGACGATAGTTGCGGTCGGTCGTTTAATGCTGAAGTCGGAGAGGAACATGATTATTTTCCTTGCGCAGCGGCGTTGTCAGCCAAGGCGAGCTTAGGGATGACTGCTTTAGGCACCGCCATCTCTATGCTCTGGCCGTCTTTAAAACTAGAGCTAGGGCTGCGCATCACGATGTCGCCAGCGCTCAGGCCTTTAAGAATCTCGAAGTTGCCGGTGCGTGGATCGCGTTTGCCGATTTGCAGATCGACGCGTGCCAGACTCTTGCCCTTGATTTGCCAGGCGTAGGATTTATCGCCGGTTTTCACCAATGCAGCTTCTGGCAGGGTCAAGGCATTCACGCTCTGCGCCTCGATATTGCCTTCCGCGTATAGACCGGAAACCTTAGGCTGGGTGGCATCAGCAAACGCCACCAAAACTTCGACCTGGCGCGTGACATCGTTGGCGGCCGGATCTACCCGCGTGACCTTGCCGCGAAACTCTTGTCCTGCATAACCATTAATGCGAAAACTCACCGCCTGGCCAACTTTGACCATGGCAATCTTGTCGGTAGAGACGCGCCCGGCAAAACGCATGCTGGTCGGATCGATCACCTTGACCAGTTCCTTACCGATGGAGGCGGTGTCGCCATTGGATACTTTGCGTTCGCTGACGATGCCGTCAAACGGTGCTCGCACCACAGTGCGCTGCAATTGCTGACGTGCTGCCGAGGCGCGCGCTTTAGATGCTGATAGTTCGCTCTGAGCGGTGTTCTTGCGCACCTCCGCTTCATCTAAAGCCTGTAATGAAGCCATGCCCGAGGCGCGTAAGGTCTTGAGGCGCTGCAAGGCGCGTTCGGCCTGATCCAAGGACATGGCGGCGCTACGCGCATTGTCTTCGGCAGAATTAAGATTGTCGCGGATCGAGGTTTCATCGAGTTTAACCAAGACATCACCGCGCTTGACGCTCTCTCCATTTTCTTTTAATACCTGTAGCACCACGGCCGACACTTCCGAGCGCAGATCAGCCTTGCGCTCAGGCTGTATCGAGCCGGTCACCACCGGGCCAGAGGCGAGCGCATTGCTCTGTACCGTCATGATGTCTTCGGCGGCTATCAGTAATTTCGGTGCGGGTTTTTCTGCCTTGCTTTTGTCATCGCTGGCTTTTTCGGCTACCGCGCTGGCGGAAGCTGAAGCCTCGCCGCTCTTGGGATCTTTTTCCTTTTCATGACTACAGGCTGCCAGAGTGGCAGTGATGGCAAGCGCGATGAGTGTTTTACGTAACATGATAGATCCCTAGAGCTACAGAAAATTGGTCGGAAATGGGGGAATACGGATGCTGGAGTATCACCGCGCAAGCAAGCCGTTTCAAGAGCCAAAGTTTTGAATGGCGATTTTAGAGGGATGAAGCGTCAAATTACGGGGATGAGATGTGTTGGCACTTGGATGCTTGCAGGGCCGGCAATACTGGGAGTGAGCTTTGCTAATGCGGAAAAGTGCCGATTTCTGGGTGCGCTTCGCACTCTTTGCTAACCGTGATATTTATGGTTTTGTGGGGAGTATAGGCATCGCTAAGTAAATTACGCAATGAATACATGCGCAATTCTAAGACGGATTGTTATACACTAGGGAGTATATTGGATGGATGGGATTACTAGAACTGGCTCGCGCCTCAGTGTGAGGTTGCGCCATCAATTAGCTTATTTGCTAACTATCCCAGGCCCCGGTTTGACCTCGGAAAAATCGACTGATTTGCCACCCTTTAAGACTGGGCCGGTTTCGAATACGCTTTTGTTGATAATGCGGCGCAGGCGGATATCGACCAGGGTGGTGCTATTGCGGTGTAGGGCGGATTCCAGCATTTCTGGCGATGCCTTAATTTCGCAGGGCAGATAATGCACGAAGCCCTGATCCGGTCTGGCGATGATCTGAAAGCCCAGCATGCCGGCACCCGGTAGGGCGGGGCGCACCAATTGGCCCTCGGCATCGCGCACTTCCTCGCAACCCTTCATGACATCGCGGTTGAAGTAGTAAGTGATGATCTCGGGGTTGCGTAGATTGCGTTGGCGGTCGACAAAAAAACCCTTGGGTAGATGATTTGGATCGGCATCGGGGCCAGCGGTGAGAATTAAATCGAAATCGCTGATGGGA
The DNA here is from genome assembly GCF_003955735.1 of Undibacterium parvum. Classification (NCBI taxonomy): domain Bacteria; kingdom Pseudomonadati; phylum Pseudomonadota; class Betaproteobacteria; order Burkholderiales; family Oxalobacteraceae; genus Neoundibacterium; species Neoundibacterium parvum. The sequence goes on along the minus strand of NZ_CP034464.1, from coordinate 1,466,305 downwards.
TGGCCTTCGTCATCGCGCACTCGGAAGATCAGCATAGAATATTTGTCGTGAAAAAAATGGGTGTCGGCAACCAGATAATGTTTTTCTACTTCCAGCACTTCGCGTTTTTGCACGGCGGCCGTGGCGCTTGCAAATGCTGCGCACAGCGCGCGGTATTCGGCGGTGCTGTTGAGTTTGATACAGGCTAGCAGCGCCTCTAAGGTGGCGAGGCTGGCGCGGTCGTCAAGCTCGGCAGTGACGCTGCGCATGATGCCCATTTTTTCGCCTGAATGCGATTTTCCAGCTAATACTAACAGCGCTGTTTCTGGCCCTTGCTGATATTTACCCACTTCTAGTCGCTGCGCCAGATACTTGCCAGGCGTAGCGGGATCAGCACTAGCCGCCTCTTGCACCAGGCCCAGATACGTACCTTGCAGATGGGCGGCAGCGGTGCGCACCACACCGTCGGAGCCGGCCTCACCGGTATAGGTGTTGAGGTTGTCGTAAAAGGCGCGGTCTATGCTTTGCCCGGTGAGTACGAAAGGAAAGACGCCGGTTTCAGAGATATGTTGATCGCCCGCGGTGATCCAGTCTGCATTCAGATCCCAAGCCTCGGCGCTTCCCAGTTCTAGCCAATCGAGTACACCTTGGCCGGGTTCTGCTCCGCCCATCCAGGCTTTTAATCTGCCTATGCGCTGCTTGCCCAGTTGGGCTAAGGCCGAGCCGTAATTGGCGGGAGCCAGCATGATTAAATGGCTCATCGGGCAGATGCCTGCCTTGGGCATATTTTGATAATAGCGATGCCACCAGTCGCGCACCACTGGGCCGCCGGTGGAGTGGGTGATGCAGATGAAGCGGCTGCCGTCGGCCAGCACCGCGGCCATTTGATCGCGGACGGCGGCCTCGAAGGCTTGCGCAATATCGCTCAGCCGGACTTCATCATGGAAACTGATGTAGCGTCCCAGAAAAATATCCTGCAATTTCAGCGTGAGCCCGGCGGCCTGAGCATGCGCACGCAAGCGCTCGGGTAAGGCACCGTAAGTGTCGGTATTACTGACACTCCAGCCGTGTACAAATACCACGCATAATTTTCTGGATTGCTCTGGGCTTGTCGTCGTTACTGTCGTGGTGGTCGGCATCTGGTTTCCTGTTGGGCTGAGGCTTTAGGCAAATAGCTTGAGGGCGCGCTGCATATCGATAGGCGTGTTGCCGCTAAGATTTAGAAAGTAGTTGAGCTGCCAGGCTTGCGTGCGCTGCGCCTGCCGGCTGAACGTTTTATCCCATGGCGGATAGACGCGGATGGCGCGTTTGCCACCTTGCCCGTTTTGCGCCACGATATCCTGTTGTAGCAAGCATGTCTTGGGGAAGATAAACAGCCCAAAATTTTCTGCGTGGCGGCATGCGATCAAGGCGTAATCTAGTCTGTCGTCAACATCAAATGGCTGTATCGTGCCTTGTCCTATGCGCTTCCACAGCGTGACAAATTGACCGATCTTGGTCGGCGTAATTTTGGAGAGCCGAAAGCGTATCGCCTTGCCGTTCAGGGTAAAACTGGCAGCTGCGTACTCGGCGCTTTCCGCTTCTTTTTGTGGTGCGCTGTAGCGGAATTTATTTGGATCAAACAAGCTTTGTGTGATCAGCTGTAGATCTGGCATGGCGTGCAGCATAAATATGAGGTGTGAGTTTAAGCTTGATGCAAAGCATTGTATCCTTTATAACTCCTGGTGTCAGTGGCGGCCAGTACCGGCAGTGGCTGCGCGCATAAAAAAAGCTCGCACGCGGCGAGCTTTTTTACGAGTGCAGAGAATTTATCCCAGCTTTTTGACCACCACACAGCCTATCGAATAACCTGCGCCGAATGAGCAGATCACGCCGATTGCGCCGCTGGCCAGATCTTCCTGATGTTTGTGGAAGGCGATGATGGAGCCAGCCGACGAGGTGTTGGCGTAGGTGTCCAAAATCGTTGGCGATTCTTCGGTGGTCGCGTCACGTCCCAGGATCAGGCGGGCGATCAAGAGGTTCATGTTGAGATTAGCCTGATGCAGCCAGAAGCGCTTGATGTCGCTGATCTGGATGTCAGCGGCGGCCGTGGTCGAAGTGATCATGGCGGCAGCCATAGGGCAGACGTCTTTGAAGACTTTACGGCCTTGCTGGCGGAACAGTTTGTCTGGCTTGCCTATGCCGGATTCGTCGGCACGGTTTAAGAAACCAAAATTATTCCGGATGTTGTTGGAGAATTGGGTCTTTAGCTTCACCGCCACCACTTCAAACTGGTGCTGGGAGGTGGCTAGGTCGGCGCGCTCTAACAGGATGGCAGTGCAGGCATCGCCGAAAATAAAATGGCTGTCGCGATCGCGCCAGTTCAGATGGCCGCTGGTGATTTCCGGGCTGACTACCAGCACCGCACGGGCCTGGCCGCTCTGGATCGCACTGACTGCTGCCTGTATCCCAAAGGTGGCTGAAGAGCAAGCCACGTTCATGTCGTAGCCATAACCTTCTATGCCCAGTGCGCCTTGTACTTCTACCGCAATGGCAGGGTAGCCGCGTTGCAGATTGCTGCAGGCAACGATGACGGCATCGACATCGGCGGCAGTTTTACCGGCGCGTTCTAGGGCTTGCAGCGATGCGGCAACTGCCATTTCGCACATGATGGAAGGTTCGTCATCGCTGCGTTCCGGTATCCGTGGCACCATGCGCGTGATGTCCAGGATGCCTGCTTTTTCCATGACAAAACGTGATTTGATGCCCGAGACTTTTTCGACAAATTCTACGCTCGACGCTTCTAAGGCGGTGACCGAGCCATCGGCAATTGCAGCGGCGTTATCGAGATTAAATTGCGCCACGTAAGCATTAAAACTGCTGACCAGTTCGGCGTTGGAGATGGAGTTGGATGGGGTGTACAGACCGGTGCCGCTGATGACTACTTTGCTCATCGTATTACTTTCTTATTGGGGGTGGGCGCGATGCGCGACCATGTCGCTCAATTTTACACAATTTTGCCAAACTGAAAGAATATTTACAGGCTAAATAGAATGCTTATTCGAGTAATGTAAGTGTGTACTGACACTTCGTTTTGGCCAGTGAATGCCGTGATAATGTTAAAAATACAGTAAAATTTCAGGAACTATTTCAGACAAACTTGATCTTGCTCATGTCGCCTGGGGGACTGTTGTAAAAGCAGCCGACCAGCTGCCAAGCCGCTGATGTCGGCTGCTTGGCATGGCAATTAAAACAAGACGACTGAACGTATCGATTCGCCGCTCTTCATCAGATCGAAGCCTTCATTGATGCGTTCCAACGGTAATCGGTGGGTAATCAAATCGTCGATATTCAGTTTGCCTTCCATATACCAGTCGACGATTTTTGGTACATCGGTGCGGCCACGCGCGCCGCCGAAGGCTGAGCCCTTCCATTCGCGCCCGGTGACTAGCTGGAAAGGGCGGGTGCTGATTTCTGCACCGGCTTCCGCCACACCGATGATGAAAGATTGGCCCCAGCCCTTGTGACAGCATTCCAGCGCCTGCCGCATGACCTTGGTATTGCCTATGCATTCAAATGAATAATCGGCACCGCCGTCGGTCAGTTGCACGATATGGTCGACCACGTTGGCAACCTCGTTTGGATTGATGAAATGCGTCATGCCGAATTTGCGCGCCATCGCTTCGCGCCTTGGATTGATATCGACACCGATGATCTTGTCGGCACCGACCATCTTGGCGGCCTGGATCACGTTCAGACCGATACCGCCCAAACCAAACACAACGACATTGGCACCAGCTTCGACCTTGGCGCTAAACACCACGGCACCGACGCCGGTCGTCACGCCGCAGCCGATGTAGCAGATCTTGTCGAAAGGCGCATCGCTGCGCACTTTGGCCACCGCGATTTCGGGTACCACGATGTAGTTGGAAAAGGTCGAAGTGCCCATGTAATGAAACAAAGGTTTGCCATCGAGTGAGAAGCGCGAAGTGGCGTCTGGCATCAAGCCGCGCCCTTGGGTAGAGCGGATCGCCTGACACAGATTGGTCTTGCGCGACAGGCAGTATTTGCACTGGCGGCATTCTGGCGTGTACAGCGGTATCACATGGTCGCCCTGCTGCAAGCTAGTCACGCCGGGGCCGGTATCGACCACGATGCCCGCGCCTTCATGCCCTAAAATTGCCGGAAACAGACCTTCCGGATCAGCACCGGATAGCGTGTAGTAATCGGTATGGCAAATCCCGGTGGCCTTGATCTCGATTAAGACTTCACCGGCTTGCGGTCCTTGCAGATCGACTTCTTCTATGGTTAGAGGTGCGCCAGCTTTCCAGGCGACTGCGGCTTTGGTTTTCATGAGAGCGATACCCGTGGGCAGATAATAAAAATGCCATTATCTTCTATCCGTGCCCGCTCTGCTTAGAATCCTGTTTGCCGTGTGCTCGAGATTAAGACAGCGCCATATAACGGCCCGGCCGGTGATTGAGTGTAATCGCCAGATTCAAGACTACCGCACCGAGTATCGATGCCGCTAAGGCCAGCGGGCTGACCACTAACAGTGAAGCCATCACGATCACCACATCCATGCCCATCTGCAGCTTACCGGCGCGTATGCCGTGCTTGTCTTGCAGATACAGCGCCAGGATATTGATACCACCCAGGCTGGCCTGATGCCGGAACAAGACGATAAAGCCCACCCCCATCATTAAGCCGCCAATGATGGCGACATAAAACGGCGTGATGGCAGAGAGCGTCGCCAGCGACAGCAGCTTAGGATGCAGGCCAGACATGAGCGACACCAGCGCCACCGAGCAAAAGGTTTTGAGCGTAAAGCGCCAACCCATGCGCCGCCAGGCCAGCCAGTAGAACGGCAGATTAATCAAAAAAAACAAGAGACCAAACGACAGGCCAGTGCGGTAGTGCAGCAAAAACGCCAGACCCGCAGTGCCGCCCGTGAGTAAGCCGACCTGATTAAACATTGCCACACCGAGCGAGACAAACAGGGTGCCGGTAAAAATCGCCAGCATATCTTCAAACAAGGTATGCGGTGCGAGCGGGGCAGGGACGGTAGGCGGCGTAACAGTAGACATGGCTTAAGGAGTGACGGTGAAAATTGACATTGAGGATAGAGCTAACGCGCGGATTGTAAGCCCAGCTTGCGCCACAAAACCATAGCCGTCAATTTAGCCGCGCTTTTGTTGACGCGTATCAAATTGGGTTAGGCGGAGTAAGCTGAATTGATAATTAACCAGCACCCTCGCCAACGCGCATATCCCATGCGCCTTGCGGGCATGCATGGCTACAAACCCGCATGGATACTGCGCCTCTGGCCTATGCTGTTTGAAAATCAGGTGATTGCACTGCTTAGGCGCTAACTTGCAAAAAACAAATGAAGATTTGCCTATGCTAGGCTGTGGTTTTTTAAGGAGTTAGCTATGCCTAAACTTAAATTCATCTCGCTCTCGTTGCTGCTCTTTGGGCTGACGCAAGTCGCTGGCTGCAGCAGTATGTCGCCAATGTCGGCTCAACATCCGGCTCAACATCAGGCTGAATCTAAAGCGCAAGTTCAGCCGCAAAATCTGGCACTACTGCAGCAGCAAGTCCGTTCTGCCGAAACAGCTTTTGCTGCCAGCATGGCGCAACGCGATCATGCTGCTTTCAACCAATTTTTATCGGAAGAAGCAGTGTTCTTTTCTGAGGATAAAGTGTTGCGCGGCAAGTCGCAGGTGGCTGAAGGATGGCGGCCGTATTTCCTCAAAAGCCAGGCACCGTTTAGTTGGGCAGCCGATCAGATAGAAGTACTAGCCAGCGGCACGCTGGCACACAGTTCTGGCCCTGTGTACAACGCTAAGGGGAAGCTGATCGCCAGGTTTTCTTCTATCTGGCGGCTAGAGGCGGAGGGTAGCTGGCGCATCATTTTTGATAAGGGTAACGAGGTCTGCGATTGCAGCGACAAGTGATGCCGTCCAAAAAGCAGTAAACTAAGCGCTTGATTGCGTTTTATCTTGTGCTTGATTTTTGCCCGCTTAACGGAAGAAAACCTCGCCTTAGTCAGGCCTCGTTAGAAAGAAAATATGATACATATTGTTGGTATAGATCATCTGGTGTTACGTGTCAGCGATCTCGATCGCATGCTGGATTTTTACTGTGGCGTTTTGGGCTGTAGCGTAGAGCGCAGGCTGGACGATATCGGTCTGGTGCAATTGCGCGCTGGTCAGCATTTAATTGATCTGGTGCCGGTAGACGGCGTGCTGGGCAAGAGTGGCGGTGCCGCTGCTGGCGCTGGCGGGCGCAATCTCGATCATTTTTGTCTGCGCTTAGAGCCCTTCGATGCCGACGCCATCCGCGAATTTTTGCAGGCCAAGGGGATAACGGTCGGTGCGGTGGATACCCGTTATGGTGCCGAAGGCGATGGCCCCTCGCTCTACCTCAATGACCCGGAAGGCAATGTGGTCGAACTCAAGGGGCCGCCTTATGCGCGATCCGATATGCCAGCCCACTCAGCTTAAGCTCGACCATGCTAAAACGCCTGCATCACGCCGCCATCATTTGTTCTGACTACCAGGTCTCGCGCCATTTTTATACCGAGCTGCTCGGCCTGCGCGTCCTGGCTGAACATTATCGTGAGCAAAGACTATCGTATAAGCTCGATCTTGCTTTGCCGGATGGCTCGCAAATCGAGCTATTTTCATTTGCGGATGCACCGCCGCGCCCCTCTTACCCGGAAGCACGCGGCTTGCGGCATCTGGCGTTTGCGGTGGACGATGTAGCACTGTGCAAGGCGACGCTGGAAGCGAAAGGCATCGCGCTCGAAGCAATACGCATCGATGAATACACCGGCCAGCCCTTCGTGTTTTTCGCCGACCCGGACGGCTTGCCTTTAGAGTTGTATCAAAGCTGCGACTGAGTCTGCGCTTGGTTGCGCAGTCATTGCTAACTGTTCAGCGAGCGATGAAAACTCCCTCGCCCGCTGGCGGGAGAGGGCCGGGGGCGTAACAGGGAATTTGGATGGCATGCCATCCACCTGTGTAGCAATATTCGCTCGTAAGCGAATATGCGCCCTGCAAGGGAGGGTGATTGAGTAACGCTTGCCTTCAAATAGCTGATACGCTTAACACTACGAAAAATCGAATATTACGCGTAACTTGAACTACCCTTCTCCCGCGAGCGGGAGAAGGACTTTGTAGAGCGAGTTGAACAGTAACAGTAATTGCGATCGCAACAGGGCATGCCGCCAGCGCGCATATTCCATGCGCCTTGCAGGCCAGCATGGCTGCCAAGCCGCATGGGATATGCGCGTCCGGCCTATGCCTTTTCAAAACGCTTCAAAATACCCACACTCCCCAAAGCATTCCAGCGTAAATCCGCAAAAACGGTGAAAATAGCAGCTTACGTATTTTTAAGCCTGCAGCGACGCCATGATCGATACCGAGCACACCCTTACCTCGCCCTTGTCTACCCTCAGTCAGGATGCCAATCCTTTGCTGGGCTTGACGATAGTCTGGCATCCCGATGCGAGTCGCATAGGCGAGCAATTTATCGCCGGTAGTGGAGCCGGGGTGTTGGAAGTAAGTCGCTACTTGCCGCTGTTTCGCCGCCCTGGTGCTGAGGGCTTAGCGCTTGGGCATGGCGGGATTTCGCGCGATCCGCTTAAGCTGGTGCGCGACGCCGAGAACGGCTTGCAGATCGTACCGTCGGCCAGCCGCATGGTGGTTGAACTGAATGGTGAAGAGCTGCTGGCACCGCATAGCCTGAGTGCCGATCAAATCGAAGGCGGCCAGATACTCGGTCTGGGGCGCAGCATCATCTTGTGCCTGCACTGGATGCGCTGCCTGCCCAAGAATAATCCGGTGACTGGTTTGCTCGGTGTCGGCAGCCATGCCATCGTGGCGCGCGACCAGATTCGTCAGGTCGCCGGCACCGATTTGCCGGTCTTGTTGCTGGGCGAAACCGGCACCGGCAAAGAGATCGCGGCGCGTGCCGTGCATGCCCTAAGCCTGCGCGCCAAGAGTGCTTTAGTTACCGTGAATATGGCGGCCCTGAATGAATCGCTGGCCGCCGCCGATCTGTTCGGCGCGGTTAAGGGTGCCTACACTGGCGCGCAAACCGGCCGCAAAGGTCTGTTTGCCGAAGCCGAAGGCGCCACCCTGTTTCTTGATGAAATCGGCAATACGCCGGACAGCGTGCAGCCCATGCTATTGCGAGTGTTAGAGGGCGGCGATTATCGCCCGCTCGGTGCGCAGCACGATCAGCACTCTAGCGCCCGGCTAATCGCCGCTACCGATCAGGATCTCGATAGCGATCATTTCAATCAAGCCCTGTTGCGTCGTCTGGAAAGTTTTGTGATCCAGCTGCCGCCGCTGCGCGCGCGCCGTGAAGATATCGGCGTCTTGATGCAGCATCTGCTCAAGAGTAATACTCAGATGGCAGAACTGGGCTTGAGTTTGCCGCACTCTTTGATTACCGATTTTGCGCGTTACGATTGGCCCGGGAATATCCGGCAGCTGGCGCATGTACTTAAGCGCGTGATGCTGGCCCTGCAAATGGGAGAGGTGCCTCTGTTCGAGACCTTGGTGAAAATTTCGCCCGAGCGTATCACCAGTAGTTTTCTGTCTAGCGCAACACTCAGTGCGTGTACCGTGCTGGGGGCGAGTGCAGCGCCCGCAACGAGCAACAACACCGCCAGCAGCGCCAACGCCGCGGCCACGCCAGCAGCACCGGTGCGCAAAAAATTGACTGAACTGAGCGAGGCCGAAGTGCTGAGCGCGATGGAAGAAAACGACTGGTACATCCAGGCCGCCGCGCAACAACTGGGGGTCTCGCGTCCCTCTATGTATAAGCTGCTAGAGACGCATAGCCAGATACGCAGGGTAGAACAAATCGCGCTGGAAGAAATGCGCGCGGCACTGGCAAACAGTGGCGGCGACGTAGAACGCTGCGCCGCCTTACTCAAAACCCCGAGCGAAGCCTTGCGGCGTCATCTGCGGGGCTTGGGTTTGCTGGGGTGATGGGGGATTAGTTGGGTTTGATAATGATTACTGGATCAAGGAAATAAGCTTGACCATCGACTACAAATAGCAGCGAGAATGACCAGGCACCAGAAACACTAGGGCGTATCGTCAGTGGTGTCGTAAGTGTGAGCAAATTGATGCAGGTTTGTCCCTTGTAGCCGACAAAGGGCTCCATCACTTCATGCGGGTTACCCGGGGCTTTGATGACCAGCATGGTACAGGCGAAAGGTATGGTTGTTGCACCTGTACTATCTACAAACACAAATTCAATTAAATCGTTATCGTAGATGTCGCCAGCGGGCGCTAGAGTGCACGTGGTATTGGTAACTTGTCCTGCGACGCCCGGCGGGCAGTTGACGGTATAGGTAAACGTGGTCATCGATATATCCTTAAAGTTAACAAGAGGGGTAAAACATAGGGCAAGATTTCTAGCAATAGAAAGCAAGTACTATGCGGCTATTTAGCAATTTTCATGCCAATACGATATGTCTTGTCGATACTAAGGGCGCGAATAGCGCGCATCTCTGCGTAGTGCTAATAGATCCGGCTCGTTTTCTATGAAGCTGATGGGATAACCAAACTTCTTAGCCTTGGCGATAGCCTCTAGCGCTTCCGCCCTGTTTCCCAGTAATTCATATCCTAGTCCAGCGTAGAACAACACAGCGGCGTCTTCCGGAGCCAGGTTGACCGACTTTTGCAATAATTCTAAACCTTTGCTCTTGTCGCCAGTACGTGCCGCATACAAGCCCATACGTGACGTTAAAGTGGCATCATTTTGGCTACGTGCCAGCTTCGGTGCAAGTAAGAGTTTTGCTTTGTCGTAGGCCTTACGTGCCTCTTCCTTGCGCCCGGGTATCCACAGCAGGGTATCGGCTAGATTGGCCCAACCCAGATAGTCTGCCGGGTTGCCTTTGTCGGGTGATACTGCCAGTTCAAAGGCGGCAGCAGCGGCGACATAATCGCCGCGCAAGAATTGGGCATTGCCTAGATTGCCGTACAGCATGGCACTAGGACGTAGTTGCAGACCTTGTTGCAAGACCTCTAGCGCCTCGTCATTGCGGTTCTGGCTCATAAGGGCACCACTCAGATTGGCGTAGGAAAATACTGCATCCGGTTGCAATTGTATGCTGAGCTTGAAGGCGGCTTCGGCCGCCTTGTAGTCGTCTTGCGCGTAGTGGATACTGCCCAGCTGGTCGGCGAAGATTCTCTCTTGCGGGAAGTGCTGCCGCGCTAATTCGGCATTCTTTTTGGCATCGGCATAGCGCCGCAGACTTCTGAGGGCATTGGTTTTTTCATTCCAGGCGAAGAAATTTTTAGGGTCCAGACTCAGCGCCTTCTCTTGCTCGGCCAGACCGAGTTCGGCTTTACCTTGCAGATCCAGTACTAAGCCCTTGGCAACATGACTGAGGGCTAATTGCCCATTGAGTTTGAGCGCTTGCTGGGCGCTGGCATCGGCTTTTTGCAGCCAGACCTCGTCTTGCTCATCGCTACGATAACGAAAGCTATAGAGCAGCGACAGACCCGCCGCTGCCGCCGCATTATTCGGGTTGTGGCTAAGTATGGTATTGAAATTTTTGTCCGCTGCATCCAGGCTGCCGGGTCTATCAAATAGCTTGAGGGCGGCTAGACCTTGCTGCATCTCTAGCGCTTCTGAATACGGGCCGGCTGGCGAGGTGATGACTGCTGCTGGGTTGCCGGTATTCGTCATTGCGGAGCTAACTGCGGGGCTGAGGCGCGGAACAATTTGCCAGACCAGTAGCCCTGTCAGCAGCGTCAGACTGAAGGTCGCGATGCCCCAGCGCAGCGGCTGGCTGAGCGGCTGCTTAGTAGCCGCTGCTGGTGCTGATGTGGTGGCGGCTAAACCTGCAATGCTGAGCGGGGCGCTGAGGGTGACGCTGACCGGATTGCCGGCTGCCGCATTGAGCGTAGTTGCAAACGGATTACTCACGTGCGCTGGTATGCTGGCACTGTGCGGGTTGTCGCTAATGCGCTGGCTAATCGCCTTGATCTGCTCGACTACGGCGGCCATGCTGGACAGCCTTAGCTCGGGCTTACTGGCGGTCATGCTGCGGATCAGCTGGATCACCGGGGTCGGTAAATTGGCGGGGTAATCCCAACCGTCTGAGCTGGCTTGCATATGCGCGGCTGCCAGTGCCAGCCCGCTCAGATGGGCATGCGGGCGGCTACCGTTGAGCAGTTCGTAGCAGATCACACCCAGCGCATAGATGTCGCTCTTGGCATTGGCCAGCGTGCCTAGCATCAGTTCGGGAGCCATGTAGGCGATGGTGCCTTGCGGGTCTAGCTGGCTGACCGAGGCGGTAGCCTGACTATCGGTCTGGGTGGCCAGACCAAAATCGAGGATGCGCAGCTTGCCGCCAGGTTCGAGTATCAGATTCGAGGGTTTTAAATCACCGTGGGTAAGGCCAGCGGCATGCGCTTCTTGCATGGCATCGGCAACCTGGCGTATCAGCTCCAGCACCTGGGCAACCTCTTGCGGCTGGCCATGACCCCAGACTCTGAGGGTGATGCCGGGCACCAGTTCCATCACGATGGCGGTGCTGTCGCCGTCTTCTTCTATCGCAAATATTTTGACAAAGGCGGCGTGTTGTAGCGAAGCCGCCAGCCGCGCTTCTTTCAAGAGGCTAGTTGGCGCATTTGGCACATGCTTCATGCGCTTGATGGCGACGCTGCGACGCAGCTTGCTGTCCCAGGCTTCGTAGACATCGCCAAAGCCGCCTTCGCCAAGCTGAGCGCGGATCTGGTAATGGCTGAGCGTGGGCAGATCAGACGCTGCTGCTGGGTTCGCTACTGTCGCTGAGTCTGAAGCTGAAACTGTCATTGCCGGATTTGCCTGGTTGTCGAAAAAAGTAGTGTTTGTAGAATTTTACTGTGGCGTATTGTCAATGACATGTAAAGGAAAAGCAAGTTGTGTAAAGAGATCGACTATTTACATGTAAAAACACCGACGCAATCGGGGATGGCTAGGGGAGTTGTAGTCGTTTTATTAAGTACTCTGGAGCTGGCACGTAACTTGCGAATGTAGCTGTATCGCAGCAATATCGTGGCAATATCGTGACAATAAGCAGTCTGGCAAGCATCTTAGACTGGCTGAGGAGTGCAAGCAAAAAATGCCGTACTGGTCGCTGGTAGTCGATTATTTCCTTTAATTAGTTTTCTCAGTCCTGAGGTTTTGCAATGAAACAAATCAAGCTTCCAGTACATAGCAGCTACGACCCGGCCAGCAATGATGAGGCGCACGCCTTTGATGCGGCCAACTCCGAGCATCGCTTGGGTGGCTCGCTGTGGCAGGCTTTGACTGAGGCCGGGCGTCATCAACCTAGCGTTTTTTTGTACGCGCTTTATCTGCTGAGCCTGATCTTGTTGAAGTTTGACTATAACGGCCATCAACTGAGTTTTTTGTGGACTAAGCAAGAATGGTCTTTGTACGGCATGCTGGCTTTGATGGTGGGTTTTAGCTGTAGCTGTCTGCTGGTGGCTAGCCATTTTCTGCAATTGCAAAGGCCGCCACTGGCGGTGAGCCAGGTGGTGCAAGTGCTCAGCAATATTGGCTTGAGCATCGTGCTGGTGTACGTGGCCTTGGGGCGCGATAGGGCGGCGGCCAATGTCGGTCTGTTTTTATTGGCGCTGTGGTTGGGTTATCGGGTCTTGATTGCGCTGCGCTGTATCGCCAGCCTGGGGGCGATTGCCCGTTACTTTTTTCTGGCCACGCTGGCCTCCTTCGTGGTGGCTGGGGTGTGTGCGGTAGTGGCACTGAATCACTTGCCTTTAAATGCCGCGACTTATCAGGCGCTGGAGTTAGCCCTGATCGCTGAGCTGACTTTTCTAGGCTTGGCACTGGCGCAGCAAGCGCGCCGCCATCAATTTGCCGGTGCCAGAGCCATGCATCTGGCTTGCCATGATTCTTTGACCGGTCTGCATAACCGCCGCGCCTTTCTGGATATGGCTAAGCCCTTGTGGAGTAATGCCCAGCGCAAGCAGCGCCCGCTCAGCATGATCATGATCGATCTGGATCACTTTAAGCGTATCAACGATCAGCACGGCCATGATGCCGGTGACCGCGCGCTGCAAGCGAGCGCTGAATTAATCGAGCAAGCCTGCCGCGCTGGCGATCTGTTGTCGCGCTGGGGCGGTGAAGAATTTTTGATCTTATTGCCAGAGACCGATATGGATCAGGCTTGCCTGTTCGCTGAACGCGTGCGTGCTTCTTTGGAAGCGCTGGGGCTGCCGGTAGAATCGAAATCTATCATGCTGACTGCCAGTTTCGGGGTGGCCGGTAGCGTCGATAAGGACAGCCTGGAAGACTTGATCAAGGCTGCTGATCTGCGTCTGTACGACGCCAAAACCCAGGGCCGCAACCGCATCTCTAGCGAACACTGCCTGTTCTATAATTCGGTATTGCAAGCATAAAAAAATGGCAGCTGCCCGCAGGCGCATAGCCGATGCGGGTTTGCAGCCATGCCTGCCTGCAGCCCGCATGGGATATGCGCAGTGGGGCAGGTGCTTTTTAAAACCCTAGTAATTCGTCACTGTTCGGCCAGCGATGAAAACTCCCTCGCCCGCTGGCGGGAGAGGGCCGGGGGCGGAACAGGGAATTTGGATGGCATGCCATCCACCTGTGTAGCAATATTCGCTCATAAGCGAATATGCGCCCTGCAAGGGAGGGTGATTGAGCAACGCTTGCCTTCAAATAGTTGATGCGCTTAGCGCTATGAAAAATCAAACATTGTGCAAATTTGAACTACCCTCATCCCAACCCTTCTCCCGCGAGCGGGAGAAGGGCTTAGTATAGCGAGCTGAACAGTTATAGCAATTCGCTAGTTCGCCCCGTACAGCACAGCGAAATCAAAGTTCTCAGCAAGAATTGCCAAAAGCGGTGAAAATGGCGCACTCGTTTTTTCACCGCCCGCAAGACTTCAAGAATCGAACAATATGGCTACCCAGCAAGCGATCGTCGGAAAATTTACCACTGGCTCGACCATGCGTCACGTCGTCACCATGACTGCCACCAGTTCCATAGGCTTGATCGCGGTGTTTCTGGTCGATGTCTTAAATCTGTTTTATATCTCGCAACTAGGCCAACAAGAATTGGCAGCGGCAATCGGCTATGCCAGCACTTTGCTGTTTTTCCACACCTCGATTGCGATCGGTTTGACCATCGCCGCCACCGCCCTGGTGTCGCGCGCGATCGGTGCCGGTGGCCTGGCCGCCGCGAAACAATTAGCCGGCACGGCGCTACTCATCATAGGCGCGCTCAGTTTGCTGCTCACTTTACTCACTTACCCCTTGATGCCTGCTCTGTTGCAGATGCTGGGCGCGCAGGGTGAAACGGCGCGACTGGCGCAGCGCTTTTGCGCCATGGTGTTGCCGTCTATCCCCTTGCTGGCGCTGGGCATGTGCCTGAGCGCCTTGCTGCGCGCAGTCGGTGACGCTAAGCGCGCGATGTATGTGACGCTCGGTGCGGCGGCAGCCACCGCAGTGCTTGACCCCCTGTTTATTTTTGGCTTCGGGCTCGGTCTGGATGGTGCCGCTTACGCCAATATTTGCGCCCGCATGGTCTTGATTAGCATAGGCCTGCATGGCGTATTCACTATCCACCACCTGTATGCCCGGCCAAGTCGCACCGCTTTCATGCAGGGGCTTAAACCGTTTTTTGCGATCGGCATCCCGGCGATTTTGACCCAGGTAGCAACCCCGGTTGGCAATGCCGCGGTGACCGCAGCGATTGCCAAATATGGTGATAACGCGGTGGCTGGCTGGGCGGTGGTGGGGCGTTTGATCCCGGTGGCGTTCGCTGGCCTGTTTGCGCTGTCCGGCGCGGTCGGCCCTATCCTGGGGCAAAATCTGGGCGCGAAACGCTACGATAGATTGCGCTCTACCATGCGCGACAGCCTGAAGTTTACCCTGATCTATGTCTGTGTGATGTGGGCCTTGCTGGCGCTGGCTGGCAGCCACATCGCCAGCGCTTTTGGTGCGCTCGATCTGGGACGCGAGATCATCGTGTTCTTTTGCCTGTTTGTGGCTGGCAGCTTTCTGTTTAACGGCTGTCTGTTCGTGGCCAATGCGGCTTTCAATAATCTCGGCTATCCGCTGTATTCAACCATGCTGAACTGGGGCCGTTCTACCTTGGGCGTGATCCCCTTCGTCTGGTTAGGCAGCCACTGGTATGGCGCCATCGGCGTACTGGCTGGCTACGGCCTGGGCGTAGTGTTTTTTGGCGTAGCCGGCGTCTGGCTCTGTTTTCACGTACTGGGTAAACTGGAACGCGATGCGGCGGCGGCTGCAGCTGCTTAACTGTTGATGTGAACTGGGGGGGGGGGCGCTGCGCCTTCCCTGGCAGCAATGACGCAGCGTATCAAGCCCATCGTGACCGATTGAGCGCCTAACTATTCTGTTTCGTCATACTCCCGACATAATTAATGTTGATAATTCTACAAATGCGAAAGTAGGCGGGCTGTTGCTCGCCTCGTTTTCGTGTCTGAATTTCTCGATTAATCATGCTTAGCGCTCTCTGCTCCGGAATAATAATGAAACAAAAAATGTATTTGTCGGCCTTGGCTATCATCAGCCTGGCCGGATGTGGTAAGACCTCGGAAGACCCGAATGCGGTGCCAGAAGGCACCATCCTGAAGGTGGCTTTGCTGGAAACCACCGACCTCCATCAAAACATCCTGAGTTATGATTATTACGGCTTGAAAGCCGATACCAGCTTAGGTCTGGAACGTACTGCCACCTTGATCAGCGCGGCCCGCGCCGAAAATCCAAATAACGTTTTGCTCGATGACGGCGACGTGATTCAAGGCACTTTGCTGGGCGATTATCAAGCGGTCGCCGCGCCTGTCACTTGCAGCGGCACGCTGGCGGTACACAAGGTCATGAACGCGCTGAAATACGATGGCGCAGGCGTCGGTAACCATGAATTTAATTACGGCTTAAATTTCCTGAGCCAGATCACCAACACCGATTTTGGTGTTGAGGGCGTACAAAAGGGCGCCAATTGTGGCGCACCGAATTTCCCTGTGGTGCTGTCGAACGTGGTCGGTGTCACTAGCCAGAAGCCCATCTTCAATCCTTACTCGATACTGCCTAAGCAATTCACTGCCACTAAGCCGGACGGCACTAGCATGAACGTGCAACTCAATGTCGGCATCATGGGTTTTGTACCGCCGCAAGTGATGGATTGGGATCAAAAACACCTGGCTGGAAAAGTCATGGTGAATGGGGTGCAGGAGTCTGCGCTCAAGTATGTGCCTGAGTTACGCAGCAAAGGTGCCGACTTGATCGTGGCGCTCTCGCATGGCGGTCTGGATGCTTCGCCGTATAGCCCTAAGATGGAAAACGGCAGCCTGCATCTGGCCAGCACCGGCATTGATGCACTGATGCTAGGTCATGCGCATTTGATTTTCCCTAAGGCGAAAGAAACTAACGGCCCAGCACTGGATGGTGCGCTGAGCACGTTGCCGCCCGCTCAGGTAGATCCCATCAACGGCTTCGTCAACGGTGTCCCTGCCGTGATGGCGCAAAGCTGGGGCCGTCGTCTGGGGATTATCCAGATGACGCTGATTTACCAGTCCGGTAAATGGGTGGTGCAAAAAGATAAAACCAAGGTTGAGGCGCGCGGTTTTAAATATACCGATGGCACTAGCATCGTGGCGGCTGATCCTAGTATCGCGCCGCTGGTCGATGCCGAGCATAAGGCAACGCTGGCGTATGCCACGCAAGCCTTAGGCACGACGACAGATTTTGAAATGTCGGCCTTCTTCGCTTTGGTCGGCGATGTCAGCGCGATCCAGATCGTGAATCAGGCGCAGATCGATTACGTAAAAAGTTTTATCGCTGCCTCAACCGACGCCACCATCGCAAGTTATAAATCTATCCCTGTGATCTCTTGCAGCGCACCGTTTAAAGCTGGTCGCAATGGCCCTACAGATTTTACTGATGTGGCCCCTACTGCGACAGTGGCCACGCCATTTGGCTTGCAAGTGCGTAACCCGGGTGACTTGTATTTGTATGGAAATAACAATCTGCAAGCGGTAAAGATCAAAGGTTCGGATTTGAAAAACTGGCTGGAAGCAGCAGCCGGACAATTTGGAAAAATCGACCCCGCTGTGACGACCGAGCAAGACCTGGTACCGTCTTACGCTTTTATTTTTAACTACGATGTGTTCTATGCCGAGAACAATGCATTGAAGTACCAGATTGATGTCACCAAAGCAGTCGGCAGCCGCATCGCCAATTTGAGCTACCTGGGCAAGGCTATCGCTGACAGCGATGACTTCATCGTTGCCACCAATGATTATCGTGCCGGTGGCGGTGGCAAAGTGCCGGGCATAGACGGTAGTAAAACCATCATCAAGTCGCCCGATGCCAGCCAAGCGGTGGTGAGTAATTTCCTAAAAAAACAGGGCAAGATTACTGCTGCGGCGAATGGTACTGCGCAGAGCTGGAGCTTCGTCAAAGTGACGACGCAAGGCCCGGTGATTTTACGTTCTGCGCCGGGTAAATTAAGCGTAGCGCAAAATCTGGGTTTGACGCGCGTGAAGGCAGAAGGCAGTTTGGATGCTAGCGGATTCGCAAAATATTCAATAGATTTGAGTCAGTAAATTCACGATTTTCGCAGAATTTATGTCTTGAATTAATACCTTGATTTGATGCTACTTCCGATGCTGGAAGTAGCATTTTTCTTTAAAGAAGATGAAATTGAACTACCGCAAATTTTTTTTAAGAGCACGTCCATCCTTGATTTTTTCGTTTGTCAGCATGTTGCTGTTAGCTTGCGGTCTGGGCTTTGCCTCAATAACCTATTTCAATGCTAGCCCGACACCAACTTCGGCACAAATTGAAAGCGCGGGAGTACTCGCCATCAATGCCCAGACTCCCGCCTCCATGGCGAGTTTGTCGCAGTGGGCGCAACAAGGTATGCCAGCGGCGCAACGCGAATTGGGCCTGGTATTAGCCAGCGCCGGCACTGATCTGCCACAGGCTGTTAGCTGGCTAAATAAAGCCGCGCTGGCCGGAGATAACGAGGCACAATTTGTCTTGGCCGAGGCGCATTACAAGGCAAAACTAGGCGTGCCGCAAAACTATGCGCTAGCCTGGAAATGGTATGCGGCAGCGGCCATGCAAGAAAACACCAAAGCCAGTTTCATGTTGGCCAGAATGGCTAAGTATGGTGAAGGCGCCCCCCTCGATCTGGCGCTCTCGGTGCACTATTTGCAGCAGGCCAGTGAGGCTGGCAATGCGCAAGCCATGTTTTTATTATCCAATGCCTACGCAGTCGGTGAGGGCGTCGCAAAGAATGCTGACCTGACACAAAAATGGTTGGAAAAATCGGCCGAAGGCGATTATCCGGTGGCGATACACGAGCTGGCCTTAAGCCTGACAGCGAATCAGGATCAAGCGGGCGAAAACGCTCTGGCGGCACGTCATTTAATCAAGGAAGCCAATGACGAAAGAAGTTTGCGCTGGAACCGTTATCAATGAGCCGTTTTATTTTTGTTTGAACTTGCGCTTGGCTGGCAGATGTTTGGTGCTAGGAGTTTGTGTGCGGAATCGCCGCAATTGATGTAACGGGCATATGCGAATTAAAGTTCGAATTGCGACGGCATAAGGATAGAAATACAAAGATTTTACTCGTTACAGGAGTACCTTTGTATTGTTCTTAACCCAAGGAAATCGCAATGGAATTTACTCACCTCAGAGCTAAACAGCGCTCGCAAATTGAACGCCTGCTAGCGTCAAAAACCAGCGTAAGCAAGATTGCCACAGCAGTTGGGGTAGATCGTTCGACCATTTATCGCGAGATCAAGCGAGGCAAAGTAAATCAAAAATACAACGCCCTCGCGTCCAATGAAAGAGCGCTTAAACGCATTGCCAAAAGCGCAGCCAATCATCCAACGAAGTCCAAAGAAATATGGCCACTGGTACGTCATTTATTAAATCAGGAATGGTCTCCAGACGAAATTAGTGCACGTTTGCGGATTGCTGGCAGCGAAGAGAATTGGTCTATCAGTCACCAAACGATCTACAACTGGATCCGGCGTACCAAGAGTGCTTTGAATAAAAAACTACGTCGCTATCAGCTTGCCAAGGTCTGGAAGCCCGCCAAATCTAGCTATCCGGCCGGTCGCAAGAGTATTCGACAGCGTCCCAAAGACGCGCTGGCAAGAGAGATTGCCGGTCACTGGGAGGGCGACACCATCCGCGGACAGTCACATCATCACTGCCTACTCACCTTGGTCGAACGCAAAAGCTTGTACACCAAAATCTCGCCCGTCTTGCAAAAGACGGCCATCCTTGTTGCCGCTGCGGTTGGAAAAGAACTCAATGGATTGCCCGCCCTTTCACTGACCTTAGATAATGGCTGTGAATTTGCGCACTTTAAAGACATGGGCTTACCGGTCTTCTTTGCCGATCCTGGTCGCCCTCGGCAGCGCTCCCGCAATGAAAATACCAATGGTTTGATCCGTCAATACATACCAAAAAGAATGCGTCTGAAGACACTTTCCAGGGCGCGCATTCAACACATTGAAGACCGCCTGAATCATCGCCCCAGAAAAACTTTAGGCTACAAAACGCCACATGAAGTACTATTTAATTTAACACCTAATTCCGTCGCATTTCGAACTTGAATTCGCAGCATAGGCCTAAGGCGCATATTCCATGCGGGTCTTCAGGCTGTGTGCTCGGTAAGGCGCATGGAATATGCGCGTTGGGCTAGTGGCTATTTAAAAACTGTGTGGGCGCGTGTTCCTGGCTCACGATAGGCTGCATTTGGTGATGTACCTTAATGCGCCTTATTCGGTTTTTTTAGAAATTTTTGCACCAGGTCATCGACGTAGGTAAACACCACCGGCACTACCAGTAGCGAGAGGAAGGTGGAGGTGATCAGGCCGCCTATCACCGAGATCGCCATCGGCGCTCTGAAGCTAGGGTCTATGCCTATGCCGAGTGCGATCGGTAGCATACCGGCACCCATGGCGATGGTGGTCATGACTATCGGCCGAGCGCGTTTATGGCCGGCGTCTAGTAAGGCCGCTTTGCGTGACATGCCGCCATGCCTTGCCACGATCGCATATTCGACCAGCAAGATAGAATTTTTGGTGGCTATCCCCATCAACATGATCAGACCGATGAGCGAAGGCATGGAGAAGGCGCTGCCGGTGACCAGTAAGGCGATGAAGGCGCCGCCGATAGAGAGTGGTAGCGCGGCCAAAATCGTGACCGGCTGCATGAAATCATGGAACAGCAACACCAACACCATGTAGATGCATAAGACACCGGTGAACATGGCTAAACCAAAACTGGCGAACAGCGATTTCATCTCTTCGGCATCGCCCACTTCGCGCCGGACGATACCGGCCGGTAGATTTTTCAGGCTGGGCAGGCGGTCGGCGGCGTCGCTCACTTCACCCAGAGTTTTGCCATTCAATTCTATGTCAAAGCTGACGTTGCGCGATCTATCCATGCGACTGATTTGAGTGGGGCCGCTGCCCAGACTAAGATTGGCCACCTGACCCAGCATGACATCGCCGTTTTTTCCGGCGACATTGAGGCGCGCCAATTGCGCCAGATCGCTACGCGCGTTTTCCGCAAATCTGACCACGATAGGGAGTTGCCGTTCCGGTAGATTGAGCTTGGCCAGGCTGGTATCAAAATCGCCTATGCTGGCGATGCGTATGGCGTCGGCAATCGCGCTGGTGCTCACTCCCAGGTCGGCCGCTTTCGCCAGATCGGGTTTGATGATGACTTCGGGGCGCAGCAGACTAGCACTGGAGTTGATCGCGCCTATCCCTGGCAAGGTACGCAGATCGCGTTGCACCGCTTCGGCGGCACTGCTTAAAGTGTCGGGATTTTCGCCGGTCAAGACCAGCTGAAATTTTTCGCCGGCATTGCCTATGCCTATGGTGATACGCACCCCGGGCAAGACTTGCAGAGCTTGTCTTAATTGGTTTTCTATCTCGCTCTTGGTGGCGGCACGCTGCGAACGCGGCAGCAGGGTGAGTGTGAGATTAACTTTATTCACGCTGCTATTTCCACCCGGTGCAAAGGGGTCGGAGCCAGCATTGCCGCTGCCTATGGTGGTGTAAATTTTGCTGATGTCGCTGCGCTGTTTGAGTATCTTACTGGCCTGCTCAGCCATTGCCATACTGTCGTCAAAACGCGCGCCCGGTGCCAGTTCTAATCTGACCACGGTTTGCGAGCGATTGTCGGGCGGGATAAAACCGGTAGGGAGTAGCGGCACCAGCGCTAGTGAGCCAAAGAAAAATAGCCCTGCCAAAATGCTGGTCATCAGTCTGTGCTCCAGACACCATTTGGCTAAACGCATATACTGCTGCATGATCTTGCCGTCGCTAGTCTCATGCAGTATCGGTTTAAGCAAATAGGCCGCCATCATCGGGGTCAGCAAACGCGCTACCACTAATGAGGTCATCACTGCCATGGCCGCAGTCCAACCAAATTGCTTAAAAAATTTACCGACTATGCCGCTCATGAAAGCGGTAGGCAAGAACACTGCCACCAGCGTGAAGGTGGTGGCGATCACCGCCAGCCCGATCTCATCGGCCGCTTCCATCGCTGCCTGATACGGTGTCTTGCCCATGCGCAGATGGCGCACGATGTTTTCGATTTCGACGATGGCGTCATCTACCAAGATCCCAACCACCAGAGCTAGTGCCAACAGGGTAATGGTGTTGAGCGTGAAGTCGAATAGATACATGCCTAAAAAGGTAGGGATCACGGACAGCGGCAGGGCTGCCGCCGAGACCAGCGTGGCGCGCCAGTCGCGTAAAAACCACCAGACCACCAATACTGCCAGCAGCGCACCTTCTATCAACACGTACATGGAGCCGCTGAAGGATTCCTGAACCGGATCGACCATATTGTAGGCTTCATCTAGCTTGACATCGGGATGGCTTAATTGCAGTTTTTTGAGTGCCTGGTGGACGCCGTTGGCGACGGTGATTTCGCTAGAACCACGGCTGCGTGTGAGTTCAAACCCAACCACGGGCTTACCATCGAGCAGGGCAATCGAGCGGCGCTCCGCCACGGTGTCGAGCACCTTGGCAATCTGTCTTAGTTGTAGTCTGCGGCCATCATTGAGCGCTAATTCTAGCTGCCCCAATTGTTCTGCGTCACTGGCGCCTGCCAGTGTGCGTATCGCTTGCTCGGTATTGCCGACAGTGCTGCGCCCGCCGGAGGCATCGCGCTGTATCTGCGGAAGTAAGCGCGAAATTTCGGCGGCCGAGACATTTAAGCCTGCCATTTTTTCGCTATCGAGTTCTACTCGTATCTCGCGATTGACACCACCTACTCTGACGACTTTACCCAAGCCCGGTACCGACATCAAAGCCTTGGTGACTTGATTATCGACTAACCAGGACAGGCCTTCTTCATCGAGTTTACTGGAGGCGACCGTGTAGACCAAAAACGGCACACCGGAAAATTCTATTTTGCTGATGATAGGGTCTTTGGTGTCTCCCGGTAGCTCACCTCTAACGGTGCTGACCGCATTGCGCACGTCTTCCATGGCTTCGTTGACGGGTTTCTCCATGACGAACTCAACGGTGGTAATCGAGAGCCCATCTTGCACCGTGGAATAGATGTGTTTGACGCCTTGCAGCGTGCCAAAGGCATTCTCAAGTTTGCGCGTGATCTCGCTTTCTATCTGGGCCGGTGCCGCGCCGGGTAGCGCAGTGGCCACCGTCACCATGGGCAGATCGATGTCAGGGAAATCCTGCACCTTCATCTTGTGGAAGGCAGTTAAGCCTGCCAGCGACAGCAAGATAAATAACAGCAGGGCGGGGATCGGTGTCTTGATCGACCAGGAAGAAAAATTGATCATGTCATTTTCCTGAGGCCGCCTTAATACTGCCGCTCTTTTCTTTGCCGGAGTTTTGGCTAGTACTAGTTTGGGCGCTGACTAATTTGACGGTATCGCCGTCGCCCAAAAAGCCGGCGCCACTATCGACCACTTTGGCGCTAGTGCTCAGGCCCTTGGTAATTTCTATGCGGCCCTGTTGTATGCGACCTGTGCTGACACGCACTTGTTTTACTTTGTTGGCGTTTTCCAATACGAACACGCTGGCGTAACCGTCGCGCATCAGCACCGCACTACTAGGCACCGACAGCGCCATGCTCTCACCCATAAAAAATTCGCCTTTGACAAACATCCCTGGTCTAAGCTTGCTGTTGGCGGCTGGCTCCAGATCGACGTAGGCCAAAGCCTTGCGGGTGTGCGGATCAAGTGTGGGCGCGAGTATTCTGAGTTTTCCCTTGATAGGCTCAGCATCGCCATTAAAAACGCTGACGGCTTGTCCTGCATTCAGGCGCATGCTCTCATCGGCACTGAGCTCGGGGCGCCATTCCAGTTTGCTCTGGCGTATCAGCCGAAATAATTCCTGACCATATTGCGGTACCGCACCTACCGTGGCGCTGCGCGCCGAGATAATGCCATCGTCGGGAGCCAGTATTCGTGCATGTTGCAGCCTGACTGTGGCCGCTTGCAGGCTGGCTTTGGCCGCTGAAACCCGCGCCGCCGCAGTGTTTCTGGCGGTCGCGTATTGATTGATTTGCTGGTCGCTGAGTGAGCCGCTTTCTTTCAATTGCATGGCGCGTCTGGCGTTGCTATTGGCTTCAGCAAAAATCGCTTCGGCCTCGGCCAGAGCGGCACTTTGCTGTGCCTGCTCGGTGCTGAGTATCTCGTTGGAGAAAGTGGCGAGCAATTGGCCACGTTTCACCTGATCACCGACTTGCACCAATAATTCTTGCAGCCGCACGCCATTGAGTTCGCTACCTATGATGGCCTCTTGCCATGCCGCCACACCGCCGCTGGCAGTCAGGCTGGTATTCCAGCTGCTACTGAGGGGGACTGAGACAGTGACAGTTAAGGCGGCATTGCCTGCCTGAGCTTGGGCTGCATCGGCGGTCTCGGCTTTTTTGCTGGAAAACAGCAAAACGCCTATCAGTGGCAGCGTCGCCAGCAGACCCCAGATGATGCGTTTGTCGAATACGGCTTTCATGATGCTGCTCCACTTCGTTGCGGGCTGCTCTGCCAGGAAATTCTGGCGATCAGCTCAGTGTTGGGTGTATTGCGGCTTTTGATGCGTTCGGTGGATTCGATGGCTCAAGGGCTGGCTATTTTGTTCTCGCTGCCTTCGATAATAGGATCTTGCCAATCACCACCGACCGCCTTATACAACGCGATCCAGGCACTGCCACGCAGGCGTTGCAATTGCCATTGGATACTCTGCGCTGCCAGTTCCTGACGCAGGCTTTCTTCTCGTTCTAGCAGACTGACGCTACCGAATTTCCAACCGGCCTCAGTGCCCTGCAAGGCAAATTTTTTCGCAGCGAGTATCTGTTGCTGTTGCTCTAGTTGATGATTCGCCAGATCCAGTCTGAGCATGGCCACTTCGGTCTCTTGCACTGCCATCAGCGTTTGCCGCCGAAAACCAGCTTGGCTTTCTGTATGGCGCGCCTGTGCCTGCACTACATCGGCTTTGCGGGCGCCGGCATCGAACAGCGGCAGGTTTAGACTAGGCCCAAATGACCAGCCCTTGAGATTGGCAGTTTGCCCAGAAATTTGTATGCCATATAAATTGATAGAGCCGAGTAAGGAAATCGATGGGTAGCGCCGTGCCTGTGCCGCATCGATCTCCGCCGCGCTTGCCATCAAATTTTGCATGGCGGCACGCATGTCGGGGCGCTTGAGCAAAGCCTCGATAGGCAGCTTCGCGACAATAAATTGACCAGCCTGTGGCAATTTGGCATGGCCGGCTGTGAGTTTTTCGCGTAACTCCGGTTCCGGCAGGGCTATCAAGACCACCAGAGATTTGAGTAAAATTGCACACTCGCTTTGCTGCTGTTGCGCTTGCGTGGTCACGCTCGCCAGCATGGCCGCTTGCTGCACCAGCTCATTGGCAGAGCTAAAACCGACCGCAATTTTTTCCTGATACAGGCGCTGAGTGATTTTTTGCGAATTCAAGATTGCTTGCGCGTCTTGCGTCTGCGCCTCGCAACTGCGCAAGGCGAGATAGGTATTGGCGACTTCCGCGGCCAAGCTGATGCGCGCGTCATGCCATTCGTATTCGCGCGCGCTGAGACGTGCCAGCAGACTGTCGTGGGTCGCTGCATTGGCGCCAAATAGATCAATTTCCCAGCGGGCATCCAGACCTGTGCTCAGCACCGTCTGGTCTACCCCCTTAGGCAGCAGCGGATAGTGCCCGCGAATATAACTGGCGTTGAAATCCATGTTTGGCCATAAGCGTGCGCCGGCGGCGCTGGCAGTGACGCGTGCCTGAGTAATGCGGGCACTGGCCTGCGCCATCGTTGGGCTATTTTGCTGCGCCAGGTCTAGCAGTTCGGACAGGCTAGGGTCATTCCAACTAGCCCACCAGTTGCTCAACGTGCTGGCATTTTCTGTCGATGGCAAAGCAGTTTGCCATTCGCTGGCTGCCGTCTCCAGCATGCTGCGCTCGGGATGGCTAGGCTGAGTACGACAGCCGAGCAGTATCCCGCTCAGACAAATAGCAGCGAAAATCGGGGGGCGTAGGCCATTAGACTTGCGTAAAGCCATGGTTTTTTTATAGCGTGTTGTGCATTCATAACAATAGTCCTTATTCTGGCCGCGGTCATGCTTGCGCGTTCATTTTGATGCTAGTTAGCTACATAAATGGCCTGCTTGAGGCAACTTGTTGAGGTATTTTGTAAATGTGGACGCAAGTTACCAAAAATTAGTGGTGTTTAGATAAGCCGTACCGGGTAAGTGGCTGGTGACAGATTGTGACAAATAGGTGTAACTAAGTATTACAAGGAATATCTGATGTTATGATTAAAATATTTTTAAAATGCCGCGAAAAAATATCGCAATGGCAACATCGCTACAGGAATAATCTAGTGCTTATTAAACGTCTACAGCCAGTCCCTACCCATTTGGATTATGCCGAGTCGCGCTTGAAGCTGGTCGCCAATTCAGATCAGCGCCAACTATTTCTGGATAAAAAAAAGACCCAAAGTGCGATTGACGCCACCTATGTGACGGCTGATGACTTCAATGCTATTTTTGAAGATAGGCAGGATGTGGCGGTCTTGCATGACCTGCGTTTTTCTGTAGATGAAGGGCATCTGCATATCGATCATTTGTTTATCACCGATAATTTCCATATATTTATTGTCGAATCGAGAACTGCCGAGCGCAAAATTACGCTCAGTATGGATAGGCATTTCACTAGCACTGACGAGCGTTCCGAGTCCTGCGCCATCCCCTCGCCGATTCAGCAGCTCAAGCGTAATAAAATCACCTTGAAACGCTTGCTCAGATATATGGATCTACCTACCCGTTTTGGCCGTGAGCTGCAGCCAGTGTTTCATAATTATGTGGTACTCGATTCTCAGGCGGTACTCTCGAATCGGCTAGGCAAAGGGTATGAATATTTTCTCAGTCCTGAACAACTCATATCCTTGGTGAATGCGCAAACTGAAAAGAAATCTATCATGCATTTTTTTGAGCGTATGAGTAGTCATACGCTACGCGAAGTAGCACGCCATATCGCCAAAAAACATATGCCGAAACAAGTAAGGTTTTCGAATAAATTTAGACATATAGTGATCCCTAGTTTTGATCGGACTATGGCTTAATTTTGTGTAAAAGCGACGAAAAAAAAGGAGATGAAAAATCTCCTTTTTTTTCGCCCTGCAACACAGCTTAGCCAGTTTAGCCAGCTCAGGCTTTCAAACTTTTCAGTTGTTCTTCCACATCCGTCTTTATTTTTTTTCGTAGTTCAGGTTTGATGCTGAGTGCTTTTTCGTAGGCCAGAATGGCTTTGGCATTGTCCTTACTCGCTTGCCAGCATTGGCCTATCCGATAGTAGGCATACGCACTGTTTTCTATACTGATGGATTTTTCTAGGTAGGAGATGGCTTCTTTGAGTTTGCCTTGTTCTTGCAGCGACTTACCCATGCCATAACTACCTACGGCTTGATGTGGAAAACGCAGGCTCAGGTCGCGAAAAACGCGTTCGCTATCGGCAAATTTTTTCTCTTGTACATAGCTATGCCCCAGGCTCACCAAGACATCTCTTTGCATATCTAAAAACACATCTGATCCGGCCGTATTGGCTTTTAAGGCGAGTGCTTCAGCCTGGGCATTTTTCTCATCGCTGAGATCAAAATTGGCCTGCATCAGCATGCCTGCTGTAGGGTTAAGCTGATTGGTTTCCTTGATCAAAGTCTGCGCTTTGCCTTTGCCACCGCCGACGAAGCTGGGTGCTTGCAAATAGAACTGCAAAAGCGAGGCTCTGGCCTTGTAATTTTGCGCATCCAGCTCTATGGCCTTTTGGAAGGAGTCACGAATCTTTCCGGCATAACTCATGGCCGACATGATGCCCGCAGTAATCGCCTTGGTGCCTAAAACATTGCCTAAGGCTTGATGGCAATCGGAACTTTGAGGATGTGCGCTGATGCAGGTTTCCGCGATTTTGCTCGCCTCGTCCAGACGGCTTTCTTTGCCCTCAAGAATGATCAACTGGGTTTTTGCCACCAGAGCATCAAGGTTGGTGGCATCGACCGCCAGTTTTGCCGCGACCGCTTGCTCTACTTCGGCATATTTTTTTGCCCTCAGTTGTGCCGAATATTCATGCGCCGAAGCGGCATGGCAGAGTGTCAGGCTCAATAGTGCAATACTGATTTTGGACGGATAGATCATTTTTCTCTTTCAAAAAAAGCGTGTTTATGCGGCTTAGCCCCAGCTTTTCTAGGGCATCTTCCGACAACGTCTCAGATCAAAAAGGGATGACATAAAATTATTTTTATTGCGCATTTTGTTTTGATCTTTAGTGCGTCAGTGTGGAACTTTTAGCTTCAGACTTAGGCGGAAAGAAAAAATCTCTGGGGCCAGATAGAAAGCGTCGCCATATCATTCTAGAGATCGTTCTTTCCTGATCCAGGCTGACCCGGCGTGAGCGTAATGCGACCAGCATAGCCAGAGTAAAACTGACGCCCAAATTCACCAGACCTATCAAGAGGATGCCGGTCAATGAAGTCAGCACCACTTGCCAGCTCATCTGATGATCCAGTCCCACTAAGGCAAACGAGAAATTCGCGCTAGAGAAGGTGATGTGACGGATATCGATAGGCAGTCCGAAAAACACACCGAGTTGGCCTATGGTGCCTAACATGATGCCAAAGAACAGGTTACCAGTTAAGGCGCCCAAATTATTTCCTATGTAGGTAGTCATGCTGAGCAGGCGGCGCTCACCGAGCAGACGCTTTAGCCAATTTAATTGGCGCAGGCGCGCTGGGATATTCGCGTAGCTGGCAGTATTGTCGTAGTAGCCCGAAATCAAACCGGACAAAAACAGGCAGACCCCGGCAATTGCCGCATGCGGCAGTGCCAGGCTACTCAGCGGATCTATGTCATGCAATAGATGCGCGGCCTTCTCTGGGTTGGCTAAGTGCGTGCCGTAGATGCCATACCAAGCCCAGGCAATCGCGTAGGCGGTAGGCATGGCAAGTGCGATATTGCCTATGATGGCAATAAATTGTGAGCGCAGTACGCGCACTATCAGCTCTACCAGTTCTTCGAGTTTTTGATTGCCGTCATCGATGGCTTTGGCGATCAGGGCGGCCGTCATGGCGGGCTGTTTGGTGGCTATCGTAAAATGCAATACGTGTACCAAAATGAAGCCGGTAGAATAATTAAGGCTATACAGCAGGGCAAAGCCAAATGGTGCTAAGGCTAGTGTGCCGAAAATAATCTTGATCATCGCCATGAAGCCAACGATGAAGCCGGCGCCCATGGTGGAGTACAGCATGGCTAGCCATTCTGCCCGGTTAGCCGTGACATAGTGCTCACCGCTTTTACCGGCGCGTTCGGTCATTTGCAGCGAGAGTAATTCTGTATTGCTGCGTACTAATTGGCGCAGGCTATGCCGCTGGTTGTCGGCTAGCACCAATTCCTTGAGCAGGTCTACGCTAATTTGCGCAGCTTCACCTGATTGCTGGGCGTCTAGCAGCGTCAGTAAATGCCGCAGCCGGTTAATACTCTGGGTCAGGCGCAGCAGCAACCTGGTCAGGCTGATAGAGACCCCTTGCACTGCAGCGATGCGGCGTATTTTTTGCACTACCTCTTCGCATTGCAGCAACAGCACCTCAATTTGCCCCGCATCTTCTGGCTGCACCGCGCTGTCGACCAGCGAGTTGCTGTAGCGAATCACGTAATTATTCACTTCGTCGTTCTGGCGCAAAAAGGGCGACTCGAAGCGCTCTATGTCAGGATAGTTCCTGACCAACTCTGATTCCAGTCCAATCGCGCTGATGCGATACGATAAGACCTGTACCGCGCTTAAGGTTTCGCCTGTCAGGCTAGCGTAGATAGGGCCAGAGCGTTGTGGAATAAAAGCCAGCAGCTTGATCAAATCCAGCCAGATTTTATCCGCAACCCCGCGCACCCAGAGATGATCCTGTTTGTGCTCAAATAACTGGCCAAAGATATCTTTGATGTAGTCATCATTGATCAAGGGCGGTAAAAATTTATCCATCATGGTTTGCCAGGCGGCGCCCCAGAATCCCTTGTTTTGCGTGATGCCCGTATCGGTCAGCAGGTGCAATAATTTACGCGAGACGCACACTTGCAACAGATACACACGTAGCGCGACTTGGTAGGCCGGCTGTTGTTCTAGCAGATAGCAGAGGGCGCGGATATTGTCGCTCGCTTGCGCCACATCGTCGATTTTTTTTGGCCTTAGGCTGGCCACTAATTCGCGTAACAAGGCGATCTCGCGATACTGTGGGTCTTGCTCGGTGGCCAGGCTGATACGTTGCAGAATAGTGTCTATTGACAAGGGACTCTCCTATTGTTTGCCATCCATCGCTATTCGATTTTCGCACGCGGGCGGGGCACATGGCCGCTTAGTCAGCGCTACTGCGGCATTATCTCGACTTTTTTAAATGGGGGCAAATGCCGTATTTGCAATAGTCCAGCGGCCCGCCTGCGGCATCGGTGACTGGAGCTTTGGCTCATTTTTATGCTAAATGGAAGGCTGATAAGTATGCAATTATGCTGCACTGCGTGCCGATCTAGTCTACAGTAGCGTTTGTTCTCAGAAAAGAAAGTGTACAGTTGGATAATTTATTGCTTGTGATTGCTGCCTTGTTTTTGGTGGTTTTGAATGGTTTTTTTGTGGCGGCCGAGTTCGGTCTGGTGAAGTTGCGGCAGACCCGGGTGCGCAGTATGGCGAAATCCGGTGGTGTGCGCGCGCGTTTGCTGGCGACCGTGCATCAAAAACTCGATGCCTATTTATCCGCCTGCCAATTAGGGATTACGCTGGCATCTTTGGGTCTGGGTTGGATAGGCGAACCGGCCTTTGCCCGCTTGCTCGAACCATTATTGACCGCCTTGGGGGTCACCGCACCAAAATTAGTGCACGGCATTTCCTTCTTTTTCGCTTTCTTCACGATTTCTTTTTTGCATATCGTCATCGGTGAATTAGCCCCGAAATCGATGGCGATACGCCAGCCGGAAAAAATTTCTTTATGGACCGCACCAGCCCTGTATGTGTTTTATTGGGCCATGTATCCGGTCATCTGGGTACTCAATAACAGCGCGAATAAAATATTATCCTGGGCCGGCTTGGATGCCGCACATGGTGGCGATGCCCATTATTCTCCCGAAGAACTCAAGCTCATTTTGCGTGGCAGTCATGTAAGTAAAAATCTGACTCCGGACGAGTGGGGCATCATGGCCCAGATGCTCGATTTTGGAGACCTGGAAATCTCGGATCTGATGCGCCCTATCAATGAAGTAGTGGCGATGCATAAGAACCTGACGCTACAAGAAAACATCGATACCGCGACCCGCAACCGTTTTAGCCGTTATCCGTATTTTGATAAGGACGATGAAACCGTGTTGGGGATGCTGCACTTGAAAGACTTATTTTTCGCGCAGCAAGGTGGTAAAACCCTCAGTGATCTGAGTAAGCATCTGCGCCATGTCGAATATGTGCCGCCGAATATGCCAGCACTGGAATTGTTCCGGCGCTTTCGCAAAGGCGCACCGCATTTCGCCATGGTTGGCTATAAAGGCAGTAAGCCAGTCGGGTTTTTGACGCTGGATAATTTACTCAGTGCCCTGGTCGGCCAGATCCGCGACGAGTTCCGCCAAAACGAAAATGACTGGACTACCTTAGACGATGGCACCCTGATCGGCAAGGGCAGTCTGCCATTGTTTACCTTAGGGATAGCGCTGGGCATTGATCTCGATAGTGAAGAGGTCGAGTCTATCGGCGGACTGATTATGTTGAAGCTGGGCGATCTGCCGGTAGAAGGCCAAAAGATAGGCTTCCCGCAGTTTGATGCGGTAGTTAAAAAGATGAACGGCCCGCGCATCCTGCTGGTACGTATCCACCCTAAGCAATTGGAATAACTGGTCGCTATTCAGTCAGCGATGAAAACTCCCTCGCCCGCTGGCGGGAGAGGGCCGGGGTGAGGGTGATTGAGCAACGCTAGCCTTCAGGTAGCTGATGGGCTTAGCCCTATGAAGTACGTTGTACAAATTTGAACTACCCCCATCGCTATCCATCTCCCACAAGCGGGAGATGGGCTTTGTATAGCGGACTGAACAGTCAAAATAACCCCGAAAATTTTTAATGGCATGGCCGCTCACGCATATTCCATGCGGGTTTGCGAGCATGCTTGCTTGTAGCCCGCATGGAATATGCGCAGTGGCTTGATGGTGTTTTTATTTGCTGTTGCTTGGTCTTGTTTTGACTTCTTTGGTTGTTGTGCTATTGCTGGCCGGTGGTAGACCGGCAACTACATACCTTTTTTGCTTCGCCAAAAAAGGTATGCCAAAAAAGGCGACGCAAAGTCGCTGTCCCTGCGGGATGCCCAATTGTGCAGCTCGTAAAATGGGAAATGAAGCAAACTCGCTGCGCTCAAACAGCTTCACTTCTGATCCATTTTCCGCCCCGCACAATTGGCAGCGCCACATGCGAATTCGATTCAAAAGCAGAGTCAAAAGCCAAGTCAAAAGCCAGGTCAAAAGCCAGGTCAAAAGCAGCACCGGATTGCCGTAACTCGGAGCAAACGTAGGGTGCGCCATGCGCACCGTTTATGTCTCGCCTTACAAATATTTGTGGTATCTGTCTATCCATTGGTGCGCACGGCGCACCCTACTTTAGCTCGGTAGGTGCGATTAGCAAGGCGTAATCGCACGTACCTCGCTATACCGTAACGGTTTTTAAAATCGACCCGGCCATCACGCATATCCCATGCGGGTTTGCGGGCATGCTTGCCTGTAGCCCGCATGGGATATGCGCAGTGGCTTGATGGTGTTTTTATTTGCTGTTGCTTGGTCTTGTTTTGACTTCTTTGGTTGTTGTGCTATTGCTGGCCGGTGGTAGACCGGCAACTACATACCTTTTTTGCTTCGCCAAAAAAGGTATGCCAAAAAAGGCGCCGCAAAGTCGCTGTCCCTGCGGGATGCCCAATTATGCAGGTCGTAAAATGGGAAATGAAGCAAACTCGCTGCGCTCAGACAGCTTCACTTCTGATCCATTTTCCGCCCCGCACAATTGGCAGCGCCACATGCGAATTCTAGTCAAAAGCAGAGTCAAAAGCCAAGTCAAAAGCCAAGTCAAACCCCAGATCAAAAGCAGCAGTTTGCCGTAGCTCGATGTGCTTGAGCATTGCGTGTGCGGAGAGACGAAAGCCGCACTACGGATGTGTTGACTTTCGCTTTCCGCATGTGGCGCTGCCGCTTGTGCGGGGCAGAAAATGGATTAGAAAGGTTCGTGTTTGAGCGTAGCGAGTTTCGAACTTTTCCCATTTTTTGCCCTGCACAGGCGGGAACCCGCAGGGCAGCGACTTTGCGTCGCCTTCTTTTGCTTCCTTTTCTTGGCGAAGCAAGAAAAGGGAGTAGCCGCCGGTCTACCACCGGCCAGCAATCGCCCAACAACGACAGAAATATAAACAAGACCAAGCCACGGCAAACCAAAAACAACATGCCGCCAACGCGCATATTCCATGCGCCCTACAGGCCAATGTGCTTGAAGAAGCGCATGGAATATGCGCAGTGGCGTTGCCTGTATTTGAGATTCTACGCGGCGCAATACGCCTGCGGCGATTGTCGCCCTACGCAAAGATTGCGACCTGCTGAGTTGAGTCGGTGCAATTACATGTCGAATTACTAGCAATACTGCGAACGCATCGCTTACAATCCCCAGTGTGACCGCCACGGAGGCGGTTCAGTCCAACAAGGTTTATCCGCCGCAAGCAGGTAGCGGATTTTATTTTTGCGTTCCGGTGCGGCGGATAAATGCTATTCGTTAGGCATCATGAATGTATCCGACATCGAATTACGTGCGTGGACACAAATTGCGCTTACTTCTCACATCACGCCGAGAGTTCGAAGCATTTCGATTGATACTGATATGCCCTCAAATAATATGCTTTTTCGTGTTTACTCAGACGGTGCTTTACATGAGTCTGCATTAGAAGCATTAAATTGTGCAGTCACTGAAATTCAAGCTGGGTTGGGTTGCAACGTTAAAGAGGAATATATCGACTTGCCAGAGCCAGAGCCAATGAGTTACTTACGTTTAGTTGTTTATGCGCGTTGTGAAGACGCATGGGTAAATCGTGATGCTTAACAGGTCAATCGACAGAGAATCGCCAATGAATATTTCACTTAAATTTATGACCGTCGTGGCGATCTCGTCATCTCGGCGTTAGAGGTACTGCCTTGCCAAACTATCTCCCAATATCGGTGCCCAACAACAGTCGGTTCATGGTATTCGTTGATGGAGAGAATCTCTCTATCCGTTACAAAAACCATCTAGAGAAAAACGGAATTGAAGCCCCAAATCACGTTAAACATGTACAGGATGTATATACATGGACACAATACGCCAATAGGCATACGCATAGTAAATGCTCGTTAGTCAGAAGCTTTTACTATACATGTGCAAAGGGCGACCATGACCGAATTGAAACCCTGCAAGATGAACTCATCGAGTGCGGCATAAGTGATCCAAGGGTGTTCAAGAAAAACACCAGCAACCGCTCAAAGAGAGTAGACATAACGCTTGCGACAGAAATGTTAAGCCACGCATTTCACGACAACTACGATGTAGCTGTTTTGGTCGCTGGAGATGAAGATTATGTGCCATTGGTTCAAGAAGTTAAGCGTTCAGGCAAGCAGGTTGCTCTTTGGTTCTTTGAAGATGGTCTAAGCAAGCACTTAAAGCGCGAATGCGATATTTTCCTGGATATTGAATTTTTCTTATGCCGCGAGTCAGGCGAAATCGTAAAGTACCTCTAATCCAAACGTAATCAGGCGCATGTGCTTGAAATCGCCCCCCCCTGCCAACGCCCAACACCCATGCGCCTCAGCGGGCATGCCGGGCTGCAGGCCGCACTGGATATGCGCGTGCGGCCTGGCACTAGTCAGGACTCTTCATCCCCAAAACTAATCCCCAAATCGCGGGCGGTTTGTAGGGTGTCGCCATCTAAAGGTACGCCTTTCATGCGACCGGCGACTTCTTCCAGTGCTACGTAATTCACATTCGGGAAGGCTAAGGCCACCATGATGCCGGAGTAGCCCTGATCCAGGGCGCGTACTGCGGCGGCGCCGAAGCGTAGTGCCGAGACGCGGTCGAAGGCGGTTGGGCTACCACCGCGTAGCAAATGGCCTAGCACTACCGCTCGGGCTTCCTTGCCGGTCAGTTCTTGCAATTCTTGCGCTACTCTTTCGGCTATGCCGCCTAAACGCTCCACGCTACCGACGCCGGCGGCTTCCTGTAGTGCGTGCGCGCCATGCGCGGCAACTGCACCTTCGGCCACCATGACGATGGAGTAATGCTGTCCCGTGGCATCGCGCTGCATGATTTTTGCCGCGACCTGTTTCAGGTCGTAGTCGATTTCCGGTATCAGGATCGCATGCGCATTGCCAGCGATGCCGCCGTGCAGTGCGATCCAGCCAGCATAGCGTCCCATCACTTCAACCACCATGATGCGCTGATGACTGGCCGCAGTGCTGTGTAGTCTATCGACGCATTCGGTGGCAAAGGCGACTGCCGTGTCGAATCCAAAGGTGGTGAAGGTTTTATCCAGATCGTTGTCAATGGTCTTGGGCACACCGATCACACGTAAACCTTTGAGGTGTAGCGCATGCGCTATCGTCAGGGTGCCGTCGCCACCGACACAGATCAGGGCATCGATGCCTAAGGCTTTGAGGTGACTGACGATCTCGCCGCTTCGGTCTACTTCCTGCATGCTGCCATCGGGCATACGCATCGCATAACGCAGCGGATTGCCGTGATTAGTGGTGCCTAAGATGGTGCCACCCAAATGACTGATGTCGCGCACCATCTCAGTGCTGAGGCGAAACACGCCATCGACCGGGTAGCGATCGGCTTGCAGTAT
The DNA here is from genome assembly GCF_003955735.1 of Undibacterium parvum. NCBI lineage: Bacteria > Pseudomonadati > Pseudomonadota > Betaproteobacteria > Burkholderiales > Oxalobacteraceae > Neoundibacterium > Neoundibacterium parvum. Next base: position 1,430,900 of record NZ_CP034464.1, on the reverse strand, counting down.
GCCGTTAAAGCCTTCGCGTATGCCGTAGCACTCCCAGCCGCGCTGTGCCGCGGCCACCACCACCGCGCGTATCACGGCGTTTAAACCGGGCGCGTCGCCGCCACCGGTGCTGATGGCGATACGTTGCGGGGCGGCAGTCATGGTGCTACTTCTTGACGCGGCAGGTCGACATGCCAAACGGCAGATAGGCCGGGCAAAAACGGAAAGTGCCGGTGAGTACAGGTACTACGCCTAGCCAACCCCAGGCACCGATATAGCCCCCTAAGGTGGCGCCAATTAAACCCAAACCTACCACGATGCGGATGATGCGATCGGTACTACCTACGTTGAAGTTCATCTTGCTCTCCTGTTGCTGTGAAAAAAATCGAAATTAAGTTTAAAGGGTATTGAGTGGAATCTTCAGATAGCTGATCCCGTTACTTTCGGCCGTAGGAAAAGCGCCGGCACGAATATTTACCTGCACCGCTGGCAAGATCAACTGCGGTACTGCCAGAGTGGCATCGCGCGCTAGCCGCAACTGAATAAATGCGGCTTCGGCTATGCCGTCGTGGACATGGATATTCGCCACTCTTTGTTGGGCCACCGTGCTGAGCATCTGTGGCGAACGCCCGGCAGGTGGATAGTCGTGGCATAAAAATAGCCGGGTCTGGCCAGGTAGGGCGAATATTTTTTGGATAGAACGATACAGCTGCTGCGCATCGCCGCCGGGGAAATCACAGCGTGCGGTGCCAGTGTCGGGCATGAATAAAGTGTCGCCTATGAACACCGCATCGCCGACCTGATACGCCATATCCGCTGGTGTGTGACCGGGTACCAACATGGCTCTGGCCTGCAGCTCGCCGATCTGGAAAACTTCATCATCGTGCAGCAAGACATCGAATTGCGAACCGTCCACTGCAAACTCTGGCTCCAGATTAAATAGCTGCTTAAAGGCGCTTTGCACCTGGCCTATGTGCGCGCCGATAGCGATTTTTCCACCGAACAGACGCTGCAGATATTTGGCCGAAGACAGATGATCGGCATGCGCATGGGTCTCAAGTATCCAGACTAAATGCAATTCTTGCTGGAGTAAAAAATGCGCAATACGGTCGGCGGCCACGGTGCTGGTACGTCCCGATTTAGCATCGAAATCAAGCACAGGATCAATCACGGCAGCATGCCCGCCAGGGTGGTCATACACCACGTGACTGATGGTGTTGGTGACAGGATCGAAAAAGCTTTGTATCTGTGGCTGCATAAGATATCCCGCTAACAATTAGTAATGTGAATACTGTGAATACCGCGAATGCTGTGATGCGCAAATACAATATATTGACTTACATAATATCAAAGAATAGAATGATCGCAAGAGAAATTTAAATTTTGATCATGGAATATCCTACTCCTTTTGATATGGCGCAAATGCGGGCCTCGGCAAAAATTGCCGTTAGCTCTTTGCGCGCCATGGCTAATGAAGACCGCTTACTGCTGCTGTGCCAACTCAGTCTGGGTGAAAAATCGGTCAGCGAACTTGAACAATTGCTCGATATACGCCAGCCCACCTTGTCGCAGCAACTCGGGGTGTTGCGCAGCGAAGGCGTGGTCAATACCCGACGCGATGGCAAACGTATTTATTATTCAGTGGCAGATCCGCGGGTGCTGGATCTATTGACTGCCATGCATATCGCGTATTGTCCGCAAGACTGAAGACTTATCCTATCGTCTGGAGTTCACATGCCAAGTATTCCAACACTACTGCGCCATTTGCTACGGGTCAGCGCGTGATCTGGCTGATGCCTATGCTGATTGGTATCCCGGTCGGCGTGATCATGGGTTTAACCGGTGCTGGCGGCGGTATGCTGGCCTTGTCGGCTCTGGTCTTGCTACTCGATTGGAATATGGCGCAAGCTACGCCGCTGGCCTTGATGGCGGTGACTGCTGGCGCGTATATCGGCGCCATCGATGGCTTACGCAAGAAGCTGGTGCGCTATCGGGCTGCATTGTTGATGGCGACCATGGGCGCGCCCTGTGCGGTACTCGGGGTGCAAGTGGCGCGGGTACTGCCACAAGCATGGCTGATGGGCAGCTTCGCCTTGGTCTTGCTGTGGGTGGGCAGCCGCCTGCTCATGGCCAATCGTCAGGAGCAAACTGCCGCTGAGGCTGCTACTCACAGCACGCATACGATGGCGCGCTTAAATCCGCTTACCGGGCGTTTTGACTGGAGCCAAAAAACCGCGCTGGTGATTGCCAGTATCGGCGGCGTGGCCGGTTTTATGACCGGTTTGTTGGGCGTCGGTGGTGGCTTCGTGATCGTGCCTTTATTGCGCCATTACAGCAATCTCAGCATGCATGGCGCCATCGCTACCTCGTTGCTGACGATAGGCTTAGTGGGCAGCGTGGGTGTTAGCAGCGCCTTGTCGCATGGGGTAGACCTGCCGCACACATTTAGTTTTATCTTCATCGCTGCCACCATTGTGGGCATGTTGCTGGGACGCCGCCTGGTCGCGCATCTGCCCGCCAAAACGGTGCAAAATCTATTCGCTATTTTGCTGCTGCTGGTCGCTGCCAGCATGGCGCTCAAAGTGATGTTCGGTTAAGCCTAGGCTAAGTTTTTCTACACAAAATTGTAAAAGGCATAGGCTGGACGCGCATAGCCCATGCGGGTTTGCGGGCAGGCAGGCTGGCAAGCCGCATAGAATATGCGCGCTGGCGGCATGCTTAAAAAATTTAGCCAAAAAATGTAACTGTTCAGTCAGCGATGAAAACTCCCTCACCCGCTGGCGGGAGAAGGGCTTTGTATAGCGAGCTGAACAGTTGCCAAAAAATTTATAGCTTGGCGTTCTGTTGTCGGAAGCTGGGCGCGCTGTGTTTGACATTGAGTTTGACGGTTGGGGCGGACACCAGGGTTTCATTGACGATGAGCCAGTTGCCATCGATTTTTTCCCAATACAAAATTTTCTCTGAGCCATCCTGATAGCTAGGCGAGCGATAGTCTTGATGAAAACTGATCGTCAGATGTTTAGCGTCTTGTAACTTGACCTCAATATTGCTGAGCTCCAAAGTAATTTTTTCCGCCGAGGCTAAGCGCGCCTGGCGCGCCGCTGTCCACTCGCTACTACTGGTGTAATTTTTTGCATACATACCAAAATAAGTGGCCGGGTCGCGGCTGATCCAGGCGCTGCGCCACTTCGATAAGGCATACAGGGCGGCAGTTCTGGAGGCGGGCAATTCTGCGGCTGGTGCCGCCACTAATTCGGGTTTGCTGCTAGTGCTGCTAGCTGGATTGCTGAGCGAATTGCCAGCAGCGCGATTCGCTAAAGGAATACTGGCTATGACTGGATTTGCCGGGGGCGCAACGGCAAGCGCAGGCGTCGGTACGGCGGCGACTGGCTTAGGTTTCAACGGCAGGCTGACTGTGCTGGCGTTTTCGCTAGCCAGACGCGCCGATTCACTGTGTTTGTTGAGCGTCAGTTCTTTTCCAAACACTAAATCCAATTGCTGCGGATAGGTGTAGGCCGAGCCTAGTGCATGGTCAAAGATGGCACCGATTCCTGCTGTCACGACATTGCCATAAATGCCCGCGTTGACGCTGGAAATTACCCGCGCCGTGGCGTCAGTATAGCCATTCTTTTTACACTCAATTTGCAGGTCGCGATACGACCTGTGCACCTTGACTAGCTCCTGATTATCGAAAGTATTCGATCTGAAATCATTACTCAATTTGCAGCTTGCACCTTTGATCTTGCTGCCGCTTTCATCATAGGTCGTGATGCTTAGGGATTGCTCACTATCGTGTATCAGCGAGGCGCAGCCGGATAGGCTCAAGACAAAAGTGAGGACTAGGCTAGCGTGCAGGAATAATTTCATGATCTGATCTAAGCGTGAGGTCTGCCCGGGATTTTCGGGAGGACATCGAAGGTTTATTTGGAGATAAATTCTTAATAAATTGTAACGTGGATGCGCGCGTCTAGCCTCCGCCACATTAGAGTTTTACCACCAAATATTTCTTAGACTAGCGCTCTAGACGCAGCGTCCATGCGCCTTTGCGGAGCTTGGCCTTAGCCCGTCCTATCCTGCATCAGCTTGCTGTGCTGAAATGAACTGTGGTTTATTTGTCTAATGTTCTGTTACAAAGATCTGTTTGGCGCTGAGTGCCCGCGTGAATATGCTTTGAGCAAGTGTGCATGCTGGTGCGAGTTTTTATCCAGTGATTGCATAATTGCAATATCATGTCGCCTTGCGCGGATTACGCACTCAGCTTCTTGAACGATTTAATTTCACTTCTCTCTATGAAAACAAAACACTGGATACTCGTCGTGCTCGCGGCTTTGTCATTGCTAGGCGCGGCCTATGCAATTTGGTTGCCGAAGTCGGCTAAAGCACTGGCAAGTCCGGTGCTAAGTGCCGAGCCCGCTAGCGCCAACAGCGTAGCTGGCGTCCCCAAAGAATTTGATGAATTGCTGCTCGCTTATCGCAAAATTATTGTGCTGTTCGCCGACGAAAAAAAGCTAAGTGCGAAAGAACTTGAGCAGGCCAATCGCGTAGGTCAGGCGCTATTTCATGAGAATCTGAATCGTCTGGCCAGCTTCGATCTGATCTTGCAAAAGCTGATGGTCGCCAAGCCTGCTGAGCGCGAACAAAGTTTCGATGCCATGCTCACTTACATAGAATCAAACCCTGATCTTTTCGATGCCGATCGTCTGGCTTTTCGCGAAATATTATTGCGCTTGCAAAAAGCCATCGCCACCGAACAAACCCTGCCTGCGATCAAGCTGCATAAGCGCGTTGGTGAAGATCTGGCAGCCTTGAGCGAGATAGAAAAAGAATACGACAAAGAGTTAAAAGAAGTGTTCTCGCGTTTCGAAACGCGCGCCATCGATTTGAAGCGCGAACGCTGGGATGACTACATCGTTAAACTCAAAAAACTGTATAAGCGCGAGCAGATCCTAAAAGACTACGGCTTCATACTGCCGTATCCGGAAAAAACCGAGGCCACTGAAAAAGATATTTTCGGCTATGACTTACCGCCTAAAACGATAGTGCTTACTTTTGACGATGGGCCGCACGCCACCTATACCGAGGAAGTCGCTGCCATCCTTAAACAATACAATGTGCCCGCCATATTCTTTCAGGTAGGCAAAAATGTCGGTGCGGTCGACGCGCAAGGCAAACAGACGCTGAATAAAAACGCCCAGACTAGCAAAAATTTACTCAGTGCTGGCCACATCTTAGCCAATCATAGTTTTAGTCACGCTCTGTTGTCTAAGCAAAGCGGCGACAGTTTGCATGCAGAGATAGAGCAAACCGACCAATTGCTCAAGGCGATTTCACCGCAACGCTCCGCGCTATTTCGCTTTCCTTATGGTGCTAAAAATGCCGAGGGCATGAAGATACTCTCTACGCTTGGCCTGCGCTCGGTGTTGTGGAATATTGATTCCCTCGATTGGGCCGATCCTGTACCTAGCTCTATCGTTACCCGTGTCATGGGCAGTTTAGAAAAAGAAAAGCGCGGCATCGTCTTATTCCATGATATCCATGAGCGTACCGTGAAAGCCTTGCCGGCGATACTGGATAAATTAATCGCTGACGGTTATAAGTTTGCCAGCTGGAACGGTAGCGAATTTAGCGTCAGCAAAAGCGCCAACGCCCAACCGGAAAAAAGTGTGGTTACTAGTGATTATCAAAACTCCTGGGCCATCGTGATCGGCATTAATGATTACGCAAAATGGCCGAAACTGCAGTACGCGGTACAAGACGCCAAAGCGATACGCGAGACCCTGATTAATCGCTTAGGTTTTTCTAACGAGAAGGTACTGACGCTGAGTAATGGTGAAGCGACACGGAATAATATTCTGGCCTTATTTCACGATAAGCTAGGCCATGGGCAATTGAAAAAAGATGACAGAGTGTTCGTTTTCTTTGCCGGCCACGGCGCTACGCGCAAATTAAGCTCTGGCCGCAACCTCGGTTACATCATTCCTGTCGATTCTGATCCGGAACAAGTTTCGGTCGATGCCATCCCTATGACCGATCTGCAAAATATTGCCGAGAATCTGGACGCCAAACATGTGCTGTTTGTAATGGATGCCTGCTACAGCGGTTTAGGCTTAACGCGCGGCGGCGGCAGTTCAAATTTTTTGCGTGAAAACGCCAAACGCATGGGACGCCAGATGTTGACCGCTGGCGGTGCCGATCAATTGGTGGCCGACGGCGGCCCCAATGGGCATTCGGTATTTACCTGGACTTTGCTACAGGCACTCAGCGGCAAGGCGGATTTAAATGGCGATGGCATGATTACCGCGACCGAGCTGGCGGCGTATATCGCACCGGCTGTCTCTAGTGTCTCGCAACAAACGCCAGCCTTTGGCAGCTTGCCCGGCTCGGAAGGGGGCGAGTTTATTTTTGAGATGCGCAAAGAAGGCGAGGGCGAATTTCTTAATGCGGGTACTAATCAACTCTCGGCTGATGCGATCGCTTTAAATAGCAAGCTAGACGACGCCAGTATTAAAGTCGCTAGCGGTGCGCCTATCGTGGTTAAAAACTTAAGTGGGGGTGAACAAAAAATCGCCGTGCCTAAATTAGTCGATGCCTCTTCCCGACAGATGGCACAGCGCGCCAATGACCTGGGCTTACTCAATTACCGCGAAAAACGCTATGCCGAGGCCGAAAGCGCTTTCACCGAGGCGCTTAAACATAAACCCGATTTTGCTTTAGCTGCCAACAATTTAGGCTTTGTGTATCTGAAGCAGAAAAAGTATCCGGAAGCGGCGCGCTGGTTTGAAAACACCGTACAAATCGATCCATCCCGCGCCATCGCCTATGTCAATTTGGGCGATGCACGCCTGGCTTTAAATGAGAATGAGAAAGCCAAAAAAGCCTACCTCAGTTATCTGGAATTAGCCCCGAACGGCGCAAATTCCACCTACGTCAAAGAGAGCTTGAGAAAATTGAATTAGTGAGCATGCAGGCCAGCTGAACACGGCCTTACCCGCACGAAATTTTTTATCAAAATACCTGTAGGACTTACGCAAAACCGACCCAAGCTCGTTGTATCCGCCTTGCCGTACTAAAGTGCTCTCTTCGGCGGCACGCCTAGCTGGGACAATTTTGCGTAAGTCCGAACCGGGATTGAAAAGGGAGTGCGATGCGAAATAATTCGCAATGCAGCTTACTCAGTGAACGCAGATTACACAATCTGCGTTCTAGACCGTGGCGCTTTCGACGCGGCTAAATCTCAGCTTTGAATTTTTGCAAACCGCATGCCCGCCCACGCATAGTCCATGCGGCTTAGCGAGGCGATGCCGCCAGCAGGCGCATGGAATATGCGCGCTGGGTGGTGCGGTTTTAAATTTTTGAAGGGGCAGGCGCTAGATGCTTCTTGCTCACGAAAGAGTGCTCAATCAAGCTCATCCAAATTTCATCTAATTAAGATTAGTACTGAAAATCAGTACCATGCAGCGCGGCTGACGATGCTTATGCTAAATAGTTACTTGTCATAGTTGCTAGATTGTATTCTTGCTAAGTGATTGCGACAGCAGCAATCACATATTCCACCCGAAATTTACTTACTTAATATCAAATCATGACAACAACATTTTTTTCTCGTCTAGGCTTGTTCGCCTCGCCCAAGCTATCCTCAGCCTCGTTACCCTCGCTCTCATCGGCCATGCAGGGCTGGCGTCAGCTAGTGCTCAGAGCGCTGTCGTTTTGCGTGCTGCTGGTGAGCTTTTCGAGCGCCGCTAACGCCCAGTCTTATTCGCAATTTCAAAACCGCTGGAAGCCCGAACAAGTCATCCACAATGAATACGGTTTCGCCCAGGCTGGCCCTGTCCAGCCTGCTTGGGAAAGCGCGATGTGGGTCATAGAGTCGGTACCCGGCGAAGTTGAATATCGTCGTCTACGCAGCGTCTGGAAAGCGGATCATTATCTGCACATAGAAAACGGACGGATACAAGCGGGACCGATAGAGTCTGGCTGGCATAGTGCAATGTGGGAACTCGAAACGGTGAAGGGCAGCTCTTTCGTACGATTGCGCAATCGTTGGCAAGAGAATCAATACCTGCACATAGAGAATGGCAGTTTGCAATCAGGATCGATTAGCCCGGGTTGGCATAGCGCCATGTGGAATATCAAAGCTGTGCGATAGCGCCATAGCAGATGTTTGCACCACCTCCCCGCTCACGCATATCCCATGCGGCTTAGCGAGGCGATGCCGCCAGCAGGCGCATGGAATATGCGCGCTGGGCCATGTCTTTTTTAGATTTTTGAAGGGGCGCTAGAACGCGGATTGATCGCCGCCGCCTGCGCTTCTAGCTGACGCGCAACATTGCCGCAGACCAGATCGCATAGTGCATAGATAGTCGGATCGGCGATGCGGTAATACACCGAAGTGCCGCGCGCTTCTCTGGCTACCAGGCCATGTTTGGCCAGCGTAGATAGATGCCGTGAGACATTCGCTTGTGAGCAAGCGCAATGTTCGGCCAGTTCGCCTACATTTTGTTCGTGGTCGCGTAGACTGTTCAAGATGCGCAAGCGGGTAGGCTCGGCCAGCGCTGAGAAATATTGCGCTACTTGGATTAGCGCTTGGTCAGACAAACCTTCCATGAGGGGGCAGGGCTCCGATGGTAAAAGCATGATGATACCTTGTCAGCTGAGTGTCTGTCGTGTGTGTTTGCGCAAACACTTAAATTCCTATTTGCATGTATGCGCAAATAAGTATATTATCCTTTCATATTCAAAGCAATGAATAAATATCTAACTGAATTATTGTCTCTGGAGAATTTGATCATGCTGACTAGCTCTGTTTACCGCACTGTGGCCTTCACCGCTGCCTTCACTCCTGCGCTTTTGTTGGCTAGCGTTTTAGCCACACCAGTCGCTGCGGCGCGTGCAGATGCACCAGTTCCGGTAACTTCCGCCGCTTCGGCCAAAGCATTGGCGGTGGCGACGGTGCGCTCTAGTAGTGGGGCGCAGTTGACTAGCGCGGATGGGGTGGTCGAGGCGGTACGTCAGAGCGTGATCGCGACGCAGGTATCAGGGGCGATCGTCGATTTGCCAGTCAAGGCCGGTGATAGCGTTAAGGCTGGACAATTGCTGCTACGCATGGATGCGCGTGCCGCCAATCAGGAAGCCAAAGCGAGTAGCGCCCAAGTGGAGGCGGCACGCGCTGCCTTAATTTTGGCAGCCAAAGATTATGAACGTCAGAAGCTCTTATTCAATAAGCAGTACATCAGCGCAGCGCAGCTAGAGCGTGCTGAATCGCAATTTAAATCTGCCAGCGCTCAGGCCAATGCCCAGATCGCCCAAGCCGGCGCGGTGCAGACTCAAACCGGATTTTATGTCTTGAATGCGCCTTACGCCGGTGTGGTATCCGAAGTGCCGGTGATGCTGGGTGATATGGCGATGCCGGGGCGTCCTTTGATGACCGTGTATGACCCTACCAGCTTGCGCGTGACGGCGACTGTGCCTCAGGCAAGAGTAGCAAACCTGGTCGCCGGGCAGGTGGTCAGGATAGAGTTTCCCGGCATGCCAGAAGCGCAGCGCTGGATCACTGCCAGCAAACTGACGGTGTTGCCGGTGGCTGATGCGGCTACCCATACGGTGCAGTTACGCCTGGATTTGCCTGGCGCGACCAGCGGCCTGACACCTGGCATGTTTGCCCGCGTTAATCTGGCATTCAACGATAGTAGCAAGGCCAATGCCGGCACTGACATGGCACGCCTGTATGTGCCAGCCAAAACGGTATTTCGCCGTGCCGAATTGACTGCCGTGTATGTGCTCAATGCGCAAGGTCAGCCTCTGCTCAGGCAGGTTAAGGCAGGTGCAGTGATTGGTACTGAGCAGGAGATATTGAGCGGCGTGTCTAGCGGCGAGCAAGTCGCGCTGGATCCGGTAGCGGCGGCCAAAGTGGGTATCGTCCCAGCTGCCAAAGACAGCTCAAAATAAGCGATGAAGAGTGACTACCAAGCGAGAGACTAGCAGATGACTACGAATAAAAATCAAGAGATGGCAGTAGCAAAACTGGGCATTTCGGGTCGCATCGCCGCTTTTTTCCAGAGCGCGCAGATCACGCCTTTGCTGGCGTTGGTTGCGTTCTTACTCGGCGTGTTTGCTGTGATGGTGACGCCACGCGAGGAAGAGCCGCAGATCAACGTCACGATGGCCAATGTGCTGATTCCATTTCCTGGGGCATCAGTCAAAGACGTAGAGCAGATGGTGGCGATCCCGGCCGAGCAGGTCTTGAGCCAGATCGCCAATGTCGAGCATGTGATGTCGGTGTCGCGTCCGGGTTTGGCAATAGTAACGGTGCAGTTTGAAGTCGGGGTGCCGCAAACGGAAGCCTTGGTGCGTTTGTATAACACCGTGCATAGCAACCGCGACTGGTTGCCAGCTAATCTGGGTACGCTGGAACCTTTGATCAAACCCAAGGGAATTGACGACGTGCCTATCGTTTCGCTGACCTTGTGGAGCAAGAATACCGCCACCGGTGCTTACGATCTGGAACGGGTCGCGCAGAGCATAGAGGCCGATCTGAAACGTGTCAAAGGCACGCGCGAAATCACCACCATCGGTGGCCCGGGCCGCGCCGTAAATATAGAGCTTGATCCTGCACGTTTGGCAGCAACAAGCTTAACCGTGATGGATCTGCAAGGCGCGCTGGCATCGGCCAATCTTGGATTACCATCGGGTGAGCTGACTGCCGGTAATCGTTCGGTAGCGGTAGATGCCGGGCCGTTTTTACGCGATGCGCAAGCGGTAGGTGAGTTGGTCGTCGGCGTCAAAGCGGGTAAGCCAGTGTTCTTGCAAGACGTTGCCAAAATCGAGGATGGTGCTTTGCCGGCTGCCCGTTATGTCTGGCACGGCACTAGTGCTACTAGCGGCAAGCGGGCGGCGGAATATCCTGCCGTCACTATTGCTGTCACTAAAAAGCCGGGACAAAATGCGGTTGATGTCGCTAATGCGGTGGTGGCACGTGCCGAGCTCTTGAAGAACACCGTGATACCAGCCGATGTAGAAATCAGCATCACGCGCAATTATGGGCAGACTGCCGACGATAAGGCGAAGAAACTCATCACCAAATTATTGTTCGCCACCGCCTCCGTGGTAGCGCTGGTGTTTCTGGCCTTGGGCCGGCGCGAGGCGGCGATCGTTGGTACTGCCGTGATTTTAACTTTAACGGTAACCTTGTTTGCTTCGTGGGCATGGGGCTTTACACTCAATCGCGTGTCTCTATTTGCCCTGATTTTTTCTATCGGCATCTTGGTGGATGATGCGATTGTGGTGGTTGAAAATATTCATAGGCATCAGGCCCTTTTTCCCGGGAAAACGCTCAAAGAAATTATTCCTGGCGCAGTTGACGAAGTCGGCGGGCCTACCATACTCGCAACCTTAACCGTGATTGCCGCGTTGTTGCCTATGGCTTTTGTCAGCGGTTTGATGGGGCCGTATATGAGCCCGATTCCTATCAATGCCAGCATGGGCATGTTGCTGTCGTTGGCGATCGCTTTCATCGTTACGCCTTGGTTAGCCGGTATCTGGATGAAGGAAGGTCATCATGCCGAAGGCGGTATGGCAGCCAAGATCGCACCCTTGTTCGGTCGCGTGTTTCGCCCGTTTTTGGATGATAAATCGGGTAGCCGTAACCGCAAAAAACTCGGTCTCGGCGTGATGGCGCTGATCGCCTTGTCGGTCGCCTTGCCGGTGCTGGGGCTGGTGCAATTGAAGATGCTGCCGTTTGATAATAAGTCAGAATTTCAGGTGATCGTGGATATGCCTGCCGGCTCGCCGCTAGAAAAAACCACGGCAGTGTTGCATGAGCTGGGCTCCTATCTGGCGACAGTGCCCGAAGTGAGTGACTACCAGGCCTATGCCGGCACTGCCGCACCGATTAATTTTAATGGTCTGGTACGCCAATACTATTTGCGTGCTGGCGGCGAGGTCGGTGATATTCAGGTCAATCTGGTCGATAAGCATCATAGGTCCGAAAAAAGCCATGTGATCGCCAGCCGCGTGCGCCCGGCCTTGCAGCAGATCGCTAAGCGTTTTGGCGCGAATGTCAAAGTGGTAGAAGTGCCACCGGGACCACCGGTGCTGGCGCCTATCGTCGCAGAAATCTATGGCCCTACTGATGAAGGCCGTAGGCAAGTCGCCAAGGCGGTGCGGGCGGTATTTGAAAAATCCACAGGCGTGGTCGATGCCGATGACAGCAGTATCGTCGATGCGCCGCGCAAGCTGTTGCTGGTCGATAAACGCAAAGCCTCGTTGCTCGGTGTATCGCAGGCTGCCATTGTGGCCACGCTACGCACCGGTTTGGCAGGCGATGCGGTGGCCTATCTGCATGACGAGAGTAAATATCCGGCCTCTGCCAATTTGCATCTGGCAGTTGCCGATCAGGGCAATCTCGATACCTTGCTGGCGCTGGGTGTGAAGAATGCGCAGGGCGGCATAGTGCCAATCCGCGAATTGGTCACTGTCAGCGACAGCTTGCGCGAGCAGCCGCTGTATCACAAGGACGGACTGGCAGTGAATTTTGTGGTGGCCGATATGGCCGGTGCCATCGACAGCCCTCTGTATGGCATGTTCGCGATGCGTTCCGAGATCGCCAGGATCGTCACACCGGAAGGTGGCGCGCTACAGGAATTTTTCATCTCGGCACCACTAGATCCGTATCGTGGTTACAGCATGAAATGGGATGGCGAATGGCAGGTGACTTACGAAACTTTCCGTGACATGGGCGCAGCCTATGCGGTCGGTCTGGTGCTGATTTATCTGCTGGTGGTGGCGCAGTTTGGCTCTTATCTGACGCCTTTGATCATCATGGCACCGATACCGCTAACCATTATCGGTGTGATGCCCGGTCATGCTTTGCTCGGTGCGCAATACACTGCCACCAGCATGATAGGCATGATCGCCCTGGCCGGGATTATCGTGCGTAACTCTATTTTGCTGGTTGATTTTATTCACGTTCAGGTCGCCAGCGGCATGGCGTTTAAAGAGGCGGTAGTGAGCTCGGCGATTACCCGCGCCCAGCCGATTGCCCTGACTGGCTTGGCGGCGATGATGGGGGCATTCTTCATCCTCGATGATCCGATTTTTAACGGTCTGGCGATTTCTCTGATCTTCGGGATATTTGTCTCTACCGTACTGACACTGGTGATTATTCCGGTTTTGTACTACATGGCGTATCACAAGAAATATGCAGCACTGCAGCAAGCAAATGTTTCAGGTGATACCGCAGCGCTTTCAACTTAGTAGCTTCATTTTATTAGTATTATTTTATACGCATCAACGTCGCACTATTAACTTAAACAAAAGGAGTTTCATCATGACTAGCTGGCAAATGGTAAGGATAGTCGCAGGTTTTTTCATCCTGTTAAGTCTGGCCCTGGGTATTCCGGGGAGCCCTATTTTCGTCCATCAGTGGTGGCTGGGTTTCACCGCTTTTGTCGGCATCAATTTGCTGCAAAGTGGCTTTAGCAAGTGGTGTCTGATGGAAAACATCATGCGCAAACTGGGCTTCAAGGCCGGCATCTAACAAGAATGCTATTATCTTTTTTTAGGAGATCGCCATGCGTCTGGTTTGTCCAAAATGTAATGCAACCAACCGTATTCCGGATGAACGTCTGAGCGATGCGCCGGTCTGTGGAAAATGCGCTGCGGCCTTAATGGCAACCCAGCCTGTCGATATCAGCGATGCCGCTTTGCCTAAGTTTATCGCCAATACCGAAGCCCCGGTGTTAATCGATTTCTGGGCCGAATGGTGCGGTCCCTGCCGCATGATGGCTCCGCAGTTTGAAGCCGCCGCCAAGCAGGCGCCTGAGATCCGTTTTATCAAAGTCGATAGCGATGCGGCGCCGCTGGCCAGTCAGCGTTACGGTATACGCAGCATCCCCAGCCTGCTGCTATTTCATGGCGGGCGAGAAATCGGCAGACAAAGCGGCACTATGCCGGCCTCGCAATTACTGGCATGGGCGCGTGCTTTACTGGCGCAAACCCGCTAGTGCCGAAAAAAATATGGACTAGCCCGGCGCGCATATTCCATGCAGGTCTGCAGCCATGCCAGCCCGCAAGGCGCATGCAGTATGCGCGAGCGGGCAGGTACTAAAATAAAAAAGTGTAAGAATAAAAAAGCTAGCAGAGGATTCCGGCTAGCTTTTTTTGCTTGTCTTACTCAGTTTTTAACTTCAGTCTTTAACCTCAGCTTTTAACAGCAGTTGTCGCCCAGTACGGCAATTTGCAGGCCTTCCAGATTGATGCCCTTGATACTGGCCTTGCCGGTCAGTGCCTGCAGATTTTTTTCGCTGGCATCCATAGGGTAAACCGCCTGGGTCAGCGTCGCGAGATTGGCATCGCTGACAACTACGCCGTGGCGCAGTAAAAAGCCGCGATATTCGGCGCGCTGCTTGTCGCTGACGCCATCATCGAGACCCTTGGTGATATCGCCCAGAAATTGCTCAAACAGGATGTCGTCTATCATTTCCTGCATCGTTGGCAATACCTTTAAGACATAGGCATAAGCGTCAAAAGTCTTACGGGCAAAGCCGCCGCACACATGCTGGGTTACAGGCAACCAGCCGGCAGCCTCTTGCGGTGTGGATGATAGTAATACGATGGCGGGGAGTTTTAGATCAGACATGATTTCTCTCTTATTCGGTAAATAATCTGCTTAAGCCTGCAGGCCGCAGGGTTTTACGTATTATAAAGAGTTGCGCTCACACCTAGTGACAACTAGTGACAAAAAAGGCCGCCGCTTACGCAACTTAGGGAGCGGAGGCTTGGCTAATTGCCTGCGTCAGACTGTCGACCATCGTTTGGATTTCATCCGGTTTTAGCCTGCCGTGCGACTTCAGAAAATCAGCCACTTTGCGCCCTTTTGATTTGCCGACCAAGACCCCGTCCTTGATGCTTAGGGATGTGCGGGCAAACCCTGCGCCTGTGCCATGGCAGGTCGCGCACTTATCCGTAAACAGGGCTTGGTTTAGCGCCTGTGCCTGCAGCATTTCCTTTACCGGTAAGACTAGTTCTTCGTTTAGTTCGTCATTGTGCAGATAGTCTGTCGCGGGGGCGGCCAAAACCAGTGCGGGAATGCTGAGCAGCAGCAAGAAAAATTTTTTCATGGCGGATTAAGGGCTCGGCTGCAAAAAACAAATCCTTATTGATGCATCAGCTAAGCAATCTGCTCAGCTCGAAATGCCAAACTGAGTTGATCGACTAGTACAGCCCAATCAGCGTCCTGTAACAAGGCTTCGTGCAAAAAAGCCGACTGCGCGGCATTCCAGAACGGCGCATCCGCCAGACGGATCTCTGCCGATAGCGGCGTATGCTGAAGGATAAACTTATTTATGCCTGCTGCATCGTTGGCTAGGCCTAGTTGTTCAAACAGTTGGTGAAAGTGGCGTTGGGGTTGCTTCATGATAATCCTTAGAAAATAATCCTTAGAAAAAATTCCATTGCCAGGCTTTGCCTGTTTCGCCTTGCAGATCGAATCATGCACGGTTTTTTCGCACTGTGTTGAAAAAGGGGAATTTTCCGAGTGTATCGTTTGCGATCTCGCTCGCTACGCAAAACCTCGGACTGAAAACTATTGTGGGCGCGCTTATGTGCTGGTGGTTTGATCCGTGTCAAAAATATCGGATTTGCAATGCAACTAGTGAGGGGCGAATCGGATGCGCTCGGAAAGATAAGGTGGCATAAAAAAACGGAAGGCAATCTGATTGCCTTCCGTTTTTTTTATTTGTTGCTGAACTTTACTATTCGCCGATACCGTGCGCCTGCTGATCTGCATGATAGCTCGAACGCACCATGGCGCCGACCGCCGCATGGGCGAAACCCATCTTGTAGGCTTCTGCTTCAAACATCTTGAAGACATCCGGATGCACGTAGCGGCGTACTGGTAAATGGTGGCCGCTAGGTGCCAGATATTGGCCTATGGTCAGCATGTCGACATTGTGGGCGCGCAGGTCACGCATGACTTGCAGAATTTCTTCGTCGGTTTCGCCCAGGCCGACCATGATGCCAGACTTGGTCGGGGTGTTCGGGTGCATTTCTTTAAAGCGTTTGAGCAGATTTAAAGAGTATTCATAATCCGATCCAGGGCGCGCTTCTTTGTACAGGCGCGGTGCAGTTTCCAGATTATGGTTCATCACATCCGGTGGTGCCAGGTTCAGAATTTCCAGCGCTCTGTCCATGCGGCCACGGAAATCCGGAGTCAGGATTTCTATGCGCGTCATAGGCGAGAGTTCACGGATCTTGCTGATGCATTCGGCAAAGTGAGCAGCACCGCCATCACGTAAATCGTCGCGATCGACCGAGGTGATCACGACATAGCTGAGTTTCAAGTCGGCGATGGTTTTCGCGAGCTTGTTTGGTTCATCTGCGTCGAGTGGATCAGGGCGGCCATGGCCGACATCGCAGAAAGGGCAGCGACGGGTGCACTTGTCACCCATGATCATGAAGGTGGCAGTACCTTTACCAAAGCATTCGCCGATATTCGGGCAGGAGGCTTCTTCGCATACGGTGACCAGTTTGTTGGCGCGCAGAATATCTTTGATTTCGTAGAAACGCGTGGTTGGCGAGCCGGCCTTGACACGTATCCAGTCAGGCTTAGGCAGACGCTCTGCCGGAATGATCTTGATAGGAATACGTGAAGTCTTGCTGGCGCCTTTTTGCTTCTCGGTGGCGTCGTAAGCGGTCGCTTCAGTGACGGGTAGTGCGCTAGGATCGAGCGGAGTATTTGCGGTGGTCATGGTTTTCGAACAGTTATGCTGCTGTCAATAAATGTTGTAGTCGGTGAGCAAGCGCCAATTGCGCTTCCGGGAGTGCGACTGAGACGCCCAAAGTTTTCATGTCTACGGTGGCAAGGCCGGCATAGCCACAAGGGTTGATCCAGGAGAAGGGCTGTAAATCCATAGCCACATTCAGGGATAGCCCGTGGTAAGTACAGCCATTGCCGCGAATTTTCAAGCCTAATGCGGCAATCTTGGCGCCGCGCCATTCTTGCTGCGGTGCCTGCTCGGAAAGATAGATACCGGGCGCGCCTGCTTTTCTTACTCCGGGCAGATTATACGCCTCTAGGGTTTCTATCAGCGCCTGCTCTATGCGTTGTACGAATTCACGCGCGAACAGTTTGCCTTTGCTATGGCTGCGGCGTAAATCGATCAGCAGGTAAATCACCACCTGGCCGGGGCCATGGTAGGTCACTTCGCCGCCTCTATCGGTTTGGATTAGCGGGATGTCGTGCGCTGCCAACACGTGCGAGCGGTCGGCTCCCAGGCCTAGGGTAAACACCGGCGGGTGTTCGACTAGCCAGAGTTCGTCGGGCGTGTTTTGATCGCGCGCATCGGTGAAGGCGCGCATCGCATCAAAAGTGTGCTGATAGTCTTCGCGCCCGCGCTGTACGATCAGCGGCAGGCTAGGCGGAGTAAGGGAAGTAGCCGACACTGACAATTGCTTAGACCTTGACGACGGTAAGTCGCTGTATCAGGAACTGGCCGTCTATGACTTTGCGAAAAGGCACACCGGCCGCCTCAAAGCCTGGGCCGCCGTGCTCGGCCCACAGCGCTGCTTGCGTATCAAAGGTGGCAATATCCATGCCCAGCATGGGGGCGGACAGTACAAACTTGGCACCGAGTTTTTGTTTGCTGACGATTTCTTCCAAGCTTGCCATAGTGTCCCTAGTCTTTACGAATTGTACGAGTTGTAGCAATTGCCGAGGGCGCTATGATACCGCTTTGTTGACCAAATTTTCTATGCTTGCTCTTCACGCTAGGCGATAGTTTCCTCAGTAAGCGCGAATTTATCTGCGGCAAACGCGCTATTTTGCGGTTTTTGCAGATGCAAGCTACTACCGGCGCGCTCTGCCTCTATCACGATCAGGCGCGCGGCGGGTAAAATCAGGCTAGCGCCAGCCTGTAGCCAATGGTCTCTGGCGTCGCCTTCTATGGTGAGCCAGACCCGGCCTCCCGCTATCTGCAGAAGCTGTGCATGCTTAAGTTGAAAGGAAATGAGCGCGCCAGGCGCCAGTTGATGGACATCCTTTGTGAATTCTATTAACATTTTATTGCTCCTTGTTACGCCCATGAGATGGGTGGTTTGCCTGCTTGATGAATTCATTCTAGAGCAAGGCACAGTGCTTGCAAAACGAGTAATATTCCTTAGTCTTGCTAATATTTTTCACATCACTACTGTTTAAGTAAGGGCTCTCCTATGTCTGATTTTCGCCGTTTGCCTAATCTGGCTGCTCTGCGTGCTTTTGAGGCTGCGGCCAGACATCAGAATTTTTCGCGCGCCGCCGAAGAAATCCATCTGACACATGGGGCTATCAGTCATCAGGTCAGGGCGCTGGAGCAAGAACTGGGATTAGAATTATTTACCCGCAATGGAAAGAGAATCGCGGTCACCGCAGAGGGGTTGCGCTTTGCCGAAGTGATACGCACTTCTTTAAGCCAGATCGCACTAGCAGCGGCGGCGCTGCAAGATGCTCAGCGCCAGACGCGCCTTACCATCAGCACTTTGCCCTCGTTTGCGGCGCGCTGGTTAGCACCGCGCCTGGAGCGTTTTATAGAAATTTTCCCGGAGATGGAGGTGAATTTGCATTCGAGCAATCATAAAGTGGATTTTGCGAAAGAAGGCGTGGACATCGCGATACGCTTTGGCGTCGGTGCGCAAGCGCCCGGTTTGCGTAGTGAGCATTTGATGGATGATGTGTATTACCCAGTGGTAAGTCCGCACTATAACGAAGGGGCATTGCCTAAAACGCCACAAGAGTTGTTGCCATCCCAATTGCTGCGTTGCCATGATGAGCCTTGGCTGGGCTGGTTTCGTCTGGCGGGGCTCGATCTTGCCGAACCTAGCGGTGGTCTGCTGTACCAAGATTCATCGATGCTAGCGCGCGCTGCCCACAATGGGCGCGGCATCGCGCTGGGGCGTCATAGCATAGTGCAAAGCGAGGTGGCGAGCGGCCAGTTGCTGCGCCTGTTTGAGATCGCCTTGCCCAGTCCGTCTTCGTATTATCTGGTGTATCCAGCGCGCGCTTTGGAGCAGCCGCAAGTGCGCGCGTTTCGCGAATGGCTACTGCAGGAAATCGCCAGCGGGCAAGCTCAATGACAATGATTTTTATATATACTCCCCCCATATTTTTAGAAAAGTATGCCATTTGCGCACATATTCATTGCGCATTAAAAATGTACTGGGTGGGAGTATCTGTGGATGGCTAGAATGTGGCGGTGTGAACTTCAGGCTGAAATGGCGCAGGAGATAGCCTGGGTCTGGCGATAAAATAAAGCAGGTGTACACCGTTTGGGTGCCGCCATTGCTGTAGCGGCACCCCGTGGTATTTATAGCACCATTTTCACCATAGGATGGGACGACAGCGCACGATAAAGATTATCGAGTTGCTCGCGATTCACCGCCAGTATCGTCACCGTTAATGACAGATAGTTGCCTTTGCTGGAGGGACGCATTTCCATCTTGCCGGCGTGAAAAGTCGGGTCGTGTAGAGTGACTACCTCGACGATAGTCTGGGCGAAGGATTCTTGCATGATGCCCATAATTTTGATGGGGAAATCACTGGGGTATTCGATCAGACTTTGATCGTGGGGAATGTCTGGCATGTTCATGATGTGCTCGGTCTTTCTAATCGTTCTTTTATTTAATCGTTCTTCATAGGCTAGCCGCTTTTGCATCTTGGTAAGCGGCATACAGTAATTGGTATATGGGGCCGGGAACGCCTTTTCCTATAGTCTGCTCGTCAATTTCTACCACCGCAAGCACTTCCTTGGTGGCCGACGAGAGTAAGACTTCATCTGCGCCAAACACTTCTGCGCGGCTGATACGACGTGCTTTGAAGGGGATTTGATGCGCAGCACACAGTTCTTCTATCAAGCCGTAGCGTATCCCTTCCAGGATTAAATTGTCTTTCGGCGGCCCCATTAGCACGCCATCTTTGACAATCCAGACATTCGATGCCGAGGCCTCGGTCAGATAGCCATCGCGAAATTGTATGCTTTCTATGGCATCGTTTTCGGCGGCGTTTTGCGCTGCCAATACATTGCCGAGTAAAGAAATAGACTTGATATCGCAATGCAACCAACGTTGATCGAGCATAGAGACGCATTTGACCCCTTTGCTGCGCACGCTAGCGGCAATCACAGGTATCGGGCCGGTCATGATGAAGACGGTCGGTATCATCTCGGCCGGGAAGGCATGCGCGCGCTTCGCTACGCCGCGCGTCAGTTGCAAATACACCATCTGATCATCGGCAGTATGCGCATCCATCACCTGTTTAATTAGCCCCAGCCACTGGTCTTTACTATGTGGATTGGGGATGCCTATCGCGGCCATGCTGCGAAACAGGCGCGCCAGATGCTGATCGGCGCGGAACATCTTGCGGCCATACACGGGGATCACTTCATAAATCCCATCGCCAAAGATAAAACCTCTATCCATCACCGGGATATGTGCTTCAGACAAGGGGGTAATTTTGCCGTTCAGGTAGACCAGGGGATCGCTCATGATAGGTGCTGTCAGTAAAGAAGGAGGAGTAGCTATTCTTACACAGTTTGCTGCACAGGCTTATGCAAAAAACACATAAAAAAACGCCAACAAGGGAGCCATTGTGTGCTCTGCTGTTGGCGTTTTTGGACTTTTACTTCATCGCAATTTATCTCATTGAGAAAATGACAGCGGTGCAGTTATTGTAGTTATGTAATTACTTAAACATCAAACGGATAGAATCCCAGGCGCGGCCAAAAATGCTGGCTTGATTGATTTGTTCTAAGGCGAGCACGGGGAACTCTGCAATCGCTTTACCGTCCAGCATCATTTTTACCGTGCCTACTTTGCTGTTCTCGGCAATCGGAGCGACCAGCGGGTCCTTGCGCTCTAAGGCTGGCTTGAGTTTTGCAGCCGCGCCTTTTGGCAGGGTCACGTACAAGTCACTGGTGAAACCTATTTTCACTTGCGCCTGGCTACCTTTCCAGACTTCTGGCGTCGCGATCGCCTGGCCTTTTGCATACAGTTTGACGGTATCAAAATTGAGGTAGCCCCAGTTGAGTAACTTCAGACTTTCTTGCGCACGTACCTGGTCGCTGCTAGTGCCGGTAACTACAGAAATCAGGCGACGCTGGCCGCTGCCGTTAGGGCGACTTGCCGACGAGATCAGACAGTATCCTGCCGCTTCGGTATGACCGGTTTTCATGCCGTCTACGGTTGGGTCTAGCCACAGTAGGCGGTTGCGGTTCGGTTGGGTAATTTTATTGTAAGTGAAGCTCTTGGTTGAGTAGTAAGTCTTGTAAAACTCAGGATGGTCAGTGATCAGACGCAAGGCCAGAGTCGATAAATCCTGAGCCGTAGAATAGTTTTCCGTGCTAGGCAAACCATGCGGATTGCCCCAATGGCTAGATTTGAGACCCATACGCTCGTTTTCACGATTCATTTGCACGACGAAGGCTTCTTCGCTGCCGGCCACCGCTTCTGCCAGCGCGACTGCGGCATCGTTACCTGATTGTACGATCAGGCCGTACAGCAAATCACTGATACTGACCGGTGTAGCTGGGTCGATAAACATTTTAGAGCTGCTGGCATCAACCTTCCAGGCACGGGTTGAGACGTTTACTTTTTGATTCAGATCGAGCTTCTTGTCTTTCAGTGCCGAGAACACCAGATACGCCGTCATGATCTTGGTCAATGAGGCTGGCTCTATGCGTAAGGCTGGATCTTGCGAGGCGATTACTTGATTGCTGGTGGCGTCGAGCAACAACCAGGATTTAGCGGCGATGGTAGGTGCCGGCAGACTTTGTGCGGTCGCCACTGAGATATGGAGCAGCGCAAGTGCTGCCAGCGCGATTTTGAAGATAAATTTTTTCATTAGTAAACTTAAGTAACCATCTGATTGAAAAAGCGATTAGGACGATACGATGGTGGTGATTAAAAAACCTAATCCCACATATTGACCACGAGATTCTTGATATGTTGCAGGCGACGGTGAAAAAAATGATCGGCACCGGGAATCACGACCACAGGAATATCCTGGGGACGCAACCAGTCGAATACGGCTTGCAGGGGGATAGTGTCATCGAGCTCGCCATGAATCAAAATCGTGCTGGCCGGGATCTCGGGCATCGCCCACTTACCGGCTGCGGCACCGACCAGTACCATGCGCTGCACGGTTTCGCCTTGCACCGTCAAACGCTGTTGCAGGCAAGACTGGACAAAGGTGCCGAAAGAAAAACCGGCCAGTACCAGCGGTAAGTCCGGATACTGCTGGCGCATATGCTTGAGTAGGGTATGCATATCATCGGTTTCGCCTATGCCAGTATCGTGGCTGCCTGCCGATTTTCCGACGCCACGGAAATTCATGCGTACCGTGGCGTAGCCCAGAGAGACAAAAGTGCGTGCCAAAGTCTGGGTGACCTTGTTATCCATGGTGCCGCCATACAGCGGATGCGGATGTGCTACCAGTGCCAAGCCACGCGGCGCAGCGACAATTTCAGGATCGGGCAGGTCGAGCGCGCATTCAAGTTGACCAACCGCACCGGGGATTAAAAAATACTCTGTTTGTGCATTCATACTGGTTCAGTTTAAACCTTCAGGCGTTCGACGATACCACCGCCGACCAAGTCGACCTCGATGATTTCGTCTATGTCGGATTGATCGACATAGGTGTACCAGGTTCCTTGTGGATACACCACCAGCACCGGGCCTTCATCGCAACGATCGAGACAGGCCGCTTTGTTGATGCGGATTTTCCCCGGACCATTCAAATCGAGTTGTTTGATGCGTTTTTTGGTATGTTCTTGCGCTGCTTGCGCGCCGCGTTCGGCACAGCAAGGGCGGCCATCTTCGCGTTGGTTCATGCAAAAGAAAACATGCTTTTGAAAATAGGGTGTGTCAGCCATGGTAAATTTTCTGATTGCGGAGTGAGCCCGTATGATACACGCTGAGGCGCGATGAAGCACGATGAGGCACGCCAGGTGCGCCCGTTCTATTGCTGTTTTGTTTGATGTGGTGCCGTTACCGTGTCGTTGTACAGGTCGCCCGCTTGTGGCTCAACTAGTGGCGATGCGGGTATTGGCCGATCAAATAAATACCAAAGTGCGAGCAAAGGCCAGCAGATGGAGAGAAATTGGGCTGCACCGTAAAAATTAAGAAATTTTCCATGCGTTAGATTTTGCATGCTGAGCAAGAAGTAGGGATTGCTAGGGACGAGATTAATCAGGATTAAACTAATCAAGAGCATCAAGATCGCTAGTCGCCTTTGTGCGCGCGAAGGTGCGAAAGAAAAACCATACAGCATGATGGCACTGATCAGTAAGCCGCCACGCGCACCAGGTGTCAGCCAGCCGAAGGCATATTCAGGTTTGAACAGTAAGGCGCTGGCCAAGGCCTTGGTACAGACCGCGGCGACTAGTAATAGGCTAGACAGCCAAAATTTAGGCGCGTGCCGGTTCAGAATGAAGAGACAAATCAAGACGGCGCCGGTGGCGCCGCAAGCCGTGATGATGGTTTCGGAGAGTAGGTATTCAGCGGCATCGAGTTCCAGGCCCTGTAGCAATACTGCACTTAAATCGATATCGATAGCAAAATACTCATCCAGCCAGAATGATATTAAGGGCAAAATCTGGCCGAGACCAAACAGATAGGCTTGCGGGTAGATCTGGGCCAATGGCCATAGGCCTAATATCAGCATTTCACGGCTAGCCTCGTGGTGTAGCCATTGTCTGCGCAATAAACGCAAGCGGCCTTTCTCCAGCACACTGGGTATCAAGAGCGCACCAAGCAGTGCCCCCAAAAGCGTACCGCTACTATTGGTGATCACGTCTAAGATTGAGGTCACGCGGCTAGGTAGGAAATACTGTACACCCTCCATCGTGACCGATAAAAGGGTGCCAGCGATGGTTGCCAGCAATACGGAGACTGGTCGAGAGCATAGCGGATACAGGGCAAAAACCAGTAAGACACCCAAAGGCAGGTAGCCGACCACGTTAATGCTGGCGTCAAAGGCTGTCCAATAGCGTGGCCACTGTCTGGCGACGTCGAGTATCGCCACTAAATTATCTGTTTGCCAGCCTGAGAACGGGTACCAACTGGCGTACATTATCAAAAACAGATAAGCCACTAAAGCGGCGCGCGAAAACGGGGAAGCTTCGGCTACGAGTGGCGGAGTCGTTGGCATGCTTTTGCTCAGTGTGGGGAATGATGCGTGCGAATTAGTTTCCTGAATTAGTTTGCAACCACAGCATGATCTCGCTGATGCTGCTGTCGACCGCGATCTGCATGGCTTTGGCGCCGCCAGGGGCATCGGCGCTGTCTGACTTGGTGGCCAGGCTAAAATAGCGCTGCGCGATCAGTTTATTTCTTTTCACTAGGGTGGCACGCAAGCTGATCTGGGCATGGCTTTGGCTGGCGCTGCTAAAAATCTGGGTAAATTCATCGAGATCAATCTTTAAAATCGGTAAATCGCTGACGCCATCAGCGACAGAAACTACGGTGGCGTCCGCTGTTGCCATTCTTGCTTTGATTCTTTGCGTCATTAGCTGCGCTGGTGGCATGCTCCAACGATGTTGGGCATACGGGCGCAGCATTTGAGCATTGTCGTAGTCCAATCTGTAAAGCATGGCATTACTGTCCAGAGTGGCGGGCGCGCTGACATCGGCCAGACTGATCGCGATTTTTGCATTGCTGGCTAGACTGCTGATCGGTAGCGCACCGAAGTCATAGTTGAAACGCGGCGCGGTGGCGCTGCCAGCGCAGGCCTGTAATAGTGTCGCCATCGAGAGGCTGAGACAAAGTTTGGCTAGACGGGGAGATAGCATCAGATTCTTTCGTTTATTTAGGCGCGACAAAACCAGCTTCACCAGGGCCAGGCTGCGCTGCGTTATTGCCGAATAAGATACTTTGCGGTCTGTCATTGAGGTTTTCTACAGCGCGCGTCAAGGAACGCATAGAGCTGCGGGCCTCACGACTTAAAGAGTTGATGGCAGGCAGGGTTTCTTGCGTTACCCCCTCGCTAATGTGATCGGCGGCCAGATTAAGTTTGGCGACCGTACCATCACTAGCCTGCAGCTTACTCGCCAATAAATTGAAGTTATTACTCATGCGGCTGGCATCGGCAGAAAACACCTTAAAGGCGGCCGCACTGCCTTGCACCTGTTCGATTAAGACCGGGAGTTTATCCAGCGTAGGCTCGAGTTTTCCTGGGACTGTTTGCCAGGCAGCTGCGGCACGACCTATGTTGTCGACTGCAGTGACGAGTGATTTGCGATTATCTGGGTCCAGCAGGCTGTTGAGGCGCTTACTGAGTTCTTCGGTCTGGTTCAAAATCGCCATACCGCGTTGTTCTAGATTTTGCATCATGCCCGGACGCAGTGGTATGCGCTGCATACCGCTGATTTTTTCTAGGGCCGATGCCGGTGATGAAGTGGTGTCTTCATCTAACTGTACATAGGCAATGCCTGTCACACCCTGATAACCTAAAGTCGCAAAGGTCGCAGGCGTGACTGGAGTGTCCGGCAAAACATCAATTCTGAGTAAAATCTGGCCGGGATTGCTATCGTCAAAATCGATGTCGGTGACATTGCCGACCTTAATCCCTTTATAACGCACTGCGGCTTGTAAATTTAAGCCGGCTACCGAGAGTTTAGTGGCGATCAGATACGGCGTTCTTTGTATCCGGTCGCGCCCTAACCACAGCGCAAATACTGTGGCCAAAGCAATCAGGGCGATGGTGAAAAAACCTGCCATTAAGGCGTGAGATCTGCTTTCCATGATACGTGTATTACTCCTTAGCGTAGTGCGCTGGGTCTGGTAGTGGATGACTCTTGGCCGGCATTGCGTTGGCTGGCAATACTTGCATGGCGCGTAGGCCACGTCCACCCTGGAAAAATTTCTCTATAAATTCATGTGGATATTCGACCACGCTAGCGGGTGAACCTATGGTAATGACATGCTTTTCCGCTAATACGGCGATTCTGCTGGATAAGGCAAACAAGGTATCCAAATCATGCGTCACCATGACCACGGTCAGGCCTAATTGCTGATGCAAAGACTTGATCAGACTGACAAAACTGTCGGAGCGATCAGGATCTAGCCCGGCAGTCGGTTCATCTAAGAACAGTAGTTCCGGATCGAGCGCCAAAGCGCGCGCCAGTGCGATGCGTTTGATCATGCCGCCGGATAAATCCGCTGGCATTTTAGCGGCATGCTCAAGATTGATGCCGGACATATGCAGTTTTAAATGAACTAAATCTGTGATCAGGGCTTCCGATAAACTGCCCAGTTCACGCATAGGCTGGGCGACATTTTCAAATACAGTCAGGGCCGAATATAGCGCGCCATGTTGAAACAGCATGCCTGAGCGTTTACGTAAATAGATCAAATGCTCGCGATCCGGGCCGTGTAAATCTTCTCCTAACACTTTAATGCTGCCGCGAGCTGGTCGCTCTAGCCCCAGCATTTGCCGCATCAGTACCGTCTTGCCTGAGCCCGAACCGCCGACTATCGAGAGTATCTCGCCCTGTATGACTTGCAGATTGAGCTGATCGTGGATCACTGCGCGCCCGAACTGGGTGCGCAAATTGCTGATCTCTATGATGCTATTGGCTGCCATTAGTAGCCCGTCTTACTAAAAATAATCGCGAAAATGGCATCGGCGATTATCACTACTGTAATTGAAACAACCACAGAACTGGTGGTGCCTTGTCCCAGGCTTTCGGTATTCGGTTTAATGCGCAGCCCGAAGTGGCAGGCCACCAGTGCAATGAGCACGCCAAATACCGCACCCTTGCCTAAACCTATCCAGTAATTCGCCAATGAAACAGCTTCTGGCAACTTGTGTATGAAAAATCCCGGCGACATCCCCAAGCGCGCTTGCGCCGCCAACATGCCACCGATTAAGGCCATGACATCGGTCCAGATGACGATTAAAGGCATGGCGATCGCCAGTGCCAACACTTTGGGCATGATCAGGCGGTAACCCTGGGGGATGCCCATAACGCGCATGGCATCGAGCTCTTCGGTGACACGCATCACGCCTAGCTGTGCGGTAATTGCCGAGCCTGAGCGACCGGCAATCAGAATCGCCGCCAGCATAGGTCCGAGTTCACGCACTATGCTCATGCCAAGAATATTGACAATAAATAGATCGCCGCCGAAGGTCGCAAGTTGCTGCGCCGACAGATAAGACAGCACCACGCCTATCAACATGCCTACCAGAGCCGTGATCCCCAAGGCCTGAAAGCCGGTACGAAATAAATTGGCGGAGAGTTCTTTCCAAGGCCCCTTGATAGGATGGCGTATAAATAAACCAATATCGAGCATCAATTGGCCGAGTAAAGCGGTAAAGCTGAACAGATGTTCAAAAAAACCTAACATGACCGTTCCCAATTGCATCACCCTGGTCAGGCGTGGCTTGGGGCTGGTCGGTACGCTCAGTGTGCTCACTTGCGCCAAACGCTCGAAGATACCTTCATGCACCGGCAATACCCGCAAATTCTGTGGCCTTTGCTTGCCCCAGGTTTGCCATAACATCTGCGCACCGATATGGTCGAGTGCACTGATGCCGGTTAAGTCCCAACTTAGACTAGTCTGCTTGGCCAGTTCATGCAGTTGCGTGCTCAGGCCTTCCATCACCGCTTTCACCGATACCACATGCACTAGCCATGCGCCCGCGACATGTATGCTGGCGCTGGGGTCTTGATTGAGTGTCAGGGTGGGAGGGGCGTCTCTAAGCATGTCGTTAGTGTAAGGGAGAAATGCTTATCCATCAACGAATCTAGTCCCGATTTCTTGCTTTGGAGTAGTTTTACGCAGGGCGATCGCGCAATCGTCACCTCCGCAAGCTGTCACAATGCGCGGGCTGGGCGCGCATATTCCATGCGGTTCCCCAGCCTGCCTAGCCGGTAAGGCGCATGGAATATGCGTCACAGAGGAGGTCTTATTTTTCCTGACTTAGCGGCGCCTGCTTATCGATTAGTTCGCGGCAATCACCTCTGAAATAGGCGTTGTCGTAATCGGTCCAGCCATAACTGTCGACATAGCGTCGATGTGGACGGTATTCAGCGCTCAGGAAACTCCATTCTAATTTGTCATCAGGGTAGCGTATGTCCGCCATGTTCAGCATAGAGTGAAACACATTCTCGGTAGACAGGCGGGCATCCCGGTGTAGGTGGAGTTGCTTAATTTGCTCAGGATGTCGCTCTTGATAGGCGGATGAAAACCACATGAAGGCGGGGATGTGAAACTCATACTGGGTGTTGTGACCGTGGAAGGCCAGCCTGCAATGGCCATCGTACAAGGTTTGCCCATGATCCGATACATACAGCAGGGCGCTCATTTCCTTGGTGGCCTTCAGTTGCGCGATCACCTGGCTTAGCCACCAGTCGGTATACAACATAGAGTTGTCATAACTGTTATTTAAAGGAAGTTTGTTTTTTAGATCCGTGTAAGCAGGATTGCTCACTCCATATAAAGAAGGTTGCCAATGATCGAATTGCTTGGGGTAACGCTGGCTGTAATTCCAGTGATTCCCTAAGCTATGCAGCACGATCAGCTTCTTCTCTGCGTTGTCGCGTAAGGCGATTTGCAATGGTTCTAGTAAAATTTCGTCATGTGATGAAGTATTGGTAAAGCCGCCTAGATTTAGAAACTGCTTGACCTCGGCCTCATTGGCAAACACCGAAGTCGGGGTATCAAATTCCCCGAAGCTCATTTGATTGGAGAGCCAAAAGGTTTTGAAGCCCGCCTCGCGAAAGGCGCTGATCAGGGAGCTTTCGGAAAAACCTGCCTGCAAACTTTGCCTAGCAGCTTTACGTGAAAGAATAATAGGGATTGATAAGCGTGTCGCCGCTACCGCAGATATCACATCGCTAAAACTCACCAGATTGCTTTCTTGCGCCAATAAAGGCGTGGTGTCGCGCGCATAGCCATTGATGCCCCAGCGATCATAGCGTGATGACTCACCTATCACCAGCACGAAAGTCTGCATGCTTGAAGAGTTATTGCTTTGCTCGCTGTGAAACAGAAAGCTCCGGTTCTGTTTGCGTAGCTGAGACAAGTAAGCCCGCTCCCTGTAAAACTCATGCGCCAGCACCCAGATCCCGAAAGGCCAGGCCTGCGCATAAGTTTGCCAGCGATAGTAAGCGCTTGATTCAGCGCTAGTGTCGGAGGTCGCTGTCGGTTTGAGATAATTGTTCCAGAAAACCTGCAAGCTGGGCGTGGGGGCGCTGCTTTCTGCTGTAAGTTGCTTGATATAGATAAAAAATCCCAAGCCTATCAAGCTACAGGCAAATATCGGCCATCGTCCACGGCGCGGCCAACTTAATAGGCGGTCTTGTCTGGATAGTCTCAAAATGCTGTACCACCAGAGGCAACTGAAAATCAGCGCGAAGCCTAGTCGCCATATTTTATATCCCAAAAATTCCGCAGCCTCTTTGGGACTGGTTTCAAACATCACGCCAAGATGATGGGCGGATATGCCTTGATTGAAATAAAATCGCAAATAAAGTTCGAGTGGGAAAGCCAAAAAAGCCGGTAATAATATTGCGTGAAACACACTGGGACGTAACAGGATCGACCATAAAGCGAACCAGGCTAGTGCTTGAAACAATAGCCGCTCTATGAGGGCGCTTAAGGTTCCGCCTGCAAAGTAGGAGAAAACAGAGCAGGCCGAGATCCCCAAATAACTCAGGACTATATAAATGCGAATAAGCAGATGCTTTGCTTGCATGGGGTGGTGAAAAGAGTGCGCCTGCCCTTATATTACTAGCGAAGTCATCAAGCGCAGAAGCAAATGCCACGCATACTGTAGTTTTCGCCTAAATCAAGGATCTAAGCTTGAACTAAGCCAGTTTGTTTTCTAGACTAAGGAACCCTGCGATATTAAATCTCGCTAAGCTGCGGCAAAGCTTGTTTTGTGGGCAATGACTGGTGCTTGCGATCTTCTTTTGTTGACTTCCTTGGTTTTTTGGGTGTACACTCGCGAGTTCTCGATTTTATATGGTTCATCTCTGCGTTTCCTCTTTTGGGCTTGCTAATTTGATTCTCTGATATCGGGACGCTGTTGATCTAGGTTGATAGCAAATATAGATTTATGTCCCCGGGCAACCGTTTCCGGGTTTGTGTTTAACGTTGTATTTTGTTGGATTAAAAACGATGCCAACCATCAATCAACTGATTCGCCAACCACGTGTTTCTGTACGTGTGAAAAGCAAATCGCCGGCGCTGGAAAACAGCCCGCAAAAACGTGGCGTATGTACCCGCGTTTATACGACAACTCCAAAGAAGCCTAACTCGGCTTTGCGTAAAGTTGCCAAAGTACGTCTGACCAATGGTTTCGAAGTTATTTCGTATATCGGCGGTGAAGGCCATAACTTGCAAGAACATAGCGTAGTTTTGCTGCGCGGTGGTCGTGTAAAGGATTTGCCGGGTGTACGTTACCATATGGTTCGTGGCGCTTTGGATACTCAAGGTGTTAAAGACCGTAAGCAATCTCGTTCCAAATACGGTACGAAGCGCGCTAAAGCTGTTAAGAAGTAATCAGCTTGTAATTTAACCTCTGTAATCTTAATGATTCAGAAAGTGTCGGTCGGAATTTGACCGAGTAAGTGGCTAACTATGATGGTTTGCCGCGAGCGTCGATAAATTTATTATCGGCCCGCTCAACTGAAGATTGAAAGGAATTGAAATGCCACGTCGTCGTGAAGTCCCGAAACGGGATATTTTGCCGGATCCAAAATTCGGTAATGTAGATGTATCAAAATTTGTAAACGTATTGATGTTGTCTGGCAAGAAGTCTGTTGCTGAAGGCATTATCTACGGTGCGTTTGACCATATCCAACAGAAATCCGGTAAGGATCCGTTGGAAGTGTTCGCAGCTGCAATCAGTAATGCTAAGCCATTGGTTGAGGTTAAATCTCGCCGTGTTGGTGGTGCTAACTACCAGGTTCCAGTTGAAGTTCGCCCAGTTCGTCGTATGGCTTTGTCTATGCGTTGGTTGCGTGAAGCGGCTAACAAGCGTAGCGAAAAATCCATGCCGCAGCGTTTGGGTGGTGAATTAATGGAAGCCGCAGAAGGTCGCGGCGGCGCAATGAAGAAGCGTGACGAAGTGCATCGTATGGCGGAAGCCAACAAGGCCTTCTCTCACTTCCGCTTCTAACTCATTTAAAAAATGAGACAGTGAGAGGCTATTGCATGTGTTTTATGCAGTGGTTTCCGTAAGTACTTTGAATCAGACCGGGCGCGATTTTAATTTGAAATTGCGCTCGGTTTTGTCCATTAAAAGATTTAGGATTAGCTATGGCCCGTAAGACCCCCATTGAGCGCTACCGCAACATCGGTATTTCAGCTCACATTGATGCTGGTAAAACAACTACAACTGAACGTGTATTGTTCTACACCGGTGTAAATCATAAAATCGGTGAAGTGCATGATGGCGCGGCTACCATGGACTGGATGGAGCAAGAGCAGGAGCGTGGTATTACCATTACTTCTGCTGCGACCACATGCTTCTGGAAAGGCATGGCGAACAATTTCCCTGAGCATCACATCAATATTATTGATACCCCAGGCCACGTTGACTTCACTATTGAAGTTGAGCGTTCCATGCGCGTTTTGGATGGTGCATGTATGGTTTACTGCGCGGTAGGTGGTGTTCAGCCTCAGTCTGAAACCGTATGGCGTCAGGCAAATAAGTACAAAGTTCCACGTTTGGCTTTCGTCAATAAAATGGATCGTACTGGTGCGAACTTCTTCAAAGTTTACGAGCAAATGCGTACACGTTTGAAGGCGAATCCAATTTTGATGCAAATCCCTATCGGTGCCGAAGAAGATTTCTTGGGTGTTGTGGATTTGGTCAAGATGAAAGCGATTTACTGGGATGAAGCATCTCAGGGTATGAAATTTGACTATCGCGAAATTCCTGCTGAGTTAGTTGAGTCAGCTCAAGAGTGGCGTGAAAAAATGTTGGATGCTGCTGCAGAATCCAGCGAAGAGTTGATGAATAAATACCTTGAAGAAGGTGATTTATCTGAAGAAGAAATTAAAGTTGCGATACGTGCTCGTACCATTGCTGCTGAAATCGTTCCTATGATGTGCGGAACTGCTTTTAAAAACAAAGGCGTTCAAGCGATGTTGGATGCGGTTATTGAATACTTGCCGTCGCCAGTGGATATTCCACCTGTCGCTGGTTTGGATGAGGATGATGTTCCGACTACGCGTAAGCCAGAAGATACAGAGAAATTCTCAGCTTTGGCGTTTAAGATCATGACTGATCCGTTTGTAGGTCAGTTAATTTTCTTCCGCGTGTATTCTGGTATGGTCAAGTCTGGTGATACCGTTTACAACCCGAACAAGAACAAGAAAGAGCGTCTTGGTCGTATTTTGCAGATGCATGCAAATCAACGTGAAGAAATTAAAGAAGTTCACGCTGGTGATATCGCCGCAGCAGTTGGCTTGAAAGATGCAACGACTGGTGAGACTTTGTGTGATCCTAGCTCCATCATTACTCTGGAGCGCATGGTTTTCCCTGAGCCAGTTATTTCTCAGGCGGTAGAGCCTAAGACTAAGCAAGATCAGGAAAAAATGGGCTTGGCCTTGAATCGCTTGGCGCAAGAAGATCCGTCTTTCCGCGTAAAAACAGATGAGGAATCTGGTCAAACAATCATTGGTGGTATGGGTGAGTTGCATTTGGAAATTATCGTTGATCGTATGCGTCGTGAATTTGGCGTCGAAGCGACAGTTGGTAAGCCGCAAGTTGCGTACCGCGAAACTATTCGTAAGACTGCCGTCGATGTTGAAGGTAAGTTTGTTAAGCAATCTGGTGGTCGCGGTCAGTACGGTCACGTTGTATTGACACTGGAGCCTCAAGAGCCAGGTAAAGGTTTTGAATTCGTTGATTCGATCAAAGGCGGTACTGTTCCTCGTGAATATATCCCTGCAGTTGAAAAAGGTGTTATCGAAACTTTGGCATCTGGTGTTTTGGCTGGTTACCCAGTGGTTGACGTTAAAGTTACATTGACTTTCGGTTCTTACCATGACGTCGATTCCAACGAAAATGCTTTCCGTATGGCAGGTTCGATGGCGTTTAAAGATGGTTGCCGTAAAGCCAGTCCAGTCATTCTTGAGCCTATGATGGCCGTTGAAGTTGAGACTCCAGAGGACTACGCTGGTACAGTGATGGGCGATTTGTCCTCACGTCGCGGTATGGTTCAAGGTATGGATGAGATCCCTGGCGGTGGCGGTAAAATCATTAAAGCCGAAGTGCCTTTGTCCGAAATGTTTGGTTACTCGACATCATTGCGTTCAGCAACGCAAGGTCGCGCTACTTACACTATGGAATTCAAGCATTACGCTGAAGCGCCAAAGAACGTCATCGATGCAATCGTGACAGCAAAAACTAAGTAATAAAAACGGAACGCCTACTCTTTTAAAAAGAGTGGGCACATAATCTAATCGTTCTTTTTGAAGGAAGAATAAAATGGCAAAAGGTAAGTTTGAACGCACCAAGCCGCACGTTAACGTCGGCACAATTGGTCACGTGGATCATGGTAAAACTACATTGACTGCAGCGATCGCTACAGTATTGTCGAAGAAATTTGGCGGCGAAGCTAAGGCTTACGACCAAATCGATGCGGCACCAGAAGAAAAAGCGCGCGGTATTACAATTAATACTGCTCACGTAGAATACGAAACAGAAGCGCGTCACTACGCTCACGTTGACTGCCCAGGCCATGCTGATTATGTTAAAAACATGATTACTGGTGCTGCTCAGATGGACGGTGCGATTCTTGTTTGTTCCGCAGCTGACGGTCCTATGCCTCAGACTCGTGAGCACATCTTGTTGGCACGCCAAGTTGGTGTTCCATACATCATCGTGTTCCTGAACAAGTGCGACATGGTTGATGATGCTGAGTTGTTGGAGTTGGTTGAAATGGAAGTTCGTGAGTTGTTGTCTAAGTACGAATTCCCAGGCGATGATTTGCCTATCATTCAAGGTTCAGCAAAGTTGGCATTAGAAGGCGACACTGGTCCTTTGGGCGAGCAAGCTATCATGAAATTGGCTGAAGCTTTGGATACATATATCCCTACGCCAGAGCGTGCTGTTGATGGTTCCTTCTTGTTGCCAGTTGAAGACGTATTCTCGATCTCTGGTCGTGGTACTGTGGTTACTGGCCGTATCGAACGCGGTATTGTTAAAGTTGGTGAAGCTCTGGAAATCATCGGTATCACCGATACAGCAGTGACTACTTGTACTGGTGTTGAAATGTTCCGTAAATTACTGGACCAAGGTCAAGCAGGCGATAACGTTGGTGTCTTGTTGCGTGGTACTAAGCGTGAAGACGTGCAGCGTGGTCAAGTCTTGGCGAAGCCAGGTTCGATCAAGCCGCATGATCATTTCACAGGTGAGATCTATGTTTTGTCTAAAGATGAAGGTGGTCGTCACACTCCATTCTTTAACAACTACCGTCCACAGTTCTACTTCCGTACTACGGATGTGACTGGTTCGATCGAGTTGCCAAAAGACAAAGAAATGGTTATGCCAGGCGATAACGTCTCCATTACTGTTAAGTTGATCAACCCGATTGCGATGGAAGAAGGTCTCCGTTTCGCGATTCGTGAAGGTGGTCGTACTGTTGGTGCTGGTGTTGTTGCTAAGATCATTCCTGCTTAATAGCAGTGAAGTAATTGTAGTTTCGCTCTTTGTTTAAAAAATGCCGCAAGTACTATTGTTAGTATCTGCGGCTCGCTCTTTATAGGAAATATCATGTCTGCAAATCAAAAAATCCGTATCCGTCTGAAGGCCTTCGATTACAAGTTAATCGATCAGTCTGCGCTCGAAATCGTAGAAACAGCAAAGCGCACTGGCGCAGTTGTAAAAGGACCGGTTCCTTTGCCAACGCGTATCCAGCGTTTTGACGTATTGCGTTCGCCGCACGTTAATAAGACTTCACGTGATCAGTTTGAAATCCGTACTCACCAGCGCTTGATGGATATCATTGACCCAACTGATAAGACAGTTGATGCTTTGATGAAGCTCGATTTGCCCGCTGGCGTCGATGTAGAAATCAAACTGCAGTAATCGAAATACGAAGATCTTTTAGTCTAATAAAAGATCTTCGACAATTTATTGAAGTGCGACATACCACAATTTTTTCGCATTTCAAAATAAAATAGTCTTGTAAATAAAAAATTTGCAGGCTATAATCGAAGGCTTAAATGAAGATCGGCTTAGCTGATTTATTTGTTTAAGTCTTTTTTAATGTCAGCCCCGCCCAATCGTAGGTGGGAATGGAGAAAACAATGAGCTTGGGCCTAGTTGGTCGCAAGGTTGGTATGATGCGTATCTTTACTGAGGACGGTGATTCAATTCCAGTCACAGTATTAGATGTATCAAATAACCGCGTGACACAAATCAAAACTCCTGAAACAGATGGTTATTCTGCTGTTCAGGTTACTTTCGGTCAGCGCCGTGCATCCCGTGTAACAAAAGCGGCTGCCGGTCACCTTGCAAAAGCAGGTGTTGAAGCTGGTACTGTCTTAAAAGAATTTCGTGTGGATGCTGCTAAAGCTTCTGAACTGAAAGCTGGCGATGTAGTGCCAGTTGGCTTGTTCGAAGTTGGTCAGAAGGTTGACGTGCAGGGCGTTACTATCGGTAAGGGTTATGCTGGCGTTATCAAACGTTATCACTTCTCTTCTGGTCGCGCTACACACGGTAACTCGCGTTCGCATAACGTTCCAGGTTCTATCGGTATGGCGCAGGATCCAGGTCGTGTTTTTCCTGGTAAGCGTATGACTGGTCATCTGGGTGACGTTAATCGCACTGTGCAAAATCTGGTTATCGCTCGCATTGATGCTGAGCGTCAGTTGTTGCTGGTGAAGGGTGCTATTCCGGGTGCAAAAAATGGTCAGGTAATCGTTTTGCCTGCTATTAAAGTTAAAACTAAGAAGGGAGCTTAATTATGGAACTGAAGCTCCTAAATGCAGAAGGTCAATCTGCGTCTAATGTTGCTGCGCCAGATACAATCTTTGGTCGTGATTACAACGAGGCCTTGATTCATCAAGTTGTCGTTGCTTATCAAGCTAATGCTCGTAGTGGTAATCGTAAGCAATTGGGTCGTGATGATGTGCATCACACTACCAAGAAACCTTGGCGTCAAAAAGGTACTGGCCGCGCACGTGCTGGTATGTCTTCCTCGCCACTGTGGCGCGGAGGCGGACGTGCATTTCCTAACTCGCCTGATGAGAATTTCTCTCACAAGGTTAACAAGAAAATGTATCGCGCTGGTTTGTGCTCGATTCTTTCTCAGTTGGCTCGTGAAGGTCGTTTGAATGTGGTTGATAGCTTGGTTGTCGAAGCTCCAAAGACAAAATTATTGTCTGATAAGCTGAAGGCAATGGGTTGTCTTGAGTCAGTTTTGGTTATCACTGAAGAATTCAATGAAAACCTGATGTTGGCAGCGCGTAATTTGGTCAATGTTTTGGTTGTTGAGCCACGTTATGCTGATCCAGTTTCTTTGGTATTTTACAAGAAAGTGTTGATCACTAAGGCCGCATTGGCAAAGATTGAGGAGATGCTGGCATGAACGCAGTAGTTAAGCATAGCGAAGAGCGCCTGATGAAGGTGCTGCTGGCTCCAGTTATTTCTGAAAAAGCAACTATGGTTGCTGAGAAAAACGAGCAAATCGTTTTCTTGGTCATGCCAGATGCGACTAAGCCAGAAATTAAAGCTGCAGTTGAGCTGTTATTTAAGGTTCAGGTTGAGTCCGTGCAAGTTGCCAATCGCCTGGGTAAGCAAAAACGTACCGGTAAATTTAATGGTCGTCGCAATCATACAAAACGTGCTTTTGTATGCTTGAAAGAAGGTCAGGAAATTAACTTCACCGAGGGGGCATAATAATGGCACTCGTTAAAGTCAAGCCAACCTCGCCTGGTCGTCGTGGTATGGTAAAAGTGGTGACAGAAGGCCTGCATAAAGGTCGTCCGTTCGCTGCTCTGTTGGAAAAGAAATCAAAAACTGCTGGTCGTAATAATAACGGTCATATTACTACTCGCCATATTGGCGGTGGTCATAAGCAGCATTATCGTTTGGTTGACTTCAAGCGCACTAAAGATGGTATTCCAGCTAAAGTAGAGCGTATTGAATACGATCCTAACCGTACAGCGCACATTGCTTTGTTGTGCTATGCGGATGGTGAGCGTCAATACATCATTGCCACTAAAGGTATGGCTGCTGGTGACCAGGTAATGAATGGTTCACATGCTCCTATTAAATCTGGTAATTGCATGCCTATCCGTAATATTCCTGTCGGTACTACGATGCATTGCGTCGAAATGTTGCCAGGTAAGGGTGCGCAAATTGCTCGTACTGCCGGTGCTGGTGTAGTGTTGATGGCACGTGATGGCACTTATGCTCAAGTTCGTTTGCGCTCTGGCGAAGTTCGTCGTATTCATATCGAATGCCGCGCGACTATCGGTGAAGTTGGCAATGGCGAGCACAATCTGCGTAAGATTGGTAAAGCTGGTGCAATGCGTTGGCGTGGTGTTCGCCCTACCGTTCGCGGCGTGGTAATGAATCCGGTCGATCACCCACACGGTGGTGGTGAAGGTAAAACCGCAGCGGGTCGTCATCCAGTTTCTCCATGGGGCCAGCAAACTAAGGGTAAGAAGACGCGTCGCAATAAGCGCACGACTTCCATGATCATCTCACGCCGCGGCAAGAAATAAGGGATAAAACATGACACGCTCAGCAAAAAAAGGGCCGTTTTGCGACGCCCATTTGGTGAAAAAAGTCGAAGCTGCGCAAGCAATTAAAGACAAAAAACCAATTAAAACTTGGTCGCGCCGTTCGACAATTATGCCAGATTTCATTGGTTTGACCATTGCGGTTCATAACGGTAAGCAACACGTACCAGTTTATGTTTCCGAAAACATGGTTGGTCATAAACTTGGCGAATTCGCGTTGACTCGTACTTTCAAGGGTCACGCTGCCGATAAGAAGGCTAAGAGATAGGTGCTATGATGGAAACTAAAGCAATTCTACGCGGTGTGCGTCTGTCCGAGCAAAAAGGTCGGTTAGTCGCTGATCTGATTCGCGGTAAAAAAGTAGATCAGGCATTGAATATTTTAGCATTCAGCCCTAAAAAAGGTGCAACGATCATCAAGAAGGTTTTGGAGTCTGCAATTGCAAACGCCGAACACAATGATGGTGCGGACATCGATGAGTTGAAAGTAAAAGTTATTTATGTCGAAAAGGGCACGATTTTGAAGCGTTTTACAGCGCGTGCAAAAGGTCGTGGCGATCGTATCTCTAAACAATCCTGTCACATCTACGTGACTGTCGGTAACTAAGGAGTCACGATGGGACAGAAGATACATCCAACCGGTTTTCGTCTTGCGGTAACGCGTAACTGGTCTTCACGTTGGTATGCTGGCAATGGTAATTTTGCTACTATGCTGCTTGAGGATTTGCGTGTTCGCGAATATCTGAAGAAGAAACTGAAGAACGCATCTGTAGGTCGTATTACTATTGAGCGTCCGGCAAAAAATGCTCGCATTACTATTTATAGCTCCCGTCCAGGTGTTGTAATTGGTAAAAAAGGCGAAGATATTGAACTGTTGAAAACAGAGCTCGCCAAAATCATGGGCGTTCCTGTGCATGTCAATATCGAAGAAATTCGTAAACCAGAAATCGACGCTCAGCTAATCGCTGATTCTATTTCCCAGCAACTCGAAAAACGTATCATGTTCCGTCGCGCAATGAAGCGCGCGATGCAAAATGCGATGCGTTTGGGTGCTAAGGGCATTAAGATCATGTCTAGTGGTCGTTTGAATGGTATCGAGATCGCACGTAAAGAATGGTATCGTGAAGGCCGCGTGCCTCTGCATACATTGCGTGCTGATATTGATTACGGTTTCAGCGAAGCATCGACAACCTACGGTATTATTGGCGTCAAAGTTTGGGTTTATAAGGGTGATCGTTTGCCAAATGGCGACGCTCCAGTTATTGAATCCACTCCAGAAGATGACAAAAAACGTCGTGGTCCTCGTCGTGATGATGGTAAGCCTAGCAGCCGTCCTCGTGCCAAGCGTCCTGAAGGTCAAACTCCAGCTGGTGTGGCAGCTCCTGCGGCAAAGCGTGTTCACGCTAAACCGGCAGGCGTTGCGACAGCTCCAGCTGAGAAAGCAGGAGAATAATCATGCTGCAACCAGCACGCAGAAAGTACCGTAAAGAGCAAAAAGGCCGTAACAAGGGCATCTCGCATGACCGTGGTACTGCTGTTTCTTTCGGTGAATTTGGATTGAAGGCAATTGGTCGCGGTCGTATTACTGCGCGTCAAATTGAAGCTGCGCGTCGCGCTATGACACGCCACATTAAACGTGGTGGTCGTATCTGGATTCGTATTTTCCCAGATAAGCCAATCTCGCAAAAACCTGCTGAAGTTCGTATGGGTAATGGTAAGGGTAATCCTGAGTACTACGTTGCCGAGATTCAGCCTGGTAAAATGCTGTATGAAATGGATGGCGTCGATGAGACGCTGGCGCGCGAAGCGTTTCGCTTGGCCGCAGCTAAACTGCCGTTATTGACTACGTTCGTCGTGCGTCAAGTCGGCCAATAAGGGAGTTGTAAATGAAAGTATCTGAACTCCAAGGCAAGGATCCAGCAGCTTTGACAAAAGAGCTGAATGACTTGTTGAAGGCTCAATTTAGTCTGCGTATGCAAATCGCTACTCAGCAACTGAATAATACTTCACAGTTGAAAAAAGTGCGTCGTGACATCGCACGTGTAAAAACCGTCATGAATCAGAAGGATGCCAAATAATGAACGATCAAGTAAAAGTCGCACTGAAGCGCACATTGATTGGCAAGGTTGCGTCTGACAAGATGAACAAGACCGTAACAGTGGTCGTTGAGCGTCATGTTAAACATCCTTTGTACGGCAAAATTATCATGCGTTCGGCGAAATACCATGCGCACGATGAAGAAAACCAGGCAAAGATTGGCGACACAGTTGAGATTCAAGAAGGTCGTCCAATTTCCAAGACTAAAGCTTGGACTGTGACACGTGTGGTTCAAGTTGCACAGGTTGTATAAATTTATTGCACAATTAGTTTTTTGATGTAATAATGATGGGCTGTTATTTACAAACTTTGTAAATAACAGCCTAAATGTCTTTTGCAGCACAATCTAGTGTTGTGGAAGTGGTTAAAAATCGTCCACCTAATCAGTAGGCTCGTGCATTGTTGGTTGTGAATTCCGACAACAAGTGAGTTGGCTGGCGGGACCAAAACTGACTGCAGATTTGCTTTGTGCGAGTTGTGCGGATTAAGTTGGGAAAGAGAACATTATGATTCAAACAGAAAGCCGGCTAGAAGTAGCTGACAATACTGGTGCACGCGAAGTTTTGTGTATTAAAGTATTGGGCGGCTCTAAGCGTCGTTATGCAGGTATTGGTGATGTTATCAAAGTCACTGTTAAATCTGCTGCGCCTCGCGGTCGCGTAAAAAAGGGTGAAATTTACAATGCTGTTGTTGTAAGAACTGCTAAGGGTGTTCGTCGTCAAGATGGTTCCCTGGTTAAGTTTGATGGCAATGCTGCAGTGTTGTTGAATGCAAAACTCGAGCCAATCGGAACACGTATTTTCGGCCCAGTAACGCGTGAATTGCGTACTGAGCGTTTTATGAAAATCGTTTCGCTAGCTCCTGAAGTACTGTAAGGAGTCCAGATGAATAAGATTCGTAAAAACGACGAAGTCATCGTCTTGACGGGTAAAGACAAAGGTAAGCGCGGTCAAGTGCAGCAATGCGTTGATGCAAATTACGTTGTTGTTGCAGGTGTTAATGTTGCTAAAAAAGCGACTAAGCCTAACCCAATGACTGGTGCAGTTGGTGGCATTGTTGATAAAGTAATGCCAATACATGTGTCAAATGTTGCATTGTTTAATGCTGCATCTGGTAAAGCAGACCGTGTTGGCTTTAAGGTTGTGGATGGTAGTAAAGTCCGCGTCTATAAGTCAACTGGCGAAGTTGTGAAGGCATAAAGTCATGGCCCGTCTACAAGCATTTTATAAAGAAAAAGTCGTTGGTGACTTGACAGAGAAATTCTCTTACAAGTGTCCAATGGAAGTGCCTCGTCTTCTGAAGATTACCCTGAATATGGGTTTGTCTGAAGCGATTGCCGACAAAAAAATCATCGAGCACGCAGTTGGTGACTTGACGAAAATTGCTGGTCAAAAACCAGTTGTCACCAAAGCGCGTAAAGCGATTGCTGGCTTCAAAATTCGTGAAGGTTATCCGATTGGTTGTATGGTGACTTTGCGTGGCGCTCAGATGTATGAATTCCTGGATCGTTTCGTTACAGTGGCATTGCCACGTGTTCGTGATTTCCGTGGTGTGTCTGGTCGTGCGTTTGACGGTCGTGGTAATTACAATATCGGTATCAAGGAACAAATTATCTTCCCTGAAATCGAGTACGACAAGATCGACGTGTTGCGTGGTATGAATATCAGTATTACTACGACAGCAAAGACCGACGAAGAAGCAAAAGCGCTTCTCGCCGCATTTAAATTTCCGTTCAGAAACTGAGGTCGCCATGGCAAAATTGGCACTGATTAATCGTGAGCAAAAGCGTGCAGATCTAGTGAAGAAATTCGCTGGCAAACGCGCCGAATTGAAGGCCATCATTGATGACCAATCAAAGACTGAAGAGGAGCGTTACTTAGCTCGTCTGAAGTTGCAGGCATTGCCACGTAACTCTAATCCGA
This sequence comes from Undibacterium parvum, assembly GCF_003955735.1. NCBI lineage: Bacteria > Pseudomonadati > Pseudomonadota > Betaproteobacteria > Burkholderiales > Oxalobacteraceae > Neoundibacterium > Neoundibacterium parvum. The sequence continues at coordinate 1,389,169 of NZ_CP034464.1, read as the reverse complement.
CACGTCAGCGCAATCGTTGCGCATTGACAGGTCGTCCACGTGGCACATTCCGTAAGTTTGGTTTGGGCCGTATTAAACTCCGTGAATTCGCCATGCGTGGTGAGATTCCGGGTATGACTAAAGCCAGCTGGTAATAGGAGAATATCAATGAGTATGAGCGATCCTATCGCCGATATGCTGACACGCATCCGTAACGCGCAAGTAGTTCACAAAACTGCCGTTGCAATGCCGTCCTCTAAGGTGAAAATTGCAATAGCAGTTGTACTGAAGGACGAAGGCTACATTGAGGATTTCGCAGTGGTTGACGCCGCTGGTAAGTCCGAATTGAAAATCGGTTTGAAGTATTATGCAGGACGTCCTGTTATAGAGCGTTTGGAGCGTGTTTCACGCCCAGGTCTTCGTATTTACAAAGGTAAAGACGAGATTCCAAGTGTTATGAACGGTTTGGGCGTGGCCATTGTGTCCACACCAAAAGGCGTTATGACTGACCGCAAAGCGCGCGCAACCGGTGTCGGTGGCGAAGTAATTTGCTACGTCGCCTAAGGAGTGCAAGATGTCACGAGTAGGTAAAATGCCAATCGCGGTGCCAGCAGGTGCAGAAATTGCAATCTCGGCAGCGCAGATTACAGTAAAAGGCCCAATGGGCGTTCTGACACAAAGCCTGAATGGCTTGGTAGCAGTCGCTAACGATAATGGTACTCTTAACTTTTCCCCGGCTGATGATAGTCGCGAAGCCAATGCTATGACCGGCACCTTGCGTGCTTTGGTTAATAACATGGTGATCGGCGTCACAAAAGGCTACGAAAAGAAATTGAACTTGGTCGGCGTTGGATATAAAGCACAAGCACAAGGCGATAAATTGAATTTGTCGCTAGGCTTCTCGCACCCATGCGTTCACCAGATGCCAGAAGGCATTACGGTTGTAACGGCAACACCTACTGAAATTCTGATCAAAGGAATTAATAAGCAGGTTGTTGGTCAAGTGGCTGCTGAAGTCCGTGCATACCGCAAACCGGAGCCTTATAAAGGCAAAGGCGTTCGATATTCGGACGAAGTGGTTGTGATTAAAGAAACCAAGAAGAAGTAATAGGGGTTGACGATGGATAAGAAACAATCACGTCTGCGCCGCGCGACTCAAACCCGTGCCAAGATCGCAGAACTCAAGGTGACTCGCCTGGCAGTGCATCGTACGAATCAGCACATCTATGCAAGCATTATTGATTCTGATGCCAAAGTTTTGGCTTCAGCATCTACGCTAGAGGCAGAAGTTCGTGCTGAATTGGCAGCAGCGTCAGGTAATGGCGGCAACGCTACTGCCGCTACACTGGTCGGCAAGCGTGTTGCAGAGAAGGCGTTGAAAGCAGGGATTACCGAAGTCGCGTTTGATCGCTCCGGTTTCCGTTACCATGGTCGCGTCAAGGCGTTAGCGGAAGCTGCGCGTGAAGCTGGCCTGAAGTTCTAAGGAAAATTCATCATGGCAAAAATGCAATCGAAAATGGCAGCCGACAAGCCGGATGATGGCATGCGCGAAAAAATGATCGCGATCAACCGTGTAACCAAAGTGGTTAAGGGTGGTCGTATCATGGGCTTCGCAGCATTAACTGTCGTTGGTGACGGTGATGGCCGTATCGGTATGGGTAAAGGGAAGTCGAAAGAAGTTCCTGTAGCTGTACAAAAAGCGATGGAAGAAGCGCGTCGCAAGATGATTAAAGTTACTCTCAAAAACGGCACTTTGCAGCACGCTGTTACTGGTCAGCATGGCGCATCTAAAGTGATGATCATGCCTGCCAAAGAGGGTACTGGCGTTATTGCGGGCGGTCCAATGCGCGCAATTTTTGAAGTTTTAGGCGTAGTGAATGTCGTTGCTAAATCCAACGGCTCTACTAATCCTTATAACATGGTTCGTGCGACTCTGGATGGTTTGTCCAAGATGAGTACGCCATCAGAGATTGCTGCTAAACGTGGCAAATCGCTAGAAGAAATTCTGGGCTAAGGTGAGCGAAATGACAAAGACAGTAAAAGTAACTTTGGTCAAAGGTTTGATCGGGACTCGTGAGTCTCATCGCGCCACCGTTCGCGGTTTGGGTTTGCGTCGTATTAATTCGGTTTCCGAATTGGAAGACACTCCATCCGTACGCGGCATGATCAATAAAGTCTCGTATCTTGTGAAGGTTGTATCGTAAGCCGCAAGGCTTGCGATCGGAGCAAATTATGGAATTGAATACAATTCAACCTGCTGATGGCGCAAAACACTACAAACGTCGTGTTGGTCGCGGTATCGGTTCTGGTTTAGGTAAGACATCGGGCCGTGGTCATAAAGGTCAGAAGTCACGTACAGGCGGTTTTCACAAAGTTGGTTTCGAAGGCGGTCAAATGCCTTTGCAACGTCGCTTGCCTAAGCGTGGTTTTAAATCTTTGGCTACGCCTTACAAGGCTGAAGTTCGTTTGACGGATTTGGAAAATCTTCCAGTTACTGAGATCGATATTCTTGCATTAAAACAAGCGGGCGTAGTGTCGCAATTGGCGCGTGTAGTGCGCGTTATCTTGTCAGGCTCTATCACGAAAAAGGTAACTTTGAACGGTTTGATCGCCTCTAAGGGCGCTAAAGCTGCAATCGAAGCTGCTGGCGGTACAGTGACTGAAGTAGTTATTGCACCAGTGGTTAAGAAATTACCTGCTAAAGCAGTTGCTTGATTCAGTCGAAACAGGAGCAATAATTGGCAACTTCTCCACAACAGACTAAGAGTGCAGCAAATGGATTTCCTTGGGGAAGACTTTGGTTTTTGTTGGCTGCATTAGTTGTTTACCGCATTGGTGCGCATATACCAGTTCCTGGTATTGATCCATCAGCACTAGAGGAATTGTTTAAGCAGAACCAAGGTGGTATTTTGGGTATGTTTAACATGTTCTCTGGTGGGGCATTACAGCGTTTTACAGTTTTTGCTCTAGGTATCATGCCGTATATTTCGGCATCAATTATTATGCAATTGATGTCGATTGTTTCTCCTCAGTTAGAGGCGCTTAAAAAAGAAGGCGAATCTGGCCGTAGAAAAATCACTCAATATACGCGTTATGGTACTTTGTTGTTGGCAACACTGCAGGCGTATTTCATCGCGTTTGGGTTGGAATCTCAGCCTGGCTTGGTGATTGATGCTGGTATGGCGTTTCGCTTTACGACGGTCGTTACTTTGTTAACCGGAACCATGTTTTTGATGTGGTTAGGCGAGCAGATTACTGAACGTGGTTTGGGAAATGGTATATCTATCATTATCTTTGCTGGTATTGCTGCTGGTTTGCCGAATGGATTAGCAAGTTTGTTCGAGTTGGTTCGCACTGGTTCGATGGCACCATTTACAGCGTTGATAGTTTGCTTGATTGTCGCTGCTGTGACCTACGGAGTTGTTTTTGTCGAACGGGGACAGCGTAAGATATTGGTGAATTACGCTAAGCGCCAAGTGGGTAATAAAGTTTACGGTGGGCAAAGTAGTCATTTGCCGTTGAAGTTGAATATGGCTGGAGTAATTCCACCTATTTTCGCCTCTTCAATACTTCTGTTTCCGGCGACGATTATCAGTATGTTCACTAAGGGGGTTGAAAATTCGGATAGTCGAGTAATCAGTTTCCTTAAGGATCTTGCTGCGTCGATGGGGCCAGGGGAGCCGATTCATGCCCTCTTGTATGCTGGCGCAATTATTTTCTTTTGTTTCTTTTACACAGCTCTTGTGTTTAATAGCAAAGAAACAGCCGATAACCTAAAGAAGAGCGGAGCATTCGTGCCGGGTATTCGTCCAGGTGATCAAACGGCGCGTTATATCGATAAGATTTTAATGCGCTTGACACTGGTAGGTGCGTTGTATATTACGGTGGTGTGTTTGGTGCCTGAATTCATGATGTCATATTGGAAAGTTCCATTTTATTTTGGTGGTACTTCACTTTTGATTATCGTTGTAGTGACGATGGACTTCATGGCTCAAGTGCAAAATTATGTAATGTCACAGCAATACGAATCGCTTCTTCGTAAAGCAAATTTCAAGGGCGGAATTCCTTCGCGGTAATCGCCCAGAGGAACAGCAGATCGAATGGCAAAAGACGACGTTATACAGATGCAGGGCGAGATTCTAGAGAATCTTCCGAATGCAACATTTCGAGTTAAGTTGGAAAATGGGCATGTTGTGCTTGGCCATATTTCTGGGAAGATGCGAATGAATTATATTCGTATCCTTCCTGGTGATAAGGTGACAGTAGAATTGACGCCTTATGATTTGAGCCGGGCACGCATTGTGTTCCGAACCAAGTAAATTTAAATGAACTAGAAGGAAAGAGGGCAAAAATGAAAGTTCTCGCATCAGTTAAGCGGATCTGCCGCAATTGCAAGATCATCAAGCGCAAGGGTGTTGTTCGTGTTATATGCACAGAACCACGCCATAAGCAGCGCCAAGGTTAATTAACGTTATTTATCGAGGATAACGAATGGCACGTATAGCAGGGGTTAATATCCCAAATCATCAGCATACCGTAATCGGCTTAACAGCTATCTATGGTATTGGTCGTCCACGCGCAGAGAAAATCTGCCAAGCAACCGGTGTTTTAACGAATAAAAAAGTTAAAGATCTGGATGATAGCGAATTAGAAAGACTTCGCGACGGAATTGCAAAATTCATCGTCGAAGGTGATCTACGTCGTGAAATCTCGATGAACATCAAGCGTTTGATGGACTTAGGTTGCTACCGCGGCCTCCGTCATCGTAAGGGTTTGCCTTGCCGTGGTCAACGTACACGTACGAATGCTCGTACGCGTAAGGGTCCGCGTAAAGCAGCGCAATCATTGAAGAAATAATCCAGCACTGCTGGGTTTAAGGAAACAATTATGGCAAAAGCACAAAATAACGCAAACGCAGCCCGCGCTCGTAAAAAAGTTAAAAAGAATGTCGCTGAAGGTATCGCACACGTTCACGCTTCTTTTAACAATACCATCATCACGATCACTGATCGTCAAGGCAATGCTTTGTCTTGGGCAACTGCTGGTGGCGCTGGTTTTAAAGGTTCGCGTAAGTCGACACCGTTTGCAGCTCAGGTTGCAGCGGAAGCTGCAGGTAAAGTTGCAGTTGAATGCGGTATCAAAAATCTGGAAGTTCGCATCAAGGGTCCAGGCCCAGGACGTGAATCTTCGGTTCGCGCTTTGAACAACTTGGGTATTAAAATATCCTTGATTCAAGACGTTACTCCAGTTCCACATAACGGCTGCCGCCCTCCAAAGCGTCGTCGTATCTAAAACAGTAGCGAAAGCTGCTGGTGTTCTGGTAGATTTAGCGTTAGAATACAGCCCGCCAATTCAATTGGTGGGTTTTCTGTTTTTTCGCAGAATTTAGTAGTTTTTGTAAGACCACCGTCTGTTCGATTGCAGATCAGACTAGCGCAGCAGGATGATGTTCCTGCTTGCGTCATTAATAAAAGGAAAATATCGTGGCACGTTATATTGGACCAAAAGCAAAATTATCCCGTCGCGAAGGCACGGATCTGTTTCTGAAAAGCGCACGTCGTTCTTTAGATTCTAAATGTAAATTAGATGTAAAACCTGGTCAACACGGTGCTAAGTCTGGCGCCCGTACTTCTGACTACGGTAATCAATTACGTGAAAAGCAAAAAGTTAAGCGTATGTACGGTATCTTGGAGCGTCAGTTCCGCCGTTATTTCGCAGAAGCTGATCGTCAAAAAGGCAATACTGGCGAAACTCTGTTGAAATTGCTGGAATCCCGTTTGGATAACGTCGCATATCGTATGGGCTTCGGTTCCACACGTGCAGAAGCGCGTCAATTGGTTAGCCACAAAGCATTTACTGTTAATAACATCGTTGTTAACATCGCTTCCTACCAAGTTAAATCTGGTGATGTAGTTGCTGTTCGTGAAAAATCGAAAAAGCAAGTGCGTATCGTTGAGGCCCTGTCTTTGGCTGAACAAATCGGTATGCCATCTTGGGTTGCTGTTGATTCCAAGAAAATGGAAGGTACTTTCAAGTCCATGCCAGATCGCAGCGATATCTGCCACGATGTCAACGAATCCCTGATCGTCGAATTGTATTCACGTTAATATTCAAGTTTTACCGCCTGCCTGTTTTTCGACAGGCAGGCTTTTTTCTTTGCAGCCATCAGCCTTATCGGTGTAATGAGCCGAGGGTATTGAAAAGGATATTTCATGCAGAACAATCTGTTTAAACCACGTATTATTGATGTTGAAATGCTAGGTGCCGGTCATGCGAAAGTTGTGATGGAGCCGTTCGAACGTGGTTTTGGCCACACTTTGGGCAACTCGCTGCGCCGTGTATTGCTGTCCTCTATGGTGGGTTACGCACCAACAGAAGTTACTATCGCTGGTGTTGTACATGAATATTCGACGCTCGATGGTGTTCAAGAAGACGTCGTCGACATCTTGTTGAACCTGAAAGGTATCGTCTTCAAAGTGCATAACCGCGATGAAGTCACCTTGACATTGAAAAAAGATGGCGAAGGTCCAGTTTTGGCTTCGGATATCGATTTGCCACATGATGTTGAGTTAATCAATCCAGATCACGTGATCGCAAACTTAACCGTTGGCGGCAAGTTGGACATGCAGATCAAGGTCGAAAAAGGCCGTGGTTATGTGCCAGGTAACGTCCGTCGTCTGTCTGAAGATGCGAACAAGACAATTGGTCGTATCATTTTGGATGCGTCTTTCTCACCGATTCGCCGCGTTTCTTACTCGGTTGAATCAGCGCGTGTAGAACAGCGTACTGATCTGGATAAGTTGATCATCAATATCGAAACAAATGGCGTGATTTCACCTGAAGAAGCAATTCGTCAGTCGGCTCGTGTTTTGGTTGATCAATTGAACGTCTTCGCTGCTCTGGAAGGTACTGAAGCCGCTGCAGAAGCGCCATCACGTGCACCTGCGGTTGATCCAGTTCTGTTGCGTCCAGTTGACGATCTAGAATTGACAGTTCGCTCGGCGAATTGTCTGAAAGCAGAAAACATTTACTACATTGGTGACTTGATCCAACGTAGCGAAAACGAACTGCTTAAGACTCCAAACTTGGGTCGTAAGTCTTTGAATGAAATCAAAGAAGTATTGGCTTCCCGTGGTTTGTCTTTAGGTATGAAGTTGGAAAACTGGCCACCTGCAGGCTTAGAAAAGTAATTTGAAATTTGTAGTAAGGGCAGGCTCTGTCTGCCCGGTAATTGTAGTAAAGCATATACCGGTCCGCGCTAAATTGTTAGCGATAGAAGAGCTGGATTTTTTTAAAACACGAAAGGAAATATCATGCGTCATCGTCACGGCTTACGTAAGCTGAATCGTACCTCTTCCCACCGTTTGGCTATGCTGCGCAACATGACAGTATCGTTGCTGCGTCACGAAGCCATCAAAACAACTTTGCCTAAAGCAAAAGAATTGCGCCGCGTTATCGAGCCGATTCTGACTATGGGTAAAACAAACACTTTGGCAAATAAGCGTTTGGCTTTTGCGCGTTTGCGCGATCGTGAAATGGTCTTGAAATTGTTCGCTGAATTCGGTCCACGTTACGCAAATCGTAACGGCGGTTACCTGCGTATCCTGAAAATGGGTTTTCGCGTAGGCGACAACGCTCCTATGGCTTATGTTGAGCTAATGGACAGACCAGAAATCTCTGATGCTGACGACGCGCCAGTAGCAGAATAATTAAACGGCCTTTGGGTCGCTTAAATTGAAAGCCGTTCAGTGTAAGCTGAACGGCTTTTTGCTTTTTTTAAACACCAGAGTTTATTTACTGCGCGTGTAATATTAATCGTATTCGCCAGACTAACGACGAGTGGATTTGATTATTCGCAGAAGCGGATACGAAATTGTCGATATCTGGTTTGCTTACTGGAACATTCTGGCATCATAGCTGTCTCTATAAAAATGTCTGGGTATACTGTTAGACGGGCATTTCAGTCAGTTTCATTTTTTGTTTCGTAACCTGGGAAGCGCATGAAGTTTTTTATGAGTAGCTTTAGTTATATTCAGCGTGGTTTTTTTCGTGCTTCTTTGCCGATCTTTGCCGCGCTATTTTTGTTTGCAACGGCGCAGCCTAGTCTTGCAGACGACTTTCTCGATCCTGAGCAGGCGTTCAAGGTCGAGGCGCACATGGCCCAGCCTGGTATGGCGGAAGTGACCTTCCTGATTGCCGATGGTTATTACCTGTATCGGGACCGCGTGAAGATCGTGGCGGAAGGGGCGAACTTGGGCGAGTTTCAACTGCCTCCTGGCAAAGTCAAATTCGATGAAACTTTTCAAAAAGAAGTCGAGACTTACCGCGGTCGCGTAGTGGTAAATATTCCCGTGCAAGTGAGTGCTGACTTTGTCCTAAAGCTGGGCCGCCAGGGCTGTGCGGATCAAGGTTTGTGTTATCCACCGATGGAAACTAGCGTGAAGCTAAGTGCCGTTGCAAGCACTATCCCGAATGGCAAAGACGCCGCTTTGCTAACCACAGAGCTAGACGCCCAGCCTAAAGCGGTGAGCACCGGCACCAGTGATAGCTATAGCATCAGCAAAGCACTAAAGAGCGGTAAGTTAATCGCGATATTGCCGCTGTTTTTTCTATTAGGCTTAGGCCTGGCTTTTACGCCCTGTGTCTTGCCTATGGTGCCTATATTGTCCTTCATCATTGTGGGCGAAGGCGTAGGCATTAAACGTAGCCGGGGATTTTTTCTTTCGCTCAGTTACGCGCTTGGGATGGCATTGGTGTACACCGCACTCGGGGTTGCCGCTGGATTAATCGGTGAGGGCTTGGCTGCGACTTTGCAAAATCCCTGGGTGCTCGGCGCCTTTGCCGTGCTAATGGCGGGCTTGTCCTTGTCTATGTTCGGGGTCTATCAATTACAGGTTCCTGGCGCTTTGCAAACTAAATTAACTGTGGTCTCTGAGGGGCAACGCAACGGCAAACTCATAGGCGTGTTTCTGATGGGGGCGATCTCGGCGCTCATCGTCGGGCCTTGCGTTGCGGCGCCGCTGGCGGGCGCGCTGGTCTACATTAGTCAAACCCGTGATGTGCTGGTCGGTGGTAGCGCCTTGTTTGCGATGGCGATGGGCATGAGTGTGCCTTTATTATTGATGGGCATTTCGGCCGGTAGCCTGTTGCCGCGTGCGGGCGCGTGGATGGAAGCGATCAAACGTTTCTTCGGTGTCTTAATGTTGGCGATGGCTTTGTGGATGGTGTCGCCCGTCATTCCGGCGTGGGCGCAAATGGTTGGCTGGGCCGCACTGTTGTTGGGCTATGCTGGATATCAATTGTTTATTCACAGAGGAGGCTTGCCGTCGAAAGTTTTCGCAGTGACGCTCGCGCTGCTAGGCCTGAGCCAATTGATAGGGGTAAGTACTGGCGGGCGTGACGTCTATGCGCCAGTTGCGCATCTGTTTGGTGCGCCAGCGCATACGGTGAATTTTAAGCGCATAGGATCACTGAGCGAACTGAATGAGGTTTTACTGCAATCCAAAGCTCAGTTGGTAATGCTCGATTTTTATGCGGATTGGTGTGTGTCCTGCAAAGAAATGGAGAAACTTACTTTCAGTGATGCGCAAGTCAAAGCCAAGCTAGACAAGATCTTGTTGTTGCAGGTCGATGTCACAGCAAATAATGCGCAAGATAAAGAGTTGCTAAAACGTTTTAATTTGTTCGGGCCACCGGGCATCATTTTTTTTGATAAGCAAGGGCAAGAATTAATCGATGCGCGCGTCATCGGTTACCAAAACGTAGAGAAATTTTTGACCTCGCTGCAGGCCTTAGGAAGTATCTAGCTTACAAAAAAACGCTCAGGGGTCAGTTTAGACTCTGAGCGTTTTTTTATATGTGGGACTTACGCAAAACCGCCCCAGCGTCGTTGTATCCTTCTTGCCGTACTAAAGTACTGTCTTCGACGGTACGCCTAGCTGCGACCATTTGGCGTAAGTCCTAATATGAAATTACTTTTTTTATCAATCGAGCTAGCGGACCGGGGTAATTTGCTCGGCGTAATCGTACAGCGCTCCCAGTATTTCTTCAGCTCTCTCGTCTGCGCTTTCTTGCAAGCTGTCGATGCGATCAAAAAACTGCTCTACCGTTAAAGCCTTGGCAGCGCCATCCAGCAATCGTGCTGCGATATGGCGCTGCCATTGCTGTTGTTCCTGGCTGGATAAAGTGGACGGAAAATTCCGTGCGCGATAGCGAAACAGCAGTTCTTTGAGGCGGCCATCTTGAAACTGTGGATGTGTGCTGGCTAACTCCGCCGGCGTCATGGCGCGCAAGTCGGTCAACGTGCGCCTGTCGTTGTTACCAACAAAGCCACCGTATAAATCCTCATCCACATCAACGCCCGTTTCGGTGTTGCGTGAGAATATCTGCTGCCAGATGCTAGACATGTCTGGCGCACCCTCGGCGAGCTTGGCATGACTCTGGACTAACTGCATATCTAGCCCCCAATGGGCGGCACGATCTGCGCTCAGGGTTTTTAGATTACTGATGACGATAGGCGATTTATTCAGATGTATGCTCTTGATCGGCAAACGGCTGACGCCTTCTGGTAGCGCATCGGCCTTGCTGAACATGCGCAGTTTAATGCTGGCGGCATCGAGCGTAAATAATTCGCTAGGGTCGTAATTGAGATCCCAGACGATCACTTCGTTTTTGTTCTGTGGATGCAGCGCGAGTGGCCAAACTGCCGTAATGCAACCACGCTCAGCCGGTATCATGCCCGATACGTGCAGGAAGGCTTTTTTGAGAGGCAAACCGATCTCCGTCGCTACTTTTTCTTTCTTGCGCAAGGACAGGCAAAATTCGAATAATTTGGGTTGATGCTGGCGTATCAGTTTGGCCAAGGCGATGGTGGCACGCACGTCGGATAAGGCATCGTGGGCTGCTTCGTGCGCCAGGCCATTGGCGGCAGCTAAATGCTCGAGGCGAAAACTAGGTTTGCCTTCCGCATTGGTCGGCCAGTATATGCCATCCGGTCTGAGTGCGTAAGTGGTGCGCACCACATCGAGTAGATCCCAGCGCCCGCAGTCATTTTGCCATTCGCGCGCATACGGATCGATCAGATTGCGCCAGAACATGAAGCGCGTGATCTCGTCATCGAAGCGTATGGTGTTGTAGCCTACACCTATGGTCCCTGGCTGTGAAAATGCTTGTTCGATAGTCGCTGCAAATTGGTATTCTGGTACTCCGCGTTCCAGGCATTCTTGCGGCGTAATCCCGGTGATCAGGCAGGATTGCGGATCTGGTAAAAAGTCGGGCGCGGGCTGGCAATACAGCATGATGGGTTCGCCGATTTCGTTCAGATCGGCGTCGGTACGGATGGCGGCAAATTGGGCCGGTCTATCGCGCCTCGCCTGCGCGCCGAAGGTTTCGTAGTCGTGCCAAAGAAAGCTGTAATCGTGCATATATTTTCGAATAGTATTTAAAGAAATAGGGGGGGTATCCATACATTACCTGCAATTGCGCACATATCTATTGCGCAAGCGGCATGTGAATGGCGATACTACTCCCTAGTATCGTGAGGTCTTGAGCTTTGTTGCATGGCGCGTTCTTCGAAATAACTCTTGCTGCGGAAGTAGCCTAGCAGTAGCACCACCAGGCCCAACATCGTACCCATAATGATCCAAAAGCCAGAAGCCATATCGAGCATAGGCATCTTCACGAAATTCATACCGAAGATCCCGGTAATCAAAGTGAGGGGCATAAACAGCGCCGTAATGACGGTCAGGGTGCGCATGATTTCACTGGTGCGGTGGGCCATCGCGGCGAAATGAATTTGCACTGCCGATTCTAGCGAGGCTTCAAGTCGGCGCGCGTGATTCAATACCCTGCCGATATGCTCGATTACATCATTGGTGCGCACTAGTAAAAGGTCTTTACTGCGGCCATTGCCGTTGACTGTGCCGTCATGGGTATCGACAATGTAGTCGCGTAATTCTTGTAGCGCATCGTGCTGCTCTTCGCACAGATGATCTAATTTGCGTAATTCTATCCGTGAATCGAGTAAGGCAAGCCAGTTTTTAAAAGGTTTGCGCGGATCGAGTAGGGCATGTTGCCAGCGGTCTAGTTGCTGCGTCAGTGGCTGGCGCAAATCGAGGTATTGGTCGACCATGGAATTGAGTAGGCGCAGCATCAAATCTTCGGGCGAGGTCGGCAAGCGTGCGGCGTGGGTATTTCCCTCGGGCTTGTATTTGTAGGAAAGTAAGCGCGCGCGCGCTTGTTCTATGCTCTGACTCTTGCTCGATCGCACCGTCACCAATGCCTTATCGATTAAAAAAAACGAGACCGGCAAGGTGAGTAATTTATTCAGTACTGCCGGCACTTTTCTCTTTATGCCGTCAGTGGCTGTGCTGGCATCGGCATGTAGAGCTAATTTACGAAACACCACCATCTCGTATTCTTGGGTAGAGTCAAAATAGGAGGGGTGAGTCAGATTTACCGCGTCTCTCAGATGTAGATCATACAGGCGAACGCCCGTGATTTTTTCGACCGCATCGCGCCATGCCTCGGGATCTGCCGCCACCTCATCATGGGTCGCATCTAGCCAGCGGAACACCGATGCAGTCGCGCCAATCTGGTTAAGTGTGACCTGTTGTTCGCCTATGTAAAAAATATCCATTTACTTTGATTTTTCAAAAAAACGCGATAGCGCGAGTAAGGAGAGTAGCGCGTACAGCGCGATTGCCAATTTTAAATTTAAATCTAAGTCTAAGGTGCTAAACCAGGTCTCACTGAAGATAGGGATGAGCAGGGTCAAACTCAAGCGTGCCTGCTCTAAACGTCGATAAACCGGACGCTGCTCCATCAGCCCGCCCAGAATAAAAAATACCGAAATCAGCCATCCTGCATAGGCCAGCGCAGGCAGCAGGGCGAGACTATCAACACGCAACAAAAAGTGGGTGCCGACTTGTAGGCATAGCGTAAATTGGATTAAGCAATACCATAGCTTGGGCTTGGCCAAAGGCGGATTATATTCGGGACGTGCCATGTCAAATGTTTGTGCTGCAGTTTTGCGCAGCAAGTCGTTGGGTTGCCAACCCGGTGGCATCAGCCAGATGCGCCATTTGTCCCACCAATTTTCTGTCTGCCAGGCGGATTTTGCGACGGCGGCATACACCTCTAAATTAGCCCATATCGGGTTCCAGCTGCGCAGCGGACTGCGCGTGCCAAACAACACAGGATGGGCGTCTTGCTCTTCTATGAAGCTGCCAAAGAGTCGGTCCCAGAGTATCAGTATGCCGCCATAATTTTTATCCAGATACAGGTCATTCACGCCATGATGCACCCTATGGTTGGAGGGCGACACAAAGACCCGGTCAAACCAGCCGAGCTTGCCAATTTGCTGAGTGTGTATCCAAAATTGATAGAGTAAATCGATCAGTGCAATCACGATAAAAACTTCGACCGGATAACCTAGCAATGCCAGCGGCAAATAAAAAATCCAGCCAAATAAAGCTCCGCTACTGGTCTGGCGCAGTGCCGTAGTCAGGTTATAGGCTTCGCTCTGATGATGCACCACGTGCGCCGCCCATAATAGATTGGTTTGATGCCCCATGCGGTGCAACCAGTAATACAGAAAATCATACAGCAGCAAGCCAGAAATCCAAACCCAGACACTGTCTTCAGATAAGTCGAACAGGGCGCTATGTTGATAGACCCAGGCGTACATCCCGACTGACAAAAACTTTAGAAACACACCGGCAATCTGGCTTATCACGCCCAGACTTAAACTATTGATGGCGTCATTGATGCGATACAGATGCTGTTGGCGGCGCTGCGCAATAATAAACTCGCAGGCGATCAGGAGAAAAAACACCGGACTGGCGAAGATGATGATTTTTTCCTGCATGAGACTTGGCTCGCTTAAATGGTCAGGAAGAGGTGTCAGAAAGGCCTGTCAGAAAGACGGGAGCGCTTAATGCTCAGTGAGAGCGGGCCTGTGCGCAGGCTCGCTCTCGTTTACTTTATTAAGCAGTGTGCTTGAGCAGGCGCGCCACGTCGCGTGCAAAGTAAGTGAGGATGCCATCGGCACCGGCGCGTTTAAATGCCAGCATGGATTCCATCATGGTCTTATTGTGATCTAGCCAGCCGTTTTGCGCTGCTGCCTTGATCATCGCATATTCACCGCTGACCTGATAAGCAAAGGTCGGTACCTTGAACTCATCTTTGACACGGCGCACGATATCTAGATAAGGCATACCAGGTTTTACCATGACCATGTCGGCGCCCTCGGCCAGATCAAGCGCCACTTCACGCATGGCTTCATCACTATTGGCCGGATCCATTTGATAATTGGCTTTATCGCTCTTGCCTAAATTAGTTGCAGAACCGACCGCGTCGCGGAAAGGGCCGTAGAAGGCAGATGCATATTTGGCCGAGTAAGCCATGATGCGGGTATGGATGAAGCCGTGCATCTCCAGGGCATGGCGGATCGCACCGATGCGGCCATCCATCATATCGCTAGGGGCGACGATATCGGCACCGGCCTGCGCCTGGGTCAGCGCTTGCTTTACCAGGATGGCGGTGGTTTCATCGTTGAGTACATAGCCATCTGCATTGATCACGCCATCCTGGCCGTGGCTAGTGTAAGGGTCTAAAGCGACATCGGTCAAAATCCCCAGCTCAGGGAAACGCATTTTCAATTCGCGTATGGCACGCGGTATCAAGCCTTGCGGGTTGAGTGCTTCGCTACCATCCGGAGTTTTTAAGCTAGGATTAATTGAAGGGAATAAGGCCATCACAGGAATGCCCAAGGTCACGCAATCTTCTGCAACGCCCATGAGGACATCGATAGAGACCCTATCTACACCTGGCATGGAGGCGACTTTTTCGCATAGATTCTCGCCGTCGATAACAAATACCGGGTAGATCAGATCGGAGGCCGTTACGTGATTCTCGCGCATCAAGGCGCGTGAGAAGGCATCGTGACGCATACGGCGCATGCGGGTGGCAGGGAATTGGCCTGCAGTGTTTGGTTTGTAATCGGACATGGCGATGTAAAAAGAAAATTTAACTTAATTTAAATAGAGATGAAACTTTTTTTTAAAACTAGGCTCAGAGTTACTAGGCATTAGCCTACCGCTTATTCTCCCTGAGCGGGCGCCCATCGACCCTATTCGATATTGGCGTTACTTTCCCCGGTCGTTGTTATGGCCGGGGTTTTTTTTGCTACTTTAAACTGGATCTGATGCAGCGGAACCAGCACCGTCTTCAGCATTTTCAGATTCAATAATGTTTTTCACGTAGGGCTGATCTAAACCAGTCAGTTGTTGGATTTTTGCATCCGCTTCTTCTATCCCTATCCGTTTCAGCGACGAGAATAATTGTGCCGTAAATGGAAACGGTACACCATGCTCATCGGTATAGCTGGCCAGTACCGTGTTGGTCAAACGCAAAGCATTGGTGGCTTCATTGCGATTGAGTTTGTCGGCTTTGGTGAGCAAACAATGCACTGGTCTACCGGTCGGTGCGTACCATTCCAACATCTGTCTATCCAGATCGGTGAAAGGACGTCGCGAATCCATGATCAAGATCAAGGCAGATAATTGATCGCGTTTTTGCACATAATTACCGAGCAATTGATTCCAATGATTTTTAGCTGCACCAGGAACTTCGGCATAACCATATCCAGGTAAATCGACTAACAAGGCGCGGATCTCGTCTACCCTTGTGGCATCTTTGCGATGTTGCGCAACGTGTGCGCCACCGATAGAAAAATAGTTGATATGCTGGGTGCGGCCCGGTGTTTTCGAGGCAAAGCAGAGTTTTTTCTGATTACACAGAATATTAATGGCGGTAGATTTTCCGGCGTTAGAGCGGCCAGCAAAGGCGACTTCAGGTACCTGTAAACCAGGTAAATCGCGTAGATGGTTGACCGTCGTAAAGAAGCGGGCTTGCCAGAGGATAGACATAAGAGGGTGCCAATATGGATAAATGCGTGAAAAAATACGACAGAAATGAGCGGATTCGCTTAAAAATGCTGCCTCATTCTGGTTTCACGCACCCCGAATTAGCCAACATTTCCTTAAAAGCTATTGTACAATAAGGGGTTAGGTATTGGGCAGCCATGAATGCGCTGTCCGGCGAATTAATAATTCGCGTCGCCAATAGGGCAGATTTCCATTATTTAGTCTCAGGGTGTTTGAATGAACCGTGCTTTTTTACCATTTTTAAAATCCGTCAGCATCGCAATCTTAGCGGTGTCTTCTGTTGCCTACGCTAACGAGCATGCAGCTCCCGCCAAAGCAGATGCCGCCAAAGGCGCCACACTGTACGCCAACGGCGATGCAGCACGTGGTATCGTCGCTTGCGCATCTTGCCATGGCGAAGCTGGTAATTCTACCATTAGCATCAATCCTAAATTGGCGGCTCAGCACGAAGCCTACATCAACAAGCAATTGCATGATTTTAAAGGCGCAGACCGCAATAACGCGGTGATGACGACTTTTTCTAAAGCCTTGAGCGAAGACGATGTGAAAAACGTTGCTGCGTATTTGTCGGCGCAAAAATCTAAACCAGGTGCTGCGAAAAACAAAGAAATCGTAGAACTCGGTAAGCAAATTTATCGCGCTGGTATCGCGGAAAAGAATGTCCCAGCTTGTGCTGGTTGCCATAGCCCGAACGGCGTCGGTATTCCTGCGCAATATCCACGTCTGGCGGGTCAGCATCAAGATTACACGATTGCTCAGTTGACCAATTTCCGTACCGGCACACGTAAAAACAGCCCGCAAATGGTCACCATCGCCAAGCGCATGTCTGACGATGAAATGAAAGCCGTGGCTGACTATATGGCAGGTCTGAAGTAAAAAGACTTCGCTGTAAAAAAATAAAAAAATAATAGTAATCATAGGAGGGGGTGGCAAAAGCCATCCCCTTTTTGTTTTTTTGGATAAGCATGAATACCGATATGCACACAGTAGCGCCTGTAGATAGCCCCACTGATAACGATGCGCCAGCTAAAACCCAAGGTTTGAGCTTGAATACTGAAAAGCGCTGGCTTGCGGATTTAGTCGAGTTACTCTCTTCGATGCGCTTCGCGATTAGCTTGCTGACCTTGATCGCGATTACCTCGGTGATAGGCACGGTGCTCAAGCAAAACGAGCCCATGCCAAATTACGTCAACCAGTTTGGTCCTTTCTGGTTCGAAATCTTCCATAAACTGAGCCTATATTCTTTGTATTCGGCCTGGTGGTTTTTGTTGATTATGGCTTTTCTGGTGCTCTCGACTAGTTTGTGCCTGATACGCAACACTCCCAAAATGCTCAAGGATATGCGTAGTTGGCGTGAAAACGTGCGCGAGCAATCCCTGCGTAATTTTCATCATAAAGTCATCTGGACTAGTACCCAGCAGCCTAGCGATTTAGTCAGGGATGTGACGACGCATATTTCCAGAGTCGGATATAAATTCAAAGTCATAGAGAAAGAGCGCGCTACCTTAATCACCGCCAAACAAGGAGCGGCGAATAAGTGGGGTTATATTTTCGCGCATAGTGCGATCGTGATTATTTGCGTTGGCGGTTTGCTCGATTCAGATTTGTCTATCCGTTTCCAGCAATGGTTCATGGGCAAAGTACCTTTTGAAGGTAATGGCATTATCGCCAATATCCCAGCGCAGCATCGCTTAGCGCTGGCGACGCCCACCTTCCGTGGCAATGCCATGATACCGGAAGGTGCCAGCAGTAGCACCGCGATTATTTCGCAACAAACCGGCGTGCTGATACAAGATTTGCCATTCACGATTAAGCTCAATAAGTTCATTATTGATTATTATTCGACTGGTATGCCCAAGTTATTTGCCAGTGAAGTGAGCATCAAAGATCATGAGACTGGTAAGATATTTTCCGCCACGATTAAAGTAAACCATCCTTTGATTTACAAAGGCATCGCCTTGTTTCAATCAAGCTTTGAGGATGGCGGTAGTCATTTAAATCTGTTGGCCTACCCTATGCTTGGCAACAAAAAAAATACGTTTGAGATCAAAGGGGATGTCGGCGGCAACACCCCGCTGCCAGGCGACAAGGGCAGTGACTACAGCATAGAGTGGACAGGTTTCCGCCCGTTTAACGTAGAAAATCTGGCACGTAACGGTCAAGATTTGCGCGCGGTAGACACGCAAAAAAGTTTTAACGAAAAAATCTCGGCCGACCTTGATAAGCATCTAGGTTCCGCCGCTAAAAACGCGAATAATAAGGATCTGAAAAACGTCGGTCCTAGTGTGCAATATAAATTGCGCGATAAGACCGGGCAAGCCAGAGAATTCCATAATTATATGCAGCCAGTCTTGGTAGACGGGGCTTGGGTGTTTTTAGCCGGTACCCGCGAAAATCCGAATGAGGCTTTCCGCTATTTACGCATCCCTGCTGATGACGATGATAGTGTCAAAGAGTGGATGCGGATACGTTCAGCCTTGGCCGATGCTAATTTACGGCAACTTGCAGCACAGAGTTATGCCAAACGAGCACTGCCTGAAAACGGTAAAAACGGAGAGCAATTGCAGTCGCAGTTGGCGGCGTCAGCACAAAAAGGTATGACGATTTTTGCTGGAAATGGTGCCGGCTCGGCGGCTGGTTATCTGGCGATTTCACAATTTTTGGAGCAAATTCCAGCGGCCGAACAAGGCAAAGCGGCCGACGTATTTATGAAAATACTCAATGGCGGCATGTGGGATTTGTGGCAATTGGCGCGGAAGCAAGAGGACTTGCCTACGCTGGAATTAGATGAGAAACATGCGCGCTTCTTGCAAATAGCCACTAGCGCGCTCTCGGATTCTTTCTTTTACGGTGCCCCCGTGTATTTGCAATTGACAGGCTTTGATGAAGTAAAGGCCTCGGTATTGCAGGTAACGCGTTCACCTGGCCAAAATATTGTCTACCTCGGCTGTCTGTTTTTGGTAATCGGCGTGTTTTCTATGTTTTATATCCGTGAACGGCGTTTGTGGATATGGATCAAGGAGGATCATCTTGGCTCGCATGCCTTGATGGCCTTGAGCTCGCAACGTAAGACCTTGGATTTTGAAAAAGAGTTTGAACAATTGAAGTCGCAGTTACTGCAACTGAATCAAGCGAACCGTCAGCTTGAATCGTAAAATTAATATGTAAGAGTAAAAAAACTAGTTGAGCCTTATTCGGCTAAACTAGTAGCCCGAGTAGAGTATTGAATACTGGATAGATGATGGAAATGACACAAAACTACAGCCCCTATCAGGGATTTTTTAAGCGCTTATCGATACTCGATTGGCTGTACGCGGTGCTGCTCTGTATGGGCTCACTGTATAGCTTGCAGCGTTTCGGTAGCTATATGGATGTCTATGAAAAAAGCATCTTATTGCTGGCTGCGCCGACTTTTGCATGGCTAGGCTGGCACTGGAAACCAGTGCGGCCGCTGTTGCTGACGCTGTGTTTGTTGACACTGTTTTCTATTTATCTGTATCAGGGTTCGCTAGATTTTGCGAATAAAAAATTCTTACTCAAGTATTTACTCTCTAGCCAGTCTGCGATTTTGTGGATGGCGACATTATTTTTTCTCTCCACCTTATTTTATTGGGGCGGCTTGATCGCACGTTCCGATTTCGGTTCTTCTGTCGGATCTATTTTGTGCTGGGCTGCCGTGATCATGGGCTTTACTGGCCTTTTGGTGCGTTGGTATGAGTCGTATTTGATCGGTGCCGATGTCGGGCATATCCCGGTATCGAACTTGTATGAAGTATTCATTTTGTTTTCCATGATTACTGCCATGTTTTATCTTTACTACGAACAAGAATACGCGACCAGACAATTAGGCCCTTTTGTCTTGATCGTGATTTCGGCTGCGGTAGGTTTTTTACTCTGGTACACCGTGACTCGCGATGCGGCCGAAATCCAGCCTCTGGTACCTGCTTTACAAAGCTGGTGGATGAAGATCCATGTGCCGGCTAACTTCATCGGTTACGGCACCTTCTCGCTGGCGGCCATGGTGGGTGTAGCGTATTTGCTCAAGGCCAAAGGCTATCTGGCGGATCGTCTCCCTAGCTTGGAGGTGTTGGATGACGTCATGTATAAGGCCATCACGGTAGGCTTTGCCTTCTTCACGATTGCCACGATACTGGGTGCATTGTGGGCGGCCGAAGCTTGGGGCGGTTATTGGTCTTGGGATCCGAAAGAAACCTGGGCCCTGATCGTCTGGCTTAATTACGCAGCATGGTTGCACATGCGCTTGATGAAGGGCCTGCGCGGCCAAGTCGCGGCTTGGTGGGCAGTGGTTGGTTTACTGGTCACGACCTTTGCCTTCCTTGGCGTGAATATGTTCCTGTCGGGCCTGCACTCTTACGGCGCTCTGTAATGTACGAGTCACTAGCAAAGCGCCATGCTTTGCTAGTGAGCTGCTGTGAATTCTAAACTTTAGATGCGAGGCGCATATTCCATGCGCCTCCCAGCCCGAAAAGCTGCCACGAGGCGCATTCTGATTGCGCATAGCTTTTCAGTTCTAGTGCGCTTCTTCCCAATTATTCCCTACGCCCACTTCAGCTAGCAGAGGTACTTTTAGTTCTGCCACCTGTGCCATCATTTCTGGTAACTTGCGCTTGACTAATTCCAGTTCGGCTTCCGGTACTTCGAGCACCAATTCATCGTGCACTTGCATGATCATTTTGCTTTGCAAACCATCGCGCTCTAACCAATTTTGCACTGCCACCATGGCCAGTTTAATCAAGTCGGCGGCGGTGCCTTGCATAGGGGCGTTGATGGCGGCGCGTTCTGCCCCTTGGCGGCGTGGGCCGTTCGGGCTATTGATTTCTGCTAACCACAGGCGGCGGCCGAACACGGTTTCTACATAGCCCTGCGCCTTGGCTTGCGTGCGGGTGTCCGCCATGTATTGCGCCACGCCAGGGTAACGCTGGAAGTATTTATCGATATAGCTTTGCGCGGCGCTGCGTTCTATGCCCAGGTTACCGGCCAGGCCGAAGGCGCTCATGCCGTAGATCAGGCCGAAGTTAATCACCTTGGCGTAGCGTCTTTGTTCGCTGGTCACTTCTGGCAATTCCACCCCAAAAATCTCGGAGGCGGTGGCGCGGTGTACGTCTTCGCCAGCGGCAAAGGCGTTCAGTAAGCTGCTGTCGCCCGAGATATGCGCCATGATGCGCAGCTCGATTTGTGAGTAATCGGCCGAGACGATTTTGCTGCCGGCAGGTGCTACAAAAGCTTCGCGGATACGACGGCCTTCGGCGGTGCGTACCGGAATGTTTTGCAGATTCGGATCATTCGATGCCAGTCGACCGGTGACGGCTACCGCTTGCGCATAATTGGTGTGCACGCGTCCGGTGCTTTGATTCACCATCTTGGGCAGCTTGTCGGTGTAGGTGGACTTGAGCTTTGCCAATCCACGGTATTCCAATAATACTTTCGGCAGCGGGTAATCTTCAGCCAGTTTTTGCAGCACTTCTTCATCCGTTGACGGTGCACCGGACGGGGTTTTTTTAACGACTGGCAAACCGAGTTTGACAAAAAATATCTCGCCCAATTGTTTGGGGGAATTCAGATTGAAAGGTTGCTCAGCCAATTCATAGGCGCTTTGCTCAAGCTGCAGCAAGCGGGTGCCGATTTCATGTGATTGGGTGGCCAGCAGATCTTTGTTAATCAGTACGCCGTTGCGCTCGATTTTTTGTAAGGCGACGGCGGTCGGCAGTTCTATCTCGCGATAGATGCGCAGCAGTTTTGCGTCGTGCTCTATCTGCGGCCACATCGCTTGATGCAGTTGCAGCGTGATGTCGGCGTCTTCCGCAGCGTAGGCGGTAGCGCGTTCTAAATCGACCTGGTCAAAACAGATTTGCGAGGCACCCTTGCCGCAGACTTCTTCAAAGCTGATGGTTTTGTGTCCCAGATGACGCAGTGCCAGGCTATCCATGTCATGCGATTTATGCGATTCAAATACATACGATTGCAGCAGTGTGTCGTGAGCTATCCCTTGTAAACGTACGCCGTGATTGGCAAAGATGTGGCTGTCGTATTTCAGGTTTTGCCCTACCTTAAGTTGGCTGGCATCCTCTAACCATGGCTTGAGTTTAGCCAGCACGAATTCACGCGATAGTTGCGGCTCTGCGTCGGCATAACTATGCGCCACTGGAATGTAGGCGGCGATCCCGGCTTCGCAGCATAGCGAGATGCCGACTAGTTGCGCGGTCATCGGTTCTAAGGAGGTGGTTTCGGTGTCGACTGCGGTCAGGCTCGCCTCAGAAATTTTGGCGATCCAGGCGTCGAGTTTGGCTTCCGTTAATATGCAATCGTAGTGCGTGATCAGTGGTTTTGCCGGCGCCGCCATGTTAACTGCGGCAGTTGGCGCAGCGCCTTCGTTAGCAAATAATCCGCCTTGCGCAGGTCCGGTGAGCAGCGTGGCGCCGGCAGTGGCGTCACCCGTGAGTTCACGCAACCAACTCTTGAAGCCGTAGCGTTGAAAGAAGGCAAGCATGGCTTCCTTGCTTTCTTCTTTGGCGGTCAATGAGTCGTTGATAGAGATGTGGTGCTGGGATAAATCGCAATCGGTTTTGATAGTGATTAAGACCCGTCCTTGCGGCAGCCAATCTAAGGCCTGACGCAGGTTCTCACCGACTACGCCGCTGATTTTGTCTGCGTTTTCCATTACGCCCTCAAGGCTATCGTATTGCGCTAGCCATTTGAGTGCGGTTTTGGGGCCGCATTTCATCACGCCCGGAACGTTGTCGACGGTGTCGCCGATCAGGGTTAGGTAATCGATGATGCGATTTGGCGGTACGCCGAATTTTGCCAGTACCCCGGCTTCATCGAGCTTTTCATTGCTCATGGTGTTGATTAAGCTAACATCGGCATTCACCAGTTGCGCCATGTCTTTGTCGCCGGTAGAGACGATGGTGCGCAAGCCTTGTGCGCTGGCATTGACGGCCAGTGTGCCGATGACGTCGTCGGCTTCGACTCCTTCTACCATCAAGATAGGCCAGCCCATCGCCAGCACTGCGGCGTGAATAGGTTCGATCTGACGACGCAAGTCGTCCGGCATCGGTGCCCGTTGCGCCTTGTATTCTGGGTAGAGCTCATCGCGGAAGGTTTTTCCCTTGGCGTCAAACACGCAAGCCATGTAGGCGGCCGGATAATCGTGGCGTAAGCGGCGCAACATATTGATCATGCCGTAGATCGCGCCGGTGGGCTCACCTTGCGCGTTGCGCAAATCGGGCATAGCATGAAATGCGCGGTACAAATAACTTGAACCATCAACTAATAACAGGGTTTTTTGCATATGGAAGAGAACCGAAAAAGAATATTGAAATTGCGTCAGATTGCTGACGGTGAGCGCGCTACCGCACTCAAGGCTCGCGAATCATGGCATATGTTCACAATTATGGCAGAGTTTATCGAGTCTACCGAGAGGCTGTCGGGGGTTCATCCGGCGGTAACGATTTTTGGCTCGGCGCGTATCGCGCCGGAACATCCGTATTATCAGCAATGCGTGGATGTTTCGCGGCGCTTGTCGGATGCTGGTTTTGCCGTGATTTCGGGCGGCGGCCCAGGCATTATGGAAGCCGCCAACCGCGGCGCGTTTGAAGGGACATCGGCCTCAGTGGGCTTGAATATCGAGTTGCCACATGAGCAAAAGACCAACCCATGGCAAAATATTTCCCTGACCTTCAGGCATTTTTTTGCGCGTAAGGTGGCGTTTGTTAAATATGCCGATGCTTATGTGATCTTTCCAGGTGGCTTTGGCACTATGGATGAATTGAGTGAAGTGCTGACTCTGATACAAACCGGCAAGTCGCGCCATATTCCGGTGATACTGGTCGGTAGTAGCTTCTGGCGCGGTTTGTTAGACTGGATACAGGTGCAGATGGTCGGCAACGGCATGATAGCGCCAGGGGATCTCAATCTGGTGCAGTTAATCGACGAACCAGCCAATATCGTCGAAGCTATTTTTGCATTCTACGAGGCACATGATATCGAGCCTTCTGATGAAGAGCGGCAGCGTATGCTGTACTTGTAATTGAATATGCGGTCGCGAGTGTGGGTTTATAGGCAAAGCTCGGTGTTTGCGGCGGATATCGCTGTGATAGCCTAGGTAGCTTTGTTACAATGTAGCCTAAATTCGCTCTATTTGCTTTCTCATCTGTCTTCTAGTCAAATATCATGAAAATAATCGCAAAAACCTCGTCGGCACTAATGCTATGCCTGTTTGCTGCAGTCTTGCCTGCATCTGTCACTGCGCAGAGCAAGTCTGCACCTATGCCGCCAAATCTGGAAGTGATAGAAGATGTGCCTGATACCGGCATTACTATCGCTAAGCCTGAGGGCAGTAAAAATAAGACGACCGAAACGCGTGTCAACGGTAAGGTCACCGAGATCCAGGTGCAGTCAGGCAAGAGCAAATACGTGGTCAAGCCGGATCAGGAAGTCGGCAATGCCCCTAGAGGTACGGTGCAAGGCGATGCGAATCGCGCCGCGCAATGGAAAATTTTTGAGTTTGGCGGCCCGAAAGAAGGCAAGGCAGTCGAACACGCTGATACCTTGGCTCCGGCACCAGAGCCGCTGAAACCCGCCGCTGCCGCATCCTCCGCTGCTAGCACGCCAACAAAAAAATAAACGAAGCTCTGCATAATATGGCTGTATTTACACCGGTAACACTGGATGATTTGACTCCGTGGATGACGCAATTCCCTTTGGGAAAGGCGCTGGCAATTAAAGGTATCGCTTCTGGAATAGAAAATAGTAATTTTTTCATTCGCACCGAAGCGGGCGAGTTTGTCTTAACAATTTTTGAAAACCTGAGCTTTGAGCAACTTCCGTTTTATCTGAAGTTGATGCGCCGGCTGGCCGATCATGGGGTCTTGGTACCTGCGCCTATCGCCAATGCGAATGGCAACTTGGTGGTGGCTTTGCATGGTAAGCCTGCCGCTATCGTGAGTAAGTTAGAGGGCGAGTCACAGATGAGCCCGCTGCCGATACATTGTGCCGAGGTCGGTAAGATGCTGGCGCAGATGCATTTGGCTGGGCAGGGTTTTGAGATAGTTCAACCGAATCTCCGTGGTCTGGCCTGGTGGCATGCGACCGTGCCACTGGTTCTGCCATTTTTGAACGAGGATAAGCAAGCTTTGTTGCGTGCTGAGATACATCATCAAGATGCCTTTGCCAGCACGGCCAGCTATCAGGCTTTGCCTAGCGGGCCTATTCATGCCGATCTATTCCGTAATAATGTGATGTTCGACGGTGAGCGCTTGACCGGGTTTTTTGATTTTTACTTTGCCGGTTGCGATACCTGGATTTTTGATGTCGCCGTTACTGTCAATGACTGGTGCATCGCTCCCGAGACCGGGGTCTTGGATCTTGCCAGAGTTGAGGCTATGCTGGCTGCGTATCATGCAGTGCGTCCATTTACGGCTGAAGAAGCGATTGCCTGGCGTACTATGCTGAGAGCCGCGGCATTCCGTTTTTGGTTATCTCGTCTGTATGATTATTATTTGCCACGTGATGCAGAAATATTGACCCCACATGATCCTGAACACTTCGAGCGCATCTTGCGCTTAAGAGAAGCGGCGAGTGCGCCAGCTTTGCCACAAAATTAGTCAGAATGAATTTGTACAATCAATGAATACTCCGAATGCAATGACCGGCTGGTTGTGGGTCAAACAAGGTTTTGCTATATTTAGAAAGCAACCTGCTGAGATGTTAACGCTGTTTTTTGCGTACATGTTTTTAAATATGGGAATGGGGCTGATACCCGTTGCGGGGCAAGTCTTGCCTTTGTTGCTGGTGCCGGTATTTGCCATGAGCTTCATGAATGCTTGCCGACAATGCGAAGCTGGTCAGCGTGTCTACCCCAATTTACTGTTGGCGGGCTTTCGCTCTCCAGAGTTGGCTAATCTATTAAAACTAGGTGTGCTGTATGTACTGGCGGCAAGCTGCGCTATCGCGGCTTCTAGTCTGATCGATGACGGGGTATTTTTGGATTTTGTCACGAGCCAAAAGCCGATCGATCCTAAGACTCTGCCTGAGACTGGCATGTTTTGGAGCATGCTGTTTGCCGCCTTAGTGTATTTGCCTGCAATGATGGCATTTTGGTATGCTGCACCGTTAATCGCATGGCAAAAAATGGGAGTGCGTAAGGCGGTTTTTTATAGCTTTTTTGCCGTGCAGCGCGCTGGACGCGCCTTTAGTATTTATGGCTTGGCGTGGACCGCTATCGGTGTGCTGCTGCCTTTGATCGTGAGCTTGATCATTGCAGTCATTGTTGGCAATGCGACCACCGTGATGCTGGTCTTAATGCCGCTGTCGGTAGTGCTGACGGTAGTAATGTATTGTTCTTTTTATCCGACTTACACCGATATTTTTGGTAAGCCGGATACAGAACAAGCAGAACAAGCGCAAAGCGCCACTTAATCTTTAGTCAGGGCGTGCTCACTTGGCATATCAAGATCTTCTATGATCTCAAAAGTGTGGGTCATTTCAGCGGTTTTCTCTAGCATGATGGATGCAGAGCAATATTTTTCATGTGATAGCTTGATGGCACGCTCCACCAGGTTTGGCTTGAGATCGCGACCGCGCACGATAAAGTGAAAATTAATTTTGGTAAACACTTTAGGCTCGACTTCGGCGCGCTCGGCGCTCAACTTAACTTCGCAAGCGCGTATGTCTTGTTTGCTTTTACGTAAAATCAAGACTACGTCATAGGCCGAGCAGCCGCCCGTTCCCAGTAATACCATTTCCATAGGGCGCGGAGCGAGGTTGCGACCGCCGCCATCTGGGGCGCCATCCATTAACACTGCATGGCCAGAACCTGTTTCTGCCAGAAAAGTCATGCCGGACAAGCCGGTCCAACGTACTGTTGCTTCCATGTTTACCTTTATGAGTGAATCGTTTTGTCTATTTGTTCTATTGTAGCGCATAGATATTAAGTCCACTTTGTCACTACTTGTGGGATCGGATTAGGCTACTTCGAAATAGCTGATGGGTAATTTGTGAAATAAGCAATGTTTACCTTGTGCCACCTCTAGGGCTGTTCTATTATTTGATAAATAATTTATTGTTAAATATTAAAGCAATTATGCTATTTGACTCCTCCGCCACCTTCGAGGTGGCTTAGACCCGAAGCAAGTCTTCGGGTTTTTTTTGCCAAAATCGTGGAGATCACCTGCAGAATTTGCCTAAATTTTAAACAGTTCTTGCGCTGCTTCCTTGAAAACACTATAATTGCCGACTCTCTGTTCGCCCAGGGGATATTTTAAAAGGATGCGTCTGTCAGGAAAGTGCTGACAGAACCACCAAACAGGGCGTTTTTAACTTTTACTAGGATTCAACATGAAAACCTTTTCCGCTAAGGGCCATGAGGTTCAGCGCGACTGGTTCGTGGTTGACGCGACAGATAAAATTCTCGGACGTGTTGCCAGCGAAGTGGCACTCCGTTTACGCGGCAAGCACAAACCAGAATTTACACCACACGTTGATACAGGCGATTTCATCGTCGTTATCAATGCAGGTAAACTGCGTGTGACTGGAACTAAAGCACTGAACAAGATTTACTACCGTCATACTGGTTATCCAGGCGGTATCTACGAAACAAACTTCCAGAAAATGCAAGCGCGTTTCCCAGGTCGTGCATTAGAGAAAGCTGTTAAGGGCATGTTGCCTAAAGGCCCACTCGGTTATGCGATGATCAAAAAGCTCAAAGTGTATGCAGAGGCAACTCATCCGCATGCTGCGCAGCAACCACAAGTTCTCGACATCTAAGGAATAGCCATGATCGGTAATTACAACTACGGAACTGGCCGTCGCAAGAGCGCAGTTGCTCGTGTTTTCATCAAGACAGGCAGCGGCAAGATCGTTGTCAACGGTAAGCCAGCGGACCAATATTTTTCCCGTAAAACGGGTTTGATGGTGATCAGCCAGCCTTTGGAATTGACAAATAATCTCGAAACTTTCGACATTATGGTCAACGTACACGGCGGCGGCGAATCCGGTCAATCCGGTGCAGTTCGTCACGGTATCACTCGTGCACTGATCGACTATGATGCAGCATTGAAGCCTGAGCTGTCAAAAGCTGGTTTCGTTACTCGCGATGCTCGTGAAGTTGAACGTAAAAAAGTCGGTCTGCGCAAAGCTCGTCGCGCAAAGCAATTCTCCAAGCGTTAATTCGTTTTTTCGCTGGATCAAAAAAGCCGCCATATTTGGCGGCTTTTTTTATGTCGATATTTGTAGCTCAAAGGAATGTTTTCATGGCTACTGAGATTTATCGAAGAAATGCAAACTACTGTTAAAATACCCGTCAATATTTTCTAAGGATATCAGGCATGATCAAAATTGGCATAGTGGGCGGTACTGGTTACACAGGCGTGGAATTGCTCAGAATCTTAGCGACGCATCCACAAGCCCAATTGACGGCTATCACTTCACGTAAAGAAGATGGCTTGCCAGTCGCCGATATGTATCCCTCATTGCGTGGTCGTGTCGATGTGGCGTTTAGCTCGCCTGAAAAAGCAAAATTGCATGAGTGCGATGTGGTGTTCTTCGCTACTCCGCATGGCGTGGCGATGTCACAAGCGCCTGAGCTGGTGGCCGCAGGTGTCAAGGTGATCGATCTGGCGCCGGATTTTCGTTTGCAAGATGTGGCGCAATTTGAAAAATGGTATGGCATGCCGCATACCTGCACCGATCTCTTAAAAGAAGCCGTCTACGGTTTGCCAGAGTTGAATCGTGAGGCGATTAAAACGGCACGTGTAATTGGCAATCCAGGTTGTTACCCGACCACCATGCAACTCGGTTTTGCCCCCTTGTTGAAAGCGGGTATCGTCGACGCAGCTAATCTGATTGCCGATTGCAAATCGGGCGTATCGGGTGCTGGTCGCAAACTTGATGTTGGCTACCTGTTTGCAGAAGCCAGCGATAGTTTTAAGGCCTACGGCGTTTCGGGTCACCGGCATCTGCCAGAAACTGTAGAGCAGTTGCAGCACCTGACTAAGGACAAGGTCGGCCTGATTTTTACGCCGCATCTAGTGCCTATGATACGCGGCATGCATTCCACCTTGTATGCCAGGTTGACCAAAGAAATCAGTAATGCAGACTTGCAGGCCCTGTTTGAAGATGCCTACAAAGATGAACCTTTTGTCGATGTCATGCCATTCGGAGCACATCCGGAGACCAGATCCACACGCGGCTCGAATATGTTGCGCATCGCTTTGCACCGGCCGGCTGACTGCAATATGCTGGTAGTGCTGGTGGTGCAGGATAATCTGGTAAAAGGTTCGTCCGGCCAGGCAGTGCAATGTATGAACCTAATGTTCGGGCTGGATGAAAGCACCGGCTTGATGCATGTTCCAGTAATGCCTTAAGCGAACATGGCAAAACCGCGCTTCTTGCAACGCCGCATTGCGGCGTCAAAAATGACGATTAGCCACCAGCAACCCTGGCCGATTAAGCTGGCCTTGGTAGCTCTGGTGATAGGCTTGGGCGGCGCGATCGCGATGTGGACTTACGATCTCGGTCGCAGTTTTGCATTTGGCCCTCAGTTTAGCGTTGAACGTCTCGACTTGCTGCAGCGGCAAGTCGAGACGTTGGCCGCCGAGCGGGATAAGTTAGCAGCCACCGCCAGCACCATAGAGAGCCAGCAAAATATAGAAAAATCGACGCAAAAACAATTGGGCGACCAGGTCAAGACCTTGACCTCAGAAAACCTGAAGCTGAAAGATGATCTGGCATTTTTTGAAAGCCTGATGCCAGCAGCGACTGGGCCCGAGGGCATCACGGTGCAAAGGATTAAAGCCGAAATGGCTGCGCCAAATCAGTTGCGCTACCGGGTCTTGGTGATGCAGGGTGGCAAGGGCGGTCGGGATTTTGTTGGTGAGATGCAGTTCAGTCTAAATCTGGTCGTAGCGGGTAAACCTGCTATCATGCAATTCCCTGACGCCAAAGCAGGTGAGGCTGGTAAGCTTAAATTGACATTTCGGCACTATCAAAGGCAAGAGGGCTTGATCACTTTACCGGATAATGCGGTCGTCAAAAGCATACAGGTCAAAATCATGGATAAGGGCGTGCAGCGCGCGCAGCAAAGCATCAATTTGTAAGTTTTTTGATGCAACAACATCATAATAAGCAGTAACGTTTTTCAACAGACTCTGAGGAAATGCTCATGTTTAGTCGCAAAAATAAAAATACCATCGATAGTTTGATCGGCGTATCCACCAGTATAGAAGGCAATCTGCACTTTAAGGGCGGCTTGCGGATAGATGGCCACGTCAAAGGCAATGTGATCGCTGAGCCGGGAGTTTCCAGCATGCTGGTAATTTCTGAGCAGGCCAGAATCGACGGCGAAGTGCGTGCAGCGCATATCGTGGTCAACGGCGAGATTAACGGCCCGGTGTTTTCCACTGAGCTGATCGAGTTACAGGCTAAATCAAAAATTTCTGGTGACGTGCACTATAAAGCCTTGGAAATGATGAGCGGTGCTCTGGTCACAGGTAAGCTGGCGCATGATCAGTTGGTCGAACCCGTCTTGAAGTTAGCCGCGTCCAACTAGGATGTAAATTGTGGTCTATAATGAAGATCTGATTGAATTGTAGGAGCCGATATGAATGCCGTAGCCGAAATGCCAAGTCCGATAGTATTTACCGATAGCGCCGCCGCAAAAGTGGCAGACCTGATTGCCGAAGAAGGTAATCCTGATCTGAAACTGCGTGTATTTGTGCAAGGTGGCGGATGTTCAGGTTTTCAGTATGGTTTCACTTTCGATGAAATTACCAATGAAGACGATACCGTGATGGATAAAAACGGTGTGCAGTTACTGATAGACGCGATGAGCTTCCAATATCTGGTTGGTGCAGAGATTGATTACAAAGATGATTTGGAAGGCGCGCAATTCGTGATCAAGAATCCGAATGCAGAATCAACCTGCGGTTGTGGATCTTCCTTCTCGGCCTAATCTGGCCCTGATTAAAAAAGGACGCTGAGGCGTCCTTTTTTTGTGCCTGAAATAAATTCAATGTTGTAGCCCATAACAATTCATCACAAGTAGTGAAAAGCTCATTACACTGGATAAAAATAAGAAGGAGAAGTGATGGAGCCAAACAAGTCAGAGCAGCATCAGCAAAGACAGCGCCTCGTGGTGGCCGCTTTACGCCGTGTTTTGCCGGCGCAATCGGTGCTATACCACGAAGAAGATACCCGCCCCTATGAATGCGATGGCCTGACCGCTTACCGGCAATTGCCGATGGTGGTGACGCTGCCTGAGAGCGAGGCGCAGGTGATCGCGATTGTTCAAGTCTGCCGCGAAATGCAAGTGGCTATCGTGCCACGTGGCGCTGGCACGGGCTTGTCTGGCGGTGCCATGCCGATTGCCGATGGTCTGGTCCTATCCACGGCCAGATTGAATAAAATTCTGAACGTTGATGCGTATGCCAGAACCGCCAGAGTGCAACCGGGCGTGCGCAATCTTGCAATCTCGGATGCGGTCGGGGTGCATGATTTGTATTACGCACCAGACCCTTCTTCGCAAATCGCCTGCAGCATAGGTGGCAATGTGGCAGAAAATTCGGGCGGTGTGCATTGCCTGAAATATGGTCTGACCGTGCACAATGTCATGGCGGTGCGCGCGGTGAGCATGGAGGGCGAGATCATAGAGCTTGGTGGTGCTGGTCTGGATGCGCCCGGTCTGGATTTGCTGGCAGTCTTCATTGGCTCGGAAGGCATGCTCGGCATCGTCACCGAAGTGACGGTGAGACTCATCCCTAAGCCGCAGACCGCCAGAGTCATCATGGCCTCTTTCGATGACGTGATTAAGGCTGGTAATGCAGTGGCGAATGTGATCGCGGCCGGTATTATTCCGGCCGGCTTAGAGATGATGGATAAGACCTCGTCGCGCATGGTCGAGCCCTATGTTAAAGCTGGTTACGACATCGATGCCGAGGCGATTTTATTATGCGAATCGGATGGCACGCAGGAAGAAGTCGAAGAAGAAATTGGGCGCATGAGCGCGGTCTTGCAACAGGCCGGTGCTACTGCGATCGCGGTTTCGCAAAGCGAAGCGGAGCGTTTGAAATTTTGGTCTGGTCGTAAAAACGCATTTCCGGCGGCGGGCCGTATCTCGCCCGATTACTACTGCATGGATGGCACCATTCCGCGCAAGAATCTGGCGCAAGTCCTACTCGGTATCGCTGCCATGGAGATTAAATATGGCCTGCGCTGTGCCAATGTGTTCCATGCTGGCGACGGTAATCTCCATCCGCTGATTTTGTTTGATGCCAATCAGCCTGGCGAGTTTCATCAAGCCGAAGCCTTCGGTGCCGAGATCCTGGAATTGTGCGTGGCGGTGGGCGGCACCATTACCGGTGAACATGGGGTAGGCATAGAAAAAATCGGCTCTATGTGCGTGCAGTTTTCGCCGGAAGAGTTAGCGGCTTTTTGGGCGGTTAAGCGCGGCTTCGATCCACTGCTCTTGCTCAATCCGGATAAGGCGATTCCTAGCCTGCATCGTTGCGCCGAATATGGCCGTATGCATGTGAAAAAAGGGGCGGTGAAATTCCCTGATTTGCCGCGCTTTTAATCCAGTAAACATCAAGTTGCTAAGACTGCGCGCAATATCCATGCGCCTTCTGGCACGAAAATGGCCTGTAAGCCCCATGGATACTGCGCATACGCTTTTGGGAAATTCTAAAAACCCCATAATCGGGCGCATCGCGGCGGCGCAAATCCTCGCAATACCGACGTATTGCTCCGGTTTGCGCCTTGCGCTGCATCCCGATTAAAGGGTTTTTAGAAGTTCCCTTTTTAGAAGTTCACTTTGAATATTGATAAGCATTATGAACACAGACATGGACCACATACTGCACGCGTATCGCGAACAAATTTTGCGTGCCAGCGCTAATCGCACTGCCTTGTGCTTGCAAGGCAGCGGCAGCAAACAATGGTACGGCCAAGAGCCACAGGGCGAGCTACTCGATACCCGTGTGTATCATGGCATCGTCGCCTATGAACCGACTGAATTGGTGATGACGGCGCGCTGCGGTACTCCGCTGAGCGAGATTACGGCAGCGTTGGATCAAGAAAATCAGATGCTGGCTTTCGAGCCGCCGCAGTTCGGCCCTGGCGCGACCTTAGGCGGGGTGTTTGCTGCTGGTTTGGCGGGGCCACGGCGCGCCACTGCCGGAGCGGTACGCGATTTTGCACTGGGGGCGACGCTGATGGATGGCCGCGGCGAGCTGCTGCGCTTTGGTGGGCAAGTGATGAAGAATGTCGCCGGCTATGATGTCTCGCGCCTGCTGGCTGGCTCTATGGGCTGTCTTGGCTTGGTATTGGATATTTCTTTGAAGGTTTTGCCCAAGCCCTTTGCCGAAACCACACTGGCATTTGCCTTGTCGGAAGCCGATGCGATCACGCGTCTGAATCAATGGGGCGGGCAGGCTTTGCCAATTTCTGGCAGCGCCTGGCAAGTAGGGCGCCTGATGTTGCGCTTGTCGGGGGCCGAGGCCGCTGTGCGTGCCGCCAAACTGAGCTTAGGTGGTGAGGAAATCGCCGATGCTAGCGCGTATTGGGCGTCGCTGCGTGAGCAAGAACATGATTTTTTCTCGCAAGATGCCGAGCACGGCTTGTGGCGTTTATCGCTGCCTGCTACTACTCCGGCACTGGCACTGAGCGGTAAATCCCTGATCGAGTGGGGCGGGGCGCAACGCTGGTTGTTCAGCGATGAGGCACCGCAACGGATACGCGAGCTGGCCAGAGCAGCCGGTGGCCATGTCACGCTGTTTCGTGGTGGCGATAAAAGCGCTGGCGTGTTCACGCCTTTATCAAAGCCGCTAGCGCAGGTACATCGCAATCTGAAAACTAGTTTCGATCCGGCCGGCATCTTCAATCCCGGTCGCATGTATCCCGATTTATAGAGAGCCCTCATGCAAACCAATCTTGCCGATTTTATTAAAGACACGCGCGAAGGCCAGCAGGCTGAAGAGATTTTGCGCAAGTGCGTGCACTGCGGTTTTTGCACCGCCACTTGCCCCACCTATCAATTGCTGGGCGATGAATTAGATGGCCCGCGCGGACGCATCTATCTGATCAAGCAAGTGCTGGAAGGTAAGCCAGCTACAGTAAAAACCCAACAGCATCTGGACCGTTGCCTGACCTGCCGCAATTGCGAAACGACTTGCCCTTCTGGCGTCCAATACGGGCGCTTGCTTGATATCGGTCGTAAGATCGTCGATGAGCAGGTGCCACGGCCGCTGGCGCAGCAGGTGTTGCGCGGCACCCTAAAAAATCTCTTGCCGCGTAAAGCCCTGTTTAATCCCGCCATGAAGCTGGGGCAGGCTTTGCGACCGGTGCTGCCCAAGGCTTTACAAAATAAGATACCGGTGGCGCAGCAGTGTGGGGTCTGGCCGCAGACGCAACACCCACGCAAGATGTTATTGCTCGATGGTTGCGTACAACCGAGCATGTCGCCAAATATTAATTTCGCGACGGCGCGTGTACTCGATGCTTTAGCGGTGCAATTAGTGATCGCGCCTAAGGCGGGTTGCTGCGGCGCGATCCGCTATCACCTGAATGACCAGGACGGCGGGCTAAACGATATGCGCAATAACATCGATGCCTGGTGGCCGTATGTAGAGGCTGGTGCGGAAGCGATCGTCATGACCGCCTCCGGTTGCGGCTCCACCGTCAAGGAGTACGGCCATTTACTGGCGCACGATGCTGCTTACGCTGACAAGGCAAGGCGTATCTCGGAATTGACGCGTGATCTGAGCGAAATTTTGCCCGAATTTGAAGCCGAACTTGTGCAAAAAATCGGTCAGCAACTAGGCCAGCGCGTGGTCTGGCATCCACCTTGCACCCTGCAACATGGCCAGCAAATCCGCGGCAAGGTTGAGGGCCTGTTACGCAGCGTAGGCGTAGACGTTAAACTCTGCGCTGACAGCCATCTGTGCTGTGGTTCGGCCGGTACTTATTCAGTGTTGCAGCCAGAATTGTCTTATCAGCTACGCGACAATAAATTGCGCAATCTGGAGGCCAGCAAACCTGAAGTGATTTTGTCGGCGAATATCGGGTGCCTGACGCATCTGCAATCGGGCACCACGACACCGGTAAAGCATTGGGTAGAGGTACTGGATCAGGCCTTGCTGCAAGCGAAAGACGCGGTGCCTGCGGGGTATCTAGATTGAGGTGATGGATTGCGGTGGGCAATGTCTGCATGAGGGAAACGGCCAGCTTGCGTCTGAGCTAAAGCGGCTTGCTGTGGTCTTAGTCTGAGCGCTGTCAGGCGGAAATGTAGCTAAGCAGGCTTAAACCAAGGAAACTTTAGCTGTTCTGCTTGAATTCCTAGGGTTTTAGTGCGAGCATGAAATAAGTTCCTAAACTGCACCGCAGTTATGCAGAATAAGTATCACGTAAGATAATTAACCTCAGATGGGTGTGACTATGAAAACCAAGCAATCCTCAGGCTTTACCCTGATAGAACTGATCGTTGTGATCGTTATTTTAGGGGTATTGGCGGCCACTGCCCTGCCAAAATTTGCCGATTTCGGTGCCGATGCGCGTAAGGCTAAATTGAATGCGGCAACGGGGTCCTTAGTCTCTACCTCATCCATGATACATGGCAAGGTTCTCGTCACAACACCGGTTCCCGCTCAAGTGGCGGTAGAAGGGGTGACAGTGGATGTTCTGAATGGCTACGCGAATGCAGCGACTATCGCGGCCGCGGCCGGTTTAGGCGCGGCGGATTACACTCTCACCGTAGCAGGGGCGACTCTGACGGTTAGTCCTACTGGTGTCACCACACCGGCAAATTGCCAGGTGGTCTACACCCAGGCTGCGGCTCCTGGCAACGTACCAACGGTGGTCACTACCAGCACTAGTTGCTCTTAATTTGATAGCAGGATGCCTGCGAAAAAAAGCATCAGATCCATGCATCTGGTGCTTTTTTTATGGGCGATTTAGCTTGCCACGATCACGCACTAATTAGTGTAAATTAGTACAAATATTTTCTCACTTAGTTACTCACTTAGTTACTCACTTAGTTACTCACTTAGTTTCTCACTCATTTCAAGGAGTCCCCCATGTCCAAACTCTTTCCCAGCATCGATCCCGATGGCTTGATCGAATACTCGGTGGTGTATACCGACCGCTCGCTCAATCATATGTCGCTAGAATTTCAAGGTGTGATGAAGGATATTTCCAGCACCCTCAAGCAAGTCTATAAGGCGCATGCGGTGGCGATCGTGCCTGGTAGCGGCACCTTTGGTATGGAGGCGGTAGCACGCCAATTGGCCACTCAACAAAAGTGCCTGGTGATACGCAATGGCTGGTTCAGCTATCGCTGGACACAGATACTCGAGATGGGCGATATTCCCGCTTCAGTGCAAGTGTTAAAAGCGCGCCCGCAAACCGCTGGTTCGCAAGCGGCTTTGGCACCGGCACCGATAGACGAAGTAGTCGCCACCATCGCAGCGGAAAAACCACAAGTGGTGTTTGCGCCGCATGTAGAGACCGCCTCCGGCATGTTGTTACCCGATGATTATCTGCGCGCCGTGGCCGATGCCGTGCATGCGGTCGGTGGCTTGTTTGTGCTCGATTGCATCGCCTCCGGTGCCTTGTGGGTGGACATGCAAGCTTGCGGCATCGACGTCTTGATCAGTGCCCCGCAAAAAGGCTGGAGTGCCTCGCCATGCTGTGCCTTGGTGATGCTTAGCGAGCGCGCGCTTGAACGGGTGAATGCCACCCAAAGCAGTAGTTTTGCCTGCGATCTGAAAAAATGGCTGCAGATCATGCAAGCCTACGAACAAGGCGGCCACGCCTATCATGCCACCATGCCTTGCGATGCATTGGCGCGCTTTCGCGATGTGATGCAAGAAACGGCGGTGTATGGTTTCGATAAAATTCGCGCTCAGCAATTAGAATTAGGTCAGCGCGTACGCACGCTGCTGAGCGACCAGGGCTATAAAAGTGTCGCGGCAAGCGGCTTTGAGGCACCGGGCGTGGTGGTTTGTTATACCGAGGATGCCGATTTTAAGAACGGCAAAAAGTTCGCCGCCCAAGGTTTGCAAATTGCTGCCGGAGTGCCACTGCAATGCGATGAACCTGCTGATTTCCAAACCTTCCGCATCGGCCTGTTCGGCTTAGAGAAACTGCAAAATATAGACCGCACCGTGGATACTTTGGCGCAGGCATTGCAGAAGATAGCGGCCGCATAAAACGACTAGAAAACGCCTTGTTGCTAGCATCAAGGCCTTGAGGTCTCAATAATTTTAAACAGGAACTTCTAAAAACCCTTTAATCGGGATGCAGCGCAAGGCGCAAACCGGAGCAATACGTCGGTATTGCGAGGATTTGTAACGCCGCGATGCGTACGATTATGGGGTTTTTAGAAGTTCCAAAAAACGATCACGCATATTCCATGCGCCTTACAGCCTGTTTTTGCTCGCTAAGGCGCATGGAATATGCGTGTTTCGTTTTGAATAATCGATTTCGAGTCGCTGGCAGCTAGGTTTTCCGGTGTTTGTGCATTTTAGGATGCACGGGGATAAACATGAAAACCATCAAAGTCCGCCTTGCCCAATGCTAGGCCTTGCTGGCGCAAAATGGCATACGCGCTGCTCAGATGGAAGATGAAATTCGGCAGCATGTACTGATGTAGGAAGACCATGCCAGGCAAATGCAGTTGTGCCTGACCTGCATCGGCGTGTATCAGACGAGCCTCGCTGCCCTGCATGTGCACCGGTGTCAGCGTTTGTATAAAGCTTAGCCTGCTGGCGATACGCTGGCGCAAGCCTGCTAGAGTGCTATCGAAGTTTCCGTAGGCGGGAATCTCCATTTGCGCCAATGGCGCGCAGCAGCGAAATACGAAATTACAGGCGATCGCCAGTTGATCTGCACACGCGAACATGTCGGGCGCGAGCCTGGCCTGGAGTAGTTCGTCAGGGCTCAGATTCAGACGCGCCGCATCCAGCTCCAGTCTGTCTAACACGATATTCATTTGACTTAGATAGCGACCAAATACCGGCACCGAACTTTGGTACATGAAGTCGCTGCTGTTGAGTGTTTCAATGTCCATCACGCTCTGGCGTCCTTGATTTTCTCAACCTTACGCTGCAAGACAAAAATCGGCTGCGCCCATTCTGTGTCTTTTTTCTTCTTGCTCGTGATCAGTGTCAATTCTGATGGGTCGTAGACGTCAGTGTTGTGCGTCAGCGGGGTGGTCATCAGGTATTGGGCGTCGGTGTTTTTCAAAAATTCACCGACCAGCTGAATATTACGGATATCCAGATGGGCAAACGGTTCATCGATGAAGACGAAGCCACCGGAACCGTCTTCCGATTTGAGTAAGCCTATCAACAAGATCAGTGACTTCATGACCTGTTGGCCGCCGGAGGCTTCGCCGTCGTTCATGCCTATCGGGCCTTTGCCGTCGAACTTAAAGCGTACGTGCAGGCCGGCTTGCGATAATTGGGTATCGTCATTTTCCAGCTTAACCGGATCGGTGTGCACTTCAATACCGGCCAGTTCGCCTAGTTGTTTGATGTTTTTGCTGTAGGCCTTAATCGTGTAACGCAGCCTGTCCATGTAGGCGCTGCGGGCGTTGACGGTGGCTTCCATGGCGCGGTTATTCTGATAGCGGCGCTCGTCGGTTTCTGCCTGGCGGCCTTGTAGTAAGGTGTTTAAGCGCACGTACTGATCGACCACGGTAGAGTCAATTTCCCAGTCATCACGTCCTAAAATATTCCCCAGGCTGCGTAGACGGAGGTCGATCTGATGGACGTTTTCGTGTTCGGCCACCAGCTCTTTGCGGTGTGAGCTACGCTTCCAGTTATGCGGTAGTTTGTGCCAGCTGGCGCGCATCGCCTTGAGCGTCTCGAACTGGGTCTTGCGTTCTTCCGCGTGACGCTTTTCTGATACTCGTAATTGGGCTTCGGCGTCGGCGATGCTGGCCTTGGCTTGCTCCCATTTTAGATGTGCCACGGTGCGTTGTTCGGTGGCGGATTTGAGCAAAGGTGCCAGCTCGCCCAGACGACCACCAACTTCCATGCGTTGCTGTTTCAGCGGTTGGGTGTTGCGTGTGGCTTCTTCAAATTCTGCATGACGGGCGCTGAGTTCTTTGGCCGCATCGACACCGGCTAGTCTGGCTTTGTAAGAGCTAATTTCACCCGCGAGTTTGCTGATTTTAATGGTGAGCTGATCTTCTTGCGATTGCAGGCGCGGCAGCGATTTTTGCAGAGCTTCCAGACGTTGGGTACGACCGGCGCTACCGAAACGATAGCGCGAGGCTTCGACAAATAGCGAGCGGCCGCCACGGCGTTCAAAGTGGTAAGCATCGGGCGTGATCCATTCTTGCGACTTGGCGCTCTTCATGCCCTTGTCGATGGAATCAACGGTCTCGATTCGCTGCAATTGCTCGATCAACCAGCTTGGTGCCTTGGCGGTAAAATTCACCACCGACAGCAGACTATCGTCTTTGACGCTAGGGGCGTTGATACGGTCCGGTACGATGAAGTGGCTGTAGCGTTGCTTTTCGCCGACACGGTAAGCGGCGCTGGCGTCACTGGCTTTGTCGAGCAAAATGACCGAGGTGTAGCCGCGCAAGACACCTTCGACTGCGCCTTGCCATTTTTGGTCGGTTACTTCTACTATCTCAGGCAACATGCAATGAGAAATGCCGGCATCGTTGAGTGCACGGCGCATCAGGCGCACGTTTTCCGGATCGGCTAGCGCGGTCTTGCCTTGCAGGGCGCTAATGGTTTCCATCTCGGCACTGATGCGGCTGCTGAGGGCGTCGCGCTCTTGCTTATTGCGCGACAGCTCGGCTTCTTTTTTCTCCAGATCGTCGGCCACATTGGCGACGTCAGCATCGGCTTCTGCGGCCAGTTTTTGCAAACGGGTTTTTTGCTCCAGCAGACTTTCTTGCGGTTTTAGTTTGGTATTAATCTGTTGCAGTTTTTCGCGCAGACTAGACTCTTCCGCTTCCAGACCGGCTTCGCTCTGTTGCGCTTCTGTGAGTTTTTGTGCCTGTTGTGCCAGTTGCTGGCGCCGTTCAGACAGGCCTTCATCCTGGGTCTTGAGAAAACGCTTACTGCCGCGCAGCGCCTGGCTGGTGGCAGCGGCATGTTCTAGCGCCTCATGGTATTGCAGGGTCGGCAAAACCTCTTCCTGTAAATCGCGTTTTTCTTTGTTCAGCGCTTCCCACTGGTGGTAATTGGCCACGCGCAGGCGCAGACCTTCCAGATTTGTTTTGGCCGCGTCGAATTCGGTTTCGAAATGCTGCAATTCGGTTTCGGTATCGCGTTGATGGCGCTTGGCGTCATCGTAGGCGTCCAACACTTCCTTGTCGCCGAACACCTGAAACACCAGATCGAGCAACTGGCGTGGTGCGTATTCGCACAGCTTATCGGTCTCGCCTTGCTCCAGTGCCAGCACCTTACCCATCGCGCTGGACAGGCCTGCATGCGACAGGCGCTTGCGGTAGTTCTCTACACCCAGCCAGTCATTCGCTTCCTGCACTTCTTCGATCTCGACTTTGCCGCCGCGCATCAGATACAGCCGCTTCCAATCGCCACCGTTTTTTTCGATTTTACAAAACAGCGTGACATCGTCCTCATACAAGCCAGAAAGGCGGAAAGGGCGGTTTGAGATCTGCGGCCCGACCGCGCTGTTGTCGACTACAGCACGTATCCATGAGGTTTGCTGGCCGGAGTGACGCGCATAATGTTTGTAGGAGCGGCCCATCGAGCATTCCAGACCAAACAGAGTGCGCAACGCATCGAGCAAGGTGGTTTTGCCAGAACCGTTTTGGCCAGCAATGGTGATGATCTTGGCGTCTAGCGGGATATTCTTGATGCGCTGCCAGTAATCCCAGTGCACCAGTTCTAAAGATTTAATATGAAACATAGGGCTTATTCTTCTTCTGTTGGTGTGACGGCGGATGCCTGCTCGGCTTGCGCTTGGTGTTCTTGCTGTGGCTCTGGCTCTGCCTCGGCTTCAAGCAGTGGCGCAATCACAGCCGGGGTGCGTTGTATCTGCGCCGGGAAAATATCCGATAGCGCGCCGTTGATGATGCGGTCTTTCAGTGTGTCGGTATCCATCATCAAATCGAGTAAGGCACCTTCCAGCACCAGGTCGCCTTTGCGTTCGATAAAACCCAGACGCGCCAGCTGCCCCAGATTCATGTCCATACGGGTTTTCTTGCCTAGCTTTTCGCCAAAATCGGCCAACAAGGCGCGGTAAGAAATACCGATAGAACTTTCTTCGGCGCGTGGCATAGGTTTTTCTTTACCGAACATATCGTTCTGTTCTTCTTCGGCTTGCTGATGCGCTTCCTGGCGTTCGCGTTTCGGCAAAATAATCAGTGACCACAACACCACCAATAGCGCGACACCATCGCGCGCCAGGCCAAAATTATTGTTCTGCCAGGTCTCTTTGGTGCCGAATACTTTCGATTCGCTGTCGCGCGTGAGTGCCAACGTGACGTAGTCGGCATATACATTGTCGAGAAATTTCATGCCGCAAGCTTTTAGACGCAGATCGACATCGGCTCGGAATATTTCATCCGAGAGGGCGCGTTTTACCAGCTTGTCTTCACGTCTTAAAGTCTGGTGTGCCAGCAGGCGGGCGATCAGTATTTGTGCATCTTCGGTCATGGTGTTTCTCTGGTGATTTCTATTGCGTCAGGCTGTGCTGCTG
This sequence comes from Undibacterium parvum, assembly GCF_003955735.1. NCBI lineage: Bacteria > Pseudomonadati > Pseudomonadota > Betaproteobacteria > Burkholderiales > Oxalobacteraceae > Neoundibacterium > Neoundibacterium parvum. The sequence goes on along the minus strand of NZ_CP034464.1, from coordinate 1,347,545 downwards.
TTGCAGCGTCAGTGCTAGCGGCCATTTCTGGCATTGCGTGTTCGGTGACACTTTCGGTGACGCTTTCGGCGACGCTTTCGGTCGCGCTGGCGTTGGCCTGAATTGATTTTTCTGACTTATTTTGTTTGACGGATTTACCCGATTTTTTGGGCGTAGTTGATGCCAGTGCAGGCATCTCTACCGCTTCCTGATGTTCTGGTTCAGCGCTCGCCAGGCTCAGACTGGCGATCGACATCGCAGCCACATGCTCAGAGACCACTTTTTGCATCTTGTCTTTGGAATTAAATACCAAGGGCAGTCTGGCCAGTGCGGCGGTCGCGCCTTGCAAGGCAGATTCATTGATGTCGCCAAGCAGCGGCAATAGTGAGGCGCGGTAAGAGGCAATCGCGAAGCTGGCTGGCAATAAAACTTCCTGCAGCGGCACTGCTTTTTCTAGGGGATTGGCGTTGCTGAGTAAGGCCAGCCAATGATCGAGTTCTAGCAAAGCATCGCTATCATCCTTGGCGATTTCCGGCGCATTTTCGCCTTCCGGCAGAGCCCCCGCCACTGCCGAAACGCGGGTGGCGAGCAATTCGCTTTCGGCCACGTCTATCATCTCAGAAGGAGTGATGAAGAGCGGCGTCACCGGATGCGCCAAGGCATTGTCGGCCAGCGAGGCCAGATCGTCTCTTTGCAACAGCCAGGTCTTGATATCGGTAGTCGAAAGACCAGATTGCCCCAGATGGACGCGTTGCCGCTCGATCTGGTTCAGTGCGCGCGAAAACATGCCTTGCATATTCAGCAGTGCGCTCTGAGCGCGACCAATTGCCTGTGCGGCCCTGTGGGTGGCTGAATCAGCGCGGCTGTCGTGCGTGATCGCCTGAATAATCTGCGAGCCTTTTTCTACCCAATCGCAAGCGGTATGCCATTTTTTTTGGGCAGTGCGCAGTTGAAACTCTGAGCCCGAGGCAATCGCATCGGAGAATTCTTCGGTCAACTCGATTAAGCGGCCCAGCAAATGATGCAATTGCTCGACCGAGACACCACCGACCGCCTGTGCACCGGCCACTTGGGTCAGCACATATTCGATTTCGCCTTGTTGTTCCACTTGCAGTAGCGACTCTAGTGCCGCCAGTACATTGCGCGCGGTAGGGCTGACTCTATACACGGCCTGGCTGGCATCCCACACCAATAAGCCGGTAGTGCGCAGCCGCGACAACACGGTTTCCAGGCTGTCGGCCTCTAAATAGCCGAGTTTGGCATTGATGTCGGCGCGCGACAAAGCCGGCGTCTCGACATCGGCGGTCAGCTCGCGCAACACCAGTAGGCGCAACAGGACACCGTTAAAACCGCCATGAAACAAGGCAGTAAACGCTTGCAGCATAGGCTGAGCGCGCTTGAGCGGAAAAACCGCAGCGACGTCGTCAGGAGAAATGCCAGTCTTGAAATAGGTCTGCAGAGCCAGCTCATCGTCGCTCTGGACAGGAGTATCATCACTAAAATTTTGCATGCCGCATTTTACCCGCTTGCAGGCAGATTGAGTATTGTCAGGGTTTTAATAAAAGCGTAGGAGTTTCGATTAAAGCCGCGCATGCTTTTATGTTTTTTGTAACTATTAAGGCCTAGCAAGCAGCTTCGCTACAGATCGATGAAAATACGTGTAAGCAAAATGCGCTGACGTCAGACCAAGCTGAAGTAGCGCGGCACGCGAGTTGGCCAGGGCTTAGTACTCCCACTAATAAATCGAAATACTCGAGACAATCCAGAAAATTCAGATCAAGGACGCAATATGACGCAAAATAATTTAGCATCCAGCGCCGTCGCCACTCTGGGCGGCGGTTGCTTCTGGTGCACCGAGGCGGTATTTCAGCAGATCCGTGGGGTACTCAAAGTGGAGTCAGGTTATACCGGCGGTGCCGTTCATATGCCCACTTATGAGCAGATTTGTACCGGCAAGACTGGCCACGCTGAGGTGGTGCGTCTGAGTTTTGACCCCGCAGTGATCAGTTACCAGGAGCTGCTGGAGATATTTTTTACCATCCACGATCCGACCACGCTCAACCGTCAGGGCAATGACGCCGGCACCCAATACCGTTCGGTTATTTATTTCCATGATGCAGAACAGCAGGCCATTGCGCAGCAGGTGCTACATAAGATGGCAGCGGTATGGGAAGATCCTATCGTCACCGAGCTCAGTACTGCGCCTATGTTTTATATCGCCGAAGACTACCATCAAAATTATTTCCGCCAGCATCCTCAGCAAGGCTATTGCTCGGTAGTGGTAGCGCCTAAGGTGGCCAAGGCGCGCAAGCTGTTTGCCAGTAAATTAATAGGCTGATTTGCTAGGTTGATGCGGTTTTAAAAGTGGCCTGGCCCAGCGCGCATATTCTATGCGGCTTCCAGGCCTACGTGCTTGAAGAAGCGCATGGAATATGCGCGCTGAGCCTGCCGGTTTCGGATTTTGTATTGACTACCTTACTATTCCGCCGACTATGAAGAAAGTCAAAACCCCTCAACACAGAGACACAGAGACACAGAGACTCACTGAGAAAACCAACGTTCTCCGTTTTTTCTCTGTGCCTCCTTTGAGAGGTTTTCGTTTTGTTTTTAATGATTTTCGCAACAGACTGAACTTTACTTGACTACAGCTTCTTCTTATTCTTCTTTTCCTCGTACTGCTCTATATATTCCTTACGTACCAGCGCCTTGAATTGTTGCGGTAGCCATGGCCGAGCTGCCAGCATAAAGCTCATGCGGTGTTTTTCTTCGAACGGTAGTTTGGCGTCTTCCTGATGTTGTTCGGAAAACTCTCTGGCCACTTGCTTGAGGCGATTTAACAGCGCATTGACCGACTGTTTCGATAGCATCACGTTGATCAGGCGCATTAACTCGTGGTCGCCGTTGAAGTCGCAGGATAGATATTCGGCATAGGCTTGATCGCGGAAATCGTTTTGGATAGGGCCGTTCGGTATCCAGCGGAAGGTACGCGAGACCAGCAGCTTGACGCGGTTATTCGGGAGCAGTTCCAGAAAGCCGATCTTATCCAGGCGTAGCAAGTATTTGATGACTTCCACTTCGGTCAGCTCGTAAATCTTGATCATTTGCTCTACCGTCAGCAAATTGAGTGCCGAGACCGCGACCAGAAATTCTTTCGGGTCGTTGATGATTTCTTTTTCTTGCTCAAAGGTCAGCTCTGAGATCAGCGATTCTTCGCCCGAGTTCAGCGCTAAGTCACGTAAGCTGATTTCTGTGGCTTGTAAGATATCGTCTAGTCTTTGTAGGGTAAAATTCTTTTGCGAAAACATGCGTTTGACGCTCGCTTCCGACATAGAGATACGGGTGGCGAGCTCGGCGTAAGTAATATTTCTAGCCTTGAGTTCGCGTTTCAAGGAGTCAACCAGCGTGGTAGCTTTAGGCATGATTTTTTGAAATGTAAAAAAGTATTAAAAAATGATACACCAAGAGCCTAGTCTTGCCACTATTTGTATAAAGATTGCTCATATTTAATGATTACTTGATAATTCAAACTAATAAGTAATTGGTGTGATGCAAGTAAAAATGCGTGTTTTTACTCAGGCATCACCGTATCTGGGAGTGTAAGCATGGCGATCGAGATGGCAACGTTTGGCGGTGGGTGTTTCTGGTGTATAGAAGCAGTGTTTCAGCAATTGCGTGGCGTTAAGGGTGCCGATTCTGGCTTTGCTGGCGGCACTGTGGCACACCCTAATTCTGAGCAAGTGGCAGAAGGCAATACCGGTCACGCCGAAGTGGTAAGGGTCAGTTTTGATAATACCGTGGTCAGTTACCGGACTTTGCTCGAAGTATTTTTTGCCGTGCATGACCCGACTACCTTAAATCGTCAAGGCAGCGATATCGGCAGTCAATATCGTTCGGTGATCTTTACGCATAGTCCTGAGCAAGAGAAGATGGCGGGGAAGGTCATGGACGAACTGGCCTGCGTTTGGGATGCGCCGCTGGTGACTGACTTATTGCCAGTCTCAAGCTTTTATCTGGCCGAAGAATATCATCAGAATTATTACAAGCTCAATGCGCATCAAAGCTATTGCTGCATGGTGATCGCGCCCAAGGTGCAGATCGCCAGAGAGTACGCGAGTCACAGAGTAGCGGGCTCAGTCCGCACAAAAAAGTTTAATTATTCAGGGCATATGAATCGCACCCTGAATTAAAAAAAGCACGCTGATGCGTGCTTTTTTTATGGCGCTACCCAGCTATGGTTGCAAGCGGCTGATGCTCCAGATGCCATCGCTGCCACGCGTGTAGACGATGCGATCATGCAGACGCGAGCTGCGGCCCTGCCAAAATTCTATGCGATCTGGCACCAGACGGTAACCGCCCCAGTGTTGTGGGCGCGGCGGATGATCGCCATGTTCGCTGGTCACTTGTTCCAGACGTTGTTCTAATAAATCGCGATTGGCAATAGGCTGGCTTTGCTGCGAGGCGCAGGCGCTGCGGCGACTGCCTAGCGGGCGGCTATGAAAATAATTGTCGTTGTCTTGCTCTGAGACTTTTTCTATGCGGCCTTCTATGCGTACCTGGCGCTCCAGCGCACTCCAGAAAAATAGCAAGGCAGCCTGTGGGTTAGTCGCCAGATCATGGCCTTTGGCGCTGTCATAGTTGGTGAACCACGAGAAGCCATTTTGGTTAAACTCTTTAATCAGCACGATACGCGACGAAGGCCGGCCCTCGGCATTCACGGTGGCCAGGCTCATGGCATTGGCTTCAGCGGCATCGGCCTTGAGCGCCTGCTCAAACCAGTGCGCAAATTGTAGTATCGGGTCGGCAGCGACGTCGGTTTCTGACAGGCTGGCGAGTTGGTAATCTTTACGGAGATTGGCAATAGACATGATAAATCCTGGTTAAACTTGGGTAGGGATGCCGCGCCGTTCTTGCATGGCGTTGCCTAGTGTAGCCATTTGTGCGTCACTAAATATGCGCTTGGCCATGGGGGCGATCTGAGTTTCTTCGGTGTGCATGTGATCAAAATAAATTTCTTTAAATTGCGCAATATCAGATTCTGCCAATACGGCCGAAACACCGAGAGAAATCGCCTTAAGCTGGCGCTCCAGATTTGCCCACAAAGTGGCCATTTCTGCGTGTTGCTGCAAGATGCGCGGTAATAGCTGCTGCAACAGAGCAGCATCCTCGCCTTGCGCAGTGGCTTCCAGTGTTGGCAGTAGGTCGCATTCTTCATCCTCATGATGCAGTGGTGCCGCATCGGTAAAGTAGCGCAACACCGCAAAGGCGGCTTGTCTGGCTTGCTCGTCGGCACCTTGCTCGGGCAGATGCGCCAGCAATTTGTCTAGCGTAGTCAATTGCTTGCGGATGCGGTCATGGCAATGTTTGAGGACGGCTAGGGGCTGGTCAAAGCCGGGCGCGCTGCTAAATAAATTATCCACAGATCCTCTTGATGTTGGTTAGCTCATGGAGTCGAGGTGAAAATTATGCAGGATTCTGATGAAAGCTGCTTGTCTAAGATCAATCTCCACTCAAGGCTGGGGCCAAGCCAGCGCGAGATTCACTCAGATTGTCAAACGCAGCTGCAATGTGGGCCGCTTGATCTTGTAAAATGGCGGCCTCAGTGTACATCTTTACTAGAAATACCAATTCCATGTATAAGCAACAAGAACCTGTCGATATCGATTTTGAACGGCGTTTTGGCGGCGTCGCCCGTCTGTACGGCGCGGTGGCGCTGGAACATTTCAAGCAAGCCAATGTCTGCATCGTCGGCGTCGGCGGCGTCGGTTCATGGGTGGTGGAGGCGCTGGCGCGTAGTGCGATCGGCCATCTGACCATGATAGACCTGGATAACGTGGCTGAATCGAATGTCAATCGCCAGCTACAAGCAACCAGCGAGACGCTAGGCAAGGCCAAGGTCACAGCGCTGGCCGAGCGCATCTACCAGATCAATCCGTTTTGCCAGGTCACTGAGGTAGAAGATTTTGTGACGCCGGAGAATCTCGATCAGATGATAGGCGCGCATAATTTTGATTATGTGATCGATGCCATCGACAGCGTCAAAGCCAAGACCGCGCTGATCGCGTATTGCCGCCAGCGCGGCATCCCCTTGATCACGATAGGGGCGGCGGGTGGCCAGACTGATCCCTGCAAGATAGAAATACGTGATCTGTCGCGCACCGAGCAAGAGCCTTTGCTGGCGCTGGTACGCAAACGCCTGCGCCAAAATTTCGGCTTTCCGCGCGGTAGCAAAAGCAAATTCGGTATCGATGCCGTGTTTTCTATGGAGGCCTTGGCTATGCCCGAGACGGCCGAAGTCTGCGAAGTCGATGACACCAGCAACGCAGGCGTGACCGGCCTCAATTGCGCCGGTTTTGGCTCCTCCATCGTGGTCACCGCCTCCTTCGGTTTAGCGGCGGCGGCACAAGTCTTACGCAATCTGGCAGCAGCCGCCAAGGCAAAAGCGGCGAGCCAGGAAGCTATCTAGATTTTTAAAACCAGCATGCCGCCACGGCGCATAGTCCATGCGGCTTTGCGGCATGCCTGGCCTGTAAGCCGCATGGGATATGCGTGTTGGGCCAGGGGGCGGTCTTGATTGCCTTCCATTTTGAGTCATGTGCCAGCTATTTCGCCTTGCTGGCTTATATGATGGAAAGCTGCGCAGTATGTGCTGCGGAAATGTAATTTGAAATCGTTGGGATGTTAGAACTCATCCGGTTTTCGACACCGTTTTCCGCTGATAAAGCTCGCTTAATCGCCCGGCACGAAATAAGCGCTTTGTTCGACGAAACGTTCGAAGTCTTTGACGTTCAGGATGTCACTCACCGCCTGCTGCTTGTCGCTGGCCTTTTGGTAGTAGGCCTGCACGATACGGAACCCGATAAAATAGCCAAGATCAGATGGTCGTCCATCGGAACTACTGCCGTTGTATAGCCAGCGCGCCCTATTTTTTTCACGCATGTCGCTTAAGAATTCTTGCTTCAGAGTTGCTTCATTGGCGTAACCGTAGGTGTAAATGTGGGCATTGAAATTACCTTCCGAAATTAGCGAAGCGAGGAAGTCGGCAGCACCTTCTTTGATAGCACTCGATAAAAGATCGCTGCCATTATATTGCTGCTGGAAGTGCATTAATTCATGCACTACCAGATTTGGCAGCAAGTCTATCGACTTAGTACCTGCCTTGAGCCAAGGGCTCAGCTCATCGATAGGCACGGCGTCTGTGCGGGTGATCATTTCGGTGCCTATCAGTAAGCCCTCACTCGTGGCGGTACCACCCGAACTGAGTGCTCCGATCACAAAGTACACGTCGGGAAATAGTGCTTGGGGATACATAGACTTGAACTTGCGCGCAGATTTTCTTATCGTCGATTCGACCGCTGCCACTTGCAGCGTCGCCGGACGTATCGCGGCATAGTATTTCGGGTAGCGTGCAATCGTCTTGGCAAGATTGGCGCCACTGCTGATGCGCGAGATGACAAAGCCGTGCAGGCCGGGCGTGCCTTGATCAAGGTATTCGCGCTCGAAAAGTGCGGCCGGATCGCCGCTGCTGCTTAGCTTATCGTAAGTATTCCAGAATAATGACAGATCGCTGGTGACGAATTTAAAGCTCTCAGGGCTGGCATGCGTAGCGCGGTAGTCGCGCTCATTGTCTTGGGCTTTCTGGAGTTGCGTGGTCCAGCGCGGGTCGGCATGCAGCGGGACGAGGTCAGCATCGTTGCGCATTTCTTCATGCTGGTACCAGCCAGTATTGATGCTCTGCTTGAGCGCGCCGAAGGCCAGTTCCATCTCACCGCGCTGCGCATACAGGCGTGCCTGATTGTAAAACAGCGAGGCGCTGACATAGCCACCTGCTAGCGCTTTGTTATAAGCCTTGATCGCCGTCACAGTCTCATTTTTTGCTGCAGCAACTTCTGCCTTATTCGCCCACTGGCGTGGCGATAGCTGAACTTGGGTTTGTGCGGATACGCAAGCTGCTGCCAGTAATGCTGCAAAGCTCAAGATGAAACGGTATTTCATGGTGTTTTCCAATACGATATGATTATGCTAAACCAAGCGGGCTGCGTATCAGGTGGCAGTTCGCTTTGGCCTTGGGCATGGCATGTGGCTCTTCAATGTTCTTGTGTCGTGCGCCTTTTGGGCGCGCTACGATAGGTCGTTTAGCTGGCGTTACCACAGCAGCACGGACGCACTGCCAGACTGTGCGAGTGGCCAAGTCTGCAGTAAAACATCTCGATCGCTTTGCTCATGCGAGTGCTAAGCTGGGCGTGCTTGCAAGTTTTACCATTGCCGCGGAAACCATCTCTAGCGCTGGCGGGGCGATGGTTTCTACGGCTTCGCTGCAAATGCTTTCGGCAGTCTCGCGTGCCGCATTCAGCAGCGCACGTCCGCTCGGGCGAAGCACGGCCTGACGCAATCCTTGATCACCTTCGCGCAGCACCAGACCTATCTTTTCGAGCACGATCAACTGCCGCAGCAGCGACGATTGGGATAGCCCAAGCGGACGCACGAGTTGCGCAATGCTCAGCCGACCAGCGTCCGCTTGCGCGAGCAAATTGAGTAGCGCAAAATCATTGAAACTGATGCCATGGTGTAAGCCCAACTCGTCGTCAAGCTTGAGTTGCAGGCTAGCGTGGGCGCCGTGTAGCGCCAAACAGAAAGCGAGATTGGTGCTCATTGAGCTTCGCTCCTAGCTTGCTCATAGTCGAGTTCGCCGACACTAGGGATTTCCTGGCGCCACAGGCTAAGCAGCATTTTCAATTCTTGTGCGGCATTGAAGGCCGGATCTACGCTTGGTTTGAGCGTGTCGAGTATGTCAAACAGAAAATTGCTCTCGCCGTGTTCGAGCCAATCCTGCGCCAGCCTCGGATTGCGATGCAAGCCATGCTTGAGTTCAAAACGATGCCGGTTGAGGGTGCCCTGAACGTTCGTGCTTCCCGCAACCAAGGACCGGCCCGTGATCTGGTTACGGATCGCGTAGACGCCTGCCCGGTTGGTGGTCTCCAGATACTGTCGTTTCAGCGTCTTATTATTTGTCATCATCTATCCTTCTTGTTTTAATCGTTCACGGTGCCAGCGATGGCGCTACTGTCAGCGGCTGTGGATATGCCAGGTAGCTGAGGTAATCGCGAACGTCGTCCGGCCAAGCAGCGGTCAGTTGGCGTAACTTTGGCGCGTCGTTTGCAAACAGTGCACGCGAGGCTTCTTCAAAGCCCGCCATATCACCAGCCATGGCCGACATGAAGTGGTAAGCGCATGTACTTGCCTGGCGTTGCTGATCGCGGCCCAGGTTGGCCCGGCGCGCCTCATCCAGCAGTTTGCGCAAAGTCACCGATGCACCGCCTGGCTGTGCAGCCAACCAATCCCAGTGGCGCGGCAGTAGCGTGACTTCGCGCGAGACCACCCCGAGCTTTGGCCGACCTCGGCCACGCGGTTCAGCAGTTTCCGCGGTAGCTATTAGTGTCGATGCGTTTTCTTGGAGCGGCGTCTGCTCTGGCGCTAGGCGGGCGCATATCTCAGCATCGCTGCCGCGCGTGTCGATATCGACAACTTGACCAGTCTGGTCGCAGAAGGTCAGCACGGGATTAGGTGGCTCCAACGCCAGAGCGTGTTTCACAGCCAAGGCATTGACCGTCAAGCGGCCAGATGCGATGCGCTGGTGGCCGTTAAAGCTGGTGTAAGTAGGGGACGCGGTATCAATCATGTTTAGCTTAGTCTTGAATTGGATAGGACTTACGCAAAACCGCCTCAGCGTCCTTGTATCCGCCTTGCCGTACTAAAGTACTGTTTTCGGCGGTACGCCTAGCTGTAACAATTTTGCGTAATTCCTATTGAAAATGTAATTTTACCCGGGTTAAATTAATGCGTCAATAATACCTGGGTAAAATTGCAGGACTGTCTCGTAAAAAGCTGAATCAGGATGACGCTGGCAATCTCAGCTTAGCGAATGCTGACCTTACTCCATAGCAGCTTGAGTCGCGGATAAAAGGTGGACGTCAGCAGTCCAAGAAAAATAAAGACTATGCCCACGGTTTGACCGGAGCTCATCATGGCGCCAAAGATTAGCCAGGAAAAAAGCATGGCGAAAATGGGGACTAGCAGAGCAATCGGGGCAACTTCGGCAGAGCTGTAACGCGCCATCAGCGAGTTCCAGACCCAGTAACCGAACAAAGTTGTTGGGTACACCTGAAACAGGAGCGAGCTCAAAGCGATGCCGTTCAGTTGTTGGGGGAGTTCGGTGAATGCGCTGGCTCCTGTATTGACAGCAGCCAATGCAAACAGAGGTAAGGGCGCAAACAGGCACGACCATGCCACAAACCCCAATATTCCCGCTGCTTTGACGGACGAGCGTTTTACCACCAGGTTGGCGATGCTCAGTGCGAGCGCAGCCGACATCACCAGCACCAAGCCGATTGCTGGCGTAGTGCCGCCAGTTGCGATGACGACCAGAATAAATCCGACTAAAGCGATCGCACTGCCAAGTTTTTGCGCTTTCGATAGCAGCTCACCGAGCCACAATAAGCCCAGAAATGGGGTAATGAACGCGCTCGATTGCAGTAACCAGGCAGCCAATCCCGGTGCCAGTCCTGCTCGTATGGCCAGGGTGACCAGACCCCAAGTGCCGACACCGAAGCTCAAACCGTAAACCACCAACCAGCGCCACGCAACTGCTGGACGAGGTAAAAATAGTACTAAGGGAAAAGCGGTCAGTGCGAAGCGTAATCCTGCCAGCACAAACGGGTCTATATGGGCAACGCCTAGTTTAATAAACGAGAAATTGAGCCCCCAGATCAGCGCAACAGCAACGGCCAGCAAAAAGTCTTTAGTTTTCATGATGTGTGTATTCGGTTAGTCTGCGAATAAGCATTATCATGTGTGCGAATAAGCGCGGAAAGTGCTATTTTTATGTATTTATTGTGCGTATATCGCATAATAGGAAGCTCCTGTCCTCGACTTGTCTATGCCATGCACTCATCTACCTTGCCCTCCTTGTCCGCACTGCAATCCTTTGAGGCGGCGGCACGTTTGGGGAGCTTTAGCAAAGCGGCTTTGGAGCGCAATCTCACCCACAGTGCCGTCAGCCGGCATATCCAGGCGGTGGAGTATTGGTGTGGCGAGATCTTGTTTCAACGCAATGGGCCCAAGGTCGACCTATTGCCTGCCGGGCAGATCCTGAGCCAGCGTTTAGGCACATCATTGCAAGCATTACGCCTTGCACTCAATCTCGATGCACTGTCTGGGGCACAGCAGCCGCTAAAAGTCTACATGCTATCCTCCCTGGCGCACAACTGGTTCATTGGGCAATTGCATGCGTTCAGTACCGCCTGTCCGCAGATCAGCCTATCGCTCGAGACCGGCTATGAGATGGTGAGTTTGCCGCCCCAGTCGCCAGCAGTGGCGATACGCTACGGTCACTTTGGACGGACAGGTTTGCGTTGCCATCGACTCTGGTTTGACCACATGGTGGTGGTCGCGGCACCTGCATGGCTAGAGCAGTACGGTGAACAGTCAGAGCAGTGGCCGGCACATCAGTTTCTACGCCATACGCACGAACCCTGGCCGATTCGCCTGCCCAAGAGCGGCTTGGCTAAAGCCAGCAAACTTCCAGAGGCGTCGGGGCACGAGTTCAATGATGCTTTACTGCTGGTGGAAGCGGCAAGCCAAGGCTGTGGTATCGCCTGGGTGAGAGCATCTTTGGTGCAGCGCTTTGTGAAAGCGGGTCACTTGCGCGTGCTTGTGCAAGCCGAACAAATGTCAGAAAAATCAGTCTGGCTGGTGTGCCGGGAAGACATGGCGGATCTGCCGCAGGTCAGGGACTTTTGCCTATGGGCAGTCATGGCGGCGAAAAAATTTTGTGTCAGCGCTGATTTAGCAAAAGACGAGCACTAAAAATCAAAAAACAATAGTGTGTGAGCAGCACGGGGTCTGAGCAACACTGGGTCCGCAAGCTAGAGCAAGCTGGGGCTAGTTTCAACATTTCAAGATCCATGCATATTAATCAAATTATATGGCGAGACCTCTGACGAGAATGGCTGGCGGTACTTGCTTTTGTGTGCGATCGCTTCGTGACGGGAGGTGATCTAGAATTTAAAACCAGCATGCCGCCACTGCGCATATCCCATGCGGCTTTGCAGCCTGCCTAGCCTGTAAGCCGCATGGAATATGCCTGATAGGCTTGCCCGACCTGCAGAGCGCATGGGATATGCGCGCTGGGCCAGGTGCTTTGAATTAACTCAAATACGTTTGGTTTTAGGATTTACCAAACACTTCATTGAGTTGCTGGGTGACGCGGATGAAGGTGGTGCGCTTGGTGAGTTCCTTGAGCTTGTGCGCGCCGACGTAGGTGCAGGCCGAACGCACCCCGCCGAGGATGTCGAGCAGGCTTGCTTCTACCGGTCCACGGTAAGGTAATAAGACTTCCTTACCTTCCGAGGCGCGGTATTTGGCGACGCCACCGGCGTATTTATCCATGGCGGCGCGACTGCTCATGCCGTAAAAACTCTTGAATTGCTGACCGTCGCGTTCGACCAGGTCGCCAGCACATTCGTCGTGGCCGGCTAGCATGCCACCTAACATGATGAAATCAGCACCGGCACCAAAGGCCTTGGCCAAATCACCCGGTACGACGCAACCGCCATCGGCGCAAATTTGCCCGCCCAGACCGTGGGCGGCATCGGCGCATTCTATCACTGCCGACAATTGCGGATAGCCAACCCCTGTCATCTTGCGGGTGGTGCAGACTGAGCCTGGGCCTATGCCGACTTTGACGATGTCGGCACCGGCCAGTATCAGTTCTTCGGTGATGTCGCCAGTGACCACGTTACCGGCCATGATGGTCAGATGCGGATAGCTAGTGCGTACTTTTTTGACGAAATTGATGAAACCTTCGGTGTAGCCGTTGGCCACGTCGATGCAGACGTATTCGATGGCGTTGTGCGCATGATTCATGACGGCTGAAAATTTGTCGAAATCGGCCTGGGTGATGCCCATGGAATAGAAGGAGGTCGATTTTTTTTGCAGACCGGAAAAGTAGGCGATCAGGCTGGCTTCATCATAATGTTTGTGTAGTGCCACCGACATTTGATGTTTGCCCAGCGCAGCGGCCATTTCCATGGTGCCGGTGCTATCCATATTGGCAGCGATGATGGGGATGCCGTGGTAAGTCTTGCCGGAATGATGGAAGACAAATTCGCGTTGTAGCTCGACTTGCGCGCGTGAGGTGAGGGTGGATCGCTTGGGACGGATCAACACGTCCTTGAAATCAAGCTTAAGTGACTCTTCTATATGCATGACAACTCCGGTAAACGTCGCTAAGACGCGGCAGAGTTCCGGCTATCGGTGTGACAGGGGAATCCTCTGAACCGTCATTCAGTATAGTCAATTTTGGCGCGCATTAGCGCCAGCTTTTGCAATAGCCGGTATCACCGTTACGGTATAGGCAGAATATGGATCAGAATCAGAATCTGAATCTGAAGCAGAGAATTAAGCGGGCGATAATTGCCGCGTATCAATGGCAAACACCATGTCCTGTATCGTTGAAACTCTCGCCAGCAACTGGTACAAATTCCCAATCATAACTATTGGCGTGCAGGCTGAGCTTCAAAACGCCATGCACTGCATTGTTTCTCGCCTCTGTCGTTGGCTTGGCAAAGAACATGGGTGTGAGTTTGGCACCGCCAGTGCCGACCACGAAGCTGCGTATGCCATTTTTATCGTCGCGTTCACCGCTGCCGTTGATAGGACTCATGCGCTCATAATCGTGGTCGTGCGAACTGAGGACGATATCTGCTTTGGCCGCGGCTAGCATCTCCCAGGCTGGCTGCATGGTGTCGTTGTTGCCGTGCCCACCAGAGCTAAATACCGGATGATGCCAGTAGGCCAGAATACAGCTACGTTTGTTGCTGCTTAACTGTTGTTTCAGCCAGCGCAATTGTTCTTGCATGGGCTGCCCTGTACGATTGCTATTGAGTGAGATGATCAGCCAATTGCCCAGGCCTTTGCTGTAATAACCGCGTCTATCCGGGCCCGCCAGTTCTTCAAAATAATTGTAATAACCGAGCGCCGAAGGCATGCCGTAATCGTGATTGCCGGGTGAGGGCAGGGTGCTCTCCTTGAACTTACCCCAGGTCGGCTCATAGCAATTATTGAATTCTTCAGGACGTCCCACAGGATAAGTATTGTCTCCAAGCGTCAATACCAGCGCCTTGCTGTCTTGTAGCAAACCAGCATTGATCAGCTCTGCGGTCTTGGCCGCCATGCTCTCTTCGGGCGGCAATTTTTTGCAGTCGGCGATGTCGCCTGCTGCATACACGGTCAGCGTTTTGATGGCTGCTGGCTTAACGGCTTTAGCTTTGGCCGCACTGGCCAGTTCAGGGTAGACGAGGGCGGCGCAACACAGTAGCGCGCAGCTAGTAAGGGACGCGTAACGCGCAAACAAATCAGACATGGAGAAAATTCAGGTAAGGGCTAGGCGTGGCGCCAAGAGCAGCATTCTACCTGTTTCGCCAGACTAGGGTTAGGCAATCAGGCCAGCCGCCCTAGGCTGGCCTGATGCAACTCTTTCTCAAACGGGAGTTTTGTATCTGAGTTTATTATTTGACTGCGCGCTGCCAGCCGCCTCCCAATGATTTATATAATTCCACGCGGGCATTGATTTGATTACGTTGGGCACTGATCAGGCTGAGTTGGGCATTGAACAGACTGCGTTGGGCATCGAGTGCCTCCAGATAGCTGGAGTAACCGTTTTCATAGCGTAAATTGGCTAGGCGAAGTTGTCTTTGCAGCGCATTCACCTTGGTCTTTTCATTGACTACCTTGTCGCCCAGTACTTGATTGCTGATCAGGCTAGTGCGGGTTTCGCCAAAAGCAATTTGCACTGCCAATTGATAGGCGGCGGCAGCTTGGCGTTCTCTGGCTTTGGCCTGATCGACTTGGGCGGCGCTCATGCCGTTGTCAAACAGCGGCATGCTCAGGTTGCCGACAAAGGAGGAGATGTTGGAACCGGTGCTAAACAACTTGCCCAGATCATTGCTTTCAAAGCCGAGTAAGCCAGTCAAAGAAATTTTCGGGAAATACGCGGCGCGCGCCGCTTCGATTCTGGCACGTGCGGCCAAAAGATTTGCTTCGGCTTGCGCAATATCGGCGCGCCGCAATAATAAGTCTGAGCTTAATTGGGCTGGCACCTGATCGCTGATGCCGAGATCAGGGATGGTTTTGCCGCGTGCTATGCCTTGCTCTATCAAGGCCCGTGGGGCTTGCCCTGAGAGTATGCTGAGAGCAGCTTCCAGTTGCGCGATAGACTGTTTTAGATCCGGCAAGGCCGATAGTGTGCTGGCTAGCTCGACTTCGGCCTGGCGCACGTCTAGTTCTGAGGTGACACCGCCGAGGAAGCGTTTTTTCTGCAAATCATAGGATTCCTGACGCGATTTAACCGTGTCTTCGGCGATCTTGAGTTGCTCATCAAGGGCGCGCAAATTAAAGTAATTTTGCGCCACTTCTGCATGTAAAGAGAGTAAAGCGGCGTCACGGTTGTACTCAGCGGCAAACAGATCTTGTCTGGCTGCATTGCTTGCATTGCGTACCCGCCCCCACAAATCGAGCTCCCAGCTGGCTTGCCCGATTAGTTGATAGTCTTTATTTGGATTGCTCACGGGGCGGCCAAGGTTTTCAGACTGACGGTTAGTACTGCCCGCGGCAGCCAGATCTATGCGTGGCAATTGTGCGGCAGAGTTGATACCAAAAACAGCACGCGCCTCGTCCAACTTGGCGCTTACTTGCGCCAGATTCTGATTCGATTTATCGGCATCGGCGATCAATTGATTTAACACCGTATCGTTAAATTGCTCCCACCACCGGCTTGTTAGTTGGGTTTGATATTCTGTCTTGGTGGCAGCGACTGACACTGGAAGATCGAGTACCGGCATGCTGCTCGATGGGTTAAACGCGCAGCCAGCTAACAGGCTTGCCAGTAGTGGCGCAGCGCACAGCGCCAGTAGCTGCTGGCCGTGTTTCGCATAGGAAGTTTTACGCATGATGATCTCCTTGTGCGGCAGCTGCAGCAACGGGCGTTGTGGCTGCAGTTTTTTTCTTTTCACTCATTTGCATAATCAGTCGGAAGAACAAGGGGATAAAGAAAATCGCGATGAAGGTGGCTGCCAACATACCGCCTATGACAGGCACACCGAGTGCTATCCGGCTGCCAGAGCCCGCGCCGCTAGAGGTTACCAAAGGTACACAACCGAGGATAAAGGCCAGCGAAGTCATCACGATAGGGCGGAAGCGTAAGCGCGCCGCATCGAGTGCAGCTTCCAGTAAAGTGTCGCCCTCTTCGTATTTCATGATGGCAAACTCGACGATCAAGATGGCGTTTTTAGCCGCTAATCCAACCAGAGTAATTAAACCAACCTGGAAGTAAACATTATTCGTGAGACCCGTTAAATACACCGACAGTAGCGCGCCAAACAGGGCAAACGGAACTGCGGTAATCACTGCAAACGGCAGGCTCCAGCGCTCATATTGCGCCGCCAGTATCAGAAATACCATTACGATACCCATTAAGAAAGCCATGGCAGCGGCACTGCCGGATTGTTTCTCCTGAAACGCCGAACCTGTCCACTGCAATTTGTAGTCATTGTTTGCCATGGATTTTTCTACTTCTTCCAGCGCCGCGATGGCCTGGCCGGAGCTGACGCCAGCGGCCGGTGTCGCCATGATCTTGGCCGCCTGGAACACGTTAAAGCGTTCCACCAGCTCAGGCCCCAATGTCGGTTTGACTTTGACCAGGCTGGTCAGCGGTATCATATTGCCCTTGTCCGAGCGCACATAGACATTGCGGATGTCGTCCGGACGGGCGCGGTAGTCCGCTTCCGATTGCAATTGGACTCGGTAGGTACGGCCAAACTGGTTGAAATCATTCACGTACACCTGGCCGAAAGTGGCTGACATGGCATCAAATACCTGATTGATATTGACACCCAGTGCCTTGGCTTTTTCACGGTCGAGGTCTACATAAATTTGCGGCACGTTGGCGCGGAAGGTAGTCGATACGCTGGCAAACTCGGGACGCTTCTTGGCTTCGGTGATGAAGTTATTCAACGCTACCGCGAAGCTGGCGGTATTGCCGGTGCCGCGGTTTTGCAGGTAGGCTTCGATGCCGCCGGTGGTGGACATGCCAGAGATCGGTGGCGGGTTGAAGGTGGCGGCAAAACCGTCTTTCATGCCCATATACGCCATGCCCTGAAAGGTTTTCGCCAGGGCGAATGAGCTGTCCGTCTTAGCGTGACGCTCATCCCAGTTTTTCAGTGTGACGAAAGAGATGCCGCCATTGCTGACCACCGCACCGGACAAGAGATCGAAGCCGGTGAAGCTCACTACGTTGGAGACGTTTTTATTGGCCATCAGCATCTGATCGAATTGCGAACTGCTGACCTCGGTGCGGTTTAGTGAAGAGGCATCGGGCAACATGACGGCGCTCAGCAAATAGCCTTGATCTTCATCCGGTACCAGGGTGCTCGGTACATGCTTCATCATAAATACCATGGCGACTAAAATACCGCCAAAAATCAGGAAGGCGATACCGACGCGGCGGTTCAGGAAGGCCACGCCACCGACATAGCCATTGGTGAGTTTGTCGAAGGCACGATTGAAAGCTACAAAAAAGCGGTTAGGTTGGTGATGGCTGTTCTTGAGCAAAATCGCACACAGGGCAGGCGTCAGCGTCAACGCGACGATGCCGGAAATAATTACCGAGACCGCGATGGTAACGGCAAACTGCTGGTACATCACACCGGTCATCCCGCCCATGAAAGCGACCGGCAAGAATACCGCGCACAATACCAATACGATCGCCACCACCGGGCCTGATACTTCTTCCATCGCCTTGATCGACGCCTCTTTGGCCGAGCATTTGGTTTCGCTCATGATGCGCTCAACGTTCTCCAGAACCACGATGGCGTCATCGACCACGATACCAATGGCCAATACCAAGCCGAACAAAGTCAGCAGGTTGATCGAGAAGCCAAACGCCAGCATTCCGGCAAAGGTACCGATTAAAGAGATCGGTACCGCGATGCAGGGTATTAAGGTGGCACGGAAATTTTGCAGGAATAAATACACCACGATGAACACCAGCACAATCGCTTCTAGCAGCGTATGCAGCACTTCCTCGATAGAGATTTTGACGAAAGTGGTAGTGTCGTAAGGAATCGAATAGGCGATGCCGTCCGGGAAGCGGGATTTCAACTCTTCCATTTTTGCGGTAATCGCACTGGCCACACCGATCGCATTAGCACCCGGCTGCAGGTACAGGCCTATGGCGACGGCAGGCTTGCCGTTGAGCTTGGCTTTCAGGTCATAATCTTTGCCGCCCATCTCGACGCGGGCGACATCTTTGAGGCGCGTCTTGGCGCCGTCGGCCATAGAGCGCACGATGATATTTTCAAATTCTGCCACACTGGTCAGGCGGCCTTGGGCATTCACGGTGTAAGTGAAATCAATCGGGGCGCTAGTGGGTTGGGCGCCTATTTTTCCGGCAGAGAACTGGGCATTTTGCTCGCGGATGGCGCTGATTACATCCGATGGGGTCAGGCTCAGTTGCGCCAAACGGTCAGGGCGCAGCCAGATACGCATGGCGTAATCGGTACCGCCGAACATGGTCAGATCGCCGACGCCGGGAATGCGTTTGAGTTCATCGACGATATTCAATAAGGCATAGTTAGACAGGAAAGTGGTGTCGTAACGGCCATTCGGTGAATCGATCGCCACCAGATTGAGGATAGAGGTCGATTTCTTTTTGACGGTAACGCCCTGGCGCTTCACTTCTTCGGGTAACTGCGCCATGGCGGCCGAGACGCGGTTGTTGACGTTAATCGTGGCTTGATCTGGGTCGGTGCCGATGGCGAAATACACATTCATATTCATCTGGCCGTTGGAGGCGGAGCCAGACTGCACATAAATCATTTTTTCCACACCATTAATCTGTTGCTCTAACGGTGCCGCGACGGTTTGCGCGATCACTTCCGGTGTCGCGCCCGGGAAAAACGCCACCACGGAAACCACGGGCGGCGTGATGCCAGGGTATTGTTCTATCGGTAGGGATTTGATCGCGGCCAGACCGCCCAGCACGATGATGATGGAGATCACGCTGGCAAAGATGGGCCGTTCTATAAAAAATTTTGAAAACATGCTGCCTCCGCTTATTTCGTGCTGGCAGCAGTTGCGCTCGCCGCTTGGCTGGTGGTTGGGGCGCTGGAGGCAGTAGTCGGCTTCACGGTGGAGCCAGGAGGCGCTTTCATTTGCCCTTCTATAATCACGGTTTCGCCGGCCTGTACACCTGATTCGATGATGACCTTACCGTTCACGATACTGCCTAGTTTGACCGGTTTTGGCACCACTTTATTTTCTTTATCTACCGTGAATAGGATGTGATCCGCTTGCGATTGCATGACAGCGCGCTCGGGCACCACCAGCGCATTCTTTCTGACGCCCAGATCGAGCGTGACGCGCACAAATTGGCCAGGCAGCAATTCGCCCTTGGGGTTACTGAAAATGGCACGTGCCCGTATCGTGCCGGTCTTAGGATCCACCCGATTATCCGAGAAATTGATCTTGCCCTTGTGCTGATAAATACTGCCATCCGACAGTTTTAGCGTTGCACTCAGATTCTTTAAATCATTGAGCGAGACTTTATCGCTGCGCACTGCGGCATCGAGTTCTTGCTTATCTTGTTCTGAGTAAGAAAAATTTACATACAGAGGATCAAGCTGGGAGATGGTGGTGAGTTTGCCTGAGTCGCCGCTGGCGCTGATCAAACTACCTTCCGATTGCACCAGTTTGCTGGTGGTGCCAGAAATCGGTGCGATTACCTTGGTATAGCCAAGATTGAGTTCGGCCTGTTTCAGGCTAGCTTGCGCCGTGCTATTGCTGGCTACCGCGGTATTGTAGGCGGCATTGGCATCATCGAAATCTTTACGGCTGACGGCATTCTCTTTATACAGCGGTGCGATACGGTCGCGGTCGGCGCGTGCCTTTTCTAATTTGGCGACCTCTTGCGAGAATACCCCTTTGGCTTGATCCAGCGCCGCTTTATACGGTTCCGGATCGATTTCAAATAAAACTTGCCCGGCCTGTACGATCTGGCCTTCGGTATAGGTTTTTTTGATGAAAATGCCGTTTACCCGCGAGCGCACATCCACATCGCGAAAGCCTGCAGTCTCGCCCACCATTTCTTTACTCAAGGGCGCGTCACCCGCGACCAGGGTGATTACGCTCACCGGTGCCGGCGGGCGTTGCTGCGCCTCGGGGGCTTTGCTACAGCCAGTTAGCGCGCTGATGACGAGTAGGCTGATGGCGCTGAGACGGAAATTGAATGAAGAAGTAGGGGACATTGCTGACACTCCAGAAATTATGAAATTGGCGAATATCCTGGTTCTTGATGCAAGCTTGATACTTATCAAGAAAGCGATATTTTTTTGCATGTTAGCAGAAATTTCCCGCTAGCTATACTAAGCAATTTAATAATTAATCAATTAGTTAGCCGAGTCCCTTGCCCAACTGAAAAATCCCCTGTATGCATTGCTAGCCATACCGGGGCAGTAGCGATCTATAGTTTGCTATGCCGCAGTCGCAAAGCATTGCTGATCACCGAGACTGAGGATAGGCTCATGGCGGCACTGGCCAGCATAGGGCTGAGCAGGATGCCGAACCACGGATATAGAAGACCGGCAGCAATCGGTACGCCGACAAAATTGTAGGCAAAGGCGAAGAAGAGGTTTTGTCGTATGTTACGCATGGCGTGCTGGCTTAAGGCGCGGGCCTTGACGATGCCGCGCAAATCGCCTTTGACCAAGACCACATGGGCACTGTGCATGGCGACATCGGTGCCGGTGCCCATGGCAATCCCGACATCGGCCTGCGCCAGCGCGGGAGCGTCGTTGATGCCATCGCCAGCCATCGCGACTTTGCGCCCGTCTTTTTGCAGTTGTTGGACAAAGCGATATTTATCTTCCGGCAGTAGATCCGCATGTACCTCATCCAAGCCCAGTTGACTGGCGACCGCCTGTGCCGTCATCAGATTGTCGCCAGTCAGTAAGACGATGCGTATCCCAGTAGCTTGTAGGTCTTTGATGGCCGGCATACTGCTAGGCTTGATGCTGTCGGCAACGCTAAACAGGGCGGCGGCCTGGCCCGCGATTGCCATCAGCATGACACTATGTCCTTTGCGTCTTAGCTCTGTGGCTTGCGGCTCTAGTGCAGCGAAGTCGATGGCGTGTTCTTGCATCAAAGCCGCATTACCTATCAGTATGAGGCGGTTATCCGCAGCGTTGGCGCGCACACCTTTACCGGTGATAGAGCTAAAGTCAGTGATCGCAGCCGCAGTGATTTTTTGAGCCTTGGCGTAGTTGACTATAGCCTGCGCCAAGGGATGCTCACTGAGCTTTTCCATTGCCATTGCCAGCGGCAATACCTGCGCTTCGTTATATCCATCCGCGACGACTATTTTTTGCAAACTCGGTTTTCCTTCGGTCAAAGTGCCGGTTTTGTCGATTACCAGAGTGTCGATTTTTTCCAGTCTTTCTAAGGCTTCGGCATCTTTGATTAAAACACCTTCGGTCGCGCCACGTCCTATGCCTACCGTGACAGAAATCGGTGTCGCCAAGCCCAGTGCACAAGGGCAGGCGATGATTAAAACTGAAACCGCAGCCATCAGACCATGCGCTAAAGCGGGGCTAGGGCCTAGCCAGGCCCAGACTAAGAATGCGGCTACAGCAACGGCAATCACACCTGGTACAAACCAGCCTGATACCTGGTCTGCCAGTTTTTGTATCGGTGCGCGTGAGCGCCCAGCCTGGTTCACCATGGCTATGATTTTTGCTAGCAAGGTGTCATGCCCTATGCGTTCGGCGCGCATGCTAAAACTGCCCTGCTGATTCACAGTGCCAGCACTCAGTTTGTCGCCGGCTTGTTTGGTGGCGGGCAAGGGCTCGCCCGTGATCATGGATTCGTCGACGTTAGAGCGGCCATCGACTAAGACGCCATCGACAGGGATATGTGCGCCCGGTTTGACCCGCAATAAATCGCCCAGTTGCACCTGATCGAGTGCGATTTCGCTCTCTTCACCGCTAGTGGTGACACGGATCACGGTGGCGGGTGTCAAGGCTAGCAGCGATTTGATCGCCAGATTGGTTTGTGAGCGAGCGCGTAGTTCCAGCACTTGCCCGAGTAAAACCAGGGTAATGATGACGGCGGCAGCTTCAAAGTATAAGGGTGCCATCCCGTGTATCTTGAACGCCTGCGGCAGTAGATCAGGAAACAGCAGCGCCACCAGACTAAATAAATAGGCGGCGCCAGTACCGACCCCAATCAGGCTAAACATATTCAGATTACCAGTCTTAAATGAGGCGACGGCGCGTTCAAAAAATGGCCAGCCAGCCCACACCACAACCGGTGTCGCCAAGGCAAATTGTAGCCAACTGAATAGGCTCATCCCTAGCCAAGCATGCACGCTGATGCCCGGTAGCATATCGGCCATGGTCATGATCAGCAGCGGCAAACTGAGTGCGAGGCTGTATTTGAAGCGGCGCCGCATATCGTCCAGCTCACTGGTGTCTTCTTCGGCGCTGGCTTCTTTTGGCTCTAGCGCCATGCCGCACAGTGGACAAGTGCCTGGGCCGACTTGTTCTATCTCCAGATGCATGGGGCAAGTGAAGATGGCATCCTTAGCGGCGGCCTTGGGCGCTGGACGTAGTGCTGGGTCCAAGTAGCTTTGCGGATTTTTACGAAATTTTTCCAGACAACTGGCGGCGCAAAAGTAATACGTCTTATCTTGATATTGCGTTTGATGCGGGCTCTCTGCTGTGACATTCATACCACACACAGGGTCTTTTAAACCTGAGTCGCTGTTGGCGTGAGCATGCTTGCCGTCGGCGCCGCCACAACAGCCTGTGCTTACAGCGTTACTCGTGACCGTAGCAACAGACGATGCCGCAGTCTTTGTCACCAGTGGCATCAAAAGTTTTTTGGCCTTCACGTAGGCCAAAGGCTCGGCATTGAATTTACTCACGCATGAGGTACTGCAGAAATAGTAAATACTGCCTTGATAGGATGCCATTTTCTCAGCATTTTTCTTCACATGCATGCCGCATACCGGATCCAGAACTGTTTTCTCTGCTTGTTCGGCAGCCGTGCTGCTAGGTATATTTTGACTCATCGCAAATTCTCCATTCGATTTTTATCTTATGATAGACCCTGTACCCAAGAACGGAGTCAATCATTAAATGCGAAATGATAAAAATCAAACTTCAGAGCAATTGACGATAGGTCAATTGGCAAGCGCTGCCGGAGTGGGGGTGGAGACCGTACGCTATTATCAGCGCCTCGCATTGTTGCCAGTACCCGTGGTGGCGCGCGGCTACCGCACCTATCCCAGGCTGTTGGCGCAGCGCATACGCTTTATCAAGCGCGCTCAAGAGTTGGGATTTAGCCTGGCTGAGATTGCCACTTTGTTGCAGTTGGAGGATGGCGACGATAGGCTAGCCATCCGTAAAGTGGCGGCCGACCGCTTACTACAGGTGGAGCAAAAGCTAGAGGATTTGCAAAAAATGCAGAAGATGTTGACCTCACTGATCCATGAATGCGAGGCGACCGCGCAAACTAAGGCTTGTCCGATTATTCACGCCATAGCAGATAAGGGGAGTATCCCTTAAAAATAGCCTATTGGCGCATATGCCTATTGCGCACTGATTTAATACTGAGTGGGAGTATCTTAATTAAGTCGGTATCCCCAGGGCCTGGCTAAGCATTAGTCTGGACGAAAAAAAACCTGAGTAGGCGCAAGCACCGCTCAGGCTTTAACCGGTTAAGCAGCAATATTAATTGCTGCCATCTTCCTTTGGTTTGAATTGCTTGTCGCTGATGCGGAATTTCGCGCGACGGTCACCCATCAAACCGCGTAAATCCTTGATGCTGACATCGCTGATTTCGTGCATGCGTATCAGTAAAGATGCGCCTACAGGCAAACGACGGTGACGGATTTTACTAATCACTGGTGGTGCAACTTCGAGCGCTCTCGACAGAGCAGCATCGTTTTTTAAATGCAATTGCTTGATCAAAGTATCCAATAAATTATTTGGATCATAGTCGATTTCATCAGATTCAAGCTGGGTCAGATTTGCCATAATTACCTCGCTGTTTATATATGGTTATTGATGCGGAAAGATGTTGCTTCAATAAAAAATTAATCATCCGGTAATATTGTATCTTTAAAATGACTAATTTTTACTTTTGGGAATGATAAAATTTGTTAAATCTATTGACACATCACATTAATCGGTCGTAAATGTATCATTCGATAACATTACTGTAGTATAAGGTATGCAATATAGCAATATTAATCGTAGAAAATTTTGTTTTCTGTGCAAACGCCTGATATACGTGGTTTTTTTATCGGCTTAAGTCAAGCTTTACCCAGATTACCTTCTTACTTAGCTCTTGCCGAAGCGATCACTTTACCCAGATCTATCACCGACATGGCGTAAAAATAACTGCGGTTATACTGAGTAATTGCAAAGAAATTCTCAGTGGCGAGCCAGTATTCCGTGGCTTCTGTGCCATTTTGCAAATCTACCAAGCCGTAAGAAAGTTGCAAAGGCGCGTCAGGACTGGCGGTGCTGGCGATGGATTTCAACTCATCCAGGCGATAACTAGCCTTCAAACCTTGCGCCAATGCCTCGCTCAATTTAGCCGTATCGTTTTCACTATTGACCAGCGTGGCCGGGAATACTGTAGGCAGTCCAGCTTTCCAGCCGTGCTGTGCCAGATAGTTGGCGACGCTACCGATCGCGTCTACCGGTGAGCCGATCAAATCGATTCTGCCATCCGCATCAAAATCCACCGCATAACTGCGTATGCTGCTAGGCATAAACTGCGGCCAACCGATGGCGCCGGCGTAGGAACCTTTGAAACTGAAGGGGTCGATCACCGAGTCGCGCGCGATCAACAGCATGCTCTCTAATTCGCCCCGGAAAAATTTCATGCGGGACTCGCGCGTCGGCGTATCCGGATAGGCAAAGGCAAGCGTGGTGAGGGCATCCATGACCCGGAAATTACCGGTATTTTTGCCAAATACTGTCTCTACCCCGATCAGGCCTACGATGATTTCTGCAGGGACGCCATATTGCTTTTCCGCTCGGGCGAGTGCATCGGCATACTGATCCCAAAAGGCCAGGCCAGCCTCAATCCGATAATTGTCAACGAAGCGGGCGCGGTAGGCTTTCCAGTTTTTTGGCTTACCACTAGGCGCAGGTTTGATCAGTTGTATCGCGCTTTCTACGTAGCGAATTTGATTAAAACTGGCTTCCAACTCGGCCTTGTTCATACCATGTTTGGCCTCCATTTGAGCGATGAATTCGGCGACTTCTTTCCATTGCGTAAACTGGGCGAATTCGCTATTCACGACTGCCGTTTTAGGCGGCGTTTTTTTCGTTGCTTTGGTGGTGGCTAGTGCGCTGGCTGTGAGGCTGATCAAGCTGGCTAGCAGAGTGCTAAGGGCGATGCGTAGTGTGGTATTCAAGATAAAATAAGGGCTAAAATTGAGTAATCGGGTGGCTGATTGCTAGACTTAGCGGCATTGCGCTAGTAGGGCTTTCAGCTGTTTTAGTAAGAGGCTGTCAGTGGCACCATTTTTAGCGTATTTGGCGGTGCTATAGGCCAGAATAAAGGCCGCAATTGCAGCGCTGTCCGGCCGTTGTGCTTGCAACCGATCAGCATAGGTTTGCGGTGCCTCGTGTGCCAATTTGGGGTAGCCCTGGTTTGCCATTTTTTGACATAAGTTTAAGTATAACCTATCAAGCGGCTTCACTTGCGGCCGATTCAGCATGAAGGGTAGGGCCATCGCCGCCATCGCCAGCCCTATCAGCAGAAAGGCAAACAGGCTCAGTTGCGTCCAATCGTAGCCCTCCAGACCTAGCGCACGTATCAAATTAAATTGCTTGCCCTGGTCATAATTGAGTACCCATAAATTCCAGGAATTATTCGCGGCATTCCAGCGCATACGCACAGCGTTCCAACTGCTGGCCAGCCATGAATTTTGGTTCATGCTTAATTGTATGAAACCCGCTAGACCGCGTGCTGGCTGGGTCGCGCCCAGATTTTTTTGTATGCGTTCCGGCGCCACCGCAGCAGTCGGATCAACTCTGAGCCAACCACGCCCGCTGAGCCAGACTTCGGCCCAGGCATGCGCATCTGACTGCCGTACTTCTAACTGGCTGTCGACTTGATTTAAGCTACCGCCCTGATAGCCAGTGACCACTCGCGCCGGTATTCCCATGGCGCGCATCAAGACCACGAAAGCACTAGAGTAATGCTCGCAAAAACCAGCGCGTGAGCCGAACAAGAAATCATCCACGCTATTCACGCCCAGCAAGGGCGGCTCTAAGGTGTAGCTGAAATTCTCATTTCTGAATAAATTGAGTACCGTGACCACGGCTTGTTGCGGACTACTGGCACTCTGCCTCAGGGTGGCGGCGTAGTTGCGGGTCTTGGGATTATAGTTAGGTGGTAGTGTTAAGGAACTCTGTAAGTCGGCTGCACTGAGCTGGGCTTGCAAACGGTAACTGGGATGCGAAACCACAGAATAACGCAGGCGGGTGTTGATCTCGCTGGCAGTATTTAATTCTCGCTGACGATTCAGTCTTACCTGCATCTCGCTGATCTGCGGTGCCGCGGCCGGGATGTCGAGCGCAAATAACCAGGGCTGGCCACTGGCTTCCAAGATGATGTCCTGGACTACTGCCTCGCCAGCTAAGCTTGCCTCTTCTGGCTGGGGCCTAGCTTGCGCATCCTCCGATTCCGGCTGAAGCTGATGTTGAGGCCGGGCTAGACTTGGACGATGCGAACTAGGCTGCTCTGCATGCGTCCAGCTGCGCCCATCAAAGCTGTTGAGCACGATGCCGCGCCAATATAAATCTGATTTACGCGGTAAGGCCCCGGAAAATTTAACTCTGAATGCGATCTCTTCTGATTGCACTAGCTTGCTGATATTTCCCGGTGTCATAGAATTCGATAAACCACTGCGCCCGGTATTGGCGTCGCCAGGCAGGCCCCATAAAGGCCCTTGTATGCGTGGAAATAGAAAGAAGGCAATCACGGTCAGGGGTAACGCCATGCCCAAAATACGCATGGCCAATTTAATGCGTTGCCATAAGCTGGGCATCAGGCCGGTGTATTGAAACGACAGCAGTGCCGTCAGTAGCGCCAAAGTTGCCAGGGTCGCCCAGGCCGCACTGGCGATACTTTGCGAGTCGAAAAAGCTGGTCAGTAACAGAAAAAAACTTAAAAAAATGACGATGAAAATATCACGTTTGGCATGCATTTCTAAGAGTTTGCAGGTCAGTAGTATCGCCAGCATGCAGACGCCCGCTTCGCGCCCGAATAAGGTATGGTAGCTGAGATAAACCGCCGTCATCAAGAGTAGGCATATCGGTGTCAAGATCCACAGTGAGGGCAGTCTGCGGCCACTCACGGTGAGCATGGCGCGCCAGCCCATCAAGATTAAGCAAGCGGCCGTGCTCCACCAGGGTAAGGCTGAACTATGTGGCAGTAATACCAGTAAGCCAGCCAATAGCAGTAACAAAGTGTTTGCCTTGTCGCGTGCCAGTTTCGGCTGCTTGCTCAGAGCTCGCAAGCCGCTGATCCAGGAATTGCCAGGCTGCTTCATGCTGGCTCCCGATTCGTGGGCAACTGATACAGTGCCAGTGCCTGCAGGCATTCGAGTCGGTGTGCTTCGCCGCTGGCCGCTGCCAGGTTCAGCGTGCCTAATTTGAAACCATAGCTGAGGGCTTTGCTGTCGGCTTCCAGCACCCAACTGGTCATGCGTGATAAACGTAATTCCAGATCGAGATGAGTTGCTAACTGCGAGAAATCGAAAAAAATATCGCTGGCAGATCCGCCTGAAAATTGCTTGGAGATCAGCGTGCCACCGGCATCCAGATCGACTCTGGCGATGTGCTTCCAGGCCAGATGCTTGAGCGGGTCGCCGCTTTGATAGGCGCGCACCCCGGAAAAATCTTCATCACCGCTTTGGCCTTGCCCTTCCTTATTGGCCAGACCTGAACTCGGTAGTGGCGGTGGGTTCGCTTCCGGTTGTGGGTAGACCAGCACGTGTACATCGGGCAGCCAGGTGCTCCAGGCGCGCAACAGGCCTAAGGGGAACCAGGTTTGCAGTTTTATTCTAGCGATAGGCTGAATGCCGCGCTGATTGGTGGCCTGGCTTAGTTGCACGGTGATACGACTGTTGGCCGCGATGTCGATGGCTTGTTCAGCGTGGCCTTTGCCTGCAAAACCCAGATGCAGGGCGTAACGTGGATAGTTGCGCCGATTCATTAAATTCAGATTAAATTGTGCTTCTTCGCCAGCAAACACCGGTGCCACCGGCCCTGCAAGTAGATGCAGATAAGCTAAATTGCGAAAAGCCAGAAACGCATTGATCCAGGCACAGGCAGCCAGAATGAAGGTCAGTACAAAGCCGAGATTGAGATTGTAATTAGTCGAGGTGATAAACAGCAGTAGTAAGAGCAGCAAAAAATTCCAGCCGGCCTTACTGGGCAGCGTGAACACCCGGCGTTGCTTGAGGAAGACCTCACCGCTTTCCGGCTGGCGCTCCAGAAATATCCATTGGCGAAATTTCGCCTTGATTGCCTTCAATGCTTGCATGCTGGGCGTATCATCTTATCTGAGTAAATTCGGGTTTTTATTTGAAGGCAGGCCGCTGGCGCATATTCCATGCGGGTTTCCAGCCTGCCTGGCCTGCGAGGCGCATAGGATATGCGGCTCCGGCCTGCCGCTGTTTAAACTGCCACTTTTAACATCAGTTGGCGCAATAACTCGCTGCTTGGGCTGATCTTGCCACTCAGTGATTTAAGCGGTCGCAGTCTATGTGCGATCACCGGTATCAAGACCGCCTGCACGTCTTCCGGTATCACATGGTCGCGACCTTCCAGTGCTGCCCAGGCGCGCGCCGCCTGCAATAGAGCGATCGCCGCACGTGGACTCATGCCTTCGGCAAACAACTCAGCTTGGCGCGTGGTATGCGCCAGCGCCTGTACATAATCGACCAGGGACGGCGAAGTGTGAATTTGTCGCAAAGCCTGTTGCGCCTCTAGCAGTTGATGCGCCTGCATCACCGGCTGCATGCTCTTGAGCAGGCTGCGGCGATCCTCACCGAGCAGCAGAGCGCGCTCGGCGGCGGCGTCCGGGTAGCCCAAAGACAGGCACATCAGAAAGCGATCGAGCTGCGACTCGGGCAAGGCAAAGGTGCCGACTTGATGCGCCGGGTTTTGCGTGGCGATCACAAAAAAAGGCTCAGGCAATTCACGGGTTTTACCTTCGGCCGTGACTTGATGTTCTTCCATCGCTTCCAATAAGGCCGACTGGGTCTTGGGCGTGGCGCGATTAATCTCATCAGCTAGCAAAACCTGAGTGAAAATAGGCCCGGGATGAAAGATAAATTGATTTTTTTCCCGGTCAAAAATCGAGACTCCCACCACATCGGCCGGCAGCAAATCACTGGTAAATTGCAGGCGGTTAAACTGTAAGCCTAAAGAGATCGCCAGTGCATGCGCCAGCGTGGTTTTGCCCACGCCAGGCACATCTTCTATCAATAAGTGACCGCCGGCCAACAGGCAAACCAGGGCCTGGCGAATTTGCTCATCTTTGCCGATGATGATGTGCGCGACCTGCTTGGCAACCGCGTGAACTTTAGAAAACATGGATCTGCCTTGGTAGTGTAGAAAATCTGTGCTCAGTCAATTTGAAAATTGCTAGTGATGTCTATGCATTTTCCTGCGGCAAGTGTAAACCGAAATGCGTCACTGTGTTTTTAGTTTTACAAATATCGGCACTGCATTTGCAAAATTGCCAAAATAGGTTGACACTGGCAGCCAGCCCTCAGCTGCCACTATGGCTGTGCTTAAAGCAAGGGGCTGCTCAATTTTAATTCTGAAATGCTAGCTTCGAGACGACACACTGATTCCATGACGACTGCTTTTTATACTCATACAGACTGCCAACTCCATGAGATGGGGGCATGGCATCCGGAAGCACCATCGCGGCTGCAGGCGATCGCTGATCAGCTCGTTCGCAGTCAGATTCATAGCGCGCTCCAACATAGGCAAGCTGCACCAGCGCCGGAGAGCGCTCTGGCGCTGGTGCATAGCGCCGCCGCGATCGCCAGAGTGCGGGACAATTGCCCGGCACTAAGCGCCTCCCTTGAACCGGGCGACAAAGGCGAGTCCGAGTATTTTATGCTGGACCCCGATACCAAGCTCAATGCGCATAGTTGGCGTGCCGCTCTGGCGGCTGCTGGCGCGGCGCTGGCGGCTACCGACGCAGTGATGGCGGGCGAGGTGGCGAATGCGTTTTGCTCGGTACGACCACCGGGCCATCATGCGACTCCCGCAGCTTCTATGGGATTTTGCATGTTCAATAATGTCGCGATTGCAGCCGAATATGCGATGCAGGTATATGGCCTGCAAAGAGTGGCGATAGTCGATTTCGACGTGCATCATGGCAATGGTACGGAACAGGCTTTCGCGGGCGACCCGCGGGTCTTAATGGTGAGTTTTTTTCAGCATCCGTTTTATCCCTACTCGGGCACAATACAGCCCGCCGGGAATATGCTAAACCTGCCGGTGCCTGCACATACTCAGGGTGATTTGGTGCGCCAGATCGTCACGCAGCAATGGCTGCCGGCACTGCATCTGCATCAACCAGAAATGATCTTTATTTCGGCCGGTTTCGATGCCCATACGGACGATGATATGGGCCAGATGGATTTGATCGAGGAGGACTACCGCTGGATCACCCAGGAAATGATGCAAGTAGCTAAGACCTATGCGCAGGGGCGCATCGTCAGCTGCCTGGAGGGCGGTTATAACTTGCCTGCCTTGGGACTTAGTGTGGTAGCCCATCTTAAAGTACTGGCAGAGCTGGAATAGGCTTAGATTTTTTTTGATGATGTGAGACAATAATTTTCTGTAATAGAAACACAAGTTGGCGTTTTTAGCGCTGAGCAAAAAGGGGATGTGCATGGCAAGGCCAGAAAAAATTCGCTTAGGCGAAATCTTATTGCAACAAAAGCTGATGTCGGAAGAGCAGTTGCAGTTTGCCTTGACTGAACAAAAACGTACTGGGCGCAAACTCGGTCGCTTGTTTGTTGAAAACGGTTTTGTTAGTGAAGATCAAATTTCCGGGGCGCTGGCCAGGCAGCTCAATATCCCTTACCTGAATTTAAAACAGCTCAATATCAATCCGAATGCGGTGCGCTTGCTGCCCGAGATGCAGGCTAGGCGTTTTCGCGCCATCGTACTCGAGCAAAAAGAAGGGGCGCTCCTGGTTGGAATGGCCGACCCTACTGATCTGTTTGCCTACGACGAGATCGGCCGCATACTCAAGAGCGATATATTGCTGGCGGTGGTGAACGAGACTGAATTATTGTCCACCATCGACAACGTGTATCGCCGTACCGAAGATATTACCGATTTCGCCCGCGAACTGGAGCAAGAGTTAGGCGACACCAATGTTGATTTCGGTGCGCTCGGGATTTCGCCGGGGATGGAAGACGCACCTGTGGTTAAATTACTGCAGTCGGTGTTTGATGATGCCACTCAAGTGCGGGCTTCAGATATTCATATTGAGCCGCAAGAAAAACGCCTGCAGATACGCTTTCGCATCGATGGCGTTTTACATCTGCAAACCGAGGCGGATAGTAAAATCGCCAGCTCTTTAGCGCTGCGTTTAAAACTGATGTCGGACATGGACATCTCAGAAAAACGCATGCCCCAGGATGGCCGTTTTGCGATTAAGGTCAGGCAACAAAATATCGACGTGCGTATCTCGACCATGCCGACTCAATATGGCGAATCAGTCGTCATGCGTTTATTGAATCAAGGTGGTGGCACGCTCAATCTGGATAAGATAGGCATGCCTAAGCAGATGCTGGAAAGATTTCGCGCCATCATCAAACGCCCAAATGGTTTGGTGCTGGTCACCGGTCCTACCGGTAGCGGTAAGACGACTACCCTGTATGGCGCTCTGGCTGAACTCAATACCCAGGAGAAAAAACTCATCACGGTCGAAGATCCGGTCGAGTATCGCTTGCCCGGTATTAACCAAGTGCAGGTCAATGAAAAGATAGACTTAAGTTTTTCCAAAGTTCTACGTGCCTCCTTGCGGCAAGATCCTGACGTCTTGCTGCTCGGTGAGATGCGTGATCAGGAGACTGCCCAGATCGGTATGCGCGCCGCCATGACCGGCCATTTGGTGTTATCTACCTTGCATACCAATGATGCAGTGAGTACCCCGATACGCTTGCTCGATATGGGCGTGCCGCGCTATATGATGGGGAGTTCCTTGCAGGCGGTGCTGGCACAAAGGCTGGTACGCGTGATTTGTGAAAGTTGCCGCCAGGTCACACCACTGATCGCCACCGAAAGAGAATGGCTGACGGCTGAATTAGGCGACAGCGTGGATCAGCATCAATATCATGCCGGTCGTGGTTGCGGTCATTGCAATGGCACCGGTTACCGCGGTCGTATCGGTGTCTATGAATTACTCGAGATGACCGCGCCCGTGGTTGAGGCCGCGCATCATGCCGATCCCTCCCATTTTATGAAGGTTGCAAAACAGCAAATGGGTGGGCGCACGCTCAGAAAATATGCGGTCGATCTGGTTGTGTCTGGCGTCTCTACCGTGGCCGAAGCGATGCGTATCAGCAATCAGCTAGAGGAATAGCATGCCTTATTTTGCCTATAAAGCCAGAAATGCGCGCGGCGAAATGGTCGAAGGGGTGCTCGAAAGCACCGATGCAAATGCGCTCGCTAGTCAATTGTTTAATTCCGGAATTACGCCTGTGCAAATCAATAGCACTCGAAAACCCGTTGTGGGGGGAGAGCTCAATTGGTGGCAGCGCTGGACCGAAGAGAAGGTGCTACCGATAGAAGTTCAATTGTTTAGCCGGCAGTTGTATACCTTATTGAAATCGGGTGTGCCTATCATGCGCGGACTGGCGGGCTTACAAGAATCAGCGGTCAGCAAGGCATTCGCCAAATTGATACAGGATTTACGCGAGTCGCTCGACTCTGGACGTGAGTTGTCGGCCGCTTTGCGACGCCACCCCAAGGCTTTTTCTTCGTTTTATATCAGCATGGTGAAGGTCGGTGAGATGACCGGGCAGTTAGAAGATATTTTCTTACGCCTGTACGCCCATCTTGAGTTTGAACGCGACATGCGCGAACGGGTCAAGAGTGCCTTACGCTATCCTATGTTCGTCATGATCGCGATGGTGGTGGCGATGGCCATCATCAATATCTGGGTAATCCCTGCGTTTGCCAAGGTATTCGCCGGCTTTAATGCCGAGTTACCCTTGATGACCAGAATATTGATTGCGACCTCCGATTTCGTGGTCGAGTACTGGCCGCATATTGCGGTAGCGATGATGGCGCTGGTGTTCGGCTTTATGAGCTTCATCGCGACTCCCAAAGGGCGTTATCTATGGGATCGCAGCAAATTGCGCTTCCCCATTGTGGGTCGAATTATTCTCAAGGGCACCCTGGCGCGGTTTGCCCGCAGCTTTGCGCTCTCCAGTAAAAGTGGCGTGCCTATCGTGCAGGCGCTGACCGTGGTGTCGCAAACGGTGGACAACGCCTACATTTGTAGCCGCATCGAACAGATGCGTGATGGGGTAGAGCGGGGCGAGAGTATCTTGCGCACCGCCGCTGTGGCCGGTGTATTTACTCCGGTCGTCTTGCAGATGATCGCAGTCGGTGAAGAAACCGGTGCGATTGATGATCTGATGGATGAAATCGCCGGCATGTATGAGCACGAAGTCGAGTATGAACTGAAAAACCTGTCGGCGAATATCGAACCTATTTTAATTGTTGGCTTGGGTATTCTGGTTTTAATACTCGCGCTGGGGATCTTCTTGCCGATTTGGGATTTAGGTAAAGTTGCCTTGAAAAAATAGGCATCTCTTATAAAATAGAAAAAGTAAAAAGCCAATTTTGTTGCTTTTTGTTACTTCTGTGCATTTCCCTTTGTAATTTGCTAGTATGATTAAAGAGCAGCGGATACCTAGTCTTCTTTACAGCTTAATTTACAGCTTAATTTGCATTACTACCGTGAGTCATTTCATTAAATGCAGGAGCGTGCCATGAACAAAAAACTATCTGGCTTTACTTTAATTGAGTTGATCGTTGTGATTGCAATCTTGGGTATTTTGTCGGCACTGGCTTTGCCGCGATTTGCCAATCTACAAACCGAGGCGCGTATGGCAAAAATGAATGGGGCGCTCGGTTCTATTAAGGCCGCCGCGGTGCTGGCGCATTCCATACAATTGACCCAGCAGTTGGCGGCCGGTACCACCGTTGTTATGGAGGGTTCGAATATCACCATGGCGAATGCCTATCCACAAAGTACGAACGCTTCGATAGGACATGCGGCCGGTTTTGCCGATACCTCGGGCGCGGCTTTTAATGATTACACGCTGGCCAGTACGGCAACGGTATTTACCGTGACACCGGATATCAACCATCCGAATTGCGCGGTCACTTATACAGTCCCCACAGCGGCTGGCTTTGCACCAACTTATAGTAATGCAGGTATCACGGCACTGAACTGCTGAGAATTTATTCACGCACTATTTCGTATTCTTGAAATCAATTTAAATACTTACTAAGGAAAATAAAATGAACAAGCAACAATCTGGTTTTACCCTCATTGAATTGGTCATGGTCATCGTGATCCTGGGTATCTTGGCAGCTACTGCTTTGCCTAAGTTTGTTGATTTGCGGAGTGATGCAAATTCTTCGGTGGCACAGGGCTATGGTGGAGCTTTAAGTTCTGCCGGTGCGATTAATTATTCTGGTTGTGCTGCGAAAAATTTTGTGGTGACAACGGATGTGTGCGTCAAGGTCGCTAAGTGTTCGGATGCCAAGGATTTGATCTCGCCAGTTATTACTATGGCAGTTGGCGCGCTTCCTAGTCCTACGGTCGCGAAGAGTTTTTATATTGTTACCGATACCGCACTGACAGCGGCTGGCAAGACAACTCAATGCGCAGCGGTCTATGGTGACGGCAATGTTGGTGGTGTGCCGTTTACTTACACTGCAACTGGTACTTAATTTAGCGTATTGTAAGAGGCTGCGGTGGGTTTGAAAGTGACTCCGCCGTAGTCTTCTGGTTTTCGTTTACCAATACCGATTTTCTGTTGTAGTTCACTGATCATCGCTGATGTGCTCAGTTAATTTTCATTGGGTGGCACATGGTCAATAAGAATGCCTACTCTGCTTACCGTGGTTTTACCCTGATAGAACTAGTCATGGTGCTGGTGCTGGTCGGCATCCTTTCGATCGCAATTATTCCTCGCTTTGCAAGTAAAAATGCCTTTGATGCCCGCGGCTATTTTGATCAAAGCATTTCCATGGTGCGTTATGCGCAAAAACTCGCTATTGCCCAACGCCGCGATGTCTTCGTCAATGTTACCGGCAATAGCATGTGTCTGACCTATACAATCGAGACCACATGTGGAGGTGCTACGGTGGCCAATCAAGTCATTAATCCTGCGGACCAAGCTTGGTTTGTAAAGACAGCGCCTGCAGGAATGATCTTTACGGTAGCTAGCTCATTCTCATTTAATGCCTTGGGGCAGCCGTCGTCCAGCAAGGTGATTCGTTTTACCGGCGATGGTGTCTCTACTGACATCACGATAGAGAGCGAAACCGGCTATGTGCACTGAGTTGCATTTGCTACGCCCGCGTCAGCAAAAGGGCATCTCTCTGGTCGAGTTGATCATGTTCATCGTAATCGTCAGCCTCGCCATAGTTGGCATACTGTCGGTGATGAATGTCACGACCAAGGCTAGTGCCGATCCTATGCTTCGCAAGCAAGCCTTAGCCGTCGCCGAATCCCTGCTGGAAGAAATTCAATTGCAAGCATTTACCTATTGCTCTCCAGACGATGCCAATGCCACCACTGCCGTGAGCGCGGCTGCTTGCGCCAATGCTGCCAATTCTGAAGATAATTTACCTGGCAGCGCACGCGTCAGTAATGCGCCCAACATTGCCCGTGTTGCGAATAATGTGGCGGACTACCATAAATTAAATTTGCCGGTTATTTACGATGTCAACGGCACCGACGTTGGCGTGACGGGCTTTAGCGCGAAGGTCCTGATCACTCAGGTTGGAACCACTCTCACTATAACCAACACGGACGTCTTGCAAATTGATGTGACGGTGACGGACCCCGGTGCTAATACCTATACCTTGACTGGGTATCGCTTTCGTTACGCCCCCAGAGCGGTGCCTTGATATGAATAATTGGACGCCTAAGCAAGCGGGCTTCACTTTGATCGAAGCGATCATGGTCATGACGATCACCGCGGTATTGGCAGCAGGCGTCGCGGTGTTTTTACGCAAGCCTATCGACGGCTATAGGGATCTGGCGCGCCGTACCGAGCTTAGCGATATTGCCGATACTGCAGTGCGACGGATGTCGCGTGATCTGCATCTAGCTTTACCAAATAGCATACGTCTGCCGTCTAATCGATGCATGGAATTTTTGCCGACCAAAAATGGCGGGCGTTATCGTGCCGATGTCGATGCTAGTGGCGGCGGCAATGTGTTCGATACGGCCGTGGCGCTGGATAAATTTGATGTGTTGGGGCCCCTGAGCGCCGCACCACTAGCCGGAGATTTGATCGTTATCTACAATCTTGGGATAAAAGGTGCTGATGCTTACAACATGGATAACGTGGCTCTAGTCACCAGCGCCACTGCCAGTTTGATTAATATAGCTAGCAAGCAGTTTCTTTTTGCTTCGCCAGGTAATCGCTTTCATGTTGTGTCGGGCACCGAGAAAGCGGTGGCGTATGTTTGCACTGGTACTTTGGGCATCGATGCGACGACTGGTAACGGTACCGGTAGCTTAGTACGCGCCTCGGCCTATGGTCTGAATAGTGCGGATCCGATTCTGTGCCCGGCAACACCAATCGGTACGCCGATACTGGCGCAAAATATCAGCGCCTGTGAGTTCGCCTATAGCAGCGGAGTTACCGAACGCAGTGGTTTGATTTCGATACGCTTGGCAATCAGCAAAAACAATGAGACGGTCAATTTGTATCAAGAGGTGCATGTCAATAATGTGCCCTAAACCATCCATCATCAAATTTAGATTGAAGCAGCGCGCGCGTGGCTTTTCTCTGGTCGCTGCAATTTTCTTGCTGGTAATTATGTCCGCCTTAGGCGTGTTTATGTTGTCGATCTCTACCATGCAACAAACCACATCGACCCAGGATTTACAGGGCAGTAAAGCCTATCAAGCCGCCAAAGCCGGAATAGAGTGGGGCGCTTATCAAACACTGACATCGGCAACTATATATACTTGTATAGGATCTAAAGTGCTGCCCGCCTTGGGCGGAGCGCTGAAGGACTTTACAGTCACCGTGATCTGCTCAAGCTCAGATTTCATAGAGGCGGGAAATACGGTCAGAGTCTACCAACTCACTTCAACTGCAGTTTTTGGGACCTTTCCTAGCCCGAATTTTATCTCGCGCAGTATGAGTGCGAGTATTAATGTTTGTCGTATCGGTATTGCACCAAGTCCCTTGGGCGGAACCTGTTGAATTATGTCGGGTTATTAAATTAAACAATGAAAATTCTTTTGCATAAATTTAAACTTGGCGTTTCGATCTTGCTGCTGTTAATGCTGCAAGTGTTCTCGCTGCAGGTATCTGCGGCTGTGATCGAATTTAACAGCACTGGCGGTAACTCCGCAACGAATGGACTACATTTTTATATCGAAGATACGACACATATGCAGGTCCGGCGTCTAGATAATTCCGGACAGGTCTATCCCTCCGGCACTATTCCTCCTAGCGCCAGTTTGGATAACGGCGTATTTATACGTTCGAATGGCTGGGTGTATGGGCCATCGCATAACGTGGGCAGTGGTTATACTCCTAACGGCGGTATGTTTAGCTCATACACGATCAGCGCCACTAGTCCAGCTAATCCAGTGAGTTCAGGCGTGCAGCAGGTAGCGACCAGCAGCCTTGGCGTGGTCGGTGGCATACAAGTATCGATAGCATGGAAATACACTAGGCCTTTAGATTTTTTGACTGCAGATGTAACGCTCACTATCCCAGCCAGTGTTCCTGTCAGTGCATTTAATCCCATACGTTATTTCCACGTATTTGATACATTTTTGGGTGGGTCTGACAATGGCTGTGGCATCAAGTATGTAGATGCCAATGGTAAATTGGTGGTAGGAACTTACAAACCCACCGGGGCCTCGTGTCCATCCAGTTCGTCCTTGCCTGCTGGTGTGACCGTGGTAGAGTCTTTTCGTGAACGCAGCGGCATGACATTTTCCAGTTATTGTGCGACGGGTTGGCAATCATTTTATGTGGCAGGTGGAGATAATTGCGCAGTGCCCCAATTCGCTCCATTTAGTAATGTCCTGGCAACCACTTATAAAGACACGGGCATAGGCGCGACCTTTGATTTTATCGCACCAGGAACTTACAGTTTTAGCTATGATTTTGTGATCGGTACCACGGTGGTGCCAGCTTATGATCATATAGAAATCGTACATGACGGCAGCGCCAGTTTATGCCCAGAAACAGTCAAGGTAATTGCTTGTACTACGGCAGGCGTACCCTGTGCGCCTGACAATATCGTCAGTACAGGTACAATAACCGGCAACTTGGCTGTGACGCCCGCAGCTCCTGCGGTAACTGTGACACCGGCTAGTTTTTCGATAGGCAGTGCAGGAGCAAGCGCGGATGTTGTTTTGAAGGGTAGTGGCGCTGGTGTGTATACTTTAAGTGCCACGAATATTAGTGGTACCCCGCCGCTCAATGGGACTAAATGCTCGAACGGCAATATTGCCACCAGCTGTATCTTGACGATCACCAATACACCGTGCGTCGCCAATTTTGAATGTCAGGAGACTGCGACTACTTATAATATCCAATCTCCGTCGCCTGCCGTGAATTTGCGCAATCCGCTGTACACAAAACTAGTAGGTACGGACTTTAAATTTGATGTGCTCGCTCTACAATCGACAGGCGCAGTAGCCACCACTTATACCGGATCGAATGTGACGGTAGAGTTGTTCGATGATAGTGCTACGCCAGCCTTAGCTTGTAATGCCCTGTCGTCCCCCGTGTCGACCCAACAGATTAGTTTTGCCGGAACTGATTTGGGCCGCAAGGCCCTGACTACGAATATAAATTTAACCAAGGCATATCGAAAATTACGTTGCCGCGTGACCGATACGAGTATCGTTCCTGCAGTATCGGGCTGCTCTTCCGATGACTTCAGCGTCAGGCCAAAATCTTTTACTGCAATAAGTTCTACCACCGCGAAGGCCGATGGGTTCGGTATTAATCCCAGCGCTACGCCCACACTAAAAGCCGGGCTGCCTTTTGATCTTGTCGCCGACACTAGTATTGTTGGTTATGATGGCCTTCCCAAGATTAATCCAGGTCTAATCGAATGGCTTGCTTCAGGCGTACCCTTAGTCGGCGGACCGCCTTCGAATGGGCGGCCAGCGCCTGGAACTGGCACCATCGCAGGGATTTTTTCAAATGCAGCTGCAGCGATCAACGGTAATGGTGCGACCGGCAATGCTTTTACCTATAACGAAGTCGGATATTTTCGCTTCCAGGCACAAGCTGTGTATGACGATAGTTTTACCACTTCATCCGGTGATTCGATGAATGGTGATTGCACCAATGACGCGTCAAATGTTTTGGTTGGTGGGCGATACGGCTGCAGATTCGGCAATGTGGCAGCGACACCTTACTTTGGTCGCTTTATCCCGCATCACTTCACACTTGCAAGCTCAGGTCTGGCCGCAAGTCCAGCTACTTGTGTTGCCGGAGGTTTTATTTATATGGATCAACCTTTCGCTCTAAACGCCAGCATAGAAGCGCGCGATGCTTCCAATAGTAGAACGCAAAATTACTCGGGTGTTTATGTGAATGGCAGCGTGACTGCCCAGGCAGAGAATGCCAATAGTGGTACTGCGCTCAGTAGTCGCTTGGGTCTGCCAACTACCAGTCCGGTCTGGCTGGGTGGTAGTTATGCTTTTAATGTCAACAATTTTTCCCGTGCTACGCCAACTGATGGCCCCTATGACGCGCTAGCGATAGGCGTGGTGGCCTTAAGTGAAGCTGGGCAAGTGGTACTTGAAAGCCGAGACATGGATGCGAGCAACACAAACTGTATTTCGGATACTTCCGGATCGAATGGGACTTGCCCTGCAAAAATTGTGGCGACTACTAAAATGCGTCACGGTCGATTGAAACTCTCCAGCGCCTATGGCAGTGAACGACTTAAATTGCCTGTTCCTATGAAGTTAGAATACTGGAATGGCACAGCTTGGGCCGTCAATACTTTGGATACCTGCAGTGTCGTCGCTGCCAGCAATTTTTCCTTGAGTTTTCCTGATGGGACGGCCGCTAAGCCGAATAATTTAGCTGCATGTGAAACAGCGCTTAGCCTTACTGGACTAAGTCCTGGTCAGAGCATTAGCTTGAGTGCCCCGGGAACCGGGAATAATGGTTGGACGGATGTGACGCTCAACCTTGCTGCACCTAGCGGCACTCAATGTAGCTCGTTGGGGGTAGCCGGTTCAGCTGCGCTTGGCTTAACTTGGCCATGGCTGCAATATCACTGGACAGGTGCAGGAACGGCCTTGCAAAATCCGACTGCCAGGGCGACTTTTGGTATCTATAAAAAAGCCAATGAATTTATCTATTTACGTGAGTTGTATTGAAGATTTTTAAGGAATAACCGTTTTAGACAACATACGCGCGATCATTGGTTGACAGCAGCGTGATATTAACTTAACGTCAAGCAAGACATATAATTAGGTTCTGTGCATGAGATTTTTCTCGAAAAAAAAGAAACTGACCGGCTTAATGGCGATTAAGCTCAGTACCGAGGGTATCTATGCCGCGACTCTGGCGCACCAAGATACTGGCCGGCCGCTGGTCGAGTTCGTTTCTTTTTATCCCAAGGCCGATAAGTCTTGGTCGGAAAAACTGCTGCGCTTGGCAAAAGAGTCCCCCGCTAAAAATTTTCACTGTAGCTTATTGCTTGCAAGCGAAGAGTATCAATTGTTTTCGCTTGAGGCTTTAAATGTCCCCGCCGAAGAGTTGAAGAGCGCAATGCGTTGGCGCCTCAAGGACTTGCTCGATTACCACATCGATGATGCCACCATCGATGTGCTCAATGTTCCTGGCGATAAAAACGCCGCGGCCCGCACCCACTCACAGTTTGCCGTGGCTGCCAAGAGTACGCTCATCGCGGAGCGCCAAACCTGGTTTGCGGATGCTAAGCTAGGCTTGGCCGTCATCGATATTCCCGAGATGGCGCAAAGAAATATCTCTGCCTTATTAGAGCCTGAAGGACGTGGGGTCGCCTTACT
Organism: Undibacterium parvum; assembly: GCF_003955735.1. NCBI lineage: Bacteria > Pseudomonadati > Pseudomonadota > Betaproteobacteria > Burkholderiales > Oxalobacteraceae > Neoundibacterium > Neoundibacterium parvum. Next base: position 1,306,109 of record NZ_CP034464.1, on the reverse strand, counting down.
TTCTTTCGATGATCAAGGCGGATTGCTGACACTCACCTTTGGCGCGGAGCTGTATCTCTCGCGCAAACTGGATATTAAATTACTGCAAATTCAGACTGAGGGTGAAGACAAAAAAATGCAGGCTTTTGAGCGCATTACGCTAGAGTTACAGCGCTCGCTGGATAATTTTGATCGGCAACATAGCTTCATCACGACTGCAAAATTGATGCTGGCGCCTATGGGGCCGGTTGCGGCGGACTTGCAAACCTATTTGGCATCGAATATGTATATGCCGGTAGAGCTGCTTAATTTGGCGACGGTGTTTGATTTTTCGAAAATTACCGAGCTTGAGGATGTCGGGCGTCAGCACAGTTATTTTTTGACACTGGGCGCAGCATTAAGGCGTGAAGAGGTCGAATTATGAGCCAGCAAATTAATCTGTATAACCCGATATTTTTAAAAACCAAGAAAGCCTTATCGGCGCTCGCCTTACTTCAGTCTTTTGGCTTAATTACGCTGGGCTCCCTGGGCGTGGCCTTGTATGTTTCTTTGCAAGCGAGTGATTTGCAGCGCAGCGCCGATACGGTCAGTGCACAACTACGCGCTGTCGAAACACAGGTCAGCGTATTGCGCGTTCAAAATTCTGGGCAAGAAAAAAATCCCTCCTTAGAAGCCGCGTTGGCTAAGACCGAGGCTGAGATTAAGGCCAAGCAGCAAATCACCGATGTCTTACAGCACCGTGATTTTGGGAATACGCAAGGCTATTCTTCGTATATGACCGCCTTCGCCCGCCAAATTCCTAGTGGACTATGGTTGACTGGTTTCACTATTCTGGGCGGAGGGAGTGAAATTGCCTTGCAAGGGCGCACTTTAAAACCTGAACTAGTGGCTTTGTATGTGAGCCAGCTCAAACGTGAGAGCGTCATGCAAGGCAAGGGCTTTTCTGCATTGAAGATGGAATTGCCCATTGAGATCAAGGCAAGCGCTGCGGATCAATTAAACCCGGGTAAGGCCAAACATCTACCCGCTTATTTGGAATTCGATTTACGCTCTTCCTTCGCGCAAGACAAAGCGGATCTGGCAGGAGTGAAATTAAAATGAAACAACAATGGGCGCAGATCGCTGCAAAAATTGATGCGCTGAGTTTGCGTGAGCGCGGCATCATGTTGGCGGTGCTTGCGGTCGCAATTATTTTTATTGTGAACACTTTCATCATCGATCCTCAGTTCCGTAAGCAAAAAATGCTGGCAGATCAAATGAAAACGCAGCGCGCGCAAATTGCAGCGATTCAAGCCGAAATTGCGCAAAGAATTGTCATGAAAAACCAAGATCCTGATCTGGAAATTAAACGTATTTTGCAGGATAAACAAACCCAGTTGGCGCAGATGAGCAGTAATCTGCTGGAGCTCCACAAAAATTTGGTGCAGCCAGAAAAAATGGCGGCGCTGCTAGAAAATCTCTTGAAGCGCAATCGCAGTTTGCAGTTGCTTTCCTTAAACAGCATGCCTGCGGTGAATGTGGTCGATGCCCTCGATGAAGTGGCTACAACAGCAGCTCAGATCGATAAGTCCAACCTGACGCCCCAGACTGCGCGGCCTAAGGATGCGCAAGTTCAAGACTTGAATGATACCGGTATCGTGTATAAACACGAGATGGAGTTGGTGGTACAAGGTGGCTACCTAGAGCTCTTGAGTTATTTACGTGAGCTGGAAGCTTTGCCCGAAAGTGTTTATTGGAGCAAGGGGCAGTTGAGCGTCATAGAGTATCCGCAGGCACGTCTGCAACTGAAAATATTTACCTTGAGTCTGGAAAAGAAATGGCTCAATCTATGAATTTGTTTAACAATACCAGCAAGCTTAGCGCCACTGTCATGGCGCTCGCCATGAGTATCCTAACTGATGTGGCTATCGCCCAAAGCTTGGCAGATCCAACTCGCCCACCGCAGTTAGTAATGCCCGAGAGTGCCGCTGAGCAAACGCTTGCTGGTCCGGTTTTACAGTCAATTTTGATTGCCCCGCAACGCCGCGTGGCGATCATCAGCGGGCAGGCGGTGGAATTAAATGGTAAGTATGGCGAATTGACTTTGATACGCATGTCAGAAACCGAAGTAGTATTGCGCAATCCTCAAAATCCTAAAGAGACCCAGACTTTGAAACTTTTTCCTGGTGTTGATAAACGCATGAGCCCGACTACTCCCGGCGTGAGAACGATAACGTCCGCCAATAAAGGCAAAACGCATGAATAAGACCTTCCTATCACTGGCTATATTTCCGATAATGTTGGGCTGTGCGCTGCCTGCTTCACGCCAGGAAACCTATGATCAGATCAAGCTAGAAATGAGTAAGGCCGCGGCGCAGGCTAAAGTTAAACCCGCCGAGGCGGATGTGGTTTCTGCCTCTTTGCTGCCGCCGCTGACGGTGGATCTGCCGCCGGTGCGCAAGCCCTTAGATGAAAGATTTAATCTGAGTTTCAGTAATGCACCAGCAGCCCAATTTTTTATGGGCATCGTTTCCGGTACGCGTTACAACATGCTGGTGCATCCTGATGTGACGGGCAGTATTTCTGCCAACCTAAAAGACGTCACTTTATTTGAAGCGCTCGATGCTATCCGTGAACTGTATGGCTATGAATATAAAGTTGAGGGGAGCCGGATTTATATCAAGCCTCTGAGTTTGCAAACCCGCGTGTTTCAGATTAATTATCTGGCGTCGATACGCAAAGGGACTTCTGATATCCGCGTCAGTTCTGGGTCCGTGTCTGACTCGGTATCGCCCTCTAGCGGTAGTACCGGGCAAGCCGGGCAAAGTAATTCGCAATCGTCGAATACTTCGCCATCTTTGAACTCGAGTAAGATCAGCACGACGACCAATAATGATTTTTGGTCAGAGCTCAAAATGTCACTGGAATTACTGGCAGGTGCCGGTAAAGAAGGCCACCAAGTCGTGATAAGCCCGCAGTCTGGCGTGGTAGTGGTGCGCGCCATGTCGGATGAGATGCGCAATGTCATCGCATATTTGAAGGCAACGCAATTGTCGGTCGACCGTCAGGTAATACTTGAGGCGAAAATACTCGAAGTAGAACTCAATGATCAATTCCAGTCTGGGATTAATTGGGCCTCGTTCGCGCCTATGACTTCCTCTTCGAGCGCGCGTGGCTCAGTCGGATTTGTCTCTCCCGGAACAAATTTGAGTACCACTTCGATTACTGCCAGCGATACCGGAATAACGGCAACTCCCGGTGTGGCTTTGGGTGCCGTCGCCAAAGCGGGGGGCTCGCTGTTTGGTCTGGCTTTTCAAACCGCAAATTTCACAGCGCTCATTTCTTTCCTAGAGTCTCAGGGTAATGTGCATGTCTTGTCGAGTCCGCGCATTGCCACTTTAAATAATCAAAAAGCGGTTTTAAAGGTAGGAACTGATGAGTTTTTTGTCACCAAGTTGACCACCACGCCTGGTACTGTGAGTAGCTCAGGGAATACCGCACCGACGGTGAGTGTCGATGTGCAGCCCTTCTTTTCTGGCGTAGCCTTAGACGTCACGCCGCAAATCGATGAGGCGGGTAATATTATTTTGCATGTCCATCCCACGGTGAGCAAGGTGACTACCGTCAATAAATCGGTAGACGCGGGCAGTGCCGGCGTGATCAGCTTGCCACTGGCATCGAGTGCTGTCTCTGAAACCGATAGCGTAGTGCGTGGCAAAGATGGGCAAATTGTCGCGATTGGTGGCTTGATGCGGCAATCGAATATCAACGATAGATCGCAAATTCCGGGCGCGGGAGAAATGCCTTTGGTGGGCGGATTGTTCCGTAATACCAATCAGATTGCGCAAAAAAGAGAATTGGTGATCTTGATTAAACCGATTATCGTGCAAGGTGACGGCGCCTGGGAGCAGGATGTGCTGGAGAGCCAAAACCGGATACAAAACATGGCTCCACGGAGTCGATTTGAGAAGCAGTGACGATGTACAAGGCACATTTTCGAATACGCGAACTGCCGTTTAGCATTACCCCGGATACCGGCTATTTTTTTTCTTTTCGTAGTTATCAAGAGGCGCTCAATACGCTTTTGGTAGCAGCCAGAAATGGCGAGGGCTTTATTAAAATTACCGGTGAAGTCGGCACCGGAAAAACTCTCTTGTGCAGAAAATTCATGTCCTTACTGGACACTGATTTTGTGACTGCCTATATCCCTAATCCTCTACTGGAAGCGCGCAGCCTGATGCTGGCGCTGGCCGATGAGTTGGGCATACAAGAAGACAGGCAGTTAGATCAGCATCAATTGATTAAGGCAATTAATCTTAAACTTTTGCATATTGCCCGCACGGGTAAGCGCACACTATTGTGCATCGATGAAGCGCAAGCCTTGCCCTTGGAAACTCTGGAAGCTTTGCGCTTGCTAAGTAACCTGGAAACCGAAAAAAGAAAGCTGTTGCAGATTGTCTTATTTGCTCAGCCTGAGCTAGATAGAAAACTTGCGCAGAAAGAGATACGACAATTGACGCAAAGGATAAGTTTTCATTATCAGTTGCAAACTTTGTCATCGCAGGAAATTAAAATCTATATCAATCACCGTCTGCGTGTGGCGGGCTATCAGGGCCCTGCATTATTCAGCACTGCGGCCTTGTTCGTGTTAAGTCGTTGTAGTGGCGGAGTGCCACGGATGTTGAATATTCTGGCGCATAAAGCCATGATGCTCAGTTTTGGCGAAGGGCGGCAAGCGGTCACCGCGCGGCATATTCTGCTGGCTGCTAAAGACACTTTCGCGCTGACGCGTATAAATAGCTATCTCAGGCTGACTGCACTTGCCAGTACTGCTTCCCTGCTGGTGTTGGCGACGATGGCTTACCTGCATTTTCTATGAGAAAAACCAGAACATGAGTTTGATTAATCAGATGCTGCAGGATTTGGATAAGCGCGGTGCGAATCCGACTAGCAGCGATGCCGTCTATGCAGCGCCTGCCGCATTGCCGTTTACCTCGAGCAGAAGTAACTGGCAATGGATACTGGCTTTGCTGTTAGTGCTGAGCTTGGGCTTGGCATGGATGGCATGGCATCAGTTGCGGCCACTTGCCAAAAGCGCGCCTGCGCCATTGCAGCCAACTGCGACTGCGGTCGTCAGCGTGGCCCCGCTTAATTCGGCCCCGCTTCGCTCTGCGCCTAAATTGCCAGCGCAAGAGATGGAGGCAGCGGTTGACGAACTGCCGGCGATTTCAGATCTGCCGGTCTTGCTTAAACTGTCCTCGCAGTTGGATACCCGTCTAGTGAGTCAGGCGCACGAATCCGAGTCGATGGCGTTTACTGAGAAGCTGAACACGCAGACGGTCTCTGCAAAATCAGAAAAGCCCAGCCTGACTGCCAAAGCGATGATTACGCCAATTTTGACCAAGCCGGCTGAGCAAGCGCCGTCTCAGCCCCAGATCAAGTTGCACAAGGAGGCCACCACACTGCAGCAGGCCGAGGGCGAATATCGTCAGGCCACGGTGCTGCAGCAACAGGGTCGCACTGCCGAGGCGGTCGCTATGCTGGAGCAAGCCTTGAAAATCGATGGGCAGCATGCGGCGGCGCGGCAATCTTTGATCTCGCTGTTACTGGAAAGTAAGCGCTATGACGAGGCGATGCGCTATTTGCAGCAAGGCTTAGCTCAGGATCAAAATCAAACTGGTTTGGCGATGATCTTGGCGCGCTTGCAGGTAGAGAAATCGAATCTGCCGGCGGCGCTGGCTACCTTGCAAGCTAGTCTGCCTTATGCCGGCGAGCGTGCCGACTATCTGGCGTTTTTGGCTGCCTTGTTGCAGCGCGAGGCGCGCCATAAAGAGTCTATTGACCTGTACCAAAAAGCCTTAAAGAGAAGTCCACAAAACCCGGTCTGGTGGATGGGCCTGGGGATTTCCTTGCAAGCCGACGGGCGCAGACCCGAGGCTTTGGAGGCTTATCTGCGAGCCAAGTCGCTCACCGGTCTGAGTCCGGATTTAGTGGCTTTCGTAGAGCAAAGAATCGCGGCATTGCAGTAAACTGGAATTTTACAGAATGCATATACTGGGGTGGGTATAGTTTTACTGCGCAATAGATATGCTGGCAAACCACCCTATTTTTCGCCATACTCCCTATAAATGCCGCATGCACTGGTAGTCTAAAAGACAGCGACTAAAACAAATCGGCCAGTTTCTGCACAAGTCCGTAAAATAGCGGTTTGAATTTAGCAAAAAGAAGAATAAGCATGTCAATACAATGGTTCCCTGGTCACATGAATGCCGCCCGCAAAAAAGCGGCGGAAACCATGGAAAACACCGATCTGGTGATAGAAGTGCTGGATGCCCGCATCCCGCAGGCGAGTTGCAACCCTATGGTGGAGCAGCTGCGCGTTTTCCGTCAACGCCCTTGTCTGAAGATTCTCAATAAGAGCGATCTGGCAGATCCGCACGCGACCAAGGCTTGGCTCGATTTTTACAATAGCCAAAAAGGGGTGCGCGCAGTCGCCTTGAGCTGCAAGAAGCCTTCTGATGTACTCAAAGTGCCAGGTTTTGCGCTGGAGCAGGCACCGCATCGCGGCGTGCCGACTAAGCCTTTGCGCATGATGATCATGGGCATACCTAACGTCGGCAAGTCTACCCTGATGAATGCCTTGCTGAAAAAGCGGGTTGCCAATGTCGGTGATGAGCCTGCGGTGACCAAAGTGCAGCAACGCCTGTACTTGGGCAAAAACATGATTTTGACCGATACCCCGGGTATGTTGTGGCCAAAAATTGCCCATCCTACCGATGGTTTGATGCTGGCAGCTAGTCATGCGGTCGGCGTTAACGCGCTGATCGAAGAGGAAGTCGCGACCTTTTTGGCTGAGATTATTTTGCAGCGTTATCCGCAATATCTGACCACCCGTTATAGCATCAATACCGAGGGTATCGATGCGGTCAGCGTGATCGAAGGCGTTGCCAAGAAGCGCGGTTATCGTCTCAAAGGCGGTGATTGGGATTACGAAAAAGCGGCGCATACTTTATTGCTCGATTATCGCAGCGGTGCACTGGGTCGCGTCAGCCTGGAAACCCCGCAAAGCCGTGAACTTTTATTGGCCAGCTATGTGCCACCAGTCTTGCTCGGTTTAGGTAAGAGCGTCGATACCGGCATTCTTCCTGAAGACCAAGACGAAGACGAGCCTGAGCAAGAGTAATCGCGCTGCAGATTCAGTAAGCTCTCGGCTGGCTCTTGGCCTGGCATTATCGGTAGAATATGATTTGAGAGGTTTCTCCATGCGTGTTTTTTCTGTCTTGCTGCTCAGCGTGGCTTTCACTCAGGTATTTGCGGTTAAGGCCCTGGCACAAGCACCGCAAGTTGATGAGCGTCCTTTGCGCACACATCTGGCTTTTCTTGCCGATGATTTGCTGGAAGGTCGCGGCACAGGTCAACGCGGTGGCGCTCTGGCAGTTCGTTATCTGGAAACACAAGCGGCACTTATCGGTCTAACACCGATGAACAATGGCTCGTTTCGGCAAGCAGTGAATATCGTCGGCAGTAAAACCCTCAGTGATAGTAGCCTGCAGTTTGAATTGGGCGGGACTCGGGTTTCTCCCGCTCCTGGTACCGAGATCGTGTTTGGCACCGCGAGCGGCAACAGCAATCTCGTCTTCGATGCGCCACTGGTGTTTGTCGGCTACGGTATCCGGGCGCCGGAAGAGCGCTGGGATGACTATAAAGGCGTCGACCTCAAAGGCAAGCTGTTGCTGATGATGGTGAATGATCCACCAGCAACTGCGCAAGAACCGCAACGCTTTGGTGCTCAGGCACTGACCTATTATGGTCGCTGGACTTATAAGTTTGAAGAAGCGCTAAGGCAGGGCGCTGCCGGCGTGCTCTTGATCCATACGACGGCCTCAGCCACCTATGGCTGGAATGTGCCGCAAACTAGTTTTAGCCATGAACGCTTCGCTCTGGCGGGTTCGGGCAATGCATTGGAAGGCTGGTGGCAAGAAGACAGTGCCCGTGCCGTGTTGAAAGCCGCAGGGCATGATCTGGATGCACTCAGAGCCAGCGCCGAGAGCCGTGACTTTGGTCCGGTCGATTTAAACATTAAAATCCACGCCAACCTGCACAGCGCGATCCGCCAGGTTGAGCAATTTAACGTGATCGGCATGGTCGCCGGTAGCGACACTGAATTAAAAAAACAAGCCGTGATTTATTCTGCCCACTGGGATCATTTGGGCATGGTAGAAGAACCGGGCAAGTCGCCACAGATTTGGAACGGTGCCGTCGACAATGCCTCTGGCGCGGCCGCTTTGCTGGCGATGGCGCAGGCCGCCGTAGCACATCCGGCCAAACGAACGCAGATTTTTTTATGGCCTTGTGCTGAGGAACAGTATTTACTGGGCAGCGCCGCCTATGTCAAAAATCCACTTTGGCCCTTGGAAAAAACTGCAGCTGATCTGAATCTCGATAGTATGAATTTTGTTGGTTTGACGCGCGATATGGGCGTGGCTGGCAGTGAGCGCACTAGCCTGTATCAAAGCGCCGCACAGGTGGCTAAAAATATGGGGATTAAACTGGCACCTGCGGTACCTGATCTGGGTGGCGCGTATTTTCGTGCTGATCATTTTAGTTTTGCCAGAGCAGGAGTGCCTGCTTTTAATGTAGGCTCTGCGGTATTTTCAGGCGATGGGCATTTTGAGTATGTCGCTAATGCCAGCGCATCGACCGCGCAAATGCAGGGCTTTAAGCTGGATTATCACACCGTGCGCGATCAATACCAGCCGTCCTGGGATTTATCTGGCATGCGCCAGCAGGCGCAATTTACACTTAATTTAGGCTATCTGGTAGCCAATGCAGCACGTATGCCGATGTGGAAAAAGGGCGATCAATTTTCTCGCCCTTTAGTGCCAAACTAGCGATTTTGCGCTTTAGCCGTTGATGACTTTGCGTGCAAAAGAATCCAGATAATCCATTAGACTGTCGGCCGCTTTGACCGCCTGTTCTTCGTTACCCTTGGCGATACCTTTGGCCAAGAGCATGTGACAACGGGCGCCTTCTTCGATATCTCCTTCATGCTGAAACGCATACCAGAAGCGACGGCATTTAATGATCAAGGGAATCACTGCCGCCACTGCGGATGGATTGCGGCAGGCTTCATGGATCACGTGGTCCAGGGCCTGGTCGGCCGCCATATACTGGGCCAAATCACCGAGTTTTGCTGCGACCATCATCTTATCGGCGCAGGTGACTATATCTTTGCGGTGTTGTGGGGTGGCACGGCGGGCCGCGCTGCTGGCTATCAGGCGTTCAATCACGCGCCGCGTTTCGATCAAAGTCATGTGTTCAGCGGCCTCGATGTCGCTGATAATCAAGCCGCGTCGGGGCAGTTGAATAATTAGACCATTCGATGACATACGCATCAAGGCTTCGCGCAAGGGAGTACGACCCAAGCCGGTGATCTCAACTAATTCTGACTCGACAATAGGCGTGCCAGGCTTGAGCTGCAGCGTGACGATCATGCTTTCTATGGCGTCGTAGGCAATGTCGGCAGCGCGCAGTTTGGGGGAGGCGGATTTTATCGGTTGAGCGAGCATGAGCTTTTATTTTCTGTATTTATAGGACTCACGCAAAACCGCCCCAGCGTCCTTGTATCCGCCTCGCCGTACTGAAGTACTGTCTTCGGCGGCACGCCTAGCTGGTACAGTTTTGCGTAAGTCCTCATAGACTAAATTTTATTTTGATGCTGCGCAGAATTTTACCTCGTTATTGTTCATTTTATACAGATTAATGCTGTTTCGATTGCAATAATGAGATAAAAGAAAAAAGAGCCAGGTCGAAACCTAGCTCTAGCGCAGGAAAGTGCCAAATTTTTCGAAAAAAAGAGACGCATTCCTAACTGGTATTGCTGCTAGCTATTTGCAGTAGCATCATAACTTTCTACTGGACGGGTATTGCGGCGCTGCCTGCGACAGCTCAGGCTAGATAATGTGTCTTGACACGGGTATAGAATTCCATCGCCATGCCGCCCTGTTCACGCGGACCGAAGCTTGAAGCTTTGCTGCCGCCAAAAGGCACGTGGTAATCCACCCCTGCGGTCGGTGCATTGACCATCACCATGCCGGCCTGCATTTCACGGCGGAATTGCGTTGCATACTTGAGTGAGGTGGTGCAGATACCACCGGATAAGCCGAACGGCGTAGCATTGGCAACTTGTAGTGCTTGTTCAAAATCCTTGACCTTGATCAGGCTAGTGACAGGTCCAAAAATTTCTTCCTGGTTGATGCGCGCCTGTGCATCGTGATTTTCGATCACGGCTGGTGTAAAAAAATAACCCTTACCAGCTTGACGCTGACCGCCTATCAGCAACTTCCCGCCTTCGGCGCGGCCAATCTCGATATAGCTCAGATTTTTTTCTAGTTGGCGCAGATCGACCACTGGTCCTATCTGGTTGGCGGCATCCAAGGCGTCGCCGACTCGCAATTGCGCGGTTCTGGCGATTAAAGCGGCGCTAAATTCAGCATAGATTTTTTCGGTGACAATGGTGCGACTCGATGCGGTACAGCGCTGACCCGTGGAGAAAAATGCACCATTGACAGCGCACTCAACGGCCAGCGGTAGGTCAGCGTCATCGAGCACCACTAGCGGGTTCTTGCCACCCATTTCTAATTGGAATTTTTTCAAATGCAGGGCGCAATGCTGGGCAATGGATTTGCCTGTGCCTATTGATCCGGTAAAGCTAATGGCATCGACCTGAGGATGTTCTACTAAGGCTTTGCCTGCGACGCCAGCACCTAGCACCAGATTAAATGCACCGGCTGGTAAGCCGGATCGACTAATGATGTCCGCTAAGGCCGAGGCGCAGGCGGGTGTCAACTCGGAAGGCTTGAGTATGACCGTATTGCCGCAAGCCAGTGCCGGCGCGGTTTTCCAGGCCGGGATCGCGATCGGGAAATTCCACGGTGTAATCAAGCCGACAACGCCTACCGCTTCGCGCGAGGTAATCACTTCCATGCCTGGCCGTACCGAGGCGATCGCCTGGCCGCCTATGCGCAGGGCTTCACCGGCAAAAAATTTAAACACATAAGCGGCTCGCGTCACTTCACCAATAGCCTCGGCCAGTACTTTACCTTCTTCGCGTGCCAGTAAAGTCCCCAGTTCTTGCTTGCGGGCCAGTATTTCGCTACCTATGAAGTCGAGCACATCAAAGCGTTGTTGCGGCGTTGATCTACTCCATTGCGGTAGAGCTTGCGCGGCTGCCTGCACGGCAAGATTTACTTGGCTGGCATCGGCCTCACTAAATTCGCCTATCAGATCATCGGTATTGGATGGATTGATATTGCTGCGCGTGGTGTTCGAGCTGACGCGCACGCCGGCGATTAAATGGTGGTGAAGTGGCACTGTGATTCCTTAAGTAGGTAAATTAAAGATAGGCTGAAACATCGGGACGTGTGGCCAGCGCCTTGCTCACTATCATAGTAACGAATTCACGTTCTGCACCAACCAGTGGCTGACGCGGACGACGCACGAATTCATTACCGACACCGACTAAAGTTTCCACCAGCTTCAAGTTTTGGACCAATTTATTCGAAACATCCAAATGCATCAAAGGCATAAACCATTGATACAGTTTGAGCGCTTCATCGTAGCGTTTTGCCTGCATCAAATTATACAGGGCGACGGTTTCTTGCGGGAAGGCGACTACTAGTCCCGCCAGCAAACCATCGGCACCGACCGCCAGACCTTCAAACGATAAATCGTCAACGCCCATGAATAGTTGATAACGAGTGCCAACTGCATTGCGTAAATCAGTAATCCGGCGGATGTTGTCGGTCGATTCTTTGATGGCGACGATTTGTTCACAATCGGCCAGATCAATGAAGTCGGCTGGCGTCAAATCAACTTTGTAAGCGACCGGATTGTTGTACACCATGATAGGCAGTTGTGCTGCTTTTGCGATGGTGCGCAGATTGTCTTTGGCTTCGCGGGCATCGGCTGCATATAAGACAGACGGCATGACCATGAAACCTTGTACGCCCATTTTTGCTGCTTGCTCAACAAAGCGCAATGCATTCGCTGTGCGGGTTTCTGAGACATTGACTAAAACCGGCAGACGTTTATCAGCTACATTCAAAGCCGTTTGAGTAACTTCAAGTTTTTCTTCAAACGACAGTGTGCTGGCTTCACCGAGCGAACCGCAAGTAAGCAGGCCATGTACGCCACTACTAATCTGAAACTCGAAATGCTTCTCCATTGCGGCATGGTCGAGATCCTCATTCTCTTTGAATTTAGTCGTTACTGCTGGAAAAATGCCGCGCCATTTTGGATTATTCAATTTGGATCTCCTGAAAATGTGTTTGAAATATTCTTGAAATGTTTTTGATCAGTCTGACTTACGCAAAACTACCAAAGCGTCTTTGTGTCGGCCTGCCTTACCTTGCTAAAGTAAGTTTTTAGGATCCGGCAAGCAGAAAGAGTAGAGTTGAATATTAATACTAATTAAATATATTTGCAATATATGGATATGCTTGTTCTTAATATTTTTAGTTACTTGGAGAAAACTGCTAGAGCGAGGTACAATGATTCTTGTCCTTTGATTAACCACTTATCGGATAGTTATTCTATCTTAGCGCTCTTTTTATTAGCACATGCACACCATCTCCGACGATCTACAAGCCTTTGCTTCAACCCGCGAACAACTCGCCAGCCAAATCTCGGATGTGTTTTTTACCGAAGCCCTGTTTGATGTTATGCAAGATGTGGTCTTTTTCGTCAAAGATAATGCTGGGCGCTATGTCGTCGTGAATCAAACCTTGGTCGAACGCTGCGGCCAAAAGAATAAAGCTGCCTTGCTCGGGCGTACTGCCAGTGAAATGTTCCCCGAAAGCTTAGCCGTCAACTACAGTGAGCAAGATAATTTCGTACTTACTGGCGCGGGAGAATTACGCGATCAGCTTGAGTTACATCTGTATCCAGATCGTGACCCTGGTTGGTGCCTGACACATAAAATGCCGGTGTTCGATGCGCACAGAAAAATCATAGGTCTGACCGGCATTTCGCGTGATTTGGCGATGCCAGATCAGCGCCACCCTGTGTATCATAAAATAGCTGCGGCCCTACGTCATCTGCACACCAATTATGCGGAGGCTATCCATATGGCAGATCTGGCGCACATTACCAATTTATCGGTGGCGCAAATTGAACGTTATTTTCAAAAAATATTTTCACTGACGCCACGTCAAATGATTATTAAGATACGGCTCGATGCCGCTGCCGGCATGTTGGCGGATCCAGATAAGAGTATTACTGATATTGCTGCAGCTTGCGGTTATCAAGATCACAGCGCGTTTTCGCGCGTATTTAAATCCACGGTCGGGGTTACCCCTAGTGAATACCGTCTGATGCTACAAAACCAGGCGGCTCACAAATCATAAGCGTTGATTACATACAGGCGCGATAGACTTCGGCAATCGAGACCTGCTTACTGCGTGCCTGTTCAACCCCGTTGACCGGCAGGCTGATCATGCCATTCTTGAGTGCCAGCTTACGATAGTCTTCGCTAGCGACACCGCTCTTGATTTCCGCGCGTAACTCATCATCCATGATGAGTAATTCATAGATTGCCAAGCGTCCTTTAAATCCAGTGTGTCGGCAACTCTTGCAGCCGCTGCCACGATAAAATTTCTCGGTCTCGTCTATGCCTAAATTTTTACGCATCAGAGGAGCTATCTGTTCTTCCTGTAAACAATCTGGACAATTACGCCGCACTAGCCTCTGTGCCAGTACACCGATCACGGCGGAGCGTATCAGGTAGGGCGCGATCCCTATCTCCATCAGCCGCACTAGGGCACTTGCGGCATCGTTGGTGTGCAGAGTGCTAAACACCAGATGCCCAGTAAGGGCACTCTCCACTGCGATTTTGCAGGTCTCTACATCGCGCATTTCCCCTATCATGATGACGTCGGGATCATGTCTGAGGATGTGCCTTAAAGCTTGTGGGAAACCAAAATTAATAGCTGGGTTAATCTGGATTTGCCGGGTGTTTGCCAATTCGTATTCGATAGGGTCTTCTACCGTGATGACATTGAGTTTATCTTTACCCACTTCTTGCAAGGCCGCATACAGGGTCGTGGATTTTCCTGAGCCGGTAGGGCCAGTGACCAAAATAATCCCGTAACTGCGATGAATTAAATCTAAAAAGCGCTCTTTGTCACTAGTCTTAAATCCTATGTCATCGATGTTGCGCAAGCCCTGGCTCTTATTCAAAATGCGTATGACTATGCTTTCGCCGTACTGAACAGGAATGATAGAAATTCGTAAATCGACAGACTGGCCTTTATCGTTGATCCGTATTCTGCCATCCTGCGCCAGGCGATGCTCGGCAATATTCAGGTTGGAGAGTATTTTGATGCGGCTGACGAAAGCCGGCAGTAAGCTGCTCTTGAACTGACGTATCGATAAAAGGCTGCCATCGACGCGATACAGTAATTCAAAAGTCTTACTACTTGGACGGATATGGATATCCGAGGCACGCTGATTGATTGCATCTAGAATAATCGAGTTGACCAGTTGAACCAAGGGCGCTTCTTTTGCCAATTGTTCGGCATCACGCCAGATTTTTTGTTCGTCGACTAATTCAGGTGTAGGAATATCTAACTCTTGTACCGTTTGAGATTCCTGGTAATTTTGCCGTATCGCCTGATCTATTTCTGTGGCGCTAGTGAGCACAAACTGTATTGCATGCTCTACTGTAAAACGCAATAATTCTAAAGCTTCGGGGCTAGGCAGGCTAGCGCTCGCCAGTATCAAGATATCCTCGCTGAGCATGAGCGGCACCACATGCAACTTCAGGGCGACTTGTACTGGCAATAAGCCGATCAGCTTGGTATCAAAATCAAATTCTTCCAATGCAACTCTAGGTAAATCTAAAGTCTCAAGTATTGATTGATCCAGGGCCTCTTTACTGATCGCTCCTAGTTCTAGCAGTATTTCTCCCAGCCGTCTTTTTGGCGAGATCTTCTGGAGCCCCAAGGCAATGCGCAGGTTTTCGCCGGTGACTAATTGCTCGTCCAGTAGAAATTGGCCAAGTTTTTGATGATGCGCATTCTGCGTGGTTAATAATTGCCGCAATTCACTGGAATTTTTAGCCAAATGCAAGTGGCTCCAGCCTTTGTTTTTTTCAGGCGTGTTCATGCTTGGAATGTTGGCGTGATGAATGTAAATGCGATGTCTTGACTTTGACATGAAAAATCAAATCGTCATTTGCTTAACATCAATATGTCTTTGTATTTAGCAATGAGTCGATTTTAGTAAAGTCGATTACCTACTTGGTGTGGGGTTGACACCCGACAATATAAGAAAAGTGCCAGAAAAAAATCAGATTTTCTGGCAGCTGCAAGTGTTAGCTTAATCGATGGTAAATAATATTTTCACTGTGCCATCGACTGCACTTTTTTCTATGTAGCCAATGGCATCCGGATTGGCTGCAACCATTTTTTTTACTTCCGCGCTGTTGGCAACCTCTTTTGGTGGAGATCCTTTACCTGAAAATACCAAACGAGACCATACTGCTTTTACCTGTGCCGCTGTTTTATCCGTTACCTTGGTATAAAACATTTGGCGTGCCTCAACAGTTTCAACTTGATCAATTAACACTGGAATACCTGCGCCAGGTAATTGCGATGATTTACCAAGAAACAGTGCCGCTGTTTGCTCGCGTGTGAGCACTTTCGCCGGACTGTTAATGCCTGCGACAACGACCATTTGCGCATTGCAGGTATGGGCCACCAGCATGCTGCCTAGTAGTAAAAAAAATTGGAAAATATTTTTCATTTTGATTTACCCCCTCATTAAAATACACGGTCATAACTGATACGAAATAAGGTCGAATTGCCGCCAAAATTATTGGTGACGTCCGTATTTCTATCAATTTGCGCCTTGATCGCACTACTTGACCCAAGGTCATAGCGTAAGGTCAGCGAGCTACGCTTAAATGACTGTGGTGAATATTGTGCAAGATCACTGGATTTTTCTGTGTATTCGGCATAGTTGATAAACGGTGTCCACTGGCCGATCCGCCACCCTGCTCCTATGGTAAATGCTGGTGCGGTTACCGTATATTGATTGGCCTTAAACTCACGTTTCAATTGGGTCACTTCGGACAGCACGAACCAATTTTCGAAATCAAGGTTGATCGCAATACCTACCGCATTTAATGCCGCAGAGCTGTCGAGACCAATCTCTGTGTTTTGATTTCTTACGTCCGCCTGCATATAAATCAGGCGGCTTGTCAGCGGCCCATTGCTGGCTTCAAAGTCGGCACCCATTAAGTTTTTCCAGGAAACCTCGGTTTTTCCAGGGGAGTAAAGCTTTTGATATAGAGAATCTTTTACTTTCTCAGAGCCCATGAAAATGCTGCTACTCACATTCGTATCCCCGACATTGCCGTTGTAACGCAGGCTGGCACCGTTGTAATTAGTCGCTTCCCATCCGTATAACTCAGGTGGTGGGCTGATCCAAGGGTAAGAGACACCGATGTCTTGAAAGTCAGAATAATAGTAAAGCGGAATGCGCTTTCGCCCGACTTGAATTTCCCAGTTCGGATTGAGCTTGTATCCACCATAAGCCCATTGAACGTTAGGCGTACCATCGGTGCCGCGACTGGCAAGCTGCCCAACGAAGGTGGTATTGGTGTTCATTTTGTAGGTGACCTGGATGCCTACGCGCGATTCAGGTGTTAGGGAGGCACTATCCGTATAGACCCCTGCGTTACTCCAATCAGCCGTGTAACAGGGACAATTATTTCCATTTATTTGAGCCGGACCAAGATAATTGCCACTCGTATTTCCATTAAGAATTTTTCCTCCGACTATGGAAAGAAAGCCGGAAATTTTCAGGTCTGAATTCGATTTTTCCTCTTGCGCTGTAGCGGGTGTGATTAGACCGAGGAAAAGACTGGCTGCGGCTAGGCCTAGGAGTTTTTTGGGGACTGTAACACTGACATCCATCATGATTGCTTTCCTTTTTGCGAGGTATACAATGAAAATGATACGACCCTATAAAAACTACGCTACTTTTTTCATCGGGGCAATGTTTATTACCAGCGAGTGAGGTAATTTTTTAGTGCATTGCCTATTGCTGCTATGAGTGAGCTGAGTATTTTTTCTGGGATGATCTGTTGTTTTCGTAGCGCTTGCAATTAATTTCATTGATCTGCGACAAACAAAAAAACAAGGTCTCAATTACTCTTGATGTATCGGTATTTTTATTCACTATGAATTACTTGCGAAGTAGATTTTTTGAATTCTAAATACGCAAGTCATGAAAGCCAGAATCTGCTACCAAGGAATTGCCATGACCGACATGAATACCTATCTAAAGCTGATGGTAGAACGTTCTGCCTCAGACCTGTTTCTCACCACCGGTGCGCCACCTAGTATTAAAGTCGATGGCGAGATTTTCGCCTTGAATGTGCCTAAACTGGTGGTTGGCGAAGTCAAAGAAATCGCTGAACGGATTATGACTGCCGAGCAGCGTAAGCAATTTGCCAGCACCATGGAATGCAATTTTTCATGGTCTTGCAAGGATCTGGGGCGTTATCGTATTAATGTCTACCATCAACGCGGCGAAGTGGCGATGGTGATGCGCATGATTAATTCACAAATAGCGGATTTTGAGGCGCTGGGCTTACCCGCAAAGGTAGCTGAATTAGCCATGCTTAAGCGTGGGCTGGTGCTGGTGGTGGGGGCGGCTGGGGCTGGTAAGAGTACCACTTTGGCTGCCATGATCAAGTATAGATCCACGCATGCCGAAGGGCATATCTTAACCATAGAAGATCCTATCGAATTTCTGTTTCCGCATGCGCGCTCGATGGTGGATCAGCGCGAAGTCGGTATCGATACCCTGACTTTTGGCGAAGCTTTGCGCAATGCACTAAGAGAGGCACCGGATGTCATCATGCTAGGTGAAATTCGCGATAGAGAAACTGCACAGCATTCAATTACCTATGCAGAAACAGGTCATTTATGTATTTCTACCATGCATGCCAACAATGCGAATCAAGCCATAGATAGACTCATTAACTTTTTCCCGGAAGAGGCGCATAAACAAATTTTGCTCGATTTATCGATGAATCTGAAAGGCGTAGTTTCTCAGCGACTGGTGCCGGCAATCAAGCAAAAGCGGGTATTGGCACTAGAAGTGTTGCTGCAAACTTCTTTCATCTCGGAGTTGATGCAACGTGGACGCCTGAGCGAAATTAAAGACGCGATGAGCAAGGGCAATGAGGAGGGCATCGTTACCTTTGATCAATCTCTGTTTGCACTCTATCTGGCTGGAAAAATTTCAGCGGAAACCGCGATACAAAATGCCGATTCTAGTACCGATCTTTCTTTGAGAATACGCTTGTCGGAGCGACATTCAACGAGTGATGCCCCGGCCTTTACTATCGATGCAATGGACAATCAAAAATTTTGAGCCGTCATGCTGCTTAATGTGCGTCTTCTTGTCGTTCACATAGGCTGGTAATCCGCGCATTGGAAAATGGCAGGCGGCCAGCGTCTTTGTCCCAATTAAACAAGGTCTGCGTGGCGGCACCGCAAATGCGTCCTTGACATGCACCCATGCCGCAACGCGTATGCAGCTTGGCGCTGCGCCAGTTGTCATGTGCAAGCAATTGGGCGTATGAAACATCCTCACAACGACATACCAGCGTGTCTGCTGCGCATAGCTGGTGCAGTTCCGGGCGCAAAGAAAAATACCGCGCTAGCTTCTGGCTAAACTTCAAACCAGTTTGTCTTTGTTTAAAATATTGGCGCGCTTTATTTTGATTGCCGGTGGCGGAAAAACCAGCGATAGCTCCTTCAGCCAGCGCCAGATCGACACCGCCTATACCGGTACTTTCACCTGCGGCATACACATTCTCTATGCTAGTGCCTTGCCATTGATCGACCTTTACTTTGGGGTGGCTGGCTGTGAGAGCTAGTGCGCACGTGAGGCTGGCAGCCAACTCGCTATTGGGCAGCAAGCCATAGCCGCAAGCCAGATAATCGCAGGCAATGTTCTGCTGGCGGCCTTGGATGTTGACGCTTACGGTACTGAGTTGTTGATTGACATCGCTATGGGCCGCGCTCACATAACTATTGCTGGAATAGCTAGCCGAGCTTAACTTTTTAGCTAATTGCAAGGCTTGGAATAGCTTGTCTGGCGTCGCCAGTAGTGAGAGCGCGAAACGCCCTAGTTGTGGCAGGCTGGCCTGCTCCAGAATATGGGTGACCAGAGCGCCGCGTTCTATCAGGCTCGCCGCTACGGCTAATAACAAGGGGCCGCTACCAGCCACTACGATGCGTTTGCCCGCGACCGGGTAGCCATTCTTTGCCAGCGCTTGCAAGCCACCTGCGCCAGTTACGCCGGGCAAGGTCCAGCCAGGGAAAGGCAGCAGTAGCTCGCGCGCACCGGTGGCGAGTATCAGCTTCTGGCATTCAAACAGCCGGGCTTTTTGATGGTCTTCGGTCAGGATCTCGTGCGCCGATTTTGCATGTACTACCCGCGTTTGGAAATGGAAGTGAACCTTTTTATTCTCGCTTAAATTTTGCCATAATGCGCGCGCTCTTTGATCTTGATTTGAATCTGCGCCGCCACGCCAAATCTGCCCACCGGATCGAAAATTATCATCGATCACGTCGACTCTGGCACCGCTTTGTGCCGCGCTCTGTGCGGCCGCCAATCCGGCCGGTCCAGCACCGATGATGAGAATATCGGTTTTCATGTCGAGAGCCCACTTACGACAGCCGGCTTGGCTAGCTGTATCTGCATGTTTTCCTGGCACAGAGTCTGGCAAGCTAGTTGTTGCGCACGGCCATTGATACTGACCCGGCATTCCTGGCAGATGCCCATGCCGCAAACCGGCGCGCGCGGCTGTCCGCTCACGGAAATTCTGCTAAAAGAATGTCCTGCCAGCGCGATCGCCGCAGCGACACTGATGCCGTTTGCTACCTGCAGAGGCTGGCCATCGATGCTGATGGAAATAGTGTCGCTCATGTCGTTGGCTGAATGCTTAAGTCAAAACGTGAAGGTAAATAAGGCACAGTATCGATCTGGCTGCTGAGACCGCAGATCTGATTTGTGAGTAGTTCAGCCGTTGCCAGCGCGGTGGTAATTCCCAGCCCCTCATGACCAGTCGCCAGCCACACATGGGGATGCTCTGGATGTTGGCCTATCAGCGGCAGTCCATCAGGGCTGGCGGCCCTAAATCCGGTCCAGCTGCGCAGCGCTTTGAGCTCGTTTAAGCCCGGTACAAATTGCAGTGCATTGTCTAGCATCCTGGCTAGCATAGCGCTTTCCACCGCCTTGTCCCTGACATCAAACTGGCGCGACGAACCGATCATGATTTGCCCGGTAGGGCGCGCTTGTAGGTTGAAGGCAACCGAGTCGCCGTCCGACGCATGCGCACTTTTGATGTAGCCCAGCTCCACTAGTTGATGGTGGATAAAGTCTGGGTAGCGATCAGTAATTAACAGATGCCCTTTTTTGTAGCGCAAGGGGAGTTCGGGTAAAAGCGTGGCCGCTGCAATCCCGTTGGCGATCACAACTTCGGATGCCAGATACGCGCTGCCATCGGCCAGGCGCACGCCGCCCGGGACTAAGGCACTGACTTCACCTTGTACTAATTTTGCGCCATACCCCAGCGCCAGATCGAGCAACAACTGGGCGCTTTTTGGTGGGTACACCAAGGCATCGCCAGCCACCTTTAAGCCTCCCGCCAAG
Source organism: Undibacterium parvum (assembly GCF_003955735.1). Classification (NCBI taxonomy): domain Bacteria; kingdom Pseudomonadati; phylum Pseudomonadota; class Betaproteobacteria; order Burkholderiales; family Oxalobacteraceae; genus Neoundibacterium; species Neoundibacterium parvum. The sequence goes on along the minus strand of NZ_CP034464.1, from coordinate 1,285,415 downwards.
CCAGACCGTAAGCCTGGTTCGGCTTTTGCGAGGGCCTGTGCATCGAGCATCTGACAGGCTATCCCGTGCGCCCGCAAGTTCTCTTGTTTGAGTTTTGCCGCCACCATTTCCTCTTCATCGGTGGCGACCCAGATCGTGCCGCAGGCATGGTATTCGTGGCCAGCTGCATGTTTGGCGACTAGTTTGCGCCATAGCGCTAAGGAGTAACTAGTCAGCGCCAGTTCGGCCGGATTATCGTCCATCACCACCAGATGCCCCATGCCGGCGGCGGTAGCACCGCCACCGATGATGCCCGCTTCTATGAGGGTGACATGCATGCCTTGCCTGGATAAGGCCGCAGCGCAGGCGCAACCTATGATGCCGCCACCGACTACGATCACGCTGTTGGCGGAAGGACTCAATTTCTGATGCCCCAGACGAAGGGATCGCGCTGGTCCAGCAATAAAGTCGCTTCGGCGTTCACAAACGCCTGACCCTTGATACTAGGCAGAATTTTTTGCCTTGGCGTGCTTTCCAATATTTGATAGCTGGCTTCAAACACGCTGCCGATAATGCTTTCCTGACGCCAGATTTGGCGTTCTGCCAGTTTGCCATCGGCCGCCAGACATGCCAGTTTGGCGCTAGTGCCGGTGCCGCAAGGTGAGCGATCGTAGGCATTACCCGGGCAGAGCACGAAGTTTTGGCTATCGTTGGCCGGATTGGTGGGCGCGCCAAATAATTCGATGTGATCGATTTCGGCACCGTCCTGGCCAGTAATCTGCGCTTCTGCCAACGCGGTTTTGACGCGCTGGCCAAAATCACTGAGTGCGTTGACGTTGGCCAGACTCAGGTTCTGGCCATGCTCGGCGATCAGAAAAAACCAATTGCCGCCCCAGGCTACATCACCGCGCACTTCGCCATGCCCAGCCACGCTGATCTTTACATCTTTCCGATGCCGGTAGGCTGGCACATTATGCACCGTCACACTGCCGTCGGCGTGCAGTTCGGTCGCTACCACTCCGACCGGAGTTTCTATCTTGTGATGTCCCAGGCCGATTTTATTTTGATAGGCCAAAGTGGCAATAAAACCTATCATGCCGTGCCCGCACATGCCGAGGTAGCCAACGTTATTGAAAAAGATCACGCCTGCGCTACAAGCAGGATCGTGCGGCACGCAGGCCAGCGCACCGACGATCACGTCGGAGCCGCGTGGCTCGCACACGGTGGCACTGCGCAGATGATCGAACTTTTCTTTAAACAGCGTCAGGCGCTGCGCCAACGGGCCGGAACCAAGCTCAGGGCCGCCTGCTACGATCAGGCGGGTAGGTTCGCCGCCGGTATGGGAGTCGATGATGGATATTTTTTTCATACGGCTAGCTTATAAAAAACCTCAGCCCGTGTCTTGATGTTTCGCTGTCAAATGATGCAGAAATCAGCACATTGCTCAGCTAGCAAACTACTAAGGGTCTGAAGTCGGCTGATCTGACCTCATTCGTCACTCAGAGCGTGCTTGCAAATTTTATATTTACTCTTATACTGGGAAATAATAAAAATGCAATTTACGTATTTATAAAATTTCCCAAGACGGCTATTCATTTTCGTCTGTATTTCGCCTGTATTTCGCTTGTGTTTTGCTTACAACCCCTTGGTTTCGGAAAGAATTCTTAAATGAACAATTCGCTAGCCTACATGCAAACCTCTACCCTGGCAGCGCCATCGGCACTATTTGATGAGAGCGAAAGACGAAAGTTGGCGGAAGCTTCTTTGCGTTCGATTACGCTATCGACCTCGCGTGCGCATGGCGATGAATTTTTTCGGGTACTGGTCAAGGATTTAGCCGCTGCGCTCGACGTGTTTTATGTGATTGCGGGTGAAATTGTCAGCGTCGATGGCGATGAGGCGAATCGTACTCTGGCAGTATGGGCGGGTCAGGACTATATGGATAATCTGACCTACTCCTTGAAAAACACGCCGTGCAGTGAGGTGAACGACCAAAGCATGTGTTTTCATCCTTGTGATATTCAAGCTGCCTATCCCCTGGACACTTTACTGGTCGATATGCAGGCGCAAAGCTATGTTGGCATGCCTATGGTCGGCACCGATGGCACCACACTAGGAATTCTCGTTGCGCTTGATACCAAGCCTATCGATGAAAACAAACGTCTGTTGGCACTGTCCTTGTTATCGATATTTTCTGCCCGCTGCGCTGCTGAATTGCAACATCGGCGGCGTGAACTAGAACTAGAAGAACTGGTGGAGAAGCGCACTAAAGCCTTGGCCAATGCCCGCGATCTATTGCTGCAGCGTGAAAAATTGGCGGCTCTCGGTTCGCTGGTGGCAGGGATTGCGCACGCCATCAATACCCCAGTCGGAAACGCACTGACTACGGTCACCGCTTTGCGTGATTATGCGATCGAGTTGGCACCGCAAATACAGGCAGAAAATATCGATAGAAAACGTCTGCTAGCGGCCAGTAGTCAGTTAGTCAGTGGCGCAGAATTGATAGAGCGTAGCCTGCATAGAGCCAGCGAACTGATTAGTAATTTCCGTATGTTGGCCATTACTCAGGATACGGATGAACTCAGCGACTTGAATTTGTATGACTACTTGACCGGCATCTGTATTGCCCATCAACCAGAAATGAAGAAACGCCAGGTGCAAGTCATTACGGCGCTGGCGAATAATCTTTTGGTGCGTTTGCCAGCGGGAATGCTCTCGCAAATTATTTCGAATTTACTCATGAATTCCTTACTCCATGGTTTTGTGGATAGGAGTAGCGGCACCATCAGCATCGTCGCCCATCTGGAAGGGGAGGCCAACAAAGATTTGTATGTGAGCTTCAGCGACGACGGTGTGGGCGCAACGCCAGAAGTGCTGCGGCGCATGTTCGAGCCGTTTTTTACCACCCGTTTTGGGCAGGGCGGCTCTGGCTTGGGTATGCATGTGGTGTACACGCTGATGCAAAGATTGGGCGGCACGATAGAAGTACTTAGCCCGGCTAGCGGTGGCTTGCAGGTCAATTTACACTTCCCTGCTTGCGTGGTGTAAGTGCCTCAAATGGCTAGCTTTGAATGAGGAAATCCTGCTCTTGAAAATTGCGGGCCCATATTCCATGCGGGCTACAGGCCAGATAGGCTGGAAACCCGCATGGAATATGCGCCTCCGGCCTATAGCTGGCAAATCTGCCTTGCCTGGTAACTGTTCAGCCAGCAATTACCCCCCCCTCGCCCGCTGGCGGGAGAGGGCCGGGGTGAGGGTGATTGAGTAAGGCTTGCCTTCAAATAGCTGATACGCTTAAGACTACAAAAATCGAATATTGCGCTTAACTTGGACCACCCTCATCCCAACCCTTCTCCCGCGAGCGGGAGAAGGGCTTTGCATAACGGGCTGAACAGTAATCTTGTGTAGCAGTTTTGCAGCCTATTCTGAATGTTGTTTCGGCTATTTTTGTTGTGTGGTTTGCAAAAAATGAGCATGAAGCCCTTTATAATCTTCCTCAATCTACACCAGAGCCTGCGTCGCTAGCTTGCTGGCCGCGCCCACCCCAGATCAATCGAGTCTGACTACCTGGAATAAATATGCTTAAAAATTGGATAGGCCTAGTCGCCTTGATCTTTAGCTTACTGCTCAATCTGGCTGCAGTCGCCACTGCCGGTGCTGCCGAGTTCCCGCGTAGCGCGATTCCCGACCCGCTCAAGTCCTGGGTGCCCTGGGTACTCGATAGCGTGCCTGACGCCACTTGTCCTCATCAATTCAATGATGTGAATACGCGCCAGTGTGCCTGGGGCGGCACTTTAGAATTGAAGGCGGGCGCGAGCGGTGCCACTTTCACGCAAGACTGGGTGGTGTATCAAGATAGCTGGTTAATCTTGCCAGGGGATGAGCAGCAATGGCCGCAAGAGTTGAGCGTGGATGGCAAGCTCAGTGCCGTGCTTAGTCGTGACGGTTTACCCTCGATCAAGCTAAGCGTTGGCAGCCATAGACTGAGCGGGCGCTTTTACTGGAGTCGTTTGCCCGAATCTTTAGCCTTGCCGCCGACGGCCGGGATCTTGCGCCTGGAACTGAATGGACAGCTGATCAATCTGCCGGTGCGCGATGAGAGCAATCGGCTCTGGTTGCAGCGCAAGACCGATAGCGAAGGCGAAGAACAAGCTCAGGTAAGGGTATTTAGAAAAATCATCGATGGAGTTCCTTTGCAAGTGGAGACGCGCTTGCGACTGGAAGTCTCGGGCAAAAATCGTGAGCTGATACTCGGGCGGGCGGTGCTGGCCGGTATGATTCCTAAACAAGTGAGCGCATTACTTCCCGTCAGCCTAGAGGCCGACGGCAGTCTCAAAGTGCAAGCGCGCGCCGGGGTCTGGGACATACAAGTGTTAGCGCGTCATCCGGGCCTGGTGCCAGCCTTGAGCTTGCCAGCAGCAACGCCAGCAGCAACGCCCCTAAGTCCAGCCGCTTTGCTGGCGAATGAAGAAGTCTGGGTGTTTCAAGCCGCGCCCTTGTTGCGTAGCGTCAGCGTGTTCGGGCCAGAAGCGGTCGATCCGCAGCAAACCAGTTTGCCGTCTGAGTGGCGCAGTCTGCCCGCGTTTTTGATGCGTGCCGAGAGTAGTTTCGGCCTGAAAGAAATCCGACGTGGCGATAGCGAGCCAGCACCGGATAAGCTGGCGCTGGAGCGGCAGCTATGGATGAGTTTTGACGGTGCCTCTATCACGATCAATGACAGACTGCAGGGCGATATCAGTCTCGCTTCACGTTTGAATATGGGTGGTCTGGCGCAATTAGGACGCGTCGATATCGCAGGTCAGGATCAATTGATTACGCGTGGCAGTGATAATCTGGCTGGGGTAGAAGTCAAGCGTGGCCGTTTGATCATGAGCGCAGACAGTGTGCTACCTAAGGCTAGTCATACTCTGCCCGCTTTGGGTTGGCTGCATGATGTGGATAATCTCAGCATGAATTTATCGCTACCTGCCGGCTGGCGTCTGCTGCATGCAGGCGGTGCCGATCATGCGCAAGGCGCCTGGCTCTCGGCCTGGAACTTGCTCGACTTTTTTGTGGTGCTGATGATCGCCTTGGCGGTCGGCCAGTTATGGGGCCGCAAGTGGGGCGCGCTTGCATTAATCTTGCTGGTCTTGACGTATCAGGAAGTCGATGCGCCACGCTATCTGTGGTTGGTCTTGCTGGCGACGGTGGCATTGATGCGGGTGTTACCGGCAGGGCGCTTTAAAGACGGCATGCTGTGGGCGCAAAGGCTTAGCCTATTTGTTTTGTTCATTAGCAGTCTGGTGTTTGCCACGGCACAAGTGCGTGGTGCTTTGTATCCGGTTTTAGAATATGGCACGAATATGAGTTTTAATCAGCATGCTGCGCCGGCAGCGCTAGCAGTGGCGGCGCCCGTGGCAGCGGCCATCGAAGTGGCCACCGCACCGGAGGTGAGTATCAGTGAAGATAAGGCTATGGTGGAGGAGGGTGAGCAAGGCAAACGGGATGCTTCGGTACGGGTGGCCGGATCGCTGGCCTTGAAGTCCAAGCTCTATGCGGCATCAGCTTCAGCTTCGCCAGCAAAGATACAGAACTATCAAAGCATAGATCCCAACGCCAGAGTGCAAACCGGCCCAGGTTTGCCGGACTGGAGCTGGAATACTTATAGACTGACTTGGGATGGCCCAGTGCGTCAGGATCAGCAACTCGATCTGTGGCTACTCTCGCCATGGATGAATAAGCTGGTGGTGTTGTTGCGCTTGCTGTGTCTGGGTTTATTGCTGTGGTGTGTAGCAGAAATAGGCAAACGCAAAGGTGCGCCGGATGACTCGGATGCCGGGTCTGCGGGTGCGCCAGCACAGCCTCCTACCAGCGGTTTTAAATCGGCGCACTTGATACCTACAATTGCAGTCTTCGTGCCCGTGCTGAGCGTGGTACTGATAGCGCTCGCTAGCGGCCAGGCACAAGCGCAGTCGCCTAGTACCGAGCAACTCGATGAATTGCGCGAGAAGCTCACGCGCCCGGCCGATTGCCTGCCTGAGTGCGTGGATATTTCCCGACTCTCGCTGCAATTAAGTGGCAGCACGCTTAGACTCAGTCTAGAGATCGATGCCGCGATCGACAGCGCAGTGCCCTTGCCGGGCGGCGCCAAGCAATGGTTGCCGCACGAGGCGAGGGTCGATGGCAAAATCGCCTATGTACAAAAGGATGCACAAGGTGGTCTGTGGTTGCTGGCTGCCGCTGGTAAACATAGGCTAGAGCTGATCGGTGAGCTGAGTAATCGCGATACCCTGCAATTACCCTTGCCGCGCAAACCAAGACGCGTCGATATCAATGCCGATGGCTGGGATGTGGCCGGTATCTCGGACGACAACGGTGCCGCCGATACTCTGCAACTGTCGCGCCGCATCAAGGCTGGCAGCATAGGCGAGGCCCAGCCTCTACCGCCTTTGTTGCGGGTGCAAAGACGGCTGGCACTTGATTTACTCTGGAGTGTAGAGACCACGGTGCAAAGAGATTCACCGCTTGGTGTGCCAGCTCTGGTCGAGATCCCCTTATTGCCCGGCGAGGCGGTGACCAGTGCCGGGATCATCGTTAAAGATGGTAAGGTCTTAGTCAATCTCGGTCCACAAGCGACTAGTCTGAGCTGGAGTTCGACGCTAGCGCAAGCGCCTGAGCTCAGTCTCACTGCGACCCCGAATACGGCATGGGTAGAGAGTTGGCTGATCGCCGCCTCTAGCATCTGGCATGTTGCGGCCCATGGCATCGCACCAGTGGCGATGGCGGCTGGCAGCGACGCCGATCTGGCGTTTTACCCATGGCCGGGCGAACTGCTGAAACTGCGCATAGAGCGGCCGCAAGCTATTGCCGGGCAAACCCTGACTATCGATCATTCACGCTTACTGGTGAGCCCAGGCGCGCGTGCTAGCGATTATTTGTTAGCACTGAGTCTGCGCAGTAGCCGCGGTGGCGATCACAGTATCAGCTTGCCGCCAAACGCCGTGCTACAAAGCGTGAGCATCAACGGCCAGGTCAGGCCGATACGCGCTAACGGTCGCCAATTGATCTTGCCCATCCTGCCCGGTAAACAAGAAATCGAAGTGCGCTGGCGTCTCGATCAGGGCATGGCACTGAGCTATACCACGCAAAGCACAGACCTCAATCTGGCCAGCGTGAATAGCCGCCTCAGCCTGCAGATGCCACATGATCGCTGGTTGCTGCTAACGAGCGGCCCGGGTGTCGGTCCTGCCATATTATTTTGGGGCAAACTGCTCATTTTACTGGTCGTGGCAGTGGCGCTCGGGCGCGTTAGCGCACAGTCTGGCTTACCACTGCAAACCCGCCACTGGATACTGTTGGTACTTGGCCTGACCCAGGTGCAATGGTGGGCCGCGAGTATTGTGATCATCTGGTTTTTTGCCTTCGCTGCGCGGGCAGAATCGGGCAGTAGTGCCAACACCAGAACCAGTGCCACCTGGTTATTTAACTGGCGTCAGCTGGCCTTGCTGCTACTCAGTCTGGCGATGCTAAGCATCTTATTCGACGCGGTGCGCGGTGGCTTATTGGGCTACCCAGATATGCAAGTAGCGGGGAATAATTCCAGTTCAAATAATCTCAATTGGTATCTGGATAGAACTGGCAAAGAGCTGCAAGGCGCCTGGGTACTCAGCCTGCCTATCATGCTGTATCGCGCCCTGATGCTGGCCTGGGCCTTGTGGTTAGCCTGGTCTTTACTGGCTTGGCTCAAGTGGGGCTGGAGCGCCTACAGCAGCGATGGTCTGTGGCGGCATAAACCCAAAAAGCTGGTGCCAGAAGCCGATGCTGCCGCAGTGAAAACGCCAGTGCCAAGCGAGTCTGTGCCAATTCAAGATCAGACCGACTAGCTAGCCCTCGATAGGCAGCACCGTCCTCAGCCAATCGTGTAGCGGCTAGCTGAGGACCAGGATCAATAACGTCAAAGGTATTTTTCGCTTATCTAGGGCGTTTTAAAATTTTAAAATGCACCCTGCCAGCGCGCATATTCCATGCGCTTCTCCAGCGTGCCTGGCCTGCAGCCCGCATGGAATATGCGGCTTGGCGGCATGCCATATAAATTTTTAGACTACCCACTGCTTGGCACTGAAGAGCAAACTCGATTGCGTGTAGCGCAAAAATAAACCGGCCAGCAGCAGTAATGTGGCAATCATAGTCAGATTGAATAAGCGCTGTTTGCGTGGATCGTGTAGCAGGCCACGTAGCTCCACCCCGAACCAGGCTCAGATAGAATTGCATGCTAGGCTCACCAGTTAGCCTATTGCCGGCAGCAGCAGCGCCGCATAGCCAGCGCTCATTTTTTAGGGCGCTGACCTGCACGTGGCTAGATCTGGTTCTGGAACTAGGCGATCTTCATGTCTGGGGCTGGGCCATAGGCCGCAAGGGCGTTTCAGCATGATGAGGACCATCGTCATCCCCATCAGCAATTGACGTAAGACTTCGACTTCTATCACTACCTGCCCGAATACATGCAGCTGTATCGGTTCAACCAGGTAGCGCAAAATTTCTGGCAAAGCAGCGAGTAAGATCGCACCCAGGATAACGCCGGGTATATGCCCCATGCCGCCCAGCACCACCATAGACAGTACCGTGATCGATTCGCTCAGCGAAAAAGATTCTGGCGAAATAAAGCCTTGAAACGAGGCAAACATGGCCCCGGCCACGCCGCCAAAAGAGGCCCCCAACGCAAAGGCGAGCAATTTAATATTGCGGGTGTTAATACCCATCGCCATCGCGGCGATTTCATCTTCGCGGATTGCCACAAAGGCTCGCCCCAAGCGCGAGTTTTGTAGACGTATAGAGACGACGGCGATCACTACGCACAAAAATAGAAATAAGAAGTAATAGGCATTCACCGAGGGCATAGAATATCCGGCCAGATTCAGATTGGCGCCCGAGCCTGGTTCGCCCGCCAGCGAGATCCCGAAAATACGGATAGGGTCTATCATATTGATGCCGCGCGGACCATCGGTGAGGTTGATAGGGGCATTGAGGTTGTTGATAAAGATACGGATGATTTCACCAAAGCCCAGCGTCACCACGGCCAGGTAATCACCGCGCAGTTTGAGCGTAGGCGCACCCAGCAAAGCGCCGAAAAATGCCGCTAAGGCGGCGCCTAGCGGAACGATAAAGAATACCGATAAATGGATGCCGTTTTGCGCAATCTCAGGCCCGCATAACCACAGCAAACTCTTCCCTAGCAGCGGATAGTGGTTGACGATGGATTCGAGTACCAGCGCAAATTGGGGTGAGGCCAGCAGTGCCGTCATATACGCGCCCAGTGCATAGAAGGCGATGTAACCGAGGTCGAGCAGGCCGGCGAAACCAACCACGATGTTTAGACCCAGGGCCAGCATGATATACAACAAGGCCAGATCCATGATGCGCACCCATGCATTGCCGAACTGGGCGGCAAAAAAGGGAAACGCTAACATTAGCAGAGCCAGCAGTATCAGGCTGCGGGGGTGAGCCAGCAAGCTTTTGTTGGCGACATAGTGCGGCATAAAATTTCCCTAAAAAATAGCAATATCTTTGCATCTTAGGGAAAGCGAATTATTTGCGCTATCAGGATCTTGCTCGATACCAGCGCCTAGCGCTGCATCCCGATTAAGGGGGGGTTAGAAGTTCCCCTCAGACCCGCATGCGCGTGCGTAAGCGCGAGGGCGTCATGCCAAATACCGAGCGAAAGCTGGCGCTAAAGTGGCTGTGATGAGCAAAGCCGCAATCGAGGGCGATGGTCGTCAGATCCTGATCCTGCGTACGCATAGTTTCTAAAGCCTGGCCTAGCCGGGTGCGTATCAGGTAGCGATGTACAGGTAAGCCGACTTCGGTTCTGAAGATGCGTGCCAGATGGTAGGGTGAAGTTTCGGCCAGGCGCGCTAGCTCAGTGAGTGTCCATTCCTGCATAGGCCGTAGCGAAATCGCTTCTTTTACGACCTCTACTTGTTGGCGTCTGCGCGTTACGCTCTGCACATGTCTGGCGCGCTCGGCAAGCCTGCTATCTTTACTGGCTGTTTGCAGGGCTTTAGTGAGCACGCTCACACTGAGTTCTTCAATCGCCAGTGGCTTGCTGTGGGCTAGCGTTAAATGACGCCAGAGCAGCTCGCGCTCCAGCAATGTGGCTGGCGCTAGCAGGCAATGCCGGTTGAGTGCGGCGGAGCGTAGATCCGGCAGACCCAGGGTTTCAGTGACTAGCTTAGACAGCGCTTCTGGCGAGAATTCAAACAGCAGCGATTCATCGCCGATACCGCCAGGGAAACTGAGCCTATACGCCTGGCCACAGCCAAAGAACAAAGCGTGATTCGGGTTGGCAATGAAATGTTGCCTGGGGCTGTCATGCTTGGCAAACAGTCCGGCAATCGGCAATAAAAAGACGTCGGCGCTGGCATGTCTGAGCTCACTGCAGCGCGTAGATGCGGGGCGTGCGATGGCGTGGCGAATACTTAATAGCTCACTCTCGAACAGGGTTTTTAGTACGAGTAACATGTGCTTATTATCCAGACCGGGAACTAGCTGGCAGAAGAGCAGGAGCTAGTCTGCATAGTCAAATAATTCTACAGTAAGCACCGCCGCTGCTCAAAAGAACTTTTCTTAGGATTTAGCCAGCATCGTCACAGCAGGAAGTTTAGCGTAAAAATAAACCAGCCAGCATCAGCAGGGTCGCACCCATAGTCAGATTGAATACGCGCTGTTTGCGTGGGTCGCGCAGCAAGCCACGTATCGCCACGCCGAACAAGGCCCACATGGAACTACATGGAAAACCTACCAAGGTCCCGACCACCGCGACCAGCAGCGCAGCGCTGCTGGCGCTCAGACCTAGCGGCATGAACACCGAGGCGATGGTGATAGACTTGACCCAGGTCTTGGGATTAAGTGCCTGAAAAAGTGCCGCCTGAGCGAATGATACCGGAGTAGGGGCATGCGCCTCGCCTACCGATGCGCCACTTAATTTCCACGCCAAATACACCAGATAGAGGGCACCGGCAATCCTTAGCACTTGCTGGATTTGTGGATAGGCGATAAACACATTGCCCAGGCCGATACACACCACCAGAGTTTGTACGAAGACGCCGAACTGTATGCCTAGTATCGCCGGCAGCGCACCACGGTAACCGAAATTTGCGCCCGAGCTGGCCAGCATGACGTTGTTTGGCCCGGGGGTACCCGACATCACAAAACAATACGTCATCAAGGGTAGTAGTTCGGTCATGTGGATCTATCGGTGGGTATCAGGTGAGGCTAGTCTAGGAGCGCGGCCAAACAGCGTCAAGATACAGATGGCAGCTTTTATGCGAGCTCTGTATCTGTCCCGCCGCTAGCCCTGCGGTGGCGGACTTGCGCTCATCTCTTTGCGTCTTGTGCAAAGATGGATAAGGACGCCGCAGTGTATAAGGCGAAAAACTATACCGTGGTCTGGAAGGAAAACCGACCGTTGGCAGAAAAAGGGAATGTGTATCGCCCAACACAATCTGTACGCTCTACATGAATCGAAATGCAAGTTGTGTGCGCTCATCGCTCTAGTTCTCTGGCTTGCCCGGTTCTGTGGTTGTTGCGCGGGTTCTCTTTGGGCTCGGCGATGCTGGCGCGGTCGGGGCGGGCTTGGGTGACCGGCCTGACTTCTGGCGTTGGATTTACACGTACCGTTTCTTGCGGCGCTATTGTGGCTCGCGCATTGTGATTGCTCTCCGTCATCGTCCTAGGCGCTTCACTTCTTCTTTGATTTTGTTCGACTTGATAATTGCCAGACGGCTGATTGCGAACTCCATAGGCTTCGCGCTCGTTCTGATTGCGTCGCTCTGTTTGCTGCTCAGCGCGGCGTTCAGCTTGTTGACGTTCCGCATCGCGGGCTCTTTCATTTTCTTGCAAGATGGCTTGGGCTGGATTGTTTTGAGTCCATCCGGCATAGTTTGAAGTGGGGCTGGGCTTCGCTGGCAGGTTTGGCGGTGCCGCATAGGAAGCCGTGTTAGCCGGGTTTTGTATAGGGTTGCGATAATCCACCGCATTGCTGCGGGCGCGCTCAGGCTGGACCGCGGCTGGCGCTGTCATGCTAAGGCTAGGGCTAGGGCGGTTTCTAAGCTCGTTTGGCGGCGCCAAGTTGTCGTTGTATGAGGTTGCTGGAGTGGCTATTCGGTTGCCATAGTGAGGCGCATATCTAGGCTTGTCATGTTCTGCAATTTGCTCCGCATTGCGCTCTTGTATGGCCGAGCGATAGCTGCTGGCGCGCTCTGGGCTTGGTATCACTGCCCGGCGCATCCATGCATCATTGGCCGGTGTGGCAATCCGTTTGGCATTGCCGTAGATGCTCTCGGTGGAGGGCGGCAGTGCTGCGCTCTGGGTGCTGGCCGCTCTGTTATTCACCAGTGTCGCGCCTAGCAGAGCCGGGTTCACGCTACTGGCTTGACCGCGCAGGAATTGATTTTCTGGCATAGAGCTGATGGCATTTGGTAAGGCTTGGTTGCGGTAGGGGCGGTTGGCTTGATTATCGCCAAGCGGGGTATTATGTTGGTTATTATTTTGATTGATGCTGGCGCGATAGTCCTGATGCTGGTTGAGGCGTTCAATATAGGCGCTGCTGCCACGGTAATACGGGCGATAGACCTCGCCAGGCGCCAGTGGTAGCCAGGCTGGATGCGGATGCGATCCAGTGTTGATATTAATATTCAGATGCACGCCAGGCGCAGCACCGACAAAGGCCACCAGCGCTGGTGCATACACCGGCGAAGCGTGATGCAGATAGGGGCCCGGTACCCAGACCCAGCGTGGGCCGATACAGGCCCAGCGTCCATAGTGGAAGGGCGCAAAACCCCAGGGCGCGCGGTCTACCCAAGTCCAGCCCCACGGTGCTACCCAAACCCAATTGCCGTTGCGATACGGCGCCCATCCAACCTCGACAGTGCGCGGGATCCAGATCGCCCCATACTCAACATGGGTCTCCCAGCTGCCATGTTGATCGAGTTGCTGATAACCGATGACTTCGCGCGATACATAGCGCGCCGAGACCGAGTTATCTTCCAGCTTGTCGCGCTCATTCACCCACAAATCAAACTCATCGTAGGGCGGCATTCTAGCGATGCTATTGTGCGCCAGATTATTGCCAGAAAAGTTGACTTGTTCGGCTTCGTGCAGAGTGATGCTATCGCGTTCGCCATAGGCGATTCCAGTACCACGTCTTACCATAATGCTGCTCTGATTCGGTGAAACTGTAAGCTTGTACTCGCCCGCTTCCTGCAATGCAAAGGCTAAATTCGGCGTGTTGAGCTCTATCACCTCCTGGCTACCCAGACTGCGTTGACGGATTATCAGCGTGCCCGTGCTGATGGTGAGCTGCAGCTGATGGTCGCTCAGTTTGACGATAGTGATCCCGGTATTTTCTGCCAGCCGCAAACTGCTGGCACCCAAATGCAGCTCGGCCCTGGCACCAGCGGGCACCCACAGCCGGTCACCGGAAGTCAGTGGCCGGTTAGGATCTGCCACTAGCCATTGCTCAGTACCAGCAGGCGCCAGACTGACGCTGCCCAGGGTGTAACTCAGGCGCGCCACCCGGCTCGGCGGATCTTCCTGAGCCTGCGCCCAGCCACTCGCGAGAAAATTGCACACGAGCAGTACAGCACAGAGTAGGCGAGCAGGGTATTGCTGAAATGCAGGCATTTTGGGCTTTCTGAAAGTGGGCCGGAATCTGGGACGCAGATAGAGATAAGTACTTAACGCAGCTGCCCGCGGTTTGGATGTCACGATTTGGAAAAATCTGCATTTATAGGACTTACGCAAAACCGCCCAGCGTCCTTGTACGCGTTTGCCGTAAATACCGTCTTCGGGCTTACGCCTAGTCGGAATAATTTATAGGTTTTTGTTACTGTTCAGCCAGCGATGAAAACTCCCTCGCCCGCTAGCGGGAGAGGGCCGGGGTGAGGGTGATTGAGCAACGCTTGCCTTCAAATAACTGATGCGCTTAGCAATATGAAAAATCAAACATTGTGCAAATTTAAACTACCCTCATTCCAACCCTTCTCCCGCGAGCGGGAGAAGGGCTTTGTATATTAGGCTGAACAGTTACAGGTTTTTAGAAGTTCCGCAAAGTGCAGGCGCATATTCTATGCGCCTGCTGGCGGCATTTCGGCCTGCAAGCCGCATGCTGATTGCGCCTTGCCAACTCAGCTTAGTGAAAATGCTTTCCCCGCTTCCATTTTAGGCTGTTTTTTTGCTAGCAATGCTCTGCTATTATGCTGGCAGCTAAGCTCGGCTGATAGCGCATGACCAGCTAGCCACCAGTTTCTTCCTCTTAACGTCTATGGATCTCATGATGCAACTCTATTATTCGCCTGGAACCGCCTGTTTGGCCCCGCATTTTTTATTGGAAGAGCTGGGCTTGCCCTACGAACTGGTGCTGGTCGATACCAGTAAGCAAGAACATCAACAAGCGGCCTATCTGAAGCTTAATCCGAACGGCAAGATCCCGCTCTTGATTGATGGCGATTTGCAGTTGACCGAGAGCGCTGCGATTTGCCTGTATCTGGCCGATCAATATGCTGCGCAACACAAGGCGATAAATTTTTCACCTGCGCTTGGCACGCCAGAGCGCGCCCGCTTGTATCAGTGGATGATGTATTTGACTAATACTTTGCAAGCGGAGTTACTGAGTTATTTTTACCCGGAACGTCTGCATGATGATGTCGCAGGTGCGGCTCAGGTTAAGGCCCATGCGGAGCAGCGCGTGGCGCAAATGCTAGGCTATATCGACGATCATCTGGCGCAAGCTCAAGGTGCGTATCTGCTCGGTGAGCAAGTCAGTATCGCTGACCTGTTTTTGTTTATGCTGTGCCGCTGGACCCGTGGCATGCAAAAACCAGCGCGTGACTATGCTCAGTTAGGCCCGTATTTACAGCGGCTATTCGAACGTCGATCTATCATCAAAACTTTCGAGATGGAAGGCATACAGGCACCGTTTTATTGATTCTTTTAGATCAAGTAGGGTGGGCAGTTTTTTTGCCCACGCGGGAACAGATTATTTTGCTTAGGAGTTTCTGTGTCGCATTATCGTCGTTCGTCTGTCGCAGGGGGCACCTATTTTTTTACCGTTGTTACTTACCGTCGACAGACCATTTTATGTGATGAACTTGTCCGCGATACTTTGAGAGGAGCAATTGAATCGGTGCGCTGCTCCCGACCTTTCGTTATTGATGCATGGGTTTTGTTACCAGATCATTTGCATTGTATTTGGACTTTACCCGAAGGAGATGTGGATTTTTCTACGCGCTGGATGATGATTAAAAGAAAGGTATCGTTGGCATGCAAGGCTAGCTATTTTCGCGATGATTGGATCACTCCGTCTAAACAAAAACATCGCGAATCGACCATCTGGCAACGACGTTTTTGGGAGCATCAAATTCGTGATGACGCCGACTATGCTCGTCACATGGATTATTTACATTTCAATCCGGTGAAACACCGCTTGGTTGATCGTGTGCTTGATTGGCCGTATTCGAGCTTTCATCGATATGTGAAAAGTGGAACATATCCACACGATTGGGCCATCGCTTAGAAAATGCAAGCGTCGGTGCTTGCGAGTTTGGCCACTTATCAATCGATACGCGTGGGCACGATGATGCCGTGCCCACCCTACGTTTTAGAAAATCAATTCACCAGCACTTTCGCCCGCTCCAGCATGGCATGCAAGAGCACATTGCAACCGGCTTCCAGATGATCGGCTCTGGCGTCTTCGATCTCGTTGTGGCTGATACCGTCCTTGCAAGGCACGAAAATCATGCCAGCCGGTGCCAGCCTGGCGGCGTAGATTGCGTCGTGGCCTGCGCCTGAGACCACGTCCATATTGCTGTAACCGAGTTTAGCGGTGGCGCTTCTGACCGCATCCACACATTCCGGATGGAAGGGGCAGGGCGGGTAATACGAGACGCGCTCAGTGTGAATTTTCAGGCCAGTCTCGACCGCGATTTTTTCGGCGAAGGCGAGAATTTCCTCATGCATTTTATTGAGTAATTCGTCGTTGATATTGCGTAGGTCTATACTAAATTTGACTTCGCCCGGGATCACGTTGCGGCTGTTCGGAAACACCTGCACCATGCCCACCGTGCCGCGCCCATACGGCGGATAACGGTTGCCGATATTGACTACTTCTTGCATGATTTTTGTCGCCACTTGCAGCGCGTCTTTGCGCAGGTGCATGGGTGTCGGGCCAGCGTGCGCCTCCATGCCGGTGACCACGCAGTCGTACCAGGATAATCCCATGACCGCTGGTACCACACCGATGACCTTGTCGGCGTCTTCCAGCACTGGGCCTTGCTCTATGTGGGCTTCAAAGTAGGCTCCGATAGGATGGTTGCCCGGTACTTGCCTGCCCAGATAGCCTATGCCTTGCAACTCATCCTTGACGTTCTTGCCCTCAGTGTCGCAGGCGGCATACGCAGTGTCCAGGCTGAAGGCACCGCAGAATACGCCTGAGCCCATCATCACCGGCACAAAGCGCGAGCCTTCTTCATTGGTCCAGAACGCTACCTCTATCGGCGCTTCGGTTAGTATCTTGTGATCGTTCAGCGTGCGCACCACTTCCAGCGCAGCCAGCACGCCGTAATTGCCATCGAATTTGCCGCCCGTGGGCTGGGTGTCGATGTGGCTGCCTGAGACTATCGGCGGCAGCGCCGGGTTTGTGCCTTCCCTGCGCATGAAAACATTGCCGATCTGGTCCACCGTGATGCTTAAGCCCGCCTGCTTGCCCCAGCCAACCACCAGATCGCGGCCTTGCTTATCGAGTTCAGTTAAGGCCAGACGTTTCACACCGCCTTTGGCAGTGGCGCCGATCTGCGCCAACTCCATGATGGCTGACCATAGGCGGGAACCATTGATACGTAATGCGTCGGTTTGCATGCTGATGCTTTCTTTGAAAAACAAACTTGAATGCTTGTCATTTACTTTAGCTAGCCCCCTCTCCCACTGGCGGGAGAGGGTGTTAGTAATGACAAGGTATATTAAAAACAAGGCGAGAACTTGGCGATTTTTCTTTTCGATCATCGCACACGTTTGCCATGACCCTCACCCTAACCCTCTCCCGTATGCGGGAGAGGGGACTCTATGAGCGCTGGATTTTATGCGGCGCAGTGACTTTCGCCATCTGCTTTAAGGCATCAAACATAGGCGAGAACGCCGGCCTATCGACATGCTTACCATCCCCCGCCACAGCACGTAGATCGCCCTCTTTAAACACTAGCTTGCCGCCGCTTAGCGTGTGCGTTGGAACGCCGCGCACTGTGCGACCTTCGAACACATTGAAACCACCTTTGGCAAATTGCGTCTTGGCCGAAATTGTCCTTGTCGCGCTTGGATCCCAGACGACGATATCGGCATCGGCACCTACCGCGATGATGCCCTTGCGTGGATAAATATTAAAAATCTGCGCGGCGTTGGTCGATGTCACTTTGACGAATTCTGACGGGGTCAGCCTGCCGCTGTTGACACCTGTATCCCAGATCACCGCCATGCGCTCTTCTACGCCGCCGCAACCATTCGGTATTTTGGTAAAGTCGTTTTTGCCAGCGGCTTTTTGTGTGTCGCAAAAAGTACAGTGGTCGGTCGCGGTGGTATGTAAATTGCCGCTTTGCAGGCCTTGCCACAGGGCGGCCTGATGTTCTTTGGAGCGAAATGGCGGGCTCATCACGTGGCCAGCCGCAATATCAAAATCCGGATTACGGTACACGCTATCGTCTATCGTCAAATGCCCCGCCAACACTTCGCCAAATACGCGCTGGCCCTTGCTGCGCGCGCGCGTGATGGCTTCCAACGATTCCATACACGAGACATGCACGATATACACCGGCGTGTTGAGTACGTTGGCAATCGCGATGGCGCGGTTCGCCGCTTCGCCTTCGACCGCGGGCGGGCGTGAGAGTGGATGGGCTTCCGGCCCTGCCATGCCTTGCGCCAATAACTTTTGTTGAAGAGTAAAAACCAGTTCGCCGTTCTCTGCATGTACGGTAGGCATGGCGCCCAGTTCCAGCGCGCGGGTAAAGCTTTTTACCAGAATTTCGTCATCGGCCATGATGGCGTTTTTATAGGCCATAAAGTGTTTAAAACTATTCACGCCGCAATCACGCACCAGCTTGCCCATGTCGGCGTGCACCGTATCATCCCACCAAGTGATGGCGACATGAAAGCTGTAATCGGCCGCAGATTTTTCGGCCCAGCCGCGCCAGGTTTGGTAGGCTTCCATTAATGACTGCTGCGGGTTAGGGATGACAAAATCGATGATACTGGTAGTGCCGCCTGCCAGACCAGCAGCGGTGCCGGTAAAAAAATCATCGGCAGTGACGGTGCCCATGAAGGGTAGCTGCATATGGGTGTGCGGATCAATCCCGCCCGGCATCACATACTGTCCATGTGCGTCTATGATTTCTGCGCTGGCCGGAGTGCGCAGATTCTCTCCGACCGCGATGATCTTGCCGTCGGCACAGAGCACGTCGGCACTATATTCGCGGTCTGCATTGACTACCGTTCCGCCACGTATCAAGATACTCATCGTGATTCCTAACAATGTCTGATTAATTACATACTAGCGTGTTCACCGCTAGTCGCGTTTTTGAGCGTAAGGCTTTGGCCTTGCATCATGATCATGTACACCAGACTGGAAAGCAGCAGACCAACAAACCAGGCATAGGTGTAAATGGTCTTGAAGGCCACCGATGTTGTGGGGAAGGATGCCGGAAACGCCGCATTTAAAAATCCGGGAATATTCGGTAGCACGCCGATGATGAAGGCAATGATGGCCGCCATGTTCCAGCCTGGTATAGCCGAACCGACGTAGGAGTAATCACCGTCCGCCACGTACAATTGGGCGACATCGAGTCCGGTTTTGCGTATCAGGTAATAGTCAACGATCAAGATCCCAGCGATAGGCCCGAGTAAGGCAGAGTAGCCGATCAACCAGGTAAAAATATAACCCTGAGTCGACTCTAATATTTTCCAAGGCATGATGGCGATTGCAATGAAGGCGGTGATGTAGCCCCCGGTTTTGTAGGAGATCAGCTTAGGGCTGAGTGCCGAAAAATCGTAGGCTGGGCCCACCAGATTGGCAGCCAGATTCACGCTGACGGTGTCGATCAGTAAAACAATCAAGGCGATCAAGACGGCGATGCCGGTCATGCGACTGGCCAGATCGACTGGATCCCAGATCGCCTTGCCGTACAAAACCACGGTGGCCGAAGTGACGATGACTGCCAGCATAGACAGTAGCGCCATCGGTACTGGTAAGCCTATGCTTTGGCCCAAAACCTGATCGCGCTGGGTTTTGGCGAAGCGGGTAAAGTCCGGGATGTTCAAGGCCAGCGTAGCCCAAAAGCCGACCATGGCGGTTAGCGAGGGCCAAAAACTAGACCAGAATTGCCCGGCTTTCTTGCCACCCTCTACGAACTGAGATGGTTGATCGAGGATAGGGCCAAAACCGCCGGCTTTGTTGTAGACCCAGCCCAGCAGAACGAAGCAAATCAGAATTTTCAAGGGGGCGGTATAGGTTTCCAGCTTGCGTATCGAATCCATGCCGTGAAAAATATACCAGAACTGTATCGCCCAAAATATCAGAAAACAGATCAGTTGCGCGCCATTGATACCTAAGCCGGCGATCGCTTCGCCGCCCAGCGCATGGCCCAGCATCACACCGGCCAGGGTATAAATCATCTGCCCGCCAAACCAGGTTTGTATGCCGTACCAACCGCAAGCCACAATGGCACGCATCAGGGCAGGCAATTTGGCGCCGCTGGTGCCGAATGAGGCGCGTGCCAGTACCGCATACGGTATCCCGTATTTAGTCCCAGCGTGGCCTATCAAGAGCATAGGCAGCAGCACAATCGCATTGGCTAGAAACACCGTCAGCACTGCCTGCATGGCCGACATACCGCCTTCTATTAAACTTGCGGCCAAGGTGTAAGCGGGGATGCACATCACCATCCCTACCCAGAGTGCCGCAAAATGAAACCAGCGCCAGGTGCGCTGGCTGGCCGTGGTCGGTGCCAGATCCTCATTCCACAATTCAAAATTAACTGAATGATCTTGGTTCATGCTCGTTTCCTTTGAAAGGGACGTTGTTTAACTATGTAGAAATTAGGACTTACGCAAAATTGTTCCAACTAGGCGTAACGCCGAAGACTTACTTTAGTACAGCAAGGCGAGTACAACGACGCTGGGGCGGTTTTGCGTAAGTGCTAGAAATACCATACTTAATTTAACAGGTTTAATCCTAAGTGACCACCTCGGCACGTGGATTGCGCGGATCTTGTGTCCAATTCATATATGGCTTGCCATTTTCTTGCGCCAGCATCGTAATACAGCCTGCCACCGGGCAAGTGATCTCACACAGATTGCAGCCCACGCATTCTGCTTCGTTGATCTGGTACTTGCGCGCGCCATCGTCTTGTATCAATTGATGGATAGACTGGTGCGAGGTATCTTCGCAGGCGATATAGCATTTGCCGCAGCCTATGCATTTGTCTTGATCAATCTGGGCAATCGCCTGATAGTTCATGTCCAGGTATTTCCAGTCTGTGGTATTGGCGATCGCCTTGCCGCAAAAATCGGCGACGCTGGCGTAGCCTTTTTCATCCATCCAGCGTGACAAGCCATCTTTCATTTCTTCGACGATACGAAAACCATGCAGCATCGCCGCCGTGCAAACCTGTACCGATCCTGCGCCCAGCGCGATAAATTCTGCGGCATCGCGCCAGTTGGAGATGCCGCCTATGCCCGAGATTGGTAACCCTTGCGTGGCTGGGTCACGGGCGATTTCGGCCACCATATTCAAGGCGATAGGTTTCACAGCCGAGCCGCAATAACCGCCATGCGTGCTACGTCCGCCGACTATCGGTCGGGCCACCATACTATCGAGATCGATAGAGGTAATCGAGTTGATGGTATTGATCAGCGAGACCGCATCGGCACCGCCGTTTTTGGCGGCACGCGCCGGCTGGCGGATGTCGGTAATATTCGGTGTCAGCTTGACGATCACTGGTAAGCGCGAATACTGCTTGCACCAGCGCGTGATCTTCTCCACATATTCTGGCACCTGGCCGACTGCCGCGCCCATGCCGCGTTCTGGCATGCCGTGCGGGCAGCCGAAATTAAGTTCTATGCCGTCTGCTCCGGTGGACTCTACCAGTGGCAAGATGCTGCGCCAGGCTGCCTCTTCGCAGGGAAACATCAGGGACACGATCATGGCGCGGTCTGGCCAGTCTTTTTTGACCTGGGTGATTTCACGCAGATTAATTTCCAGCGTACGGTCGGTGATCAGCTCGATATTATTAAAGCCCAAGACCTCGCGATTTTTTCCGTAGTGGGCCGAATAACGCGAGGAGACATTTACCGCAGGCGGATCTTCTCCCAGGGTCTTCCAGACCACGCCACCCCAGCCAACCTCAAAAGCGCGCACCACGTTATACGCCTTATCGGTGGGCGGTGCCGAGGCTAACCAAAAAGGATTGGGGGCCTTGATGCCGGCAAAATTGATGCTCAGATCAGCCATGATGGGCCTCCGTGTTTGAAGTCAAATCAGCATGGATAGCAGCGGCCGCCAGCTTGCCATGCTGTACCGCTTGCACCGTCAGATCTTGTCCCGGGTTGACACAATCACCGCCCGCATACACGCCGCAGAGATTGGTTCTAAACTGCGCATCGACCTGGAGTTTACCTGCATCTTTTTTCAGCGTACGCGCCAAGGGATCGCTGATCGCATGCGTATCGAATACCTGACCTATGGCTTTAAAAATGGCATCTGCAGCGATCACGAAACTGACACCGGTGCCGACTAGGCGACCTGCATCGAGTCGAGTTTTTTCAAAACGCATGCCGCTCAGTTTGCCTGCATCATCAAGTAACACCGCTTGCGGCTGCGCCCAGGTTTTAATTCTGACCTGATGGGCTTTGGCGATTTCTTGCTCGTGTGCTGTGGCCGACATGGATGCCGCATCGCGTCTGTACACCAGCGTGACTTCTTCGGCACCGAGGCGCGCTATCTGCACCGCCATATCGATGGCGGTATTGCCCGCACCTATCACCAGCGCCCGCTTGGGCACCGGCAAGCTGCTTAAATCCTGCGCCTGTCTGAGTTCGGCGATGTAATCGACTGCGGCTAAGATGCCCGGTGCGTCTTCTGCTGCCAGATCCAGACTGCGGCTGGCAGCTAAACCCAGACTAAGAAACACCGCATCAAATTTTTCCTGGAGCTGCTGCAACTGCAGATTCGCGCCCAGCGTTTGGCCGTAATGAATTTGTATGCCGCCTATTTGCAGCAGAAATTCAATTTCGCGTTGCGCGTAGTTATCGGTGAGTTTGTATTTTGCGATACCGTATTCATTCAGACCACCGGCCTTGCTGCGCGCTTCAAATATTTCTACTTGATTACCCAGCATCGCCAGCCGGTGTGCACAGGCCAGACCCGCAGGACCGGCCCCGACGATCGCTATGCTTTTGCCAGTTGCAGGCGCGGCCTGAAACGGATGCTGCTCGAAGTGCATGTGATCAATCGCGTGGCGCTGCAATAGTCCAATTTTTACCGGTAGTGCTTCGGCATCGTGATTGCGCACGCAGGCGTGCTCGCACAAGATCTCGGTAGGGCAAACGCGGGCGCAACTGCCACCGAGAATATTCGATTGCAAAATGACTTTGGCGGCACCATTGATATTTTCATGCGCGATATTGCGGATGAAGCTGGCGACGTCGATCTCGGATGGGCAGATACGGCTACACGGTGCATCGTAACAATACAGACAGCGTTCGCTTTCTATCTGCGCCTGGCGCGCCGTTAAGGGCGGTGCCAGATCGCTAAAGCCAGCGGCCAGCGTGGCATGGCTGGCATGTGCCTGGGGTAAATGTCGTAGAGCATCTATCATGTTCCATCCCTCAAAATGTCTGAATATCGGTCTAGCCAAATACAACAAATTTCGCAGAAACTTTACCAAGTGGTAAAACTATGATGCCATAATAAACAGCAGGTCAAGCATCTTGCTTGATCGCCTTGTAAAGTTTTTATTCTTGCCGCATTCCGCACAATGAGCGCGTCCTGAGTATCGTATTGCAGTAGAAATCATAGAAAAAGTGCTTAAAAAATGCCTGAAAAATTGGTCAAAAAATCAGAACGCAGCGTTGTGAAAAAGCCACGGACGGCTAAAACAGACGGATCTGCAGCCACGGCAGCGACAACAACACTGGCCGCTGACAAGCGCGGTAAGCTTGAGACCGAGATCTTGCGGCACGCCGTCACCATGTTTGCCGAATGCGGTTATGAAGGGACATCGATCGCCAGCATCGCCCAGCAAGCCGGGGTATCGAAACAAAATCTGCTGTATTACTTTGCCAGCAAACCTGCTCTGTATCAGCGCGTGCTGGATGATGTGCTCGATGTCTGGCTAGCTCGTATGGATAGTCTGGCCGATGACAGTCGCGAGCCGCAAGATTTATTGCGCAGCTATATTCAGGAAAAATTACGTTTTTCACGCGAACATCCGAGTGCTTCTAAGGTGTACGCGATGGAAGTGATCGGTGGCGCAAAAATCTACGGCCAACAGATACGCACTAAAGTGATCCCTTATCTGCGCAAGGATATCGCCAGCTTTGAAAAATGGATGAGCGAAGGCAAAATCGCTACCGTCAATCCCACCCATTTGCTGTTTAGCATCTGGGCCATGACGCAATCCTATGCCGACTTTTCTACCCAAATGAATCTGGTGCTGAATCAAAAGAAGCTCAGCGCAAAAGATTTTGAGGCTGCCGAAAAACTGATCGTTGATATGGTGTTGGCGGCGCTGGCAATATCCAATTAAGCTAGCCAATTAAGTTAGCCAATAAGCTCCCCGATTTTTAAAAGTACCAGGCTGGAGAGGCGCATAGTCCATGCGCCTCTCCAGCCTGCCTAGCCGCTAAGCCGCATGGAATATGCGCGCTGGGCCTTCCTTGTTTGGTTGTTGCGAGCTAGGGTAACTGTTCAGTCTGCTACTAAAATTATTAAAAACAAAACAAAAACCTCTCAAAGGAGGCACAGAGACACAGAGAAAAACGGAGAACTGCCTTGCTTTCCTCTGTGAATCTCTGTGTCTCTGTGCCTCTGTGTTGAGGGGTTTTGACTTTCTTCATAGCGGGTTGAACAGTGACGAGCTAGGGGAGGAAATTACGGGTATGATATTTTTCGTTCCCTAGATTTATGCGCTATCAACCACTTCGGACTTAGGAAAAATTATTCGCGCCAGGCGAGTGCAACGACGCTGGCGCGGTTTTGAGTTACTCCTACTTCTTCTACTTCTTTTGATTTGACTTACACCACACTATGCAACTCGATCACTTTGATCTTTCCATCCTGCGTTATTTGCAAGTGAACTGCCGCCACCCCGCCGATGCGATTGGTGTGGAGATAGGCTTATCGGCGACTGCGGTACAAAGACGGATACGCCGTTTGCGTGAGGTTGGTGTGATCCAGGCCGAGGTGGCCGTGATTGCGCCAGATGCGGTTGGCTATCCCCTGGTGCTGCTGGTGGAACTGGTATTTGCCAAGGGACTGGCCGATACCATAGATCAATTTAAACGCCAGATGTTGGCATTGCCTGAGGTACAGCAATGCTATTACGTCGCGGGTGAATATGACTTTATGCTGGTGCTACATGCCGCCAGCATGGCTGACTATGAGGCCTTCACCCGTGCGGTATTTTTTAAGAATAGCAACATCATTAAATTTCGCACCACGGTAGTCATGGATGCAGTCAAGCGCGGCCTGACTTTGCCTATCTAAGTTTTCCTATCTGAGGTCGATCGCGTCCAGATCGAAAGGATCGCGGCAAAGCGTCTGGGGATTTAAGGCGGGATCGTGCAGCAGACGATTGTGGTCACGGCATAGCGGAATATATAAATATTCGTTCTCTAAAGCGCTCAGGGCATCGCGATATGCACTGCCTCTGAGTGTAGCTTCTGGCAGAGTGCGTGCCGCTGCAATTTTCTCAAAAAATGTTGCGTAGTGAACACCAGCTTGTGGCTCGGGTGCTTGTTTTTCGAAGCATCCGAAAAATTGATCTGGATCGTCGAAATCCTGGATCCAGCCGCGCACCACAACATCAAACTCGCCCCTTGCCACCAGCGCATAAACTTCCCCGGCATTCTTGGTCGGTATCAGGGTGTAGGCTAACTGGCATTGCTGCAGCAGCGCGATCAACAGATCCAGACTCTGGGTCAGTACGCCGCGCCCTGCGGCATACAAGATGCGTAGCGGTTGCTGACGAGTTTGCGCTGACCAGCGCTGGCGTATTTGTTCAGTACTCAAAGCGAAAATCGGATTAGTCGGTGGCGCTTGCGGCAGTAAACCCTCAGGCAGAAACTGCGCGCTAAACTCTGCGCCAAATGCATCTTGCGCCGCGCTTTGCAGCTGCGCGTGCAAGGCCTGTCTAAGTGCGCGATCGCCCAAGCCGCCAGCGGCATTGAGTATCAGTAGCCCGACCCAGCGATCGCGTAAGGCGCTGGAGTTTAACTGCTGCGCCTCTAGCAAGCGTAGTTGATGCTTGCGCTCGACTAAGGCCGCATTAACCTCGCCGCTCTCGAGCGCCTGTTTTAATTGGCTGAAGTTGGCATAGCCGTGCAAGCTGAGCTGCTCGGGTACACGGCGGCCGCCCCGATAGGCGGCGAAACGCAGCAACTGCAAACTGTCAGCGTCAGTTTGCGCATTCCCTGCGTTCTTTACTAATTGCATAGGGCCGCTGCCCAGCACTGCCGTCTCTGTATTTTTAGTGATGCCCAGAGCCGGATGCGACAAAATTTCTAGTAAGGGGCAATACGGCTGTATCAGATGCAGATGGAGTAAGGCCTGCGTATCATCGGCGACGATGCCAGCCGGGATCTCGCCTTGAGAACACGTAGCCGCAGCCACGATCAGAGGCCGCAAGATGCCGGACATGATAGCGCTGGAATCCGGCCAAATGTGGCGCGCCAGACTCAACGCCACATCTGATGCCAGTACTACGCTGCCATCATGAAAGTAGGCGGGGCCGAGTGCAAATGTCCAGGTGCGACCATCATCCGAGTGCTGCCAGCTCAACGCCAGATCCGGGCTGAGCGTGTCCTTACTGCGATTTTTGCGTACCAGCGTCTGGTATAACAAGGACAGTGCAGGTAAGACATGCGCCTCGGCGCAGGTCGGGTCCGGGGTCAAATGTTGGTGCAGGGTAGCGAGGCGATACGATGGCATTTGTAAGAAATTCACTTTAAATTGAGCGTAGATTATGCAGCGAAAAATAGCCACGCAATTTTGCCAAATCCCCCGGTGATTTTAACGGCGTTTACGCCTAGTTAAACGCCGCCTGACGGTCTAGTCGTCTAAATAATGAACGGCAAAAAACAAAGGCGCATATTCCATGCGCCTTGCAGCCGGTTTTGGCTCGGCAGGGCGCATGGATGCTGCGTATAGAAAAATTTGGTGACGATAGATGCCAGATATTCTTGCTCTTAAGTATCTTTTTCTAGCTTTTTTGGAACTTGCCTGTATGCTGCGAGGTCTAAATACGCTAGGCTAATTTGCGCTGGAGTTTGCCTGCGCTCCCAGCAAGCTTTTTCTGTTTTTTTCGGCCTTATCTGGCCTATGAAAAATACGTGTTCCACTATCCATAAAGATCACTATGAAATCCTATTTACTCAGTACTCTCAGCTTCTCATTGTTGACAGGTTTGGCGCAAGCTGCTGCGCCTACGGGCTCGGGCATACAAGCTCAGGCTATCGATAAAACCCAGCGTGCCCAGGATAATTTTTTTCGTTATTCGCAAGGCAGCTGGTTAAACAGCACCGAGATTCCAGCCGATAAATCAGACTGGGGTAGTTTCATGAAAGCGCGCGAAGATGTGCAGCAACAATTGCGCGGCATCGTAGAAGAAATCGCTAGCTCAAGCGCGCATGTGCCAGGCTCGGATAGACAAAAAATTGCCGATCTGTACGCTAGTTTTATGGATGTCGCCAAGCTGGAGCAATTGGGGCTGCAGCCTTTACAAACCGAAATGGACAGGATAGCCGCGCTCAGCGATAAGAATCAGATTCCGGCCTTGATCGCGCATTTCAATCAGATTGGTGTGCATGCTCCGTATTCCTTGAATGTGCATCCGGATAATAAGGACGCGACCCGCTATGTGATCGATCTTTCCCAGTCGGGTCTGGGTCTGCCGAACCGCGATTACTACCTCAAACTGGATGATCCCAAGACCAGCGAGATCCGCGCCAAATATCAATTGCATGTAGAAAAAATGCTGGCGCTGGCTGGTAATAAACAGCCTGCTGCCAACGCAACTCTGATACTCGCCTTAGAAACCGCCTTGGCCAAGGCGCAATGGAGCGCGGTAGAAAATCGTGATCCGGTCAAACGCTACAATTTGATGACGATCGCGGCGCTGCAAAGTAGTCATCCTGATTATGATTGGCTGGCATATTTTGCGAAAATGGGCATACAGGACGCAAGCAGCAAACTCAATCTCAGACAGCCTAGCTATCTGGCGGGCTTTGATCAGATTTTGAAGGACACTCCTCTGACGGTCTGGCAGAGTTATTTTGAATGGCAGCTCATCAATGGTTTTGCGCACTATTTGTCTGCTGCTTTAGTGCAAGAAGATTTTGCATTTAAAGGTGAGATCTTAAGCGGAGCCAAAGAAGACCGTAGTCGTCAAAAGCGCGCTATCGCTTTAGTCGACCATACTCTGGGTGAAAGTATAGGCCGCAACTACGTAGAAAAATATTTTCCGCCTGAACGCAAAGCGCAAACTACTGCCATGGTCGGACATTTTTTGACGGCGTTTAAGCAGAGCATAGAAGGTCTGGATTGGATGAGTGCGCAGACCAAGAAAGAAGCGCAAATCAAGCTCTCTAAGATCAAGGTGAAAGTCGGTTATCCAAATCAATGGCGCGATTATTCTGCCCTGACGATTACCAAGGATGATTTACTGGGCAATGTGATGCGGGCGCATCAGTGGGAGACTCAGCGTGAATTGAATAAACTGGGCAAGCCTATCGATCATGAAGAGTGGGGCATGACGCCACAAACTGTGAACGCCTATTACAGCCCGACCATGAATGAGATCGTGTTTCCAGCGGCGCGCATGCAGGCGCCTTTGGTGGATGTGAATGCGGAAGATGCTTTCAATTATGGCGCACTGGGAATTTCTATCGGACATGAAATCAGTCATGCCTTTGACGACTCCGGCTCGCAATACGATGGCGACGGCAATCTGCGTGACTGGTGGACCAAAGAAGACCGGATTCGCTTTGCCGCCAAAACCAAGGTCTTAGTCGATCAATATAATGGCTATAGCCCGGTGCCAGGTCATTTCTTAAATGGCGCACTGACCTTGGGCGAAAACATTGCAGATAATGCCGGTATCGTGATGGCCTTGAAAGCCTATAAAATTTCACTCGCTGGTAAGCCTGCACCAGTGATCGATGGCTGGACTGCCGAGCAAAGATTATTCATGGGACTAGCCCAGGCCAGACGCAGCAAATCACGGGAGCAGAGGGCCTTGGCTTTAATCAAAACCGATCCGCATTCACCGGGCGAATTTCGTGTCAACGGTAGCCTCAAAAATCTACCAGACTTTTATCAAGCCTTTGACGTGAAGGCGGGTGACCAGATGTATCTGACACCTGAGCAACGCGTTAGTATTTGGTAGTTAAGCCGAATAAAGAACAGGTCGCTGTTCGGGTAGACCGGCGGCGCTTGCGGCATAATGATTCATTTATACGCTGAAATTGCTGTGGCATGGAGTGGAAATGAAGATGAGATTGTCAAAATATTTGTATGCGCTGATTGTGCTCAGTGCCGTCTGGCTGAGTGGCTGCGCTTCTTACGGCGGTAGCTCACTAAAGCCCGGTGTTTCCAGTTTGCCTGAGGTGGTCGGCACTATGGGGCCAGCAGCCATGTCGTGGACTAATCCGGATGGTAGCGAGCAACTGGCGTATCCGCGTGGGCCCTTAGGTACCCAGACCTTCATGGTCTACCTCGGTGCTGATCAGAAGCTGCAGCGCATCGACAAGGTGCTGGAGATGGCGGTGTTTGCGCAGATACAGACAGGTATGAGTCAAGAGCAGGTGTTGCGTCTGATCGGGCCGCCGCAGCCGCAAGCGACGCAATATTTTAAGGCGAGAGATGAATTGGCCTGGTCGTGGCTGTTTTGCGATAGCTGGAATACCCAAGCCTTTCTCGATGTGCTGTTTAACGCAAGCAGCGGCACGGTACGCTCGGTCGGGCAACGGCAGAATTTGCTGGGGCGTGATGGGGTTGCTCCCAGTTGCGCTCACTGAGCTCAATGAGCCCTTGAACTCAGTAGCTGCCCTAGCGGGTTTGCACTTACACCGTCGCGAATACGCGGCAGTTATTTTTGATTATTGATGATTGACGTCTCATGCAAAAAATAAAACGCTACTCTTCGGTTTCTATCGTACTGATAGTTTTGTGCGGCATCGTCGCGTTGTTGTCACGCCTGGGCGAGGCGCGTGGCGTATTAGTGCCTCTGTTTATTGCCAATCCGGGCAGCGAGGGGCTGAACGATATTTTGCATGGTCAGATCTGGCGGCTGGTGACGCCTATGTTCATTCATTTCGGCATCATGCATTTTGTGTTTAATATGATGTGGGTCTGGGATTTGGGTAAATTGATACAAGCCAAGAAAGGCGCGGGTTTCTATATCCTCTTCGTGCTGGTGGTGGCTAGTTTGTCGAATCTGGCGCAATATTTATTTACCCATTCGCCGTATTTTGGCGGCATGTCGGGCGTGGTCTACGGCTTGTTTGGCTATATCTGGATACGCGGTCGTTATGACGCTAAGTTCTCTGCTGATTTGCCCAAGACCACGGTGAATATGATGTTGATCTGGTTCCTGCTGTGTTGGACCGGCTTACTCGGCCCTATCGCCAACTGGGCACACACCGTAGGTTTGGTGGTCGGCGCGCTGTGGGCTTTTCTGGGGACACGTGCTTTGCCAGCCATGACAGCAGCCGATCGCGCACCGCAAAATCAGCGTCTGGAATATCTGTCTATGGCCGACATGCTGCTGCTGGAGGAGCAAAGACGTTGGGTGCGCGAGCATTATCTCCCTGAGGCCGAGCACAAATACGAGAGCGTGGAGGGTAAGCTAAGCATCATAGACGCTATCGTGCAACAAAATGCAGGTAGTCAAAAACTGCGGCAACTTAAGCAAATGCTGGCGCTCGATACTGCCCTCGCGGATGCGCTGGTGCAGGATACTGGCGCGCAATGGGCGGTATTGGCAGATGATGACAAGCGCGTGCCAGTACTGATGAAGGAGGGGGCGCGCATGCAGGTGTTGGCAGTCAATGCGATCTCGACTTTATTGCAGCGCGGTGAAGCCATCGTGGTACAGCAACTATTTGAAGATGCCCGACTACGCCTTTTGCAAGAATAGGTGCCTAGCATTGAGTATATTTTGAGCGGGCTTTGAGTCTGTATTGAGTCCGTACAATCAGCTAATTTCCCTTACCCATGAATACGCACAGTCAAACTGGTAGACAATTTTCAGTAGTCTCATCACACTGGCTCTATCAATAGCGGCTCTGCCAGCTTACTTGGCGGGGGCGATATTTTGCTTTCTGTGACGGGCGATCTGGCGCTCGCTATCCCCGTGACTGAACAGCTCAGCTTAGCTCTGCAAGCCGAATTGCCGCTGACAAATCGAGACTATGGAAATTTATACAAACTAGGACTAAACCTCAGTTTGCTCGATGCTAGCAAGGATCAAGTTGATTTGGAACTGCTGCTCAGTTATGCCGATGCCGCCTACGCGCAGACCAATTACGGTGTCACGTTAGTCCAGCATGTGCGTTCTGGCTATCCGCGCTATCTTGGCAAGGCTGGCGTCGCTAGCTGTTAGTCTGGAGTGGAATCATGCCTTTAGCCAGAATTGGGCTTTACTAGCGAATCTGGAAATCAAGCAATTACTCGCTAACTTGGGCGGCAGCCCACTGAGCAAAAACAAAACCAATCTGACGCTCACGGCCGGCATAAATTACAATTTTTGAACTGCCATTCACGTCGCCGCTGGTTAACCATAGGTGGCAGAATACTTTCAAACGAACATACGCAGCTTGAGAAAAAGGGCGAGCTAAGCGATACTCAACCTTTCGCTCGGCAGCGTAGCAGCTGCTGCGCTGTAATTTTTTATTAATTTAAGTTATCTGACAAAAAATGAGTTCTGAAAATACGCCGGCAACTATGTCTACAACTAAGCCTGCAACTAAGGACAGTGACTTGGCTTTTAGCTTTGCCGATATGCGCTTGCGAGTCGGTGATCGTATACAGTTACAACTGCCGGTCTCTTGCGGTGAGGAGCGCGCCTTTGTGAAAGTCATCGGTTATCTGGATAATGTCAGCTTCCTGGTGGGGGCGCCGCTGGTGCTCGGTAATCGACCTTCCTTGCGCGAGAACGATAAAGTGGTGGTGCGGGTGTTTTCGAATCAAAAAGCGTTTGCCTTCGATTGTTATGTGAAGCGCGTCAACAACGCGCCATTTCCGTATATGCACTTGTCCTTCCCCGAAAAAATTCAGGGATCGGTGGTGCGCAAAGACCCGCGCATCAAGTCGCGTATCATCGCCTCGGTAAAAATTGCGGGGAGCGCCAATCCTGATGAGAAATTTTCAGTCTTGATCACCAATCTGAGCGCTGCTGGTGCTTTGGTGACGACCAATCGACCAATGTTTGAAAAGAATCAAAAAATTCTGATGTCGTTTCAAATTAAATTGCATCACATAGAAAGTTTGATGATGGTCAGCGCCATCATCCGAAATATCAGTGAAGATGAACGCAGCGACCCCAACACAGCGCTCAGCATCAGCCACGGCTTACAGTTTGTCGATGTAGATCCAAATAGCACCATGCTATTGCACAGCCTGATCTACCAGCAAATGATAGAGCAACCGCATACGGTGGTGTAGGTCTAATTTGGTATCTATTCAGCCTGCTACTAAAATTATTAAACAAAACGAAAACCTCTCAAAGGAGACACAGAGAAAAACGGAGAACTGCCTTGCTTTCCTCTGTGAATCTCTGTGTCTCTGTGCCTCTGTGTTGAGTGGTTTTGACTTTCACCATAGTCGGCTGAACAGTAACTAATTTGATGGGTTTTAATTGTGCCCCCCGCCAACACGCATATTCCATGCGCCTCTCCAAGCATATAGGCCTGAAAGGCGCATGGAATATGCGCGCTGGCCGGGGCTGTTTTGAATTTTTACACCAATGGGGTTGTTGCACTGCTCCGCGTAGCTAAGATTTAGGCAGTCTCAGCTGAGGCTAGGCAAGCCTAACTGGCTGCAGCGCTCATCACTGGTAAGGCTGTGGTGTCCTTGATTTGCTGTAAGGCAAAGCTAGATTTCACATCCAGCACGGCGGTGTGGCGCAGCAGCGTTTCCATCATGAAGCGCGAAAAATGATCCATGTCTTCTACGTGGACGCGCAGTAAATAATCCATTTCTCCTGTCATCGCATAACAAGCCACTACTTCCGGCCATTGCTCTACCGAGGCAGAAAAATCGCTGCGTGGGGAACGTGATGCGCCTTTGCCGGGGGCCTCGTTATGCTTCTCCAGTCGCACGTTAACGTAGGCGAGTAAGCCCAGGCCTATCTTGGCAGGTTCCAGCAAAGCCACGTATTTACGGATGACGCCGGTTTCTTCCAGTCGCTTGATGCGGCGCAGGCAAGGCGAGGGCGATAGGTTAACCCTTTCGGCCACCTCCTGATTGGTAAGTCTGCCGTCGGCCTGCAAAATCGCCAGAATTTTACGGTCTATCTTGTCTAGTGGAATTTCTGTCATGATCTGCTAATTTCGTGAATAATATTAGCATATTATTGCGCAAATTTTAGTATCTTTGGGGTATTTTGCAATTTTATGCCGCGTGCTGCGTACTATACTGAGAGCTTGATCTATATCAAAATTAGCTGCAATTTATGATGTAGTGAAGTAAAAATCAACCTACCCACAAAGTAAAAAGAAGGAGACACGCATGGAAATCCAGACCTGGGACAACCCTATGGGCACCGATGGCTTTGAGTTTATCGAGTACGCCGCCCCCGATCCTAAAGAGTTGGCCGAGTTGTTCGGTCGCATGGGTTTTATTGCGATTGCTAAACACAGAACCAAGAACGTCACTCTGTATCGTCAGGGCGATGTGAACTTCATCATCAATGCCGAACCCGATTCATTCGCGCAGCGTTTCGCGCGTAAGCATGGCCCTTCAGTGTGCGCTTTTGCGCTGCGCGTCAAGGATGCCAATCTGGCCTATAAGCGCGCTTTGGAATTGGGTGCCTGGGGTTTTGATAATCAGACCGGCCCTATGGAATTAAATATTCCTGCGATTAAGGGTATCGGTGATTCACTGATCTATTTCGTCGATCGTTGGCAGGGTAAAGATGGCGGCGAGCCTGGCGCTATCGGCAATATCAGTATTTATGACGCCGATTTCGTGGCGATTCCTGGTGCCGATGCAAACCATAAGGGCAATGGCCTAACCTACATCGATCACCTGACTCACAACGTACACCGCGGCCGCATGAAAGAATGGTCGGATTTCTACGAGAGCTTATTTAATTTCCGCGAAGTGCGTTACTTCGATATCGCGGGTAAGCACACGGGCTTGAAATCAAAAGCCATGACTTCACCTTGTGGCAAGATTCGTATTCCTATCAACGAATCTTCCGACGATAAATCACAAATTTCCGAATATCTGGATCTGTATCACGGCGAAGGCGTACAGCATATCGCCATGGGTACCGATAATGTGTATCAGACCGTCACCGATATGAAGGCCTCTGGCGTCGATTTCCAGGACACCATAGAAACTTACTACGATTTAATCGACCGTCGTCTGCCTGGCCATGGCGAAAATGTAGATGAATTGCGTAAATTGCGTATTTTGATGGATGGCAAGAGCACAGAAACTTCACGTGAATTGTTGTTGCAGATATTTACCACCACTGTGATCGGTCCTATCTTCTTTGAAGTGATACAACGCAAGGGCGATCAGGGTTTTGGTGAGGGTAATTTCCGTGCGCTGTTTGAATCGATAGAACTCGATCAAATCCGTCGCGGAGTATTGAAAGACGAGAAAGCCAGCGCTTAGATATTATCAGGCTGGCTGTCGTGATCTCTGCGCTGCCAGCCTTTTTTGATCTTATTCCATTTCTAAATCATGCGTGTCGTTGTTGCCTTCGCCTCGCCGTGCTAAAGCACTGTCTTCGGCTTGTCGCCTAAACACAAATGATTTAGAAACGGAATTGGCCGGCTAGACGTACTCATTTCGAGAGAAAATTATGCAAACCGCAGTCGTTTCAAATGCCGATTTTTTAGCCACCGTCGCTGAAAAATCCGATGGTGCGGCCTTACGTGGCGATTACACCCACGCCGATGATCAATACGTAGTACAGCAGGAGTGGAGCGCTTACACCGAAGCTGAGCATGCGCTGTGGCGTAAGCTGTATCAACGCCAAGCCGCCTTGTTGCCGGGGCGAGCCTGCGATGAGTTTATTGAGGCCCTGCAACAGATGCAAGCGGCCGACGGTATCCCCGAATTAGAGCGCACCTCGGAAGAGTTATTTAAGGCTACCGGCTGGCACATCGTGGCAGTGCCAGGCTTGATCCCCGAGCTGGCATTCTTTAATCATCTGGCGAATCGTCGCTTCCCGGTGACGGTATGGTTGCGCACTCCAGAAGAATTCGATTACATCGTCGAGCCGGATATTTTCCATGATTTTTTTGGCCATGTACCTTTGCTGTTTAATCCTGTGTTTGCCGATTATATGCAAAGGTATGGTCAGGGCGGCTTGAAAGCGATGTCGCTCGGCGGTCTCGACCAGCTGGCGCGCCTGTACTGGTACACGGTAGAGTTCGGCCTGATTAATACGCCACAGGGCTTGCGCATTTATGGCGCGGGTATTTTGTCTTCAGGCGGCGAAGTTGAGTATTGCCTCAAGCAGGGAACTGGATCGCGCCACATCCATCTCAATATAGAGCGTTGCCTGCGCACCCTGTACAAGATAGATTCGTATCAAGAAACTTATTTTGCCATCGATAGCTATCAGGAACTCTTCGACGGGACAGCCGCCGATTTCACTCCCTTGTACGAAAAACTCAAACATCTCGATACCTTGCCTGCGAATACTTTGTTGGCGGGTGAAGTTGAATTGCTCGGGTAAGCTTTGCCGATCAATCGGACTAGAGAAATTGCTTAAAAACGCCAGGCCATGCCTATACCAGCCTGGCGTTCTATAGAGTTTTTGTGTCGCAGATATTTGATGCCTAAATCCAGGTCGAGATTGTCGGTAACTGCGAAAATGCAGCCTGCCACTAGGTGCTGATCTCCATAGGTTTCAGACTTGAGATCGGCTTGGTACACGCCCATATCGAGCAGTACTTGTATCTTTGGCGTGACTGCGTATAGCGTCGCAAATGAGGCGCGCCATAGCGTCGCACGCTGCTCTATGCTGGACTGTTCCTGGTTAAAATTTCTTTGCGTCAGGCTTAGATTACTGTGCATGGTCCATGCCTCGTTTTTATGGCTATGTACCAGCGTAAGCGCTAAGTCATGGCTTTCCTTGCTCAATTGTTTTTGCGTCGATCCGCTAGGGAAAAACAATTCTGTTTTTAGTGCCCAGCTATTCCCATCTTTTTCTGAAAACAGGTATTTTGTTCCTAGGGAGGCATCGCCCATTCCGGCCGTGGCCGACCATCTCATGGGGAGGGCAATAAACAGGTCGAGTTGATCATTTGCGCCGTAGGTATAGGTCGCGCTGGCGCTCTGACTGTGGCGGTTTGGCTCGCTGTTGTGATCGCTACTAAATTCGATTTGTTGCATACCTGTACTTTGTACGCCACTATCTTCAGTCACCAGCGGGTGGGCAGCATAGGCATAATCGGCGCTGAGCAAAAAGAGCAAAGTCAGATTTCGTAAAAACGATAGGGGCAGTTTTATTAACATCAGTGTTATTTCTAGGTATTACGGCGAGTTTATTCGAACTTCATATTTTAATGAGGAATTGTGACAGGCGATAACTTGAGCGGGATTTTCTTTTTTAACTTTAACTAAAAAGGCATAGATATTCACTAAGGAGTATCTATGCCTTGTTGACTTGACGCTGGACTGGCGAATGCCGAAATGCCAGATTTTTACCTCAATGTCGCCTTGCTCAATACACGCTGGCTTCGCCTTCCGGACGGGTTTTAAAGCGGCGGTGTGCCCAGAAGTATTCGGCTGGCGCTTTCATGATTTCTTTTTCTATGAAGCTATTCATGAAGCGGGTCGCATCTACCATATCTTCGCCCGGATAATTCTCCCATGGCGGATGAAACACCACTTTCCAGCCCTGATAATTCGGCAGTATGGTGGCGATCACCGGTATCACCTTGGCCTTGGTGGCGGCGGCGATGCGTGGCGCGGCCGTCAGTGTGGCCGCCTTGATACCAAAGAAGGGGACGAACTCGGCATCCTTAGGACCAAAATCCATGTCAGGCAGCATGAAGAAAGGCGTAGGTTCGCGCATGGCGCGGATGATGGGTTTGATGCCTTCGGCGCGCGAGAATAATTTGATTTTATTAAAGCGCAGACGACCTTTGCGTAGCGCCTCATCAAATACTTTATTTCTTTGTTCGGTATAGATCGAGCACACCGGTGACTCCAGAGAAAGCGCGATGCCCGCCACATCAAGACTGACAAAATGTGGACATAGTAAGATCGTGGGGCCGGCCGTGATGATATCCATAGGTACAGCGGGCTCTACCTGTATGAGTTTGCGCAGGCGGCGCTCGGAGGCCCACCAGAGTATGCTGCGCTCTAACACGCTACGCACATAGACTTGAAAATGCCGTTTTGCGATGGCCACTCTTTCTTCTTCACTTAACTGCGGCATGCATAAGCGTAAGTTGGTGAGGGTGATATGGCGGCGCGACTTGATTAGCTTGAATAATAGGCTACCGACCGCTTCGCCCAATCGACCTAAAATGGAGAGTGGTAGCCAATGCAGCAGCCACATTAAGGCAAGTACGAGTTTCATGCAGTTTCCTGTTCTGGACCATTGATACCATCGGGTGTCTTGTAGCGGTTGTAGCTCCAAAAATATTGGGCTGGGCTGCGTGCGATTAATTGTTGCATGGCTAGATTGATAGTGGCCGCTTGTCGCGTTGGATCGCCTTCAAGAATGGCATCGAAAGGCACGAAACGTACCACAAAACCGCGGCCATGCGGCAAGCGCTCGGCGTAGGTGAGTATGATGGGTGCGCCTGTCATTGCATGCATTTTGGCTGGCAGTGTCATGGTGTAGGCCGGTTTGCCAAAAAAGTTTGCCCACACGCCTTCACCTTGTTGCGGCACCTGGTCAGGCAACAAGCCTATCAGCTCACCTTTTTTGAGTGCCTTCAACATCAGGCGCACGCCGGATAAATTTGCCGGTGCCAACATCAAGCCATCTCTGGCACGCGCACCTTCTATCAGGGGTTTGAGGGCAGCTTTACGCGGCGGTCGATACAGTACCGTGAGCGGCGTCTTGGCGGCGATGGTCTGCGCCACGATTTCAAAACAACCCAGATGTGGCGTCAAAAAAATCACGCCCTTCTTGGCATCTAAGGCGTCTTGTACCAGTTCCCAATTTTCTACACTGGCAGTACGTAATACGCGCGCTGGATTGGCGCACCAGATGAAAGGCAATTCCATCAGATTCTTGCCGGCCTCCTTGATGGCCTCACCTAGACTTTTGATAAAACCGGCGCGTGCCATGTTTTCTTGCATGCGACGCCGGTAGCCGGCTGAGAGTAAATACACCAGCCAGCCCAGCGCGCTGCCTAAGGCGTGTAAGGCCGGCAAGGGAAAAATGGATAAGAAACGAAAAAGAATAACAAGCATGACGCCGCTCAATAAATTAGGGAAAAAGCTAAGAAAAATTAGGGGTATTCGACAAGGCGTGAATAAGAGGCGTAAAATATCACATATTGGCAGCGCGTTGAGAACAACGAGAGCTGCCCCCGCCGAGTTAATACAGACAACTTGCGAGACGGGTAATAAATTTCGCTAAAGCGTCGCAGGTTCTTTACCTGACTGCGGCATTGTCAATACGGTCATTTAATTTTAGGAGCTTGCGATGGCTAATGATTTTCTTTTTACCTCAGAATCGGTTTCTGAAGGTCACCCCGATAAAGTAGCGGATCAGATTTCTGATGCGATTCTTGACGCCATTTTTGAGCAAGACCCACGTTCACGGGTCGCTGCCGAAACTCTGGTCAACACCGGTTTAGTGGTATTGGCTGGTGAGATCACCACCAACGCCAACGTCGATTACATCCAGGTTGCGCGCGATACCATCAAGCGTATTGGCTACGACAATACCGAATTCGGTATCGATTACAAAGGCTGTGCGGTGCTGGTTGCTTACGACAAGCAATCGAATGATATCGCCCAGGGCGTTGATCACGCACATGACGACCATCTGAATATCGGTGCCGGTGACCAGGGTCTGATGTTTGGTTACGCCTGTGATGAAACGCCAGAATTGATGCCTGCGCCGATTTACTACGCGCACAGACTGGTGGAGCGTCAGGCGCAGTTGCGCAAGGATGGCCGTTTGCCTTTCTTGCGTCCGGATGCCAAGAGTCAGGTCACTATGCGTTATGTCGACGGTAAGCCGCACAGTATCGATACTGTGGTGCTGTCGACTCAGCATAGCCCGGAACAAAGCGATGGTCAGAAGATGAAGCCGTCTTTCATTGAGGCGGTGATTGAAGAAATCATCCGTCCGGTGTTGCCAGCCGAATGGTTAAAAGATACCAAGTTCCTCATCAACCCTACCGGTCGCTTTGTGATCGGTGGCCCGCAAGGCGATTGTGGTCTGACTGGTCGTAAAATTATTGTCGATACTTACGGTGGCGCTTGCCCTCACGGCGGCGGAGCTTTTTCCGGTAAAGATCCTACTAAGGTCGATCGTTCTGCCGCCTACGCGGCGCGTTATGTGGCGAAAAATATTGTTGCAGCTGGTCTGGCCAAGCAGTGTCAGATTCAGGTGGCGTATGCGATCGGTGTCGCCCGTCCTATGAACGTTACCGTGTACACCGAAGGCACAGGCGTTATTCCGGATGAGCAACTGGCAGCACTGGTCAATGAATATTTTGACCTGCGACCAAAAGGCATTATCCAGATGCTCGATTTGCTGCGTCCGATTTACACCAAGACGGCTGCCTATGGCCACTTCGGTCGCGAAGAGCCAGAGTTCACTTGGGAGCGTACGGATAAAGTGACTTTGTTACGTGCTGCTGCAGGACTTTAATTTTTGGAAAATCTAGATGCAATGGTGTGAAGTAAGCAGTAAGCCCATTGCAGTCTTGCAGGTGGCAGTGTTAAGCATCAGTTTGACACTGCCCTTGCAACTCTTTGCTGTGCCAGTTGCAGCGCTTGAGAGTAAGCCAGTTGCCTTGACAGACTGGTGCGCTACACTGGTGGCACGTTTGCCTAAGGTCAGTGCCAATGAATGTCGCGCCACTAAATTGCAGGCATCCGGTAGTTCCTCCCTCAATGGCTTTCCTATCCTGACTAAAGACGTCGCTGCCGACCCGGGTCGCAAGCAGGCGCTCAAAGTTTTGCTGTTGGGTGGCATCCATGGCGACGAGCAAACAGCCTCTTCGGTGGTATTCAAATGGCTGGAGCTGCAAGGAAAAAGTAATACGCAAGAGTTTCAATGGAAGGTCGCCCCGATCGTCAATCCCGATGGTCTGCTG
Source organism: Undibacterium parvum (assembly GCF_003955735.1). Classification (NCBI taxonomy): domain Bacteria; kingdom Pseudomonadati; phylum Pseudomonadota; class Betaproteobacteria; order Burkholderiales; family Oxalobacteraceae; genus Neoundibacterium; species Neoundibacterium parvum. The sequence continues at coordinate 1,245,665 of NZ_CP034464.1, read as the reverse complement.
GCGGCCAAGCCTAAGCGCGTGAATGCCCGCGGGGTGGACTTGAATCGCAATTTTCCTACGCCTAACTGGCAGCAAGATGCGCCCAAATATTGGGCCAATACGACCCGCAGCGATCCGCGCCGCTATCCGGGCAAGATGCCAATATCCGAGCCTGAGAGCCTCTGGGTGTATGACACCATAGAAAAATATAGACCGGACGTGATCATTTCGGTGCATGCACCGTTTGGTGTGCTCGATCTGGATGGCCCAGCCAAGCCGCCTAAAAGTTTCGGTCGGCTCTGGTATAACCGGGTTGGCGTCTATCCAGGTTCGCTGGGAAATTACAGCGGCTTACACAAAAATATCCCGGTAGTCACCATAGAGTTGCCCAACGCAGTGATGATGCCGCCCGATGCCGAGGTGCAGCGCATTTGGCTCGATATGCAGAGCTGGATACGGCGTAATGTGCCAATCAGACATAAATTGGCACAGCCCCATTGAAACCTAAGTCAGCCCTATTTGATCCAGTCCGGGAAATACCCAAGTAGCTTTTGCACCTGACTATCATGCGCCGGAACGATCACGGTGGCTGGATAGTCTTGCATCACGGTTCTGACCCGCTGTATGCTTTTTTGCGTTTCATGTGCATGCTGATCGACGATCATGCCGGCCGCCCAAAATTTAGCCGCGCCCGCTTTCAAGGCATCGACCGTCCACGCCACGTCCCCGATGAAAAAATAACATACGCCACTGTCGAGTGTGACAAACATGCCGATAGAGCCTGCCGTATGCCCGGCCATAGGTACTAGCACTATGCTGCCATCCTGATATAAGTCCAGACTTTTTTCGTATCCTTTATACGGACGGGCCTGAAATACGATGCTATTCCAGCGTATGTCTTTGGCGCTCACCTGAGATGCCCAGGTGCCACCAGCACCTGTGGTGGGCTTAGTTATATTCGCCATCTCATCGGCTGACACACTAATTATTGCTTCCGGGAAGTCGCCTAAAGCACCCGCATGATCCCAGTGGCTATGGCTAAGAATGACATGCTTAATACTTGGGTAGGCGGCAGCTCTGAGTTGTTCACTTGCCGGAATAATCGTTTTATCGTAGCTGAAAAACGGGCGCTGCCAGTAGGGCATTTCTTGATCATACTGCGCATCTATTTGGCTTCCCAGACCTGTGTCGAACAGCAAATAGTCGTCATGGTGCTTGATTAAAAATGCAGAGAAATTGGTATCTATCTTGTGTAAAAAACTTCCGCCTGGCTTCAATAAACCTTCAAGCACCGATATTTTTCCGGTCTTGATGATGGAAAAACCGATATCTGGCTTACTCTGCGCTGGCGTTAGCGACTCTTGTGCTGTCGCGAAAAGACTGAAACTGAAAAGAATAATCGAAATAAAGATGCGCATGATAGGCCTTTGCATGGTTGAGTGAGTAGTATCCACGGACCGCTAAAAACCGCAGATCCATGATTAAGAAATAGGGCTTACGCAAAATTGTCCCAGCTAGGCGTGCCGCCGAAGGCAGTACTTCAGTACGGCAAGGCGGATACAACGACGCTGGGGCGGTTTTGCGTAAGTCCTAAGAAACTAGCTTAAAGCTTGGGCTATACTCCAAGGTCAAGCGATAAAATCATCTCGGGTTTCAAACATAAAAAAGGTAGCCTATGAATATCAGTGAGTTAGCGCTGGCAGCCCAGGTTAGTACCGATACTTTGCGTTACTATGAAAAACAGGGCTTGATCGCGCCACCGCAGCGGCAGCAAAATGGCTATCGCTCGTATACCTTGGCGCAACTTGATCATGTGCGTTTTATCCGAGGGGCGCAAAGTCTGGGTTTCTCTTTGGCTGAAATACGCGAGATACTCCCGCAGTTAGCCGAAGGAAAATTCGGTCGTACACAAATCGAGGCGCAGTTGGCTGCCAAGATGGCGCAGATAGACGCCCACATAAGACAGTTAAAGGACTTGAAAAAAGAGTTGGCGAGAACTTTCTCTTCGTTGAAATGCAGCGCTGATCTGCCAGTTTCTACTCAAGATGGAACTCCGGCCGATGTCAGTCGCGGTCCAGACGCTGTTTTGGTGAAAAAATCATTTACTAGCCTGAAATAAATAGTTTATTTTTCTGTTGTTCTGGATGCTACAAATACAAAGATTATTTTTTAAATGGCGGCATTTCCGAAGATAGATAGTCGAATTGCGCGATCTACTATACTTACTATTTTTCACACTCTTTATCGGAATTTTTGCGGCGATAAATGATTCTGGCATCCGGAACTAAGGCACAATTTTGCCTGTCCATTGCAAGCGTGAATTGACTATCCGTCAGATTGCCAGCTTTCAATCACGACTAACTCTAAAAAATAAGGAAAAAATGAGACCACAATTAAAACTGGGCGCGGCATTGATGTTGCTTGCTGTCAGCCAACTAGCCAACGCACAGGAAGCTAAGCCACAAGCCGTAATAGCTGCATCCCCAGATGATAAATTCGTCTGGCTGGAAGATGTCGCTGGTGAAAAGTCGCTGGCTTGGGTCAAGGCGCGCAATCAGGTGACGCGCGGCAAGCTCGATGGCGATGCTGGCTTCAATAAGTTACGCGATGATTTGAAAGTGGTGCTTGATTCTAAAGATCGTATTCCCGGCATACGCAAGATGGGTAAGTCTTACTACAACTTCTGGACCGATGCTGAACATCCGCGCGGTGTCTGGCGCAAGACTAGCCTGGAAGAATATCGCAAGGCACAGCCTAAATGGGAAACCGTACTCGATATCGACGCGCTGGCCAAAGCTGAAAAAGAAAACTGGGTATTTAAAAACAGCGTCTGCCGTGAACCGGCTTTCGACCGCTGTCTGATAGAGTTGTCACGCGGCGGTGCCGACGCGGTCAGTCTGCGTGAGTTTGATCTGGCCAACAAGAGTTTCGTCAAGGACGGTTTTAGCTTGCCGGAAGCGAAGATGACGGTAGAGTGGCGCGATAAAGATCATCTGTTTGTTGCCACCGATTTTGGCGCCGGTAGCATGACTGATTCTGGTTATGCGCGCATCGTCAAGGAGTGGAAGCGTGGCACGGCCTTAAGCACGGCCCGTATTTTGCTGCAAGGTGAACAAAGCGATATGGGTGTCTCTGCCCAAAGCAGTGATCATGGCGGCGTACATCATGAATTAGTGCGCCGTGGCATCACTTTTTATACTGCCGAAAATTTTCTACGGGTAGGCGATCAACTCACTAAACTCGACGTGCCAGCGCAGACCGGTATCGATTTTTTTGGTACGCAATTTATCGTGACGCCGAACGAAGCCTGGACTACCGGTGGCAAAACCTTTAGCTCTGGCAGCGTACTGGCGATCGATTTTGCGGCTTTTCAAAAAGGCGATCGTAATTTTACGGTCTTGTTTGAGCCTTCAGCCAGTACTTCCTTCACCGGCAGTACCAGCACGCGAAATTATTTGCTCTTGCAATCGCTGGATAATGTCAAAAGTAGTTTGACCGAATGGCAATTCAAAGACGCTAAATGGAGTTCGCGGCAGGTGAATCTGCCTACCATGGGTACGCTTAGCGTTAGCGCGCTGGACCCCGATCACAATGATGATTATTTACTCAGTTATTCCGATTACCTGACGCCTAGCGTGTATCAATTGGCGCATGCTGGTAGCGATCAACGCGAACTATTGAAATCAGCACCGAGTTTTTTTGACGCGACACCGTATGAAATTTTGCAAAAATTTGCCAACTCCAAGGACGGTACCAAGGTGCCTTACTTCATGGTGCGCCGCAAAGACGTGAAATTCGACGCTAGCAACCCTACGCTCCTGTACGGCTATGGTGGTTTTCAAATTTCCCTGACACCATCTTATTCGGGTGGTTTGGGTAAATCCTGGCTGGAAAAAGGTGGCGTGTATGTCGTGGCAAATATCCGAGGCGGTGGCGAATTCGGTCCGCGCTGGCATCAGGCGGCACTCAAAGAAAAGCGTCAGCGTGCCTATGATGATTTTGCCGCAGTGGCAGAAGATCTGATCGCGAGCAAAATCACCAGTCCGCAACATCTGGGCGCGATGGGTGGTAGTAACGGCGGCTTGTTGGCGGGCGTGGCGCTGACTCAGCGTCCGGAATTGTTTAACGCCGTGGTGAGCCAAGTGCCTTTGCTCGACATGCAGCGCTTTAATAAACTACTGGCGGGCGCCTCCTGGATGGGTGAATATGGTAATCCGGAAGTGCCGGCAGAATGGGACTACATCCAGCGCTATTCACCTTACCAGAACCTCAAAGCCGAGGTGAAATATCCTAATGTTTTGTTCATTACCTCTACCCGCGACGATAGGGTGCATCCCGGCCATGCGCGTAAAATGGCAGCGAAAATGATGGATCAGGGCCATGCGAACGTCTGGTACTACGAGAACATAGAAGGCGGACATGGTGGCGCAGCCAACAATGCACAAAAAGCCGATATGAGCGCAATTACCTATAGCTTCCTGTGGAACATGCTGAAGTGGGATAATGCAGCTCATGTAGTACGCTAGTGCGCTGAGCTTTTTCTCTTCGTTCGAAAATCCACTACAATCCGCTCACTCGCAAGGGTGAGCGGATTGTCTGTTTTTAAAAGTGGGAAACATGAGCGCTGGCATGGCATTCACAATTATTGAAGGTAAGGCATGACCCTGTATCAACTCTTAAATCAATTTATACGTCGCCATCTGCGCCATTATCTGGCGGCAGCGGCCATGCTACTGACAGTGGCGATACTCACGGTGCTGATACCACGCAAGGTGGGTGCGGTGATCGATGGCATGGTCGCGCATAGTCTGGATAGCCAAGGCCTGTTGCTGGAACTAGCCACTCTGGTCTTGATGGGGGCGGCGATTTACTTTTTGCGGGTGGGTTGGCGCATGCAATTGTTTGCCGCATCTTACCAACTCGGGGTCGAGTTGCGCACCCGCTTGTATCAAAGGCTGAGTTTGCAAAGTCCAGGTTTTTTTCAGACTCAACGCACTGGCGATTTAATGGCCTTAGGCACTAACGATGCCGATGCCATAGAACTGGCCGCGGGCGAGGCCGCGCTGGCGGGCTTTGATGGCTCGATGACCTTTGTGCTGGTGATAGGCATGATGTTGTTAGGTGTGGATTGGCGTCTGGCGCTGGTGGCCTTATTGCCGTTTCCTTTTATGGGCTGGGCCTTTAAGAAGATCACGCATCACGTGCATGATGCCTCACGCGATTCGCTCGATCGCTTTAGTCAACTCAATGATCAGGTGCAAGAGACCTTGTCTGGAGTCCGTACCTTGCGTGCTTTGGGTCTGGAGCAGCGCAGTGCGTCCCAATTTGCCGAGTTGGCCGAGCAAGCTTCACAAGCCAGCCTGAAATCGCAAAGCTGGGAGGCGGCCTATGAGCCAGCGGTAGGCGGTGCGCTGACGGCGGCCGGCGCCCTCACTTTAGGCGTCGGTGGTTATCTGGTCTGGAACGGTGAAATGACGATAGGGGTACTGACCAGTTTCAGTATGTATCTGGGTCAGTTGATCTGGCCTATGTTCGCGGCTGGCTGGGTCTTGTCGCTGCTAGAGCGTGGCAAGGCCGCTTGGGCGCGCCTGCAACCAGTGCTCGATGAGGAGCTGACGGTGCAAGATAAGGGCCAGCACGAGACGGCACCGTTCGGCACGCTCAGTTTGCAGCATGTCATTTTTGCTTACCCTGGCCAACAACAGCCTGCGCTCAATGACGTCAGCATTAGTCTGGCAGCTGGGCAGACGCTGGGTATAGTCGGCCCTACCGGTTCCGGTAAATCTAGCGTCGTGAGATTGATCCTGCGGCAGTTCGAAGCGCAGCAAGGGCGACTGGAATGGGGTGCTCATGCGCTGGCCGACTACCGTTTGCATAGTTTGCGCAGTGCGGTCAATTGGGTGGCGCAAGAGCCATTTCTGTTTTCGGCCTCGATTGCCAGCAATATCGCCCTGAGTAATCCTGATGCGACGCGTGCGCAGATCATGCATGCGGCCGAACTGGCGGCAGTGCATGAGGATATTTTGCGTTTCCCAGAGGATTACGACACGGCGGTCGGTGAGCGTGGCGTGACCTTGTCGGGCGGTCAAAGGCAGCGGGTAGCGATCGCGCGCGCATTGCTAACTGATAGCCCTTTGCTGCTGCTCGATGACGCCTTATCGGCGGTCGATACCGATACCGAAACCCGTATCCTGCAACATCTGGCGCAACTGCGTCAGCAGCATAGCCAACGCAGCGCCATCATCGTCAGCCATAGGCTCAGTGCGGTGGCAGATGCCGATCACATCGTGGTGCTGCGCGAAGGGAAAATTTTTGAACAAGGCAGGCATACCGAACTGCTAGCTGCGGATGGTTGGTATGCCAGTCAGTGGCGCTACCAACAATTGGAGGCCAGCCTTGATGCCGCCTAAAGATGATGCAGTGATGAAAAAAGAAAAAATAAACAATGCCGATAGCGGCCATAGCGCTGTCTCAGAAAAAAAACTGGCAGTGCAATTGCTACTGCGCTCGGCGCAGCCAGAAAAACGCCATGTCTGGCTGGGGATTTTGTTTCTGGTGCTGGCTGCAGGTCTGGAGGCGATCGGTCCGCTATTGGGCAAGGCCTTCATCGATAACTATTTATTGCCGCATCAGATGGACATTTTCCAGGTGGTGGCACTACTGTTTAGTTTTGTCATCACTGGATGGATTGCGACCTGGCTGCGCTATCTGCAGTTGGTACGACTGGCAGGGGTGGCGATGCGCTCAGTGCGGCGCTTGCGCGAGCAAGTGTATGCCCATGTGTTGCGCTTGCCCATGGCGTTTTTCGACAAGGCGATTACCGGGCAATTGGTGAGCCGCGTTACTAATGATACTGAGGCGGTAAAAAATCTTTACGTACAGGTTTTATTCGTGATGCTAGACAGCTCTATCGTGGTACTCGGCGCGCTGGTGGCGATGGCTTGGCTGGATTGGCGCCTGATGCTGATTGTTACCATGCTGATCCCTGCGGTCGTGATCATAGTCTGGTTTTATCAGCGCTGGAGCGCGCCTGCCGTAACGCGTGCCCGGCAATTGCGCAGCGAGATTAATGCTCAGGTGGCCGAGAGTATCAATGGCATGAGTGCGCTGCAGGCTTGCAATGCCGAGGCAGGTTTTGGTAAACGCTTTCATAACACTAATCAGCAACACTATGCGGCACGCCTGGACGAGTTGCGCGCCAATGCCTGGCTGTTGCGTCCGGCACTCGATTTGCTCAATACCGTCTTGTTAGTAGTGGTGATTTTTGTGTTCAGTCAACGCAGTTTTTCTGGTGTTGAGGTCGGCATCTTATACGCATTTGTCAGCTATATCGCACGGGTCGTCGACCCCCTGATACAGATCACCTTGCAGTTTGGTCAGATTCAGCAAGCCGTGGTATCGGCGGCGCGGGTGAATACCTTGCTCGATGAGGCCGTGGCTTTGTCGCCTGTCAGCGATGCCAAGATTACGCAAGGCGCACTGTGTTTGCAGCACCTGAGTTTTGGCTATGACGCATCGCAACCAGTGCTGCATGATATTAATCTGGAGATACCGGCCGGCAGTTTTTATGGCATCGTCGGCCATACCGGCAGCGGTAAATCGACCTTGCTCAGTTTGCTACTACGTTTTTATATGGCGCAGTCTGGACGTATCGATGTCGATGGCATGCCGCTGGCTAGTTACAACGATGCGCACTTTCGCGCCAGTGTCGGGTTGGTGCCGCAAGAGCCGTTTTTGCTGGCGGCTAATGCGCGTGAAAATATCTCTATGGGACGCTCTATCAGCGAAGCCGATATCATTAGCGCGGCCAAGGCGGCGCGGGTACATGAGTTTATTTTGCAACTGGAGCATGGTTACGATACCCCGCTAGGCGAGGGCGGAGCCAGACTCTCGACCGGGCAAAAACAGTTGATCGCGATTGCCCGCGCCCTGGCCGGCCAGCCGCGCATCCTGTTTCTCGATGAGGCCACTTCGCATATCGATAGCGAGACTGAGCAAGTGGTGCAACTGGCACTGACTGATTTACGCGGCAAGGTGACCATCGTCGCGATCGCCCACCGACTCTCGACTATCCGTGATGCCGACAACATCATCGTCTTAAATCACGGAAAACTCAGCGAGCAGGGCAGCCACGCGGAACTAATGGTACTGGATCAAGGTATCTATCAAAAACTTTACTTGCTACAGGCGCTGGAAGAATAGAGTTCCACGTAAGCGGTAATCGCATTAAAAAAGTTATCAAATATTTTTAGGTAAATAAATACAATGAAATGGCTACTTAGTCTCGCCGCCCTGATTACCTTCGTTGCTGCTGCCCTGCTCGCTTTTGCGCTGCTGGTGCTGGCGCCTGATTTACCTTCACTCGATGCGGTCACCGATTACAAACCCAAGATACCGCTACGTATTTACACTGCAGACAATGCTCTGATCGGCGAGTTTGGCGAAGAACACAGAGACTTTGTACCGATCAAAGAGATCCCTGATGTGCTAAAAAACGCCTTGTTGTCGATAGAAGACTCGCGTTTTTACGAGCACGGTGGCATTGATTTTATTGGCGTGACCCGGGCTGTCTTGTCGGATGTCACGGGCGGCGTGAAGCAAGGCGCATCGACTATTACCATGCAGGTGGCGCGTAATTTTTTCCTGACCCGGGAAAGAACTTTGGCGCGTAAGCTCAAGGAAATTATGCTCTCTTACCGGATAGAGACGGCACTGAGTAAGGATCAGATCCTTGAACTGTATATGAACCAGATTTATCTAGGCCAGCGTACCCACGGTTTTTCGAGTGCGGCACGGACTTATTTTGGTAAGTCACTCAAAGAACTGAGTATCGCCGAAGCGGCGATGTTGGGAGGCATACCGCAAAATCCGGCCAGACATAATCCGGCAGTCAATCCGCAAAGGGCTAAGCAGCGCCAGATCCTGGTGCTGAAAAGCATGCGCAGGCTGGGGCACATCACGGATGCGCAATTTGAGCAAGCCAGCAATGAGCAATTGCATATCAACAGCAGCCTGCAATTTGAGTCACACGCCGCCTATGTGGCTGAGACCGTCAGACAAAGCATTTACGAGCAATACAAGGAAGACACCTACACCATGGGGATGAAGGTCTACACCACTATCAATAAGGCCGAGCAAGAGGCTGCCTATGAATCCTTGCGTCGCAATGTTATGGCTTACGATCAGCGCCACGGTTATCGTGGCCCCGAGGCATTCATAGAATTACCTGCCGATGAAGATGCGCGTGATGACGCCATCGATGAGGTTTTGCTCAAGCACCCCGCCAGTGATCTTTTATTTGCGGCAGTCGTGACTCAGGTCGACGCCAAACTGGTGCAAGCTGAATTGGCCACGGGTGAGTCTATTCAGATTTCCGGCGATGGTCTGCGCTTTGCCAGCGCCGCCTTGCAAACGAAAGCCAAGCGTGACCTGAAGCTGCGTCCCGGTGCCGTGATACGCGTGATGCAAGACAATAAGGCCAAGGACAAAGCGCGCTGGCAGATCAGTCAATTACCTGAAGTTGATGCCGCCTATGTCTCACTGAACGCCCAGGATGGTTCGTACAGGTCGCTGGTCGGTGGCTTTGATTTCAATCGTAAGAAGTTCAACCATGTCAGCAGCGCCTGGCGCCAACCCGGCTCATCCATGAAGCCCTTCATCTATTCGGCCGCGCTGGAAAAAGGTTTTTTTGGCGGCAGCATGATTAACGATGCGCCCTTATCGGCCGACACCAACGAAAGCCTGCGCTGGGATCCGCGCAATGACGATGGTAAATACGACGGCCCCATCAGCATGCAGACGGCACTGGCGCAATCGAAAAACGTGGTCTCGGTCAAGATCTTAAAAGCTATAGGTGCAACTTACGCTCGTGATTACTTGCCGCGCTTCGGCTTCGAGGCCGCCAAGCACCCTGTCAATCTGACGCTGGCATTAGGTACCGGAGCCGTCACACCGGTGCAATTGGCTGCGGCGTATGCGGTGTTTGCCAATGGTGGTTATCAGGTTAGCCCGTGGCTGATACAAAGGGTCACCGATGGCCGCGGCAAAATAATGTTTGAAGCCAAAGTGCCGGCGGTCGCGCCAGAAGAATCCAGAGTCATCGATGCCCGTAATGCCTACATCATGGACAGCATGCTGCGCGAGGTGACCCGCTCCGGCACTGGTGCCGCCGCCTCGCAAAGACTGGGCAGGCATGATCTGGCCGGCAAGACCGGTACCACTAGCGACGCAATGGACGGATGGTTTGCCGGTTATGCCAGCAATATCGTGGCGGTGGCCTGGATGGGCTACGACGATCCAAAATCTCTGGGCGGACGTGAATTCGGCGCCACTCTGGCACTGCCGATCTGGATAGACAGCATGCGCACGGCGCTGGCTGGCAAGTCGGAAGTGCTCCGCGCCACCCCTGAGAATGTGGTGAGCGTCGATGGCAAATGGAGTTATGCCGAATACCAAACCGAGGGCGGTAACGGCGTGAAAGCCCTGGACATAGAAGATAGCCTGGGCGATCGACTACTTAAACTGTTCAAGCCATAAAAAAAGCCCACATTGGCCAATAGCGTAGCGGGCGAAATCCTCTCCTGTAGGGGAAACTTAGGCGGATATGCCGAGTATAAGAGTGCGATGTGACGTGGATGTGACTTTGACGTGGCTGGCTAGGGAAGGCGAATAGCTGGCTAACTCTGTAATCGCAGCCATACCGCGTCACGCAGCAACTGAAATCTTAAAACAGGCACTGCCACAGCGCATATTCCATGCGCTTCTTCAAGCATGTTGGCCTGAAAGGCACATGGAATATGCGCGCTGGCGTGGATGGTGGTACCGAATTGCGCTGCGTTCCGTTAGCTGTGTTGTTGAAATGACTGGTAAAAAGAACACCGCATCAGATGGGGGATTTCCAACCTATCGCTCTTTAGAAGTTTCAGGCGAATGCTCTTTTTATCCAAGAAAATGTAAGGATCAGCAGACCTGCCCGACTCATGAGAAACTAAGCGCCATATTTGCTGTCCTACACGCTGATATTGCCGAATTCCCATCGCCTTGCCCACGGAGTCATCATGCTGATCCAACGTAATCCTAATGGTATCGATTTACCATTTTCCTCAGAAATCACACCGCGTGCGGTGTTTGAATCGCGTCGTGACTTTATTCGACAAATCGCAGTGGGTTCTATTGCCAGTGCGTCCTTGCTGGAGATAGCTAACCGGGAGGCTTTTGCGCAGTCGCCGACGGCACAGAAATTAGCAGCTGCCGTCAATCCAGCCTATGCCTTGATGGAGAAAAAAACCTCGTATAAAGACGCCACGACCTACAATAATTTTTATGAGTTTGGCACTGACAAGGCTGATCCGGCGATGACTGCCGGCAGTTTAAAGCCGCGCCCATGGAGTATTTCTATCGAGGGCGAAATCAAGAAACCGATGACGCTGGATCTGGATAGTTTGCTGAAATTAGCACCGCTGGAAGAACGTATTTATCGGCTGCGCTGTGTGGAAGGCTGGTCTATGGTGATCCCTTGGGTGGGCTATTCTTTGTCGCAGCTCATCAAGAAGGTCGAACCGAATAGCAATGCGCGTTTCGTTGAGTTCATCACGCTTGAAGACAAAAAACAAATGCCAGGCTTACGTAGTCCGGTGCTTGAGTGGCCGTATGTGGAAGGTCTGCGCCTGGACGAGGCGATGCATCCTCTGGCCTTGCTCACTTTCGGCATGTACGGAGAAGTACTGCCAAATCAAAATGGTGCGCCAGTGCGTATCGTCCTGCCTTGGAAGTATGGCTTTAAATCGGCCAAGTCCATCGTCAAGATACGCTTTACCAAAGAGCAGCCGCGCACCGCATGGAATATCGCTGCACCTAGTGAATATGGGTTCTACTCGAATGTGAACCCAGAAGTAAATCATCCGCGCTGGTCGCAAGCGAGCGAGCGTCGCATTGGTGAAGATGGACTGCTCAGCCGCAAACGCAAGACCTTGATGTTCAATGGTTACAGCGACGTTGCTGCTTTGTACGCAGGCATGGATTTGAAGAAATTTTTCTAATATGAACGTGACGAATCAGCAGTTGGCGCGCATTAAGTGGATCTTGTTTGCCTTGGCATTACTCCCTTTTTTGCGCTTGGTTGCTTACACCTATCTCGACAAACTGGGTGCCAATCCGGTTGAATTTATTACCCGAAATACCGGTGACTGGACCCTGTATTTTTTGTGCATCACATTGGCAATGACACCCTTGCGTAAGCTATTGCAATGGCATTGGATCATCCGTATGCGGCGCATGCTGGGCTTGTATGTGTTCTTTTATGCCTTCCTGCATTTCATGACTTTTCTGTGGTTCGATCATTTTTTTGAATTCGAAGAAATGTGGACCGATGTCTTGAAGCGTCCCTTTATCACAGTAGGATTTTCTGCCTTCGTCTTGCTGATACCACTGGCACTGACCAGTAGCAATGGCATGATTAAACGTCTCGGTGGCAAGCGCTGGCAGCTCTTGCATAGATTGGTGTATGTGATTGCGCCGCTAGCTGTGCTGCACTATTTTTGGATGAAAGCAGGCAAGCACGATTTCGCGCAGCCTTTGCTGTTCGCGGTGATCGTGTTTAGCTTGCTGGGGATCAGGGTTTTTTGGCGCTGGCGCGCCCACCTCACGCACAATGCCAAAGCGTTCTGAAGTGTTTTAAAGCGTTTACTTTTGCGGCGCTGCTAGCGCATCGCTTTTTTCTTCAAGCGCGCTGGCTGAGGCAGCTGCCGCCTTAGGTGCCTCTGCTGGTGCTGTTGGCTTGGGGGCGCTGACGGCAGCTGGCCTGACTGGTAGATATAGCGGGCCTTTTTGCCCGCAGCCACCGAGGGCAGCGATCCCGCTGCAGATGCTCAGGGCCAGAATTAGAGTAGGTTTTTTCAAAATGTTCAACAGCGTATAGAATGGCGGTTTATCGATGCGCTGGAGTGTAACATGACCGAAACAGAATTTTTGAAAATGGCCGATGAGTGTCTGCAACAAGTAGAGCAAATTTTCGAGCGCGCTTTTGATAATGATGAGCTTGATGTGGATTGCAAGCGAAGTGGCAATGTCTTAGAAATTGAGTTCGTTAACAACGGATCAAAAATTATTGTCAATAGCCAGGCTGCGATGCAAGAGATGTGGCTGGCAGCAAGGTCTGGCGGTTTTCATTATAAACATGATGGTCAGGTGTGGCGCAATACGCGCGATGACTCAGAATTTTTCAGCAGCTTGTCGACTATCGCTAGTGAACAAGCTGCGGCCTGATAGTCTGTCGAGCTACTCTTCAATAATCGCCTGCTCGGTTTCGCCTAAGTTACGAATTGCCGAACCGGGCGGATTTTCTGCGTAGAAGTAATCGCCTTCTGCCTGGATAATTCCCTTAGGTATCGCGCGTTCTTCTATCGGAATCTCTTTCAAACCCCTTTGCATATACGATATCCAGATCGGCAAAGCCAAACCGCCGCCGGTTTCCTTATTGCCCAAGTTTTTCGGCTGATCAAAACCTATCCAGGCTATCCCAACCAATTTCGCTTGATAGCCGGCAAACCATGCGTCGATAGAATCATTGGTTGTGCCAGTTTTGCCGGCTAGATCAGGGCGCTTCAAAACCATCGCTTTGGTGGCAGTACCATATTTGACGACGTCTTTAAGCATGCTATCCATCAAGAACGCATTGCGTTCATCAATGACACGATTCGCTTCATCGCCAGCCAGGTCCGGCATGGCCTGAGATAAAACTTTGCCACTGGTGTCGGTAATTTTCGAAATCAGGTAGGGATTAATTTTATAGCCGCCATTCGCGAATACCGCATACGCGCCTGCCATTTGCAATGGAGTCACCGCACCCGCACCCAACGCCAAGGTTAGATATGGTGGATTCTTCTCTGGCAGAAAGCCGAAACGACTAGTGTATTCCTGCCCGTATTTTGCACCGACTTTTTGCAATATGCGAATGGAAATCATGTTTTTTGATTTGGTCAAGCCCTTACGCATGCTCATTGGACCTTCATACTTGCCATCATAATTTTTCGGCTCCCAGGCTTGACCACCGGTTTGGGTTGCGTCAAAACTGATAGGTGCATCATTAATGATGGTTGAGGGGGATAAGCCCTTTTCCAACGAGGAGGAATAGATGAACGGTTTAAAACTGGAGCCTGGTTGACGCCACGCCTGTGTCACGTGATTAAACTTGTTAATGTTATAGTCAAAGCCACCGACCAAAGCTTTAATTGATCCATCAGTGGTACTGGCTGCGACAAACGCGGATTGCACTTCCGGCATCTGTGTAATGCTCCAGTTGGCACCTTCCTGGACTACGCGTATCACCGCGCCGCGTTGTATGCGCTTATTGGCGGGGGCCGTGGCAAGTAGGCCGCTCGCAGCAAAGCTTAGACCTGCGCCGCTAATTTGTATCTCTTCGCCCGATGACAGTACTGCTTTGACTAACTTGGTATCGGCGCTAAGTACCATGGCTGGTACCAGATCATCGCTATCGTGATGATCTGCGAGTTCTGATTCAATTTCGCTTTCGGCTTCCTCTTTATTCGCCGGTATATCTATGATTGCTTCCGGACCACGGTAGCCGTGGCGTCGCTCATAATCCATTACACCGCGGCGTAGCGCCAGATAAGCGGCATCCTGGTCGGCTTTGGTGATGGTGGTGTACACATTTAAGCCTCGAGTATAGGTTTCTTCTTTGTACTGTTCATACACGAGTTGTCTGGCCATTTCAGCGACGTATTCAGCATGAATACCAAATTCAGCGCTATCAGTTTTGATTTGTAATTGCTCGATTTTGGCAGATTCGTATTGTGCTTCTGTGATGTAGCCCAACTGCTTCATCCTTTGCAAGATGTACTGCTGACGCACTGCTGCACGCTTGGGGTTGGCGACCGGATTGTAGGACGAAGGTGCTTTCGGCAATCCTGCCAACATCGCCGCTTCCGCGATACTAATTTCCTTTAAACTTTTGCCGAAGTAGATTTGTGCCGCAGACGAAAAACCATACGAGCGCTGCCCCAAATAAATTTGATTCATGTAAATTTCAAGAATCTGATCTTTGCTCAGATTTTGCTCAATTTTCCATGCGAGCAAGACCTCGTAAATCTTGCGCTTAAACGTCTGCTCACTGGAAAGGAAAAAATTTCTAGCGACTTGCTGAGTGATGGTCGAGGCACCTTGTTTGGGGCCGCCTGCCATATTATGGACGGAGGCGCGCAAAATACCTAGATAGTCAACACCACCGTGTTCGTAGAATCTATCGTCTTCAATCGCCAGTACCGCCTTTTTCATGAGTTCTGGAATCTCGGCAAAGCGAACCACATTGCGCCTTTCCTCACCAAATTCAGCAATCAACATATTATCTGCAGAAAATACCCGCAAAGGCATTTTGGGTTTGTAGCTGGTGATCGCGTCTAACTCAGGCAGATTTGGATAGGCCATGGTCAAGGCAAAGCCGATTAACAGTAAGACGGCGACAACTCCGCCCATGATTATCCCGACTAAGCCGAATAAAATACGTAATGCCAAGCTACGATGCTTGGTTTTTGTTGTTGCATGTTCTATTGTTTGATGAGGGCTAGTGACTGGCATAGATGAATAGTGTTGGTGTGAAGTAGCAATGGCTATTATAGCCTTAGCAGATGCCTTGGTAAAAAATGCAAGTCCTTATGCTTTGCCGTGGATATTTGGCAACGCATATGTGTGATGCTTTGTGGAAAACCCTTTACATAAGTACAGGCTTATTGCTAGGATTTCATGTAGGTTCAGATAATTGTATGTTAATTCGCGATTTTCAAAAGAATTTACACCCTTTGTGCCTTTGGTAAAATTGTCTTGAGTAATAATTTGTTACCAAATAGTTTCTTGCACAATACTATTAAGAATAGAATGATGTTTTTTTGAGGGGATATCCTTGGCTTTAGATCTGGCATCATTTCTGGGAAGAAAAAATCCGCCCTTGGTCGGTTTGGATATCAGCACGTCTGACGTCAAACTTGTTGAGCTCTCGCGTAGTGGCGAGCAAGGATTTCGACTGGAACGGTGTGGCTCAGAGCCATTGCCGAAGGGTGCGGTTGTGGATGGAAACATAGAAAATATAGAACAAGTTTCTGACGCGATACGCAAATTGATTAAAACCAGTGGCTGCAGCGTAAAAAATGCAGCGCTCGCGATGCCCGCTTCGGCAGTCATTACCAAAAAAATTATACTCTCTGGAAATTTGAGCGAGCAGGCCTTGGAAGTGCAGGTTGAGTCGGAGGCGAATCAATATATTCCTTTCGCTATGGATGAGGTTAGTCTGGACTTTTGCGTCATAGGACCCGCTGCCAATGCAGAAGAAGACGTTGAGGTTATGCTGGCGGCGTCACGCAAAGAGAAAATAGAAGACCGCGTCGCGGTGATTGAATCTGCGGGTTTGCAAGCGAAAATCATGGATATCGAGTCTTACGCTGCGCGTTCTGCAATTAATCGATTGATAGAGGCGCAGTCAAATGGCGGGCGCGATCAAATCTATGCGCTATTTCAAATCGGTGCAAAAGTAACCTATATCTCTATCCTGCTAAATGGCGAAGTAATTTACGAGCGCGACCAGCAATTTGGCGGGAATCAACTCACCCAGGACATTATTCGTAATTACGGCCTTTCTTTTGAAGAGGCTGAAGCGAAGAAAAAACAGGGCGATCTACCGGATAGTTATGAGATGGAATTGTTGGAGCCATTTCTAGAAAGTGCCTCGTTAGAAGTGACAAGAGCAATACAATTTTTCTTTACCTCAACCCCCTTTACCCGTGTGGACCAGATATATCTTGCCGGTGGGTGCGCTGTTATACCCGGTTTGGTTGATCTTATTGCTGAGCGTACAAAAATTTCTGCTTCCGTTGTGAGCCCATTTAAGGGTATGGATCTATCGAATAATGTAAGTGAAAAGATGCTGCGCAGTGACGCCCCTTCTTACTTGGTAGCTTGTGGCTTGGCGATGCGGAGATTTGGATAATGATAAAAATCAATCTACTTCCTCATCGAGAAGAGAAACGCAAACAACTAAAGAGTAATTTTTACTCCTTATTATTGTTTGCTGCCGTGATAGGTGCTGTGGTTGTGCTGGTAGTCGGTGCTGTTTTTGCGAGGCAAATTACGGCTCAATCGGATAGAAATAATTACATTAAGGCGGAAAACCTTAAATTAGACGAGAAAATCAAGGAAGTTGCCACCCTGCGTCAGGAAATCGATGGTTTGAAGGCTAGACAGCAGGCTGTGGAAGATTTGCAGGGTGATAGAAATCAACCGGTCTTCATGCTCGATGAGTTCGTGAAACTGACGCCAGAAGGTGTTTACCTGAAAACACTTAAACAAGAGGGGCAACGTGTTCTTGTTACCGGATATGCGCAATCGAATCAGCGCGTTTCAGACTTTATTCGCAATTTAGGAAATAAGTCGATATGGGTTTATAAGCCAGAATTGCTTGAAATTAAGTCGGTAAACTTAGGGCAGGGGCGTGATGCAAAGAGAGTTGTGGAGTTTTCCATGAATGTTGGCATCAAACGCCCGCGTGAACAAGAATCTGCTGCCGCGAGCACTGTGGCCGTAAGCGGTGCAGCACAAACCTCCCCGACTAAGACGCCTTGAATGCGCATGAAAGTTAAAATATGCAAAATCTGAAAGAAATGGGCGATTCAATCAACGCGCAGTTTCGTGATCTGAGTGGCTTGCATCCTGGTTTGTGGCCAATACTACCGCGTGCTTTGCTTGCTGTAGCCTCCTTGTTCTTTGTTGTCGTCCTGGGCTGGTTTTTTTATTGGAGCGGGCAGCTTGAAGAGCAAGAAGCGGGGCAGGTCGAGGAAGAAAAATTAAAAGAAACTTTCAAACAAAAAATCCAGCAGGCAATTAGCCTAGACGCATTGAGGGAACAAAGGAAATTGGTACTTCAATATGTGGCGACTATGGAAAAACAATTGCCTAGCAAAGCTGAAATGGATGCCTTACTTTCGGATATAAATCAATCCGGATTAGGTCGAGGTTTGCAATTTGAATTGTTTAAACCTGGGCAGGTGGTGGCCAAAGATTATTATGCTGAGTTGCCTATCGATCTGAAATTGACAGGCAATT